>JBAZKC010000029.1:0-2917 GCA_041651035.1 Candidatus Omnitrophota bacterium | reverse complement strand
CCTGGCTCACCACTGTTGCCTGGCCGTTTATTGCAGCTATTACCTGGGCCGGAATTAAAGCCTGGATTATCACTCATGACTTACTGCTTACAGCTATTGTTTCAGTAATTTCCATAGGATTGGGAATTATCTCCTTAATACGCGGGCATAAGGCTGCAGGCATAACTTTTATACTGTTGGGTATCTTGGGACTTTTTACAGCAGCAGACTTTTACTACGGATGGGATTTAATAGTTAAAGCAATAGATCTGGTTACAACCGTAGTAGCATTTACCAGAGCCTGGCTCATTGAAACTGCCTGGCCGTGGATTCTTTATCGTTTGACTCATAAAAGTTATTTAGGTATAAAAATTATCGGCCTGATTTTAGGAGCAATAACTACATATGAAGGCATTAACCTTTCAAAAACCGGCAACAAAGTTATGGGTTATGTTTTTGTCGCAGCAGGCGCATTATTAATAGCCGGCGGAATTTTCCAGATTGCCGGCCATTATTTACAGATATCGCTTTTATCTTGGGCCGGAGTGGTTATGAGCGGCTTGGGAATAACAGAAATCTTGTTAGCCCTTTCTTTAAAGGCTCAAGCCACATATGTAAATGGTAACAGGGCATATGAAGTAATGTCTTTTACCTTAGGTATGGGATTTTTAACATCGTCAATACTGGTTGCAACAGGTTATTTAATGGGTTTAGAGATATTACCTGTTTTGGGTGTTTTTGCACTTCTCTCGGCTGCTATAGGATTACTTGGATTATTATTGAAAAATAACAGCAATCAAAAAGAAATAATTACTGTAACTTCCTTGCTGCCGCTCTTATTAGCTATGGTAGTCTTAGCTTGGTTTGGAGCAATTAGCTGGCAGCCGGTATTAATGCTTTTAACGGAATTAGCTATTGTTTTGGTAATAGCATTGGCTTTGACAATACCAACATTGACGCTAGAGAAATTAAATAATGTATATAGAGTGTTGATTAAAACCATAAAAGCAATTATCGTAATAGCCTTAATTGCCGCTATGCTTACCGCAGGCGTCATAGCTGTAGTTTTGTATGCGCCGACATATCTGCCAGAGAGCGTAGTTATTTTTGTGGCGGAAGCAATTAACTCCATGTTTTCTACAATAACCCCGGCCATTACATTAGCGTTAGACAAAGTTATTCCTTATCTGGCAATTGTAATTGCTTATATAAACGCCCACAGTTTTGGTTACATAAATCTAATCATTACCAGGATGCTCGCCGCACAGATAATTATCGTTACTGCGGGATTGCTACCTTTACTTACCTATATAGTAGTAACAGCAACTGTTGCTGCAGTTAATACAATTATAAATATCATTAGCCCCATAATAAGCAAGCGTTATGTAATAGCTGCTATTTTTATTTTAAGCATACTTAGCACAGCAACTCTACTTATGGTCTTCTACTTACCTTCATTTATACCAGATGCCGCAACCTATGTGCCGACATTTATAAACAACTTAGTTGTTCTGGTCACAGACCACACTATAACCTCAAGAGCAGTTAATTACTTAACCAGCATTGCTTTGTTTAACGTCTATATTTCAATTGACGCGCAATTATTGGCGCACACCGCACTTATTTATTTGGTATCACTGCCTGCAATTATTGTTATAGCCAGAATGCTTAGCTATCCAGTTGTTAAATTTCTCAAAGGAGCTACTTATATATTAACCGGTATAGTTAGAGTTATTATTAAAGTGGCTATTTTACCTTTTAGAAGAACACAGAAAGCAAGTAAATTAGCAACGCAAACTAAGCCTGCATCAAGTTCAGCAGCAACATTACTTCCTGTAAATACTGCAATAGTATCACCCAAATTCAGCAGCTTTGCGTCCACAAGCGTCACGCCACTTAGGACAATTCAGCGCGGGTTTACCAGCGGACTTGCGCCACCAAGTGCCGCCGCTGGAACAAATTCTATTTTCAGAACTCTAAGGATCAGTTTATATAGCGTCCTATTGGCCGTTACCGTAGCCATAGCTGCAGGCATTAAAGAAGCCTCGCGCATAGCTGTAATAGGCTTTGTAAATACTCATATATTTGACCTTTCAGGTATTAAAACAATCGAAGCTATAGCAACCTTCCTGGGCATCAACTCCGCATTCATTGTCTATGCTGTCATTGCCATAGCAGCAGTTATTATTCTGACAAATATAGTTGTAGCCTTGGATAGCATTTTCTTGGCGATAAGAGGAATTGTAAGAAATAGAATAGTTAAAACCAAATCTCCTTCCAATAATAGCGACAGCGCCTTGCCGTTAACAGTTTCTTCGGCAGCCAGCGTAATTAGTAAAACTCTAAAACTAACCATTATGGCAATTGTGTTTATTACCGTGCCCGCCGCTACGCTTATTATCGGTCTTACGCTTCTTATCTCTGCAAGGAAAGCAGCGAATAAAGATAAACTTACTAAATCAACAGATGATAAAAATGTTGAGATAAGCTTCAATCCTGACAGCGTTTCTCTTGCGGCTACACTCACTGCTACCGTAGCCATAGCTGCAGGCATTAAAGAAGCCTCGCGTATGGCAGTAATAAATTTTATAAACAATAACCTCTATAACGTTTCAGGCTTAAACTTTATCAAATCAACCGCGGACTTACTGTTTGGTATCAACCCCGCATTCATCGCCTATGCTGTTATTGCCATAGCAGCAGTTGTCGTCGCAGTTATAACGGTAATAGCTTTAAAGGTCACATTGTCCATGCTAAGGGGAATGAATAAGATTAGAGCTATATCTTCCAGCGCTCCGGCTATGGTTACAACTACCCCGGCATTAGCTTCTTCAAGCGCAGCAAGGCTGGCCAAAGTCGCAGCAGTAACGCTAATTGTAGCAACGCTCGTTATCGCCGCAGTAATTGCCGTAAGCTATATCTATCCTGCACTTCCTTA
>JBAZKC010000028.1:0-3083 GCA_041651035.1 Candidatus Omnitrophota bacterium | reverse complement strand
TTCGTTGAACATAAGGTACTCATAGGCCAGATAGTTCTTGGCCTTGCTTCAGTAGCAAGCTTATATTATGGTATCTTCCACGCAAAGAAATGGTACACACGTTCTTTCTTCATTACCCTTGGCATCGCCGGCTTAATCTTTACGGGTTATTGGTCAGGTATTATACCAGCCTGGGTATTTGAAACTATCGCAACAAAAGCAGCAGAATTAGGCCGTCGCCTGGTTGAAGGCTTCGTTGAACATAAGGTACTCATAGGCCAGATAGTTCTTGGCCTTGCTTCAGTAGCAAGCTTATATTATGGTATCTTCCACGCAAAGAAATGGTACACACGTTCTTTCTTCATTACTCTTGGCATCGCCGGCTTAATTATTACAAGCATTTGGGTTTTTACTCCGGCATATGTGGAAGCCTTCTTCAAGGCTTATGATTATCTGGCAGCAAAAGCACTTCTCGGCATTGTTTCAGCGCTAACCACATATTTTGGTTTTAAGGTATTCAACGCTAAGCACCGAATTATAGGTGGAGCGCTCATAATCGTCGGTATTACCGGTTTCGTTATCACAGGCGCCTGGACGGGGGCTATACCGGCCAGTATTTTTGAAACTATCCGGAACTTCATTCTCAACATTCCAGAACATCTTAGAACCTTCTTTGTCAATGTCTGGCCATACGTCAAAGATGCCGCCATCGCAGTTAGTGAATATGCCGCCGCGCACGCTACAGGAATACTGCAGATACTCAGCGCTATTGCTTCAATACTAACCTCATACATTGGATATAGAGTCTATAGAGCTGACCACAAAATAATAGGCGGACTACTTATAATTCTCGGCATTGCCGGCTTAATTGCCACAGGTTTCTGGGCAAAAATATTAGGTCATCACCTGCTGGCACGTATTAAGGAATTTATAATAACATTCTGGTTTAGCAGAACACAACGTTTCTACGCTACTCAAATTCTGCGTCTTCTGGCTGGGCCGGTATTTATCTATAAAGGTATTCAGCTTACACGTAACGGCAACGGCAAGAGAATAGCAGGAATACTTTTTGTTACCACGGGCGTGTTATTGATATTAGCAGGAGCTATATTCTTAACAAATAACCTTTTGCTCGATGGGTATTGGTACGGCAGCAAGTGGTTTATGGGCGAGAATAGCCTTTTTGCTGATACAGAAGCGGTAAGATATTGGAGTACCTTTGCTGATGCTATAGGAGCCTTCTTCTTAAATATGGCAATTCTAACAACAATGGTAAACATAACGTTGTTAATTCAAGCTACTACGGTCAAGAGCCACAGAATAAATGAAGTAATGTCATTCACCCTTGGCGTGGGAAGTTTGACAACGGCATTTATGCTGGCGATGAATTTCTTAACCTTAGGCCAGATTCTGCCTGTTTTAGGAATATTTACCGGATTAGCAGCAGCTATAGGAGCGTTAGGTTTATTGGTCAGTAAAAATAAGAATGCAAACACCATGATTTCTTTAAGCTCCCTACTGCCGTTATTGCTGGCTTTAGGCGTATTGGCTTGGTTTGAAGTTATTAGCTGGCAGCCGGTTCTGATGATTTTAACCCAGATAGTTATCGTAGTAGTACCTGCGTCATTAGCCTATGTAATATTAAAGCATAGTAGAGCAATATTAACTCATCCCTTGATTAGTTTGGAAAGGACAATTGTTGCCTTGGCTCTTGTCGGTGTCTTATTTGCCATAACAGCCCCGGTCTTATATTACTTACTGCCTACGCAGCAAGCAGCGCTTATTGTTCTAAATAAAATCAGTATTGCACTTGGATTTGAAGCTTTTAACGTCTTTCCTTTTGCTGCATCATTCGCGGGCGGCTTTAGTGTTGCGGCAGAAACTATCCACGCGCCGGCAATTGCCGCCTTTATGGCCAAATATTTCGAAATAAAAGTTAGCGAAGCCATCGTTACCGAGCTTGCAATCATCATCACCGCGCTTATGCCGCTTGTGTTTTACGTTTTCTTCAAAATACTTACTAAAATTATTTACAGAAATGCCGTGCTAATGCCAGGTAATACTGCGGTAAATTCAGGTTCAACTCCAGTAAGCAACCCGCTAGCCACAGGAGCTAGCAGCTCAAGCGCTAGCGAAAATCGTGTCGGGAATTTATATCCGGATAGAGAAACACTGCTTGTGCCTTCCGAGATAGCCTTTGCATATCAGGGTAGGGCCCCACCGTCACAAGCTAAATCAAAAACAAGTTCAGCATCTGTGTCTAAGATAAGTCGTAATGCAGCTTATCTTGGTTTAACTGCTACAGTAGCGTTTGACATTTTTGGTGTGTTAGTGAAAGCCGGGTTACTTACCGCTGTTACTGCTGCGATGCAAGCTGGTATCTTAGCTATTGTTGCTATGCTTTTAGTGTGGCCATTACTTTATGGAGCCAAAGATTCATTGAAATCAAGAGAGAGAGAAGATGCCGTGGCGCTAGTTACAATTGCAGTAATATCAATGCTTATCACCTTGGCTTTATGGGAAATAATACCGATTAGCGTGGTAACTGCTGCTGTTGCACTTACAGGCATAAGTTCAGGCACTTACTTTTTGGTCAAAGGACAAATAGGCAAAGGTTTAACATTGCTTTTAATTGGCATAGTAGCTTTAATTGCCACTGGCTTCTTAACGGGAATCATTGCTGCTGCAGGCATATTAACCTGGCTCACCACTGTTGCCTGGCCGTTTATTGCAGCTATTACCTGGGCCGGAATTAAAGCCTGGATTATCACTCATGACTTACTGCTTACAGCTATTGTTTCAGTAATTTCCATAGGATTGGGAATTATCTCCTTAATACGCGGGCATAAGGCTGCAGGCATAACTTTTATACTGTTGGGTATCTTGGGACTTTTTACAGCAGCAGACTTTTACTACGGATGGGATTTAATAGTTAAAGCAATAGATCTGGTTACAACCGTAGTAGCATTTACCAGAGCCTGGCTCACCACTGTTGCCTGGCCGTTTATTGCAGCTATTACCTGGGCCGGAATTAAAGCCTGGATTATCACTCATGACTTACTGCTTACAGCTATTGTTTCAGTAATTTCCATAGGATTGGGAAT
>JBAZKC010000027.1:0-3093 GCA_041651035.1 Candidatus Omnitrophota bacterium | reverse complement strand
CTACGAAGGCAGGAAGCATGGCGAGAGAACTTTGCTGGCGTCCAACGCCGTCCTTGCCGAAGGCAGAGGGCTGGCCGGAGAGGCCTAGCTTCATATCCTCTATGAAGGAGGTAACAATTGACTTCATGCCGGATACTGGAAGCTCAAAGCTTGTCTTGAGGGCTGATAATTTTTCTGCGGGTTTACTGCTCGGTGGTGCGCGTGCTTTAAGCTGTGATTGCCGTGAAGGAAGGTTGACAGTAGGAATATCTTTTAAAGCCAGTCTAGAAAGCATTGGCGCCGGAGATGAAACTTTGTTTGAAGCTAATGCTATTTTTCCTTTGGTTAAGTTTTTGCTTGCTTTCTGCTGCGGGTTTGTTTGGACAAAATGTCTAATAATACCGGCAATATGCGAGAATGCATAAGCTGTCAGCAGCGTTAAAATGAAACTTACCCAAAACCAAGCTACCGCAGGATTACCCAGACTTTGCATAATTATTATACCGGTGCCGACTACAAAAAAGTTATAAAACATATGTATGCTTATAGGTGCCAGAATTGAACCGCTTTTTTCATATGCAAGCGTTGTGATAACGCCGAGGACAAACAACATCATTAAGCCGGTAGAAAGAACACTTACGCTTGATACGCCCATCAATGCCATTCTGGGATAATGCATAGCCGCAAAAATAGTTGCAACAATCATAGTTGCCACAACTTTTCCAATTGAGCCAGGAAGTAGTTTCTTAAACAAATTGTAAAAGCCGCCCTTAAATATAAATTCTTCTAATATCGGCACTATTAGAACTGCCGATATGGCTGATGAGAGTATCATTGAAAAATCTATTATTTCTTTATCCGGCGCGCTATAAATAAATATATTAAAATATGCCGACACAAGAATAGCTGCAATAGCAAATAAAGTGAGCAAAATTGTCCACAACAAAGTTTGGCGCCATACGCGTGTGTACTGTGCCGGCTGTCCGGAAGCAATATCTTTTTTGTAATTTTTCCAGACAAAATAAGTCCCCAAAATTCCCATAGGCAGGAAAAAGGAATCAGCGATAAGCCGGATATAAAACAAAAATGGGACAGAGCCTTGTGAGAATGCAAATAATGCCGCTGCAATGGTAATCATCCATGCTAAAAACATCACCAAACCTAAAAGCACAAGTATGGTTGCAACGGCAATATTCTTTTTAGTTAGAATAAGTTCATGTGGCTGTAATTGACCTAAATGAAGGCTATCGATAGCTTGATGGTCAGATAAATCCTGTTCTTCGGGTGTTTCTTTCTGTGTTTGTTCTTTTTTCTGGGATGCCATCTTAACGAGAGTGGCTTCAGTGCCTTCTCTTACCGCTTTAACCTGTGGGTTAGAGTTGGGATCTTGGCCGGTTATTGCACAGTAATGGACAATAAAGTCTTCGTATAGGCTGGATAAGCCGGCGGCTACCTCAGGGGTCATTTTATCTATCTCAATGTAGGCCGTAGGCATGACTTTCTGTGACTTGACTACATTCGGATAAGCAAAGCTGTATTCCATATCGTTTATGGAAAGATTTGCGTGTTGTTTGTTTAAGGCGTCTTCTTCGGAGAGCGTTCTTTCATCTTCAGGAAAGCCTGATTTCTTTGCAACAACTGCGAAAGCTATCTGGCTGTTGGCCTGTCCGAATACTCCTTCCATTGAAACATGCGGGTCCCTGGCGAATTCATTCATGTGGGCAATTAACGGGTAGCTGCTCTTTTTGTTGGCGCCTTCCATAACGAACTGGCGCAGCTCATAGAGCGAGTGGCGCAAGAACTGGCGTTGGTTATACATTACGTTTATTTCCCTGCGGCCGCCCAAAACTACCCAGACAAAGAAGAAGCGAGCCAAAGCCACGGCTAAGCTTTTATCTTTGTTTTTGAAGTCTAACTGTTTGTCATATGTATCTGTTTTGGCGGCATAGGTTACAGGATTCATGCCGCTAAGTAACATTGGGCCGTAGGTCATAGGCGTTAAGCGGCGCATGAGCCTTCCGCCTATGGTTGATTCGATATTACGGACGATAACGGGTTTGCCTTGTTTCTGTAAGTTTAGAGCAAGGCTTTTAAGCGGGCCTTTGTTGGCATAGACAATACGCTTTGTGAAGCGGTTCTGGGTAAGCTCTGCAATTTTAAGCGTTTCCTGGGTTGTGCCGCTTCTTGAGAATTCAATGACTATGGTGTTATCATCGTTAGCATCAAGAGGTATCAGGCGTAAGTCAGCAGGCGCATCTACAACAACCCACTTAATGCCTGAGGCGCCGAAAGCATTATGCAGGCTACTAAGCAGATGAGAGAACATCTCATTTGCGCCTATGCCTGAAGATATGAGGTATTTTAAGCTCTTACCTTTGTTTATGAATTCTTTCCGGATAAGCTCTGCATAGGCCCTGGCTTCCTGAGGAACGAATTTATTAAAGAAGTATTCAAGGACGTTGCTGCGGTAGTTGTATTCCCTTTGGGCGGTGTCATTGGCAACTGCATCCAGGTGGTCTTTTACTGCCTGCCACTTTCCGCTGTCTACCTTAAGCCCTGCCTCTGGGAAGGTCAGACTTATCCTGGCTGTATCTTCCATATACTTGAGAGCTTCGGGATTTACTACGTCTTCTGCCTTGAGAGTTATTTCTTTGCCGGTTGCTTCTTTATCCAGGTGCTGCAGGCGGTAGGTGGTAGCTATAAGGGTAAGGGCCGGATAATTACTCAGCATAGAGGCAAGAGACTTTGTATCAATAGAAGCTATCTTGGCTAAGCCTTCTACAAATACCGTAGGCTCTATGCTGTTTATAAAGATTGCGCTCATTCTAGAGGGTGTAACCTTCTGCTGGCTGGCTATCTGAGCTATCAAATCGGATAACTCCTCTACCTTTATGTTTACACTTATTGTTTTTGGCTGTGTTGCTTTGACGTCAGAGACGATAGCGGAAAGTGCCGGGTATGCTTTTAGTTCGTTTACTACATCAGCCGTTACCCTTCCTCCTGCTTCAGCCACGTCAACGACTAGTTGACTGGGTATGAGAGAACTTAAGAGATGCGTTGCAATAGCTTCCGAAGCTATTGATAAGTTGGAAGCAAGCGAGGTAAGCTGGGAAG
>JBAZKC010000026.1:0-3427 GCA_041651035.1 Candidatus Omnitrophota bacterium | reverse complement strand
CCGTTAGAAGCAACAAAGATAGAGTTGTTAGGAGCACCCGAGCTTACCGTTACAGGTGTTGTTGTAGCCCCTGCGGGTGTAGTTGTGTTAAACTGCAGGTTTCCTGCAGCAGCGCCTGCCGTTGAACCTAGCGCAGAGATATCCCACGTTCCGGTTGAAGCGCCTGTGTTCGGGTTTTCTCCTTCAAGAATTATATTGGCATTTCCGTTTGCATTGTCTGTTGAGTGCACATGAAGTTCTCCTTGAGGATTGGTTGTGCCTATGCCAAGGGCGTTAGCAACAGTAAGAGTGCCGTTTCGAAGATTACCTGCTGCATCCTGGCCCAAATCTCCACCGTTTATAGCGCCGTCTCCGTTTACATCCCCTACTACCTGCCTGTCGGTTAGAGAGTTTACTGTTTGAAAACTATTAGGCAAAGGGTTACCTGCAGCGTCAGTAGGCAGGTCTAAGTTATTTATTACGCCGTCACCGTTGGTATCCCCTACAGCCATACGGTTACTGACTAAAAGCTCGTTATAGACGCCGGCTGGAGAGGGATAGTAGGTTGTGATTGTTATGTTTTCTTGGGCAAAGACGGAAGGGATAAAAAAGGTAAAGATTAGAATTAAACTTAAAGAAAAACCGCTCTTACTCTGCATGAACACCTCCGTATTATGTTAGAAAAAATACTCGAAACTATCTTGCTTTGATGTTATGCAACATTATCTTTTAAGCAGAATATTTGACAATGTTAAAAAATTGTGCTTTTTCCGACCTTAATTCTTCTTCCAACATATAAACAAGTGATCAAACATCCCACTAGGCTCATTAATCTGCGAAAAGAAACTAGCGGTATAGCCTGCCGGACAATCGCACCTATTCGTCCCTGTGACCGGATTTGGCTCCTCGCAATAGCTACTACCATCGGGAACCCTGCCACGGCCGGTATTGGCTTCACCGCCCGCAAACAGACCCCCAAATCCATAGACACCCCCTATAGCGCCCCACCCACCAGTTGGATTGTACACTTCCAATTGCCCTGTTGTTGTATTGTAAATTATCATACCAGGATATTTTGGATTTATTGAATCTCTTTGTGCTGAGGTCATAGCAGGCGGTATAAATGCACCATAAGTACCATTACCATTCACAGCATTAACATCAAGCCTTCCACGCGGATCATCCGTGCCTATACCTACGTTTCCGTTTGAAGCTACAAAAATAGAATTATTGGGAGCGCCCTGGCTTACGGTAACAGGGCTTGTAGCAACGCCTGCAGCAGTGGTTGAATTAAATTGTAATGCGCCGGCGTTAGCTCCTGTTCCGTTTGAACCGGTTGAACCCAAGGCCGCAATGTCCCACGTTCCGGTTGAAGCGCCTGTGTTCGGGTTTTCTCCTTCAAGGATAATGTTGGCATGGCCAGTTGTATTATCGGTTGAATGAACATGCAGTTCACCTTGGGGAGTAGTTGTACCTATACCTACTGTATTTGCCACGGTTAAGCTTCCATCTATAAGCTGAGGCGGCACAGCATTATTGTGGGCTAAATCAAAATCATTTATTACACCGTCACCATTTACATCTCCTATAGCCATACGGTTATTCAGGGAATTTACTGTTGCAAGGGTGTTGTTTAAGGGATTACCTGCTGAATCCGTGGGCAGGTCCAGGCCGTTTATAGCGCCGTCTCCGTTTACATCCCCTACTACCTGCCTGTCGGTTAGAGAGTTTACTGTTTGAAAACTATTAGGCAAAGGGTTACCTGCAGCGTCAGTAGGCAGGTCTAAGTTATTTATTACGCCGTCACCGTTGGTATCCCCTACAGCCATACGGTTACTGACTAAAAGCTCGTTATAGACGCCGGCTGGAGAGGGATAGTAGGTTGTGATCGTGACTGTTTCCTGGGAAAAGACGGGAGGAATACTAAAAAAAACTATTGCCAGGAATAGACCAAGATACTTGTTCATTATCTACCTCCGATTTGTTGGTAAGAAATAATTCATATATTTAATTATTATATAATAAAAAAATGCAAAATCAATCAATTGGATGCCTGAGATTAAGAAAAATATTTGATGGCCAAATGTATGATTATAAATTCTTACAGAAAAGTTAGCTGTAAATTTTAATATTTGTATTTTTTCGCTTTAAAAGTAACACTTAAATATCTCTAACTCCAATGATCAGGAAAAGCGTTGCAACCTTATGACCATTATTCTTCGCACGCAATCAAACAAACATCATTCTTTTTGGCACACTGCATATGGCTTGCCGATAAAACAAGCTGTATTCAACTGCCACCCGCTTCTATCTGCCAAAGGAAAACTCTCTACAACAAACCGCCACTGTTCGTCATCGCATCCGCATCTGGCATCAGAATCTTTTATGAAACGATGTCCTCCGCCAATTACCTTATAACCATCCGGACAACGAGCGAATGCATAATATTTACGCCCCTCTGAGTCACTATTCGGCTGACAAGCTAAACCGGAAGACCATTGGCTTCTGTCATCAGGAGATACTATTATAACTTCCGCACTACCCCCAACAGTAATCCACCCAATACCTGGCCTATACATTTCTAGTTGATGTGTGTTGGTATTATAAATCATCATGCCTTCGCGAAGCATTGCTGCTGGTATACTGTTTCTATCCGCAGTTGTCATGCTGGGCGGATAAAAACCTCCTAAGTTACCATTGCCATCTCTTGCGGTTACATCAAGCCTTCCTCGCGGATTATCTGTACCTATACCTACGTTTCCGTTAGGAGCAATAAAGATAGAGTTATTAGGCGCCCCCGAACTTACTGTTACGGGCGTTGTTGTATTTCCTGCGGTATTGGTTGAGTTAAATTGCAATGCGCCGGCATTGGCTCCTACTCCGTTTGAGCCGGTTGAACCTAAAGCTGTAATATCCCAACTGCCCGCAGTAGCTCCTGTTGCCGGGTTTTCCCCTTCAAGAATCAAGTTTGCATGGCCATTTGTATTGTCTGTTGAGCGTACGTGAAGTTCTCCTTGCGGGTTTATTGTGCCGATACCAAGGGCGTTAGCAACAGTAAGAGTGCCGTTGCGGGCGTTACCGGCTGCATCCTGGCCTAAATCTCCACCGTTTATAGCGCCATCACCATTTACATCCCCTACTACCTGCCTGTCGGTTAGAGAGTTTACTGTTTGAAAACTATTAGGCAGAGGGTTACCTGCTGCATCCGTGGGCAGGTCCAGCTGGTTTATCCTGCCGTCGCCGTTGGTATCACCTACTGACATGCGGTTAGCGACTAAAAGTTCGTTATAGACGCCGGCTGGAGAGGGATAGTAGGTTGTAATCGTGACTGTTTCCTGGGAAAAGACGGGAGGAATACTAAAAAAAACTATTGCCAGGAATAGACCAAGATACTTGTTCATTATCTACCTCCGATTTGTTGGTAAGAAATAATTCATATATTTAATTA
>JBAZKC010000025.1:0-3861 GCA_041651035.1 Candidatus Omnitrophota bacterium | reverse complement strand
TAAAAGAAGCCCGGGCTGCTGTAGAGCAGACGGATAAGTTCGTTATTCAGTTGCGTAAACTTCACCTGATAGAGAATCCTCTTCTACAGAGAGAGCTTGGCCTGCAGAACCTCGAGAGGGATCTTGGCCTGCAGATAACAAGAGACTTAGAGCTGGCCTTAAAGCTGAATGCAGATTATAAACAGGCAGTCAGAGAATTAAGCGCCTTAACTGAAGAAGCCGTCACTTACTGGAAAGACGAATTTAAAAGAAGCTTTGACTACACCGACTTAAAGATAAGACTCCAGAAATTATTAAACATTAAGGTAACACTTCCTAAAACAAAATTATTACATCAGGAATTAGAAAACTTATTAGAAGAGATTAAGCTCAAGGAAGGCAAGAAAAAATCCAACATTAATAAAGCCTTGCCTGGCCTGCAGGAAATGCTCAGGAAAGCCAGAAAGCTGCTGGGAAAGCAGTCCAAACAAGACTCCTCCTTTAAGAAGGGCCTCTTAAGCCGTCTTGGGGACTTCATTGTCGGGCCTCTCTATGCTGAAGAGCCCGATCTCGATGCATTAATGGAAAAGGCAAATGATTGTAAGATCAGACGCGAATATACAGATGCGTTGATTTATTACAAGCAGGCCTTAGAATTAGCGCAGGATAATGAGACGAAAACAAATATACGATCCTGGATTGATCATTGTCAGAAGATGGGGGGCAGGCTTCAATATCCCGTCCGTTCTAAATCAAATCTGCCTGTAACACAAGGGCAGGTAGCTCAGGAGATCCGTGAGAAAGGTTACCAGCAGTATCCTATAAAAGAACTGCCTTCTGTTTTAGAGGCTAAATCCGAAGCATCGAAAGTCATCAAGTTCACCTTTAAATCCGAAGAAGCCAAACAAGGGCTTACTAAGCTAAATGAACTTCTTCCCGAGGAAGGCCATCTAAGAGCCGGGCCGTATAGCTTATTCTATGGCGCAGTATATGAAAACACTCTCTATTTAGACACATTAATATTAAATAACCCCCGTCAGCTTACCTTAACCATACTATACGCAGTAGGTTCATTAATGGACCAGCCCCAGAAGGAAAATCCGCAATTAAAGAAGGTTGAGCCGCAAGTTACGCCAAAAGCCTCACGGGAAACCACCATAGTTACCCGGCAAGAGGATATAACAATAGAACAACTTGAAGTATTGTTATGGGTGATTTTAGGGGGGATCCCATTAAAAAGAGTGCAAGCTTGGGCCGAAAATCATGCTATTTTCCAAAGGACTCGGCCTGTAGCGCTTAATGGTATAAACTTCGAGCATGATCCCGATCTGATTTCTTTGAAAAGAGCTTTCAGCGAGGGGCTCTTAAGAGAAATAGATATCGAGTATCCCAAAAATAATATTAAACTCCATGCTTGGTTTCTGCAGCCCAAGAATAACATGCCGACAGTTATTTATTCTTATGGGAGAGGCTCTAATCTTTCGGATGGTAAATATCTCATGGATTCATTTGCCAGGAGAGGATTTGGCTTTCTAGGGTGGAGTTACCCTGGCTATGAGTATAGCGAAGGATATCCTTCTGAACAGAGCTTGTACGAAGGCCTCAATGCAGTAAGTAATTATCTTGTTTTCGCTCATGGTATTCAACCTTGCAATCAGATAGCTATGGGGCATTCCCTTGGAGGGTTGGTAACGATAAATGCTGCGACGAAAATACCTTTTCGATTAACTGTCATTATATCTACTATCCCCAGTGTGTCAGATTATTATGAGTATTCGATAAAAAGAGTTCCTTTGGTAATACGGCGGATGTGTGTTCCAGCAGAAAAAATTACCCAACGCTTCGATGCTTTATCGAAGGTACCGTTTGTTAAATCCCCTGTATTGTTTATCTACGGTGATAAAGATGAAGAAGTGCCTTTGGATATAGCGCGAAAACTTTTTTCCTTGTCGAAGACACCAAGCTATGAATATATAATAAACGATGCGCCTCATAATCTTGAAGAGATTCCTAAATTCGCCGAAGAAATTTGTAAGATTACCCACTCTTATCAAAGCCATCAAACTGCAGCCTCTGCTGAAGAGAGAAGCGAGCCTGCTGTGAAAGCCGAAGAAGCCCAAATCAACAACTATAAAGAAGCTGTTGTTTACTATAAAGGATGGCTAAAGTCTCATCCAGGTGCTAGCTTAAGCCACCAATTCAAAATCTGCGATACCCTGGCCAGGCTTTATATAGAGATTGATAAGTTCCAAGGGGTCACCGAAGGTTACGAGGAATTTTTAAGAGACGTTGTGCCAGAAAGCATAAAGAATTATTATATTGATCATAAAAAAGTGATTGGAGCCCAGCCTCTCTCAGAGTTTATAAATATTTTAGAGTTTACAGAGAAGGTAAATCAGAATTTAGGAAAGACTTTTAAATTACCCGAAATTAGAAAATCAACTGAGAGGATTGAAAAGAAGAGGCTAATAGAAGTCAAGCCTACGCCTTCTGTTGATAGAGAAACAGTATCCGATGTATATCCTGCACTTGAAGTCCGGGAAGGATACTTTGGCATTACCCGGCCAGGAGATAAAAGGATCCCATATCTTCAAACATCCGGTGTGTTTGAATGCATCGCCCTCACTCTATATGATCCCAGCACAAAAACAGGATTGGTTGCCCATTTTACTTCGTTTTGCGATGTGCCTGGGTCGTTCAATAAAATGTTAGCTATGTTAAAGCAGGAAGGGGTTGATACCAGTAATCTCGAGGCGAGGGTTATTGGAGGCCAGGCTGAATTATCTTTATCCAGCGAGCTTGCGCTTAATATTTTAGATGAATTAAAAGAGAATAATATTCTTATTAAAGAAAAAGATATTTTGGGCAGTATTCTCATCGCTATAATGATAGATACTAATACAGGAGAAATATATAACTATATAGAAAATGAAAGATTAATAAATGCCCCCGGGCTTCAGTCTTATAATCAAGAGTTCAAGAAGAACCCTTCTTCATCCAAGGGCCTCTTAAGTTATGTGCGGGACTTCTTCACTGGAACCGCCTATGGTGCAGACACAATTAAGACTACCCCTGAGCTAATCGAGAATTACCAAAAGTCTATCATGCTCTATACTGAGATTTTAAATGAGGCAAAGCAATTAGGTATGACAAAGATTCCCTTGAACGGTAAAGTCCTTACCTTAATAGAATTAGAGGCAAAGCTTAAAGCCAGCAAAGAGACCTTGGAAAAACTCATCGCCCTGCCCCAGGAATTTAACGCTGCCCAAACAGATTTTAGCTTCGGTAACTTCAAAAGGGCCAGAGAGCTCTATCAAAACGTATTGGATGCTGCCAAGGGGCTTCCGGTAACAGAAGAAAATTATCCCCAGAGAGCCGAGGCAAGGTTAGCAGAGATCAAAGCCATAGAAACCACCCAATTAGAATATTTAAATAAGACCCTTCCTGTCATTGAAAGCACCCTGCAATACTTAAAAGACGCATTTAATCAGACTACCCTAAAAGAAGCCCGGGCTGCTGTAGAGCAGACGGATAAGTTTATTATTCAGTTGCGTAAACTTCACCTGATAGAGAATCCTTTTCTACAGAGAGAGCTTGGCCTGCAGAACCTCGAGAGGGATCTTGGCCTGCAGCTAACAAGAGACACAGAGCTTGCCATAAAGTTGAATGCAGATTATAAACAGGCAGTTATAGAATTAAGCGCCTTAACAGAAGAAGCCGTCACCTACTGGAAAGAAGAATTTAAAAGAAGCTTTGACTACACCGACTTAAAGATAAGACTCCAGAAATTATTAAACATTAAGGTAACACTTTCTAAAACAAAATTATTACATCAGGAATTAGAAAACTTATTAGAAGAGATTAAGCTCAAGGAAGGCAAGA
>JBAZKC010000024.1:0-4035 GCA_041651035.1 Candidatus Omnitrophota bacterium | reverse complement strand
TGCCGGATTATGGTAGATGACACTGGTTTTGCTTAAGAATTTGAAGCTGTATTGGCCGTGTTTATCGAATAACCAACCGGCTAACGAAGGAGCAAACTTTAAATTCAACTCATCCCGCTCATTAAGGAAGAATGGCCTGCTGCCCAGGTTCATTATCAGCCATATCTGCAAAAATTCTACGGTCGAGCCGGAAAGGCGGGCCACAAAACCGTTCCCTTGCAAGCTCTCGTCGGGATAAGCGCTACTTGCCAAAAATGAAGAATTCTCCAGTATGCTGCGGCCGTATCTTTCGGGATTCTGGAATGGAATGAGCGCAGATTTAAAATCCTCATAGAACTGCTCCGTAAGCCCGCATTTCAACGTTTCCAAAAGATATTTGTATTCCATATGCAGCCAGATAGATTCGCGCTCTAACCAACCTGAAGGGAATATCCGGCATCTTCCTATTTCTTCAGGCATCTCTTTAAGAGAATCGCATACTTTATACATCTTGAGCTTTCTATCATAAAGCCCGCTATTTCTTACTGCTCCATATAAAGCCTGCGCTTTATCTACGCTTCCGGTTGTCCTCAAGGCATGCACAAAAGACTCCAGGAATAAAGGTAGCGGCTTCCGGGTAAAAACCAGAGGCCTTATGTGCTGGCCATCAAGGATTTCGTATTTAGTAACTTCATTGATAAAATAAGCCGGGTAGGTATTCTGTTGTTTGTCGAAAGCCTTATCAATACCGGAGATTACTTTTCTTAAAAAGTTATCCAGGATTAGGATTAATTCATTGGCAGATACTTCTTTTTCTGCGCCGCTAAAACCAAATTTTGTTTTCAGGCGGTATTCTTCTTTAGCCGAATACGCCTTATCCCAATAGGCATAATCTTTTTCAGCCGCTGCGCTCTCAAAATATTCCCCGGTTAAATCGTTGAGCTGGGCTAAAAAGCTATAGACCTCTTCTGTTACGGGCAAATTATCTATAGCTGCCTGTTCAAGGGAATCTTTGATAAAGATAAGCAGCCTCTTTAGCTCGAAGGTTTCACAGAGCGAAGAACCGAAAAGCGCGGGCAATCCGTTTAAAGCATCATACCAATTAGGCTTGCCGGCTTCCATCTCGATTCCTGTTCCAAAAGGATCGAGGCTGGCCATTTTATTTGCCGCCAGGCAGAGTAATTTATTTATAAGAGTAGTCTGGTAAATTTGGCCTTTGCCATAATCCGTTCTTACAAGATTAGGCGATTCTACTCTCCCCTGAATCATTTCTTTTTTGTCGTTATCCGCGCAAATTGAATTGAGCTGCCTTGGCTGGTTATTTAACAGGATATATTTCTTGAACCTGGGGTTAACAATTTCAATATTGTCGAAATAAGTGAACTCCTTCTTCTCGAAGATTATGTTTTTGCGCTGTTCCGGATATACCCCTAAGAAATTCTCCAGGAGGTCAAGATTATAAGTCCAGTGGTCAGTCCAGAAACCTTCCCCGTGCTCGGCTTCCTGGATTTTTACCGAACAGGAAAGAATAAAGGAGATAAATTTATCATAGGAAGACTTAGGTTTAATCCCGTTATCCTCGATGAACATAGCCAATTCCCCGGGAGAGAAAGGCTTGGTGAAGAATTTCTGCAACGGGGAGATATCGGTTGCTTCCGTATAATCCATCAACACCGTCTCTATATCTACTCCCTCTTGTATCTTAAAGCTGGCTCCCTTTACCACCAGCGGATTAAAACCGTCTGCCTGCAGGAGATTGAAAAAACAAACTAAGTTTTCTTCTTTTACCTCGGGATTAAACCACACATCGAGCCTGCGGTTCTGGTTTACGTCGCGGTAGTTTCCGTTACCCTGGGAAAGATACGCCGGCTGGGTCTGGAAATTATTATAGTCTCTCTCCAGGTCGCCGTGCTTGCGCGAATAAAGATAGAAAATCTGCCTTGCCTTGCCGGAATCCGGGCGGAATATAACCGGATAGCCGCCGCGCATGATGTTATCCAGATAGGTCTGCCCTACGTAAAGATCAAATTCCCTGGAACTGCTTTTTGTAGCGGCATTGCCCTTAAGCTCCGCGATAACCTTTGCGTTCTCCCTCTTCTTCTGTTCGATATAACCGGGGGCGATAATCCTGGAAATGGAGGAGTTAAGCATTTCAAGGTCGCGCATGTTGCCGATTACCGTATAAAACGTCTTCTCTTCCCCTGCGGACAACTCGATATTAAAAGGAGAAAAGGCGCACGGGGTCCTGCCAATAGTCACCTGGTTGTCCGGATATTGGAAATCTCTTTCTTTTAAGAAACAAACCGGCGTCGAGAAAGCGGTGTCCTGCCCAAACACCTGCTGCGGATCAACAACCGGCTTTATAATCCTCGGCCCTTCTTCGGTATGGACGAAGCTTAAGTAGAAATTCCCTTCTTCTATATGAATCACCTCGGGTTTATCCGCAATTTCTACACCAAGATTAAAGAACGGAACGCCGTTTTCAAGATTCTTAACCGTAAACCAGGCTTCGGCAGTCCGGGACATATGTTTAAGCAGCCAATCATTAATGTATGAAGGAGCGATCTGCGGCAGGCCGTCAAGCAACTGCATCTTTACCGGCTTCTTGCCCGTATTTCTTATGGAAACGCTCCTGATTAAACCGGCGAAAGTGTCGTTAGGAACAGTGGCGTAATCTACAGTTATCCCGATGCCGGCAGACGGATTACGTTCGGTTATCGCCAGGCCGTGCGAACTAATCCGCATATCTTTAACCGGCCCGTCGTTCTTAAACGGCTCATAGAAGGCAGTTCCCTCATCGCTTATTACCTTTATAAAAGTGCGGAAGCCGTGGGAAGCGGCCATCTGCCAGGCCTTGTTTGCCGGCCAGAATTCCAATATCGCATGATCTTTATCTTTTGTGCCGAAACTGACTATTCCCTGGCCGCGGTTAACATAAAATACCCACATCGGTATGCCGTATTTACCGGCGATACCGGGGAAGAAACTGGCAAATGGCTTGGCAGAGTTATAATTTTCGATTACAAATTCATCCTTATTGTTAAGGGAATATTTAGGGGTTCTGGAAGAAGCATCTTCGATGGAAGCGCTTTCCTTCTGAGCAAAAATAATATTCTTGATGGCTGAATTGATCTGGCTGGTGATTTCAGGGGATTCATCCTGATGGAAGGATCTTTGTAAGTCATTGTCTTCATGAATAAGCAAGCTGGTTAAGGCCTTCATTGCCGGAGGGCCTTGCTTGTAAAAGCCATCCAGGATAACCGAAGAATGGTTGATGATCCTGTTTGTTCTTTCGTAGGAACCGTAGTTGGTCAAAAGGACAAGGTTCTTTCCGGTAATCCTGCCGGTTTGCGCCAGGCCTGTTTGGCCGGGTTTAACCAGAATCAACCGGTGAGTTGTATTAAGCAGGCTTTGACGGGTATTTTCATCCGGGATGGCGGCAATAGCCTGCTTGAGCATTTCAGCAAGAGGCCTGTATGCAACAGGCACCTCTTCAACCTTAACTTTGGGGCCTAAGATATTAATAGCCCTTCCTTCTTCTGGGGCCTGCTCTACGTTATCCTCTGCTTCCGCCTGGAGATTGACGCGCATCCTAAAGGAGAGCTTTTTTTGAGAGTAGATCCAGGAGAGACCCGGCTGAGGAAGAGGCGTTTGAATACGCACTTTTTCCAGCATCTTTATAATCTCTTCTTCGCTTAATGGAGCATTCAAACCCTTTTCCTTATTTTTCACCAATCTTTCCTGAATCAGAATACGTAGAGATTGAACTTCATCCGATAAAACCTGGATACCCATATCTTCAAATAATTTTCTTACTGAATTAGTGCCACTATTATAACCAATAACTATTCTGCTCTTGCCCCCTACCCTTTCCGGTGGAAATGGCTCATAGAGTTCCGGATGCCCTTTTAAGATA
This sequence comes from Candidatus Omnitrophota bacterium, assembly GCA_041651035.1. Taxonomy (GTDB): domain Bacteria; phylum Omnitrophota; class Gorgyraeia; order Gygaellales; family Profunditerraquicolaceae; genus JBAZKC01. The sequence continues at coordinate 140 of JBAZKC010000024.1, read as the reverse complement.
GCATCAGCATGTATTCCTGATTCGTGGGTAGAAATATAATCCCCGGTTATAGGAGCATTGGGACGCAGCGGAATGCCAAACTTTTCCGCGACTAGCTTAGAGAGATGGGTGAGCCCTTTCGTATTGATACCTGTTTTTAT
>JBAZKC010000023.1:0-4416 GCA_041651035.1 Candidatus Omnitrophota bacterium | reverse complement strand
TTGGCTTTACCGGCCAAGCTGATCTGCTCGAAGCTGGCCTGTATTTTCCCTAAGAGAAGTTTTTCCTCTTCGGCAGCAGTGAGCGGCTTGGGGGCTTCGGCTTTTTTGGTTTCAGGTTTTATAACAGGCGCAGGGACAACTTTAACTTCTACTTTAGGCTCGGCTTTAACAACGGGAGCCGGCGCAACAACCACGGGCTTGGGAGTTTCTTTTTTGGGTTCGAGTTTTTTCTGGTAGCGGGCAATGGTAGTATTGATCTCTATAACAAGTACCTCTTTTTCTTTTAAAGTAACTTTATCTAAATCGCTTAAGAGCTTCTTTAAGGAAGTAACGGCATCTTTATAATCATTGATATTGGCTTTACCGGCCAAGCTGATCTGCTCGAAGCTGGCCTGTATTTTCCCTAAGAGAAGTTTTTCCTCTTCGGCAGCAGTGAGCGGCTTGGGGGCTTCGGCTTTTTTGGTTTCAGGTTTTATAACAGCTGCAGGGACAACTTTAACTTCTACTTTAGGCTCGGCTTTAACAACGGGAGCCGGCGCAACAACCACGGGCTTGGGAGTTTCTTTTTTGGGTTCGAGTTTTTTCTGGTAGCGGGCAATGGTAGTATTGATCTCTATAACAAGTACCTCTTTTTCTTTTAAAGTAACTTTATCTAAATCGCTTAAGAGCTTCTTTAAGGAAGTAACGGCATCTTTATAATCATTGATATTGGCTTTACCGGCCAAGCTGATCTGCTCGAAGCTGGCCTGTATTTTCCCTAAGAGAAGTTTTTCCTCTTCGGCAGCAGTGAGCGGCTTGGGGGCTTCGGCTTTTTTGGTTTCAGGTTTTATAACAGGCGCAGGGACAACTTTAACTTCTACTTTAGGCTCGGCTTTAACAACGGGAGCCGGCGCAACAACCACGGGCTTGGGAGTTTCTTTTTTGGGTTCGAGTTTTTTCTGGTAGCGGGCAATGGTAGTATTGATCTCTATAACAAGTACCTCTTTTTCTTTTAAAGTAACTTTATCTAAATCGCTTAAGAGCTTCTTTAAGGAAGTAACGGCATCTTTATAATCATTGATATTGGCTTTACCGGCCAAGCTGATCTGCTCGAAGCTGGCCTGTATTTTCCCTAAGAGAAGTTTTTCCTCTTCGGCAGCAGTGAGCGGCTTGGGGGCTTCGGCTTTTTTGGTTTCAGGTTTTATAACAGCTGCAGGGACAACTTTAACTTCTACTTTAGGCTCGGCTTTAACTTCTACTTTAGGCGCAACTTTTACAGCTGGCTCGACTTTGACAACAGGCGCTGGAACAACTGCTACAGGCTCGGGTTTTTTAGCCTCAACTTTAATTTCTACCTTAGCAGCCTCAACCTTAGGCGCAACCTTAACTTCCATTTGAGGAGCAACCTTTACTTCTACTTTAGGCTCAACTTTAACTACTGGCTTGGGCTCAGGTTTAGACTGAGGCTGCTCTTTTAATATTCTTTCTTTATTCTGCTGGCGATCGCTTAAGTATTTAAGGTAATCATTAAATGCGGTGGTTAATTGACGTTTCTCAGCCGCATTCTCTGGAGAACCGACTAGCAAGAGTTCTTTCTGGCAAGGCCCTAGTTTTTCAGTAGCAGCTTTTAGATTCTTAACCTGTTCCTCTAGCGGGAGATTCGGGTCCTGCGCCTTCTGGGAGTCTTTTACCTCTTGCAATATTTTGTTTATCTTCACGAGGTTCTCTTTTTCCTGGCTTAAGATTTCTGGTTTAGTAGCTTCGACTTTGACAACAGGCACTGGTGTAACTGTTTGGGGCTGGGGAGCTACTTTTTCGGCTTCAGCTTTTTGGGCAGCTTCTTTTTTCTGCTTTTCTTTTGCGAGTTTTTCCTCTAAGAGTTTTTTCTGGAGCTTGACCGGATAATCCGCAAGCAAGCTATCAATTTTATTAAGCAGATCTTCTTTTTTCTGCTTATTTTCTGCCTGAGTGATCTTTGCTAATTCCGGCTTTAGGTCATTGAGTTGCTTGATCGCCTTGCTGTAATCATCGGCATCAAATTTTCCTGTATCTTTTATCTGATCGTAGCTGAACTGTATTCTCCCTATCGGAGTATCCTTTTCTAATTCTTTCTGACAGTTATCGATTTTCTCTTTTATTTCAGAGACCAAAGAATTCTTTTGTAACTCTTCTGCTAATTTTAAGGCTTGCTCGAAAGATTGGATGGCCCCAGCATATTCTCCGTCCTGCATCAGCTTATTCGCTTGAAGCACCAACTTCTTAAGTTCTGCCTCTTTGAGCTTGTCTTCATACCGTTTGATTCTTCCATCTACATCATTAAAGAGCTCTTGCGCACGTTTATTTTCAGGATAAACTTTCAAGACCTTCTGTAAGAATTCGCGCGCTTTTTCATAATCCCCATAATTAAGATTACCCATCAAAGAAGCAGCCTGGTTAATAATGCTCTCAGGGTTATTTTTTATAGTTTCATCAATATAACGAGCGGTAAGCTCCTTATACAACTCTGGAAAATCATTCTGTAAAGCAACCAGTGGCGACCAGAACGAACCCTTTCCATCATAAGTCAAGCCGATAGGATAATTGTAATAAATCTCGTTGGCGGCTTGGAGGGCTTTATCATGATTGTCTGAAGCATCATTTGCTTTCACCTCGTGTAACAAAGCTGTAGCTAAATCATTTAAGGCATAGTTATCATGGACTTCTTGGGCTTTACCCTGGCTAACTAAATTATTAGCCCACTCTACTGCCTTTGAGGCTTTTTCTTCAGCCGGGGCCTCTGGAGCCAACTGAAGTTTAGTGATTAAAGCCTGGTATTCAGTCTTAGCATCTGCCTGCCAAATGGAGAATTCTTTACGTTGTTTCATACCTTCTAATTCCTGGATTACCAGGCCCCAGGCTTTCACATCATTAAGAGCCCAGGTAATTGCCAGATGCCCGGAAGGAGAATAGAATAAATCAATTAAGCTGCCAATGTTTACATAACTTAAATTAAGGATGTCGGCTCCCTTAGCATAATTTCGGATATTCTTCCGGATAGCCTCAAGATAAAGCTTGTAAGATCCGGATTTAATATCCCTTAACTTCCTGCCAACAAATAGAAAATCTTCGATAGACCCTTTTACATCTCGCGGCCCTTCTTTACTATAGAGGATCCCATATGTGGGTTCACCCAAAATAGCATAGTCTGTGCCTTGCAGGCCATCAGATAAATCTAAATAATCTTTCCCTTTCTTAAATAATTTCAAGAGCTCATTTAGTAATGCTTTGTCTTCGGTGCTGCGCGGCTTAAGCAAGCCTTCAAAATTATATGCCTCCTCAAATTTCTTTGCTAACTTCTTGAAGGCCTCAGGGCTTTGATCAGAAATCGCCTTAAATTTCTTAATAAACTCTAAATCTGTTTTAAAGCTTTCAGATTCTCTTTCCAGGGTATGGAGGTTCTCTTTATTTATGGCTAAGTTATCCATAAAATAAGAAATCAGCGAATATACCGGCGCATCTTTAACTTTTCTTACCGGTGTTTTCCAGCCAAAACCAGTCTCTGCGCCTTCTAAGGTAGCGTAAGGCAAGAAGCCATCTTTATTTTTGAGTTTCTCCATCTCCTGAATGTAGTAAGGGTCCTGAGAAAGTAGGGTCCATTCTACAGAAATCATCTCTTCTCTCCCTGCTGCCTGTCGGCCTTTAGCGTCGGTAAAATCATATCCGGTAACGTAGCCAATGCCTTCAACCCATACGGTAACTTTAAAATATTTATCCTCTGTTTCTTTGATTACTTCTTTAGTCATCCCAAAGAGCTGTTTTAATTCTTCATCGTTGAAAGAGTTTATTATTAAGAAGCCGATATCCGATGCCATCTTCTCAGTCCATTTACCCGATGCTTCATCATAGCCCACATAGAAATATTGAGCGCCTGGCCATACTGCCTTAGTTAACCAGGCCTCTGTCTTACCATAAGCATCCTTATATTTATCCGCTGCTTCCGGATTATAAATCTTAAGGACCTGGTAAAGTTTACGCAAGGCTGCTCGAGTCGAAATGTTCTCTTCTGTAGAGAAATAGCGGGATGCTGGATTCATCCTGAATGCGCCGTAAGAATTTTTATGTGTTGGGTCATTATCCTGCAAAGACAGGAGATAATCGCCAATTTCTATGGCAAAAGACAGATGCCTGGTATCTTTAGTCCCATAAATATAATCAGCAACACCGGAAAGAATATAAGCATTGGGGCCGGCGCCTGCTTGTGTTTCGGCCGGAAGAGTAGAAAAGATATTATACGCATTAAATAAACCTTTACCTTTATTTTCCCGCCAGAGGTCCTGTAAAATTTCTATGATTTCTTCTGACTTTTTATATTCTTTAGCATAGGTGATAACACTAAGGCCGACGCCTGAATCATAAGTATAGCTACGGCCTTCATCTTCAGCGCCTTTATGGCTTATC
>JBAZKC010000022.1:0-4792 GCA_041651035.1 Candidatus Omnitrophota bacterium | reverse complement strand
AGCCTTACAGGAAACAAAGTTCCGGTTGCGCAATTTGATTTTAGAAGTTTATCACAATGGCTGAATCATGCCGGAACGGTAATTGCCGCGAGAGATAACGATGGTCGTTTTGCAATGCTTGATTCGTTTAAGCATGGTCTTTATATGGGGCCTGCGGTTTATCTTTTCTCCCGCCCATCAGAGATAGCAAAGAAAGGATCTTTAGCAGAAACAATAAAATTTAATGAAGCAAAGATAGCTGATACCAAAGCCGGACAAATTTTAAGTAACGTTTATTCTGCGGATGTATTTGGCAAGAAGGTGGGGAATATTTGGATGAGCCGCGGTTTAATCAGCCAGGCTTGGGTAGATGCTGGAGCAAACCTTAGTTTAGCTAAGGTGGCAGGATTAGCTAAGACCGCGGGTATAGTAACCGGTATTGAGAGAGGATTAAAGAGCGCAGGTTATTCTAAAGAGGAGAGAGATATTTTAAGCTGGGTAGTTTTATTTATGCTGCCGCAACCTGTTCTTAGACCGGAAAAACAAGCTGTAGTAAAAATTAATAAAGTTCTCGGAATAGATGTAGAGAAAGCCACCAGAGACCAGGTTAAGGGAAGATTCCGCGCGTTAGCCTTAGAAACACATCCCGATCGCCATACTGATTTACAACAAAAAGAGGCTGCCCAAGAAAGATATAAAGAAATTTCTAGTGCTTATAAGACATATAATGACCTTTTCTATAAAGGAGAAATAAATTCTCCGAAGCATACATTGGCTATAGAGGATCGGACTAATAAAGAGATTAAAATAAGCTTAAAGGATAATGCTGGTTTAACAGTAGAGAAAAAGAATGTTTGGCAGAAAACCGAAATAACTTCGGATGCTGCACAGAAAATTAATGCTCTTTCTGAAAAAGTTTCCCCTTATTTAAAGCCTGGCAGCTTGATGCAGGATAAGATGTGGGATTACTTAGCAAATAAAGGATTAGCTGAGGATGAAATAGCTTTGACTATAGCCCGCTCTTGGGCAAAGAATGAGTTTGAGAAACAGCCGAACAAGGTATTTGAGTCGCGCGTTGAGCAGACCCAGGCTGCTCTGGAGTTAATGCGTAATGAGAGCATAGTTTTGGAAGTTCCTTATGAAAAAGGAAAGACTGACGCGGAAATAATAGCCAGGGTCGCGCAAATTTTAATATCAATGCGCCAAGGCCAGCCTCTTGCTAAGCACCTGATTATTCTTCCTACGCAAACCAACATACCCAACTATGAAAACGCGCCGTCTTTAAAAGCTGCCAAGGAATTTGGTATACCCGTTACTATCTTAAGAGATAAGGACGTATCTAAGAATAAAGAATTGGCAGAATTAAACGGCATTATTATCTTGGATGCCCACGCCAGAGAGAGCACAGAATTAAATAACAATATTCTATCCTTAAAATTAGGCCCTCGCGATACGATTACCTACGATGATGCCGAAATAGTCTTTACTTCCGCAGGAACCACTACCGGCAAGAGCCCTTTACCTGAATTATTCCGCGATAATTATCCGGAAGCTTACAAGCGGCTTCAGGATATGGTTGAGATAATGAAATTTGCCCGGGATGAAATAAGAACTAGCGTTAGGGCTAATCCCGAAATTATTCAGCAAATAGATTTAGATACCGGCCCCATATATAAGCTTGATCCTAAAGTACAACAGGATGCGTTAGCTAAAATAAAGGCAAATCCGCAATTTAGCCATATCAAATTTAATGAAAAAGCAGAAGCTATTGTGAATGCTACTTTAGAGATGGCCTTACGCACTGAGATGAAAGTAGGGACAAGAGATTATTACAAGGTATCCAGTATTCCTTATGATTTACCGGATAATACCTTTACTGCTGTTGACGGCAGAAGTTGGGCAATAAAAACCGCAGGCGAAAAGAGGACAGTAACTTTTAAAACAGCAGATGGAATTGTTCCTGAAAAGTCAGAGAATATTCCTTTAGATGCACTACTTAAAGATTCCGAAGGCCGCAATTGGAAGGTAACCGAAGAAGGCTCTTTCTTAGAGATGCCGCATTTTGCTATCGCCGATAGAGGAAATTCTCGTCCGCACCATGTTTATTCCAGCCAATTAGAGGCAGCAGGGCTTTCTGTTGCTTTAGGTTTTTCAGATGCAATAGTAATGATGGACTTAGCGCGCGATAGCGGTAGAAGCGCGGATATCTACAGCCATTTAGCTAAGATAGGCACAGAGAAGGTAAGTGTTATTTCTGGTAATCTGGAACCCGTAGAACCTATTTTAAAAGATGTATTAGGCTTTAATAAATTTGTGAAGATCGGTGAAAGGCCGGGATTAGATGAACGCTTAAAGATAATCCCTGTTTCCGCAAATAAAGCTGGATATAATGCGTCTCTGGATGGAATTATTGATAGCACAGTTAAAAACTTACAGCAATATATAGGTAAGGCCAAGCAGCCTACTATTGCTATTGATGTTGAGGCAGGCAGCTCTTCAGAATATATAAGCATGAAGTTGCGTGAATTAAGGGCAGATGGGGTAATACCTAAGGATACGGTTGTTGTCGGTATGACCGGTAGGGATGTAGGTCTCAAAGAAAAGCAGACGGATACACTAAAAGATCTAATCCGCAATAATGATGGTAAGCAACCGATTATATTTGTTACTACTGTTATAGAAGCTGGTTTAAACATATTCCCGCTGGAATTGCCGCAGGAAGCTTATGAAGTCTATGTGAAAGTAGCTGGGCAAAGAGGCGCGAATAAATTATCACAGGAGCTAGCCCGCGGAAGCAATCCTTTAACTCTAGCGCCTGCTAATACGCTGGGACGTTCCAGGAGAGCTCCGGTAGTAAGCTTTGAAGTATATGTTGACCCGTTAAATCCTGTGCAGACGCCGGGGATGAGCGTAGCAGAGAGGAATAGTTTCTTAGAATCGAGCAGCAAACTTTATAATGATAAAGGCCTGGCGTCAGAATCCGCTTATGGCCAGAGAGAAGTAAATCGTTCCAGAGAATATGCCAAGCAGATTTTGAAAAAGCAGGGCTTGGAGTTTGGCAAAACTCAACAGGTCGCTAATATTCAGGATAATAAATTTAGCGCTGAAGAGATATCGAAATTAAGCCAGGAGATTCAGGAGCGTTATCCTATAGAGTATAAAGATAAAGTTGCTGCTACAGAAGCCGTTCGTGACCAGGGCCGCAATAAAGCTTCTCCTGTTGAGGCTATCAACGCCGAAAAATCCACGCTAGAATTGGATAATACCCTTAGATCAATAACCGATATTAACGTTAAAATTAATACAGAAAATTGGCTTACTAATCCGCTAAACGGCTTTATTAAAGTTAATCCTTACGTTGGAACGCAGACCATGACTCAGTCTGGTAAGAGGGCGCTTGAGATTTATCAAGAGAACGCAAAACGTTCTGGCGAAGAATTAACCTTAATGGCTCAGGCATTAGGTTTAAACACCCAGGAAATAAACTCCGATAATAAAGTTAATCTTGAAAAGTTAACCTTCGTTGTTACTGAGGCGATGACAGAAGGTGATTCTATCGCAATTTTTGATAATCTCCGCGGTAGCGGTAATTTAGATGCGCTTGCTAAGTTTGGCATAGATATTTCTAAAGAACAACCTGATCTAGAAAAGAATTTAAGAACAACCAAGGCTTTTGTAGATAATGGCCTTACCTTAAAAGATTATACCCTCTTTATATCATTAGTAGCATTCATTCAGCAGGCAAACGGCGCATTTAAAGATGTAACGTTTAAAGAGCTGCTTAATTTAGCTAGCCCCATATCCAGTTATTCCTTAGCTAAGACAAGGTTATTGAAAGAATATTTAAGAGAAGATAGTAATGCTGCTCAATTAAGAGATAAGGCAAAAGAAGAATACGGAATAGCTGAGGGTACTTTTGTAAAAGCCAAGGCCAACTTGGATAAATCTAACGTATTCAATAGGATATTAGCCAATGTTCTGCAGAATAATAAGAAATTGCAGTCTGCTAAGTTGTTGCCTGAGATCGTTAAGGCATATTTTAGCGCCAAAAAAGACTTAGCAGGGGCCAATTATGCTCTTGAGAATAAGTATGCTCCTGAGATGGCCAAGGCATTAGGGTTAAGGCCCGAGGAAATTAAGCCTATCTTCTTTGGGAACGGCCAGTTAGCCGGAGGTCAACTCCCTGGTAATGTAAGTGGCCAAGGACAGAAGGGGCCTACAGAAGAGCCTCGTTTACCGCCTCAGCAGATACCGAAAAATGTTCCGCCAACAACGGTTAATACCCTTCTACCCTTACCTATATTAGTAGGCGGGAACATCTCGGCAATGAAAGTATTATCCGCAATTCATCCTTATGTTGTCATTGGATTAGGCGTGGCAGCTTTAGGCACAATAGCATTCTTAGCCTATCGTAACCGCACCATGTCTACGTTTGGCACACAAGTACTTGGCCAAGCTGGCGGTGTAAGAGTCGCGACTGCGATTCGCGCAATCGCAGGTCGTGGGATTAGACAAGGGCGCGAGACAATAAGGAAATTAGGTACAGTAGTTGGTATTGTAGGGACTGTTGCGGTAATTGGAGTTGCAGCAGCAGCATTAGTAAGTGGTGTTTTAGTAGTAATAGAAGCATTAGGCTTAGTTGCGTTAGTTGAGTTGACTAAGCGTGGTGCAGGAAGTGCAATCGCCTTAATGGGCATAGTTTCTGGTAACAGAAACGGTGGTTGGGCGAGTGCAAATAAGAAACCTGAGGTAAAACTTGCCATTTCTACGAGTCCGTCCTCTGGATCCCTGAAGAAGGACGTTTTTGTTTCTC
>JBAZKC010000021.1:0-4905 GCA_041651035.1 Candidatus Omnitrophota bacterium | reverse complement strand
AGGATAGTTAACCAGGGCAGCGCAGCCGGAGTAGCCATAACTGCCGGCGCCTTAACCGGGGTATCGGCAAGCGCTGATTCCCTTGTGGCAGGCTATACCACAAATTACACGTTTAATTTTACGCCCGCTCATGCTATTAACGTGGGAGGATATGTGGTCATAGATTTTGATTCTGCCTATAATGCCGGGGCAGGTTATGTAATCAGCCCGCTTGACACATTCAGTTTATTATCCAGGTCAGCTAACCGTATAACCCTTAATGCGTTAAAGGCGCTGCCTGCCGGCACGGCGCAAAGCGTGGTTATAGGCTCTATTGTCAACCCCGGTTCCGTAAAACAAGTCACCTTTACTATCACTACCCAGAATACTACCCAGAATACCGTTGATACGGCTGTTTCTCCTGCCATAAGCACGCTGGCAGCTCCCATGACCGCTATATCCGTAAGCGCCGCCAGCACTGTCGCTTTGAATGTTACTTCATACACATTCGGATTTACTACTGTTAACTCGATAGGCTTAGGCGGCAAGATTGAGATAACCTTTGACGCCGAATACGACCTGACTCAAGCTACATATGCTTCAGGCTTAGTGGGCGGCTCAACGCCGTTAGCCGCGACACTGGAGTTAAGCGGCAGTAAATTAATATTAACCACAAATACCTTAATTAACACGCAAACAACAGTTTCAGTTGTTTTGTCTAATATCAAGAATCCGGGAGTGCAGACTGTAGATGGCTTTGCCATGCTTACTAGAAATTCAACAAATACGGAGCTTGACCAGGGCACAGCGGCAGGGGTTACTATAATCGCCGGTTCCTTGACGGGCCTATCGGTAACCGCAGGTTCAACCGAGATAAGCAAGAATTCAACCTATAGCTTCGGCTTTACGGTAGCCCATACCGTGCCGATTAACGGTTATGTAAAACTGGCATTTGACAGCGATTATTCGTTTGCCAATGCCAATATTTTAAGTGAAGGTTACGTAATATCCGATAAGCAGAGCAATTTCATCCTTCTCAAGAGGACAGCCCAGCTTATAGGGTCAAATACTTTACAGTTGGGTAATATAGTAAATCCGTCTTTTGTCCAGACAGCTGATCCTTTTGTGATTACAACCCAACTCGCGGACAATAAAGTGATCGATACCGGCACTACGGAAAGCGTCAGTATTACTCCCGGTGTCCTGACATTAACATCCGCGGCCGCGGTTAATTCGTTGATAAGCGCAACCAGCGTGTACAATTTCAGCTTTAAGCCCACGCATGCCATAGAAGCGGAAGGCAAAATAATCATTGCATTTGATGCGGATTATGACCTGAGTTTGGTATCCGTGGGTTCCCAGGATATCTCAGGCAGCGGCACTCCCGCTATTGAAGCTGTGGATCTGGTTGGAAAGAAAATAAATATTATCCTTTCTACGGGAGTTGCTGCTTCCACAACCGTTTCTTTAGCCATATCTAATATCAAGAACCCCGCTTATGTGCAGACAACCTCTGCTTTTATACTGCAGACCAAGACCGCTTTAGGGGCAATCACGGATGAGGGCGCGGCCGCGGGCATAACAACTACAGCCGGCGCATTAAGCGGTATTAGCGTAGTAGCGGGTAGCTCAATAGCAGGCGCCAGGACAGATTATACTTTTAGTTTTACCCCTGCCCATAGCGTAGAAATAAACGGTTATTTAAGAATTGATTTAAATTCGCTATACGACGCCAACATAGCTTATGTAATGTCTCCGACCAACGCCACATTTGAAATATCCGAAAAGTCCGCTAATTATGTTGTGGTCAAGGCAAAGTCCGCTTTGGCAGCCGGAACGGCGTACACGCTTAGATTAGGCAGCATTGATAATCCCGGCCGCTCAATGGACGTCAACTTTACCCTGGCTACCAAGACCGCGGCCAATGCCACAATAGATACCGGCATAAGCTCAAGCCTGCATATATCGCCGGCGCCTATGCAGTCAGCGTCTATTTCGGCAAGCAACCTGGTAGCCACCCAGACAGCTACTTACACGGTGAGCTTTGTCCCGATTAATACGATAGAGGCAGGCGGCAGAGTTGAGATTACATTCGATGCCGACTATGTGCTTACCGGAGTTACCAGTGTCACAGGTTATGATGCCAGCGTAACAGTAGCCGGAAATATTTTAGTAATTACTTTAAATACTCAATTACAGGTAGGGGAAGCTTGTTCTTTGGTAATTCCTAATATCAAGAATCCGGGGGCGCAGACTACGGATGCGTATTCTCTGGTTACCAAAGATTCCACGGGTACTTCTTTGGATGAAGGAACAATAGCCGGAAAGGTCATCCTGGCCGGCGCATTAAGCGGGCTTTCCGCCTCTACTACGTCTTATGAAGTAATGGGCACAAGCGAGACTGCGACATATACCTTTAATTTTACCTGCCAGCATACTATTCCTATTAATGGATATGTCAGGATAGGTTTTGACGCGGATTATTTCCTGGATAACGCGGTTAACCAAAGTCCGCAATACTTAATCTCCACTAAAGGAGCGGATTACCTGTTAATCAAGACTACTCAGGAGCGCAGCGGTAATTGTACCATACAGATAAGCGGCATAAGGAACCCGGGTTATGTGCAGACAACGGCTAATTTTACAGTAGCCACGCAACTACCCGCGCAGCAGGATATCGATACCGGAACTATCGCCGGCATTACCACTGCGTCAGGGGCGCTGACCAATCTTTCTGTAATAACGACTAACTCCAAGATCGCTGAAACTGCCACATATACCTTTGGGTTTACGGCAGACCACGCCATCGCGGTAGGAGGAAAGGTAGCCATAACTTTAGATTCTGATTATAACCTGGCATCGGTTAATCCCACAGATGTATCCGGTAATACTGGTTCGACTGTCGCGGTTAACGCAACAGAGCTGGTAATTACTTTGGGCGAGCAGGTTTTTGCTTCAGAAAACGTATCATTGGCGGTAACTAATATAATTAACCCGTCATACGTCAAGACTGCGGCTGATTTTGCCATTAAGACCAAGAATCCCGAAGACGGATTAATAGATGAAGGCAGTGTGGCCGGGTTAACTTTTGAGCCGGGAGTCTTAGGCGCCGTAAGCGTAAGCTCAAACAGCCTGCAGGTCAATGCCCAGTCAATTTATACCTTTACCTTTACTCCCGCGCATGCCATCCCTGCCGGAGGCTATATTAAAATAGACCTGGATAATGATTTTAACATAGGTTCAGCGTACTTATATCTGGTATCAGGTTATTCCTTCGCAAAGAACCTGACCGATATGTATTTCACTTTGCAGCCGACAAGCGCTAAACCGGCAGGCACCCCCATAACAATATCTATAGCCGGCATAGCCAACCCTCCATATAGCCAGACCACGGATAATTTTACAATTAATACCCAGGCGGTTAATCAAAACGGTATAGATTCCGGGACAGTCTCCGGAGTTGAGATTACCGCAGGCCAGCTTTCAGCCGTAAGCGTTACAGCAGCCGGCTCTAACTACGTGGCAGGGGCAGAGACAAGTTACACTATTTCATTTACTACTATAAACGCGGTAGGCGCCGGAGGCCAGGTTAAGGTTACAATTGATTCTGATTACGGGCTGCTGTTAGACGGCACTGTATTAGGCAACGCCGGCTCAACAGCGGCAGTGAACGGAAATATTATTACTGTAACCTTAGGCACGGCAATTTCGGCTAATGAAGCCGTCAGCCTGACCATGGGCACTTTCAGGAACCCCGGATACGCGCAGACAACGGAAGATTTCCTTGTAAGAACATATGATTCTTCAAATAACGCTTTGGATTCAGGTACGGCTGCGGGGCGCGATATTACGGTAGGCGCCTTGACCGGCTTAGCTGTAAATGCCAGTTCGTTTAGCGTGCTTAACACGGATACAAAATTGACATTTGACATTAATGCTACCCATACCATACCGCAGGATGGTTATATCAAGATTACTTTAGATAGTGATTATATTATGACTGCTCCTTATATCAAGAGTTCTACAGGAGCTAACCTGACCCTGCTTACAGAAGCAGGAAGCCAGGAGGGCTACCTCTTGTTTAAATTAAACTCGGCATTGACAGGGCCAATGAGTGTGGAGGTGGGGGGCCTTACTAATCCGTCTTATGAGCAGGCTACGGCGAATTTTGTGGTTACTACTATGTATACCGGAGAACAAAGCATTGATACAGGCACTCTTGCCGGTTTAACCATTACCGCCGGGACCTTGGCGATAAGCTCTGTGAGCCCTCTGGACAGTTATGCCGGCGCGACTACGGAATATACCATTGATTTCGTAGCGGTGCACAATATTCCTATCACTAGTAAGATCGAAATTGTTTTTGATAGTGATTATGATTTAAGCGCAGCCGCAGTAAGCAGCCCGGCGGGATCCTTAACCATCTCAGGAAGCACTTTGAGCATATCTTTGAATGCCGGAGTTACGACCGCATCCAATGTGAGCCTGAAGATAACCGGTATCGTAAATCCGAAATATTCCCAGACAACGGATAGTTTTAAGATGACGATAAAGGATTTAGGAGGCAATCTTGTGGATAAAGGCGAGCGCGCCGGGATCGCCATATTGCCTGCGCAGATACAATTTATAACGCCGGCGGCAGGATATGTTTATTCAGTCGGAGAAACCAAGGTCGTCAAATGGCAGGTGACCGGCGGGGATATTTCCAGGACCACCAGGCATTGGATAGCCCAATTCTCGACGGATATTAATTTCAGCTCGGTTATAAACATACATGAAGGCTTGGCGCAGATAGACGGCAGCAATAACTTGTATTTTGAATTGACCCTGGACTCAAGCATGCTTTCAGAGTCCGCCTATATCAAGGTCGTATGCACGGACACTCTGTATACCGATATTACGGCGACTTCCGGGCAATTTAGCGTA
>JBAZKC010000020.1:0-6381 GCA_041651035.1 Candidatus Omnitrophota bacterium | reverse complement strand
TCTTGCCTGACCAGATAAGGAAGGCAATATCATCCCTGTAGGCAAGGCCTCTGTCTGTGAACAAGCTCGCCCAGTCACGGATAAGGTTTTCTTCTACGTTGTCTTCTCCCTTGACGTTGAGGAAGCTCTCGGCCTGGCCTGCCTGGGAACCGGTGGTGATTTCCATCCAGGTAGAGACCTCGATGTCTTCATGGATGCCGGAGCTTCTTACAGCCACGGCAACAGGAGTATCTTTACCCTGCATAGCCCTTAAGATATTTAGGTGTCTGTACATAAGAAGGACTTCTAGTCTTAATTCGTGAGTAAGTGAAGTATTCCTGATGGCAGTCTGGATTTCTTCTGCTACGACGCCTCTAGAGGTATCATCCATTGTATCTAGGTTGGATAATCTCTCATTAATGAATGCCTTTAACTCTGGATGAGAATCTAGGTGAGCATAATAGGCAATGGCAGATACGGTTAATCCCGGAGGAACATCTACGGCCTCGGAGCATCTTGATAAACTCTCGCCTTTTCCGCCTAAGAGATCCACCAGTTTTACGCCTGTGGGCTTTCTTTCTTTTAAGTATCTGCGGGCTTCCTCATAGACTAAGGTATTATATTGTTCTAATGCGGATTTGCGGCGATTAGCTAAAACTAGGTAATCTTCAATTAATTGCTTTTGAGTAATCTCTTCGCCGCTAACCTTAACACCGAGGTTAAATCCGGCTAGAGAGTAATATTTGACTATATCGTTATTGCTATCTATAGCCACTAAGGCTAAAGGCTGAGCAGCAAAGAAAATAAGCTTATAATGATACTCATCTATATTCTGCAGTCTGAATATCTCTTCAAGATAATCCCTGGCTCTAAGTTTAACACTCAAAATATGAGATGCCATAATATCTATTGTCTGTTCCGTATAGCTAAAAGGTAATTCGTGGTTGACGGACAAAGGCGTGGCCGCCGATAAGAATAACAACCCATCGGAAAGTTCGGTTCTGTGTTTCTTGATTGCTTCCTCTAATAATTTTATATAGGTAGGATAGGCAACAATGCCTAAAGAGTTGGATCTTAAGAAGACGATGTGTTCTTCCAAAAGGTTGCGCGTGGTAAGATAAGCAATGGTATAAGTTAAAGTGTCCTGTTCATTCTTTCCTAAGAGATGGGCAAGTTCATGTCCTTCAAAGATGACCTTAAGTTGCGCATCATATTCCGGCGGACCGCGCAGCACGTTAGGATTGACATATAAAACTCCTTTGTAGACCATGGCCGGGATATTTAATGATGGGCTGATAACAACATTATTATTTATTAGATTATCGGAATCGGGAGCAGCTCCAAAGAGCTGTCTGAGTTTAGAAACTTCATCGCTTGTCGGCTTGCGATCCGGTAAATCTTCAGCCGGTATGGTTGCTGGGAACGGATTGGGAGAATCGGAAGCCGGTGGATTAGTTTTATCCACATACTCTACTAATTTCTTATTATGCTTATGTAATCCCTCTTTAATAATCAGCCTTGAGTATCTGTCCATCTCCCTAATTTCATCTGCCGTAACCAAGCTGACTCTTTCGCCTAACACTGTCTCATCCCAAGAACTATCTGCTCCTAACCAGGCACAGCCAAGTCGTCCGGTATCAATAGTTATAAAGTTGATGCCGCATGCGAGATATTTTCCGTTTCTTATATAAAGGACATCGGCCGGAGTAGATATCTGTATGCCTATTTCTAATGGATACTCTCCGGAAGCTTCTAAACCGTGTATAGTTTCTTTTGCCGGCTCTAAGCCATGAGCTTTTAACACTGCCATCATGAATATCAGGGTGGCGTGACTTGTGACACCTTTTAATTCGGCAATCTGTAACGCTAAATTGGGGCACATCATTCTTGCTTCTTTAAAAGCCTCAAGTTCTAGATCGGTTATCTGCCAGAAGTCGCTTATAGCGCGAGATGCGCCCAAAAGACCATATGCAGGGTTAGGATTGACGAATTCAACCAGGAATCCGCCGCGCATTAAGCTAAGCTCAAGACAGTTTAGACTGCTCATTGCATAAACTGCTTTGTGGGTTGAGAGGCTTAATTCGCTTGCGAACATATCGCTCAGGCCTTCTCTAATCTGCTCAAGGAAGGCGGTTCTTATAAATTCTTCTACGCTCTTTTGGCCAAGCAGTTCATGAATTTCCTTAGTCAAAGTAAGATAATATTCATCTAAAACTTTCTGCAATGTCTTAGGCCCGAATCTAGTGGTCTTACCCTGCTCAAGATTGGAGCAGACATTACTCATAAAATCACCGATTACTGGTTCATTAAATCTCTGGGCCCGCTGCCTAAGCTTACTTACGAGAAATGCCTTTCTATCTGCATCTTTTTCTTTAGAAATCTTATCCGCTTCATCGACGAATTCCTTCAGAATATCTTCTAAAGTCTCCAACGTTACTTCTTCTAATTTTTTATCGCGGTAAAGCAGAAGCACCAGCGGATGGATTTTAATCCTGTTGTAACTGCCGTTAGCCGATATCTTAAATGCGGATTCGGTTTCAACAGAGGCCTCTTTCTCTGGAACGGTTAATCTGCGAAGCTCAACCTCTCTGCGCTTTGTCTTTAGGCTACCCTTGTATACATTGCCAGTTGCGTAATCAATTGTAACGGCCTTTCCGTCTAGCTCCGCTCGTCTGGCCTTTAATCCTTTTACGTTTGCCTTAATCCTTCCTTTTATCAACCCGCCTTTAGCCGGATCAAGCAAGTCGCAACCAGCAATGTCAAAACTATCATCAACCAGTATAGCCCTAGCATATTGTAAGTCATCGTAGCCGATGCCGCGTTTTTCTAATTCCTCTACGGAGCTGAGCCTGCCGGTTAAAACTACGATCGTATCGCCATTTACCCTATGAAGTTTCTTGGGATTGTTGTACGTTAGATGACGAACCTTGGCTGATAAATCTTCAGCTGTCAGACCTTTTAACTCATCGCTTATAAGGTCTTCATCTTTTTCTACAAAAATAAGCCTACCCTTTACTACACCTTTAGACTGCTTGGCATCAACCAGCTTAAAGAGAATATTTGAATCGGAAGGTTCGCCAATTAAGATATCCAATGTGCGCATTACGTCAAAACGTATCAAGGCTACGGCAAGCCTGTTTTTGATATCAAGTCCGTAGGAATCAAGTACGGCGATTATTTTTGCTAAGCTTTCGGTGTCGCCCTTTTCAGCTAAGTTCACGATTGCCTGACCGCAGAGCGATAATTCAATATCATTATCCTTGGCAACTGCAGAGACCGCCTCGATTAATTCAATCAATACATCTGCGCCTTCATCGGCCAAAGATAAGGTATAGGTATCGGTGTTCTTATCATAGGCTATGGGGTAACCTTGTTTCTTGGCATCTTCAATAACGGCCAAAGCTGCTGGATGCAAAATCTTTAATTTCTGTATCCTGGGATCGTCTCTATCAGTCTTACCGGCAAGGTTGGTGTAGTCATTAGTACCGAATGAGAAGAAATTATTATCATAAGGAATACCTATATTCTCGCATTCTCTTCTTAAGCCTTCTAATATCCTGGCAAGCTCTAGTGCGATAAATGCATCTGAGGGAACCTCGATCATAAATCCTACCTGGCTTGGCAAATGGCCGATTTCTTTTGCCTTCTTTAGAATAATATCGGTTAAGACCTTGGCCTCTCGTGCAGTCCTGACAAATACATTAAACCAGGATAAGTTTTTGGTATTCTGATCGGCCTTGATAACCGCATCGAGGATAAACTCTAATATATCCTGCATACCTTTATGGTCGTCGCCAAAGAATAATATCTCTAAAGACGTGCCTCTTAAACCAACCAAAGGATTTGATCCCGGCCAAGAGAAGATTTCGGATCCGATCATACCGGTTACTTTGTCTTGGGCAAAATCATAGGCACGGACTTTGCATTTTTGCCCAGGTGCGATGGAGAATGAAAGCGAATTATAGAAATAATAGAATTTCTGCTCTAGTAATTCCTCAATTGTCTCATAGCCTTCCAAGAAAAGTTTTGTCTCTATATCCTTTGCGACCCAAGGATGCTCTCTCATATCGCTAATTATCTGGCGTTGGAATGGTTTTAGTTCAAATTCATTTATCTGCCCAGCTTCAATCTTTTTAATTAGTGAATATCCATAGGCGGCGATGACATTTATTCCGATTTCCTCTCCCTTAAACTCGGCTCGGGCAAGCGCGATACCTTTGGCATCGGGAGCAAGCATGGTCGGTGATATCTGGTGAGCTGAGTTTTCCGCGGCCATGATATATGCGGCGTAAGGATCACCTTTTTCGAAAGGAATAAGATATGGCTTAATTTGAATCTTAACTTCTTTTATCGGTATGCGGCGCTTGATATCAAAATCATAGATTAGTCCGTTATTGGCATCTACCACAACCCAGTCTCCGGTCTTCTTGTCCAATGCGCCTATGCCTGCAACACCAGGGATTCCCTGCTCGCGGCAGAATATGGCGGCATGGGATGTTGCGCCACCTTTTAATGTTACAACTGCCTTAGCTATACGCATCAGGGGATCGTGGCTAGGATCTGCCTCAACCAAATAAAGTATTATTGGAAAGATATTTTTATTATCTTCTTGATATCTATTTATATAATCATAGGGATCAAGACCAGCTTTTCTAATTAGGCGCATTTCTGCGGCGGTGAATTCGCATTTTTGTATACGCCTGATATCATCTGCCTGTTCACCCACGGTCTTGTTAGGATTAAACTTATAGACAACACCTTCGGCGGCATTCTCTCCCTTCGTGCCTCGGGCGATAGGCTTTATAGCATGTTTCTCAATGAATTTCTTGTCAGCCTCCGTTCCGACGCGTCTGTAAACTATGTCTTGTATTTCAGCCGTGTAAGGACGCGCCTGGACATTGTAAAGATGGCCGAACCTATCGGTTATGTCGCTGCCGCTTGCGTCAACCACTTTTAGGTTAATGCGTTTACCTGCTGGTGCTTTATCATCTATCTCGATGGCAAACTCGATATCTCTGTCGTCTCCGTAATATAAACATATTGCCGCAACCATGCCGGCAATCTTAGATGTTTCTTCATCGCTAAGGCAGAATCTCTTTTGATGATTCAAAGTTGTCTGGATAAGCGAAGTAAATCTTCCGTCAAGAAGCGCCCTCATCACATATGCAAAGTTGGTAAATTGATATTCACTTAAACGAAGTTTGTCTAAAACGGCCTCTCTGTCTTCTATTTCTTTTTCTTCCTCTTGTCCGCTCCAAACACCCTGGGACATTTTTATAAAATCTTCAACTGCATTGTTTTTTCCTAGGTGTTTTTTCAAAGCGCGTTTTCCTGCACGGGAATCTTCTTTGGCCTGGGCAACCTCTTGATATAATTTATCGATTAGTTCGTTTACTTTATTTTCTGCCACGCCAAATGAGCTGGAATCTCCGGTGACAACAAAACCGGATTCAATCAGTCTAAATATCGTTTCCTTATCTTTGCCAGACTTAATGGCTTCATCTATCTTCTTGGCCAGGGCTTCAATTGCCTTTTTCTTTTCCTTGTCCTTGGCATCGGCCTTTACACCCTTTAGATAACGCATTGGTATATAGGTGGTGATGACACCTGCCAGTTTTCTGCTGACCTCATCGTAAGCAACAGCATCTTTTAGGAGCCTAGCAATTTCCATAATCTTTGAGGATGATAACTTCTTATGTTCCAAAAGTGCGATAGCTGTTTCAAGATCTATCATCTGGACCTGTTTGGCACCTTTGTTCTTGGTGATGATAAACCAATTTTCTCCATCTTCTGTGGCCAGGACATATTTATCCGGATCGACCATGCCGCCGACGACCGTTTCGCCGTATCCGAAGGCGACCTCGAAACTGACCACTCTAGGTTTGGCGCCGATAATAATGCCTTTTTCATCCACATAGACAGAAGACATATCTTTCTTACTCCATGCCTTCCAAAGGGAACGGGATTTACCTGCGGATTTAGTAGCGGTATCTACGTTAAAGGCAACGCCGGAGAGATAACTTTTAACCATAAGCATGATGACAACGGCAATGCCTAATTTCTCAGCCACGACAAAAGGCTCGCGGGCTTCTTTTAATTCTTCGAGGCACTTGGCAACAATTTTGTTACGCGGATCTTTTGAATTAATTTCCTCTAGCACATCTATCAATCTCTTTGTCCCTGGATTATGGAATCCGGTCAAGGTATCGGTGACTAGACTGTATTCTGGATGTTCTCTTAAGATCTCAAAGAGTTTATGGTAGATGACTTTGGGACTATCTTCTCCCATGCCGATCTTGCCTGACCAGATAAGGAAGGCAATATCATCCCTGTAGGCAAGGCCTCTGTCTGTGAACAAGCTCGCCCAGTCACGGATAAGGTTTTCTTCTACGTTGTCTTCTC
>JBAZKC010000019.1:0-6636 GCA_041651035.1 Candidatus Omnitrophota bacterium | reverse complement strand
CTCTTTATATCAAAGGTTACATCCTGGGCATACCCGGGATTTTTGATATTGCTTAATGTTATCGATTCTGCGGTATCCTTTGCCTTTGCCGCAAGCAGCTTTAATACCACATAATTAGCCCCTGCTTCCTGCTTTGTGTAATCAGCGTGCGCTACCGCTACGGAAGAAGCATCATAATCAGTATCAAAATCTATCCTTAAATAACCGTCCAGAGGCACGTTATGCGCGTATGTAAAGTTAAAGGTATAAGAAACATCGGTTTTACCTGCCGTATAGAAGTTAGAACTTACAGTTACTCCCGTAAAAGTACCGGCTACGGTTGTTACGCCTGTTGCTGTCCCCTGATCCAAGAGCCCGTTGGAGGCATTCTTTGTCTCAAGCGCGAAACTACCGGTAGTCTTGACATATGCCGGGTTCACAATATGGGCCACCTGCAAAGATACGGGGGTTGCTGCGGAAACGGCAGTCCCCAATGTTATAATCAGCTTATTGCCGCTTACCGCTACCGTTGAATTGGCATTGCCTGAAACATCGCCTGAGCCCACACCGGTTAATATATAATCGGAATCAAAGCTAACCTCCACCTTGCCGCTTTGCTCTATGGAGTGGTCGCTGACAAACGCTATAGTATAAGTAGTGTTGCTTGAGACGATATAATCAGCAGGCGTCAATGTAACCCCGTTTAATGCGCCGGCTGTTGTGGTAATCCCGGCGATGCTTGCGCCGTCAATTTTATTATGCGCCGAATCCTCCGTGCGCATAATGAAATTACCGGCAGCCTTAACATAAGAAGGGTTCTTCACATTACCCAGGATTAAACTCTGCGCTCCCGTTAAAAGCGCCCCTGTCCTTTGCAAAGAGACGTAGTCTGCTCCTTTTAATAATGAATAGCCGCTTGTCTGGCAGTTGACGTTGGTCAAATTATAATCCGCGTCAAACTGCACCCTTAAGTAGCCTCCCGTGGACAAAGTATGCGGAAGCGTAAAATTAAATGTGTAGTTGCCGGATTCGCTTACTTCGGTAGTAGCCGGAGTTACAGTAGCGGCGGTTATGGCGCCGGCGGTTATAGATATTACAGGCTTGGCAGCCGGATCGGTAATATCTATATCATTACCGCCAAACTGCGTGGTTATGTCAAATGCCGCTATCTGTTCATATTTAGGGTTAACAACCCCTGAAAGGATAAAAGATATAACAGCCGTAGGGTTGGTTATATTCATATCCAGGTTAAGTGTCACGATATTGTTATTCGTATCTATAACTAGGGCGGGATCCTGCATAACCATGGGCGAGCCGTCAATTGTTCCGGAAACCAAAGCAGCTGCCGAAATATTATAATCCGGGTCAAAATTCACCTTAATCGAAGGGTTAAGCAGCATCGGGTTCCTGGTCGTAAGATTGATTGTATAGTTTGAAGTTTCGGTAACAATATTATTCGTAGCAGTTACAGATACGCCGGTAAGTTTACCGCCGATAATTACCAGCCCGGTTAAGCTGGACTGGTCTATAATAGCGTTGCCTGTGGCGTCGGTGCTTAAACTTGTGATCTGATGGCTGTCGGACTGCTGCACAAAAGTCGGATTTTTCACAGAACCCAATACGATAGTATCGCTTGTATTAGCGATTACCCCCTCTTTTAACTTAAGTTTCACATAAGTCCAACCTGTCTCCCACTGGAAGGTATAACGTTCGGTAGGGCTTACAAGATAAGTTGAGCTTAAATCATAATCGGAATCAAACTCGATCTTTAAATACCCGTCTTTGGGCGCCGGATGGGCATAAGTAAGCCCAAATGTATAATTATCAACTTTACTGATTTCCCTGTCCGCCGCCGTTACACTTAGACCCGTAAAACTCCCCTTTATAATAGGAGTAGAGGCAATAGAAAGATTCTGGTCGATTACTCCATTTAAAACATTCTTGGCCTGCGCCTGGAAAACATCCGGAGTTTGCGCGTAGTATGGGTTCCTGATATTATTTAACAGCAGGCTGACAGCCTGGTTAGTGCCTACAGCAGTGCCTAAAGTAACGCTCAATACATTTGCGCTTGCCTTAGCCGTCGCGCCGGCATTTCCTGGCACAGCCTGCTCGCCGTATACAAAAACTGATAACGGTATAACTAATTTTTCGAACTCGCCATCCCCATTATACACCTCTGATTTGAGCGCCGGGTTAGCCGGATCCGATATATCCATAATCGTCAGGGAATTGTCCGTCGCCGAAACAACATAAGCGTAATTGCCGGCTACATAAGTTGAATAAGCTCCGCCTAATTTATTAAATTCTCCGTCTCCATTATAAACTTCCGATTTAAGCGCCGGGTTAGCCGGATCCGATATATCCATAATCGTCAAAGAATTGTCTGCTGAAGAACTGGCATAAGCGTAATTACCCGATATATACACTGATTCAATCCCCGCCAATCTGCTAAACTCTGCGTCCCCATCATATACTTCAGATTTCAATACGGGTAACAGGGGATTGGAGATATCTATAATAGTTAAGGCGTTATCCGTGGAAGCTGCCACATAAGCGTAATTACCCGATACATAAACAGACTTGGCCCCTGCCAGCTTAGTAAATCCGCCTGAACCGTCAGAGATCTCAGAGGCAAGCGCCGGGGCAAGGGGGTTGGAGATATTCACAATAGTCAACGCGTTATCTGTCGCGGCTGCCACATAAGCGTAATTACCCGATACATAAACAGACTTGGCCCCTGCCAGCTTGGTAAAGCTGCCTGTTCCATCGGAGATCTCGGATTTAAGGACAGGGACAAGCGGATCGGATATATCTATAATGGTCAGGGCATTGTCGGTTGAAGAAACGACATAAGCGTAATTACCCGATACATATACTGATTGAGCCCCTGCCAGTTTAGTAAATCCGCCTGAGCCGTCAGAGATCTCTGAGGCAAGCTCCGGGGCAAGGGGGTTAGAGATATCTACAATAGTTAAGGAGCCGCTTATCGAAGAAACCGCGTACGCGTAATTACCCGACACATATACTGATTGAACACCGGATAGATTGCTAAAATCCCCGGTGCCGTTAGAAATCTCGGATTTAAGGCCGGGATTGGCAGGATCGGTTATATCCATAATCGTCAAAGAACTGTCCCCCATAGAAACAACGCAGGCGTACCTGCCTGATAACCTGAACTCATAATCGCCATCAAAAGTAATATCAACCTTGCCTCCGGCCTCGATCGCGTGGTCACTGGTAAAAGCCGCTGTATAACTGGTAAAGGCGCTGACAGTCGTTGAGGCAGGGGTTATAGTTGCCCCGGATAACGCGCCGGCAATAATCCCGATACCGCCGGCAGAACCTGTATCTATAGTAGTATGGTTGGAAAGCTCGGTTGTTACCAGGAAATTAGCTGTTGTCTGCACGTAAGCTGGATTCTTGATATTTGCCAGTTGGATACTGGTTGCCCCCGGAGGCACAGCGGAATCTGTCCTTTGCAGGGATATAACTTTATTTAGATCATCCTTGGAAAGGTTATAATCATTAGTAACGCAGAAGGTATCAATCTGGAATAAATAATCTTCGTCGAAATTGATTTTAACATAGCCTCCCGCGGGAAGTTCATGCGCTAATGTAAAATTAAGCGTTAAATACGGAGAGGATTCTATTCTTTCGCTTACTTCAGTTATGCTTGAAGAGGCTGATAAGCTCGTCAAGGCGCCTGCCACAATTGTATTCTTGGCTACCTGGGCATTCTGGTCCCTCACCTCGCCGGTGGCCTTCTTTGTGGTGATGGAATAATAATCCGTAACCTGCGCCCCGGGATTTTTGATTCCGGCGATAGTTAAAGTTGCCGGAGTAAGGCTGCTGATCGCCGTGCCTAAAGTTACAATAATTTTGTTGGTTGATACGCTTAAGGTCGCCCCGGCATTGCCGGATGAGAAAACCGCGCTTGCCAGGACATAATCACTGTCAAAGGCAATCTCCACTAAATCTCCCACGCTAAGAGGATTAACCGCGGTAAAAGCGATTTGATGATTATTTATTTCCGTGGCAACATAGGAAGCCGGAGTAACCGAACAATTCACTAAAACCGAGGCCAATATATTAAGGCTGGGAGAAGTGCCGCCGTCAACCTTGCCGGTTACGCTATAGGTCCCGATATTAAAAGTAACCGCCTGCACATAAGCGGGATTGGTAATATTGCCCAGCCGGATAGACTCGGGAACCCCCGCCTCAAGGCCGGTTATCAAATTTAACACCACATAATTGCTGCCTCTGGCGTTAATCGTATAATCAGAGGTGGGAAAAACAACGCTGGCAGAGCTGGTATTATAATCTTCGTCAAAATCTATCCTTACCGTGCCTCCTGCCGCCACGTTATGTACCGGGGTAAAATTAAAGGTGTACTGCACCAGAGTAGCTCCGGTCTTATCATTGGAAACATTCGTAACCGTAAAGGCCGCGGAGAAATTACCGGCAGCTATGGTAACGCCGCTTACGGTTGCCTGGTCAATGGTTTCTCCGTTGGGATCTTTACCGGTAATTACGAAATTACTCGCTGTCTGCACATAAGAAGGGTTCTTTATGTTGCTTATAGTCAACGACTCCGCGGTTGCTGACGGAATGCTCTCGCCTAAGGTAACCGTTAAAACATTGCCGGCTACGGCGACAGTTGAGCCGCTATTGCCTCCTACGCTGGATACCCCCACTCCGGTCAAATCATAATCAGCATCAAGGTCAAAACTGACTTTATAACCGGCCGGCAGGGCATGCTCGGGAGTAAAATTAAAGATATAGTCCGTAACCGCGCTCACCTCAAGGCTCGCCGAGGAAACTGAAAGGCCGCTAAATGCGCCCGCAGTTATGCCTACGCCTGCTACTGCCCCCTGGTCTATTGTATCTAAGGCTGCTGTCTTGGTAGCCACTAAAAACGACTGCGTAGTCTGCACATATGGAGGGTTCTTAATATTGGAAATAGTAAGAGTGGCGGTGCTGGTTATTGCCGAGCCTAAATTTACGGTTATAGTCTTAGTAGTATTATTCACCGAAAGAGTGGCGCCGGTGTTTCCCGTGATATTGCCTGCTCCTACCGCGCTTAAATCATAATCCTCTTCAAAAACGATTACTACCTTTCCCCCTGCTTCAACCGTATGCGCCGGAGTAAAAACAAAAGCATAGCTGGTTACCGCGCTTACCTTTAAGTTACCCACAGTAACTGTAGGAGTTATTGCACCCGGCACTATCGCTAAGCCATCTGCTATGCCTCTATCCATCGCCCTATCTAAATCATCCTGGGTCTCAATAAAAAATGTATCAGTTGTCTGGCTGGCCGGATTTTTAATACCGGAGATAACCAGGGAAACAGCCTTTCCTGCCGGGACAAGATTTTCTACTCCCAGGCTTGCAACTGGAACGGTTGCAGAATACTTACGAACCAAGACCCAATCAACAACAGTATCTGCAATGTCCGTACTCCCGGCTGCAGAACCAGTAAAATATCCAAGCCAGAGATAGAAGGGTGCTGTCCATGTGCCAAAATAAGAATTAATTACCTCTCTATTTTTGTAATAAATTACCTGCCCGGATGTTACAGCATGGCCTAATATATAACTCGTTCCGGCAGTAACACTAAACTGGGTTACTCCGTTAGTTATATTATACGAAGCAGATAAACCATCCGCTGCATATGATAAAACATTTGCGGAACTGGACGTTTTCAATAAATACACGAGCTTTTTTGAACCTGCATTAGAGCTTTGTGTTGACTGGGCATTAGAGATATCTAAACCTGAAACTCCACCACTTAAACTGTTCCATTTAACTTTTGCTTCTGAAATAAAATTTGGTTGAGAGGCCACAGTGCTGTTGGAATAAACAGAACCTGTCCCTATTGTGAGTTGGCCTGCGCTAACTAAATAACCTCCTGTCGCCGTCCATTGAATTGCATTAAAACTATCAAAATCATCAAAGAAATTGAATACACCGCTGCCGTTACTAGCAGAAACCGCGGAGGCATTGCCGTAATATATATAGAAAGATGTTGTCCCAATATTTGGAATCTTTACCCAGATACTGGAATCTCCGCCACTAACCCAGCTTTCCATCCAGTAATTTAACGGATTCATCGCCGTATCATAGAATCTTATGTCGCCTCCATCTGCTTTGGCATGGTCATAATCAAAATTAGCATCGGTCAAATCAACCCTCACCTGATAATCAACGATTGTGGTCGCAGAGCTCAAATTGATTAAACGCCTATACGAATAAACTGATTGAGTACCTTCATCTACCGGGCTGGCAAGGTTTATTACCAGGCAGTTATTCAGCTTACTAACCACGCTGGTGCCGTCTGAAGGCAGGGATACCGCAGCAGCCGTAATATTATAATCCGCGTCAAAAACAATCTCCACATCTCCATTAGCCGGTATAGAGCTTTGCGCGATAAAATCTATATTGTAATTTGTGGTTGAACGGGCGATATTAGAGACTGACTGAATGGTAATACTGCTTAAAGCTCCTGCGGTTATGGTAAAATTGGCATTGGATACATCCCAGACCCCAGGCAAGGAAGCGTCGCTTACCCTGACTAATGCCTCCGCGTCGCTGACGGCGTTATTGGGTATAGTCCAGCTATATGTGCCGTTATTCGGGGTGGAGGCGATAATCTCATCC
>JBAZKC010000018.1:0-7448 GCA_041651035.1 Candidatus Omnitrophota bacterium | reverse complement strand
GAATCGATGGCCTTGAAGGCTCCGATCAAGCTGCTTTTTCCTTTATTTGCCTTCATCCTGCCGGTAGTTATGATTATAGTGGGGGGCCCGATAATCCTGCAGTTTTCCCGTGGCGGGATTAACTTCGGGTTCTAAGGATGATAAGAAAATCTAAGGGGCAAAGCGTGATCGAATATTTCGTGGTCCTGGCTTTATTAATGGCGCTGGCCGTATCCAGCGGGTTTATAAATACCGTGCGCGACGCGTTTTATAATTATTTTAACAGGGGTGTGGCGTATTTAAAATAAAGAGGGAGACAGGTAAATGTTAAGGGTCCTTTATAACAGGCGCGGCCAGAATTTCCTGGAATATACTATGCTGATTATAGTTATTGTTACGGCTTTATTGGCGATGCGCCAATATATACAGCGTTCTATCAACGCGCGTTTAAAACAGATCCAGGTGGAATTAAATGAATCCAAGAGATAAAGAGGCAAGAATGAAAAATACTGCCCAGTCTACAATAGAATATGTGGTGATGTTTAGCCTAATCGTGGCGGCGCTTTTCGCTATGCAGGTTTATCTTAAGCGGGGGATTGCCGGAAGGATGAGGAGTTCAGCCGATGAGGTAGGGGGAGGGGGTTTTTATTCTCCCGGGGCAATGCAGGATTCCGCCACTACGGTTAATACTACAGTCAACATACAAAGTAGTTCATATGTCACGGATGTCCCGGAAATCCCCGGCGTACCGGATAGTACTGATTATAAACTAAGCATCATGGATACTAAAATAGAAACTAACCGTACGACCGACCGCGTAGAAGAGGTTTTACCTTTTAGCGCGGAGCCGGCGAGGTGGTAGGATGAGAAAGAAAAAAGTTTTTTTAAATAGGGCAGCCGCCTCATTCATGGAGTATATGGTAGTTTTTAGTATAATCTCCGCGGTGCTATGGGGAATGAATGTTTATGTGAAACGCGGCATACAGGGAAAGGTAAAGGACCTAACGGATACATTCATGGGTAAGGAGCAGGAGACGGATATTTCGCCTACTGCAGCAATTACTAGTAACGCCGAAAGTATTTATAACTCAACTATCGATACCGATTTATTTCTGGGCGGGGGTTCGCGCGTTTCAAGTTCGGACCAAATAGATTACGAAGCAACAAGTAGCGTAGCTGATTGGGATATTCCTGATGCGCCGGGTAATCTTGTCCCTGCTTCAGAAGGATATGTTACTCCCGGGCCGAAGATTGAATACGATCCTGAAACGGGTGAGGAGATTGAAGAGGAAGAGGACAGCGGTGGTTAAAATGAAATACGCGAATAAGAGAGGACAGGCAGTAGCTGAAATGGCAATATTCGGTACCTTGATATTGTTGGTTTTTGGGGTATTGATTTCTTTTATACAACAGTTAAATGACCGGCAATATGTGCAGATGGAGGCCTTTCGCAGGGCGCTGGAAAAGGCCAACTCCTACATTGGGACAGCTGATGACGGCGCAGGGGCATCTGTGCAGTATACCCTTGTGCAGAACAGGCATCAGGTAAACTTGGCTGGAGGCTATAGACAGGGAAGCAATGTTACTCAAACAGGCTCCGCTAATGTGTACTGGGCAATTCCTAAATCCGCAAAAGGCTCCTCGGCAGACAGCTTGCTGGTATTCAAAGTAAATGAAGACGAAGGGGTATTTAAATACAATGATTATATCAGCGGGCATGAAAGGATAGACCCGGATACGGGCGAGGAGAGGCCGACGTATTGGGTGTTGCAAACCGAAAATTTACAAACGGATTCGAATACGCTTTTTAATGAAACAAATGTGAAAAGTGAAGATACTTATGCTATTACCAATCAAAAAATATCCAAGCTCAAAGATGATATTGTTACTGCTGTGCCATACAAGATAGTGGAAAAGAAATCCTCTGATCCTGATTATGAGAGCCCCCCAATAGAGGAAGGTATCTTGTATGAGGTTAATCAGGGAGTCTACCTTGATTCAGACGGGCAGTATAAATACAGCCAGGGAAAAGCAGGCAATGAGGTGACCAGGGGGAAGACATGGGTTACGCCTTTTTAGGATTTGAAAAAATAAAGAATAATAAAATTGCGCAGAGCATGGTTGAAATATCATTTGTTTTTGCGGGGGTGGTCCTTTTGCTGGCTGCGATAATGCAGGTATGGTTTTGGGGTAATAAGCAGATTGTGCAGCGCCAGCAAGATTATAATGCCAAAAGGGTAACTGCGGGAACATCCTCCGATGGATATACTCTGCAGTGGCCGCCGGTTCATGGCCCGGAGGAGCTTACTGAGGGTATGGTACTAAAAGGGGAATAGCTATGTTTACATATTTTCACGACCATAAATTTAAATACGAAAAAGGGCAGCTTGCCCCTGTGTATATAATAGTTTTGGTGATTGTGATCATTATGGCTATGTTTACGGTAAACTTATCCAAGGTGGCGATGATTAAAACAGATACTGCAAATGCCGCTGATGCCGGAGCCCTGGCAACAGGAGCGATAATGGCAAATGTTTTTAACAGCGTGGCTGTGCAAAATAGCCTGATGATGACCGCGTATTGGTCAGCTTATATGTCTATAGCCCTTTCATTCACGATTGTTCTCATTGGTTTAGTAATGGCTTATTCGTACGCATCGACCGCGTTAGTTTCTGGAACATCAGCTGAAGCAACATCTTTTTGTCCTAGTTCTTGTGCTGCAGCATCTGCAGCTTATATTGCGACCGGTCTTTCACTTACGGCGTCAGAAAAATTAGCAGATATTAGTATTGCTATTGTTGCTATCGGGATTGCGATTACTGCCGCCAGCATTGCTCAACACTATATTTATCTCAGCATCAGGCGTATGGCAAAGAAAGGCAGAAGCTCTGCTATAAGGAATGGACACGGGTTTGTCTTTTCCAACAGCGGTATCGGCTCTAAGTTAAAAGCAGGAAGCTCTCCGTCTGATGTTAGCGATACCTTAAAAAAGAACGGCTACAGGGATTCCTACGTTGATTTCCTGGATGGCATAGGAGATAATAATTACTATAGTTATTCCTGGGAAGATGGGCAGAAAGACATATCGGGCAGGTCCCATTCCGTGGATTCAAATGTGCAGACTGAGGATGTCAATGATTTTGTATTAAAAGTCGCGGTTCTTCCGTCTTTGGCGGAATCAGCGCTTTTGCTTGCCAGTGGATTGTTGGTTGATTCTGCGTCTTTGGAATTAGCCGAAGCTTCAGGGGTATACGCCTTTGCGAATGGGGAATTAGCTGGTGCTTGCCCCCAGACTCCGTGTTGCCCCCCTACTCCTCCAACAGCTGCCTGTTGCGCTGCTTGTATAGCATTGGCTGCTTCGGCGCAGCTTGAATTGCCTGCGGGTATAGCCGGTAATGCAGCGGCGATTACTTCAGGGATACTCGCGTTTGCTTTTCTGGTTAGCGCTTTGGCAGGGTTATTGCCCCTGCCGACAATTCCCAGCAGCGGTGAATGGGATGATCTTCTATTTTTTGATTGCTGGGTCTCTGATATTGAGCATGATCATTTTGTGCGGGTTGATACTAAACAGACTCATCAGGGGGCAGACCTTGGGTTATGGAGGACAAGCTATCCAGATACCGCCAGTTACGCCAAGGTTGATTTTTCGGGGAGCGGGAGCATAGATCCGCCTAACCCAAGGTACGGTTCTGACATCAAGGAAGTTGATGATAATTAGGGAGGATTTAAATGTTTTTTAAGTATAAAGTTGCATGGTTAAGCGGGGTTCTTATCTTAATGATGTTCCCATTAACTCATCCTTTATATTCTGCCTGGTGGGATAAGAGTGATGTTCCTCTCCCCAGGGGGGCGGAACAGGTGTTTCAGGAAACAAGAAATATTTCCGGCACAGAGTTTGTATTAAAGCATTACGCTGTCAGCCAGGATGCCAAGGAGGTGAGCGATTTTTTCCGCGCGAAGCTTCCTGCTTTGGACTGGAAAGAAAAAGAACTATTAAAAGAGATGGAACAAATGCCCAATTTAAAGATACCTGATTCCTTAAAGGATATAATGGCGTGGAATTCTATTTTTGAAAAAGACGGGGAGATGGTTATGATAAACTTTCTTCCTCAAGGGGCAATCCAGGATGGCAGGACCAGATTTACCATCGCGCGGGGAAAAATGGATGCGAAGAAAGGGCACAGAGCTCAAGATGACTTTATTCCCAGGCTATCAGGTAGGCCCAAGATTGATATCGCCCCGGTTTATCCGGATGCCGCTTTAATTTCCCTGTCGGAAAACCCGGGTTTTATGCAGGCTACATATTTTGCTAAAAATAATATTGAAGAGGTAGGTGAATTCTATAAAAACAAGATGTTTGATTACGGCTGGTCTCTTACGGAGGAAAAGCCTCTTAAGAAGCTGGCTTCAGGAGAGGTTGATTTGTCCAAGTTGTGCCCTGATTGCCCGAAAGATAGAAAGGCGCAGGAGGCACTTAAGCCTGTCGACATAGTTTTGGCAGAGTTTGACTTTTCAAACCAGGAGGGAGACACTTGTATCGTAGCCCTCACGGATTCCGGGCCGAAAGAGGCAATGGGGGGCATATTAAAGAACACAACCACTATTTTGGTGCAATATGAAAAAGCGGGGAAATAGATCGCAGGTTTTTGCAGAGTACGTTATCCTGATTGCCATAGTGGCGGCTGTCCTGATA
The DNA here is from genome assembly GCA_041651035.1 of Candidatus Omnitrophota bacterium. Lineage (GTDB taxonomy): Bacteria > Omnitrophota > Gorgyraeia > Gygaellales > Profunditerraquicolaceae > JBAZKC01. Next base: position 2,776 of record JBAZKC010000018.1, on the reverse strand, counting down.
GGGATGAGGATATACACGGAGAGGGCGCTGCAACAAAAATTCCGGGAGAGCGCGGACGTATTCGGAGAAGGTGAACAATACGCCAAAGGTGTTACGGTAGCTACTTATAGTGATGCTCCTGAACCTCCGGGGACGCCGATTACTCCTGTTGAAGATATTTGTCCCGGGCTTTTGAGCAAGATAGCAATATTAGAAGGAGAAATAAATGAGTTAAATGAACGCGCGGATTTATTTGAACAAAATGCGCTTGATTTAACTGACTCGACAACGGATCTGGAAGGTCAAATTCCGGTATTAAGAGAACAAGCCGGTCTCTTAAGGGCGCAGGCAGATGGTTACGAGAATCAGGCTGATCAAAAAGACCTTGCAGCTCTGGCTAAAAGGAGTGAGGCGGATGGTTTTAGCGCCCAGGCAGATATCAAGAGAAATGAACTGGATGCTTTAAAAAGAGCCAATCCAAGCTGTTATAGCGGCTGTGGCTGTGTGGCGGGAAGCGAGCCGGCTTGTCAGACAATGAATGAAATAGCCGCGTTAGAGAGCGAAAGCGCTTCTTTGCGCAGCCAGGCAACAGAAAAAGATGCGCAGGCGGATGATAAGCAAGCATATATCGACCTTCAGAAAGATAACTTTCCAAATTGTTTTACGGGGGATGGGTCTTGCCCCTATATGGATGTGATTATAGCTAAGTTGGAAGGAGAAATAAGCCTTTTACGCGCTGACGAAACTGAATTAAATGCGCAGGCCAGTGGCAAGGAAAATGAAGCTAACATTAAGAAATCAACTATTCCGGGTTGTTACAGCGGCAGCGGCTGCATAACCACTTGCGATCCGGACGGAGATACTTGCTGTTGTGTTCTTGAAGCTGCAGCCAGCCTGGAAATTGAGATAGCGAATTTACGCAGCAACGCAGCTTTATCAAATACGGCTGCGGCGTTATTGGAGGTTGAAGCAATAAGATTACACGATAAAGCGGCTACTTTATACCAAGCCGCCGCCGACGCGGATCAGGCAGCTGATGATTTGGAAGATACGCAGGTTCCCAGCCTAGAGGGACAGATTGCAGAATTTCAAGAAAAGGCAGCTGAAGCTAGAAGCGCGGCACAGAGTAAAGAAGATCAGGTAGCGCAGTTTAAAACAGATTATCCCGCATGTTTTCCCTAAATGTCTTTAGGGTATACGGTATAGTATAGTGGAGGAATAAATGTATAACTCAGGCTATAAAAGAGGAAAGGTATTTAAGGTTCTCTCAGCCTGCGTTTTATTCTTTTTTGTTTTATCATTTATTGTCCCCAGGGAGTCATTGGCTTACAGAAGCAGAGATGGCGGGGGAGATCTTGTAGAATTTGATTTTGGCAAATGGGCAGCGGGCACTGCAATAGGATTGGTGTCGTCAGCTGTGGGGGGAGCTATTGCTTCAGGAATTGGAGGCGCTCTTTCTTCAAGCTCTACCTTTGGAAGTGGTTTTATGGGTTCCATTTCTAATTTCAGTAGTTTTAATAGTTGGGGAACTAACCTTGTAAATAGCACGGCAGTAGGCCAGGTGCAAAATGCCGTGGGTACCATGGGCAACTATTATGGCTGGGATCCCGGGTCTACCATTCTTATAAGTTCAATAGCAGGAGGGGTTGTAGGAGGAGGGTTAAGCCCGGGGCATTATGGCAGTTCGTTTGGCAGTGGTTTAGGAGTAGCTCAAAATATTAACGGAGCAATCGGTAGCACAATAAGCGCTTTTGAAGGTATGGGCATAGGGCTTGTTGAAGGTAGCATTGAAGGTGCTATACTTATGAGTGGCGCGGATGAAAAAGGAAATGTCGATCCCTTAACAAGTACATTAGCGAATTTAACGGGCAGTCTTGTTACAGGTGGTTTGGTAGGAGGGCTTAGTAGTTCATCGGAAGGATTTAGTTTTTCGAATATTGGTAGCTTTGACCTTAGCAGGGTGTCCCAAGGGCTGCAAGGAGCCGCGGTGACCGCCCTAAGAAGTATCCCTTCCTCCTTGGTCAGTTATGGGGTATTAAGTATTACTAAGAATATGGTAGATAAACAGGATGTCGCCATGATAAAAAATGCTTTTTCAGGTCTCTACTATGTTGTAAATACCCCTACGAATTACGCGGTAGACAAAGCTATGTCTTCAATGTTTGTTAATCAGCAGACAAATCAAAATATCAGTAATTTGCAATCACAGCTCCAGAGCTTACCATCCTATCCTGCGACTAAGAATTATGACCAGACTTTCAAAGATAGCTACAAGAATAATTTGAAACAATAATCATAGAATTAATGTCCAATCTGTTAAATCTATCAGATAATCTACAAATAAATGTCCAATCTATCCTAAAAGAGGGACGTTTCTGCCCCTAAAGCAGGGACGTTTCTTGATCTAATCGGAGAAGTGTCCCCATAAGGGGTTTCCGTAGAAGATAGTTTCAATGACTCGAGATTAACCAAAACAACCAAACTTTTGAATCAAAAAACCCATCATTTTACTTCTTTTGTAAGAGCTAATTTTTGTTCTCCAAAGAGCCACTAGAACAATACATTTAGTATTATATTGTAATAAGAAAACGCTCTCTTTTTAGGCTAGATTTCACTTGACAAGTATATTAAATATATATATACTTTGAACGTAAAGAGGTTAAGTAACGAAAGGGTAAACCCCGAGTAATCGGGGGGCGCAAAGCCACGGATCCGAAAATCAATTTAAGATTAAGAGAAGGATAGCCGGGCTGCCGAATATCGATGCAAAACAGGATATTTGACAACTCGGTTTTTT
>JBAZKC010000017.1:0-8112 GCA_041651035.1 Candidatus Omnitrophota bacterium | reverse complement strand
TGATTTTTATAATCTTTATGTGTGACTTCCAGCGATTCAACAGGACATCCCGGTCAAAAGGCTCATTCTCCGTCTCAATAGTCTTTACTATTATATTCGCTACAGGAAGAACCCAGCTGATAAGCCTGAATAAACTTACTACCATAATATTAAGCAGAGGCCGTTCCTTGATATATTCTAATGTCTTTTTCAAAATTTTAAGCTGCTCGGTATTAACTGCGTCAGGAACTCTTACATCCATTAAAGGAAAAGCAATACAATTGCTTTTCCAGGGTTTAAGCCCGGCCTCATCAAAAAGAGACAAAGGAAGGCTTCCTTCGGGATGGATACTTCCATCAATCAATTCCCATTTTCTATATTCTCCTTTATACTTACCTATCCATATTACCGGATTAAATATTACGGGAAGCGAAATACTGGCTCTTATGGCTAAGTCTATAGGCATATCCGGGCAATTCTCTGCGTTTAGCTTCAAGAGTCTCTTAGTCAGGTAATCTACGGCTGTAAGCGTCAGATCAAACGGGTAATTAGCTTCTTTAAGCTCGCCGAAAGTGGGAATAAAACCAAACCTGTCTATTATAAGGCTTCTAATCCACTCTAATACGGCATCTCCTTTGGATATCCCTCCGTGGGAAAGAAGATTCCGAATGAAACCAATTCTGCCGACGGGAGGATTGGAAAATCCGGATGCGTCCGTATCATATGCTTTTTCTTTGGCGGACTTGGCATCATAGCCAAGCATCAAGAATAAAGCGACAATTGCCCCTATTGACGTCGCGCCCAGGTTAGTGAAACAATATCTTTCTTTTTCTATTGCCTCTATAATTTGGTAATAACGTAAACCGTCGATGCCGCCTCCCGGAATTATACCGTAATCAATCAATTTCTTGCCCTCCCGGTATTTTTCAATCTCCGGGATTACTTTTCGGATCTGCTCTATTCTCCATTCTTTAGATTCAATATCCGGCCCTTCGGTATCCGGCGATACTGCGGCCTTCTCCTTGTGTCTTTCCTTAAAACCGGAGATCTCGGCAGCCAGGCCGTGCCAAAAACAAAATATGGCAAAGGCAAGCATGGGAATAAAGAAAAAAACTACCGTCAGGAATAAACAGACGGATTCGCAATTTATGAAATCGCTCTTTCCGGAAGAAGACATAGCCCAGAGCGGGATTGTCTTAAAAGCAAACACGAAATATAAAGTTTGGATAAAGATTTTGAGTTTTCCTAACCGCGGGGAGCCGCGGGTTTTATTCGGCTGAACCGGTTCTTGTGCGGCAAAGCTTTCCTTATCTTTATACAAAATATTTCTTCCTTCGTCGTCTTTCTCGAAGAAATAAAGCCGGCTGGTATTAAAAATAAGTTCTATCTCCTGACCAGTTTCTACCCGGCTTCTCCTTTCAAGCCTGGCGACAAAACTATGCTTGCCGCTATTGAAAGAAATTATCTTTTCATAACCCATCTTTTCGATTATCTCGACTCTAGCCCTTACTATGTTAGAGGGAGATACGTATTTTTCTTCTACGAACATTTTGTCCCGGATCTCATGCGGCCTTATCCCCATGATAATTTCTTTATCCTTATAAGGCGCAAGATACGCGGAAATCTTTTCGTCGGTTTTTACCCGGAAGCTTCCGCCGTCAAAATAATAACCGTCTTCCTTTTGGATTATCTTTCCCTCGAAGAAATTCATCGGCGGAGAACCGATAAAACCGGCGACAAACCTGTTAATTGGGTTATCGAAGATATACATCGGCTCGCCGATCTGCTGGATAACCCCATCCTTCATTACCATTATCCGCGTGGCCATAGTCATAGCCTCAGTCTGATCGTGAGTAACGTAAATAAAAGTGGTGCCCTTGCCTAAATTCTTATGCAGCTTATTTAGCTCTGTGCGCATCTGCACGCGCATTTTGGCATCCAGGTTGCTTAGGGGCTCGTCGAAAAGGAAAACTAACGGCTGCCGCACGATGGTGCGCCCTACGGCTACACGCTGCCTTTCCCCTCCGGAAAGTTCCCGCGGCCGGCGCTCCAATTTATCCGCTATGGATAGAATCTGGGCCGCCTCGCTGACCTTGGTTTTAATCAATTCTTTCTTAACCTTTCTTAACTTTAAACCGAAGGCCATATTTTCAAAAACAGTCATATGCGGATAAAGGGCGTAATTTTGGAAAACCATAGCGATATTACGGTCCTTTGCCGGCACGTCATTAACCAGCTTGCCGCCAATATATACCTGCCCTTTGCTTATCTCTTCAAGGCCGGCAATCATCCTTAAAGTAGTAGACTTACCGCAGCCCGACGGTCCGACCAAAACGAAAAATTCCCCTTCATCAACTTCAAAATCTATACCTTTGACCGCGTAATGCGCCCCCTCCTTCCTATCTCTGCCGGGATAAATTTTACTTAATTTGACGGCTCTCACGCTCTTATTCAAAGCTGAATTGCATTCTTTTACCCTATCGGCCTTTTGATTAGTTTCGGTTTCTGGACGCGCGGATAACCTGGTCTGGCTAAGTTTTTTTGCTCGATAAACCTTGATTGCTTTATAAATCTTATAACCCAGATAAATCAACAGCCCGGCAGATATAACCACTTTAGCTAAAACTGGCAGGCCGCTTACAAACGGCAGGCCGGCGAACAAGGATACATTGGCTGGAGAAGCATTGACAGAACAATCCCGCATATTATTGTATTGATCATTTAGGGAAATTTTATCTGCGCGGTAGAAATCAAGAGAAGGAAGTCTTTTATCATCCTTGGACAGCCATGCCTCCTTGGTATCTGCCCGCATAAAGTCGTCGATTAAATCCAACCGGATCTTCTTGTCCGAATCTACCGGCAGGAAACGCTCGTTAGACAATGAAAGTTTACCGGAGGCGATATCTTCCCAATGCTTCTTCCAGAACTCATCACTACCGTTAACATCCCCCAGTAGTCTTTCCTGTCTCTCCTTGTTTACTCCGCTCGTGAAAAATTTCATTTCCGCTATCCGGCGAAGGACTGATTTCCTGCTGCCTCTTAATACCTGCTTTATAGCACCTTCTTCGACGTCCATCTCTCTGCCTATTTTAAACGCTTCCTTGTAGATTTCCTCCCAGGTCAGCTTCGCACTTATTCTGATGTCAGCATTTATTCTTTCATTACATTCAGGAAGAACTTCGTAAGTATAAAATATGCGCGCTACCGCATCTAAGAATAAACCATGGCGCCTGGCAGTTGTCCTGAATCGCTTAGCGTCAAACAATTCCGGGTATTTGGCTATTAACTTAAGCGTTTCAACCCATTCCTTCTGGGCGTAAATGCCGGCTTTTTCAGCCTCTGCAATCGCTTCTAAAAATTCAGGCAAAATCCCGCTTGTAGCAATGTAATAATCAATGACCTGATGAACCAGATTTTCGTCTTCGGGGTAATAATAATGAAGGGTTTCTTCGGCGAGGGTGATTACCGCCAGTAATGGAGGTGCCTGACTCTGAAGGATATGATGCAGTTTAATCAACATAGGAGAAGCCACGGCTAATCTCTCCAAATCACCAGCTTCTTCCAAGAAAAGCTGCGGGCGCTGTAATATGCGCGCCAGCAAATCATATATTCTCGAATCGCTTTTTCTAATCAACAGTAATTCTCTTAGCGCCCGCTTAAGATACCTTTCAAGCTTACCCGGCGGAAGTCCGTCTTGCAAGCTCAAAGTATTTTTGTAAGCATTGGCTTCTAAAACAACCTTAAATTTACTTACTATATCTATCAAATACCCCTGGTTTTGCACAAAACAACGCGAAGTATGGAAATCCGGCTTGGCGAATTTATCCCAGTTCTTTTCTGACCATATCTCCAGGAGATCGACGTTACCTACAAATACAACCTTTCCCCCTCTTTCCAGTTCCGCTGCCTCGGTCAATTCCGGGCAGATAGATATTCTTCTTTGCTTATCCACCGTTGCCGGAAAACTGAAGGCGCTGAATTTTAATTTCCCTTCTTCTCCCAGAGAATTTATCTTCTTATTATATGAATCCAAAGTGTATATTTGAATTCTATGGGCAGAAGGAGCGCAATAGAAATAAAGTTCTCTAATATCTTTATAATTATAGGTAAAGGCGGCTGGGATAATTACCCGGTTCTTATCATCCAGCTTCGCGTTATAATGCCCGAAGAAAGAGAGATGCCGCTCAATAGAATCTCCTTTCTCCCTGCTATAAACCTTTATCCTGTTCCTCCCTTCTTTCTTGGCTTTATAAAGAGCTTCGTCTGCATTGGCTATAAGGTCAATCTTAGATATCCCGTCCTCAAGGCCGGCCACTCCTATGCTAACGGTGCATTTAATTATAATCCCGCTCTCCCCGTTATTTTCTACCCTGAACCGATTTTCATCTATTATTTTTCTAATATCTTCCGCAACATTGTAATAAGCCTCGGCTTTTTCGGTATGAGGAAGAATTACCGCGATTTCTTCGCCGCCGATCCTGCAGGCAATGTCGGGTTTCCTTAACCTTTTCTTTATCAAAATTGCTATCTCTCTGAGTATAGCGTCCCCCGCCGGATGGCCATAGGTATCGTTAATTGATTTAAAATAATCTATATCCAACATCAACAAAGATAAAGGATGATCCTTATATCTCTGTACATACTCTATTTCGTTAGATAAAGCTAGCTCAAAATACCTGCGGTTGAATAACCCAGTCAGAACATCAGCATAAGCCAAGCTGTCCAGCTTATCCGCTATCGCTTCAAGAAACTCTATCTGCAATGAAGAATTCTCCGGGCAAGATAATCCCGTGCGGGCGCCGGCTTCATGCAGTATTACTGACTTTAATTTCCAGGAGTTGGCGAAGACAGCCCTGTTAAAATAATAAACTCCGTTATGGACGGCAACGTAAAAATTCTTGAAATTCCCCACCTTTGCCGAAGCGGCACCAGTCAATAGTTCCTGAAGGCCGGAGGCCAACGAATCATTCTTGGCCGCCTCCAGGAAATCTTTTACTGCTTTAGCGCTGGATACTATCATCTGGTATTCAGAAGAAGCTATGCGGCGGGCAGGTATCTGCTTGATTTCATACGAGATTTCCTTCTTAGTTAAGGGAACGTTTTTGGGACAAGCGTAATCGGGAGAAAACGCTTTCTTGCTAGGTAAAATAAATAATTTATTTACTCCGGAACTGACCTCTTCCAGCAACTTAGGCTCTCCGATAGCTAAAGTGGGTATGTTTGGGGTTACTACCTTATTTATTTTGACTAATAGCTGTGCCGCGCCAAAAGCTAAAAACAGCCTTATGCCCTCATCTCCCATCTTTCTTACCGCATCCGCGTGTAAAGCCGGCCTGAAGAATCCTTTCTCCAGTTCATTACGCACATCTTCGGCAGATGTTATTATCCTGCTTCCTAAAGAAGAATTAACCACCGGAACCTGCGGTCTGTAAAAAACAACCCTTTCAAGCCGATCCAATAGCCGGTCTTCTGCCTCTTTTCCGTAAAAGCTGTTATGGACTGTTTTTCTCGGGGAACGGAGAAATTTAACTCTTCTGGTTTCGGTATCGCGCCTGGAACATACAATGGATGAAATTTTATCCTGCAAGCTCTTAAGCTCTTTCTCCTCTATGCGCGCCGCCAAGGCCAGAAAAAACGGAGAGTCATCCGAAAGCATCTCTATCCTTCCGGGGCTAAGCAACTTCTCTATTTCACGGCTATCCACGCCTTGCATAGCGATAGTTGCATAATCCACATCATCTCTTCGGCTGATATACTCTGTCAGGTCTCTAATACAATAAAGCCCGTGCCTGAATGTCATAGCTCCGGACAAAACAAATGATGTTATAACCCCGACGCTATATCCTTCGAAGAACCGGGGAACGAATCTTTTTCCCGCTTTCTCCGCAAATACCCTGTATGCCGCAGTCGAATATAAAAATCCTGTAATCGCAAGAATCGAAAAATCGTCTTTGTCGGCGGAAAGACGGTATAACAACAACCTCTCCACGGGATATTTTCTTCCCAAAAACCGGGAGGCATCATGATACAGCCTCTTTGCCACAGGATACTTATTGTATAAGCCGCGCATACCGGAGATATCCTGCTGGCTGAAGGATTTCGTGGGCGGAAAGATACAGGCGATATCTTTAGTAGGATGAGTTAAACGGGAACAATCATTGTTTTTTAACCATCTAATATAACTGGAATCCGGACTAAAACCTGCCTCCGTGATATCTTCAATATAAGAAGATAACAAGATATTCCTTTCTTCTATCAATTCTAAGGTATAGGCGACATCTCTCAGGTTCTGTTCGTTTTCAAATTCGGCATCAAATCTGCCAAAAATAAGATGGGACATCTCATGGGAAAGCATCACTTGGGCAACGATATATTTTATATTCAGGTTGAAAATAGCATGAACTATCTCGGGACAAATAAAGATAGCGGTTAGGACCGGGGAAGAGACTTGCGCGGCATAAGGAGAACTTCTTTTGATCTTATCTACTCCGATAATTTTAAGGATTAATTCTTCCTGTCTTGTCCTGGATTTAACTGCTTCAATAAGCGCACCCCGGGCAGCTTCGGAGAAAACCTCTAACGTTTTATCTAGAAGGATACTCACATTTTTTGCTTCAGCTACCTTTTTAAAGTCTTTCTCTGCGGATACGATTATCTCTTTTTCCCCAGAAACGCCCTTCCTGCAGAAATCATCCGCTAAAGCGCGACTGTCTTTTTGCATTTCCGAAGCCTGCCAATAATTATACTTTCTATCCTCCACAAGCATCATTCTGCTCTTATACCGCACATAGCATCTTAACTGCTGCCAAGAAGATACATTGTTGATAAAGCCGTCTTTGACTAGCAGAATTCCTCCTTCTTTAAGCGCCCTACCGAGCATCTCTATAAAATCACTATTATAGGCATTATCGCCCACGTGGCACAATACGTGACTAGCGGTGATTACGCTTGCCCCGAGTAAACCGTCTCTAGCGGGATTATCTGTAATCCGCAGGCGTAACCCCCTGTTCTCAAGATGTTTTTTAACCGGGTCGAATTCAATACGCAGATTCCCACGGTGCGCATCTTTTTTTCTTTCGATTAAATCTCTAATACTCTTTTCTCCCAAGAACGCGATGATATCTCTGTAAATATGCGTTCTGCGAACATTTTCTTTTAATACATCCTTTCGATCCCGGTAAACAATTCCCGGTGCTACAGCTAATGTGCAGTAAGTTACCTTACAATCGGATATCTTAGCTATAATTTCGGTAATTTCGTATTTCCTGTTCACGGATAGCATCAATTCTTCAATATTGCTCCCCCAATTGCCATACGGGAACGAATGCTTCACGATATCTGTTCGAATTTCTTCGGGGAAACCGGAAAATGGAATGGTAATAAAAGCACGCGGGATAGCTGCAGGAAGCTCTGTCCCAACAACATCTATATTGCGATTCAGCGCTTTTAATCTATCTGCCATTTCAACTGTCGTTATTGGCAAAGCCCCCACTCCGATATCTACAATCAAATGCTTTCCTTTATATAAATCAATCCCATAAACATACCTAGGCCAGGGAGAAATAATGAATTCTGTCACCCGATTATTGCGACTCTCGCTAGTCAACTTATTGAAAACTCTTGGCAAGGATTTATCTACAGTATTCCAGTTTATTCTCCTTAAACTGCCTAACAACGGTTCAACCCTTTTCTCTTCCTCTTCTATAAAAACCTGCATCCCCTTAACCCGACAAGGCATTTCCCATTTATGGCGAATAATTTCCTGCAATTCACCCTCAATACGCCCTGCATCATGGTTTCCTATAGCAGCAATGATGTCTTCGCCCTTGGTAGTTATATAATCTCTGTTTTTCATGTCCTTGGCATCTAGAGATGATAAATACTTCTGTCCTTTCTTCGGAAAGAATAATCTCGTCCCTTTATCAATCCATCCGCGCAAGAAACGGATAAACTGCTTATCCCCGGGAGAAAAACTTATTCCGCAGACTGCCAGGGTTAAACCGGCTGTATCAACCGGCAGCGAAACGACGGAGGACTTCGACAATGCGCCCAGGACAATCCCGAAGAAAAACGGGAAAGAACAACAAAAAACCATTTTTAGGCCGCCCCATAAACCGATGGCTATGCCATCAT
>JBAZKC010000016.1:0-8176 GCA_041651035.1 Candidatus Omnitrophota bacterium | reverse complement strand
CGTAGTATATTTCAAGGCTGTCCTGGACGTGTATTTCAGAGCTTAAACGTTTTGCGGTTGCAATGTCGTTACCGTCTAAGACGTCGAACCAGATGAACTTGCCTTCTCTGGCTCTTACATAAAGGTAAGGAGCGTCTGCATCTGGCATTGCTGTTTTGTCGTTAATGCTTTTTAACAACCTTGCCATATCGAGAGCTATCTGTTCATTATTGGACACTTCTATCCATTTTGTGCCAATTACATTGACAATTTCTTCTTGGGGCACTTCTGAAGGATTACGTAAAGCAACAGCAAATCTCTTATCGCCGTCTCTCCATTTGCCTCTTAATTCAACTTTTCCTTTGAAGATATAATAAGTATCATGCTCGGTGGGCGAGATAATTTCTATTTGATGAGAATTTCCTTCGCCAACGATTACATAACTGTGTCCGTCTGGTAATTTTCCAACCTTTTCAATAACTCTTCCGGTTTTCTTAATTCCTGAAAAATCGTTATTTCTTATAGCATTTAAATAATCTGCCAGGTTTTTAATTTCATACTCAATATTATCATGGGCCACAAGGAACTTGCCATCAATAAACTGGAAGGTAACGGTTTTCAAGCGCAGCCTGCGGCCGAAGAACCATGAACCTGGTTCAAGGTCTCTAGGTTTGGTTGAAGAAAATTCGTGCAGGACTTCAATTACCTTGCCTAAACGGCCATCCGCAGCCAATTCATATCTCACCAATATTTGCTCAAACTCATATCTGCCTTCTGATTTTTTGTCTTTAGGGGTATGGTCAAAGCTGTAAACTCTGCGGATACCTGTATCAGTTCCATACCTGGAAGCATTACCGGGCGTTGCGCCAGACCTAAACCAGTTAATAATTTGTTCCTCTGTCATCCTGCGCACGATTTTTGCTTCGTAGGAATTTTGTGCGTTAAAGTTTATAACGTCTTCTTCGCCGGTTATAACGTCTGCTGTCCTGTCGCTTCTCTCAAAAACAATTCTGTTTGCAATGTCGCCGACAAAAATTGAGTCAAAGCGTAAGCCGCTTCCAAGTTTTAAAATTGTCCCTTCGATTAATTTCTTCGTAGCTTTATCGTAGCGCAAAACCAATATCTGTTTATGTTTCTTATCAATTAAAACGCGCGCTCCGGTATCGGTATCTTCGCCAAAGGCGCTGAAATCACCGGTAATCTGCGCGCGCAAGAAAGCAAGCCTTTGCTCTGGGTCGTTAAGGTTAACCTTAACATCTCTTACAACTCGTGCGCCATAAGGATTATTTCTATCTACCTCAGCGGCTGTCCGGATTATGCCCGGCTCAATTACTTCGAAGAATGCCTGGCTCTGGCCGTTAACACGGAACATCAATCCCGGATGCTCGTTTACAAATTCTTTATTGCCGGTAAGCATGTTGGTATATTTTGTGTCGTAATCAAGTAATTGCCTTGCTGCGGCTTCCAGCCTGGCTAAATTTACGATACGAGCGGCACAGTCTTGAGGTTTTCTGTATTCATTCAATAGGTCGGTTATATCTTGTTTCAGCTGTTCATGTTGAGGATGCTGTTCAATTTTCAATATTTCAATCTCGCCTTCGCCGGTTTCGTTGTCAATTAACATTACAACCAGCCGCTCTTGGCCGTTCTGGTTCATTTTGAATTTAAATACCTGAACATTAGCCGGCTGAGCCTTGGAAAAGTCATTGTTTATAATTGCTTCGCGTAAATCCCAGATAGACGGCAATTTTTTAAGCTGGCCGTCATGTTCAAATATTACTTCATACACTGAATAAGTAACCCACACAGGCCTTGCCCAGCGTCCGCGGAAACCGCGACAAAACCACTGGTAGCCCTGTTGTTCTCCGGTTTTTCGTAAGGTAATTGAGAAAACTCCGCGCAAAGCTGCATCGCTCATTAAAGCGTTGTCCTCAGTCTTATCTAAAATCTGTATCACGCCTGTGCCGAGGTTGCCGTTCTGATAGAACCATAACATTCGCCCGGCGGAACTGTAATAATTACCCGGTCCGGGAATGTCAAATTGAGTAGAATTTATTCCATAAGCGCTATCTATAGGCCTGACTGCGTAACGCTCGTAATCGCCTAATATCCTGGCAAAAATATTCCATACACTGCAGCCATAGGAATGAGCCAACCAATTCATCTTTTTCAGGGAATTAACATTTGAGCTGAATTGACCGGTTTTAATTTTTTCAAGAAGCGTTTTCAAATCATCTTGCGTATCAGGAGTAAGCTGTAAACCATCAACTTCGGGTATACTCGCTTTCTTCTGCCTTGCTTCTGCTTTTATTTTCTTACCTTCAAAAACATCCCTGATTGTTTTATATTGATCAGCGGAAAATACCTTCTTGAACTCAAGCAACACTTCCTGCATAGTCTTGAATTTATATTCACCAGTCTGCGTGCTTAAAATCCATATGCGGCCGTTTTTGTATACATCAACAAGGGCGGTTGCAGTCTTAAATGCTCCATCGGTCTTGCCCTGTTGCAATAAAGACTGAATATACAGATAAAACACGGTTGCGCCGTCATCCAGTGCCCAGTAATTTCTAAGCTCACCAGGTTTTGTGCCCTGTTCAGAAAATCTTTCATTCTCCCTTACTGCCTCAACGAGGACTGTCGTTAAACCGGAAAATTTAAGAGTTACTTTCCAAAATTCTCTGTCAGCGTCTTTTACCGCTTTTTCCGCGTTATAAAGCTCTAATGCCGCCGCATCAACGTCTGTTTTATTGCGGAGAGCTGCGGCGTGTTTCTGCCTTGCTTCTAACAGCCTATCTTCTGCTTCCCTCATTTTTTTGTCAGCTGCTTTAACTTCTTCCGCGTCTTCATTTGAAAAATATGTCTCCCTGATGTATTTACCGACGGATTTATAGTCTTTATTGTTCAAGAGTTTGTAGGCTTTAATTATCGCCAGACGGCTGCGCTCAACCAGGATATCTTCAAAAACTTTATCCGGCATTTCGGGAATTACCGGTTTGTATTCGACCGCTTCAGGCGTAGATATCTGCTGTTCAAACAACCTGTTTAATATCCTCATACGCTCTGCCGATATTCTTGGTTGCGTTCCGGCAGCTCCGGCAACAATTCCAAAAAGCCCGAACCAATCTTCAAAGAAATATTTGGCTGGAATACCAACATCCATTAACTTTCCATCCTGTGTTTTTTCAGCAACAGGATCCTGAGTGTAAGGGTCATTGCCAAGAGAATCCATCCACCAGTTTGCGCCATACCAGCCGTCAAGGAAACGAAATACGCTGAAACCGATGGCATTTCCGTTACCTAATCCATGGCTGTTATAAAATACTTTTACTGCGATATTCTCGACCCAGAGAGCCTGAACTTCTTCTGCTGCAATACGCGCCTCGTTCTGCAAGGCTGCGTCGCCCTTGTTGGCGTCAGCTTTTGCGCGCGAGGCTGCTGCCTTGCGGACGCGCACGGCTATCAACTCCTGATGCGCTTTCTCTAATTTCGCTTTAGCGCTAACGATACCCTTGTCATCTTTTGCTTTAAATAACTGCGCCAATGCATCGCCGTAAGCTTTAGTTGCCTTGCTGGTTTCTTCTTCCGTAGGCTCTGTCGGATTTTCGTAAAGCTTAAGCAGTTCCGGAAGGATATATGCCGGATGACCGAATTCTTTCAGGAAAACAGGAAATCCCAGGTGCTTTTTAATTCTCGCAAAGATATCGTCAATGTCGTTACCGTTATATAAGTTAAGGCCAAGGATAACCCCGTCCGAAATATCTTCTTTGTCAAAAACATACTTCATCAGTTTAAGATACTTCTCTTTTGCTTCATGCTCGCCGATAATAAACGGCCTGGACAGGATGTCTTTTTCTCTGGTAGCTTTAATTATTTGCGCAACCGTAAAGAGGTAGCCTATAGCTTGTATCCATTCGCTGGGTATCTTTTTATATTTTTTGGCTTCGAACAATTTAATCACTTCATCGAAATCGCCGTCTAATTCAAACTTCTTTTCATTGCCAAGCTGCCAAGCCATAATATAACGGTTGTCTTTATTGCGTTCAACCATTTCCAGCCAGCGGATAAGTAAATCTTTCCGAACATCTCTCTTGCTATAGTCAACTTCCATGTATTCATCAAGATCAAAAGCAACTGTAAAACGCATAGGAGAGTTGGCATTAAAATATTCCTTGGGGAAAAGTTCGTGGTTGATGATATCGCCGAAAATTGTAAGAGTATTAAAACCATATTTTCTGGCAAGCTCAAACACAGTTGTTCGTTCGTCTACACCTTCGGTAAATTTGCCATCACCATCTCTATCGATGAATAATTCCATTGCGTCCGGCTTACCATTTCTGTCTCTATCGATAAATTGCCAATAGACGTTAGGATTGACCTGCTTTATTCCTTTCTTGTGCGGTAATTCTCCGGGGGCGGTATGAGTAACCAGGGCAGAGCGCATAAACATCGGCCGGCCGTCAACAAAGAACCAGTCGTTGCCTTTTTTGTCTTTAACTGTTTCGGAAACGCCGGCTTTTTTGGTTTTTTCTATCAAAGCAAGGGCTTTCTCGTCAAACATATCTTTGTAGGTATCTTCATAGAACCTTGCCTCTACTGCGCGGCTTTCTTTATCATCAGTTTTATTATTTATCGCAGCTGCGGCTTCATGAAGGTATTTGGCTACGCGCACGTTAGCATCAGCCGTATTTGAAAAGTTTGTATCCTCCACTATATAAGACGTGCCGTTTTCAACGTAAACAGTAGCATATACAACTAAATCTTCCGGCTGATTGTCACGCCCATTAAGCGGCATCGCGCGGATAAGGCCTTTTGCTTTTATTTCTTCCAAGTATTGAGCGTGCCTTGGAAGATCATGAGTTCTTGCATAAGCAATAGCTGCCTGTAAAGCTGCCTGCACATTCGCCTCGGTGCTGATATCTTTTGCTTTTGAGAAATTATCAGCCAGGTATTTCCTGAAATTATCCCTTTCGTCATCACCCATAGGCCTGCTTCCGGAAGCAGGATCACGCGGTTGTTTGGATGTTCTGGATTCCTGATGTTTCATTAAAAATCTTATGAATAAATATTGCATTACCTCCTGCCGGGTTGCCTTATAAAATTCTTCTTTGTTAGAATTTCCGGCTTTAGAGTAAACATGCACTGCGGCGTTACGCAGTATGCCGGAAAATTCATCAGCGGAGATATCTTTAATAAGGCTCTGATATTTTGCCCTGATTTCGCTCTCTAAGCTTTCAACAGTTTCATTAAAGTAGGCTGAGTTTCTTGCGAGCTCGAAAGCAATTCCGGAATGGTGTGCATATTCCCAGGAGGCAACGTCAATTTTCCCGCCCAAAGCATTATGGAGTATCTGGCTGACATTAAAACCCAATGTATTATTAATTATACCCAAAGCGTGTCCGCCCCAGGAAATTGCTCCATAATGGCCTTCTAAAAGCTCTGCAAGCTGGCCTAGTTCTTCGCCGCCGACGTATTTAAATATAGGGTGGTTTGCCATAAACTTACCGCTGCCTATAACCGCTCCTATTTCTGCACTGATAATCCACATATGCCAGAAACTTACCCAGAATTCTTTGCCTCTGCTTAACCATAAAGTGTATAACGGATGGCTCTTAAGAAAGCCTGCGGTTAAATTCTTTGTAGCTACATGCAGCGCGTAGAATAAACCGGCGAAAGGAGACATAAGGGTAAGCATAACGGCAATAACATCCGCAATGAGATAAACACGGGTTTGGGCAAAAAGCCTGTTTACCAACCAAGCTGAAGATGTGTTTACGTTAGCAGCTTCTAATTGTTTGCGTATTAAGCCCTTTAATCCCGGCTTTGCGCTAAAATTGATTAAACCTTTCCTGAATAACACTGCGACATTTTCAGCTTTTAAATTTCCTTTAAGCAATTCTTTAAAAATAGTTTCTGCATCCAACGTTCCTGTTTTAACGACTTTTAAAGCTGTCTGGACGCGGTTTCTGAAAATATTAAAACCGCGGCCGACTAATTTAAGGCCAAGCACAATAACAGCTATTCTGAATAAACCTCCCACTGTAAAAGGAAGGCCCCAGCTATTGGCAAAGCCGGCAAGCCTGCCCCAGCCAAGCAATGAACGAAGGGCAAATGTTCCCATAAACGGCTCAAGCGCGGCTGCAATCACTGAGCCCCACAAAACAAGCTGTAACCTTCCCAGGAAGAATTTCAAAATACCCGTTACCGCAGGAAATGCGATTGCCGCTCTAGCAAACTTTTCCTGTAAGTAATAATGCAGTTTTCCAAAATAACTTTCAGTATTTGCCAATTCCTGTTCGACTTGTTTTATTATTTCACCTAATTTATTGATATCCTCTTTAGAAAGTCTTTCCTCTAAATATTGTTTTGCTGTTTCCTGAAGCGCTGCATCAGCAACCATATAGCTCCAGAAGAAGTTCCACAGGATATTAAAGAGATACGGCATAAGCAAACCTATAACTGCACCGGTTATTACGTTAGCTATTATAAATTTAGCGCCGGTTGCAGCGATGATAGCGCCTGCTAAAGTAAATGCTAATGCCGTTAACGGGTGCCTGAAAACCTTTGAAACAAAACCGATAATTCCTTCATCAGAGAAACCGCCGTTTTTCTTTATATAGTCTGCAGTTATTCTTTCGGCGTTAAGCCTTTTTAAAGCTATTGCCTCTGCTTTGCTTAAGCTAGAAGAATTATAAAGATACAAAATTTTGGCAGAACTATCATTCTGCCAGGCTTTATAATCCATCCACAAGAAGAATATGCCCGCCATCACTAAAAGGCTGGGCACAAAGGCATGGAATAATGTGTAAGCAGCTCCGACAAACAGAGTTAATTTTGTAGCACCGATAACCAAGCCAAAATGTAGAATAACCTTCCAGCTTGAACGCCAGAATCCAAATTCAGATTCTTTGACGTGCGGCGGCGCACGTGCTTTAAGCTGTAATTGCTGTGAAGGAAGGTTGACAGTAGAGATATCTTTTAAGGCCAGCCTAGAAAGCGTTGGCGCCGGAGATGAAACTTTGTTTTTAGGTAAAGAAGCTGTCTCTTTGGATATTTTTGAATTATTTAAGGTTGTTGGGGTAACTGCTTTTTCTCTTCTGGTATTTATCACATAGCTTACGATTGCGCTTAAGGCAGCCATAGCTAAAACAATCAGTGTAACCTCAAGTGAATACGGGGCAATGGCGCCGCGTTTGGCTGCAACGCTTATAAAAGCTAATCCATTTTTAACCGCATGCACTCCTATAGCAGCCCAGATAGAACCGCTCAACTCATAAGCTGCAGTAAATACTATGCTTAACCAAATAATTTCGAAGAATGAAAATGGGTTAAAGCCGTAAACTGTATTGTGTAAGAGAGAGAATAATATAGACGATACTAACGCCGCGATAACCGGGCTTGATTTTGCTTTGCCGAACATAGCCTTAAAAGCATTGTAGTAACCTGCTCTCATTGAAAACTCTTCCATAATGGGCCCAACAATTACTGCGCTGATTAAAAGTGCCTCTAATGACACGGAAAGTAGCGGGTGCTCTAACGGCGTAGCGTTCCATCCTACCAGCGCCCAAAGAGGTGTTAATATGCTGACTGCTGCGGAAACCGCAAAAAGTCCTGCAAGAGCTACAACCGACCAGAAAGCAATTTGCTGCCAGAGAGCAACCTTCCTGGGTGCAAGTGTGTTGTGGTCAGCATCAATCCAGCGTATAAATACTTTCCAATTTAGAACGACAGCAAGAACTATTCCGATTCCTCCGATAAACCCTTCACCCATAAAGCCAAGCACTACAATCTTGGCTATGATAAAGGTCAGCAATAGCCTCCATACACGGATTAAAGTCAACTTGACAGATGAAATATTATTTATTGCTTCATTATTAGTTGCGACAGGAGCCGCTGATGGGGAGGCAACAGGGCCCCTGGCAACTTTATTATTAAGACTATTCAAGAGCCCAGCTTGAGATGGGGAGGCGTCCCCTTCAAGTGAACTCCTGAATATATCAGTAGCTTGATGGTCAGATAAATCCTGTTCTTCGGGTGTTTCTTTCTGTGTTTGTTCTTTTTTCTGGGATGCCATCTTAACGAGAGTTTCGGCTGTCCCTTCTCTTACCGCTTTAACCTGTGGGTTAGAGTTGGGATCTTGGCCGGTTATTGCACAGTAATGGACAATAAAGTCTTCGTATAGGCTGGCTAAGCCGGC
>JBAZKC010000015.1:0-13056 GCA_041651035.1 Candidatus Omnitrophota bacterium | reverse complement strand
CTGAAGCAGTCAAAACTGCGCAGCGCATGTTTGATTTTGACCATCCGCAAGGCTCACGTCAGCCGGACCAGAAATTAACAGAAGGTCCTAAATTAGCCCAGCCAAGTTTAGTTAGAAGAGTAGCGGTCTGGCTTGGTTTAGCTTCTCCTTTAGCTAAAGGCGCAGATGCCCAGCTTGCCAGCGGCCGCCAAGTCGTAACTGCAAACGGCGTCCGTTATACAATCACTGCACAAAGAGACAGCCAGGGTAAATTAACCGGCGCACATTTTGAACCGTCTTTATCCGGCAAATTGCCACAATCAGCCAAAACAAGAGAAACAGTAGCACAATTACAAGCAAAAGCCCAGGCAGCAGAAGCCGCAGGCGATAGCGACACAGCAGCCAGATTACGCCTTGAAGCAGAGCGCGCTCCGGCAAAAGCATTACGTTTTGATTACGATGCAAGCAGCGCTTCCAGCAGAAGAGAGCTTGCAGGGTTACTTAAAGGAGGAGCAAGGACATATGGTTATGAAATAGTTCCTGAACGCACCGCTGACGGACAAGGCCTTTTACCCGGATTTAGGACAACAGACGTTCGCGTAAAGGCAAATCCAGCAACAAAAAGTAATACCCGTAACCATGCCTCTAGGCAGCAGAAAAGCGAAAAAGCTGATGTTGCAGTAGCTGAAACAGCCCTTCTTGCGCCTAGGCAATCTTCAGAGGATGGGGCAACCAAATCTGCTGTTGTATCAAAAGAAGAGTTAAGGCAACCTGCGAGAATGCCGACGCTTATTCTTCCTGAAGGTTCAGTAATAAAACAATCTGGTGAAACTCCGAAAATTGTTCTTCCTTCGGAGATATCCGGAGCATTAATCCCAGACCTTTTGGCTGCCGGAAATATCGGTCCTGGGGATAGGAGCGTGTTGACAAATATTATGCGCAGCAGGGCAACAGCAAGAGATCTCGGAGTTTTTACCGCCCCCGACGGCAGAACGGTGAGAGTATTAGAGCATCCCGATGTTGTTTCTTTTGAACCAGGCAAAACCCGCAGAGGAAATATTTCTTCCGCTAACGGAGAAGATGTCATAGATATAGCAGGTCACACTTTAAGCGGCAGAGAAAGAGATATCCTTATTGAAAAAGAGTTATTCAAAAGAGCTGAGTTAAGTAAAGTAGCACGGGAATTAGGCGTAACATTACCTGAGTTATTCGCAAGATTTAACAACGGAGATTTCACGGTGAGAATGCCGGTTATGCAAAGGTATCATGAAATTACCCGCCAGGCTGATGCATTAGAAGCGCAGAGAAGATTTGCGGCTTCTACAGTTAGCGAAAGGCCAGCAACAACAAGAGAAGTGGTACTGGGCAGAATTCCTGTTGCAGATAAAGGTATCAGTGCGCCAACCAGCAGATATTCGGAACTCGCAAAAATTACCTTTACGGCGGAAGGCCCGCAAAAAGGAAAAACCATAGGCGAAGCAGTAAGAGAGGTTGCGCTTCGCACAGAAGGCAGGCCGTCCAGCGAAAGATTTTTCGAATTAATGCAGACATTGCGTGAAGGTTTTTACGGCCCGCACATAAGCGCAGAAACACGCCAGATAAGACAAGAATTGGATACGTCTGCAGGAAACGCCATTGATAAAGCTTTCGCCGCTGTTTATGGGCCAAATGGAACCGGAAAGAGCAGTGTATTGCCAATAGGTTTAAAAATCTTTTATGAGTCAGGTTTAGGCGGAGAAGTAAGAGCTATAAACATGATAAGCGTCAGCGAGGATTTAACCAGGCAGGCAAAAACAGAAATAGACAGCCTTGTTAGGAAGAACCTAAAAGGCGAATATAAAATCGGTATAGTCACACCGGATAACGTTGATGCGGCGTCGTCTCTCGATGTGAGGATCCTACGGCTTCAGGATCTCCAGACGCTTACCGAACAGGCAAATAAACTGCCCAGTTCAAGAGATGCCTTAGATGCGCTTTCAAGAAACAGCATATGGCTCATTGATGAAGGCCACCTTCTTAATTCAGCAGCTGATTTAAGTTTTGCCGGCCGGGGCCCGAGCCTTAAAAAAGACTCCAGAGAAGCTGTGGCGATACGCAATGTAGAAAAAGCTTTAGAATTGGAGAAACTAAACCAAGGCAGCTATTGGCATGATTATCTTAGAGCGCGCGTGGAAGAAAGAAGCAGCGTTGACACTGAAACCGGTAAGAGGGCTTACGAAAGGACAGAAACCCGCTGGAGGGAAACAGATGCGGAGACTACAGCTTTTCTTGATGGGGTTACTAAAACATTAGGAAAAGACTTAGAAACTAAGTGGGACAGCTACCAGCAGTTAAAAGAAAGCGCAGAAGGTGGCAACGAGCAGGCTAAATTGTACGAAGCAGTCATAACAGGATATGGAAAGACAGTAGGCGAAATAGACGGACAGAGAGGTTTTTACCATCCGCTTAACGAAGATGCTCTTATACCTTACAGGGTTAATGATGCGAGCGCAGAACAGGTAAAAGAGTCAAATGCTATTATGGCAGGCGTTAGAAGGTCATACTGGTCTCGCTTGATACCAGGGGTTACCAATAATTTGGAGAAAGTTGAGACAAGCGATCATACAGTTAGAATCAGCGTTCAGGATGTTATTTATGCAATTACCCGGCCTGAGGGAAGCAAAGTTTGGCTACTTTCAGGAAGCCACGATATTGCAAGAAGCCAGATGCTTTTTGGTGCAGAAGGCGTGGGAGAAAACGGAGTACTGCCGAAAGGGCTGACGGAGGCTACAGGGTTAAGAGATGAGCCTTTGATAGATGGTATGAGGCAACATATGGAAAACGCAGGCAAGGATAATTTAATTTTAATTGCTGTTTCCCGCGGCATTGCCAACAATAAATTGATAGAGGCGTTCTCGGTTAAAGCAGATGGTAACCCTTACGATAGGCCGAGATTGCTGCTGGCTGCCGGAAAGAACCTTTATATTCCCGCAGGTAAAACCGTAGAGACTGCTTTAAAAGAAGCGGCGAAGGGCGGCGCTGCTAGAAACGGCAAAGGGCAATTCTTAGACGCAGGAGAGATAAAGAATTTTCATGCAGAAAATCCGGGATTAATACAACTTTCTTTAAGAACCAGGGTTACCGGAACCGACCAGGAATTTAGAGGTGAAAATAATAATTATAGAGAAGTAGTTTTGGCAGATAACTCATCAGTGCTCAGGGAAGTTACTCAGGGTTGGAACCGCGTACGTCCAGACGACGTAGGTAATTTCCGTAGCGGTCGTTCTGTTGAAGTGTATGGTGCGGAGAGAGGAGTAGACGCAATAAAATTGTTCCATAATAATCAGACAGAAGCGGATTTGCAGGTAAATTTCCAAAGAGCTTCTACGGTTGCCGGTGATGGGCATCACCGCCTTTTGACACAGGTTAGGTCAGCAGTAGTAGAGGCGGCGCAACTGCAGGGAAAAGATTCAATAGAGGCGCAAACACTTCTTGATACCGTAGAAAGAGACTGGCGTAAACGCGATGATATAGAAGAATTAAGACGTTCTAAAATGGAAGCCCCAGAAGCTACTTTGGCCAGGCAAATTCAGTATGCCCATTTAATGGCATTACAATTAGGACCGAAGGGCGAATACTATAGCCGCCTCGATGGTTTCTCCGACGCGCAAGCTATAATCGATAACTATATTGCCAGTACCGTAGGAAGAGGCGAGAATATGCTTCAACTCACATTAAGGGATTCGGCAAGGCCGATATCTGCTGATGCAACACCTTTTGCTATGGCAAGAGATCCTCTCCAGGCAAAATATGTAATTGAAGCATGGCTTACAAGAGATAACCTTTCAACTGAAAGATCCCCGTTTGCTTTACCTGATTTTGTATCGGAAGGCTCTGACAGAATTGTAGCTTCAAGTGTAAGAGAGCTTTTCAGAAGGAGTGAAGAGAAAAAAGCAAACAATGATACTTTTATTAATTTGGCAACCGAAACCCAAAGAAGTTTGAACAACAATATGCAATCCCTGGGTTTTATTACACCCACAGGCGGTATTACTGCCCAGGGGCAGGAATTCTTATCAAACTTAAAAACAATATTCCAATCGCAGGATTACACAAGGGAAGTATTAAATTTTGCACTTGCCAATATAACCTCAAATACGGCAGCAGTTGCAACACAGCCAGTATCAACCCAGTCTGTAGCGTTTCAAGGCAGTTTGCCGCAATTATCCAGCGGAACGAATTTGCAATTCAATGACGCAGTAGCAGTTTCTGCATTTATCACAGAAAATGATTTAAGTATCCCGGCTTTGACAACTATGGGGCAAATTGCCGCCGCCCTAGTTAACCCTGATGGGACAACAGTTGATTTTGCAGTTTCCAAAGAGCAATTAAGGCAGGCGCAATACAGCCAGAGACAATTGGCCATCGAGAATTTGGTATTAGAACAAGCCGGACAGGTTGATACGCATAAAGCGCAGGTAAAAGAACTTCAGCCGTTAGTTAAGGAAAGAGAAATAGAACTTAACAATCAACGTAGTGCGCACGTGGATCAGAAAATTGTCCTTGCTTCAATAGCCGCTGCCCAGTCTCCAGCCGGAAAGATGCTTGCGGCTAGAGGATTAAAAAAGGTTCAGCGCGCCTACGAAGAAGCAACAGACGCTGCAAATAAAACAATACCTAGCTTAACAACCTTAACCCCAATTGCAAGGCAACCTTATTTCCGCGGCTTAGCACAGCGGCTTTCAAGCGGTTTAAACGCTTCAGAAGTAACTGCAATAAGCGCGCGAGGTTTAAATCCAGCCAACTTAGCACCCATGTTCTTGCTGCCTGTTTTTGGATTTAACCAGAGGATACTGGGTAAGGGAGATATTTGGACTAAGGTAAAAAGATTATACCCGCAAGTCCAGGCAAGGTTTGCTTCTGCTGCTCAGACAGCAGGAGGCAGGCGCAAAGCGCTCGAACCCCTTCTCGTATATGATTTAGGTAACAGAGCCATTGACCATACACACTATCGCGCAGCACAAAAACTCTTAGGCAGCATAGCTGAAGCTAGCCAGGTTGTTCCTGTTTTTGCCGACCCGTATACAGTTACGAGAGAATCACCTTTTAGCAGAGATACTACTCTTGGGGCAGGGGCAGTTCCTTTGAGCGTGGGAGAACTGCTTTTAAGAAGAGTTATTGATCCCAATTTTGACAGAGACGTTCGAAAGGCGCAGGCAAAACTTAGAGTGCCAAGCCTTCCGGACGGAGTAACGCATTTTGACAATGGTTTATCGCTTTCTGCCCGTCCGGGTCAAATCTTAGCAAGTAGTAAGCCGTTAAAAAGCTTAAGAAGGCAGACAGAAGAATTCAATAACGATTTGGTTCTGCATCTACAAAAAAGCGGTATAGCATTTGTCCGTTTTCTTGGTCAGGAGCCGTTAAAAGAAGTAAACAAGAAAACAATAGATCAGGCAGCAAAAGAAGGCGATAGAGTCAAGGCTAAGCAGCTTACAGAAGAACTTTCACAGATAGAGAAAAGAAAGAAAGAAGGCGATAATACTATTGAAGATATAGTTTCCGGAGCTAACAGAAGACTAAGAAGGATTTTTGGTAAGGTTACCCGTCGTCTTTCCAAATCTCCTGCTGGTGAAAGAGAAATAATAGAATCAGGTCTTGGTATGACCGCGGCCAACGGTTTAAAACTTCTTAAAGACAGGAAAATCATTGCTTCTGCAAAAGCCCGTGGAGTTACTAACGCTGATATTACACAGGCCAGGTCAAAATTAAAAGCAATTCGCAGGAAAGGAGGAGACCCCAAAAAAGATATTAAGCACAAGAAAACAACAGGCGAAGCAGTAATGGAGGCCCTGGGACTCATTCTGGGCGGCAGTATTTTATATGATGAAGCTTCCAAGGGCCTGGTAAAAGCCGAAGCTAGGCGCGATCCGGCAAAGTCTCGCAAAAACCCGATTAAGCTTATTTTTGCACGTTCCGCACGCGGAGAAACGCTTGAAGTGGACGATATTAAGACGCTTACACCTAAGGGGGAAATTCCGGTTTTCCTCGTAGTTGCCGAAGTAGGAACCTTAAGAAACGAAGCACGCGGAGTAGACACCTCTTCCCAAGCTGGCTCCATTTATGTAAAAGACAGAAAAACCGGAAAAATAGGTGAATACGATGCAATTTATACAGATCCTCACAAAACAGTATGGGCGGATATTGCAAAGAAGAAAGTAACTGCTAGAATAAGCACTACCGGCGAACACGATTTGGTAGACCATGAGTGGGAGCACATTATTCAACATTTGGATAACGGCATAGAAATAAAAGAATTGGAGCAAAGCGAAGCCCTCGCGCTTAATGCGGGATTACGTGGGTATTCAAGAGATAACAGTGCTGGGTTTTCTATTGATAATCCCAGATTACTTAATGATTCCATAGCAAGATTAACTTCAGACGTTCTTATGCGCGTCAATCCCGATGTGCTTCCTGACATAACTGCGGGCAGCAACATTTACAGTTATTTTGCGTCTTTGCCTAAAGAAGCCTCTTCTATGTATGCTCACAACTGGGTAAGCCAGGTAAGAACGCATAAGAAATTCACGGTTGGTTATGATTCCGAGACCAACAACTATACTTTGCTGCCTTACAGGAGATTTTCTGAAGAAGGCAACAAAGTTGGGGTGGTTGATCCGGATGTGGCAAATAAAAAGATTGATTATGTGCTTGTCGCCGCTTTTTCTTTAGCGTCATTGCCTGCAATGGTTGTTCCGGTTAAGTTTGTTTCAATTACGCATTTTGCAGGGAAAACAAGGGAATTACATGGAAACGGATATCCTATTATTCTACCCACAGATATAAAAGTAACGGCGGTCGGCAATAATTTTTCAATTGTTAACACCGACAAAGATACAAAAGCATATGCAATTCTTGAAAATGGGAATAAAGTTGAATTTTCAATAGAATTGAAACCGGGAACTTCCGACTTAACATACAAACCAATAGCCGGAAAAACAGATACTAAACCAAGCAGTAATAAGCCGGCATCTTCGGCTGCACCAGTGGCTGAAAATATGCCAATGACCTTGCCTCAACTGCCGATAATGCCTTCTTTGCCTAAAATGCCTTTAAACAGTAAGCCTATGTTGTCGTCATCGCCCGCTGGTTTACTTGGATCATTAAAGGGATTCTTACAGCCAGCTATCAGCAACAGGCACGCAGTAGATTCAGTTAATGTTGCAAGAGCACAAACGGATAGATTAGCCGCAGTAAATTCAATAAATAGCGATATGAGTTTTGGCCGTTCAGCCAATTCTCCGGGTCGTGCCTTGGCCAGCGCCGGTATGCCTTCATCCGACAGGGCTGGTCAAGTAACAGGAGGCAGACAGACAAGAGCTGTTTTAAATATTGGCAAAAAGCAAAGAGCTCGTTCTTTATCAGTTGTATCTGCAGCCGCCATAAGCGATGGCAATGTAGATACAGAGCTTAATCGTTTTAATAACATAGATAATAGGAACGAAGACTCTAGCAGAGATAACAATAGGAATCCGAACCGCGGGGATACCCGGGTTAATTCCGTTAGGCGCATTACAATAGGCGATGCTTCTAACTGGGATTTTTCTGGTAGATTAAACCGCAATGGCGTAACAGCCAGGGGCGGAAATAGCGGTTTTTCAAGCGGCAACGGAAATGGTTCTAATGGTTCAAAGAGGTTAAGAAGAGAGAGAACCCAGCCGCTTGTTAGGAAAATAACAAGTCGTCTTAATAATAGAGTTGGCAAAAACCATCAGTTGCCAGGTATAAGCCTTTACAGCGGTACGGCTCCGCCGTCAGACAATCCATTAAATACAAATTCTTCGTCTTCAACTGTTTTAATTCCTTCCTTTTCTTTACCTATATATAATAGAAATTCAAGAAAGCCGCTTTATGGGGCATCTGCCGTGGCTCCTTATAGGGCGGCTTTTGATATTTTCAAAGGCTCATCCACTGCCAGCGTCGCCCCCACCACCCACCAAATGGCAAATGAGCCTTTGATGTCTTATAAAGTTGCAGCCCCAGAGGCTCCTATCGCCTCCACCACCTCCATCCGAAATGGAGCCTCTTCTGCAACTGATTTAACTAGAAACAACAAAGCCAGCTCTGCCAGTCAGCCGGTTTACAATAATTACAATGATTATCTGGCAAAACTTAAACTTATGCTTACAGGGCTCTATGGATATTTGGATGAATTTTATAGTGAAGTTAAACAATTACAGGATATCAGGCGCCAAATAAATGAAAGCGATGATTCGCTAATGAGAAATCTCGGTATTATCGGACAGGCAAGAAGGCAAACTTTAGCAGCGGCCAGGGCGTTAAGCCTTTTGGAAAGACTTGGGCATGGACAAGCCAAATTAGACCAGAAACGCGGCGTGATGGCCGATGCGATTCATTCCGGTTCTATTTTTACCATGGGGAGGTTTGTCTCGGCCGTTGAAGATTTAGAAGCAATCCTTGACGATTTTGCCAGAGATAATCTTGAGGAGCTTATTGGCAGAATTAGGCTTACTTTGGGAGGTTTAAGCATTGTTTTTGGCACGCGCGAAAGAGAAATGATATCTAATGATTCTTTATTGCTGCCGGTTTTTGACAGGATTAAGGGTGCGGTAAAAGGATACGAAGAGAAGTTTCAACGCGGAGAATGGTTTGGGGCGATGTCCCGGCAAGCAAACAAATTGGCGAAGGCGGAAAGCTGGGAAGAAGCTTTAGCGGTAATTAATGAGATAGAATCAATTTTCGAAAGGTCAGAAACTGAAGACAGCCAAAGAAAATACCTTATTCAGGAAATGCTTGCGGCGGTTAAACATAATCCGCTTATGTTCGACAACAATTTCAGAAATGTGCAGATTTTAGAAGCAAGATTAAATCTCTTATTAGGGGAAATTTCTGGCATCGGCAGTGAAGCATTTAAGAGAAACATTGTGGATAGTTGGCAAGAGATTAAAGCAGGTTTATCGAAAATGTTCGGTAACGCCAGCTCATCTTCTGCAGTCAAAATAAGAGGCAGTATGATAAAAGTTGCACTCCCTGCAGGGCGTACAACATATGCTATGCAGCAACGTACCAGCAGTACACCCGCCACAGAAACTAACGGCGCAATGAGCGGAAAAAATGTCTCCGGAAGCGGTGCAGGAAAGACCGGCTTAGGCGGTTCAAGAGTTAAAATACCAACAAGAACGAGTAATCTTACCCCAATTAGGCATAACTCTATTTCCCGTAATTCTAAAGCTAACTTTGGTGCAAACGGCCTTGCTCCGCCTAGCGTAAACAATAAAAATCAAGCTTCAGCTTTAAGGCTGTCTTCCGCCGTCTTATTTCCTTCCTTTTCTT
Source organism: Candidatus Omnitrophota bacterium (assembly GCA_041651035.1). Lineage (GTDB taxonomy): Bacteria > Omnitrophota > Gorgyraeia > Gygaellales > Profunditerraquicolaceae > JBAZKC01. The sequence continues at coordinate 3,747 of JBAZKC010000015.1, read as the reverse complement.
TACCTATATATAATAGAAATTCAAGAGAGTCGCTTTATGAGGCATCTGCCGTGGCTCCTCGTAGGGAGGCTTTTGATATTTTCAAAGGCTCATCCACTGCCAGCGTCGCCCCCACCACCTACCAAATGGCAAATGAGCCTTTGAAAATTTTTAACGCCCACCTGGCTAGCAAGCGCGCCAGTTCCACAAGCAGTAAGAATTTCAGAATTTTAGGAGTACAGATGGAATTAGGCAGTGATTTCAACCAGAACACCACCCGCATGCAAAGAAAAATTGTTGAGGCAGCATCAATGAGAAACAAACCGGATTTAGTGGTGTTCCCGGAAGATTTGAATCCAGCTTCACCCAGAATGGTTGAGAACCGCATCGCAGTTCTTTCCGCAACAGCCAGAGAGAACCGAATTGCCGTTAGTTTTGGTTATGCCTTTAACGCAGGGAAAGACGTCCGCTACACGGTTGTTTCCGCCCAAGGAGAAAAACTAGCCGAATTGAATAAATACAATATGAGAGGAAGAGTAATTGATATTAACGGCCACAAAGCAGCAGTGCTTATCTGTGCCGAAAGCCTTATTGTTAACGACTCGAATAAAGCACGGACTTATGCCAATATGTCTGTAGAAGAAACAGGCAGAAGTGAATTCTTAAAGGCAGCCAAATCAGCAGATAGTGTTGTGATAGCGGCCAGTATGTCTACGTTTGGTAATAATACAACAGAAGAGCTTCTTGATGGGGTTTCCAGGGAGACAACCAGGCCGGTTATTTTTGTAAATGGTTTATGGGCTTCAGACCTTGGAAGGTCAGGCAGCATAAATAGTTTAGGGAGAAAGTTGGTGGTAGGAAATACAGGCGAAGGTATATTAGTCCTTAATGTTACCTCCGTGGCAAATTCTGCTTCAGTTGATGCTGAGACAGAAGGAGGTGCAAAATGGTCAGAACAACAGAGCTCGAGTTCCGCCACTTCGTTGTCGACGCCGAAGGTGTCATTTTTGCGTCGGCCAGGGATGCCAAAAACAAGATTTACAACTTTGTCATCAGCAACCAGAGGGTTCTTGAACAGGTCAACAGCCATTTTGAATTGGTTGATGAGGAGCGCGCAGAGGTTATCAGGAAGAATGCTGAGCGCTATTACGGCATCCTTCCCACGTATCGTATCCCGTATTTCGAACTCAGCTGAGAGGGTCAGTGGCTTGTCCGAACAGAGGGTCCGTGGCGGGGCCAGTTTAGTTAATAGTCGTCAGTCGATAGTTGATAGTCAAAAACTGGCGATAAGGGTGAGTTCCGCAGTACATCAGTTAAGCGATAATCAGAAAACGGCGAGGATATTAATTGCAGGAGCGATAATATTTGCAGGAGCCGCGCTTATCTATACCACAGCATATTTTACATTGCTGCCGGCAGTTGTAACTGCAAGCGCAATACAAACTGCGCATATGTATGCGGCTACCACAGCTGTTCTTTTTACAATCGGTGCAATACTAACTTTTCCTTTCGTTGCTACAATCTTTAACAATCAAACGTTGCAATTAACTCCCGCATTAGAGAGAGCGAATACGACTAACCACATTGCACCGCAACAGAAGAGAGCAAGTTCAGCAACGCAGTCAGTAGCCAGAGAGGAATCAGCCATTTTTGTAACTTTTGTTTTAGCCGTTGCTGCGCTTGTTTATATCGGGGCGCTCGCTACTTTTAATCCTATGGCAGCTACCGCAAGCGTTATGGCGAATGCACATGCATATGCGACAATAATATCAACACTTTTTGCTGTTGGCATAATCTTGGTTGAGCCATTTATGGTGCGCATTATCTCCGGAAGTAACGCGCAGTTAAGGCTGCAATTTGCAGGAGCGGGGAATTCGGCTAACCACGTATCACGTTACACGTCGTACGTCCCACGTCAACAGGAGAGGGCAAGTTCAACAGCGCAGCAAGGACGAAATATAGAATTTCCTAAGTTACCGATGCCTTTTAAGATTATGCGTTCTTTTGGCTGGTTAAAACACATCGCACCGATAAATTGGCTTATCGTAGCGGTTACCATTAGATGGCAGGCGGGACACTTCTTTAACCAACCCAGACTTGCAAAGTTTTTAAGGCAGGAAAAAACCGCAGGCACCGCTTTCAGGGGAATGTATCTTACTACTGAGCAGATCGAGACTATGCTTTCGCAAGGGTTAATGCCTGTTAGGTTTTATACAGAGGTACATAGAACAGATTCCGAGATGAGCGCGATACATTATGCTTTTAATCCTGATGGACTAGATCCAAATCAGCTACCTTGGTTTAGAGACTTCCCTGATTTGCTTGATGGCCGTCCGGTGGTTTTTGAATTAGATGCTAATAGCGCACTTGGTAAAGTGTTACCTCAAGAGATAAGAGCTATTTATGTTTATGATTGGCAGAATAGAGAATTTATGAAACATAATATTAATCCTGTTGATAAAAACACAAATTCCAAACCTACATCAAGTAGTGCATCTGAAGCAACTAAGAGTAATATCGCGAGAAATCAGGGACGGATTTTAGAGAGCAGCCTTTTAACTCTAAGACCTTTTAAGAAAACAAATATTTTACGCGAAGCAGCATCTTCTGTTTCACATCCAAAAGGTTCGGTTATGCCTAGGGCTCCGCCGGCAGTTACCTCTATAAATGAAAAAGTTTCTTCTGCAAGTTCAACTTCTTCCGTACCCACCGCTATCAATAATAACAATAACGGAAAATTATCAAAATACGCCTTTAAGATAATAGGAACAGTGCTTTATCTTGCCATAGAGCTTGTTCTTATTCTTGGTTTTATTGCTTTTGATGCGCAATGGGTTGCGATTTTGCTTGCTATTTTTGGAATATTATTAATGATGCCGTGGGCACGTACTTTCAGGCAGGAAATTCTTCATTCTTGGCAATTAAAAGACCGCAAAGGTGAGGATTTAATAGCTTTATCGGTTGTTTTAGCCATAGCCATACTTAGCAATTTAGCCTTATGGGGATATACTCCTTGGCATTGGGTAACATTAGTTATAGCAATAGCAGGTATATTAGGAGGAATTTGGTTCTTGGTAAAAGGGGGAACCGCTAAAGGCTTAGTGTTACTTGCGATAGGTTTGGCAGGCGCAGTTGCCTCTGCTTTCTTGTTAGGGCTTACCTGGGCTATGATAATCAGTTTCGGAGAATGGTTCCTTGTCGAATTCGCCTTGCCGATTAAGGTCTTGAGCGTGATAGGTTCCATAGCTTCAATAATTACCGGCGCCTGGATGGTTAAAAAGACCAGCCATAAAGCAATTGGTTGGTTCTTGATTATCGCTGGTATCGTTTCACTGCCTTTCAGCATCTCCTATCTGGCCAACACAGGTTTGGGCTGGATGATAACTCTAGGCGAAATTGTAAGAAACTTATTCGTTGAACATAAGGTACTCATAGGCCAGATAGTTCTTGGCCTTGCTTCAGTAGCAAGCTTATATTATGGTATCTTCCACGCAAAGAAATGGTACACACGTTCTTTCTTCATTACCCTTGGCATCGCCGGCTTAATCTTTACGGGTTATTGGTCAGGTATTATACCAGCCTGGGTATTTGAAACTATCGCAACAAAAGCAGCAGAATTAGGCCGTCGCCTGGTTGAAGGCTTCGTTGAACATAAGGTACTCATAGGCCAGATAGTTCTTGGCCTTGCTTCAGTAGCAAGCTTATATTATGGTATCTTCCACGCAAAGAAATGGTACACACGTTCTTTCTTCATTACCCTTGGCATCG
>JBAZKC010000014.1:0-18137 GCA_041651035.1 Candidatus Omnitrophota bacterium | reverse complement strand
TTACCGCCAAGGTTTATATTTTTATAAAGAAGGAAAATATGCGCAGGCAGAAGAGTCTTTTGCCAAGGTTGAAAAAGGAAACGAAGTCTATAAATCCGCGCAGGATTACATAAAGAAAATAGATAGAATATTTGCTAAGCAGAGTGTAATAGAAACGTATGACGCTGCCAAGCGGATTACTGATATTAGCGAGAAGATGAGATTATTGCGCCATTTAGCGGGTATGCCTTTGGAAAACAAAATGGCCGTTGAAGTATTGGATGACTTGTGGAGGATCGAATTTGTCATTGGGGAGCAGTCAGCAATCGAGACTTATAAAAAATATTTAAAACTTATAGGGGTCGATGAATCAGCCTACGATATGGAAATTATAACAAATTTCATTTTCTTATACGGAGTTCCCCGCCGTTTTAATGAGCTTAGCCAGTTATTATCAAACCAAATACAGCTTAAAGAGGCCGCTCAAATTAAAGATAAGCCGGGCATTCCAGGTTTAATGGGGTGGCTTAAAAACAATCTTAAGAGTGTTTATTTAGCCATAGCCGACTACGATAGCTATTTAGGTATCAAACATTTTCATAATCAGGAAGATGTTGTCCCGCTGATAAAAAATATTCTCGATAGAGACAAATCTCCATACATTGCCTCAGAACGCCCTGTAGGAGACATGGCTGCTTTTACCCATCAGCAAAATGTCCCAATTGAAATCTTTGTTGATCCTAAGTCTGCATCAAAGCTTGCAGAATTCTTAGGTTACCTTAGGATAAATCCCGATAATGATCCAAATTATCGCGCCTTTTTTATTACGCAGGACACCGCCTATTTCAGTAACTTGATTAGGGATATTAATCGGATCCTTTTGTATGTTAGCGGTGGGCAATTTAGTTTTACCTTGAAGAAAGTACATTTCGGTTACCCGGGATCTATTATAAATCCAGGCCAGCAGGTTAGAGCAGATCTTAGTGATCTGGAAATCTTAGCAGCGGATGGTATACGAGAAAGAATAAAAAAAGAATATACTTTGATGTTTACTACAGGCGAACCCTCCTATGGAACAAAATATATTGGGGGAGGAGTGCTGCTTATGAATCCGAAAGTTGCTTATAAGTATGTAAAAGAAGAAAAGTCCCAGAGATTCTTCCGCGACGTTTTCATACAAATAATAGTTCATGAGGTTCTGCATAGCTTAGGAATGACTCATCGCGTTGAGTCTAGGCATGATATGTACGCTGTTTTGAAGCAGCATGGCCATCGTTTTGATACAAAGGAAGAGACGCAGGACCTGTTAGATAGCCATGGAGGGATGGTGCCCTCCGGACCTCCCATGGCAGGACTTTCTCAACAGAATCAATTGTGCCTAAACTGGCCTAAAGCGCCTTCAAAACCTATTACAGAAATACTAAAAGCAGTTGATCCGATAACTTCGCCAGTCGAAGAAAAAACTCCTGTTGAAACAACGGTTATAGAAGCACCCACCCAGCCGGTAAAGCATTTAATCAGCCAATATAAATCCATTTTCGCGACATCTCTTGATGGGCTTGATGAAGCGGCGGCATTTAAGTATAAGACATTGAAGATGGATTATTTAGCTTTCTTGATGCGTGATTTCTACAGAAGTTTCCCCGATGATCCTTTTGCCAATGATTTATTGCATGTATACGACTTATCCGTTCAGATAATTGCTTTAACCAAGGGCGGCTACTTGAGAGAAGCAGGGGAACTCATTGCAAGAACCGAAACCGTGATCAGAGAATTTGGGTATTCTGAAGCTTATCGCATCTTGGGAGTATCAAGGGACGTAGATTTTATCAAATCTGGAACATTGGCCTGGTATATCAAGGCCTTAATTGAAAATTATAAGATGACTTCTGATGAGGAAGTCCGGGAAGCTGCCTTAAAGCATGGTGAAATTCTTCTTCAGAATATAGAGCAGGATAAGAATTCTCCTGCTTATGGTGCAGTGGAATTATTTAAAGGAAGCGGAATTTATTCTGTTGAAAACTGCATCTCCGCGCACAATGTTTTCAGGATGCTCTATGAGATTACCGGAAATTTAAAGTATAAAGAGGCCAAGGATAATTTAAAAGAATTCATCCGCCGGTCAATACGCATAGAAATAAAGAAAGATAAGCCGACGTTTGAGATACTCTTCTGGGATTTTGGCGGCACTAGGAAAGAAATACGTATTATGCGTAGTTACAATAAAGCAACAGGCTGGGATGCGGCTTGTGCTTCTGATGTCTATATCTGGTTAGTGTTAGAGTTTTATCCGGAATTAGGCAGGCGCGGTTTTAAAGAAGCATTCGGAGTTTCGGCAAAGGAAATTTTAGAGACTATTGATGGATTGGCGGTCAGGTCCATTAAAGTAGAAGGGGTAATGTTAAATTCCAAAAAGGCAGAAACTGCGCAATTAGTCAGTTTCTTTGCTCCGGGAGAAGTAGGCAGAAAACCTCTTGGTACCATAGAATGGACTTGTGCTTTAAGCCTTGCTTATGATGCCATCGGTAATACGAAGAAAGCGGATTATTATTCAACACAGGTAAAGAAACTTGAGCATCAGGGTTATCTTCCTTATGCTACAGAAAAGAATAGCGATACTACTCATGGCTGGGTGACGCCTAGTACAGATAAATCGGTTATTGCTGAGATATCCGCTGGCTTTGCCAAGGCAAGAGTGAATTATTTTCATCTGCAGCAGAATAAAGATAGGCAGATTATTATTACCCCTAAGCGCTTGGAAGAATACGTTTATAAGTACGATAAAGAAGAGACTTTAAAGCGCATTGACGAAGGCTTACGCAAAGGCGGAGAATACTTCAAGGGCATGGAAAAGAATTTAAGGAAACAGGAGAATCCTTCGTTGAAGGAAATATTCAGTCTTGCTGGTGGTCTTTCCCATTTTTCCGGGACATCTTTGTCACTAGCCGGGCTTAAAGACGGTTTTTATCTTGGCTGTAATCCTTATATTTTAGGATATGGCGGCAATCTCCTGATTAATTTTTATAATATAGCTGCAGGCAAAGCTTATTTACCTCTGGCTATTCCGGAAACAATTGATCAGGCTTTAAATGGCCTGAATAATTTGATGTTAAAACGGTTGTTAGAGGATTATTCTTTGATAGTCTATAATAATGATGACCCGGGATTAATCTCCATCTGGCCGACAGACAGGAAACTCCTTCCTTCTTTAAAAGTCGGCCCAGTGCAAGCCGGCTGGTACCCCAAGAGAATTAAGATAAATGGTAAAGAACGTAAACTCGCCGATACTAAGTTGTCTTCTTCCGAAATATTATTTGAACCTTTTAAGAATCTTTTTGATTCTAAGCATTATCCGGCAGTATTGGATTTCTCTAAACGTTACAAAAAGGCAATATTCTTAGCCAGCTTTGATACGGATTATAATCACAGCTATTTCGCTTTCGTTGAAGGAAAGAATTATGGCATTGCCCGGTATATTCTTAATACAGATAAATGGGAGATTCTCTACAAAGAGGAATTACTTTTACCGGAATTGGAATTGTACCTTAAAGATATCGGCATCTGGCCACAGAATTATAACCCGCAGGATAACGATAACAGGCTTTTAATTTATCCTCTACAGAATACGTTGAAATCATTAAGCCAAGCACCTAAGTCATTGGAGGCGAGCTTCTCTTTTGGAATTATGATTAACCCCTTGTCCGGAGAGGTATTTGTTGCTAATTCCTCCAAAGATTTTCCGATGGCAATACAAATGTATTCGGATAGCCCTTATGCCTATACTTATTATGACCCGCTGAATAATTTGATCTTTAAGCCCGGGATGATTCTTTCTTTGATTGACGCTGCCTTCCAGTCAGGCAAAGCGATTGATTATATTTTAGTAGACGGTAAAAAAGTAGCTATTCCTCCGATACAGCCACCATTAGCCAGAATTATCTGTTTAAACGGTACCTATTATATTTGGGATAAAAATATCCTCGGCTTGCTGCTCAAGAGTAGGTTGACGGAGAAATTAAATATTACCTATATTGATCCGGTAAGCAAAAAAGAATATGTCCTGCCGTTGGCTGAAGGGACAGTGATTACAGAAATAGCGCCTTTTAAGAAAGAAATTAAGCTTATGGCTAATGGCAAAGAAGAAACCAGGGTATTCCCCGGAGTTATTGAGTATTCTCCGGCTATAGATGGAGAAGGTGTTGCACTCTCCAAATTCGAGAAGACATTAAGCGCCGAAGACATTAAAAAGAGAGAAGAATTCTTTAAGGGTTGGGTAAATGATTACACGGAGAAAAATTATGTAGATATAGAGGGGATCTTAAAAATAGCCAAAGAGGCATACCACATCCCCGAAATCAAGGTCAAGGGTCTGGCAGAAAAGAAGGACGGATCTTTTAAACTTGATTCCAAGGCAGAGGTAAGCTTTGGTTATCCTTCTTCTGCGGAAAAAAGCCTGCAGCAGCAAGGTAATCTTTGGAAGAGTTTCTCGCTTAACTTGGGTAAAATAAGCTTTTCTGTAAAAACTTGCAAAAAAGAAATTCAACCGCTTAAAACGCTCTCTGGAGAAGAAAAGGCAAGGTTCGATGCGCAGCTTTTAAGGAAGAATGAAATAAAATCTGTTAAGGGCTTGAGTTCCGTAGCTGCGATAAAAGAAGAATATGGTTATTTCTGGACTTCTAACGGTTTAATGTTGCGAAAGATAGGATATTGGCTTAAAAATAAAGAAGCGGTAGTAGCGCAGATGAAGGGCCTCCTTGGTTACGGAATAGGCATAGAGATTACATCAAGCGGCTTAGTGCAGATCAGGGCTTTAGATAAAGAAGAATTCTCTTACCAGAAGCCTTTAATGGAATTGAATCCTGAAGAGCGCAGGCAATTGGCTGTGAAGGTAGAGATAAAAGACGGCAAAGTGCTTTACTCTTTGATGAAGGGAAGCTTTACCTTGCCATTAAATTATTATGTGGAAGGCGGTAGTATAAAATTAGTAGAGAATGCCGAACGGATGATGGTAGTGGTTTCGCCTTCTACTTCAAGAGATGGTGTTTTTGTAATTGCTTCTGACGAAGGAGTTCTTGGAAAAGAACTACGTAAAAATTATTACTATGTGGAATACGCGGACGGCAGAAGAGAATTTATCTCCCATAATGAATTTAACCTGAATAAAGACAAGCTTATTGCCGCAGGCGCGATTATCCGCCGCTTTATCGGTGAAGATAAATACAGCGAGATTTCCCATCGTGGGATTTCCTTAAATATCTTAGATAAGAACGGAAAATTATTAAAAGTCCTCTGGGGTTACGAGGATCTTAATCTGGATAAAGACGGCACGCCATTAGGCGTTCCTCGCGATATATCTTTGCGCCACTATGCAGTAAGGCCTGCTAACGTATCCCAATTCTATTATCCTCTCGAAGTATCCACTTATAAGTATGTAAAGGGGCAGGAAGAATTTTCTTATTATAGCCGCCGCCCAACAATAAGAGAGGAAGTTTTATTAGAGCTCTGGCAGGATAAAGCAATTTACGAAGTCCTTAAGAATCAAATTAGTTATAATAACCGCACCTTACGCGCTGTCGTCTTGAATTCAGAAGGAAGAGTAATCTATGAAGTTTACCGTGGTACGCGCGGTGATGAACCCAAGTATGTAGTTATAGAATATTTTGGCGCCGGACAGTTAAAAGGAATTTATGGCTCTGATTACGAAGGTAAAGTTATCCAGGAAATCATTAAAGGGAAAACGAATTGGTTCAACTTTAGAGAGCTGGTTTCTGTAACTTATGGCAGAGGAGAAGATAATACCACCGGCTATAAATTAGTGACATTGGTAAGCCCAGTCACCGGCCTGAAAGAAAGGGACTTATTCTTCTGGGGGACACAGGTATTGCATACGAGGGAATATCCTGAAGGAGAGCAGATTGAGATACTAAATGGATCCAATTGGTTATACAGATTATGGGCAAATAAAGTATTGAATGCACCTACATCTTTGGGAGGAAGACTAACAGCAAAATTTGCTCCATCTTGGGTGAAATATAGCAAGTCCAGTCCGCTTAAGGCGTATTATGCTTTACGAGGAAAGACTAATGGGCATTTTAATATTGTCAGCCGTCAACAGGCCTTAACACGCACTTTCAAGAAATACGCCACTTTCGGCTATAATTTTATGTTCACTTTTGCAGGCATTATGCTTTTTGTGGGAGCGGCTATATTCATAATAAGATTATTCTCGCGTAAAGCAGGCATCAATATTAATGCCGCAACCAAAGAGTATACTGCAGGCGGGCTAAAGAAATTAGGGATTAAAGAAGGAGATGTGGAAAATATCGCTAGCGCTGTACTAGAAAAGAGATTAAAAGGCGGGTTCAGAAATCTGGAGAAAATCAAAGAATTCTTAAGCGGCTATAATTATAATTTCAGCCTTAAGCAAATCCAGAAGTATTTTACTGTTGAAGAATTTGTGCCTTATGTCTACGATGAGAAAAAGATGAGTGATATTCGCGCGCCGCAGCAGGACTACGTAGCAATCACTACTGCTATTCCTCAGGAAGGATTCTCCAGCAAAGAAGCATTCTATAAGTGGCTGGAAACATTCTTCTCCAGCCTTGTCTTAGTGCCGGTTAAAGGCAGAGACGGCCTGGCAATAGATGAGGTAATCAAGCATTCAATCGATAACCTGAAGTTATTTACCTGGGAAGAATTCAGCCGGTTAGCCATTGGGTTAAAAAGAGAGGCAGAGTTAAAGGCACATTACCGTAATTATCCTTACCTTTATATCGTAGAGATTCTGCGTCAGCGCATTGAAGAGATTTTAGCAGGGTACTATAGAGATTTACATCTTGATAGGCTTGCTGTGAAAGAAGGCGATAGCCCTATTATCAGATATATCAAAGAACTTTTAATTAAAAACAGCGTTAATATTGGAAAAGAAGCAAAGAAGGCGGCTATTTCACTTTCCCAGGAGGTTATCACTGAATTTTTGAATAAGCGTTTTCTTGTGGACGCGGAAGGTGAGTTGGCGGTAATTAAACAGCATAGGCGCAGGGATTTTATTGTGAATACCTTAAGGACAGAACCAGAAGGGGTACGTACTCCGCATACCTTAAGATTTCTTTTTTACGAAAAAATTTGGGCTTTATATTCTAATTGGGGTTTAGGGATGCATATTAGTGACCGTTCCACCCTGCAGAAATATCTTTTCAGGAAAACGTTAGAATTTATGAAAGAAGGCAGGCCAGAAGAATCTTTGGTGCATGTAGGTTTAGTAGCCTTATTCTTTAGTGTAATATTCTCTGACCAGTTAGACTATAAATTAGAGGCTTATCGTAAGGCAGCATGGTGTAACGGAGAATTGGGTAAAAAAGGCCGGATTACTAAAGATGGATTGAATGTAACTGATCTTTTCTTAAAGCAGCATTGCGATGACTTATTCAGATATATCAAAGATCCTTTTGCGGCGCTACAGGAAAAAAGCGGTATTACTCCTGAAGGATTCCTTATGGAATTAAAGAATATTCTTGACCCGCAGGGTAATGAAAAGAATCTGATGAAGCTCCTTAGAGGGAAGATTATCTTCCGCGATTTAAATAGCATGCCAGAGAAGGCGGCTCCCGAAGTGCAACAGGCCACAGACGCTATTCAAAAAATCAGCGGAATTTTAAAAGGGTTATCCGATGAGCAGGCGCGTAAATATGAGCCGTGGGCGAGTAGATTTGTAATCGGTTGCACTGAATTCTTGAAGAAGAGCAATCTTTGGCTGGTGTCTTTATACCTTATGTTCTTTGCTGAAGTAGCAAACAGCGCCGTTAATATTTATGCATTTATTTCCGGGAATAAGACCCTTAAGGCAAAATGGCAAAATACCTCTTTATACCGTATTTGTGCACCTAATGCTTATAAAAAAGACTCTATTTCTTATAAGGGCTTAAAGACTGCTATCGGTAAGCTCTTCTTTACTATCATTGCCGGAGTAAGTATATGGTTTATCGTGGCACTCGGTAAGGGCGTATTTGACTTTATAGCTATAAAGATATTTTTTGCCGCAAATATAACAGAGCGTATCCTGCATATCTTGGGAGTGGCGATTACCGTTCTATTTATCTTCCCGTTGGTAACAGCGATTAGGGAATTTGGTATGTGCGTTACTGCCTTTATAGCTTCGGAATTACACAGGAGCGCACGTTTTAAGTCTTTGACTAATTTAGGTTATACCTGGAAACTGCAGAATATGTTACACAAAACAATCTTTATCCGTGAAGGCGCTAATTTATCATTCAGGCGTTATTACGGATTATCGTTTAAGGATATTTGGAATGATTTGATTATCAAACATTGGTCTAAGGGGATGTTCTTGGCGGATGCCAAACAGAAAGAATTCCTGCTTTCAGATAATCCCGAAGAGGCATATCAGCAGATTAAAAAGATTTCCCGCGATTCAGCTTTTAAGCATAATGCTACCCTTAGAGATTCAGTGGTAAGGTTTATCAATACCACTTTAAGAAAGAGCCCGGCTGCTGATGACATAGACAGAATGCTTATGTTTATGGCAGCAGTTACGGCTGGCGCCGGAGAGCTCTTTTTTATCTTTATCGATGAGCTTTTGAATAAGGGCACAGCATTTCTTACCATTAAAGAAGTAATAGCGGCGTTAGAAAACTTAAAGAGAGTTTCTGTTACGACGAAAGATGCGGCAGGGGTTATTCCTTTGGTTGCAGGCGACCAGAAGATCATTGATAATTTAATAAAGGAACTGAAAGCCTTTGGTGAAGACGCGGTGATTTCAGGGCTTAAACCCGGAGACTTCTTAAAGTATTATCAGCTTATTACCGAATTTCCTCTTAACTTAAGCGCAGCGGCAAAAGCATATTTATTCTCAGAGCCTGCCCAGCCGGGAACGGTATTAATTACAAAAGCCTTTGCGGATACGCAGCTACATCATTTAAAAGTGCGCTACACCGAAGATTTTGATAATCTTATCCAGCGCTTAGATAATATTTTAAAAGAAGATAATATTACAGGCGGTAAAGGCAGGGAATTCGTAGAATTCCTGCGCAATTTGGGTTTTGCTCAAACCAAGGATATTAAGAAGGAATTTATAGACGCAGCCGCTGTTGAAGAAAAAGGAATAATTTTGCGCTTGGTGCGTGAGGCCGAAGAATGGGCTAACCTGCGCTTACCTACAGATTACCGCTGGATGCGCTCCTGGGCATTAATCAAGGACTTATATTTCAAGATAATTGTACATTATTACCAGCCGCTGCCTAGAACAGAGGCCTGGTATTGGCAGACAAAATCTCTCCTGGAGAAAGGCGCAGAAGTAGCAGAATCCGAATTAAAACTCTTTAAGGAATGGGATGCATTTTATCAGGATAAATTAAATGAGAAAATAAAAGTTCTTTATAGCGCTTCTTTGATGTGGGGCGTAAATGTAGAGGAATGGGAGCAGGCAGAGTTGAAAGATTTATCTTCTTATGCTGATATTAAGACAGAAACTAAAGAAGAGTTGAAGGCTAAAATTGCTGCAAAGATACCTAGCGCTCAGTGTTTATTTAATAACGAGAGATATCCTGAGACTCTATTTATCTTAAAGCAGCTTAAGGAATTAGGGTTTAAATTTGTTTACACACCGGAAGGCGTACGGCGCGCCAAATACGGGGCGATTGCCTGTACGACTTATCAATGGCCTGTTTTCGGCGTAATTTACGGATTGGATGCGCATATGGAACTTAATCCGCAGGAATTTCTTGGCATTTTATCCGCATTAAGGGAATTTAACTCTAATCCTTACCTGGCAACGATGACCACAAAGATCGAGATATTTACCGAAAAGATGACTGGGACAGCCCGCGCGCAGAGCAGCGCCGAAGATACCTGGGATGGTCCGGTACAGAGGGCTAAAGACGCAATTGGCGCATTAGGCTTCTATGGTAAAGGATTCTTTAAGCCCGACATCTATGTAAATTATGAAGGCGGACAGGATGATTTCGTTTCCGAAGATTTGATGTCGGCGATTATGTTTATGGTCTTCGGCTTTACCAGTAAATATGTGGATTATATTAAGTTTAACTGGCGTATGCCTCCGGTATATTTACAGTTGATGAATCCGATGACCAAGTGGTGCGCAGGGAGCGTAGAGATTCTCTTAAGCAGGCTTTATAGCCGTTATATCTATGCCGTAAATATTCCATGGAACGAAAAGCTGGATACACATACTACCGCGTATTTCTATTGGAAGAAGGTTATAGTAGGAATGGCGGTTACAGTGAATGTATGGCTCGGTTTTATTTTTAGCGGCATCATTACTTCTATCAATCCTTACATAGGCCTGCAATTGACTGCCCTCTGGATAGTAAGTTCTATATTATTTGGCGAGGCGATCAATTTATCACAGATACTTCATCATTGGGAGCGCACCGGTTCTTTAGTACGGGCAATTTTCATTACTACTAAGATGGTAGTAGTTAATTTTGTAATGTTTACTAAGCTTATTCCACTCTATATTTTCCAAGGGCTTGTTCCGGGTTGGAATTATAAGCCTAAATTTAATCCGACCACCAAGTCTTTGGATACATTCCCGATGCCGGATACGGTAATGGATAAATTATTCACAACGCCTTTGGATTATATGGCTGCTTTTTCAACGGCAGTGATATTTTTATTAGTGCCTGTCAGCTCAGCACTATTAGGAGTGTGGCTGATTGCTGCAGCTACCTTGGTTACTTTCTGGGCAGGTTCCTATATCCAGAATATGGGTTTAAAGAAAATTGGTAATACCTTTACGATGTGGGATGTGCATATATTAAGGGGTATAAACAGCGGCATGAAGATTTTGTTTAACACGAGCTTAAAACAGGCAGCAGTATGGTTTGGGGTTTTTAATCTCAGTTTCCTTGTTAGCGAATACCTGGCAATGGCAGTTTATGCCTTTGGTTTTATCTGGGTATTTAGTTGGTTCTTTATACAACAGCATCACAAGAGCCCAGCGTATATTAATAAGCTTCTTACTCAACCAAAACAAGAAAAGGCCCAGCCGCGCAATGCCCCGGATAATGTAACAGCCATTCCTGAGCAGCTGAAAGATTTTACCGGTTCGGTTAATTTAGGCAAAGTATTAATTAGGGGTAAGGGCGATTTCGTTTTCGTAAGTGCTGATGAAGTAGTATTGAAGTTGGCCTCCTTGAAAGAGCGATACGGCATAGACCAGAACAGGCTTAATGAAATCATAGGTTTATTATCTCATCGGACACACGCACCGCCTGTAACGCTAGATTTAGTAATCACTGCCGAAACCAAAGGGCCTAATGGCAGAAGGCCGTCAATGCAGGTCGAAGGTAATACCCTCTTTATACATATTGTGCTCTTGGCTAAGGATAGCCTAGGCGCGTATTTAATACCTAGAGAATATATTAAGCTTGATGTAGTCAACGAAGCCTACCATATAAATAATCCCGAAGAATTAAACGAAGACCCGGCTATTCAGGAGCAAAAGGAATTTTTACTTGAAGATAAGAAGATTGTTACTCCTGTTTTAAAATTCATCAGAGAAACACATATCCTGACTATTGAAAATTGTTTACTGGAGGCGCTCCTGATGGCGTCTTTTAATATGTCATGCGTTGCTGCTGATAGTTCGGTTACGAACAGCAGGCGTGGGAGTTTATTTACCCAGAAGATTTTAAATGAGTTAGAGATATCCCAGAGGATGATGCGCGATTTCTATGTCCCTGTATATACTGAAGGCGATGTTATGGAGCAGGCAAAGATTATACAGGAGTTAGAGGATGAGATTTATCGTCCGCTTAAAGACACAATAAACGCTATTGCCGGGAAATTGAATACCGGAGAAATCGAGCCGGAAATAGCTCTTCGTCTCTCCAGGCATGATGAAAACGTATCTGGAAAAGAAATCTCCAGGCCGAAGCGTGTTGCGTTCCTGCCGATGAAAGGCGATCCTTGGCAGATCGGCCATATCTTCGTAGTTTTAAAAGCCATCGCCGAGACAGGAGTTGATAAGGTAGTTGTAGCCGTTGACAATAGCGACCCCATCAGGAAACCCAACCTCAGGACCCTTACCATACGTGAGGCATTAACTAAGGAAATATTAAAGATATTAAGGCCCCTGGTTGAATATACCCCGATTGTCAAAGAGGAGCTTGAATTATTTGCGGCAGATGGGGAAACGATGATCTTCTATTTGATGCAATTAAATCATAACGATGCAATCGAATGGTATTACGTTGTAGGCTCTGATCATCGCCATTGGGAGGTTAAGAAGAAAGATAAAGCTACCGGTATTGATGCAATATATCCGGATACAACATTAAAGTTAGTGAATAATCAAAAGGATAGCCTCTATGGATACAATGAGAACGGCAGAAAATCTAAGCTCGCAGGCGTAATTTTCATCGAACGCGAAGGGGAACCTTTAACAGAAGAAGAGATAGCGGCCTTGGAACAAAAATCAGGTTTGACCATAGAGAAGATAGTCCAACCCATGAATACTTCTTCTACCCGGGTCAGGGACTTAGGCCACTACTGGACTTTATTATGGGATACTTACCGTATGGCTGCGGCGTTCAAAATCTGGGGGTTTGAGACTCAAGAGATAGAGGAAGAACAGAATGAGCTGGCCGAAGAATTAAATGCCAAAACAATGAAGGCTGTCGTCGTTGACACCATAGAAGAAAAAGAAGCGGTTTTAAACAAAATTAAAAAGTTATTATCGAAAGCTAATGGCATTGCGCTTAATAAGCACGATAGTTCATTGATGCTGTTGCTCCAACCATTCAAAGATAATATTAACGTTAATGAGTCCCGCCGTAATACCTTACAGCTTATCCGCCAGATGCTCTTTGAAAGGGCGCAGGATATCGTTACTAATGAGTTAGAGGCATTACCATTAAGGCAGAAGGAGCAGGAAAAGCTCCAGCGTATGCTATCAAAGGGGGCACGTGTTGTAGCTGTTCCTGCGATGCTCAATGATTTACAGGCCTCCAAGCCTAACCACCAAAAAGGCAGTGCCTTCACCATGCTTATGGGCCTGATAGCTTTTGTTGTCACCTTGTTCTTCGCTGCGTCTGCCTTTGCATATAGGTCATCGTTTGCCTACGGCTCCGAATACCAAGATGCTAGTCTCTGGACGACTTTATCTGTTGCTTCTATTTATTCTCTTTATGCCTTTATCGTCTATGAGACTGGGATGGCTTGGAGACAAGCTGTAATAACTTCCGGTATGGCTGCTTTAATAGGAGGGTTAATTGCGTTTAAAATCGCAGAAGGTAATTTAGCAGTTACTTTATTTACGGCGTCTGTCTTATTTGTCTTTGCGGCTTTTCCTTGGTTGATTGTCTCTATGGCCAACAGGTATGTGCAGGGTTCAAAGAAAAATAGCGTAGTTGCGCGTAGTTCTAAGAATCCCTGGTCAGCAATTTTTGAAAATTTGAAGAGATCAAATATTCTAAGGAGATTCAAGAATAAGAATTCTTCTGGAGAAAACCATGTTTTTATATCCCAGGTAAAAGAGGCGCTCGCTCAGATGCCCGCAGGCAAGGCGTTAAAATATTTAACCGGATTAGCAGAGCATAACCAGGCGGCAAAAGCATGGCAAATATTAAAAAATAATTATTCACTCCAAGAACGTTTAAGCAAGAAAAATGAACACAATACCTTAAGTTTATTATTATTGATTGCTTTTGGCGGCGTAGATTTATATAAGGATACAGGGGAATTCTCCTTGTCTCTGCCTCAAGAGTTTTTCGGGCATTTAACAAAAGCTAAAGAAGAAAAACGATTGCTTAGCAGGATTAATTTTAGGCAATTAGTAGATGTGGCTTCTGATATCGAAGATCTCGATTTCGAGGCCCTTTATTTAGTGGGTAAGTATTGGGCAGTAGATTTATCACCTGAGAATAAGAACCCGAGATTAATGCTATTGACGTCCAAACTTAAAGCAGGGATCAAAGGTACAAGGGCCGGCTGGACGTATAGGCATGGGGATAAGAAAACATATGGTCCAATTAAAAATTTAACATTGTCTTTACTAAAGCAGATTAGGGGAAAAATCCTTACCTCGGAACGGGTGGCCTTAGAAGATTTACAGGTTCGCTATAGCCTGGTGGATGAAGTTGCACACTCAAATGCAGTGATGATGATGTCAGCAGGAGGCAGCGCCTCAACAACGCTTTTGGCTTTTATGGCTGTAGCTAGCGCTTTAGTAATAAGTATCCTACTTTTTGCTACGCCTGCCTTTGCTGCAGGCCCAACTGTTAACTCTGTATCTATGTTTATCTTTAGCGCTGTTTTCGGCGTAGGTTCCCTTATAGGTTTAGTCTTAATGATAATATCTATTTGTGATATCCATAAGATATACGAAAGCATATTAAAACTTGCCGATAAAGCCGAAGCTGTGGCCAGCAAGAATCCTAGGAAAGCAGAAAAGCTTTTAAACAAAGCAGCAGGGTTACTTGGTATCCTGAAGAGAAATGTTGATTATGCGCTTGAGTATGCGGCTACCTGTAGACTCCTAATAGCCAGCAAGAAAGTTCAGGAAACGCTTGATAGTATGCCTAAACAAGGCAGTAAAACAGCATCTAGTCTTTTCCGTCTAGTTAAATCATGGAAAATAATGATGCTTGCTATTCTATTGATATTCAGCGCGGCAGGGTGGCAGGGTGAAGCACGCGCATTTTTTGACAGCGATGACGATGGTACTTCCTGTGATAGCGCTATGGATCCTGAGTTTTGGCTGAAGCCCGCACAATTAATAAACCCCGCTAATCCCCTAAATCTGATGCCTACACATACTTCACAATCTAAGAACTTAAAGCAAGATAATTCTTTATCACAAAACGAAATATCGTCAAAGATGCCCGATAAAGTAATGATAGCATTAGGGATCCTCATCCCAATTCTTGCGATTGGGGTACCTCTTATAGCATTATTTAAGGGAGATACTTTCTTTATTATTATCGCTACCTTGTCTACCAGCGTCTTCCTATCTGCCACCCCTGCTTTTGCTGCAGGGTCAGGTAAGATCTCTATGGTTGTGCCTTGGGTGTTGGTTGTAGGATATGGTATGTTAATCCTTGCTGGCGCTGTTGTCTTGTCGTTAGATGAAGATTGGTGGTGCGGATACGCCCAGCGGTTATGCAAAAAGGTAACAAAACTTGCAGATAAAGCTGAAGCTGTGGCCAGCAAGAATCCTAGGAAAGCAGAGAAACTTCTGATTAAGGCATCAGGATTAGTTAACACCATAAACGTGGTTGGTAACTATGGGCAGTATTACGAATCCACATGTAGAATAATAACAGCTAGTAAGAAAGTAGAAGAGTTAGCTAAGGAAGCGGCCCAAGATTCTTCTGAATCTCTCAAGCCTAACCAGCAGAGAGGCTCAACCTTTATCAACCTTATAGAAGTGATGATTTTTACCGGCCTGTTCTTTATAGGCATAATAATTCTTGCCGCCCGGTTCTTCTCTACCTCGCCTGCTTTTGCACAGACCGTAGCCGTAGAATACACACCTTGGCGGTTAATCTCGCAAGCCTTTGCTGAGTCTGTTTTAGAACATCCTTTCAAAACTGGCTTTATGAGCTTGGGGCTAACAATCTGCGCATTAGGGCCTTTGTTTATGGTTCTAATAGAGGTATATCGGTCGGCCCGCAAAGCCGCAGCAAAGGCCTTAAGTAAAATCGATCACTTAGGTTACTACATAAATATCATTAGGGAACACAATCCCTGCCTTGCAATTCAATCAACTCAACCCCTTACGCACCGAGCCCGTGGTTTATTGGTAGCTTTATTTAAAGGGTTAGATATTAAGGATCTTATGATCGGCAACCAGCAATATATTAAGATGTTAATCTTCGCCTGGTATTATTTAAAAGGTAAGTCTATAAAAGAGATCAAGTTCTACATACAAGAAGAGATAGATATTTTAAGAAGAGAAGAACAAGGGCTCGATTATCTTCCTACTACAGGCTGTGAGATAGGTTTGCCCATCAAGCTAACACAAGAAGAAAAAGATCTTCTACGATTGGATAGTCCATCAAGGGAAAGCAATGAAGACGCTGTTGCCAAAAAGGAAACCAAAATGAAACAGCGGACGCATATGTTAGCGTATATATTTAATTTCTTCATGACACTCCAAGACGATAAAATCCCGGGGGTGAGGCCTTGTTGTGATGAGGAAGATGATGCTATGGACTTGCGAATCCTTCCTACTAACTACAAAACTACTGTAAGAATCCTTAACCTTTATATCGAGGAATTCCAATTATTTTCTACTGAAGAACTTGTCAGCTCTAGCTATGCTACTACGGTAGAAGGCTTATTAACAGATTCGTACGGCGCCTTCTTGGCTGCGTTGAGCTTCTTTTTGGATAGGGCAAATAAAGGAATAGTATTTAAAGGAGGAGAAGTCTTGATGACCGACCAAGAAGGCCTGGGTTCGCCTGGCGCAATGAGATGGAATGCGGTTAATCCAAAAGCAACCTCCAGCCTGACAGTCAAACAAAACGGCGAAGTAACAGAAGCTCATGCCCAGATGACCTTTAACTACCATAACTTAGCCATAGCTTTTGAAGAAGTAACTGCAGGCGGTGAAATCTTTAATAAAATATTTTATCAGTACCCGAGCGATTATAACCGGATTGCTTATTTGGCAGCTTTAGCGCTGAGAAACAATAAGATTTTCAAAGTAATATTCCTTAATCCTTTGTTTAACTTTTATGAGAAAGAATTGAATATGTCTCCAACTTGGTTCTGGGGGTTAGAGCGCGAGGGCCATACATTCTCAAATCTTATCACAAAAACCGCTGATCTTCTTTACCAAAATTTCTTTAAGAACAAAGAAACCGCAGAAGGTTTACTCCTTAGACACCAACAGCTCGTAGATAAGCTTACTGAAGAAGTAAAAGCAGTCGTAGATAATAGGGCCAAAGGATATAGTGTAAAAATCCGTGGTTCTATTTTCCCATCAGCCATTTCTACTCTTTGTGCCTTGAGTTTAGCAGGATTGGTTTTAGCCAGAACATCTCCTTGGATAACTGGTCTATTTACTCAGCTATCCGGTTGGGCTAATCATCCCAGCTTTGCTCCTCCGGCACTATTAGCGCTAACGTCTTTTCTTGCCACGGCTATCTTATCTGGTCTTGTTCCCAGTATTCATTTGACCAAAAGAAAACGCCAAGCTCCCCAGAGAGAACCTAGAAGAATACCTCAGCCTCAGGTACCCCAAAAAGCACCAGAGCCTCAAAGATACCCAGAGCCGGTAAGAATACCTCTGCAACCACAAGTTCCTCTTCGTAACTTCGCCGTCGTTTCACTAATGATCATTGTGAGCCTGCTTTTCGCTGCCACCCCTGCTTTTGCCGCAGGGTCAAACAACTGCAGCGACATCATAGTCAATGCTGTGCTCGTGTTGTTTATAGCAGTGGTGATAGTAGGGGGCGCTTTATTGACTTTTACTGAGGAGATAATTTATAGGCACGAGCAGGATACATACAAAAGTATATTAAGACTTGTAGATAAAGCCGAAGCTGTAGCCAGCAAGAATCCTAGGAAAGCAGAGAAACTTTTAATCAAGACATTAGGGTTACTTAATACCTCGATGATTAGCATTAATTATGCGCTTGAGTATAATGCGACCTGCAGGATTATAACAGCCATAAAAAAAGTAAAAGAGTTATCTAAAGTAGAAAGCGACCTGCAAGGTTATTTTGGAAATTTGAGTTATAAACAAATATGGCAGATAGAGGAGGCAATTTCATCCCTAAGGGCAAAAGAGTTATCTTTTACCTACAAGAATGTCATTGAGTATAAATTTGGCGTAAAGTGCAAGTCCTATATCTTGGATAAGATCAGAAGACAGGAAAATTCTTATGTGCCGGATTTATTTATCTATGCCAAAAAGAACGCGGCCGGTAAAGAATTGCAAATTTATATTTCTAAAGCCGCATATAGGCTTTTTAAGAAAGAATTTTCTCAGGAAGAATTTCAGGTAGTTCTAGCTGTTGTTTCCCTCCATGAATACTTGGAAAAGTTTTTAGGCCGTTCGCATTATTATGCCACTATAAAACATCAGGAGTTTCTCAGGCAGTATTATCCTGCGATTCTGGAGAAATTAATGCGGATAAATGCGCAGGAGCTTCTTTTACCCGATGCGG
>JBAZKC010000013.1:0-20333 GCA_041651035.1 Candidatus Omnitrophota bacterium | reverse complement strand
AAGGGTAAACCCCGAGTAATCGGGGGGCGCAAAGCCACGGATCCGAAAATCAATTTAAGATTAAGAGAAGGATAGCCGGGCTGCCGAATATCGATGCAAAACAGGATATTTGACAACTCGGTTTTTTTATTTAATATCTTATTAAATAGTTTTAGAAACGTTTTATTAAACTAAAACAAATGTCCTTAAACAGAACAAAGATTATGAAAGCATCTGCTGGGGTAAGGGGAAATCTATTTTTTGTTTTTTATGCATTAGGTAACGACAATGAATAAAAACCCTAAACAAGAAAACCAGGCAGAATTAAAACCAGGCCTTCCAGAGAAGGCAACCTTTAAATCCAGTTTTAAGGCTTGGATTAGGGTTGTGGCTTTCATAGTTGTTGCGGTCTTTCTTCCTGAGCAGGTAGCGCAGGCCGTAGAATATGACTGGAGGGTCCTCTGGCAGAAACCCGGTTCACTAACTCCATATTCTCCGAACTTAACAAAAGACCTGCGCCAGCTTGACATTCCAATAGCGATAAGGAATATCCTCAAGGACATCTCTGGCAAGCCCATAAACGCCATAAAAATCTCACCCACCTTAACCATCAATTTAGAAAAACCGTTAAATATCTCCAAACAAAGAATAGAAGAAATTTACAATTGGCTTGTGGGGAAACCCTGCGGTTCAAAGGCGCTTTATGATTTCTTAGCTTATAAGGGGGTCGCCGCGCAAGAGCAGGATATAGCGGTAATGGCCCTGACCACAGATATCTTAAGCGGGGTCCTCAAGCCGGAAGGCAATCCAAAGGTTATCAAGAATTCTCTTTATGCTTTATCCCGCGCCTCCGAATTCTTCGGCGCCAAACTTTATCCCGTAAAATTGGATTTAAAACAGGAATTGTCCCAAAAGGAAAATGCCCTTGTTTTGCCTTTTATAGCCCACCTGAAAGGCGACCACTACATTTTAGTAACCCGCATAACCGATGAAAAAATTTATTTTGCGGATGAACACAAAGAGGAGTTTCTACCTAAAGGGAAATTCCTGGATAAATTTAGCGGATACGCATTAGTCCCTTTGTTTCCAGTCCAGGCGCAGTTACTTTCTGATAAAGAAGCCCAGGGAATAAAAGGGGCAGGGGAAGATGGGGATTATTATGCCGCAGACTATCAGTATTATGACGATTGGGGAAGCAGCTATGATTACTCGGACTATTTTTCCGCTGTAGAGAGTACACCGGTTGTCAGCATGCCGGAATACATGCTGCCTAACGATTACGGTATGTCTTCGGTTTCCGATTATTCAAATTTCAACGGAAATGTGAATTTTAGCGGGGTATCTCCTGTTGAGATGACCTCTCAGTTTAACAATAATTTGAATTACATCCAGCAACAGAATCCGAACGCGGATATTGTTGTCCGGAATGACCCTAATATGGGTGTTGTTTTTGAAACCTATGCCCATGCCGGATATGGCAACAGCATCAATGTATATAGCGCAAATGACAATAGCGTTATCAGCCAGGGTTTTCATGATAGCTCAGGCAATACATATCACAGTGATTTTGGGAATACATTCTATGCCAAGGATTCTATGGGAACAATACAGTCTACCGGATATCAGGCAGAATTTGCGGCTGGACAGGCGTTAAACCAGATGGTTACGCCTTTAGCTTACACCCTCCCCAATATCGCCAGCCAAAATATAACCTCCGGTTCCTATGAAAACGCAATTGCAAGGGCTCAAAACGGAGAGACCGTTTCTATCCCCACTTCGGTGGGCTCCACCGTCTTTTATAATGATAAAGGCATGGTTAAGATGGAGGTTTACAATGACGACCTGCGTACAGTAAATGTAAGCCAGGTGACCGATAAACTGACCATTCCGCTTGCGCAAGGCACCTGGGATAGCAATAATAATTATAGCATGCATGATATCGCGGGTGCAGGAGGGGGGAATGCTTCTGCTCCGGTTTCCCAAAATTCGCTTACGAGCAACACTTTTAGCGCAAACGTCACGTTTGATCCCAGCGGGCCTACGATCGCAAGGGTTAAAAATGGTGAGATCATTGGCCTTTCTACCCCCACGGGTTCTCTGGTGCTTTATGAAGACAAAGGTATAGTTAAGATGGAGACTCATAATAACTACAATGACGGCACCACCGCGATGAGGGTATATGATACAAATGATTTCTCAAAGCCGATAAGTTTCGCATGGAATAACGGACAGTGGATCCGCACCATTGACCCGGGAACTAATATGGCTTATGATAAGACTCCTAGCGGTAATATTTTCAGACAGGGGTCTATAGATTCCGCAATTTTCAGGACTGATTTTGGTACCGATAACAGCCAAGTCGTGCGAACCATACCTACCGGGACTCGTTTTAGTCCTACTGGTGATGTGTCCTCAAGATCAATAGTTGCTTCTCAAGATTTTGGCCTTACGGCAAATGGAAACCTGGTTGATTTGGGTACCCGGCAGATTGTTAACCCTGTATCTATAGGCTATGCCAAAGAAGATGGGCTGCCCGAACAAAGCGTCCTGGTAGGCTTTATGGGTGGTAAAGCTAATGCCGGCAGGGCATTTACTACGGAAAATGCCAATATGATGATAAGCCTTTCTCCGATTGCTGCAAAACAGGCATTGGGGGCTAATGTTACAGGCGATAGCTATGTTAATGCGGCGCAGAACAACAGATCCTTTAGTGTTGAGGTTAATAAATCAGGAGGGGCTTCTGAAGGTCCGCATGGCCAATATAACGCCTTTAATGTCACGGATAATATTATACGCGTAAGCTTGAGCGGTAATGATAATATTGCCTGGGATTTATCCACCGGCGCAAGAATGGTATCAGGGGATACGGTTTACGGATACGCAGGCCAACAGCTTTATGGTGTCGGAGCAACGCCGGAGTTCCAATCGCGGCATGTGGATGCCGGAAACTTTAATAATATGTACCGGGTAACCTTGAGCCGCGGCGGAGAAATGTTGCTTGGGCAAGGCAGGATGACTTTCCCGAGCGCTGCTCCAGATAATTCAATTGTTTACGGAGGAGTCGCTAGAATCTCCGGACAAAATGTTGGATTTGAAACCCACGGCGCATCGCCTAGTCTCTATTCGTTAATTGCAGGCACCACCAATGTTAATATCGGATTAAATAACATTAATGCCGTAGGGAGTGCGAACGGAGTTAAGGATTCTATTGTTAACGCTTCAGGGCAGATAAATTTCTCTGGAGCGAACGGCGGCATTATTGGGTACAGTAGTAGTACAGCCACCGGCGTTTATTCTTCGCAGGATCTTAGGACTGGGGTAGTTAAGGAAGGCGTTCTTATAGGCATGACTTCCCGCAGCGGGGCATTGAATACCGAGTCAGCATTGGGAAGAGGCATCGGTTTTGTGGGAAAAGGTGAGGCATTTGTTCCCGCCATAGTCAGTGATGGCAAGATGGTGACGGGAAAAGGGGTGTCTACTGTTGGAATGGATTCCAATCCCACAAATATGAACTTGATAGGGACCACAGTTATAAAGGAAGGTAAGCTTTACAAAGAGGCTATTGCTTTAGGGCAGGGTACGTTCCCGCTCCTGCTTAATAGGGATCAATCTGGGAATTATGCCGTAGACGTGGCTGCTTCTTCTTCCCTTGCTTTTGGCCCTGGAGCAAAATGGACTGGGGTCGGCGACGTAAGAAAAGGTGATACAGTTGATAATAATGTAGGTAATGTCGGGACCACAAATCTATTGGTAACCCAAATTACCGCGAACAGCCAGATGAGCATTGCTAATTTTGTGGGCAATACTATACATGGGGCTGATTTAGTTTTCGGTAATAACGGCAAGATTGAGAGTGTCCTGGGTTCTTCCAAGCAAAGCGCAGGCATGCTTACTGATACTCAGCTTAATCAGGCACGCGTATTCTCAGTGTTAACAAAAGAAGATGGTGTTCTTAAAACATCTGTGGATAGGCTG
This sequence comes from Candidatus Omnitrophota bacterium, assembly GCA_041651035.1. GTDB lineage: Bacteria > Omnitrophota > Gorgyraeia > Gygaellales > Profunditerraquicolaceae > JBAZKC01. The sequence goes on along the minus strand of JBAZKC010000013.1, from coordinate 16,379 downwards.
GTAGTATATAAGGAATACAATGATAAAACAGGCTGGCAGGCGCCTCAAGGAAGAATTGATTTTGCCGAAAGTATGAAATTTAATATCCGTCAGGATAAGAATGGAGAAGGCGAGCAGGCCAAGCGAATCGTTGCGCAGGATACTAGGCTTACTCAGGGAGAATCTGCTCCTATTCTACATTACCTAGTCCAAAATCCATTTTTTGTGGAACCCGGGAAAGAAATGGGTGGGGCAGCTTCAGCAGCTTCTTATGCTTTGGGTTATACCTTGAACCACAGAGGCCAAGCCAAGGCTTTTGAGAATGACAAAGGAATTCTGACCGCGCAAGGATTAATGCCCGCCGTTATCAATACTGACCAATCCGGAAATATCGCCAGCTTCAATATAATCAATCGCGCAGAAGGCCTAAGCTATGAATACCAAGGTTCAAATGTATATCTGAACGATGGTAGAAAACTTAAGCCACTTGAGGATTACACGGTTACAGTTGAAGACGGCGAAATAAGCCGGCCTACCGGCGTCAAATTTATAGGTAATCCTACTGGCAGGCATTATACAAGCGTAGGAGATACCTTTGTGCTTAGTTCTGTTTTGAGCAAGAATCAGGAGACAGCCGCGAAGCTGAAACTCAAAGGTTACGATGCCTTAAGCGATGCAGAAAACGGGTTCAGCAGGTTAAGAGACGCGATACATGCTCATAACAATAAGATTAAGCAAGAACAAACCTCTACTAAGCCTTCATCGTTGGGCAATCTGTTTAATAAAACGTTTAAAGACAGCTATAAGCTTGCTCCTTATTCTGCTCTTATGGAAAACGCGCGAAAAGCATTTATGGAAGGAGATTATGAGGGAGCTAAATCTTCTTTAGCGAAAATACCGTCTTTTGTTACTTTAGAAACGGCTAGTGGGCCAATTTCTATCAGGGTTGTAAAGGGAGATAATGGTTGGACTGTTTTAGATAGATCTGTGGAAATAGGCAATGCGAAGGTGAGCGTAGTTAATGAAGGAGATAAGTTTGTCCCGTATATCAAAGAGGTTAGGACAACCGGAGGTGAATGGGTGGCTTCGCCATCTAGTAAATTTATATTGGATAATACTGAATATAAGTTTACCATAGATGATAGAGGAGAAATAACAACTAAAAAAGCGACCGTAGAGCCAAGCCATCCACTGACTGACTTCTTCAGTGCATGGGGAGAGGGTCTTGCAAAGGCAGACCCAAGCTCTATGGCTGACGTCGGACCAATGGTTACGCAGAATTCAAATTTAGGCGGAGAGGCTTATAAAGCAGCAGACAATTTCTTCAGTGCATGGGGAGAGGGTCTTGCAAAGGCAGACCCAAGCTCTATGGCTGACGTCGGACCAATGGTTACGCAGAATTCAAATTTAGGCGGAGAGGCTTATAAAGCAGCAGACAATTTCTTCAGTGCATGGGGAGAGGGTCTTGCAAAGGCAGACCCAAGCTCTATGGCTGACGTCGGACCAATGGTTACGCAGAATTCAAATCTTACGGCACAAGACCTAAAAGAAGGTACGACTGGTTTCCTCATGTCAGCATCAGGTGAAGTTCTTGGGGTGTTATATAAAGCTGGGTGGGCTTTTAGGGATATGGGAGTTAATACAGCTCTTACCAATGATCCTGAGCCTGCTTCTAAATACTACTTAGGAGAGCAAATCTTTGCAAATCGCTTTTTAGGCGCGAATAATGATATCGGTGAGTTCGTTAAGACATCAGGACAATCAGAAGATGCTTTATTAATGAACTATATACAAACCAAAGCCGCTTATAATAAGCCCACCTTTGAACTAGCAGAAAATTTAGTTAAGGAAGGTATTGATATAGCTCCTATCGCCGGAAGGCTTGGTATAGTTGCTGGTGATGCACTTTTGGTTGCTGTTGCTACTGCTGCCGATCCCGCACTGCTTTTTGGCATGGGTAGTGTTTTGTGGAACGTCGGAAAAACGGTTGCAGGAACAGCTCCCTATCTAGGCGCAGCAGGGACTTTATACGGGACCATTGCGTTATTAGATGATTCTAAAAATGCTCGTGATGATTGGGCCCGGGCCCGTAGCATCGGGAATCCGAGTGCTCCTTATATAAACTGGACACTTTCAAATAGCGAAAAAAATGCTATTTACGGATGGGATCGAGATATTAGTAACGGGAACAGTCCATCAGTTTCCAGCGATGGTGTATTGGGCACCTGGAATGATTTTTCCCGCGCTATTGCCGGCAATCTTGTAGTCGGGACTTTATATTTAATGGGAGATGAGCAACGCGGCCGGGATTGGGAGAACGCAGTAAAGGGTTTTGAATCTAGATACTCCGGGGCGATCAAGGAATTTGAAACAGCAGTTGGTGAAAATATTCCTCTAGCGATGATAGGTACTCTGCCTGGATTTGCGATGTTCCCCAGCCATGTCTTTAAGGATACAGGCAAATTTACTTTTGAAAGTAGCGGATCCGGAGCCACTGCTTTTGCCGATGGTTTTATCAGAGCCAGCGCAAAAGGCGCGTGGGGTATGGCAAGTTACGTCTCTAGCGTCGGAGATGCATTCTTGCATAATTATATCGATGGCGGAGGAAATAGCGGAATATTCTATCAGGGGCGTATAGCAGAGAGCGCAAAAGAATTTTTAGGAACCGAGATAAGTAATTATTTAGACCCGCAAGATAACCGCTATGGTATTAGTTTAGCTCAGCCCAAAGAATATAGAGGATTAGGCTATGCGATTTCACAGGCGTTATTACTAGGAGGATTGCGAGAAGCAGTTGGATTAAGAAAGGTTGAGGGAGATATAGGATTAAGCAGGGGAAAATTTGCTTCAGAGATTGCCGGAGAGGTAAAAACAGGTTTTTGGTTTGATGCCAAGGAAAGGGCTAAAGAGTCGTTCGTTAATACATTTGGAGAGAATCGAGGCCCGGTTATTTATGAGAGCATAGCTGGTATTGGAGATGTATTTTCCGGTGTGGGTGAGACAATAAGCGCGGGGATGAGCGCTTATCAAGCCGCAACCAGCACTGTACTCTTTCCGATGCATGTAATGCTTGAAGGAGCCAAAGCACCTTGGACAGTGGGAAAAGAGATAGGAAGAAGCTCGTTTAATGAAAGCGCATCATCCGGTTTGGAAAATGGGCTTAACGTTATGGGAGCAAGGTTGTTACAAGCAATCCCCACTCAATGGCTACAGAATCAAGTTCTGGATTCTCTTGGTGTTTCGTACGCTCCTATCAACGAGCCTTCTTTTGTAGAAAAAATGGGCATGGTTTTATTCCCGGAAAAAGAGGGTTTCAATACCTGGATAAATACAGTGAGGGAGATGGGGTTAGAAGAAGCAGTGAGACAAAGCCATATTTATTCTTCCTTTGAGCAAACCAATAAAGAACTTACAGAAAATGTATTAAGAACGGTTTTTGAGTTTAGCCCAGAACACGCAAAGATGGTAGCGGAAAGCGGCCTGGATTACGGAAGAAGCTTATCCCAATCAACCGTTTCTGAATTAAGAACAAGCTATGGAGATAAATTAAATACTGTAGATAAATTCTTAGGTAAAATCAGTGAAGCGGGACAAATTTACGAGACAAGCGGTAAAAATGTCAATGAGGTAGCAAGGGTTATTAATGAGGCGGTGGGTATAGCTGCTCAAGAAATTAGCCCTGGGATTAATCCAAAGGACATTTTAGGGGATTTCAGGGTTTTGCCCAAAGAAACTTATGAGAATTTAAGCCAGGTACGGGACGGCATAAATAGGGGTATTGATTCAGGGGCTTTAGTTATGTCTCTTGATTCGGCCCGAGAATTAATGCAAAATTCCGCCGCTTCATTGGATGCTGTCAAGTCAGAAAGCCGTCAGCTGGAATTTTCTTTCGGTAAAGATTCGCTAAAATTAAAGATGGCTGTTACAGATAATATTCTTAATAAAGCAGCGGAGATAGCGAAAGAAGAGGAGCGTACGCAAGGAGCATTGCTAAAGGGAATAGATCTTCTTAAGATGTCGGGAGATGAGATTGAAGGGCAACTGCGAACTAATCTGGTAAGCGCAATTCCTAATGTATCTCTCCGTGAAATGAAAGCTAAAGAACAGATGGTTTGGGTCGAGGGGTTAAGGACCGCCAGAGAGAATGCAGGGCGCGAAGGGGTAAAAGAATATAACCAGATCTATTGGGAGGCAAATGCAGCGACACAATCCGCTTATCTTGAAGGTAAGCCAACCGATTCGATTCTAATGTTAATGGCAGAGGAAAAAGATGTGCTTAAGAAAGCGGCATTACAGGGGATCAAAGAATGTGATCTTGAAGGATTTAATAAGGCATATGAAAAGCGTTTTGGCGTAGAGCTTACTTTAGGGGAAAAGGATGCGCTAGAATTATTCAAAGAACAGTATTTGATGGATTATGTGGAAGCAAAAGGCGCAGTTAAGCCGATTGAGCGGCCGGAAGATGTCTTGGATATGATGTCCGCAAGCCATCTGCAGAAATTGCAGCAAATACCTGTTAAAGAGTTAGGGGAAGTTTTAAAGGATCACTCCCTTACAAAAGTAGCCGGTGAAGCCAACAGATTGAATAGGATTGAAGCGTTATTACGCGAAGTGGAATTGCTGGGAGAGGATTTACGTAAAGAAACCGAAGCCAAAATACAGAGAAATATTGAAGGTAAGATTGCAGAAGTAGAAGGCCAATTAAGGGCATTCAGGCAAGAATATAAGCAGCAAGGAGTGGATATAAGCAACTTTGGCGAGTTTATAAAAGGTAAGTGGCTAGAAATTGAGAATAATATTGAGAGAGATGGTAAAGACAGAATAATCACATTGCTTAGCGACGGACAGAGCGTACAACTGTTAGTCCCGGTATTAGCGCGCATTTCTCCCCAGATAGGAACTCTTTATGCTATACGCGCCGCGAGAGGCGAAGCCAGCGTATATAAAGATTATCTTGAGTCACAAGCATTAACTGTCAAGGTAGATAAAAATAGCGGGAATATTAGCTTAGATTTTAATGATAAACTTCTCCGGGAACCAGCTGCAGCAGGTAAGCTGGAGGAGATTAATGCTTTTGTTAAGGGTATAAACACCTACCTGAAGGAATTAGCAGATCAAAATCTTTTAGGGAACAATGTTGATATTGCCGGGTTGGGAGCATTTATTAGCGAGCGGGTTAAGTCGATAGATAAAGAGCAGGTCATGCCGCTTGTATTTGCCTCATATTTAGCTTTTGCAAAGCATAGCATAGGAAATAAAGCGATAGGGAGGGGCGAAAATCCGGAAGACAAGTTTAGGGATGATGTAGCGACTGGTCAGTTAAAGATGATTCTAGGATTGCAGGATGGGTTTAATGTGCACCTTACAGCTGGCGGAGCTAAGAGTGATGCGTTCCTGGTTGAGATGATAGTAAACTATCTTAATGGCGAGAAAATAGGCAGTATACCAAACCAGGTTTTAGTAGTAAGGAATGATATTGAAAAAGATTCTACTGTAGCCGGTGATAAGGGTAATGTGAACATGGTAGAATTCTTAAAGATGTTTCGCATGGAGCTGGTAGATGGAGACCACCTGTCTTTATCTAATGGAATTAACGGCGAGCTAACCAAGCACTTGAATGACGGTAATGCAATTACAGTGTTTAGCATGGAAAACTTCGGGCATTTACGAAACAGGAACCAAGAACGCAGTTTAATAGAGGGAATTTTTAATCAGGATGTGGTGAGATTTGATGAATTCCATATCCCATTCTCTGATAAAACAACTTATATACTTTCTGCCGAAGAGCCGACTAAACTAGCGGATAATTTTATAAATGGGGCAGAAAACGCGCACAGGGTCATTGCCAGTCTTATTAAGGAAAGAAAATTAACTCAAGAGTCTGATATAGACAAAGCAAAAGAAAATCATGACAAAGAAGCCTTGTTCTATGAAGATAATAATGGAAAATGGGGCTTAACCCGGCAAACCATAGATCTCTTAAAGCAGGAGGGCCTAAGCACTCATGAAATTGGCGCATTCTTTGAAGCAAGGAACATAGATAGATGGACTCTTTCAGAGACAAAAGATCAGATTATCCCGCATAGTAAAGGTAGCGCTGAGGCAACTAAGATTTTCAGCGATAGATTCTTCCTGGCAGCTGCTTACGCTAAACTAAAAGCAGAGGGAATTCTAATTTCCAATAATAATGGGCAAAATAAATTAAATCCTTCAGATCTGGATTTGAACGCAATAAAGGATAACCTGAAAACCTCTACTTCATCTTCTCAGGCTACTTTATCGGAAGTCCTCCGGTTTAAAGACGGCGCAGACGTCCTCGGGGCTTCGGGCACGCTTAGTGCTGTTGAAGCAATGCTCCTTTTTAATTTAGGTAAAGGAGTGGCTAACGCCGGAGAGACGCTGGGCTTAGAAACTGCCGATGTAAAAGGCAAAACTGCTAAAGAAGCCTATGAATCTATTATGCCTACATTGTTGAAAGATCAGGCAACGCTGATTTTTGTAAAAGACCGTAATGTAATGAGTGATTTACAGGGAAGAATTAACAAGGATCCACAGCTTAGAGGGAAAGAGATTATCATTATCAATGAACATACTGCATCTGACGAAATAAACAAAAAGATCCAAAATTGCATAGGCGAGAATAAAGGATGGATTGTTATTTCCAACGAAAGAGCTGCAACCGGTATCGATTATAAAGGTATATTTGACGTTGTCGTATACGATGCGCATAATTGGGGTTATTCGGATTTAGTCCAGGCGATAAACAGAAACAGAAGAGGTGATCTGGACAGGTTAGATGAAAATAGCGGGAAAAGAATCGTGTTGTATGATCAGGCTAAGTTGACAGAGCAAAATATTTCCGGACGCTCAAAAACAGAGTTAGAGCAGCGCGTAAGCATATCAAAGGGTGTAATGGATATCAACGCTCAAGAATTAGAGCGTAGCACTCGCATGAGAGACGCGTTAAATATTTCCGATGCTTTGGTATTTCAAATTGGCGAAGCAGCTGTTTCGCGCGGGCTAATTGAACAACTGAAGAATATGGTTCAGTTAGCCCAGGGTTCCGGCAATAAAGAGCAGGCTGCTAAAATAGAAGATTTATTGAAGAAGGCGATTGAATATAAAGAGAATTACCAGCTAGAACTGTCAGAGATAGGACAGATTCCCGAAGCGAGAGTCAGGGAAACATTAAAACAATCTGCTTCCAAGATCGAAGGTACTATGGAGGAGATAATTAATGATAAGGGGATGTCTGATTTTATCAAAGGTTATGCGCAACACATTTTAAGTGAGGTAGCTCAAGTAAAGGAAGGTTATGATTCCATCTATGCCAACTATAATTGGTCATTACAGCACGCCGTAAGTCTTATGGGTGTTGCCCAGGTTGCCAAGAGGCTGGATTTTATGCGCAATATCTATACTGAAGAGATTAAGAATTCCAGTGTGAATTCACATATTCCTCTTGTGCAGTTGATAGAACATGCAAGATACAATACGGCCGGTGCATATCAAGGAGATGTGGCGAGATTATCCTTAGAAGCCAGGCAGGAAATATTAAGCAAGGTCGAATACCTGAAAAATATGCCCAACGGCTCAAGGGGTGCTCCTGAAGCCAGGCGTGATCTTGTTGACAAAGTTCTGCAGTATCTTCCTGCCTCAACTATTCCTGAAGGCCAGCATTCATTTAACCTAACAAATATCATAGAACAGCTTCAGAATCAAGTTAGCCCAGAAGTAGCGGGAGGATTAGATTATTATGGCAATTTGATCAATGTCATTAATACCATAATAAATCCTCAAGAAGGTACGGAAGCCTCTTCTATCCCATTCTTAGATAACGCTCCGATAAATAAATACACCATTGCAGATGCACTGGTTTCTTTAATTAACCCTAACTACACATATTTCTCAATAGCAGGCGCTTTAGGGACATATAATGTACTTCCGCAGGAAGCGAGGTATTCTTTGAAGCAAGCCATTCAAGAGCCGGTTGTAATGAGCATATTCTTATCACAACCGCATTATGTTCTGGATTATTTAAGCAGCTCTGAAAAATATAATTATAGCATTGATGCTTTTAAATCAGTCATCACCGCAAATAACCTGTTCGCGCCAGAGCAGATAACGCAAATTAACCAATCCGCAATTAATTTTGCCGGGATGATAACGGATTTGATCAAGAATAAAGATTCCAAGCAGCTTGAGCAATACAGGTTGCCTACTAGCCAGAAAATCAGGGATTTGATGTCGCAATCATTGAAGTCTCTTAATAAATTTAACATTGAAGAAAGCGAAGCTCCTCTGGCATTGCCTTATTATTCAGCTGTTTATCAGCTCCTGTTTAAGAAAGCTTTGCATAAAGAGCCGAAGATACAAGATTATTTTGAAGAGCTTATGCTAAAAGACAGACAGGATCAGACTACTTTTGAGAAAGAAATAATATTACCTATATATTATGCTTCATTCAGCCCATCGGGGCTTAGTGAATTAGGTTCGGCAAAATTAGAGATTATCCTGACCCATTATTTACAGACCAGCAATAAGCAGGAGGCCGGAGAATTGCTGTTAAGATATCCTTTCTTGAGGAAATTGAATAAAGCCAAAGTACAATCTATCAAAGAATATCTTGCAGAGGCGCAGGCATTGTTGGGCAGCGGGAAGATCTTGAGGGATGATTTAGCAAGATATGAGAGTTTTGTTGCGGATATTACTGATATCAGCGGTTACACAGGCATTGAGAGTTATTTGCTTGCACCTTCGTTAAAGACCAGGTATTTAAGGAGTTACCGGGTAATGTCTGATTTGGTTAACGAGGCAAAGGGTAATATTTTAGGATTATTCAATACACTGGGAGTGCAATACGACAGGGAAAATATGGATTTAGGCGTCGCAGCGAAAGCGATGAAAAATGCCTTAAAAGCTGACCCATTATTAACAGAACAAAATCCGGATATTAACAGGACTTTAAATACCTATACTTGGTTAAATTATCATTCTAATTTACAGGGGAAAATGGGTAATTGGTATGCCCCGCATTTCCGGGCTGAAATGATGCAGAGGTATATGCAAGGCCTGCTTGATTATGACAAAAATCTTTTGGATGCCAAAGAAGGATTGGAACAAAAATTAATCCAAGAGATATCAACCGGTAGCATAGGTAAAGAGTACATAAATAAGATACTCCCGATTCTCATAATCAGGCTGAGAGAGATTTTACTGGAAAGAGAGCAGGCTATTAAGGGGATCAAGAATGGTAAGATAAGGGCGCTTAAAGAAGAAAAACTTAATGCTGGCAAGCAGATACTCGCGAGATTAGAAGAAGCTAAAAATAACAATGTAGCCACTTTGGAAGAATTGTATATCGCAATTAGCCTGGATCTGGCAAATAAGGTGAAGGTTAGCGTACTTCCTTTTGAAGAGCATGAAAAAGTAGAAATAAATGGCAGAAGCGACGATTTTGGTAGAGGCGATATTACTCCTGATTGGCTCATAAGACTAAATATTAAACTATTTTTTGATCCGAGCAGAGGGGTTTTGGATAATCCTGAGTTATGGCGTCAAGATGTAAAAGGGACTACCCTCTTCCATGAAATTACCCATACTTTCTGTGATTACATCGGTAAAGAAGCTGAAATAGAGCGCCTGACGATCGGTAACTCCGATAATGAAGAGGTGATAGATTCCATCGTCAAGAAAGACGACCTTGGCTCTATGACTCCGTTTGCGCGCAAAAAATTCTATGATTTAAAAGAATTAAATATGAGAGTTGAGAAAGAAGCATTGCAAAATGCGTTTGATGCGACAGTTGATAAACTCGAAAAAGAAGAGTTGAGCCAGCCGCAAGACGGCTCTGAAGCAGAAGTGGCGGCAGAAATAGCTCAGGGCGTCCTGGAGGCGAAGATGGAATCGGTTAATCCGAAAGGTTTCTTAAAAGGATTAGGGTTAACGGTGGATAATCTTTCTGATGAGCAAGCACAAGAGGTAATGGAAAAGTATCATAGGCGGGCTGCAGAGCTTGAGCCGGTTATAGAAAAGATTAGGAATATAGCAAAAGCAACTGAGGAGAAAGATAGAGAAGCGGCAAAGCGGATTTTAGATGTTGTGATAACGCAGCTAGAACAAACAAAAACTGTAAGCGGATTTGAATCACAGGAAGGATACCTGAAGATTGTTTTACCAATTCTTAATATTTTATTGCCGTACAGATATGAAAGTGATATCGATAGGCGGGTATACGGAATATTAACGGCTTACATCGAAGGTAGCAGAGAGACTGGCGGCGGAACTGTTTTAGAGCCAGAAATAGGCATTCCTTTTGACTACAATCAAATGGAAGGTAGAGATGCATCTGATTTGGCAAAGGCACAACCAAAAGCTGCTAAATTTGTGGGTGAAATTTCTGGTGTTGGTTTTAGAGGGACAAGAGGGCATCTGCAAGATGTAATCATTGTTTATCCCAAGGTTAAACTTGTAATTAAGAAAGAGTTGCCTCAACCAGGAGTTGAGCATTTAATTCCAGTAACTCTGGAATCTGTCTCAGTAGTGACTGAACAGCCAGCTCCGCAAAGTGAACCAGTTCTTGAACTGGAACCGCCAGCGGTCAAGCCTCCTACTGTACCGCTGATGTCAGAAGTTACGCCGCCATCGCCTAGAATACCGCAGCCTGAGTCAAGCGTACCCACAGAAGCCGCTAAGGTTAAAGCAGCAATATTAGCGGATAACAGCAAGTTTGAAAGAATAAATCTTTCTTTTGGAATTGAAGATGAATTTATTCTGGCAGGCGACCATATAATTATTTTAGGGAAGGATGGCGAATACAGGGTGCATAGAGTAGAACAAGTGCCTCCTCGCGCATTGTCAGAATATCCCGATGATTATATAGTCAAGCAGTTAGGCATAGATAACGTAGGGGGAGCCATAGGAAATTTAGATAATATAATTAGAAACGACGATATGCAAACAAGCATTCTTAGGGCTCAGGGAAGGACAAAGGAAGAAGCAAGAGAGATTGCTATGCGGCAAGGAGCATTAGAATCGTTCAATACCACGATGGAGTCCTTATTTGAAGGTTTAGATTATATAGAACAAGGCAAGGATAGTAAAGAGATAGAGGACAGGATCAGCGGTGCGATAAATTTTGCCAAAGTGCTTCTTGCTGAATTAGAGGATAAATATGCTGAGTATACAGAGCAGGAACAAATGCAGCAACTACGAGATGCAATGAAGTATACCGGAATAATTCTTAGTAATTTTGACCCGCAATCAGAAATCAACACTACAGTTGATATGGGGCGGCGTAAAATATTAACAGAGGAGTTTAAGACAACGTTACAAGCAATGGGCAAATTAAGGAAAGATTTTGGTACAGTTGCGCAAGCTGTCACACAGGGTTCTTCACCTGTAACGTCTTCCAGAGAAGAAATTTTGGCGCAGGCGGTGAAGGCGGTAGTAGGCGGCGGCAATATAATAGGTAATGAAACAGCAGGCCAAGGTGGGTTTGGTAGTGCCGGCAAGGTGCAGTTGCCTGAGAAAAAGCAAATTCCTATAGATGAATCTAGCTCTCCTATAAATAATGAACCTATGCAAGTGCCTGTACCGCCCATTGCTCTGACTGTTGGCTCGGTAGTTGGCGGTTTAAGCAGTAATCGCCAAGTAGCTGATGCAATTGTCGGGATTGCGGCAAGCCCAATAAGCTTATTTAACGCTAGAAATGCCGAAATTAGAGAGATTTTACCTGTGAAATCATACAATTCACACCTAACAACCGGCGTTGCTCCGCCTGCCTGGAACACATCGAGCTCTCTCTCAGAGTTTGATGCTCTAAATACGAGAGGCAAATTAGGTTCATTAGTAGCAACGGTAACAAGAAATGAAACAAACGCAGGTGCCCAGATTGCAACCTCCAGAAGTGGAGAAGAAGGGCAGGGTGCAGAAGGTGCGTCCAGTAATATAGGTATAAGGCTTGAGATAGCCGAAGAAAAGTTAGGCGATGTAGTAAAGGCCGGCAGTGATACTAAAGACGTTGTTGGCCAGAAAACTGCAATAACCAGTGGTTCTAGCAGTGCAATCTCGAATCCGCCTGAAGAAACAGCCAGCGGAAGTTTTGTTTTCACAAGCTCACCTCTAAAACTTGAAGACATATCCTTACATCCCTTGACATTCTTAAAATCTCACGAAGAATGCACTATTCGTTCCAGCACAGGCACATCATATACTCAAGCTGAAATAGCAAAAATGGAATCTTGGGCAAGAAAGCAGGTAGGTGACTTTGCGCAAGCCATGGAACAAGCTAAAGCTAAGTTCGATGCCGATAAACAGGATGAAGATTGGTACAGGGCCGAAGCGAGAATATTTGAGGATTTGATATCAACGATAGATAAGCTGAATAGCGACCCTCAAATAACAGGTGTTGATACGGCTGAACTTTTAAGAAGAGTAGCCGAGCCTCTCGATAATAGTTTATTAAGAACAAACGGGAATGATGTGATAGTTGTAAGAGAAGATACGCCTGTAGAAACGATTGCTCTGGAATATGCAAGAAGATGGGTTGCTTTAGAGAAGCTTATTAGCGCCCTTTCGTTTAGCGAGAGAAGAAGCCTGCGAGTGGAGGCTTTAAAGCGCACTCCGCAGGATGTCCGCGATGAAATGTTGCTGCGTAGAATAGAGGCAGTACGAGGCGATGTAAAGGGAGTAAAACAAGAAGTAGGAGAAGTAAAACAAGAAGTAGGAGAAGTAAAACAAGAAGTAGGAGAAGTAAAACAAGAAGTAAAGAACTTAGGGACCACAGTAGAAGAACAAGGTGAAAGAATTGCACAGTTAGAAATACAATTGGAAAAGAAAATTGAGGAAGTAGCTGCCATAGCAAACAGGGCTGATGCCACGGCAAAAGTAGCAGTTAGAGTTTATGAGGAATATGTTAATAAGGGGGCTAGGGTTACCGGGGATATGGCCAAAAACAACGATTGTTTCGTATCTGCTGTGAAGTATTTAGATGAAGAATTAGGCAGGACTTTTGAAGGTAGTCAAGGGTTATCTGCGGAAGAAATAGTAAACAAATCCAAGAATGTTTTGAAATTCTTCACCTTCTCTAAAGCAAACTTGTTAGGAACTCCCGTAGAGTTATTAAAGAAATTGATTTTCCTTCAGAAGGCAGCTAATGGCGTACACCACGCATTCTTAATTAATGAAATCAATAACGATGGGATTGTAGTTTTCGTTGAAGATAATTTCGACCATCAGGCAAAGATTGCTAGGGCAGTATCTTGGGATGAGCTTGCGCAAAAGTCTGGAGAGATTGTGGTAATTGGTCTTGCTAAAGAGAAAGAACAATATGAAGCATATGGCGGGAAGGAAATAGCGGCTCCTGAAGAGATGAGTAAAATTAGTGGTATGAATAGCGGAAATGGTTCAACCGGCGGTGCGCAGGGCAGCGGTTCTCAAGGCGGTTCAACCGGTGGGTCACAAGGTGGAGCAACCGGCGCTGCAGGCGCTGGAGATGAAGGTAATGGCGGCTCTAGCCCCGTTGGAGCAGGTTTAGGTTTACCCGAAGACATAGCTTTGTTTGCAAACACAGGATTGGCTTATTCAGGAGTTGAAATAGCCGGGCTTAATACAGTAACTTTGAACCCTAATGCAGAAGCGACAGCCCCACCAGTATCGACTTCATCCAACTCATTAAATTCTTCTGCTAATATTTTAGGTAAAGTTTTAATTGGAACAACCGCAGTATTGGCCTCAATTTTAGGTGTTCCGGCAATAGCTGAAGCCGCGAAACTGATATTTGACGAGAAAACCGGTTATCTAACACAAATCGTTATTGAAAAAGGCGATAACTTAGGCTCTATATTAGAAGCAATCAGGACTACAAAAGATATTATCCTACCCGAGTCTCTTAAGGGCGCATATTGGGGGGTTAAAGGCGCAGTAGCTGGTTTTTATGAATTGCTGAAAGTGCTGAGCGCTAAAATAATAGCTGGTATAAACCTGATTTATGAAGGGGTTATTGATGTCCCCCAGAGCGCAGGCATTAAAATTAAAGTTGCATCAGTTTCGCAACCCGCTCCTGCCGCTGATTATTCTTGGCTTCACCCAGCCGGGGTTTTTGACCGCGGTCCAATTAATGTTGACGCCTTAAATAAAATAGCTGATAAATATCTCGTACAGAAGGTATCTTGGTTAAGTAGGTTCATCCGCGACTTAAGCTATGCAACCGGTTTATCCGAGACAGCAGTGGCACTTATTCTTGCTGTAATTATAGGGGTAGTCTTGGGATTAGGCGTAGTAGGAGCGTGGAGTTATATATCTAAGCAGGCAAAAGCAAAGAGCGCAGGGGTAGCGGAAGAAGTTGTGTCTGACCAGGAAGTTGATGTACAGGGAGAAAAGGTTGTTCAGGAAGAGCCCTCTCCAGCGCCTAAGAATTTCAGGCAAAGGGCCTACGAGGTTATCAATAGCTTAAAGCAGGAGAATACATTAGATGGGTGGAAAGCGGCAGAAACTGAAATAGAAGGCTTAGGCAAAGAACTTAGGCCGCATACGTTCTTAAATATATTTTCTTTTGGTTATTATCTAGACAGGATGGTTTTTAATAGGGCAAAAGGAGCATTGGAAAGCGCGGCTTGGAGGATTGCAGATAAATTAACTAATGGAGAAGCGGAAGAGATAAATTATGAAGGCGCAATTTACCTTTATACCAGGATTACAGTGTTTAACCCCAGGGATAGGGTTGCGTTATATCGTTTAGGCACAGCGTATAGCCGTAATGGTAATTATGAAGAAGCGACTAAAGCGTTTTATGCGGCGGTAAGGCTTAGCAGATATGTCAGTAGGTTCAACTTCTTCAAAAAGAATACCCACCAAATCTTCCGTGAGAATGGAGAAGCTCTTTTGGCCTTAGGGGAATATGAGAATGCTATTGCGAATTTTGACTCTGCCCTTGAATATGCGCCCAAAGCAGCAAGACAGTCAATAAAAGAAAGGTTATTCTACGCAGAATTTATGCTTCTTAAAGGTAAGGAAGTAAGGTTTACACTTGATAAGGCAATAGTAACAGGCATGGTGGTGGATGCGGGAGATCGTCAGTGGAACGAAAATGAAATTTTCCTTTCAGTAGTTCTGAATGTTAATGGTAATGAAATATTGTATCGTTTATCCGCAATCGCAGAGCAGAATGATTTTATTCTTAATTTAGAAGAACCTTTTTCAGATAAAACTGCGCCAGTTGAAGAAGCGCCGGAAGTTATTAATTCTGGAGCAGGCGCATTAGAAGAAGATCACGTTGTGCCGCAAGCGCCGGAGATCCAGGCGGAGACGGTTTTAGGGGGAATCCTTGGTAAACCTTTAGCTGGCCGGGTCGTAACGTCTGAAGAATTAGAAGCTTTACAGGTTGTTTATGAAGAAGAAAGCGAAGCGGCAGAAGTTGATTATACAGTTTTAATCAACGAAGCCTATGTACAGGGGAAAGATGAAGAAGTTATAAGGTTGTTCTTAGAGGCTTCTGTATCAATTGACCTTTTACAATTGAGAGGCGGCGTAGAGGATACTGTGCATATTGTCGCAAGGACGATTATTGACAAAGAAGGTTATTCCGAAGAAGCTAAACAGAAAGCCAGGAGCGCGGAGGAGTTAATAATAACACTAAAGAGCCGTCAAGGCGATGGAAGCTCCTCTCCGATCAATGAAGCGCCTTTAACTTCAGCAAACATCCCGGCAGAAAACTCCTTAACAATCACCAGCTCTCCTGTTAACAAATCAGCCACTTCATTCTTAGGCGCATTAATAAGCTTCCTTGAAAAATATCATATTTATTCCAGGGCAGCCGATCAAATCAAAGTTCATCCGGAAGAAAGAATTATCGGCGAAGTCAATTCACAGGCTCCTCCTTTTGCCTTCATAGCTAACTGGTTTGGGTCAATCTTGAAAGCAGTTAAAAATGGAGGAAAAAATGGTGAACTTAACGGAAAGCAAGGCATCAAAGACATTGAAGATACTGGAATTTGTGGAGGAATTAAAAGCTCTGGAAACTCAATACCTGTTAAAACGGCTGGAAGAGATCAGGCAGAACGGGATACAGGCAATGGTCGTGGGTTCATAAGAAATCAAGCTCTTGACACTGGCTTCTTATTCGTTGCCACGGGTTTAGTTGCCAATGTTTATGGTAATGATCTGGTAAGGTTAATATCCTTAGGCTTTATTATAAGTTTTGCCTTATTGATACTGCGCGCTAACCAGCTTAGTTCTTTCATAGCTAATGGTGCTTTTAATAAAGAAGGAGAAGGCTCCTCTCCGATCAATGAAGCGCCTTTAACTTCAGCAAACATCCCGGCAGAAAACTCCTTAACAATCACCAGCTCTCCTGTTAACAAATCAGCCACTTCATTCTTAGGCGCATTAATAAGCTTCCT
>JBAZKC010000012.1:0-20897 GCA_041651035.1 Candidatus Omnitrophota bacterium | reverse complement strand
ACTAACCTGGTTGGTATCAACAATGCCTTCTCGCCGTTTAAGAATGTTATCTCAGCTCAGGCTAACCTTAATAACCAATTCAAGCAGACCAATTTAGTAGGTATAAATAATGCTTTTTCACCGTTCAGTAACACCTTTACGGCGCAGCTGAACAATAATAACAATTTCCGCCAGACTAACCTGGTTGGTATCAACAATGCCTTCTCGCCGTTTAAGAATGTTATCTCAGCTCAGGCTAACCTTAATAACCAATTCAAGCAGACCAATTTAGTAGGTATAAATAATGCTTTTTCACCGTTCAAAAATACTGTTCAGCAAAATATTAATATAAATAACATAAATGAAAAATCGAATTCCCCAATTGATTCATTGATGGAATTAGCTAAGGCTACGCAAGACCTTAGTTTACCAAAAATATCCGAAATAGCGCCATTACTCGCCTCTGTAGATAAAGATGCGTCTAACGGCAATGGTTCAGGCGATAGCACGCCTCCGCCAGAAAAACTAGCAGAGTCAAAACTTCTGGATAGCAGTTCCTCTGCAGAAGAAAAAGCTTCTGCTGTTGCAGCTAAGGCTAAAGATGATAAACAGGCGCCGGCAGTACCGGGAGAAGATAAAGATAAGCGTACAGCGCTGCCGGCAGGCGCAGCGCCAGTGGTGCCTTCGCCATCTCCAGCGGTTCCTGGCGGTAAGCCTGTTCCAGGCGGAGATCCTGCTGCCGGAGACGGTGATGGTGATAAAACCAGGGGCGGAGCTCCAACTGAAGAACATGGAAATACTCAGCCAGGCACAGGTAACGGCGGCAATGGAAGCCCGGCGCCAGCGGAAAATCAACCACGCAATACACCGGAGGTCCCTAATCCGGATTCTATGATGTTACCCAATGGAAATCCTAGCACTCCACCTAGTGCAGTTCTTGGTACAGCAACCGGCCCCGCGCCTCCGGCTGATGACAACAACAATAATAATTCAGGTGAAGCTGATTCTGCTTCGGCAGAAAGAGCAACTAGAGAAGAATTAGATCAACAGAATTACGGGGGAGGAGGAAGCCCGCAGACTGCTCAAGAGTTAGGGTTGCCTAATCCTGCAGATTATCCGAATACTCCAGACGGCAAACGTGCCTACGATGAAGCTTTTGCGAAAGCCGCAAAGGATGTCAATCCGGACGTTTTTCCGGAAGGGGATGCTGAAAAAGAACGTGACAGCCGTTGGGAAGCTTATCACGGCCGCAAAGCAGCAGATGCTGAGCGGTCTAATTCCGATTCAACTACTAATAGAGATAATACTGTTCCGCCTTCAAGAAAACAAGAAAATCCAGAATCTACCAGTCCGTCCAAAAAACCTACCAAAGAATTATCGTCCCAAGAAATCGACGCTTTAGCGCAGAGAGTTAGAGATTCATTAACATCAGCAGCAACAACGGGAAAAGATCCTCGCGAGATAATGAAGGAGATAAAAAGCGCTAATGGAGATAGGGTTGTTACTGCGGTTCAACAGGCCTTAGCCAAAGATTCAGATGCTTTAGCGCAATGGGCGCTAGCAGCGGTCAAAAGCGGTTTTTATCCTACTTACGCGGTTGATGTTGTGAGGGCCGCTGCAGGTGATAGAGCCGCACAGGTTGTATCCAAAGAACTTACTAATAATTCCGATGCCTTAGCGCAATGGGCAGTAGCAGCGGTCAAGGGCGGTATGTATCCTACTTCTGCGGTTGATGTTGTAGGCAGGGCAGCCGGAGAAAAATCTGCGGATGCAGCATATGAAGCGCTTAAGAAAAGCCCCGAAGTTTTAGCACAATGGGCAGTAGCGGCAGTTGCCACAGGCATAAATCCAAAAAGCGCACTTGAAGAAGTAAGGGCGATTATTGGCGATCAAATATCAGGTAAAATAAAGGCAGCGCTGGCCAATAACCCGGAAATTTTAGTGCAATATGGGCAAAATGCCGTTACCAGAAACAGCGTTATGCCAAGCGATGTATATCAAACGGTTAAAGCTCTTGCCGGAGAAAAAGCCGCTGAACAAGTAAAAGCCGGCCTTTCCCAAGTAAGTGTTGCCGACTGGACCCAGGCAGTAAAGGATAACATACAGGAAGGCAGAAATCCTTCCGGAATGATAAAAGACGTTGCATCAGCAGCCGGAGAGCAAGTCGCCCAACAGGTTAAAGCCAATTTAGCAAAAGAATACGGCAGAAGCTTAGAAAAAGGCACGCCGCAGCTTAATGATGCCAAAGCCAGGGAGATGTTAGAGGCTGTTGTTAAAGGAGGCCCGGATAAATCAACCGCAAAGCCTGGAGATGAGCGTGTTATTACCCTGCGTCTTATGCAAACACGTGAAGGGGTTACGCTTAAGGAACAAAAAGCCGGAATTAAAAGTGTACCCGTAATGGATACAGATGGCACCGGAACTCTTGTTCATGCTGAAGGCGTGATTAGAAAATCGGATGGAACTTATGTTACCGGTCCCGGCGTAATAATGACTAATGCCCATGTTGTTCAGGCTTTGGGTATAACTTCAGGTGATACAGTAATCCTAGATGGGAATACCGGCCTTTTCTTTAAAGGAAATGGAGCAGTAGGAGGCCGCAATGAAGGCGGACAAGAGGTTCAAATCGGAAGAGTTACCGTAAATTCCAAAGATGATGTCGCTTTCCTTACTTTTAATGAAACTGCCCAGCCTAACCCGCAAGGAAGAACCATTGTTGCGCCAATAGGAGATAATGTCAGGCACGGAGATGAGGTATCTGCTTTCCATCGCCCCAAAGAACATGTTACCGTAGATGGTGGTACTGGTAGGAGAGTAATTGTTGCAGACGGCAACGTAATGTCCAGAAGCGAAACTATTACTGATCCTTACGCTGAAGATTATGAGAGGCCAGATTTGACTTCCAATGAGCGGTCTCGCATGGCAGTCTTGGCGCCTATTCTTGTCGGCCCTGATGGAGAAAGGAATTTTGCAACTATGGATAGATATGGAAGGGCCCTTGTGGGCGGCAGCGGAGACAGCGGAATGGGCAGATTCCAGACAGTCAAGAATAGCCAAGGCGAAGATGTGCTTGTAGTAGTAGGTGTTAATAAACAAGGGAAAGGCCAGGATATAGAAAGTTCAACACCGGACGGCCAAACTCGTTATCATGGACAAACATTGTTGAATGATGTAGCAATAAGTTCCAGCGCAAGAGCTATACGAGATACAGCATTAGAGCAATTAAGCGCTATCCCAGCAAAAACGTCTGTCGGTTCGTCGCCTACCTCCACCCCTAAACAACCGGCAGATTTAGCAAAGCGTGGCACCACAGCAACTGAGCCTGCAAGACCCGAAGGCTCAGTTGCTAAGCCACAACCAAAACCAGAAGGAGGTTTATCATGGAAACCAACAAAACCATCACCATCCGGCATGCCATTATCGCCATCGACGGAACGACCTTTATCTCAGCCAGAGACAGCGAAGGCAAAATTGCCAACTTTATCATCTCCGGTTCCGGGGACTCCGTCAGATACCAGGCAGCCAGATGCGAGTTTAGGGAGCTCCCCAAAGAAGCCGCTACCAGAATCCAAGCCCTCTTCGCCCGCGATACAAGCGTCCCAATCTTCAGGACTTCCTTCATCACAGTCTCCTAAAGATTTGACAAAAGCAGCTGAAGCACTTTGGAAAAGCGGTGTTGCTGCTGCAAAAGATTATGCTGATGGCGCAAGAAGAGGTGTCAATGCTTGGGCAGCAGGATTAACTAAACCCTCAGAATTAGCTTTAAAAGACGGTTATACCGGTAAAACCGCGAAAGTTGCCAATGCTTTAATTGGCGCTGGCATGAATGGCTACTTTCCGCAAGTTTCAGGAGTAAGTCCGGCAAAAGTTGAAGCTTTTGCTGCAAAGCTGGATGGTACTCCAACTGGCCAAACCGTTAATAAGGGGGCAACCAGCGCTGACAATACAGTTCTTTGGGGCAAGAGCGGCTCTATTTATGAGGCAGGTTTATCGGCTGCGAGATATTTAGGTATAGAGTCGGCATATAACGCTGTAACTACACAAATCGGAAATACTGTCAGGGATTATATAGGCGCAAGCGCTACCAAAAGTTTAGAGCAAAAAGGCGTGCTTTCAGAAAGCGCAGCCCAGATGCCTGCGCGAGTCGAAATACGCGCTTATGGCATACAGCCGGATGCAAGCAGGGTAACCAATTCTGATGGCTCGCCAATTCAATACAAGAACGGAATTACTTTAGGTTTTACTTTTACTAATCAGCAAGGCGCTGCTCCAACAATATATATGACTTCAATGAGCTCTTTAAAAGGTGGCCCAAAAACAACCCACCTTATTCATATAGCTACTTCTTCAGACGGAAAAGTCCAATACGCTCATCCGTATATAGATGTTAAACTCCCGGTAGTAAACCAACAAGGCAAACAAGTGGGAGAAACAGCGGCTAAACAAATGTGGAGCCCGGTAAACCGCGCTGCTTATGATTATAAAGCGCAGTCTCCAGCCTGGGTCCATGGCGTAGAAAAAACAGGAGAGGCTAAATTAATTACCAATTCTCAGCAATGGCAGGTTGTTCAAAACGGCAACCAGTTTACTACGTCTGGGCTTAATAATAATTCAAGGATAGTTTTTGGCAACTATTATACTCAGGGCAAAGAGCTTTTGGGCTCACGTCCGGTAGGCCCGGTTGATGTTCACGGTGTGGCGATATATCAAAATCTCGATAAACCCGGTTTATATTCCAAGGATATGAATATAGGTAAGATAGAGGCAGTGGTTATGACCAATAAGGATTTTGGTGTCATAAACGCCGATCCTTACAACCGCACGCCTTTATTTGTTAAAACAAAGGCCGAAGAAGTATATCCCACCGGACAACTAATGAAAAATATGAATTATTTCTTTGCGCCAAGCATTGCTCGCGCTGATAACGGTAACGGTTCATATGAATTTAAATGGCCTGGTGAATCTGTTGTGCATATAATGGCCTCAACTAATGCCAGCCAGTTTATCGATATGAGTAAAGTAACCATAGGTGCTGACAATAGGCTGAATATACCTTCTTCTGCCGTACAAAAAGGATTTAGAGTTGACCCTGCGGTTGAGGTGGGTAGATTAAATAATCAGATTCTTGTTACGGATGCCAAAGGAACGCCGGTTGGCGTATTAAGAAGTTCAAACAGCGAGAAACTTTTCGGGCACCAACAACTGCCGTTGGATCCTAAAACCAAGCCGTTTGAGATGAAATCCTCATCGGTTGTGGTTGCGGAAGAGGTGGTAAACAAAAATTTTGGCACAAAAGACGCCAGCGGCGCCTATGTAAATAATCCTGATTACAGCAGATATTGGGTGCCGGTAAGAGGCTGGCAGGTAGACGTTCCAGCGATAACTATTTCCGATAAAACGTTTTATTTTAATCCTGCGGAATTCCATCCAAACGGCAATAGGCCAACAACTCTTTATCTGGACCCGCAGCTTACGCAAAAGGCAAATACTTACCTTGGAAACGTGGCAAATGGCGGTAATGTTGCCTTGGGTTATTATAGGTCTGCGGAGGCAGGAGAGAATCTTAAAGGAACTCAAATGGGAACAATTGCCTCCATGAAGCCTTTTGCATCAGAGGCGCCACAAAAGCCTGCAAATACCGAAGCCATAGAGAAAGCAAAACAACAATTAGATGCACACATAAGCGCTTTAAAGCAGAAAATTTCTGAATTATGCACCACTTCCAGCTGTCAGCTTGCCGCAGGTTTGTATAAGAGCCAGTTAAAAGCTGCGGAGCAGGAAAGAGCAAATTTAGAAGGGCAGGGCGCACAAAGCTCGTTTTCCGGAGTAATCAAACTTCCTTTTACTGTAAACTCAAGCAGTGCCAATGTTGATGTCCAAAGAAATGTTTTAGGCTCAAAGCCAGGGGCGGTTGAAGGAGCAGCTCTTCCAGCAGGCAATAGCCATACGATTGCGCCGGGCATAGCAATATCGGAATCAAACCTAAAGGACTGGCAGAGTTTAAGTGAACAGCAAAGGACAGAAATAGTTAAAGTCGTGGGAGCTAAAGTGCAACCGGGCAATACAGCCACTGCGGTGCTAAATATTGGAGGAGAGAAAAAGACATTTCAGTTTATAGTTTCTCCAAACCAAGAAAGAGGTTCCCAACCTAACGGAAGCGGTTTGAAAATTGATACAGATGCATCTCGCGCGCTCCGGGACAGGACGGTTGAGCCGGGCGCTATGTTTTGGATGGAAACAAAGGTTGTTCCTAATGAGGACCAGCAGCAACGCGGATTTTTCAATATACCGCCGGAGAAAATTGCCGATAGAAGCAATTACCCCGCAGAACTCAAAAGGGCTTTTGATAAATCAGAATTCAAAACTCCGCAGGAAGCCTTCCAATACCTAAGCGACGTGGCGCAGACGCTTCCCGGCAATATGAGATTTATATACAGGGAAGGAGCCACAGAGCTGGCGTTAAGTTTTGGCGCAAACAAGTCAGTCGCAGAACAAAAAGGCCAGGATGTTTTTTATCAAATATGGGGAAGAATTGCCAATGTAGATGCCGACAATTCTTTTGGCAGGGAATGCAGACAGGAACTACTTCAGGCAGTAAATGACAGATTTGGCCCGGCGGTTTTAGCAACCACAGCAGAAGGTTTTACGGAAATGGGAAATGGGTTGGAAGCATCTAAAACTTACAATGAAGCAGTAGGGGCTTGGGATAAGGGGACGCAGTTAACTACTGACCAGTTTACCAATACACAGGCAAGAGTTGTAACTGTTGGCTATGGAAGAATAGCTGAAATGTTTCAGGGCCAGGAAAAGATGAAGGATTTTAATCCCGCGGCAGAAGGTTCTCAAAAACAATTCCTTCTAGCAATAGCAGTAGCAGCCAACCCGGAACTTTATATCGTAAACAACCAGGTAAACCGTTTAGGATTTGATTATCAAAACGTTGGAAACGTGCCGCAGGCAAACGGCCACTTTGGAAGCGTTGAACTTCCCAATAAAGACATCAAGTATTTATTTGTCGACGGCGGTTTATATAATGCTTTAAACGCGTTAGGCACAAAAGCAGGAATGAAAGCGCAGGAATTCGATGCATGGTTTGCCAATAGGGTTGCAGACCCGATGTTTGTTCAAGGCAAAATACCCGTAAGCGATGTAGGCAAAATGCAAGCTGCCTGGGGTAATTCTTCGCAGCCAAGGCCGTTTGATTATCAAATGACCAGCGGGCATAATGTTAAAGCAACCTATCAGTTTGGCAGCGACGCTCAAGCGCAGGTAATTAAGCCGAACCCAGCTATTAATGATTTTTCCGCCAATGTCAGCTTAAACCAAATACAGGTTAACGGAGTAGGCGACTGGCATACTTTAAGCGTTCCGGAAAATACTTCAAAAATTTTGTTGAGAGTTGATGGCCTTAACGGAGAAAATGTTTTATATACCCATAGTGGAGAAATGGGAAGCATATCGAAATTGCCCAACGGTTTTACAGGGTTTAACGGCAGCCGCGGAGTTACATACGCTGAAGTCAATGGAGCAGCTTTGCAGGACAGGATACAAGGAAAAATTTCTGATATCGAATATGGAGCGCAGTTTGGGGAAAAAATTTATATCGGTTATGATAATCCAAGCGGTAATTTACAGAAGCTAGTGGGAGAAAAGCCCAGCTTCGTGGGAACAGAACATTTCGCCGGTTTAACTACAAGGGTTGCTACAGAGTTTACTTCCAAGATAACCGGGGTGGTAAGCGCTGAAGGCTGTGCCTCCTGCCAGGCCCAAACAAATCAGCCCCAGGAACTAAAAATAACCACAGGGGAAATTGACAAAAGCACTCTCGAGGGAACTTCGTATTTGCGTGTCAGTAATCTTGAGTTAACCACAAAAGATGCAAGCGGCAAACCAGTGACGGAAAACCTTAAAGGCCTGGATGTAATGGCAACCGCCAATGGCAGGGTTTTGTTCGGAGAGCGGCCTGCTGATTTAAACTATCGCATGGCACAATTGGATAGCGGTTGGGTTTCTCCTATAAGGGGCGAGTTAGGCAACGAGGTATTTAAGCCAACATTACCCGAACAAAAATCAGGAGGTAAACCGTCAGAAAACGAAACAAAAACACCCCCGCCAACATCTTATCAGACCATAACCGGCCAGATTGGGTTTGCCGGAAGAGTAAACATAGAACTTGGTTTAGACAACGGCGGAAATTTAAAAGCTGACACAAGCAAATCTTTCCTTCAGCCATCGCTTGTAGACAACCATGGTTTTGCGCCGCAAGGGACAGAAATAAGCGTTAAATATGTGAATGCTGGAACCAATGCCGATAAATATAAAGAAGGTATGGTATTGCCCTGGAACGTAAGAATGGTAGGTCATCCGGAAATAAAAGGAACAGATGTTAAAGCAGACTGGAGAGATTTAAGATATTCTAACGTTACTTTCTATGGCTTAGGTAATGGCCAGGTTGCAGGCAAATTAACTGAGGAAGGCAAGAGAGGATGGGAATATGGAGGAAAATTCGAAAACACTTTAAAATTTAAAGAAGGAACATATGGAGGAGAAGTAGCATTGACTAAGGTAAATTGGGAGCGCGATTTTAAGTCAAACAGGGAAGATGGATACGGATATTTTTCCAATAAAAATTTAGCTTTTGATGGCGAACACAGTAGCTATACATTAAATGGTATCCCGTATGCCGGCGCAATTAAACACGACGGCGATGCGCTTGTTGTACGGCACGATAGATTAAGCATTGAGAAGAAAGCCGCTGAGCTTGATAATGGTTCCTCAAGGGCTGCTAATAACCGTCAAGCATTGCCGCCATCACTTGATGCAGCGCCTTATCAGTCAGTTGTTACTGCAACCCGCGTAAATGCCGAAACAACAGCATTAAGGACCCCTTCCGATAAAATATCTCTTCCTGCGATTAACGCAGATAATACTGTGGGGCAAAAAGAACATTCATACGGCATAGGGTTGAATTTAAGCCCTAATATGGGGTCTATGCAAGCCAGCCTTGTTACGGAGAATATGGTTTTTGTTGTAAATAGCCCTAAGCAAAGTCCAGTAGCAATAGGCAAGTCTAACTATTGGACGGAAAATAATGAAAAAAGCGCCGTCAAGACAGTCCCCGGCGGATTCATACCTTTCCATCAAAATACCATTTATCAGGGATGGGAAGTTAAAGAGGGAGTAAGGGCTTTGAATTACACCCCTAAGTACAACCCTGAGAATGTGGCTAAAACAGCAACAACTCCGGAAATACAGAAAACCCCGATAGATAAACAACACTGGCAGGTAAAAACTGTTGACCCGAAAGCTCTTCCGGATGGTCTTAATAAAGTATTAACTTCCAAAGGAGTTTCCGTAGTTAATAAGGGAACATTTTCAACGGGTTGGCAAAAAGAAAGCACGACACAAGGTAAAAAACTAATGCTTAATGATTCTGTAAAAATTGGCGGAAAAGTTGTGGCGCAAGGCCAATCAGAATGGCTTGGTTCAACAAATGGTGTATTAATAACAAATACCGGAGCGCCAATTTTCCTGTTCCAGACCGCAGAAGGACAATCCACCTTCACCCTTTCTCCCTATATGTTGCCGCAGGATAGAAAAAGCGAAGGCGGCAGTCTGGATAATTCAGGCATAGGAACAAATGTAACAATAAATCCGGCAAACTTTAAAGGCGCTTATGCTGATTTAGTTGAAGCAACCGGAAGATTCGGCGTCCAGATAGATACTAATAATGATACTTTTGATGCCAACAGGCCTATGTTCTCTCCGGGAGCGCAATGGACTTTAGGCGATAGAACAATATTTAACCGCGAACAAAAAGAAGGAAAGCTTGATAACGGCGCTACTACGGATATCGGAGAAAAATATAACGGCGGAATAAGGGTAAGCCCGAATTTATGGGTAGGCAGATTTAATGACGTGCCCGGAGAAATTACGATAGTTGGCGCGCCAAGCCCTCTTACGTTTGCCGTGCAAAAGCAAGCAGGCACAGTGGGAACGGTTTGGAAAGAGTCGCCAAAATATGATGTAGTTCAAAAAGGTTTACAGCTAACTCAAAATGCCGATAAAAGCTTAAGTATTACTCCTTATACAGCAACATATAAGTATAATTACGACTCTCAGAAGATATTTAATATGTTTACCGCGGGAGACCTTTCGCAGTATCAGGCAGAAGACAGGACATCACAGGCAAAGCTTGAAAATAATCAGTTGAAAAGTGTATTTTTTGAAGGAAACGTTACCCGCATCATAGGCAATAATGTGCAGGATTTTAAAATTATCGGCGGAAAACTGGATGAAACAAGAGAATATAAAGTTCCCAAAATGTTTATCCAGGGAAATAATTTTGATATTAACAGGTTTGTATTAGATAAGGTTTATGATACAGCTGACAACAAAAGAACCATTATCTCTCCTAATGGCGGTATCGCCGTTGTAGATGCCCCTAAATCAACGCCGGCCTCAGTACATTTTAGAGAAGCAATATTCCCGGCAGAAGTTCCGCAGGAACACAAAGCGTCAAACGGGCAAAATACTTACACATTAAACAATCCTTTTGCGTTAGGGCTTGCCTTTAGCAGCGGCGCTGTTTGGTATAACGTGCCTACTACAAAACAAAAAGAAACAGCTATGCGTACAGCAATTAACCCGACTACAGCAGGGGGGAAGGTTACTTATGCAGATAAAGCTTGGTTGCATTGGCGGATACCGAAAGATGCAGTGCCTGATGTTTTTGTTACCAGATTTTTCGCCAAGGTTCAGCCAGAAATCAGTAACGGGCAATATTCTTATGCTTATGGTGCAGATAGGGTAATTGGCAGTATGAAACAAGCGCTGGAAGATGGAAGAGTTATCGTTGAAAAGGGCATAAACGGAGCCGAACAGACATTTCTAAAACACTATCTATTTGTTTCAGATCCTTATTATTCCGCAGTGGCCACAAAAGATGCAAACGGCGCATTAAGCAAGACCGGGACGATTTCCTGGGACAACCTTGATGGTGTTGTAAAAGTAGAAGCAAAACATTTCCTTAGCGCAGATGGCCAATTTACCCAAAGATATAATGACCAGGGTTATCATACCGGAGAAATAGTGCAGGCATTTAAAGGAGAGAAGAGTTCCGGCGAGTTTAAACCTATTGACGCAGAATTTACAGCGCTGGCGCACAGGGCAGAATGGAAAATGACCAACGACAAGTCCAGAGATGTTACTTATAGATATGGCCAGATTGTAGCTTCGCAGATTAAAATTGACCCCAGGACTAATGAAATAATATATCAGAAAGAAGGCGATAGGGTAACCAACAAACCAGCAGTTGATACTTTCCCCATCAGCATCTGGGAAAAGTCCGATGTTAAGCCGGCGGTAATACAGAACAGGGAATTACCACTTGGTTCCCTGGCTAAGGAAAGCGCCAAGTTTGGCCTATCCAGCGTCCGGCGCGACCCAATTACCGGAGACGTTATACTTACCCATGGCACAGGAAAACAGGCAACCGAGTCAAGAATTAAAGCCTATGATATTCCGCTTAACTGGGTTGCTACCTTGTCGCATGACGGTAAAGGGTTTATTCTAACTCCGCCTTCCCAGGCCCCGGTTGTACTTAATCAGTATTTTACAACCAACGTTATAGATGTGCACAACGTAGAAGGCGAGCCAGTTACTTTCCGGCTTGATAAAACTTTAATCCGCGAAAATTATGACCCTAACGCAAACACTTACAATGCTTCTCCCGTTCTGCAGGCAGATAAATTATCTTACGGTAATGCCAGAACCGCAGAATTTTATACCATAGAAAAAAGCGATCTTGATAAAGGAAGCGTTAAAATACCAGGGCTTGGGGAATTGACAGCTACGTTTAACGCAGACAAAAAGACCTATACCCTGCGGGATGGAGACGGCGCAAAATATGAAGGTAAATTTGACCCTGCAACAATGACGTTAAGAGTTTCCGGCACGCGGTTTGAAAATTCAGAGGGAACAGCTTCTTTTGCTGTTCCGCTTAGCGTGGTAGAAACAACATTAACTAACGGTAATATTGTCAGAACTACCAATTGGTTCGGAGCTGGTGCATCACAGGATGAGAGTGTCGTTACTTTTTCTATGTATAATCCGCTTCCTACCTTAGTTTGGCAGGCTAATGACGGCCAGAAAATTGAATACAAAATAGACTCAATAAAAGATAATAACTTATTAGTGCTAGTAGGCGCTAAGCAGGGAGCAACTAATCGCGGAGACTTTGGGTATTTCTATGAGACGCTTCCTAAAGCCAGGGAGCAGCTTGTCCAGGGAACTAGAGTTGAAACAACCACAGCTACCGGCGACAAAAAATACAGCTATACAGTAAAAGAAGCTATACCGCAGTTAGCTTTAAATGAAGGAGCCGGCCGCCTTATCCAGAAAACAGCCGCCGGCAAACAAGACAGTGCTTTCCCCATGCCAAGCTGGAAGCCGGACGATACAGCGCAAGCTGCTGCTAGCGGAGAATATTTTTCCGTAACAAAGAAAGTGGCTGATGCTGGTTCAGACAGCGAGTTAAGAACCCAGGCTAAAAATATATGGCTATATCAGGAAATGTCAAACCCTCAAGCTGGAGAAAAAGGCTGGGCAGCTCCTTCCGGAAGGACATATTTTAATGACAGCGTAAATTTTGAATTAACCCAGGATTCCAGAGAGGTTAAAGTGGTTGATGGCAAGGAGGTAAAAGGAGACTGGAGTGAGCCAAGCACTGCCCAGATTGTTGCGCAGGATACTCGTTATGAAGTTAAGGCCCTGGGTCAGGAGATTGGAGAGGATAAGAGGCTTCCGAAGCCAGATGCCGATAAAACCGAGAGCGTCCATTATCTTATAAAAGACCTTAAATTTGTTGAGAGCAGAAAAGAGGTTGCCGAAAGCCAGAAACAAATGCCTTTAAAAGAAAGGCAAATTGCCCAGAAAAATACACCTTCAACCGGCAAGCTTGGCTATGAGCTTGACAATAGATACACAGAATTTTCTAACAATAAAGGCATAATTGACGCAAAAGGCGCATTAATGCCTGCATTTTTAGGGGTGGACCATAACGGCGGACTTAAATTTGAAGCTATTAACAAGGCAGAAGGGCTTTACTATAAATACCAGGGTGCACCATTATGGGTTATGGAAACTGCGGATGGAAAAAGATACAACCTTATAGCAGGGGGAAATTATAAAGTTGAAGTAAACGGCTACAACGAGAAACTTTCATCTGCAGAAGGCAGTAACCCGGTTTTTAAATCATCAGCTTGGGTAAAAGACACAAATGAAATAGCCTACACTATAGGCAAAACCGGCACATTGGAGCGCAGGTTAGAGAGTGTAGGTGAAAAGAAAGTTTACGAAAGAGCACTTAACCAAAACGTTGTGCGCGTGCTTCTTAATGATGCCTGGGGCACGCTTGTGAATATGCTGGATACCAAAAGAGGAGCAGAGTCAGCCAGAGCAAAAGAACTTTTGGTTGAATTCCAAAAGTATATATCTTTAACTGATGCCCGCAAGAGAATGGCAGCGGCTGTAGCTTCCGGAGACAAACAAAAGATTAGAGAGGCATTTAAAAATATATCTGAAGGTTTTGAATCTTCCGGCAGGAAGCTTACAGATGAAGATTATAAACAGCTGGTAACCTTAATAGGTAAGGTTGCTCAGTTGCAAGCAGACGAACAATTAATAGCTTCTGTAGATCAGGGTTCATGGCAAACAAGGTATTACGCCCAGGCATTCAATGAACAAATACAAAAAATAGTTTCAGGCGATTTACGCGCCAGGGGCCAGCAATTGGAAGCCACAGAACGCGCGCTTGATGCAAAAAATAAATTCTGGGAACTACATCATGCTGACCAAACCAGTGAACTTTTTATGGGCCTCAGAACACGCATGGGAGAAGAAAATTTCGATAACGAAAGAGTTCAAAAAGCAGTAGCAGAAGCTCACGCAGTTTATTCTAGAGAAAAGCAAGCGGAGATTCGTAAGGAGTTGGCTGAAGAGAGAATGAAAGATGTCAATTCTAATCTTGCCAGTATATTAAATACGCCTGAAGCGGATATGGCGCGTGCACAGGCCAGACAGGTTTTAGCTACTGTTGAGCATGCCCAAAAAGAAAATAACGGCCGCACAACCAATGAAATGCTGCAAGTATTGGATTTGGGCCGCGCAGCTTCTTTGGCGGCAACCGATAAAACCACGGCTCTTGTTACCGAGAACAGACAACTGGATTATGAAGCCCAGCTTATTGCCAGGGATCGGGAAGCATTGGCAAAGAAAGAGACAGCATATAAAAATAGTGAACCTTCAATATATGCAGAGTCGGACTTATTTTCTGCAATGGCCCGCGATCGTCTCCAGAAAGAAATAAAAGAAGATACGGCTAAGCTTGAGGCCAGACAGGCAGCTCTTGATGCGAAGAGAAATTCTCAGGAAGCAGCGCAAAGGGAATTTTCAAAACATCATGAAGCCCCCCTTGAGCTTTACCAGCGCGGCTACGATGCACTGGCAAAGGAATACCTTAACGTTTATGATGCTCAGCGTTCAAATGGAGATGCGGCTGCAGAGCAAAACGGGAAAATGAAAGCAACAAACATAGATTCCAGTGCTCAATTTAAGAAAGCAGGAAAAGCAGATGATGCAGTAAGAAGTTTAGGCTATTGGTCTTTTGATTCAACAAGAACGGCATACCTTAAAGCGCAAAGCGCTGAAGCTAGTGAGCATAGCCGGCTTCAAGGGGAAGTAGATAAAGCAACTAAACTTCGCGACCAATATAATGCAAACGCTCTGGATTTAGCTACAGCTCTTGATAAAGCAGATAAGGCCCAGTCTATTGCCGAACAGGCAGTTAGAATACGGGAAGCAGCTACGAAAGCAGATGAAGGCGACACGCACATCAGGGATATATATAGCAATGTTTTTAGGGCAATGGACAGTACCCAGGAAAGTTTTAAGGAATGGTCTCAAAAGCAAGCCGAATATCTTGCTGCTGCAACGAAACAAAATTGGTTTTCAGACTTGTCAGCAGCAGAAAAACAAGCTGCAGAAGAGCTCAGGACAGAAGCCAACCAGCTTAGCGAAAAATTACACGAGACGGTTAAAACAAAATTTGACATACAACAAAGAGTGGCAGATACCTATGGAGTTTATTTACCGACAAACCAGGGCGGAACCGGCACCTCAGGAACTATTGCAGATACCGGAGATAAACTTATTGCTGACAAGGCTTCTTATGATATTGCTGATAAGACATTTACTGTTTTAGAGCAAGAAATTGGCACAAAGCCTATAGAGACATCTATTGAACTTCATAATCGGGAACGCAACCTTTTCAGGTATGAACAGGCAACTCTTGATGCTATGAGGGAACAACTGCCGCCAATGCAGACAGAGCTTACAAAAAGAGAGGAACATGTCAGATTGCTTGACAAAGTAGGGGAATCTGATTGGTATGTCACATATAAAGCAGCCAGTCTTTCAGCGGAAGTGGAAGCTAAAATCGCAGCAATTGACAACAGGCAACATATGCTTGATAGACAAATGGCTTCTTATGACAGGGCGATTAAGCTTGAAGAAGATAATCTTAAAAGTGCCAGGGTCCATATCGAAAGCGCCAGGGAAAGTATGGGCTCAACAACTAACTTTAACGAACATATTACCATGGCAGCAGCTCACGAACAACTTGCTGGTTTCGCTAACCTGCTTATAGACGGGACCAAAGCTGTTTTGCAATATGGTTTGAACAATTATGATATGGAAAACGGCATTCTCAAGGACTTACAGGGTTTAGCCAGCGATGCTAACCATAAGGCAATGGGGATAAAAGACAGTTTAATACTTTTTGGCCAGGAAGGGCTGGGAAAAATTTTCCTTGATATCGCTGACGATAGCTTAGCGCGTGGAGATAGAGCCACAGCTGACAAGGCGTTAAACAGTGATTTCTTCAAAAAGGAATTTGAGCATCTTCCTGAAATAGCCCCTCTAATTTCTGAGGCTGAAGTTCGTTTACGTGCAAACGATGTTCTGGACAGCGCATTCCGGGGGAGATATAAAGACTGGCATTGGTACAGTAACTTTACCGGCGCATTTCAGTGGGTCGGAGAAAAAATTACAAATGGTATTTCTAATACTATTGGTTTCTTTGAGCACAGCGACACAATAGAGAAGCAGCTTTCCATTTCTGAGTTAGCGGCATTACGCGTTATTGTTTCCCTTGACTCCAGGAATCCAGAGTATATTAAACAGCAATACAAATCTGCGGTATCAGATGCCTGGAAGACGGATTGGTATAGAAACCTTCCCAGTAACGTAGGCTGGCATGTAGGAGCAAGAGAACTTGGCAAAGAAATTATAGAAACTGCCTGGATAGCGGCTGTCACTTTTGGTATCGGCGGTATATTAAAAGGTGTTTTTGCCGGAGGCAAAATGGTGTTTACGACATACAAAGTTGCTGATACTGCAGTGAAAGCTACAAGGATGGCTAAACTTGCGCATTCAATAGCAAAAACAGGACAGCTTATACAAAATGGCGTTAAATTGGGTATTGTCTTTGCGGGCATTGGCGCAGTTGC
The DNA here is from genome assembly GCA_041651035.1 of Candidatus Omnitrophota bacterium. Classification (GTDB taxonomy): domain Bacteria; phylum Omnitrophota; class Gorgyraeia; order Gygaellales; family Profunditerraquicolaceae; genus JBAZKC01. The sequence continues at coordinate 4,350 of JBAZKC010000012.1, read as the reverse complement.
TTCAGGCGCTATAAGCACCGGCGTACTTGCATACCAGGGCAAGTCTCTTTCTGAAGAAGGCGGAAGTATATTAGGTTCCATGGGGCAAGGCGTAAAATTCGGTTATTATACCGGTTTTGGATATACATTAGGAGGAGCTATTTTAGGCTCGAATGCGCATTGGACATTGCAAGGATTAACATTCGCGGCTATTAACGAAACCGTTGCTAATGCGATGAGCAAACTACAGGATGGAAAATTTATCGGATTTAGCAGTAAAGAAGAAGTATTTACCCACGCTTTGCTTGTCGGTTCAGCTTTCCTTACTGCTATTGGCCGTGCCACAGCGCAATCTGTATCAAGCGCTGCCAGAGCTGGAAAAGGCGCGCAAGCGATAAGAGAATATAATTTGGCCAACGCCGCTTCTAGCAGCATAAAAGCAACGCCTAAAAACCTTTCGTGGGGCGGCAAACTATTAATGAACCCGGCGCTAAGAAATACTACTACCTTTGCCGCTACAGTTTTCTCACAAGCAACCTTGGGCGGAGAGATATATCTTTTAACTTCAGCACCAATGAGAGCATCAAACGGAGAGCCTTTTAGTGCTGCTGCGTTATGGAATGATTACAAAAAAGGCACTGCTATTGGAGGCTTATTTGGCGGTATTATTGGCTCCGGAGCGCTTGCATCTAACCTTAAGTTTGTGCAGTCAATGAAGAACGCCGCGATTTGGAAAAATTACCCGGCGTTAGCTACTACTGCCAAATTAGGCGGTTATACTTTAGGGGGGGTAGTATTGTTTCCTCTTGCTAAAGGTATTATTGAATCCGAAAGAATGAATGGAGATGTTTTTACAAACATTGGCAATAACTACTATATACCTTCGGATGCGCCATGGTACAAGAACGTTCAATGGCAAAACATTGTAGCCGGCGGAATGATTGGCTTAGGCATTGGCTGGGGCTTTACCCCAGTGTCAAAGGCCTCGCCTAAATGGCTGCAGACTGTGCAAACTTGGACAGGAAGAGGCTTGTTAGCAAAGCCCGGTATTGCTGACCAGACTGCCCGCTATAAACAGTTAAAAGATTCCGGCCACAACAGCGTAAGCAGTTTTATTCGAACCAAAGCCGAAGTTTGGAGTTTACGCGCAGAGAAATTTTTATATGGCGGTGTTGTGGGCGGCAGCACAAAAGTGACATATGGTTATTTAACCGGCAAATATGGACAGCCTAACACAAGCAAGACCCTTGATTTTCTTACCGGCGGATTACAGGGAGGTTTGGGGGCATTATTTTTAAGCGCTCAATCAAAGAACCTTTTTAGCTCTTTAAAAAGTTATACTGCTGAAGGCGCGATGAAACCAACACAGGTTATTTTCGGAGATGCAGTTAAATTTGCTCCGGCAAATGGCCCTTTACTTTTACATAATCAGGCAACTGCCGGCGCCGTTCAATGGATTATAGTATCCCCGGCTTTTACAGTAGGCGGCGCTATGTGGAACGGTTTGTTGAACAAAGTTTCATGGCTTACGGATAGGAGTGCCAATAGCGACAATGGATTATTTTTATATCCAATAAGAAATAACGCAGATGGCACAAAAGATTATGTAACGTTGTTTTCATCTTACGGTTTAAATGCATTAATTTCAAGTACAGTCAGCGGCCCGCGTTCCGGTTATTGGATGAAGCCGGCAATTGAGCTATTACAAGTAAAAACAGAAACTCCAGGCGCTTTTAACCAAGGAGGTTTTGCCACAAAAATAACAGCTCCCGTTATGAAAGCTTATTACGTAATAAGAAACCGCAGTTTCATACAAGGCCAGGAAGCTTTTGAAAAATGGTCTACCGAAAGAGTAACCATGTCAGCTGCTTCAAGAATAGCAGGCGCTGCTGATTGGTGGGATACAACAGTCACCTGGATGCCTTTATACGTATCAGGTATTGAAAAGGCTGTAACAGGGCTTGATGCTTATTTGGTAAAACAAGGTTATAGCGATGAAACAGGACATTATTTTTCACCAGCTGAACTTGAAGGCCTTAAATGGCTTCCTTTCTTTGGTTATGCTAATTTCTCGCCAAGTTCAACCGGGCGCATTAATGGAAATTTAAGGGAAGATTCTTCTTCGGCTGAACGTAGCGATGGGAGTTTTAGAGAGATTTCTTCTCCGGTTAAGCCAACTCAACGCCTAATCGTACCTGGCGAAAGAGCTGAAACAGGTTCTGATAGAGTTGTACCTAGCCAAGGCAGCGTAAGGCCGGAAAGCCAAATGCCCTCATGGGCAAAAGGTTTTACGCCCAACGAACAGGGCATACTTATACCCGGAGAAGCAAATAACGGCACAAGGCCGGCAATGGAGAAAGCTCCTTCCGCAAGCCCCTCGTTAACTGCTGCTCCTGTTTCTGGTACAAAACCAAAAATTGAAATTTTTGGTAAAGATACACCTGTTTCTTCGGTAATGCCGGACGCGCCGGTTAGTTTGGGTAACACCGGTTTAAACAGAGGCGGAGAGCGCATAAATGGCGGCGATGTTGATGCAAGCAGAGAAATTCATTTAGGAAGTTTTTCCGATGGTGGCAGAAATTTACACGCCGAAGTAGTATCAGTACCTGGCCTGACTTCTTTTAACGGCAGAGGGCAGGAAGGAGAATTTAAGGTAACCGGAGACGGGCAGATAAAAATCCGTATTGCCGGTTTTGACAAGAGCCCCGAACGAATTCAAGAGCTTGCTAGGCTTGAATGGGACAAAGCAACTCAATTGCATGATAATGCAAAAGATTTAGGATATCACCAATCCAACCCATTGGGAGATTTATTACAGAAATATAGCCAGGGAGATTTTCAGGCTAAATTGCATCTTGCCGAGGCATACGCAAGAATTACTGACATTGCTCAGTCTAAAGCTGATGCCGGCGTTTATCGCGGCGGCAACAATGACAGCCATAGCCAATTTATCCCTAGCAGCGAAACAGTTAGATCAACTGGCAAGGATATTGTAGCTCCGGAATTTTCTGCCTTAAAAGCTACCGAATCCAGGGTTTCCTCAAAACAACAAAGCAAACAAGAGCATATTGCCAGTAAAGCTGCAAGAGCGGCAGGCGATGCGGCTTTAGCCCAGGCTAGGGAATTGGAAGCGCAGGCAGTCAGAGAACATAGGTCAGTAGAGGGGGCAACGCATTACGGATTAGACGTGGTTGCCGAAGCTGCACGTGGACGAGAGAGTCAGGCACGTGAACAGGCAGCAAGCTTAAAAGCGAACGTTGACCGCATAGCAGAAGCAGCCTATAACGATGCTATAGCAAAACAGAACGCCAAAGCTGCTTCAAAACCTGAAGTAAAACCCGTTGTAAAGACCGAAACGAAGGCCGGAACAACTGCTGAAGCAGTCAAAACTGCGCAGCGCATGTTTGATTTTGACCATCCGCAAGGCTCACGTCAGCCGGACCAGAAATTAACAGAAGGTCCTAAATTAGCCCAGCCAAGTTTAGTTAGAAGAGTAGCGGTCTGGCTTGGTTTAGCTTCTCCTTTAGCTAAAGGCGCAGATGCCCAGCTTGCCAGCGGCCGCCAAGTCGTAACTGCAAACGGCGTCCGTTATACAATCACTGCACAAAGAGACAGCCAGGGTAAATTAACCGGCGCACATTTTGAACCGTCTTTATCCGGCAAATTGCCACAATCAGCCAAAACAAGAGAAACAGTAGCACAATTACAAGCAAAAGCCCAGGCAGCAGAAGCCGCAGGCGATAGCGACACAGCAGCCAGATTACGCCTTGAAGCAGAGCGCGCTCCGGCAAAAGCATTACGTTTTGATTACGATGCAAGCAGCGCTTCCAGCAGAAGAGAGCTTGCAGGGTTACTTAAAGGAGGAGCAAGGACATATGGTTATGAAATAGTTCCTGAACGCACCGCTGACGGACAGATCCTCCTTCCCGGAGTAAGTGCGGCAGATGTCAGCGCAAAAGCAGCATCCAAAGTTGAAGCTCCTCTGACACCTAACCAGATTGCATCGCGCGCAGCAGACCAGGCAAGAACAAAAGCCAGGGAATTAGAAGCAGACGCTCAAAAGTTAGATAAAGCCGCGGAAGCTTCTACGCACTATGGATTAAACGCCCTTGCCGATGCCCACAGAGACCATGCGCGCCAGGCACGTGAACAGGCAGCAAGCTTAAAAGCGAACGTTGACCGCATAGCAGAAGCAGCCTATAACGATGCTATAGCAAAACAGAACGCCAAAGCCACTTCAAAATCTGAAGCAGTCAAAACTGCGCAGCGCATGTTTGATTTTGACCATCCGCAAGGCTCACGTCAGCCGGACCAGAAATTAACAGAAGGTCCTAAATTAGCCCAGCCAAGTTTAGTTAGAAGAGTAGCGGT
>JBAZKC010000011.1:0-20944 GCA_041651035.1 Candidatus Omnitrophota bacterium | reverse complement strand
AGATGCCGGCTCTAGATGGAATCATCACGGCGATATCAATTTAGCTTTTAGCAACATCCTCGCCCAGGTCGGCAGCGGCGTGACATCAGCCCTGGTAGTAATGAATGCCACAGGCGATATTAATTTAGCTTATGCAACTATCAATGCCTTGAATACTTTTGGCCCGGCAAGCGTCTATCTTAACGCCGGCCACGACATCAACGCCTTCTTAAGTACAATTAATGCCAAGACCATCTTCGGTAACGCAACAGTAGACTTAGACGCTGGTGATGACATTAACTTAACTTTTAGCAATATCCTTGCCCAGACCGTCTTCGGTAAAGCCAGGGTAGCGCTTGATGCCAGAGACGATATCAATTTACTCTTCTCAAACCTTACCTCTAAAGTATTCGCTTACGGCCATGCCGAAGTAACCTTAGATGCCGGCTCTAGATGGAATCATCACGGCGATATCAATTTAGCTTTTAGCAACATCCTCGCCCAGGTCGGCAGCGGCGTGACATCAGCCCTGGTAGTAATGAATGCCACAGGCGATATTAATTTATTCGCAAGCAACATAGAAGCGAAAGTCATTGGCTATGGAACAGCCTTAGTAAGTTTATTAGCCGGCAATACGATTTACATTGGTGCTAATAGCACAGTAAGCGCTGATGCGGGTAGCGGATATGCTGGTGTAATAGGTTTGGCTGGCGGCGATATTCTTGCCTATGGAAAAGTCTCCGCGGTAACTTCACCTTTAGCTTACGGTTATGCCTTAGTTGCCCTATTAGCCGGTAACGATATTTATGCTGCTGACGTGTCGGCTTCAGGCGGTAATGTTGACGCCATACAATTAATAGCTTCTTTAGTAAGTAATTATTTCTTCGGCGGTTCACCTATTTATGTCGGTTACTTAGGTTCGGTGGAATCATATTCTAGCGCCGTGCTTTTAGGTTCTTTAGACGGTGACATTACTATGGGTAATGTTAGCGCTGATTTAGTAGCTGCGGTAACGCTTGGGCTTGATGGAAATAGCTCAATCAAGGATGCGGATGGCATTGTGAAAGCTAAATACCTGATACTGGTAGCCAGGAATAATATCGGCGAGTCCTTATTACCTATCACTACCGATGTCAAAACTTTAAGCGCATTCTCTTGGGATCGGGGCGATATTTACATCAGTGAATTAAATGACATAATCCTTGGCCTTTATCTACCGATCTTCTTAGGTAGCCCCGATAATCAAGTATTAGCTTTAGGTTTCTCAGTCGCGGCAAATAATGGCATAATCCATATAATCTCCGACGGTGATATGATAATTAATTCAGTCGTTTCTCCGCGCGGCGGCGTATTCCTGCAGAGCACAAATGGTTCGATTTATGCCGGTTTTGGCTGGTGCCCGGCGGTGTCCCAGGAAGATTTAGATGCATTATTCGATCATTTAGGGACCGGATCTTTCCGGTATTTTGCCCAATATATAGCAGAAGAATTTTTAATGGACCTTACAGGCACTCCATGGAACACGGTCCCCGGGTTTGATTATTTCTCAGCGATCATGGTTGGCTTGCCGAATTTAGCGCCCGGACCGAATGTGATTGCCGGTGGATATTCATACATTGGAGCACCTAAGGGCACAATCGGCGTAGGCACACCTGCAAGCGTCACTACTTATAATCCGCTTAAAATAAATATCCAGGCATTAAACGGCGGCGTGAATTCCGCTGTGCCTTCTTATATGATACCTGTTGGTGAAACATTGCCTCTCGCAGGCCTGACGATTGAAATGGGAGGCAGCTCTGCTTCCAAGGGTTATACGATAGATACACTTGACGGCAATGGGCCATTAGGCATTAGCGGTATGTTTGAGGGTATTGTCCGTCCGGGAACAACAGCTGTCACAGGAGTTCAACCTTCGCCATATATTTATAATACGAATAGTGATCCTGCTTCGCTTAATCCTCCGGGATATGTCTTCTATAATGATTCAGATCTAAATTGTGTCAGCCCGTTAGACGGTTCAAAAGCTGATAACAATGGTATAAAACAGATTTGGCCAAAAGGTATAACTAAAAGTACTGGCGCCCCCAATAACATCACAGGGCTCTTGTTAGATATTAAGTACATCTGGCCTGTGCAGGAAATATTGGTTATTACCAGAGGGGTGACCCCGCTTGATATGGCCACCTCCGCAGATTTCAATGGGGGAGTTTTGCATTATCAGCCTCTCACCCCGTTAGACACCGCTGCTTTTGATAGTGTGTTTAATTTGGGCGAAGATGCTTATAAATTCCTCGACGGTGGGCTAAATATTACCGGTCACGATGGCCTCTTGCCGATATTAGAAGGGATAAAAAAGAAGAAAAAGGGCACTAGCATATAAATTAATACAGAGATAACCGTATAAACTTAAAACAAATCCAAAGGGCAAATTAAAATTTGCCCTTTTTTTGTAGAATTTTACTGAAAGTATAGTATAATATTCAAGATATCAAACGAAAGGAGCCAGAATGAAGAAATATATAGTTTTACTGGTATGCTCAATACTCGTTTTCGGCTGCGGGAAGCCGGCCGTAAAAACAGATACCCTGGTAAAAATTAATAATTATGAAATCTCCAAGGCAGAATTCGAGGAGGAATTTAAGGATTCTGTTTTTGGCAGGACAGATACCCTTGAATCAAGGAAAGCTTTTTTAAATAATCTGATTAACCGTAAGCTTATTTTACAGGACGCCGGACGAAAAGGCCTGGATAAAGATAAAAGTTTTCTCATGATGATCGAGAGGTTCTGGGAGCAGTCGCTTCTAAAACTTGCCCTCGATCAAAAATCTAAAGAACTTTCCGGTGCCCCTTTCGTCAGTGATAAAGCCATAGAAGATACTTATAAGAGCATGCTTAAGGAAGGCAAGACCGATAAGACCTATGATCAGATGTACCAGCAGGTAAAATGGGAGGTTGCAAAACGCGAAGAAGCCAAAAAGATGAATGAGTGGATATCGGATTTGCGTAAAAATTCCTGCGTAGAAATTAACGGCGAATTATTAAAGAACAATAAATAGGGGGCAAGAATGGATAATCTGAATACCAAGGTCGGTAGAAGAAAGCAATATTTCATTGAAAAAGAATTCCAAGTCAAGTTTATCTTGAAGTTTTGCGCATTAGTCGCTGTCGGCGGGTTGCTTTTTATCGGGATACTCTATTTTTTACTGATGCAGTCAACTACGGTTTCTATCGTAAATTCCCGCGTAGTAGTGCGTACAACCGCAGATTTCATATTGCCGGTCCTTGTCCAGACGGTTGTAATAGTTACCATTATCGTCAGCCTCGCTACCATAGCCGTTACTTTATTTATTTCGCATAAGATTGCCGGGCCCCTCTACCGCTTTAAGAAAGCTTTACAGGAATTAGAAAACGGGGATTTCTCGTCGGATTTCCGCCTGCGCCATCTAGACCAGCTGCAGGAATTAGCCGGGGTTTTTAATAGTATGGTTAAGAAGATAAGGGAGGAATTAAAAGAGCTAAAGGATAATTCTGTTTCTTTAAAAGATAAATTAGAGAAGCTTTCCGAACATGAAATATCGGAAATGAAACGGCCGATACTTACAGAGTTAAAAAAGATTTCGGAAGAATTAAGCAGGGTCGTGCGTTATTTTAAAACATAATGTCAACTCGCAAGGCTCTTAGGGCGCTACTAATAATAATATTTTTTCTTTTCTTTGGCAGTAACGTACGCTATGTTTACCCCATTGATGATGGCTTTGGGCCGGCGAACAAAATAGAAGGCAAGCATTTTACTATTTATTATGCGCCGCGCTTAGACGTCTTTACTCTCGTTAAACAGTTAAATATCGGCTTATCCGATAAGGTGCTGGCGGGTGAGTCTATAGAGAATAGCGATAATTCCAATACGGAACTTGCTAGTATGGTGGATACGCTTTTCTTGCGGGTCTGTGATATACTAGACATGAACCTTTTTAGTTTTAGAGGCAATATCAAGATTGCCCGGGATCAGGAACAATTAAACGGTATATATAGTAATTTATTTAATAAAGACCTTAACAGCTGGCATTCTTTTTATGTTTACGACCTTAACACCATTTATATATCCGCAAATGATTTTAAGCGTGAAATACTCGGCCATGAAATAGGCCATGCCGTAATCAGCCATTATTTTGTTGTTCTTCCGTCGGTAAAAGTCCAGGAAGTCCTGGCTACTTACGTGGAATATCAATTGCGTAAAAGTTTGAGCCAGTAGGGCTCTTTTTAGATAGGGCGGCGTAACTCAGCCTGATAGAGTAGTCGGCTCATACCCGATTTGTCACTGGTTTAAATCCAGTCGCCGCCACTTTACTTGTGTGCGACGCAGTACTCCGTATGGAGTACCAGTCGCCGCCGCTTACCCACAAAGGAGATAGCTATGAAAAATTTAAAAGTTTTTGTTTCCGTAGTAGCTATTCTTGTATTTCTTATTTGCCTATATTCTTTCCTGCTTGGTAATGAAGTTTTTAAGGGCAATTTCTCAAATGAGGCGGTCCCCTGGTATTTTCTCGCGAAGGGCTTATTCTGTTCGGTAGCTTTATATCTTTTGGTCAACGTATTGGAAACATTAAGAAAAAATAATCCTTAAGGGATTAAAAAAAGGAGGAAAGAATGGGGAATATAATGGGTTTATTTGCTATTGTTCCCGCAACCTTGTTTTTAACTATCAGCTTTTTTGTTTTGTTTGCGGTGCGCAAGCTGGAATCACCGCCATTGAAAGCTTTTGGCTATGTCCTGGCAGTATTATTATGGATTTCTTCGGCACTCGTTTTAGGGACAGGGGTTTATGCAATGAGCAGCGGCCGTTGCCCGATGATGGATATGATGCAAGGCAAGATGCCTTGTATGATGATGAAGGGCAAAATGATGAAAGGCCAGATGCCGATGATGAAAGGCCAGATGCCGATGATGGGCGGCGGCATGCAGCAGATGGATAATCAGGCAGCGGGCAAGTAGGAGGAATAGGCGATGGTAGAAAAGAGGGCCAAGAGGAGACAGTTAGCTAAGCTTACTATCCGTTATAAAATTTCCGGACAAGAAACGGCAACTACTGAAACTGTTACTACGGTAGATATCAGCTCAAAGGGTGTTTCTTTTGAAAGCCCTAAATTGATCCCTCTTGGCACGGCTATCGAAACCGAAATCCTTCTGCCGCATCTGTCAGAGCCTGTCAGAGCTAAAGGAAGCATAAAAAGAATAGATGAAGTTAAGAAAGGTAACCTTTATTTTCATGTGATGGTCTTTGAAGCTATTCATGAAAAAGATATCACAGCTTTGGAACAATATACACAGGCGCTTGATATAAACCATATTTTGCGCGCGGCAATTCAAAAGAATGCTTCAGACATTCATTTAGTCGCTGATCACGTGCCGGTGCTGCGCATAGAAGGCCAATTGACCAATCTCGATATATCCCCTATTGCTGCTGATGATTTAAGGAGCATGATCCTGTCGATTATGACGGAAAAACAAAAGTCTGAATTCGAGAATACTCTGGAGTTGGATTTCTCTTATAGTATTCCGGAGGGCAAGCGTTTTAGAGGTAATATCCATCTTGATAAAGGCAACCTTGAAGCTGCCTTTAGGGCTATCCCGCCGGAAATAAGGAGTATTAAGGATCTGGGGCTGCCATTAGTATTGGAAGATTTATCCAGAAGGAGGGGCGGGCTTATTATTATCGCAGGCCCCTCCGGAAGCGGCAAGACCACTACTCTGGCAGCAATGATCGACCTGATAAGCAAGGAACGCAGATGCGTTATCGTCAGCATCGAGGATCCGATAGAATATATTCATCAATCCAATAAGAGTGTTATAAAGCAGAGGGAAGTAGGCGTGGATACTTTATCTTTTGCTTCCGCGCTGAAGCATGTTTTGCGCCAGGACCCTAATGTGATCCTTGTCGGAGAAATGCGCGACCTGGATTCGATATCAATGGTAATTACTGCTGCTGAAACCGGCCATTTGATCTTAAGCACATTAAGTACGCCCGACGCCGTAGAGTGTATAAACAGGATAATTGACGTTTATCCCGAAGAACAACAGACTCAGGTCCGCACCCAACTTGCCGGGTGTTTGGAAGGAATTATCGTGCAGGCATTGATACCGCGCGTGGGCCGCGAGGCAAGGGTCGCAGCCACGGAAGTCTTAGTGGCTAACTCTGCCATAAAAAATCTGATCAGGACTGCCCAGCTGTCGCAAATCCATGGATATATGCAGGCAGGTTCCCAGTCCGGCATGCATACGATGGACGATTCGATCCTGGAATTGTTACAGAAAGGCTTGATATCCAAAGAATCGGCCGTAGCTTTTGCGAAGAACCCCCAGAAATTCCGAGATTTTTAATCCCTCCTTTTTCAGATGATTTTAGATAATTTAAAGAATACTGTCAAAAGATATGATTTGATCCGTAAGCACGATAAGATCCTTGTGGGAGTATCAGGGGGGCCGGATTCCGTCGCGCTGATTTATTTATTAAACAGCCTCAAAAGTACATATAAAATCAGCCTGCATATCGCGCATCTGGATCATATGTTAAGAAAAGATTCTTCCGGGGACAGGAAATTTGTAGAAGGGCTAGCCGCTCGTCTTAATATACCTATAACTTCGGGGCAAGTCGATGTTAAGAAATTATCCGGAAAAGGTTCCGTTGAAGAAATAGCCAGGAACGCGCGTTTAAATTTTTTATCCGGGACAGCTAAAAAAATAAAGGCGAATAAAATCGCCCTGGGCCATAATCTTGATGACCAGGCAGAGACTGTTTTGATGCGCATCTTAAGGGGCGCCGGGCTATACGGCCTCTCAGGCATTTTACCGAAAAGAAGGATCGCGGGCGTTGATTTTATCCGTCCGCTCCTGGGGGTAAGAAGGCAGGAGATAGAGGCGTTCCTGAAGCGCAAAAAAATCAAAGCGGTCATCGATGCCTCAAACCAGGAAGATATTTATTTCAGGAACAGGATCAGGAATAAACTGCTGCCTTTGCTGGCCAAGGAATACAATAAAAATATCAAAGAGATCTTAAGCAATACCGCAGAGAGCCTTGCCTTCGATTATGATTATTTGAGCCGGCAAGCTGTTTCTAGGCAAAGGATTTTTTCCCGTAAGGTCAATTTAAAGAAATTATCGAAGTTGCACCCGGCAATGCAGAGGTTGATATTAAGGATGAGGATCACGGCATTAAAAGGCGATACGCGCAGGATCACTTTTCAGCATATGAGAGAGCTCGAAGACCTGATTTTAAACCGTCCAGTAAATTCCATAGTCGACCTTCCCCGCGGCATAAGAGTAGCAAAAGAGAAGGCCTCCCTTAAATTTTACCGCAAAAATAGCTAACTAAATACTTGATTTTATAGCTATTTGCGTATATAATAAATTTTCTAAAGAAAGGCAATTTAAAATGGCAAATAAAAATAACAAGAAGCTAAACCTCAAGAAAAACAACGTTTTCGGGCGTTTTCCGTTCGGATGGATAATAGCCTTTATTGTCTTTATCCTTATAGTCAATTATATAAGCGTACCGATAACAGGTGTGCCTAAAGAGATATCCTACAGCGAATTCTACAAGGCGCTAAAAGATAACCCCCAGAGTATCAAGTCCGTGGCTAAAACAGAGACCATTCTACAGGGCGAATTTACCAATAATGCCAAATTTTTTGTCAATATCCCCGATAATGATACGGAGCTGCTTAGCCTGATGCGCCAAAACCTGAAGAATTTTGAGGTAAAACCACCGCGCACATTTTGGGCGACATTGTTTTTTAATTTAGGGCCGATCTTATTGCTGATATTTTTCTGGTGGATGATGGCTGCGCGCGGGGAACAGTTTGGCAGTAAGGTTTTATCTTTCGGCAAGGTGCGCCCTAAAATGCACAGCGAAAAAGACGACGAAAAAGTTACTTTTAATGATGTCGCCGGCGTAGATGAGGCCAAGGAAGAATTAAAAGAGGTCATTGAATTTTTAAAGGATCCGAGGAAATTCCAGAGGCTGGGAGGAAAAATCCCCAAGGGCGTTTTGTTGGTCGGCCCGCCGGGATGCGGAAAGACCCTGATCGCCAAGGCAGTTGCCGGTGAGGCAGGAGTGCCGTTTTTTTCCATCAGCGGCTCGGATTTTGTAGAGATGTTTGTCGGCGTGGGTGCCTCGCGCGTACGGGATTTATTCGAGCAGGGGCGTAAGGCAGCTAAAGTTTCCGGTAAGGGAGCGATTATTTTTATTGATGAAATTGATGCGGTAGGGCGCCTGCGTTTTTCCGGTATCGGCGGCGGGCACGACGAAAGAGAACAGACTCTGAATGCCCTTCTAGTAGAGATGGATGGTTTCGATGCCGGCGGCGGGTTGATACTGATCGCTGCTACTAACCGTCCGGATACATTAGACCCGGCGCTATTACGCCCGGGAAGGTTTGACCGGCATATCATTGTAAATCTGCCGGATATCAAGGGCCGCGAAGAGATCCTGAAAGTGCACACGCGTAAAATAAAACTTTCGCCGCAGGTAGATTTAAAATCGATCGCCAGCCAGACCCCGGGATTCTCCGGAGCAGACCTGGCTAATCTTTGTAATGAGGCGGCTTTATTGGCTGCCAGGCATAATAAAGAATCGGTCGAGATGATCGACCTTGAGAAATCCGTAGAGAGAGTATTGATGGGCCCGGAAAAGAAGAGCCATATTATATCCAAGAAAGAAAAAGAGATCACAGCGCTTCACGAGGCAGGGCATGCGCTTTTATCTTTGATTTTGCCGGAAGTCAATCCATTGAAAAAAGTTTCCATAATCCCCCGTGGCCTGGCCGGCGGTTACACATTTACACCGCCCTTAGAAGACAGGCACTACTGGACAAAGAGCCAGCTCATTCAGGAGATCGCAATGATGCTGGGCGGCCGCGCATCCGAGGAGATAAATTTAAATGAGGTTACTACCGGTGCGCAGAATGACCTGGAAACGGCCACGCAGATGGCGCGGCGTATGGTCATGCAATTCGGGATGTCGGAAAAATTAGGTAATGTTACCTTAGGCAGAAGAGAAGGCCTGATATTCCTGGGGCGTGATATTATGGAGGAGAAGAATTATAGCGACGAGACCGCGCATATTATTGACTCGGAAGTAAAAAGGATAGTGGATGAGTCTTATCTAAAGGCGAAGGCTTTGCTTAATGAAAATGTGGATAAATTAAAGATCTTATCCGCAGCGCTTCTTGAGAAAGAGGTTTTGGGCGGTGAAGAAGTAAAACGATTACTTGGCATAGAGAAAGCGGACCTCACCTAAGTAAGAATTTCCGATGCGCATCTTCCAAATAAAACATCCAGACGAAGTAAAACATATAATGCAGGAGATCAAAGTCGATCCTTATGGCATCGGGATCATGTTGCCTAAGGCGCAAAATTACCTGGTGAGAATGAACGCGGTTTCCAGTATAGTGGCTAATATACTAAAACAAGAGATGCTTTCCCTGGGTGGCGAGGCTGCTGTAGCGCGCGAGGCGCTGACCGGCAGGAGCAAAAAAACGGATTGTCTTCTTATCGGTAACCTCTCGCAGCTTAAATCTTTAAATGAGAAACTCAAATTACAGCCGTTTGGCCTGAATGATATCTCCCGCCAGTTATCCCGCGCGTTAAGCTATTATCAAAAAGAAAAATTTACTTTAAAGGCAGGTAAGTATAGTCTGAGCTTGGGCAGCCGGGTGCGTATTATGGGTATCCTTAACCTGACGCCGGATTCATTTAGCGGGGATGGGGTTTACAAGCCGCAAGCCGATGAGGTTGTTGAACTCGCAGAAAAAATGGTAAAAGACGGAGCGGATATTATTGATGTAGGAGGAGAATCTACCCGTCCCGGCGCCAAACCTGTATCATTAAAAGAAGAATTATCGCGGGTTATTCCCGCAATAAAAGTTTTGGCAAAAAAAATCAAGGTGCCGCTATCTGTCGATACTTATAAGCCGGAAGTCGCCAAGGCTGCTTTAGATAATGGCGCGGTGATAGTAAATGATATTACGGGTTTAAAAAATTATAAGATGCCTAAGCTGATCGCGAAATATAATGCGGGGGTGGTGATCATGCATAGTAAGGGTAAGCCTCTGACTATGCAAAAAAGCCCCAGATACGTTTCCCTGATAGACGAGATCATAGCATACCTGGCCAATGGCATAAAAAGAGCGGAAGACGCCGGAGTAAACAGGGAAAAAATTATCATCGATCCCGGTATCGGTTTTGGCAAGACTGCGGAACATAATTTAGAGATATTAAAATGCATCAATGAATTTAAAGTCTTGGGCCGGCCTATATTAGCCGGGCCTTCGAGAAAATCTTTTATCGGTAAAATATTAGATGCCGCGCCAGCAGAAAGGGTTTTTGGCACAGCCTCGGCTTGTGTGTTATTAGCCGGAGGCGGCGCGCACCTGGTGAGGGTGCATGATGTCAGAGAGGTAAGGCAGGCGCTGGATATTTTTGAAGCCGTGAATAACCAATGAGCATATTATATAATATCATTTATATGTGGAGGCCCTTAGTTGAAATAGCGATACTCTGGTTTGTGATCTATCATATCCTGCTTTTTTTTGAGGGGACACGCGCCATACAGGTCTTACGCGGCATAATCATTTTGTTGGTGGTCTTTTTCTTATTTCAGCAACTCGGCCTCACGGAACTTAGCTGGCTCCTGACTAAGTTATTCGGAATTTCGGTTATTGCTGTCCTGATTATTTTTCAGCCTGAGATCAGGCAGGGCCTTGCCCGGTTAGGCCAGCGCAATCTTTTCGGAACGGCCTTAAGGGAAGAAGAATTGGATTATATGTTAAAAGAGGTAAGCGAGGCAGCGGATAGCCTGTGCAAGGATAAATTCGGCGCCCTCATTGTCATAGAAAATAAGGACCCCTTAAAAGTTTACATCGATAGCGGCATTGATATCGATGCCCTCGTCTCGAATGAGGCAATACAAGCGATATTCACGCCGAATAATTTACTTCATGACGGCGGATTAGTCATACGCCATGGCCGCATTGCTGCTGCGGGTTGCCTTTTTCCATTGACGCAAAGCCAGAGTTTAAGCCGTATGTTCGGCACACGGCATCGGGCAGCCCTGGGCTTAAGCGAAGAGACAGACGCAATAATTATTGTTATTTCCGAAGAGAGGCAGGATATTTCTCTGGTTTACCGCGGCAGGTTATTTAAAGACTTAAGTAAAGAAGAGATGTTCTCTAAAGTTAAAGACTTAATGCAAACTAAAAAAGAAGATGCCTAAAGAAAAAATCAGTCTCGGGTATTCTATTACGCATTGGTTTACTTATCATCCCTGGCTCAAAATTATTGCTCTTATATTGGCAGCGATAGTCTGGCTTTATGTCCAGGGGGAGATAAGCAACTTCAATTATTAGCATGCCAAAACTAGGCGTTAATATCGATCATGTGGCTACTTTAAGGGAAGTCCGGCACGGGGTTGAACCTGAGCCGGTCTTTGCGGCTTTGGTCTGTGAATCTTGCGGCGTAGACAGCATAGTGGTGCATTTAAGAGAAGACCGCAGGCATATAAAAGAAAGAGACTTAAATCTTTTAAGAAAAGTTATAAAAACCAGATTAAACCTGGAGATGTCTGTAGCAGAAAAGATCGTAGATATCGCCTGTATCGCCAAGCCTGACCAGGCGACGCTGGTCCCGGAGAAGCGGCAGGAATTGACTACGGAAGGCGGATTGGATATCGTCGCCAACTTCGCCAGGGTAAAGAAAGCCATCCAGAGATTAAAAAAAGAACATATTGCAGTAAGTCTGTTCATCGATCCGGATAAGAAACAAATTGACGCTGCTAAAAGATCCGGCGCAGAGATAATTGAATTGCACACCGGCCGCTATGCCGATGCCAAAAATGAGAAAGAGCAGGATAAATATTTTAAGGAATTGGAAACTGCCGTTAGCTATGCCAGGGGCAAAGGTTTAACGGTCAATGCCGGGCATGGGTTAAATTATTATAATGTAACGCGGGTCGCAAAATTAAAAGGGATAGAAGAATTAAATATCGGTTACTCTATAATTTGCCGCGCGGTCCTGGTGGGCCTGGATCGTGCCGTGCGTGAAATGAAAATATTGATCGGTTAACTATGATTATCGGGACTGGCACAGACATAACGGAAGTCAGGCGCCTGCGCCAGGCAGTGGAAAAATGGGGAGAGGCATTTTTAAACCGTGTATTCACTAAGGAAGAATTGGTTAATGCCAAAACCCGGGGCAGCCTGTATCAGCACCTCGCCGGCAGGTTCGCGGCTAAGGAAGCGGTATTCAAAGCGTTCGGAGATACGGGATTAAACTGGAAGGACGTCCAGATATTGAATGATAAGGATGGCCGGCCGCATTGCGCGATTTTGAGCAGCAAAGGTAAGAGAGTCGATATTCATATTTCTATTTCTCATGTGAAGAGTTATGCAACTGCCTTCGCGATTATTACAGAGAAAGCCTGATTCTCATAAAGGCGACTTCGGCCATATTTTTATTTTAGCCGGTTCTCAGAGGTTTTCAGGAGCAGCGGTTTTGTGCGCTCTCGGCGCAATGCGCGCAGGCGCGGGGTTGGTTACTTTAGGGATACCGAAAAGTTTAAATAGCGCGATAATAAAAATAAAACCTAAAGAAGTGATGACCCTGCCTTTATCCGAAACAAAAGAAGGCACCTTAAGCTTGAGTGCTTATAAAAAGATAAAGGATTTTATAAAAGATATCGATGTTTTAGTAGTCGGCCCCGGCCTTTCTCAAAATAAAGAAACTCAAAGGCTGGCGCGCAAAGTGATAAAAGAGATAGGCAACCCGATGGTAATCGATGCGGATGGACTGAATGCGCTGGTGGGGCACTTGGATTTACTAAAGGGCGCAAGAGTTTTGACGCCGCATCCGGGGGAAATGGCCAGGCTCCTGGGAAGTTCGATAAAAGTAGTCCAGGCCCAGAGAAAAAAGATTGCCGAAAAGTTTGCGCGTGATTATAAAGTGGCCGTAGTTTTAAAAGGGCACAACAGTATAGTCGCGGATTGCAAAGGTAATTTATATGTGAATAGAACCGGAAATCCCGGGATGGCTACTGCCGGAAGCGGCGATGTTTTAACCGGGATGATTGCCGCATTTTTAGGGCAGGGATTAGATACGTTTAATGCGGCAAAGTATGCGGTTTATATTCACGGTTTAGCCGGCGATCTGGGCGCAGAAGAAAAAACGCAAATTTCATTGATTGCTTCGGATATTATTGCTAAAATCCCTGAAGCAGTTAAGAAGTGCTCTTAAATAAAATAATAAGTTATGCCGGCGTAGCTCAGTTGGTAGAGCAGCTGTTTTGTAAACAGCGGGTCGGGGGTCCAATTCCTCTCGCCGGCTTAAAATTAATCCTGCCTCTGGCGTTTAGGATTAATTTTATCCTGTGTTTTACACAGGATAACAATAGTTATATGGGCAGGTACCCAAGTGGCCAAAGGGGACAGACTGTAAATCTGTTGCACTTGTGCTTCAGAGGTTCGAATCCTCTCCTGCCCATTAAATTTTCCCGACAAGGGAAAATTTAATGGCACCAAAGCGCGCGTTAAACGGCGCGACAAGCGCCGTAGCGAGCGTGGTGCATATACACGTTTTTCCCGACAAGGGAAAATTTAATGGCACCAAAGCGCGCGTTAAACGGCGCGACAAGCGCCGTAGCGAGCGTGGTGCTCAGAAATTTAACGCGGGCGTAGTTCAATGGTAGAACAATAGCCTTCCAAGCTATATATGTCGGTCCGATTCCGATCGCCCGCTTTGAGCAAAAGGGGAACATACTATTATGACTGAAGAATTCTTAAAACCGGTTTTTATCGAAGCCTTTGATTTAGACGACGCGTGGTTCCAGTGTTTGAGCCATATTCTGGATAAGGGCCATGTTTATACTATTACCCGCGGCAGTTACGAAGGCCAGAAGCGCCTGGAATTCGATTTTGCTGCGGTGAGGGTGAAGAAACCAGCCCATCAGATCATACCCATTATTCCCGAAGGTATGAGCATTCCAGCGCCCACAGATATGGATTATATACAAGGTTATTTAAGCTATCTCTTGACCGGCGCAAAGACCGAGACAGAAGATTATACCTATGGAGAAAGGCTGGTCGATCCAAGAGTAAAAATAAAAGAGAAGACCGAAGGCAAAGAAATGGTTAAAGAAATGCCCTTAGAGGTAAATCAAGTAGAAGAAGTAATCAAGATGTATAAAGAAAAAGGATTTGGAACGAACCAGGCAATAATGGAGATCGGTATGCCTTCGGATATAAAACTCGTTGATCCGCCTTGCCTGAGGCTCATAGATACGAGGGTGCGTTACGGCAAGCTCCATTTTATTTTATATTTTCGTTCCTGGGATCTCTGGGGCGGTTTTCCTTCCAACCTGGGCGGCTTACAATTAGTGAAACAATATATGGCAGAAGAGATAGGCGTCCAGGACGGAGAGATCATCGCCGTCAGCAAGGGCCTGCATCTTTATGATTACGTCTGGGACCTGGCAAAGCTAAGGACGAATAAGCCCCATCCACTTGCATTAGAAGGAGGGCGTTAGATATGGAAGATACTTATAGCGGGCCTGAACGCAGGGAATTTGTAAGATTGGGTTGTATGATGCCTACAATGCTCAAAGTTTGTAAGAAAGAGATCCTCGATAAATTACTTGAAGGCTATACCTCCAATATCAGCCAATCCGGGCTCTTATGCAGCATAAAAGAGGATGTCAATGAGGGCGATATCTTATGGCTTTCTTTTGACAGGTCTACATTGCATATCTGCGAAGCATTAGAGAGGAAAAGTTTTATTTATCAAAATGGCGTCATAGGCAAAGTAATAAGAAGGGTGCGTAAAGAAGATCAAAATTACCAGATAGGGATCCAATTCATCACGCGGGAAGAAAAGGATTCGGTCCGTATATGAAAAAATTAAATATCGCGGTTTTGGGTGATGGCGGATGGGGGACGACTTTAGCTATACTCTTAAGCCGTAAAGGATTTAATGTCAGCCTCTGGAGCGCATTTGTTGATTACGCAAAATACCTGGATAAAAAAAGGGTAAATACTAAATTTCTGCCGAAGGTCAGGATACCTAAAGAAATAAAGATAACCCATGATCTAAGGGACGTAATCAAGGAAAAAGATCTGATAATCCTGGCTATTCCTTCGCAATACCTGCGCCAGACTTTAAATAAGATAAAAGAGTTTGGGCCTGATAACAAGGCGATATATGTCAGTGTGGTCAAGGGCATAGAAATAAGCACCTTGAAAAGGATGTCCGAGGTTATCCTCAGCGTATTAGGCAGGGTAAAATTAGCCGTGCTTTCCGGGCCTACCATCGCTCATGAAGTCGCCTACGGGATACCTACTACTGCGGTAGTGGCAGCTAAAGATAAAAAAATCAGAACATATTTACAAAATGTTTTTATGACGGAAAGGTTCAGGATTTATACCAATAGCGATGTGATCGGCGTTGAATTAGGCGGGAGCCTTAAAAATATTATTGCCATTGCCTGCGGCGCATCCGACGGCTTGGGCTTTGGCACCAATACCAAAGCAGCGCTCCTTTCGCGGGGGGTGGCGGAAATTTCAAGATTAGGCCAGGCTATGGGCGCAGAAAAGAATACTTTTTTCGGGATAAGCGGCCTTGGTGATTTGGTAACGACATGTATCAGCCCTTACAGCAGGAATAGATTTGTGGGCGAGCAGATTGGCAAGGGTAAGTCTTGGGCACAGATCAAAAAGAGCATGCAGATGGTAGCAGAGGGGGTGCCTACTACAAAATCAGCTTATGTGTTGAGTTTAAAATATAAAGTAGAGATACCGATCATCAAAGAAGTCTACTTTATTCTTTATAAAAATAAATCTCCCCTTAAGGCAGTCAGGGATTTAATGACGCGGGAGAAGAAGGAAGAGTAAAAAAGATTTGCGGGGCGTGGCTCAGTTTGGCTAGAGCGCTTGAATGGGGTTCAAGAGGTCGACAGTTCAAGTCTGTCCGCCCCGACCAAAATTGGTAAGGAGGAGAAATGGCGCAGATAGAGAATGAAAGGCGCAAGTATCCTCGGGTAAAGGGCAGCTTTGTCATATCTTATCGCATATACGAAAGAGACGATAAAACAGATATATCGCAGACAAAGGATATAAGCTTAGGGGGAGCTTATATTACTACAAATAGAAAATTCGCGCCCGGTATTAAATTACTTTTGGAGCTTCGTTTACCGGTAGAACGCGAACCAGCCAGGATCATTGCTAAAGTCATAGAATCTAACGAGATTACCGCTAATTTAATTTATGAGACAAGGATCCAGTTCTTGAGTGTGGATGAGAAGCATAAAGAGTGCATTAAGCAGACCGTAGAATATTTTATGAAAAGAGGGGATTTAAGATGAAAAAAATAAATGTTGGCTTGATAGGGTTTGGTAATATAGGGTCTGGAGTCGTTAAGATCTTGCACGACAAAAAAACCTTCTTAAGCGAAAAGATCGGCCTTCAGATAAATATCAAGAAGATATGCGATAAGGACCTGGTTTCCAAGAGGAATGTTTCGGTAGATAAGGATTTATTTACTAAAGACGCCAGAGAGGTCATCAATGACCCGCAGATAGACGTTGTCGTGGAGTTGATCGGCGGGTTACATCCGGCAAAAGAGTATATAATAGAAGCATTGAAAAAAGGCAAAAATATCGTTACCGCAAATAAAGCGCTTTTAGCCAGCGAAGGTAAGGAACTTTTTGCCTGTGCGATCGACCGGGGAAAGAGCATTTATTTCGAGGCCTCGGTAGGCGCGGGTATCCCGATCATTAAATCCCTGCGCGAGGGCCTGGTCGCCAATAAATTTTCCGGCATCTTTGGTATTGTAAACGGCACTTCTAATTTTGTGTTGTCGCAGATGTCTGCAACCAACTGCACTTTTAATGACGCGCTTAAGGATGCCAAACTAAAAGGTTTTGCCGAGAAAGACCCGACCCTGGATATCGACGGCATAGATTCGGCGCATAAATTAATACTTTTGACTTACCTTTGTTACGGCAGGATGGTGAGTTTGGAAGATATATTTATCGAGGGTATCTCGCAGGTATCTTTGGACGATGTCAATTATGCCAAAGAATTGGGTTTTGAAATAAAACTTTTAGCCATTACCAAGAAAACCGGCGATGAATTAGAGGTAAGGGTGCATCCTACTTTAGTGCCTAAGGAGCATCTGCTGGCTTCGGTATCCGGAGTGAATAATGCTATCTATGTTTTGAGCGATCTGGCAGGGAATCTTTTATTCTATGGCCCGGGCGCGGGGCAGATGTCTGCTGCTTCGGCAGTAGTCTCGGACCTGGTAGATCTGACCCGCGATATCAAGGCCGGTTTATTCCGCACGACTTTGAATATAGTCCCTGATAAATCAATAAAAAGGCTGCGTAAGATAGACGAGGTTGCCAGCCGCTACTATATCCGCTTTATGGCTCAAGATGAGCCGGGAGTGTTAGCTAAGATTTCCGGCGTGTTGGCTAAATTCGGCATTAGTATTGCTTCCGTTACTCAAAAACAAAGGCGGAAGACGCAGGTCGTGCCGATAGTAATGATCATACACGAGGCAAAAGAAAAAAACTTGCGCCTTGCCCTGGAGACTATCGATCGTTTAAATATAATCAAACAGAAATCAGTGGCGATAAGGATGGAGGAAGCGTGAGATACAAGGGTATAATCGACAGGTATAGAAAATATTTGCCCGTAACCGGCAAGACCCCGGTAATCTCCTTGAATGAGGGTAATACCCCTCTTATATATGCCGGTTATTTAAGTAAAATAATGGGTAATAATTTTGAGGTTTATCTCAAATACGAAGGTTTGAACCCTACCGGTTCTTTCAAGGATAGAGGGATGACTCTGGCTATCTCTAAAGCCTGCGAAGAAGAATCGAGGGCAGTGATGTGCGCTTCCACGGGCAATACTTCTGCATCTGCGGCAGCTTACGCGGCAAGGGCAGGCATTAAATGTATCGTGCTTATTCCTGAAGGCGCAATCGCTTTAGGGAAATTAAGCCAGGCCCTTATTCATGGCGCAACTGTCCTGGCTGTAGACGGTAATTTTGATGCGGCGCTGGAACTCGTCCGCGAGATCACTGCTAAGTATCCCATCACTTTAGTCAATTCTTTGAATCCATACAGGATAGAAGGGCAGAAGACCGGGAGTTTTGAGATCTGTGATTATTTAGAAGCGGCTCCTGATTTTCAGGTCATGCCCGTTGGAAATGCCGGAAATATTACTGCTTATTGGAAGGGTTATAAAGAATATAAAGCGCAAGGCAAGATAAATGATCTACCTAAAATGTTAGGTTTTCAGGCAGCAGGCGCTGCCCCTATCGTCAAAGGGCATCCGATAAAAAATCCCAAGACCATTGCTACGGCAATCCGTATCGGCAATCCCGCGAGTTGGCAGCAGGCAGAGTTTGCCCGCGATGAATCAGGCGGGCTCATTGATATGGTTTCAGACGCTCAAATCACCGAGGCGTATAAATTATTAGCCGGAAAAGAAGGGGTATTTGCAGAGCCGGCATCTGCGGCATCTGTCGCCGGATTATTGAAGCTTTCCAGAAAAGGATATTTTAAAAAGTCAAAAGTTACAAGGATAGTTTGTATCCTGACCGGGCACGGGCTTAAAGACCCGGATCGGGCGATAAAGAGCGTAAAAAAACCAAAAGTAGTAAAGCCGGATTTAAAAGCAGTATTGAAAGAAATCGGTTATTGATGAGTTTAAGAAATAAGAAGATCTTGATTACTGCCGGCCCGACATGGGTCAGCATAGATAATACCAGGGTGATCAGTAATATTGCCAGCGGCCAAACAGGGATTTTGCTGGCAGAAGAGCTTCGGGAACTAGGGGCAATCGTTACGTTGATCCTCGGGCCAGCCGAGGCCTGCTGTTTAAATAAAAATATAAGGTTGTTGCGGTTTAAGTTCTTTGAGGAATTAAAAAAGCTGATCGTAGGAGAGCTTAAAGCCGGGAAATACGATATCCTTATTCATTCGGCAGCAGTCTCTGATTATCGGCCGGCAGTTGTTTCCAGCCGAAAGATAAAGTCGGATAAGAAGAAGCTTAAGATCGATTTGTTTCCTACGCCGAAAATCATAGATCTGGTAAAAAAGATAGATAAGTCTGTGATTCTGGTGGGTTTTAAATTTGAACCGGGCGCAGAAAAAAGTGCCCTTTTAAAAAAGGCAAAGGCACTGATGTCACGTTCGCATTCGGATTTAGTGGTAGCCAATACCATACGCAATAATCATTACCAGGCTTATATCATGGATAAGCAAAAGGCCTGTGGGCCGTTCTCCGATAAAAAAGATATGATCAGGAAGTTGATCATTGCCTGCGGTGAGAGATTATGAAATATAAAAAACTTATCGATAATTTTATTCAGATACTAAAAAATACTTATAAAGACAGCCTTATCTCAGTTACCCTTTATGGAAGCGCAGCCAGCGGTGAATTTTCCGCCAGGCATTCCAACATAAATTTAATGGTCATTCTTGATAACGCAAGCCTTGAGAACCTGTCCAGGATGTTAAAGATAACCAGCGGCCACAGGTTTAGGGCCTTAAGCCCTGTATTTTTTACCGAAGAATACCTGAGGGAATCGACTGATGTTTTCCCGATAGAATTTTTGGATATGAAAGAAAATTATTCGCTTCTTTATGGCAGGGATGTCTTAAAAGACCTGGAAATCGACTCAAAAAATTTAAGGTTCCAATGCGAGCAGGAATTAAAAGCAAAGATCATAAGTATAA
Source organism: Candidatus Omnitrophota bacterium (assembly GCA_041651035.1). Classification (GTDB taxonomy): domain Bacteria; phylum Omnitrophota; class Gorgyraeia; order Gygaellales; family Profunditerraquicolaceae; genus JBAZKC01. The sequence continues at coordinate 1,176 of JBAZKC010000011.1, read as the reverse complement.
AGAAATTCTATCTGGCAAATAGGAGCAGGCCGGCCTTAGAGGCCGGGCTCTTTAAATCCTTTAACTCAAGCCTGCATGTTTTACGCAACCTCATCAGGTTAAAAGGCAAGGCGCCGCCTTATTTAAAAGAAGATGTCTTGAAAGAGCTGGGCCGGGAATTCCAGATAGACACGCAGGCGCTAAATAAAATATTGGTTGCCAAGTCTAAGAATTTAAGATTATCTTCCGGCCAGATAGAAGGTTTATTTTTCTCTTTTGTAAAACAGTTGGAAGAGATCGTTGATATAATAGACAGGCTTTAAGCCCTTAATGCGTAGAAAATGCTCGATAATATTATTATCAGGCCTGCTTTTTTTATCAAGGTTTGCATTTGCCGAAGATATACCGCGGCCTGTAGGCTGGGTAAATGATTTCGCGAATGTTATTTCGGAGGAATACCGCAACAAGCTCTCAAGCCTGATCCAGGAGCTGGAGTCGAAGACTTCTTCTGAAATAGCTGTTGTAACAATAGAATCGATTGCGCCTTACGATGAAAAGGGGTATGCAAGGCTGCTCTTTGATAATTGGAAACCGGGGAAGTATGGCAAAGATAACGGCGTATTAGTGCTCCTGGCGATTAAGGAAAGGCGCTGGCGCATTGAAACCGGTTATGGCACAGAAGGTATCCTGCCTGACGCGCTTTGCGGCGAAATCGGCAGGAATTATATGGTGCCCTATTTTAAAGACGGTAAATACAGCGAAGGGTTATATTATGGCGTTGTAGCAATCGCCAGGCGTATCGCAGAAGATAATAAAAGCCAGATAAGTACTTTAGAAAACGTAAAACTTAAACCTAAGGGCTCGAAAGCCGTTCCTGGTTTTTTATATGTGTTTGCCCCGATATTCTTTTTTATCTGGAATTTACCCTGGCCTTTTTTTATCGGGCTGCCTTTTACTTTGTTGTTTGCTTTTGCGTTCTTTATGCTTTCACCGGTTTTGGGTATTTTGGTGATAATAGGTTATATCGCTTCGTTATTTGCGCGCTATAATTATTGGACTAAGCTTCCTCCTGAAAAAAGAAAGAGTTTTTTTGGGCCGCAGAGCTACGGCGGGACTTTTACCAGCGGTAGTGGTGGCGGATTTGGAGGCGGCGGTTTTGGCGGAGGCGGGGGCTTTGGTGGTGGCGGCGGAGGAGGC
>JBAZKC010000010.1:0-28127 GCA_041651035.1 Candidatus Omnitrophota bacterium | reverse complement strand
GTCGGTGGCATGGTTGGCTATCAGGGTAAGATCTTTGGCCCCGTCTAAGTTGCCTAACTGGATGGCGTTGCCTGAACCTGAGGCAGTGATGGTAACATTACCGGTTAAAGTGGTTAAGCCTACGCCGGTGGTATCCACTGAAGTAGCGCTGATAGCGCCATCGAGTTCAGCGGCATTGCCGGAAATTACTAAAGCGCCCACAGGTGTGCCAACACCGATCGTGGTTACATATATTGTCCCGTTAGCTGCGCTAAGGGTTAAGCCCTGCGCGCCTAATACATTGCCGTTAAGATCTATATCGCCGTTAGTAGAGGTAAAGATACGGGCACCTGTTGCCAGTGTGGTTATGCCGTTAATGGTAAGGTCATCGCCTGCGGTAAGGTCTCCTCCGGCAGTAACCGCGCCTTCAAGTAAGATATCATCGGCGGCGGTGATGTTGGCGTTGATGGCAATGGCGGCTGCTACCGTATGAAGTGAACCGTCGCTGTTATTAATGGCTGCGCTGTTGGTTACCGTGCCTAAGCCGGCATCCAGAAGCACTGTGGGTGATTCCAGATCATTGCCAGTACCGATAGTTATGTCAGCTCCTAATACTCCCGCGGTAGTAAGCCTCAACATCGTACCTGCGGTAAGGGCTGCGGTAACGGTAATGTCTGAGGCGGCTGCGGTAGTAGTAAAGGTGGCGTTCTGCAGGGCGGTTACCGCAAAGTCAAGCGCTAAGCTAGAGCCGGACTGCATGGCCACGTTACGCACGTTGGTTATGGCGTCAGTCAGGTTAATAGTATCCCCGGCGATCACGGTTAAGTCATGTCCCTGGCCGTTTACTGCTTCAAGAATTACGTTTTGCACTGAATCTAAGGTAAGATCTGATCCCAGGACTACATTGGTTGCGCCGCCTAAATCTATATCTTCGCCTGCGGCGTCACCATTAACATCGATGGTATTGTTAAGTGTGGTTATGCCGATTGAGGTAATAGTCAGGTCTTCAAGCTGCACGCTGTTACCGACGGAATTCATTAAAGTGACATTGCCTGAGCCTGCGGCCAAGGTCAAGGAATCGGTGGCTGCGGCTGTGGCGTTGATGGTGCCCAGGATATAAATGTCATTACCGGCAGCCAGGCCTGAAGTCAGGGTCCTGACGCCGCTGATGATCACGCTGTCGTTAATAATGATGTCATCGCCTGAAGTGATATTATCCAGGATGGTGGTGGTGCCGCCGGAACCGTTTACTCTTAAGCCGCCTGTAGCAACGCTTACCGCGCCGTGGAAATCTGTGTTAGCCGCGGTAACGGTTACGCCCAGAGGAGCCTGGCCTGCGCCGATAGTGCTCTGGAAATCGGCTTTATTGCCGGCGTTAACTGTAAGGGTATGATCGGATGTCGCGGCATCATCTAAGATATCAGCGATGAAGATGACATCGGCGTTGGTTGAAGAAGCAATGGAATTGCCGGTCAAGGTCACGACGCTGTTAAAGGTCACGCTGCCGTTAGTGGCATTGACGCTGCCGTTTAAGCTGGTGGCGCCGGTTATACCTACGGAATTACCACTGATGGTCCCGTTATCAACTACTGTACCGCTTGTGGTCAAGGTCACCGCCCCGCCGGCCCGGATGGAATCAGTGGCTGCGGTAACGGTAATGGCCCCGTCGATACCGGTTATATTCACAACACCAGAGGTAACGAAATTGCCGTTAAAGGTTATGTCATTGGCATCGGTCATGGTTAAAGAACCGATGTTAGCGTCATTCAAAATAACATCGCCGTCGGTGGCATGGTTGGCTATCAGGGTAAGATCTTTGGCCCCGTCTAAGTTGCCTAACTGGATGGCGTTGCCTGAACCTGAGGCAGTGATGGTAACATTACCGGTTAAAGTGGTTAAGCCTACGCCGCTTAAGTCTACGTTGCCATCTACATTGATATTACCCGCGAGTTCCGCGGTGAGTGAGTCGAGGTCTAAAGAAGTTGGACTGGTGCTATCGCCAACCGCCATTAAGGCAATTTTGCCTTTGGTAGCGTCAAGGTTGATAGCCTGGGCACCGTTTATAGTTCCGTTGAAGTCTAATGAGCCATTGGTGGAAGTAATGCCGCCGGCAGCTATAGCTGTGACTGTTACATTGCCATCGAAGACCATATTGGTAAGTGAAGTCAGTGTAACAGTTCCACCATTAATGGTGACCGGGCCGTTATAGGTGGTTGAGCCTAAGGTATTATCCTGGGTGACAGTGATTACGGTTGAGCCGCTTCCGCCTGCGTTCAAGACCACGGATGCCGCATCCAGGTCTGCTCCCAGTTCTATGTCGTCTCCTGCAGCTCCTGCATCGCGGGAGGTAATGTTAATAGAGGTAACACCGGTGATGGCGAAGTTGATATCTACCCTGTCGCCGTCAATGGTGATGATATCGCCTGCAATAGCGCCGCCGAGGGTTATGTCGTGAGCAGCGCCGGAGGCTGTGGTAAGGGTTACTGAATCCCGGGCTGTTATTGCTGCGCTGGTTATAGTATTACCGGCAGTCATTGAAATATCATGCAAAGGATTGACTCCGCCGATAGCAGCGCCTAACGTGATATCGGTACCGGCATAAACGGTCAGGTCAAAAGCGCCGTTGACGGTATTTAATTTTACTTCCTGATTAGCAGAACGCAGCGACACATTGGAAGCCAATTGCACTTGAGTTGCGCCGCTTAAATCTAAATCATCAACAGCATCCGCACCATTGGTAATTATAGTGTTATTAAGTGTGGTAACTCCGGTTGAGGTTATGACTAAAGCTTCAAGAGGCAGGGTATCGCCTATGGAATTTCCTAAGGTAACGTCTCCTCCATCGGCAGTCAGAGTTAAAGTATCGGCTGCTGCGTTAGTAGCATTAATGGTGCCGGTTACGGAAATATTTCCATCACCAAAGGGAGTCCCGCCGGTTCCGCTGGAAGAATTGATGGTAAGATCTTCTGAAAATGTCAGATTAGTATTTAAGGTAATATTGCCGCCTGCTCCGCCGTCACCTGTGCCTCCATCACCGCCGATAGCAGTTATGTTAGCTGTTGTCTGGATGGTTCCTAGCGTGATCCCGTTGGGCGCAGTGATGGTGATATCTCCAGCCCAGCCGCCGTCTACAGCACCAGCGCCACCATTGGCGCTAAAAAATGTGGTAGTAGTACCTGCAAAGCTAATTACATCTGCTGAAATAAGCGTAATGTTGCCACCGTCACAATTGGTTCCACCATTTGCATTAATACCTGCACCAACAATATAAATTTCTCCTAAGAATGAAGTTATATCAACGTTGCCACCATCAGCAGCTGCAGCGGATGTATCAAGTACGCCAGATATCCAAACTGTCCCACCGTTTATAGTCAAGCTACCGCCATCAGTACTCACACCGCCTGAACCAATGGATATAAGCGCGGTGCCGCCTAAGGCGACGTCATCTGTTGCGGTAACCTGCGTATCGCCTGTCGTTAAATAACTAACCGCACCGTTAGCTGTCAAAGTAATTTTAGTTCCGTTAATAACAGAATCATTCGTAGAACCATCGATTGTACCATTAATGGTAGTCAGGGTTACGTCTCCGTCAGTAGCATTTAACCCGGTAGCACTCAATGTTACACTATCAGTTTCGACAATGTTAATAGCGCCGGTCCCGCTATTGGTAGCTTCAAGGGTGCCAGCAGCGGTATTAACGAAGATACCATCGGCAGCTGCTAAATCAACTGTTGAACCGACAATTAGCTGATCACTTGCCACATTAAGAATCGAACCAGCTGTCGCGGTTAAACTAACATTGCCGTCGCTTCTAACTATGCCATAGAGGAGTATATCATTCCCCGCCGTCCAACTAATGGAGTTATATGCATTGACATTATATAAAGACATATCGTAAGCAGCCAGAGACACTGTGCCGACACTTGAGCTTAAAATTGTCCCAGTTCCCATAATCAGGATATCGCCCGCATCAGAGCCGGCTGTCAGGCTGATATTTCCGCCCGTTGAGGTTATATTGGCATTAACCGTAATATCTTCGGTGGCAGTAATCGTATAGTCTCCGGTTACTTCCACTGAACCATTTATGGTAATATCAGCAGGGTCAATAGTGACATCCAGGCCGCTTATAGCCGTAGCCCGGGTAGTCCCGTTTATGACCACGTCTCCGTCGGTAGTAGTTATCTTAATAGCATTGCCGCCTCCAGCATTGACTTCTGCGGAAAGATTTCCGGTGGTAATGTTCTGGCCGGAGGTAATGGCAATCCACTCGCGGGCAGCCAGGTCGTTTACAGTAAGGTTGGATGCGGCATTGTTGGTAGTAAGAGTGATCTGGTCAGCAGTGATATCGCCGCTACCCTCAATAACATAGGCTGCGGTGCTATAAGCAGCCAGGGTGACATTATCATCGGCGATAATGGCGCCGGTTAAATTAATGTCCCCTTCTAAGGTGGCGGTATTTAAATCTATGGTTACATCTCCGGAAGCATTAATTGTTCCGGCAATATCAACCGCGTCATCCCCCACATCTACGCCGGGATTGACTATCTGGATATTGTCTAATATGGAAGAAGCGCCGATAATCAGAGAGCCATGGGTATTTACTACGCCGTTAGCTCCCATAACGAACTTGCCTTCATTGGTGTCATCGCCGGATACGCCGGTAACAAAATCAATTAAACCGCCCGGGCTTATGGAGCCGTTTACAGTAATGGCATCAGAGGCATTAAAGATAATATTGCCGGCACTGGTAAAGGTAGTGTTATTGCCTATGGTAATGTGGCCGTCAACAGCCGTTGTATGGGCAGCATTAGCGTCAAAATCAATTTTACCGTTAGCAGAAGTATGGGTCCCGTCTGTGCCTATATCTATATAGGTAATAGCATCGTAGGTAATATCATTACCCGCGGAAACAGCTATACTATTTCCTACGCTGACGAATGAATTAGCACTAATAGCTAAACTACCTGTTCCATCGCTTCCGGCTGCAACAGTATCTGCAACGGTTACGGAAGAAGCAGTGGAGGTCAAGGTTGTATCATCTCCTGCGGAAATAGGGTCATTTATGGCTATGGCACCGCTTGAGGAAAGAGTAACATCGCCGGTAGTGGTAGTGGTGATTCCGCCGCCTGCGTTAGTAACGGTCAGTGTTCCATTGGATGCAGTGATACTTACAATCCCTGTGCTGGCGTCAATATTATTTATGGCAACATTTGCTGCCTCAGAGAGCACATACGTAAAACCGACCCCAAGATTATTGGTAACTACATTATTGATTGTGCTGGTTGCCGCGGCGCCGTTTATATCAATCAAATCACCGCCTGACAAATCAATATCTACCCCGGAATCGGCATCGGAAAGCGTAAGCGATACCGCGCTAAGCTGGTCAGTCAACATCTGTATATTTATGGCTTCTCCAGCTGCAGCAGTGCTGATAATAGTTAATGTGTGGTCGCCGCCTGCGTCACCGGTAATCTCAACCTGAGCGGTATTGCCGATACCGTCGGCAGTCAAGGTAATATTGCCGTCCGCATCTATTTCAGCAACACCAGTAGCAGAACCATTGATAGTTCCGCCGGCAGTCAAGGTTAAAGTCCCATCAGCAATAGCAATAGAACTGTCAGCTAAGGAAATATTCGAGGCGCCTGTGGCGTTCAGCGCAATTGTGCCTGAACCGGTCTGGATTAATTGTCCGCCGCCGGCCCCGTTTAAAGTAATGCCCGCGGCATCTATAGTAAACGTATCCCCGTCACCGCCGCCGGTAATTGTCACGCCGGCAGTAGCCGCAAAAGTGGAGGCTGTATCAATATTTATGTCATTGTCCGTGGAAATATTTGCGCCAATAGTAACGGCTCCGGCCTGGTTAATGGTAACAGAACCTGCACCGGTAGTAATCGTTCCGCCGGTATTGTCAAAAGTTGTGCCGCCGGAAGTAAAAGTACCGCCGCTGGTACTAACCGCCGCGCCAATAGCTACTGCGCCAGTGTGCCCGGAAAGATTAACAGCGCCTCCGCCGGTAGTAATTGTTCCGGTTGCGTCACTTGTGAATGTCGTACCTGTTGAAGTAAAATCTCCTCCTGCCAGGACAACCGGGTCGTTTACCGCTACAGCCGTATTTCCATCTAAGATAAGGTCTCCGGAACCGCTGAAATTAATGCCGGAGGTTAAAGTTATATCATTACCGGTCAACGTCAAAGAGTTAGCCGTAGCATTAGTTAAATTTTTTCCTGCATTTAGTGTTATGTTTCCTGTGCCGCCTTCACCGCCAGTAATGGCATCTATAATAACATTTCCGGTAGTAAAATATGATATCAGAACATCCACATCCATAGTGGTAGTATCTAAACCCGTTCCATTAGTCCAGGTATTACCAGCCCAGGTAAGTGGGTCATTCGTACCATCGTCTATAGTAAGAGTTACAGGATCTATATATAAGGTACCGTTACTGCCGTTATAAGCACTTGTATCAACCATACCTTCAATAACGAAACTTTGTCTTCCCGACACTTCCACAAATCCGCCGTCACCGGATAATTGCCCGCCCTTAGCTTCTATTTCCGCGCCATTCATAAACAATGCGGTATCAGGAGAAAATACAATTACATTACCACCATCACCGTTTAATCCGGCATTAGCAGTAGTTATGCTCTCCGTACCCAATGCTACAACTTTGCTGGCGCGCAACTCAATATTGCCGCCGTCGCCATCTATTGCATCTGCTTTGACGGTTCCGAACTGGCCAACCATCTCACCGCGCATTTCAATTGAGCCGCCCTTAGCACCTGCCTCAACCGCGCTGGTATCAAGAGTGCCGGTGTTCTGCACAATACCTTCGCTATTGGAAATTAAGACAATTTTACCGTCCTTCTGGACCATGGAGCCGGCTTTAACCACGCCGCTCTGATTTATCAAGGTATCAAAGACATCGTTTACTGCCTCGGCTTCAATAAAGACCTGCCCGCCGTTGGCGTTAATACTGCCGACGTTTTCAACTCCGATACTTACCCTGTTGCCGTCCTTATCATAAACGTTATTTAAAACCTGTTTGTTCACGGCAACCTGAATACTGCCGTCGTTATTGGCATTTAAGGTTACTTCGCTGCCGCTGACTAAATTTACCGTGCCGAGGTTGGCGTTGATAACACCTTCGTTCTTTATTGCTCCGCCTAAGAAGGTAACACCAGCGGGGGTTTGAGTGGTAATGGTACCGGCATTGACGATTGAACCCATATTGGCGATACCGTCGCTATTAAAAGAGTAGTTGCCGGACATAAAGTCGTCCATGGACATACGCAGGGTAGAAACCACCAGGCCGCCGACATTGACCTGGGCGCCGACTCCGAACAGGATACCACTGGGGTTAAGCAGGAAGACATTGCAGTTGCCGTTTAAGGCACCTTGAATATTGGATATAGCGCCGCTTACGTCATTATGCAGGATAACCGCGCTAGCTCCGGGGCCGATATTGTTGACGCTGTTCTGCGCCCCGATATTAAACCCACCCTGCCAGTCAATCCAGGTTTTGTCTGCTGCTCCGGCATTAACCGTCATATCGAGCCCGTTAGTAGTGATAGTGGGGGCGCCGGCTTGGACTACCGGATTCTCGGGAAGGTCGCCTCCTAATGCCACGGGAGTAGGAAAGACTATGTAATGTATAAAAAAGAATGATACCAGTGCGGCGTATAAACCCAGCTTATTCCTGTGTGTATTAAGCTGCTCAGCTTTCATATTTTTTATCCCCTTACCTATATTATAGTATATAATTTATATTAAATTACCACTCGTATTGCAAGCCAAAATGGACCGTGCTGTTTGAGCCATCGCTGGGTTTTTCATTGCCTATAGGAAAACCAACATCAATCCTGCCGCGGAAATGCTCGTAAAGATCGAACCTGAACCCAAAGCCCGCGCCGATAAGGTATCTGTTAGGGGTTTCTCCCACACGGGGTTCGTTAAGATACCCCTTGCCGGCATCAAGGAAACCTACCAGTTGGATAGCGTCAACAAGAGACGTGTGCTTTTTATCAAAGGGCACCTTTAAAACTGCGGGCAGGAAAAACATCGGGGTGCGCAATTCTACGGTATTAATCCAGCCGTAATCAGCAAGGTATTCCGCTTCAGGGAACCCCCTGACAGTATCCGCGCCGCCTATTATCATCTGTTCGGAATTGACTAAAGGATAAGTTGTGTATTGAAATTTAAAGGAATTGATCAGCATCGAAGATACCGGCAGGCGGGTGATCCTGGTAATGGAACCGAGGTATTTCTGGAACTTTCCACCCGCGTCTATGCGGCTGGCGCTGGCATCATGCACTGACATAGAGCCCAAAAAGTCGGGTATACCTGCTTGCACTTCTACGGTAAGGCCGCCGCGGCCCATAGAATCATTTTCCTCAAAATTAATGCCCCCCTTAAACGCGCGTATTTCATCATGGCTGGTTTCAACTTTCATGATCTTATTATAAACACTCAAGGAATCAAATCCGGCAGTAAGGTTACTTGTCAACGACAGGCTGGTATTGGTGGCCTCATCATAAAATTCCTTATCCAGCCAGGGGTGGCTTACATATATGCCCCAGACATGAGCGCGGCCTTCCGGAGTCAGAATGGCAAACTGGCCGCCGATATCCGCCTTGGAATAAGCAGCATAACCGCCTAAGCGGGTATTGTAACGGGAAATTGGGAGGTCGTAAGCTACGCTTCCGCTATACACCTCGGTCTTCTGGTTAGCTGTAAACCTGAGAGATAGAATATCGTCATTGCCTAAAAGGTTATTGTTAACATACCCCAAGCCCCAGCGGTTCTTATTAGTATACTTACTTCCACGGTTGTTAAACTCGCCATAGAAATGCTGCGGAGACCTTTCCTTGTCTAACTTAAATAAGATATCGGTGGTTTCAGGGGTGGCGCCGGGAGATAAAACCGCGCGCATCGTCCTATCCGGCTGTTTATTGATGCGGTGTAGATTAACCTCTAATTGCTTGGAATCTAAAATTTGACCCTTCTCTATCAGGATTTTCTTTTGGATAGCTTCAACTTTGCCGTATTTTGGCTTTTCAACCTGTATATCTCCCACACGGCCTTCTACAACCTTGAATTCTACGGTGTTATCGGTAATTTCCTGGGTAGGGAGATAAGCTAAAGTTACGATATAGCCCTTCTTGCGGTAAAGGCCGGTTATTTCATCAGCAGCTCTCTTTAAATCGGTCATGCTGAGTTCTTTATCCTTGTATTTATTTAAGACGGATTCAAAGTCTTTGGCAGTAAATAAGTTAGCTCCGTCAACTACAAATTTCTTAACCAGGGTTTTGGGTTCAGGCGGAGCAGCCGCTGCTTTTACTTCGCTAGGAGCGAATTCAAGAAGCTTGTCTAAAACTTTTTTCTGCTGTTCAATAAGAGCTGCCTGGTCCGCGACGGTCTTCTCCAACTTGCCGACCTTATCCTGAAGGGCATTGATCTCCCCTTGCATTTTCAGGGGAGAGCTGATATGAGTCTCATCTGTGGTAGTGTTATCTTGAGAAAAGGCCCCCTTTATATTTATTAAAGCGACAAAGGGTATTATTAATAATACCCCGAAAAGAATACTTTTTGTTGCCTGCCTCACCATACTGCCTGTTTTTATTTTTTCCATTATGCTATTTCCTTTACCTATATTATATATATTTATTGCGCGCGCTCTTCTCGTTGCTTCCTTAGCTCTTTCGCTCGCCTTGCTGCTTCTTTCTTGGCGGCTGCAGCTTGCTTCTTAGATTCTGCGGCAGCTCTTTTCTCAGCAAGCCTCTGCTCGCGTTCTTGTTGAAGTTGCGCTTTTCTTTCTAAGGCAGCCTGTTTATTAGACTCTGCTGCTGCTTTTTTTTCGGCAATTCTTTGCTCGCGTTCTTGTTGAAGCTGGGCTTTTTTGGCGAGGGCTTCTTGTCTCTTAGACTCTGCGGCAGCTTTCTTTTCAGCTATCCTTTGCTCATGTTCCTGCTTGAGCTGTTCTTTTTTAGCCAAAGCTTCCTGCCTCTTGGATTCCGCAGCTGCTTTCTTATCGGCAATTCTTTGCTCGCGTTCCTGCTGAAGTTGGGCTTTTTTAGCAGCAGCTGCATCTTGCTTAGACTTCACGGCAGCCTGTTTATCAGCTATTCTTTGCTCGCGTTCCTGCTGTAATTGTGCTTTCTTAGCATCAGCCGCATCTTGCTTGGATTTTACAGCAGCCTGTTTATCAGCTATTCTTTGCTCGCGTTCCTGCTGTAATTGTGCTTTCTTAGCATCAGCCGCATCTTGCTTGGATTTTACAGCAGCCTGTTTATCAGCTATTCTTTGCTCGCGTTCCTGCTGAAGTTGGGCTTTCTTAGCATCAGCCGCATCTTGTTTGGATTTTACAGCAGCCTGTTTATCAGCTATTCTTTGCTCGCGTTCCTGCTGAAGTTGGGCTTTTTTAGCATCAGCTGCATCTTGCTTAGACTTCACGGCAGCTTGTTTATCAGCTATTCTTTGCTCACGTTCCTGCTGAAGCTGTGCTTTCTTAGCATCAGCCGCATCTTGCTTGGCTTTTACAGCAACTTGTTTATCAGCAAGTTTTTGTTCGCGTTCCTGCTGAAGCTGTGCTTTCTTAGCGAGAGCTTCTTGTCTCTTAGTTTCCGCAGCTGCTTTTTTATCAGCAAGCTTTTGCTCGCGTTCTTTAGCAGCTATGATAGATTTAACGTTAGCTTTCTTTATTAATATAGCCTTTTTCTCAACTTTATCTTTGGTGATATCATAAGCGTAATTATAAGAAGCTAACGCGTCTTTATATTTACCTATATCTACTAACTGCTGGGCCTGGTCCAAAATTTCCTGGCGCGGCCGGGGCTTAACAGTGATATAATCGCTGGCTTCTTTTGCTAACCTCGCGTTTTCACGCTCTTGCCGTAATTGCGCTTTTTTAGCAGCGGCCGCATCTTGCCTGGCTTTTACGGCAGCTTGTTTATCGGCATATGCCTGGTCACATTCTTTTCGGAGTTGTTCTTTTCTGGCAAGGGCTTCCTGATTCTTGGCATCTGCTATTGCTTTCTGTTGAGCTATTTTTTGCTCGTGTTCCTGTTTGAGTTGTTCTTTTTTGGCGAGGGCTTCTTGTTTCCTGGATTCCGCGGCAGCTTTTTTCTCGGTAAGTTTTTGCTCGCGCTCTTGTTGAAGTTGAGCTTTTCTTTCTAATGCGGCCTGTTTTTTAGCTTCCGCGGCAGATCTTTTCTCAGCAAGCTTTTGCGCGCGCTCCTGCTTAAGCTGTGCTTTTCGAACCAATGCGGCTTGTTTTTTAGCTTCCGCGGCTGCCTGTTTTTCACTGATAATAGTTTGTTCTGCGTCAGAAGAAAATACTATACTTATAGCAGGGTAAGTAAAATAGAAACTAAAGGCGAGCAAAAAAATAAGAGCGCTTTGCTGTAATTTTCTTAGGGTAGTTTTTTGGGGGAAAAGAATATTTTTAATTTTATTATGCCCTGGGCAATTCCGCATCAGCCTGAAATGTAGGTATAATTAATATTGTTATGTTTTTAACATGTAACCTATCTTTTGTCAAGTTTTTTTTTACTTTTTTTTGGGGTTGAACAGGACATTATCATATTGGGATTACAGGGATAAGATTAGTTTTAGCTTTCATACACACAAACCCTATTCCTTCCCGACTGTTTAGCCTGATACAGGGCCTTATCCGCCTTATCAATAAGCGCCATAGCATCGCCGGTGTCTTCGGGGAACGTGGATATCCCTATACTTATCGTAACCCTTAGATCCTCATCATAGACCGTAAAATGCTTTGACGCTATGGCCTGCCTGATACGTTCCGCGGCCAGGCGCGCAGGGCCTTTATCCGTTTCAGTCAAGACAACCGATAACTCTTCCCCTCCGTAACGGCCCATAAAATCTACCTGCCTTATGGTTTCTTTGATCGTCTTGCTTATATCTCTTAATATGGCATCCCCTACCAGATGGCCGTATTTATCATTGAAATCCTTAAAATAATCGGTGTCGATCATAAGAAAAGAAAGCTTATAGCCAAGTCTTTTTGAGCGCTCCAATTCTTCACTAAACCTCTTAAGGAAATACCTGCGGTTAAATACCTGGGTCAAATTATCGATAATAGTAAGGCCCTGGACCTTTTTAAATAACAAGGCCCCTCTTACCCCGGCAAGAAATTGCTGAGCCAGGATATGGAACTTATCTTTATCCTGCGGCTGGATACCGCTTGAGGCCAGATACCCTATTATGTCATTTTCTATCACCAGAGGGAATAATATATGATCTTTATACTTAGTAAGGTCCGCGTCCGCCTTAAGCAGCAGGGCATCTCCGGCCTGGATATATTTCCTCAGGTGTTCTTTAAAGATCTTGAATATTTCACCCTCATCCAGCGTCCTGCGTATCTCCTTGGTTATATCATAAAGGGCGATAGTATCTTCTACAGACTTTTCTAAAACGGAATTCTCTGTTTTTAACCTTAAATTTTCCCGGACGCCATTTTCATATTCGCGCTCTAAACAGTTATAATTATTTTTCTTGTCTGTCAGGCTTTTATTTAAGACCTTCTTAAGCGAAAAATAAGAAAATACCGTCAATAAGGCTAAGGCGATTAAGCGCAGCATACCTGGTTCCTTCCTTTTTGCTTTGCCTCATACATTGCCATGTCCGCCTTTTTTATCAGATCTTCTCCATCCGCCGCGTCAAGAGGAAAGGCCGCGACACCTATGGAAACGGTAATATTGGTTTCCTGCCTGCGCAATAATATTTTATTCTTCTCTATCTTTTCGCGAAGCGCGCCTGCTAAGTTGTAAGCCTTCTGCTTATCGGTATTTTCCAGGATCACGCAGAATTCTTCCCCTCCGAAACGGCTCACAGTGGGATTGGGCTGCTTCAGGAATTCAACTATACCTCGGCTTAAACTCTTCAGCACGATATCTCCGGCGGTATGGCCGAATTTGTCATTATAATCCTTAAAAAAATCGATATCGAGCATAAGCAAAGAAAACACCGAACGCTGCCGGATACTTTTCTTGCATTCTTCTTTCAGGCGTTCCAGGAAATATCCTTTTGTATAAAGCGCGGTCAAGCTGTCATGTATGGCCAGATTCTGCGCTCTCTGGAAGAGTTCACTGTTTTCCAGGGCAGCCGCTCCCAGATCGCAGATCTTTACCAGGAATCTTAAATCGTCTTGCAAGAAACAACCCGTCTGGGAACTATCCAGCCTCAAGGTACCGAAAAACCTGTGTTCGCTCATAAGCGGAGAGTTGATCAGGGATAAAACCGGCCTTAGATCCAGCTTCTTCAGCTTCTCTAAGTCAAACCGGAAATCTTTCTTGGCGTCTTCGATAAGTAAAGGGCTGGCGTGCCTTAACACCCAAAGGTCAAATATGTCCCCCTCTTTTGCTTTAATGACCAGCCTTTTATCTTCTTTTCTTGTTTTAAGTATCTGCAGGTTCAACTGCTTATTTATAAGATATAATATGCAAACGCCTTTATTATTTGAAATAACTGAAAAAGCTGTAGAAACAAGGCTCTCTGCTACAGAATCCAAGACCAGGTTACGGTTTAATTCTTCTATGATATCCTTAAGGCTGCTATAACGGGCTATCTTCGCCTGTAACGCGGATTGGTTTTTAAATTCCCGGCGGTTCTCTTCGTTTAAAATATTGGATTTTTCTTCGAGGCTCTGGGCCTGGTATTGGACCTGATAGCTTAGGTTGGAATTTCTTTTAAGCAGGAAAAATATTGCCAGCGCGTTTACGGCATAAAAAAAGAACAGCAGTTTGAAATTAGCGGAGCTGCTGCCTCTGGTTATATATACGGGGAGTATGATATATAGTAATAGAAAATACGCGAGGCGGGCGGTTATTTTTAAGAGGAAGGGGGTTGCTGTACTACGACACCGCATAGGAATATCTCTTAGTAGAGACCGGGGTTATTTCAAAGGGAGGTTGACAATTTATACGAGCGTCTCTTCCGTATCTTTATCAAAAAAGTGCACCTTGCTCATATCAAATACCACATCTATATCCTGGTTGACTTTAGGCTTATCATGCGCGCCTACCCGCGCGATAAAAGTATGCCTGCCGGTGTTAAGATACAGGTAAACCTCTGAGCCCATAGGTTCGTATACTTCGCAGTTCACCCTTACGATATTCTCCGGAGGAGCTTCGGAAACAAACAACTTATCGTAGATATCTTCCGAACGGATGCCAAAAGTTATTTCTTTGCCGGCGTAAGGCAGTATCTTGTCGTACATGTCATCAACGAGCTTGACCATGAATTTCCCTTCACTAAAATATAACCGGCCATTCTTTTTAATGATCGTCCCGTTCATGAAATTCATAGGAGGCGAACCGATAAAACCGGCAACGAATTTGTTCTTAGGATGGTCGTAGATATTCACGGGGTCTGTTACCTGCTGCAGGATCCCGTCCTTCATTACAGCGATCCTGTCACCCATGGTCATAGCCTCAACCTGGTCATGCGTAACATATATTATTGTCGTCTGCAGCCTAATGTGCAGCTTGTGTATCTCCGTGCGCATCTGAACCCTCATTTTCGCGTCAAGGTTGCTTAAAGGTTCGTCAAATAAGAATACCAGGGGTTTCCTTACTATAGCCCTTCCCACCGCCACCCTCTGCCTCTCGCCGCCGGAAAGTTCTTTGGGCCTGCGGTGCAGGAGGCGCTTAATGTCTAAGATCTCAGCGGCTTCGCTTACACGCTGGATTATCTCCTTTTTCGGCATATGTTTAAGGCGTAAACCAAATGACATATTCTCAAACACTGTCATATGCGGATAAAGGGCGTAATTCTGGAATACCATGGCAATATTGCGGTCTTTTGCCGGCACATCGTTAACCCACTGGTTGCCTATGTATATATCGCCCGCGCTTATCTCTTCAAGGCCAGCTATCATCCTTAGGGTCGTGGATTTTCCGCACCCGGACGGCCCGACTAAAACCATAAATTCCTTATTTTCAACCCCCAGGCTGACATTATCTACCGCTTTTACATTACCGCCGGGGAAAACCTTGGAAACATTCTTAAGACTTACTTGTGCCATATTCTCCTCTGTTTCTGTTTTAGTTTATAGTTTAGGTTGATTATACAAGATTTAACTTAAATAGTCAAGTAATTGGCTTAACGTGGTTTTCAAGTTCTTGCGATGCACGATCATATCTATCAGGCCATGGTCTAAAAGAAACTCTGAGCGCTGAAATGACGGCGGCAATTTCTGCCTTATGGTCTGTTCAATAACGCGGGGGCCGGTAAAGCCGATCAAGGCCCTGGGCTCAGCGATAATGACATCTCCTACTCCGGCAAATGAAGCCATTACGCCTGCCATAGTAGGATCCGTAAGTACTGAAATATAGACGAGCTTAGCCTTATGATGATAGGAAAGCGCGGCGCAAGTCTTAGCCATCTGCATAAGGCTGAACATTCCCTCATACATCCTGGCCCCGCCGCCTGAACCGGACACGATGATCATAGGCAGTTTGTTCTTTGTGGCTGATTCAATGGCGCGCGTTATTTTTTCGCCTACCACTGAACCCATCGAGCCCATTATAAAGCTGGAATCCGTAACAGCCATAATTATCTTTTTACTGTCTAGTTCCCCTTCCCCGGATACAACCGCGTCCTTTAAACCCGTTGCCTTGGTGTCAGCGCTTAGCTTTTCTTTATAGGTCTTCGGCCCTTTAAAATCCAAAGGGTCAGCCGATATCATATCCTTGTCGTATTCCTGGAAAGTCCCCTTATCCAAAAGCAGGTTTAACCTTTCCTGGGCGCCCAGGACAAAATGGTAATTACACTTAGGGCAGACCTTAAAGTTCTCCTCAAGGGTCTTATTGTATAAAGTCTCGGAGCACCCCAGGCACTTTGTCCAAAGCCCATCAGGAATCTCTTTCTTTTTTAACCTTACTATCGTATATTTTGGTTTGCCAAAAAGTGCCATCTTGCCTCGCTGCCTATCCTTGGTCCAGCCGGTTTATTACTAATCCCGAGAGGACTTTGGGGTAAAAATAAGTTGATTTAGGCGGGAACCTCTCGCCATCTAAAGAAATCGAAATAACTTGCTGGATAGTGACCGGATTTAAAAAAAAGGCGACACATAAAGGGTCATTGTCTACCGCGGCGATAAATTCATCCGCGTTAGGGCTGAATTGTATACTTTCTTTGCTCTCTAACCCCGTGCCCAGGATCTTGTTTAAGATTATATGGTTTAATATAGAGACGTCTAAAGACCTGTAGGTTTTCGGTTTATCACTGATCATTTTATCCAGGATCTTAATATTCTTTAAACGAAGAAGGAAATATTTCTTATCCTTATACATCCCCAATAGATGTTCTGTGCGGCCGCCTTTTTCCATTAAAAAGAAAAACCGCGCCTTATCCTTAACCTCTTCAACGTCAAAATACTCCTTAAGCTTAAGCTTAAAATCATCCAGGTCTAACTTTACTCCCAGTTTAAACAGGCGGTGAACAGGCAATATGGAAAGCCCCCGCGAATCCGTATTTGTAAAATACGCTTCGATATAATTAAATCCCTCTTCACCGGTTGGAGTGCCGGTGGATTTCTGTTTCATTTCATCCCTATAGGCGCAGGCAACCTCATAACGATGATGGCCGTCGGCAATAAAGATCTTTTCGTTTTTCATGCTGTCTTGTATCATACCCAATACGTCCGGAGAATCCAATCTCCAGATTTTATGGACAACCTTATCGCTATCGGTTACTTCCATAAAAGAAGATTCTTCCCGGATATATTTTTGATAGATCCGCTGGATAATGCGTTTATTGTCCAGAAAAATAACGAATATGGGGCTTAAATTCGCCTTGACTTGTTTTATAAGCCTGAACCTGTCCTCTTTTGGCTCAAGGCGCGTGTGCTCATGGCTGAATACCGGCGACTCTTTGTCTCCTCCCAGGCGCAGAAGAGAAACAAAGCCGAGGCGCGTCCTTTTTTCCCCTTTAAGATTATATTGCTGGCTGTAGAAATATATAGCGGGTTTTGGATCCTGGACAAGTATTTCTTCCTTTAACCAGCCCCTGAAATAATTAGCTGCCCTGCGGTATTTATCTTCTCGGGGAATATCCTTGCTTAAAAGTATATGTATGAAATTGTACTGGCTTAGGTCGGAATAACGCTGCTGGTCCTGGATAGAGATCACGTCATAGGGAGGACAGACTACCTTAGCGGCATCCCTGATCTTCTCCTTATTATAAACAACCGCTTTAAAAGGCTTTATTTTAGCCAACCTTAAACTCCTTGTTATAAAACTTCTTTACCGTGTTAAAATGCTTTTTTAAGAAAAAATAGGCTAAGCTTCCCGCGAAAACACCTAGAGAATCAATAAAAACATCTAAACCGGAAACACATCTATAAGGCGCAAAACCCTGGTGTAATTCATCATTGACGCCATAGATGATACCGAATATAATTGTAAAAACAATGGCTTTTTCCCACCCTATACCCAAACAGGTATTTCTTAACGCCCGGATAAAAAGAAAACCGAGTATCAAATAAATAACGAAATGAAACACTATATCCTGGAAGGCAAACAATGGCGGTATACTGCTTCCGGGGATGGAAGACGCGTAGAATATAAAACCCAGGCAAAACAGTACCGGCAGCCAGGGCATTATAAAACCCTTATTTATGATTTTGTTTGGCATCCTTCTTTGGCCTGAGGGCAGGCCTTGCATTCATTCCTAACTGTATCGCTTTTTGATTTCTTCTTATAATCAGTGGCATAGAAACCCGTGCCTTTAAATATTATTCCCGCGCCCCTGCCTATAAGCCGCTTCACTTTATTATTGCATTTGGGGCATTTATTTAAAGGTTTATCGGTCATCTTCTGAAATGCCTCAAAACTATGGCCGCAGTGCGTGCATTCATACTCATATGTCGGCATAATATAGCTCCTTCTTAACTCTTTTTATTTGAACGCGCCTTTTATTTTATCAGCAAAACCTCTTTTAGGATCTATATCCTCTCCGGAGGCCTTAGCGAATTCTTCGATTATCTGCCTTTGCTGGGCAGTTAAACGCGTGGGAATATCAACATTTACTTTTACTAATTCATCACCTATGCCTCTTCCGTGCAAATCCACTATGCCTTTTCCTTTAAGGCGGAAAACCCTGCCGCTTTGCGTCCCGGCGGAGATTTTCATGCTCACTTTACCGCCAAGGACAGGCACCTCTATTTCTCCGCCCAGTATCGCCTTGCTTAAACTAACAGTTGCCTCGGTTATTATATCGTTATTGTGCCTATGAAACAAGGGATGCGGCCTTACCTCAATAACAACGTATAAATCCCCTCTGCCGCCGGCACCGGCTTCTCCTTCTCCTCTCATCCTTAAGTTTGAGCCCGTATCCACTCCGGCGGGTATTTTTACTTTGATATTATGCACCGCCCTCGTCCTGCCTTCGCCGCGGCAATCAGGGCAAGGCGTCTGTATAATTGAGCCTTCCCCGCCGCAGCTGGAACAAGTCTGGGCCATCTGAAAAAAACCACTGGATACTACGGTGCGGCCGGAACCTTTACACTTAGAACAAGTGATCTTCCTGCTGCCCGGCTTAGCGCCGCTGCCTGAACATGTAGAACATGTTTCGTAGCGCGGCACAGTGATCGTCTTTTCTACTCCGTTTGCCGCCTCTTCCAAAGAAATATCTACGGATATCTCCAGGTCCCGCCCCCGGCCGGAACGGGCCGCGCGCTGCCTCTGCCTGCCGCCGAAAATATCAAAACCCAGGTCACTGAATATTTCCTCAAAGATCCCCCCGCCCATGCCCAGATCGCCCATGCCCTGAAAAACACTGTTGAAATCCGCTCCTTTAAATATATCTTCATAAGCGTATTTCTGATCTATTCCGGCATGGCCGTGTTGGTCATAAAAAGCGCGTTTTTGGGAATCGGATAATACGGCGTAGGCTTCCGATATCTCCTTAAACTTCTCTTCAGCCTCTTTCTTCTGTTCATGAGGCACTCTATCCGGATGATAACGCAACGCCATTTCCCTGTAAGATTTCCTTATCTCATCCAGCGTAGCGTTCTTCTTAATACCCAGTATTTCGTAATAATCGCGCTTAGTTGCCATTATGCTTTAAACCCAGGGGACGGTTCTGTTTTTTGACAGAACCGTCCCCTTGATTTTAGTCTTAAGTCTTACTTTTTATCATCTTCTTCTTTATACTCCGCGTCAATAATATCTTCCTCTTTTTTTGTTTCTTCTTTGGGCTCCGCGGTTCTTTCTTCTGTTTTTCCGCCGGCGGCAGCCCCTCCTGCCTGCTGTTTTGCCGCGGCCTGCTTGTAGATCTCTTCCGCCAGCTTATGAGACGCCTTGGTTAAATCCTCCATCCCTTTTTTGATCCTGTCTATATTTTTGTCCTTTATCGCGGACTTTAAATCGTTCGCGGAAGATTCAATAGCCGCGCGTTCAGCCTGGCTTACCTTGTCGCCGTAATCCTTCAACGATTTTTCGGTAGCGTAAACCAGGTTATCAGCCTGATTAACGGTTTCTACTTCTTCTTTTTTCTTGGCGTCATCTGCGGCGAACTTATCCGCGTCGCGCACCATCTTCTCAATTTCTTCTTTGGAAAGTTTCTTGGGCGCGGTGATACGGATAGACTGCTCTTTACCTGTGCCTAAGTCCTTGGCTGAAACATGCACAATGCCGTTGGCGTCTATATCAAAAGAAACCTCCACTTGAGGCACGCCGCGCGGCGCGGCCGGAATACCCACCAGGTCAAACCTCCCTAATTCCACGTTATCGTCAGCCATAGGCCGCTCACCCTGGAGCACGCGGACAGTTACCGCGGTTTGGTTATCCGCGGCAGTTGAGAAAACCTGGCCTTTCTTAGTCGGTATAGTGGTATTCCTTTCAATTAACTTGGTGTTTACCCCGCCTAATGTTTCAATACCCAATGACAAAGGAGTAACATCGAGCAAAAGGACGTCCTTAACATCTCCTTTAATTATCGCTGCCTGGATCGCCGCGCCCAAAGCAACGCACTCCATAGGGTCAACCCCACGCTCGATCTTCTTCCCAAAATAATCTTCCACGAATTTCTGCACGATAGGCATCCTGGTCGGCCCGCCTACCATAATGATCTTATCGATCCCCTTGTCGCCGAAACTTGAGCCTTCTTTTTCAAAAGCGGCCTTGGCATCCTTTAACGCCTGCTCAAGCGGGCCGCGGCATTTCTCAATGATAGAGCCTACCAGCTCCTCAAGTTTGGCGCGGTTGATCGACATGGTAAGATGTTTCGGTCCGGTAGCATCAGCGGTAATAAATGGTAAATTTATATCCGTGGTCAAGGTGCTGGAAAGTTCAACCTTCGCTTTCTCCGCGGCTTCGCGCAGGCGCTGTATTGCCATTTTATCGCCCTTTAGATCAATACCGGTTTCGCGTTTAAATTCCTTGGCGATATAGTCAATAAGCACATTGTCCATATCCGTCCCGCCCAACTGAGTGTCTCCGCTGGTAGCCATTACCTTAAACCCGCCTTCTTTCCACATCTCCATGATCGTAACATCCAGCGTGCCTCCGCCAAAATCAAAAACCAGGATCTTCAATTCCTTCCCCGCCTTTTCCAAACCATAAGCAAGGCAGGCTGCGGTGGGTTCGTTGATTATGCGCAATACTTTCAAACCGGCAATTTCACCGGCATCCTTAGTAGCCGTGCGCTGATTATCATCAAAATAAGCGGGGCAGGTAATAACCGCTTCTTCAACCTTATCCCCTAAATACGCTTCCGCGTCCTGTTTTATTTTCTGCAGTATAAAAGAGGATATCTGCTGCGGCGTGTATTCCTTGCCAAAGTTCTTGAACTTAAAATCGGTGCCCATCTTGCGTTTGGCTGCCTGTATTGTCCCTTCCGGGTTTATAGTTGCCTGGCGCCTCGCAGGCTCTCCTACTAAACGCTGCCCGTCTTTTGTAAAAGCCACGTAAGAAGGAAACGCCTTACCGGAAGCAACACCCGCGCCTTCAGCTGAAGGTATGATAACGGGCCTGCCGCCTTCCATTACCGCGGCCGCTGAATTTGATGTCCCTAAGTCTATACCAATAACTTTAGCCATTTTTTACCTCCTTAAACAAGCGCTGCCTCTGGCGATTAGCGCTTGTTTACTCCGCGCTATGCGCGGAGTCTTTTTTACTTACCTTGACCTTCGCGGTCCTTATTATTCTGTCATTTAATAAATAACCTTTTTGTAATTCTTCAATAACTGTATGCTCCGGTAAATCCTTATCTTCTATCTGCATAAGCGCTTCGTGATAATGCGGGTCAAATATCTTGCCTTTTGCTTCAATGGGCTTGACGCCATACTCTTTTAACATTTCATAGAGATGCGCCAGGATCATTTCAACTCCTTTTAGGAAAACCGTTATATCCTGATGTTTGGACTCTGCCAATTCCACGGTGCGCTCTAGATCATCTAAAATACCCAGTAATTCCAGTATGATGCCTTCATTGGCAAACCTGACAAAATCCTGTTTTTCCCTATCCAGGCGCTTACGCGTATTCTCAAAATCCGCCTGGAGCCTCAACAACTTATCCCTGTACTCTTCTGACTTAGCCGCTTCCTCTTTTAATGCCAGGTATTCAGATTCTTTCAAAGTCACGGCCTTTTCTTCCTGTTTTTGCTTATGCTCTTCCATAGTTACCTTTAAATATTATCCCAATGTATCTGTCAGGATTTGAGAGATATATTCTAACACGGGAATAATATGTTTATATTCCATGCGCACAGGGCCCAGCACCGCTAATCTCCCGGAAGGCCTGTCTTTAAGGCGAAAACTGGAGACCACCAAAGAACAGCTATCCATTTCCTGGCAGCCTATTTCATGGCCGATATATACCTTTACCTTCTCAGGAAAATCGCGGTTAACAATATCAAACAAGCGCTGTTTGTCCTCAATCAGCTGAAGCAATATGCGTAATTTATCCAAATCGCGGAATTCCGGCTGCTCTAAGATACGGCTGATCCCTTTATAAAATAGCCTGTCCTGCCGCTCTAAGAACGAAACAATACCGGCGTAATGCGTGATCGTGGATATGATCTCGGAGGTCTCTTCTAATATATCCTCAAAACGCCTGTTCTCTATCCTGTATTCCTTCGCGATAGACTCCTTCTCGTTATCCAATAGCGCCATTTGCGAAGCAAGGAAATCCACATAGTAGCGGTATCCCTTATCAGTCGGGATCCTGCCCCCTGAGGTATGAGAATGCGTAAGATACCCGGCTTCTTCAAGTTCGACGAATATGTTCCTTATCGTAGCCGAGCTTAGGTCAAAATCTCCAGAGATGTCTTCGGAGGCTATAGGTTCGGCTTCTTTAATATACTTATTTATTGCCGTCTCTAAAACCCGCTTTCTCCTGGTTTCATAATCAACTGTCCTTACCATATCAACATAAACTCTCTTTTTTTAAACCCTTCCGGACTACGGAGGATCAACGGTGAATAGAGTTGGGGTTAGCAGGCTTGCCTTAAAAATGCTAACCAGTGATTTTAGCATAAATTATGACTTTGTCAAATACCTTCTCTTGCTTCTATTTTCTCCTTAACCTTTAGCACTTTAGTATAAAGAGTGCTAATGGAAAAACAAAAAAATTATTCCTGCTTATTTATTTCCAATATCATTTTTATACCATAAATATTGACGTGTTTTTCTTCCATTAGATAGTGCACATACTCCAATTTCTTGACATCCTTTAACGAATAGAGCCGGCTCTTTTTGCCGATCCTTTTGGGGCTGACAACCCCTACTTTATCCAGTTGGCGCAAGGTCCATACAGGCAGATCTATAAGCTTACTGACCACACTGATAACATAAACCGGTTCATCAGGGCTGATCTGGATATCAAATAAGGGCATCCCCGCCTCCTCTCCTATTGTTGGAGAAATAATAACATGAAATTACTAGTTTGTCAAGTAAAATAATATATTTTATTAGATATCCTAATAAATAGATTAATATAATCTTACAGGAATCTCAAGGCAATCCCTGCCAGAAAATCAAAGTATTTCTATCTCTTTATTATGCAATAGCTTCTGAAACAGTATCCTGGGCAGATTGAGCTTTATTTTTATGCCTTTCTGAATATAATCTATCTGCTCAACCTTGCCTTCGCGATAGAATAGATCTACCAGATCCATGCGGGAATGAGGAATGACGATCTCTAAGCTTATCATCCTGCCCACGAAATTTTCCTGGATCTTCTTGAGTAAAAGATCTAAATTCTGTTTTAATTTTGCTGATATAGCCACAGGGTTGATAAAATCCTCTTTTAACCTCTCCAGCCACATCTTATCATCCAGCAGATCAATTTTATTTAAAGCGGTGATCATCGGCTTATCCTGGGCCCCTAACGCTTTCAAAACATCAGTTACTGATTTACTATGTTCATAAACGCGCGGATGAGCCACATCTAAAACATGGATCAACAGGTCTGCTTCTACGACTTCCTCCAGCGTAGCCTTAAACGCTTCTATCAGATGATGCGGAAGATTATGCAAGAAACCTACCGTATCAGAAATAACGATATTTTCTCCGTTGGGTAACTGCAAACTCTTAAACAACGGATCCAGCGTAGTAAACAGGCTGCCGGATACCGGTTGTTCGGCGTCGGTAAGGGCATTTAAAAGCGAGGACTTCCCGGCGCTGGTATAACCTACCAGCGCTACCGTAGGAAGGGCATTCTCGATCCTCCTCTTCCTCATGGTCAGGCGATGCAAGCCAAGGTGTTTTAAATCCTCTTTCAGGCTGTCTATCTTTTTTCTTATGCGCCTGCGGTCAACCTCCAGCTTCTGTTCCCCGGGCCCTCTTGTCCCGATACCGCCGCCTAAGCGCGAAAGTATTATTCCCTTGCCTACCAGCCGGGGTAAAAGATACTGCAATTGCGCGAGTTCCACCTGCATTTTTCCCTCAGGGCTCCTGGCGTGGCTGGCGAATATATCCAGGATCAACTGGGTGCGGTCAATGGTCTTCTTGCCGATTACCTCTTCTAAATTCCTCTGCTGCGTCCCGGATAGGTCCTGGCCGAAAATAACCGTGCCTATATCTTCTTCCTGGCAGATAGCCGCTATTTCTTCGGCCTTACCGCTGCCAATAAAAAACTTAGGCGTGGGCTTATCGCAAACACAAGGAATATTATCTACAACCTCTGCCCGGCAGGCGCGCGCTAGTTCTTCCAATTCCAGCGCCGTATCTTCCAATAACCAGCCGTCTTCTTTTGTCCCGTATTTTACCTTTATAGTAACTAACAGAGCTCTTTCCATATTTTCTCGGCAACTCCTTTAGGCCCTTGTCTATCGTTAATATTAACCCAATGCACGCGCTTATCTTTCCTAAACCAGGTCAGCTGCCGCTTGGCATACAGGCAGGTATTATGCTTTATCCGGCGTTTTGCCTCGTCTAAATCATATACACCGGCAAAATACCCCTTTAATTCTCTTATGCCTATGGCGTAAGAAGCGGTCTTGCTCAATTTGGTTTTAGAGAGTTTCTTTACCTCGCCAAGGAGGCCTCTAGCAAACATTTTTTCCACGCGCGCGCCGATCCTTTTATAAAGCTCCTCCCGCGGCATATTAAGAGAAAAGATCTTAACGCCGTATTCCTGGCTAAAACCTTTTCTTTGTTTCTGAAGATAAGAAATGGGTTTGCCTGTGCTCTTAAAAACTTCCAGGGCGCGGATAACCCGCTTTGCGTCGTTAGGATGGATCTTAGATGCTGCTTCGGGGTCAACTTTTTGCAGCCTTTTATACAGGTATCGATTGCCGTATGCCTCTTTTAATTTGTAAAGCTGTTTTCGGATAGCTCCGCTCTTTTTACCTAAGCTGAATATGCCATCAACAAGTATCGTCATATAAAGCCCTGTGCCGCCCACAAAAAGCGGGGACTTGCCCCTCTTTAAGATATCCTGGACCTTTTTGAGCGCATCCTTTCGATACCTGGAAACATTATATTCCTTAGACGGGGAAAGCACGCCGATCAAATGGTGGGGCACCTTCTTTCTTAAGGTTATAGAAGGCTTAGAAGTAATAATATCCATGCCTTTATAAACCTGCATGGAATCACAAGAGATGATCTCCGCGTTTAACTTTTTGGCAAGATAAATTGCGGCTTCGGTTTTCCCTGTAGAAGTAGGCCCGACTAAAAAGAATATTCTTGGTTTTCGCATTCCGGATCGCTAAGGGCAAATCTTAGTAGGATAACCTTCCCGAGAAAGCTTATTTTCTAAAACTGATATCTCCTGCAGCAGAGCCGACTTGCCCACCCTGACGCGGTAAGATTTCTGGCCCTTGGAACTGGACTCTTCCATATACGCGGGATAGCCTTTTTGGATTAATTTTTCCGTAAGATTCCTGGCATTAGTGATATTCGCGAAAGACCCCACCTGAATAGTATAGTAGGCAGCCGAGGGAGAATCCGCAATAAGGCATAAATCTTTGTTAAGGCTCGATTCGATATTCAAAGGAAAATCCTGTTTTAGTTTATCCAGGTATTCTTGGCCCTGCTGCGTATTTCCGCTTTTATATCCGGCCTGGCTGAGCCGGTAATAGGCCTGCGCCTTAAGCCGGGTATGGGGATTAGAATTTATCAGGTCTTTGTAGTAACCTTCAGCCTTAACAAAATCCCCCCTCAAGAAATACGTATCGCCTAAACCCAGCTTTGCTTCATCGCTAAACGCGCTGCCTTTAAACTCCCGCAAGATTATTTCAAAAATATCGGAGGCGCGCAGGAAATTTCCGTCTTTCAAATAACTTATGCCCAGGATATAGTAAAGCTCATCCGAGCTGACGTCTTGCGCAAGAAGCCTTTCGCCCTCTGATATAGCGGATTTATAATCTCCTTCCAATATATAACTCTTGGCTTTATCTAAATTTAAAGCATAGGAAAGCGGCGTGAAACTTAAAACGTAAAGCGCGAAACTAAGGCTTAAAATGTTAACTCTTAACTTTGGCATTTGAAATTTCCCTTTGTAGATCCAGTATTATCTTGTGCCTTCTCTCTTTTTCTTCCTTCGCTATGTCATCGGCCATTTTTGCCGCCGCGGTATTCGGCCTCACGGAATATTTGAATATATACGCCGCGTTAAACTGGACATCTTTAATCAGATCGCGAGTAGCCTGGAAATCCTCTTCTGTTTCCGTGGGAAAACCCACGATTATATCCGTGGTCAATACGCCATTACCTATAATCTTACGATAATTATCCGCCAAATCCAAATAGTATTTTCTGGCGTATCCACGGTTCATTAATTTCAATATCCGGTCAGACCCTGATTGCGCCGGAAGATGCAGGTATTTCTTCAGTTTTTCCGCGCTGCTCATCGCCTTAAACAATTCAATACCGGCGTCTTTAGGATGAGATGTAATAAACCCGAATTCCTTTAATCCTCTAACAACGTTAACCAGCTCGATAAGTTTAATAAAATTTACGCCCTGGCGATCAAAGGCATTTACATTCTGGCCCAATAACGTAACCGAAGTGATCCCTTTATCTATTGCCCCTTCTATCTCTTTAATTATATCTTTGGGATTGCGGTGCCGTAAGGGCCCGCGGGCAAAAGGAACAACGCAATAAGAACAGAAATTAGAGCAGCCTTCAGAGATAACCACAAAAGCATGATTCTTGTCTTCATAAAAACCTGTATGATAAATATCTTCGGGGCGGGTTTCCGCGTCAGTCTCCCAGATCTTACGCTCAAAGGGCTCTACCTTTAAAAGCTTCTTTAGAATTTCCGGGATCTTATCAATATCCGCGGGGCCGACCACAAAATCAATACTCGGCGACCGCTCAAACGCTGCTTGCTTGTAATTCTGGGCCATACAACCCACCAACCCGATAATTTTCTTTATCGGGCGACGTGGCTGCCCCTTAGCCTTGGCTATTCTTCCAATCTCTGACCATACCTTATCCTCCGCGTGCTGCCGCACAGAACAAGTATTAAATATAACCGCATCCGCCTGCTCAGGGTTATCTATTAACTCATACCCCTTCGCTCTTAGTAACCCGCTTATAACTTCAGAATCACGGAGATTCATTTGGCATCCGAAGGTACGCAAAAGTATACGCTTTCCGTTCCCCGGCTTGTCTTTATTTTCGCTTTCTTTTGACATTTTTCTCCTTTTCCAACACCGTCATTGCGAGGGCGCGAAGCGCCCGAAGCAATCTCATTCCCATGACGGCACTTCAGAGCCTCGTCATAGCACATCTTCCACGGCTGATTAATATCAACCTTAACAATTTCCTGATTTTGAATATATATCCCCTTAAATATGATCCTCATAAACGTCTTAATAAGGTAATCCATCTGCTGGGTGTTGGGGTTACTCCTTAACTTCAGCAGAAAATCCTGCGTGGCTTTAACCAGATTAACCGCGTTTCGTTTCTCAAGGATCTTTAACTGGATCGACTTTATATCCTGCCTGAGTTTCTTCTCTTCATTCCTGAGAAGCTCGGCCTTGTCCTTGTAAATATCAATATTGATCTTATCCTCAGAAAACACCTCATAAAGCGCCTTCTGTTTCTCAAGATTCTTGGCTAACGCCTTTTCGGTATCTTCCAACTGTTTAATATAACACTGCTCCGGCTCTGTCGCGCTTAACTTGATCATATCTCCCAGCTCTTCGATGACATGCAGATTTTTACTTATCGTATCGATAATATCCCAAACCTGCTTATTGATAGCGTCAGCCGTAACCGACTTATTCTTACACTTAACATACGATACACCGACAGATGAACAGCAATACCACGGCCTGCGTTCCTTCGTCCTGTGGTTTTTGGTAAGCGTCAACCCTCTGTAATTGCGTCCGCATTCATGGCATTTCAAAACACCGGACAAGTGATAAACATTATTGCGAAATCTCACGACCTTATTCGTACGGTTTCTATCAAGTAGCTTTTGCGCCTTATCAAACACCTCTTGAGCAATAATCGCCTCGTGGCAATCCTTCACCTCAATGATCTTTGACGGATCATTATTCACATACTTGTATCCCTTGCCCTCGCCGTTATGCGTTTTCTCTTTCTTCTCATACCGCTTTTTATTCCACACCAGCATGCCCAGATACGTCTTATTCTTGAGAATCGATGAAATAAATTTGGTATAAAACTTCCCGCCCTGACGTGATTTGATGCCTAAATTATAATAATGCC
>JBAZKC010000009.1:0-32195 GCA_041651035.1 Candidatus Omnitrophota bacterium | reverse complement strand
TACGTCACTACCTACTATACCTTTAACGGTAAAACCTTTGGACATCATCGTAGAGATACCTTTATCGATGTCTATCTGGCTGACCGGGAATGAGAAGGTAAAACCAAGGTCATAAGTATCTGTAAGGTTATACTTGATAAGGAACTTCTTAACAAAGCTGGCTATGGCATCGAATAAGACTTCCTGAGTCGTTGATATATGCTCCTTGGTAAGCTTAAACTTCTCAATGGTTAAGGAAGGCTTTGTGCCGTCTCCTTTTAAATCTACCATTAAGACCCTGAAGTTGGTTCCGCCAAGGTCTAATGCCAGGAACTTGCCTGCTTCGCGGCCGGTTGGATTGTCTACGAAGGCAGGAAGCATGGCAAGGGAGCTTTCTTTTCCGGATAAGCCGTTATGCATATCGGCCTTGAAGGAAGAGACAATTGCCTGCATGCCAGAAAGAGGCAGCTCAAAATTCTTTTTAAGGATAGATTTGGTTAAGTTTATTTTATTCAAAGTTGCGGCAGGGGCAACTGATGGGGAGGCAGCAGTGCCCCTGGCAACTTTATTTTGCGAAGAACTAATGGTTTCCGATATCGGCTTTTTGTTATTCGAACTAAACATTAATCTAGTTACTGCGCCTATCAAATATAAGACAAAGGAAACTGCATAGATTATTGCTGTGCGGCCGAAACCTATTCCAATTACAATAAAAGGAAGATAACGTAACGATTCCGGCAAAAAGAAACTAAAACCTAACGCAGATAATGTAAATATAAATACAAGAACATGCGAAACGGCACGCAGGAATAAGTTGCGGCCGAACATATTGCCGATTTCCTGATGGATATGGCTGCCGTCTAATCCGGGCAAAGGCAGCATATTAAGAGTAAAAAGGAAAATATTGTCAAGTATAAGCCAGAACGCTACCAATCTTACTAATCCCATACTGGCTACATCAAGTAAAATCACGAGCCCTGCAAGCCAAAGCAGATGCGTAACCGGCCCCGCTAAAGAAATAATGATGCGCTTTAACGAAGATAAGCGCTCATGCCCAATGGGGTCGATATATGTAACTCCTCCTGTTGCAACAAGCTCTACGCCGTATACCTTGGCGTTAAAAAGCCTGGCGGAAATTGCATGCCCTGCTTCATGGACAAAAATTATTGCGACATAAAGTAATGTGATACTCGCAGCAACAATGCCGATAGTCAAAGGATCATACAATCTAGCTTTAAGTAATGAGTTGACAACGCCTAATACGGTTATGGCAACCAACAACAATGCGGATTGATGGACTTTTACCGGCACTCCGAAAATTCTAACTGAACCACGGCTAAAATAATTCTTAAGATATGCCAACTCTTCCTGCAACATAGCTTTGTAGGCAGCATTGTCTTGGACGGTAGAAACTGCGCTGGCTGCCGTAGATAAATTGTTTTCAGCTGCTGCATTTTCTTTGCGTAAAGGCTCTATGGTTGCTGCTTGCCTTTTTACTTCAAGGGCTTTGCTGATATTTAATCTTTCCCCTGCGGCTTTTCGATTACGCAATAATTTTTTAAGAGCATAAAGCGCTCCCAACCCTAAAAGTATGCCCAGCAATATGTAACTTACCTTATTGTTTAAAGCTTTTTCTGCATAAGGAATAGAAGATTTAAATGTATTTTGTTTTTTGGCTAAAGTGGTTTTGTCGCCAGGTTCTTTTGCAACAGAGGGTTTTTCCGGCTGCGGTAATTTTGATTTTATTGCCGGAACTTTTCCTGGAGCCTTCTTCGACGCTTTTTCTTTAACTTCTGATTGGCTGCGTAAAGCTTTTATAGCTTCAGCCTGTTTTCGTAAAGCTTCGTGTCTGCCTTTAAGCGTATCTAATTCTTCTTCTTTTCCGTTGACTGCTTTTGTTGCTTCTTCTACTTTCGCCCGTGCTATAGCCAACATACCGTTATCAGCCAATACCCAGCGCGGCTCATAATAAGTAACCTTCTGTTCATACATCCTGCAGCAGCAATCGTAGGTATAAATAGTTTTAGTAACCGGCTCATAACGCAATTCATATCTAAAACCTTCCGGCGCCTGCGGCAAAGCGTAATGGCCGCCACAGCAATATTGCCTTCCAAATAAACCTCTGTAGGAATGGTAATAAATTTCCGCCGGTATAGTTTTCTCTAATTTTCCTTCCAGGATTTTTAGGTTGTTTTCAGCTTGCCTTAAAGCTTCCCTGGATTCTGTGAGCTGCCGGCTGACTGTTGCAATTTCAGCCGCTAAAACTTTTTGTGTTTCCTGGATAATCCTTTCTGCTGCCCTTTTATCGGCTTTTGCTAATTTTAGAATTAATTCACCAAAGCCGGCTTTCGCCCTGACAACCTCTTTTTCTTTTGCTTGCCTTTGCGCCGTGAACTTTGCTATTGAGCTTTCGGCTAATTTAACGTTATTTCTTGATTCGTTTAGCCCGGAGATAGCTTCCGGATTCTCTCTCTGGGCCCATTGCTGATATGTGTGAATAATTCTTTGCGGCGGAGCCCTGCCGAAAGCTTTGCCTAGCCACCAGCCGCGTCCTAAATATGACTGCTGCTCTAAAACCCATATCAATTTGTTCTTTTCTGATTCTTTCTGCTTCAATTCTTCTGCAGCAATTAAATTCTGCTGGAGCTTAATTTTTCCATCTAATTCTTTAATTCCTTTTTCCAACGCTGCAACTCTTTGCATGCCTGCTTCAACCTCATCAGGCATTGCGGCCGGCTCTTTGGGTTTAGTTTCGGAAATTGCGCGTTTAGGCTCTTTAGCTGCGGCTTTTCCTTCCGGTGATTCGGTTTCTTTTTTGCCGGTTATTCTGTTTCTTTCGGCGCCTGGTTTTTCTGTTTCGCCTATGGAAGCTTTTCGCGGCTCTGCACCCATAGCGCCTGGAATAAATTGAGGTAAATAATTAGCCGGGTTAATAAGATTAAAAAGTTGTTGGCCCCAGGCTATAGCGCCGAATTCTCCTTCCAGTAATTTTGCGGTTGTGCCAATTTCTCTGCCGCCGATATGTTTTAATAACGGATGCTCGGCCAAAAATTCTGCGCTGCCAATTACCGCTCCGATTTCCGCTCCGATTAACCACATATGCCAGAAACTTATCCAGAATTCTTTTCCTTTAGCTAACCATAAGGAAACGTAAGAATTCTCTGCACTTACGCCTTTAAAGACATAAAGCAATCCGGCTAAGGGAGCGGTTAGGACCATCGCAACAGCAATTAGATTCGGAACAAGGTAATAATACGAATAGCTACCAAAAGTATGGCGCTTGGTTCCTACATTGAATCTGGCGCTCAATAATTCAACTAATTCCGGACGGCCCCAGGAATTTACCAATTGCCTCTTAAGTAAATCTCTTAGCTTATCTTTTTCGCTATCAGAGAGATTATCGGCATTAGCAAAAATTTCACGGGCATCCAAATTCCAGGCTTTGCTGCCGGATAAAATTTTCTGAATCTGATTTCTAAAATATACGAATCTAAAACTAACCAGCTTAAGGCCTGTAACAATAACTGCTATCCTGAATAACCCGCCAAAAGTATGAGGCAAATACCACTGTATTACAAAATTTTCCAGATTCTCCATGCCGACTAGAGCCAATAAGGAATTGGCTGCGATATTACCTAAAATCAAAGGCATAAGTGCCTGGGCAAGTACTGAACCCCAGAAGACTATCTGCAGCCTTCCTAAAGCAAATTCCAACGTACCAAAAATTGCCGGGAATGTAGTTGCTAACCTTAGATAACCCGCCAATAATCTCTGTCCGGCTCTTTCTAAAATCCCTGAATCTTCAATCTCTTTCTCAATACGTTCTATGCCTGTAAACCTGTTCTTTTGTTCGTCGGTAAAATTGCCATTGCCGGCTTTGTAGTTTGTATAATCTCTTAAAAGCCTCTGGCGTAAATCAGCCTTAACCATATAGCTCCAGAAGAAGTTCCAGAGCACATTAAACAAATAAGGAGCAAAGAATCCGAAAAGCGCGCCCATTGCAACATTAGCCCAATTAAAGTTAACTGCGCTTAATCCAATTAATGCGCCTATACTCATAAAAACTAAAGTGCTTACAGGATGCGTTATCACCCTTGAAACAGTTTTAATTATTCCGTAATCGGCGAAGCTGCCGGACATTGCATCCTCTTTTCTTTGTTGCGGTTCTCTTAATATTCTTTGGATAGCAAGATACCTTGAAAGAGGCGCATTGGCCGCATATGTATACAGCAATTCTGCGGGTTGATTCTCTTTATGGGCGGCAATATCTTTCCACAAGAAGAATATGCCCATCATAACCATGAAGCTGGGCACAAAGGCATGGAATAATGTATAGGCAGCTCCGACAAGCAGGGCTGATTTCACAGCGCCGACAATCAAGCCAAGATGTAAAATAATCATTAATCCTGTTCTCAATAATGAATTGTTCTTGCTTGGCGGAGCGCGGGCTTTAAGCTGCAATTGCTGTGAAGGTAAATTGATTGTTGGCTGTTCTGCCAAGGATTTGGTTGTTGGTTCGGCTAAAGCTGGGGATGAAACTTTATTTTTAGGTAAAGAGGCCGTCTCCGGGCTTACAACTGAACCTTTGGCATCTTGTTCTTCTATTTTTATTGTTACTTTTTGTTCTGTTCCACAGCAAAGATTAGGCAGCCATATGTTGGTGCGGATTCCTTCTTTAACTTCGTTGATTACCACCTTTACCTTTGAACCTTTTGCTAAAATCTTTTCCGCAAGCTCCATTTCGAACCTGGTAACTTCAAGATGAGCGTCTTGTTTTATTCCCTGACGCTTTCCTCTTCCATTCCATTCTTTTATAGCTTTGTCTGCTGCTTTACTTATTGCTACTCGAATCTTATGATCTTTTTCCAGCCACTTTCTTTCCTCTTCGGGCATTAAGCGCTTTAATGCATTTAATTTTTCCGGTGCGGTTCCTTTCACTTCCGACGCAGAAGAAACTCTCGGGCTTTCGGAAGATGTATCCCCCACAAGGTCATACACAGAGCTGTTGTAGATTTTTGTCTCGCCATTTACGATTACTATATAAAACATCCTGCTTGCGCTTATGAATTTTCCTTTTGTAAACGGCTCCTCATGGCCTTTTGAACGCACCCCAACCGTCATTCCAGAATGAGTTTTTAAATATTCCGGGGTTAACGCAATTGGAGCATAGCTTTGGCTGATTGTATCTTCATCCAAAGAGCCGGCATTTAAAAATTGTTTTACTTTGTCTAACGCTTCTTGCTTGCTATTGTACCAAAGCGGCATTATAGTTTCATCCATGGTTTTACCGGGATTAGTTATTTCCGGACGTATCAGCCAACTGCCTCTGCTTTCTTCCGCGATTAAACCGCTCTCCGGCGTAGTCCATAGAATTTTTGTTCCGCGGGTTGAATGATCATTTATTAATATGTTTGCGTCTTTCCATAAGCTTATAGTTGCGTGACTGCGTGAAACTTTAGCTTCAAGGTCATTAAAAATTCTAAGATATGCTTCTTCGCGGGCATTTTCAGGTTTCTTGGCTCTTCCTATTTCTATTTTAGGATTATCTAATGATAATTCTTTTGATACCCCCTCATACTTAAAAGGAATTCGCTTGCGGCTGGTGTTTGAATATAAAGAAAAATCCAGATCTATTCTTTGATCGTTAGGCAGGACAATGCCGATTTTAACGCCTTCAACGATAGGCATAGCTACTGATTTTTTGTTCTCCGGTTTTCTGCCGAGAGTAAAAGAAAAGCGATGGGTTTGCGCCGAGCTGGCCGCGCTGGATGAGTTTAGGGTGCCGGATATTGTTTTTGTTTGCGCACTAAGAGGCCTAGATGCAGACGCTGGCGTTAAAGAGGCCGGGGAAGATTTCCGTGGTGCATCTGAACGAGAAAATACAAATACAAAAAGAAGATATGCTGCCATACCATACATTAACCAGATAAATATATCACCCGGGGAGATGCCCAAAATATTAATGATGGTATTGCCATTGCTGGTATACTTATTAAGATAACCGATATAATCCAAAACTCCGTGATATTTGAATATATTATAAGCATTTAATGCTACGCCATATAACGGCAGCACAGCAGTTTCCTGCAATTCCCGCTTAAGAAGAGAATCTCTTGTCAGTGATGAGAATAAGAAAAGCACTAGCGCGTAACTGATAAATACTCCGAGAGCTTTGCTGATGTATGCCTCAAACGTTCTGAAATGTAAATAGGCAAGCGGGAAAGAATCGAGATTTTCTACGGTGTTATCAAATGGTTTAAAATAAACTATGCCCTTATCTCCAAAATATGCATGGGCAGTAAGATAATCGGCTTTAGAGTCAACGAGAACGAACAACGGCTTTGAAACTTGCAGTATTGCTTCACTGATAACATTGTTTAATATAAGCAAAGCAGCTAGGACTATAACGAAACCAAGAATGCGTTCGATAGAAGAAGTTTTTGCTCTATTCGCTTCTGAACCCTGCAATGCGAGCCTGCGGCCGGCGGCGGTAACGAATAGTAAAACCGGCATACCATATCTAAAAATGCGATAGGCCTCATAAGCCGATAAGCCTATGGCGCTTATTCCCACAAAAAGGTATATGTATATCAAACCGATTATGGCGCTAATGGTAATTAAGAGCGGTGCATTCAATAAAAGCGCGCTGGGTTTCTTAGCCACTTCATCCTTGAGCGCATAAAGATGTGTTTGCTTTGAATTGGCCGCGCTGGATGAGCTTGAGCGGGCAATAGGCGTGCGGGGTGTTGTTGACGCTGCTGCAGCCGGAACCATGCCTCTTCCTAACCACCTTAACACATTAACGCCAAATATTGCCGCAATAACTACCGCAACCAAACCACCCACAGCATAACCGGTAGTTACAGGATTGATAGCTGCGGCAACATATAAACCTAAAGCTATAAGGCCAATACCTGAAACAACTACAATTGTTCTTTTCGCCAGGCTTATTCCCATAAACCCCTGAACGAGAGTTTCCAACCTGGTTGCTGCGAAAGCTAATCCCGTCAATAAAAGGTTTACTCCTGCGATGATGTATAAAGTTAAGCTGCCGGTGATACCGGCACCTACGATAAAAGCAACTTCAATTACAAGACCGGCAGTAATTAAAATATAAGAACTAAAATTCCTCCACAGCCATCCAGCCGTTCTTATAATAAGCCTGCCAACACCGAGTTTTAACACAATTAAAACCGCAGCCGCCCCCAATAAGCTTAAGCTTATTGCTTGCGGTATTACTTTGATAAACGTAAGCGCAAAAACAAAACCCGAAAGAACTGTTGCCGTTGTTACAAAAATTATGCGGCTGCGATAACCCTTAACAAACTCAACCAACGAACCGAACGACTTGGCTGACCATTCAAAGTATCTTCCTGTATGCCAGTTAAATACGTTCCAGATGCGGACAATAAACGGCATAATTGCATACTTCATCGTGGCTACAGTTGAAACTGCTAAAGCTATAACTCCAAACGCGAAAACTGTTATGCCGAGTGCTTTAAATAAAAATACAAAGGTAACAGCCATGACTGCAGTAGGCAGAACTGTATATTTTAAGAACCTGTATACTCTTTCGCGCACTGTCGGCCACCAGGCAGAAACAACGCCGGGTATTTGCAAGCTCCAATAAGCTGCTATGCCTGTTAAATTTATAACGGTAAAAGCAAGAAGCGCGCTTACCCACCATACTAAACCTGCTGCGGGTAATGCCAAAAATGTCAAAGTTGAAACGGTAAGTAAAGCGGTGTCTATTACGGTAATAATTTTTGCCCATCTTTGAGGAACAATCTGGACAACGAGAGTATAAATTAAGCGGTCGGAGACTATTAAACTTATAATAGCTGCGGCTAACACTAACCGGGAAACTGCTGCCAAACTTAAAGCGGTTGTAATAACTGGGTATATAAAGACAAAACCTGCCAAACCTAGAACAAAAAGAGCCCTTAAGCCATAAATATTTATCTGCCTGCGAATCAAACCAAACAATCCTGAAAGCGCCTGGCCCACATAACCAAACCAATTCAATAAGCCTGATAAAACCCAATATCCTGAAACCGTTGACACTAACAATGCGCCTAAAATTATTCCTATGCCTTCTATCGGATTAACTGCATATACGGAAACACCAAACACAGTTCCCATTGAAAGCATAATTATTGTTATTGCGATGCTTATCTCTCTGGTTAATGCATTCGATATGTTGCTATGCAGGGAATGGATTAAAATTGCGCTGACGAAAACAGAAAGCCCAAAAGCAATGCCAAGCTGCCAGCTGGTTAACTCAATGAGCAGGCTGGTTGCCCATATTCCTGCTCCAGCTTCAATTGTAAGTTTTAACGCATAAACCAAGAAGCTCTTTGCCGCCTGCCATAGAGTAGTTAATCCTGCGCGAATACGTGTAGTAAGTTCCACAGAGAAAGGTAAAACCCAATAACCCGCTGTCCAGATTACTGCCATAAGGCTTACCACAATAACCAGGTAAGGAATATTTAAGGTAAACTGGCTTATAAAAGAAGCTAAACCCGATAACCAGGTTAAGTATCCCACGGTAAAGATGCCAAGCTCTATTTTGGAAAGTATGTTAGTTAAGCGCGTGCTGATGAATTTATTTATTAATTTGTTAGTAACAGTAACAACAGTCAGCAGCGTAACGAAATGAGTTGTTAAAGCCAGGAAGGAAATGGCACTTACGTTAACTAAATATAGGGCTCCAAAAACAACAGCTGAAATTGAAACAAAAATCCAATTTTTGCGTAATAAATTCAGGCTGTATTGTGAAATTTTACCGGCTGATTTTATAGCTGAGTTAACCGGCTTTCTGGCAAAAACTGCCGCTACATAAACTGCCAAGACAATACCTGCCGAAAGGATGATATAGTTGGAAACTACTGAAAGTAAACCTGACTGCGACATAATTGCTATACCCTTAAAAGCAACTGCAAAACCGACAAATGCGGCTATACCGGCAGAGACCGATTTTACCGGCAAGAATTTATTTAATGTCTGCTGAAGTTTTACGGTAAGTAACGGAGAGACTGATACAACCGCCATGCCCAATGCCTGCTGAGGTATAAAAATTAACCCGGCAACAAAAGCCAATACGCCAAAAACTATTGCGGTAGGCGCCAAATTATTTCTTACAAGTTTTACCAGCAATATAGCTGCTGTTAAAGCAATAATGTTTACGCCGATAGTCCATAAAGGAATATTGCTTAAAAGTGTAATATCCCAAATCAAACCTGTTATTGAGGTTATAACGCCGGATATAATTAAACCGGAAATTATCGTAAGGAATTTATCTGACTTCCAGGCTAGAACACTGAATGTAACCAGCGTAGTAGCGGTAAAAATTATAGCTGCCATTAAATAAACATAGCCGCTATAGCTGGCTATAAAAATTGCTCCGAAATTTCCGGCAATTGATAAGGCTATTGCCATTGCCAGGATAACAGCAGTTAAAGCAAAAAGTTTGGGCTGTTCTCTTCTGATTAAATTTAATAAACTTAGGGTATAGGAAGTTGTACTGTAGGTAACAATATGAAGCTGAGTGCGCAGGCTTATCATTATCAATTCAATTCCGCCTGCTGTTAATGCGAAGCCGCCAAAGGTATATATTAAGGAAAGCGTCCAGCTAAGCGCTAAACCTTTAAGTATCAGGCTAACACCAACATACATAGCTAAAACTCCTGCGGCTATACCCAATACGCCAAGCGCAACATTGTTAAAGTCAAATCTGCCAGACGAAAGTGTTGCTGTTGGCCTTACGGTTGTAGCAGCTGTAGAGCTGGCTGATGAGGAAAGATTTTTTCTTGAAAGAACTTTTGCCGGAGGAGCTCTTGTATCAATAGAAAATCCTTTGACAGATGCAGGTATATGTAAGTTTTCTCTAAGTGCAAAAGAATAAGCATTCAATTCTTGTCCTATTATTGACGATGTGCGAGTTGCAGACGATGCGCTGCTTGATGTGGTGGTTGGCTTAGCTTGCGGCAAAGAAGTATTCGGAGTAGATTTTCTATTTCTTTTTAATGCATCCCAACTCCAGGCTATGTTCAATAACTTCCAATAGGAAGCCTTTCTTAATAAAAGGAATTTCTTAACTTCCTTTCGTAAGCTCTTAGCTGCTGCTTCGTCAACTGAAGCTTTAAACAATTCTTTAAGCTGTTTGGGTGATTTAGCAAGACCGCCTACCATAACATCACCGACTAATTCCGTAAAATGCTCGCGATATGACGGGTATACCTGACGAACTATTTGCTCTCTATCTAAATAATGCTCAAAGCCGGTATAAACTTGTAACTGGATAAGGTGTTTATTTGCGCTTTCTCTAAACGCGGCTACTTTCTGTACGGCTGTTTTACCGAGCCATTTTTGCACGCTATTAAGTTTCTTTTGAACATCCTCCCTTTCTTTATCTCTTAAAGACTGTTCACCTAGTTTCTTCTCTAGCTGCTTTTTCCTTTTCTCCATGTTTTGTTTTATTGTAGCTTCAGTCTTTGAGCTTAATTCAAAGTCTAACCGCATTCCTTTATCAAGCCTGGAAGCAAAAATACGTGCGAATGTTGCGCTTAAGCCGGCGCTTAATTCTTTTCCAGTCTGAGTATCGGCGGCTTTGCTTAAATTATTGCGTATAACTGCAGCCACTTCTCCCACAAAATCAACTACCCAATGAGCAGTTGTTTTATCGCTATCCCAAAGCGGGTCATGAGTAAGGAACATCACATCAAAATCGCCGGCTTTTCTATGCTCTATTCTGCGTTGGCTATAAGGAACTTCTAATCCAATAACCATACCATGGTATATCGCCTTGGCATTTCTTTTAATTTGTTCAATCTCTGCATTTTTTACCGCTATTTCTTTTTTGTTTGTAGATACCTTTTTCTCGTCTTTATCTTCCTTGAGTTTCCTTATTTCTTTTTCAAGTTTTTCTATTCTCTTCATTTCTGCTTCGCTAAGTTCTCTCATAGTTACAAACGGCACGCGGTTTTTGTCTATTTCATACATATGAGCAATGCGCCTGTAAATTTCCGGATATTTCTTCATAAATACTGCCGGGCCTTTGGTCTTTAAGGTTCTCCAGATAAACATAGTTCTAATTTTGCCTAAACGCGAACCTAGTTTTTCTCCTAAAAATCTGGCAAAATATGCTGTCTGCGTAAGTTCAATCATTTGATAAACAATATCATCCTGCGTCAATACATCGGGTTGATACAAACCAAGTGCATATGGATTTTCTAAGTCAATCTCTACTCTTATATCTTCACGGCCGATTTCTCTAAGTAAATTATTCAAGAATCTGGCTACTTCCATGCGGTCGGTTTTTTCATGGCTTAATCCACTCTTGAAACCGGTGAATTGGAATATTTCTTCAGTAAGCATTTTGGCAAGAGCTAACTGATTAGCTTTTCCTGATAAATGCTTACCACGCTCATAACCTGCCTCCATAATGCCTTTTGAAATTAACTGCCAATCTTTATTAACGCTGGTAATGAAATTGCGGTATTGGGCATTAAAGAATTTCCAAAGCCCAAGTTGGCGTCTTGTGTCCGTAATGCTTACTCCGGATTCATCTAAACCCTGTTTGTAGTGCTTGTAGGCTGCGGCCTCAAACTTATCGCCGATAACTCCTGCGAGTTTAGCCTGTTTAAATGTATCTCTATCAACAATAACTGCTGAACTGGAAGCCGGCTTAGAGCTTGTAGGTGTTGAAGAATAATTATCCTGGCTGAATTTTTCTAAAAGCCTCTCAAAAATCCACAAATCAATAGGCTCAAGAGCGCTAAAACCAGCGCCCCAAGGCCCGCCAAAAATAGTCCATTGCAGATAAAATCCTGCGTGTAGAAGCGTCAAAAATCTTTCACTTGTGCCATACTTTAACAGATAATTCATCGTTCTGTGATATGAGTCTCTTTCTACATCGGGATGGACGGTGGCGTTAAAGAAATGCCTAACCGTTGGCGCCTTAATCAGTTCATTATAAGCCTTAAGATAGGAAATTGCGCATTGCGCGTCAGACCTAGCTTCCCAGTCAAGCCCTTCTGTACCAGTATAGCTTACTCCTCTTCCGCCGTGCGCAACATAAACTTCAGGGTGTGTTTCTCCAGGTATAGAAATCAGCTGTTCGGCAATTACGCCTGCCACTCTATCGCTTTTATAGGGCAGCTGGAATGCGGGAAATGCCGCTGGTTTACTTAAAACAAACATATCGTCCTTCTTTATATAGTTATATCCGTAGGCAGCGCGAAATTCCAGAATAATATATTTTGCAAAATAACCTTCAGGCAACTCCAGCCATACATGAGAATGAGGATAAAGTTCACGGTTTCTTAAACCTTCGGCAGGAATGGTAGCAGGAAGCATATCATTCTTTAACCCTTCTGCTTTGGCTTTTGCTTTTAAGGCGCGGTAAATCCACCATTTAGCAAAGCCATGGCCTAGATTTAATAATGCTTTGTTTGTCAGTGCCTGTTCTTCTCTACCAGGGAAAGTATTGCCTAACTTCCAGGCGTTAGTTGAGGCAGCAGAGCTTGAGGTGCTTACTATCGGATTTACTACGGCGCCGGCATCAATCTCGATTGCTTCTTTCTGCGCAGCAAAATCCAGCGTCCTGAACATTCTTTCGGTACCTTCTAAAGTGCGCCAGCTCGTTCCCTCTTTATTCTTTGCATCCTTAGATAACAAATTAGCATAAAAATCGCTCATAGTCCTTGGAACGAGAACTGGAATGTTTCGCAATAATATTGTGTCCTTGGAAAGCGGGACGGTCTTTACCGGTGCATAAAGATTGACTCTGGAGAGGAATGTTTTCATCGCGTCCCTAAGGTCTAAAGCTACTTTATTATATTTCCTGCCTCTAAAATTATCCTCAAGGAATTTACGAATCCAGTTTGCCCGCGCTTGGGTGTCGCTTATGTCTATGTTAGACCTAAGTAATGCCTCTCCGACAAGCGCGCGTAAATTAAAACCGGTAAAATAGAATAAATCCAGGTTAATATCCCAATCTCCAAGAGGCTTATTCACTTTCATTAAAACAGAGCGGTATGCTGAAAAGTCTGCAGGTTCGCCTGAGAATATTGGATTGGCAGGGTTAACCATTTTTGCTATCTGTCTGCGGTGGCGTAGATGTAAAGCAGCTGTCTGGATACCAAAATTCTTAAATTGCTCATCAAGTGTTTTTAAGAACCAGCCTTCGGCAAAATTTACCCAGCCGGCGCGGATTATTTCTTCCATTTCATTCTTGGGTGATTGCACGCTGACCATATCAGCACCTTTAAGCGCCTGGACTTTTCTTCGTAATGAGGCAATGCGTCTTTGGAGTTTCCTTGTCTCGCGGTTGCCTTTGACTCCTAACTCATTTAATTTTTGCTCATTAGCCTCAAGCTCTGTTCTTAATAATAATTTTTTGGCCAAGCTGGCGATAGTGTTTTTAAGTTTCTTTGCTTCGCGGCTGTTCTGGTCCGGTATTTCGCGTAGTTTCTGTTCGGCACTATTAAGCTCTGCCTGTAAAGGCACTACGCCTGCGCGGATATCCCTGAATACGCCGCCGGCAAGTTCACCGAATAAATCCGTCATCCAGTCAAGCATGGTCTGGCCAGTTTCACCTTTCATGTCCCTTTTCGTACGCACCAATTCTATAATCCCCAACTGCCTGCCGTCTGGTAAGTCCATTAACTTTTTGCTGACAACCGGACGGGTTTTCTTTTTAGTCATTTGCGTTGCCACAACTATACGCTGGTCTATAATGTTGCCTTTGCGTTTAAGCGTTATTGTAGATAATGCCGGCTCAAGCAGGACTATTTGTTCTTCTAATGAAGAAATATCTTTTAGTAGCTTTTGGGCTCTTGGGTCATCTGCGTTTAAGCCTTTTAATTCTTTGCGGCTATTGGCCAATTCTCTTCTAAGCTCTATTCTTGCCTCGGCTGCATTTTTAGTTCTTGGCTCAAATATATGACTAAGAACGCCATACATATTCTCAATATCTTTGTCCTTTGCTGCTAAATCCTGTAAAGTTTTAATGAATTCCCTTGTCGAGCCGCTTCTTTCAAACATCTCTGAAAGTTTGTTAATTTTTAACTTGACCCAGCCTTTATGGTGAATCCAATTAAAAGGCGCTATGTCAAATTTGGATAAAATAGCATATGCTGGTAATATTTTGCCTAAATCTATAACGTAGATAATAATGGCTGCCAGAATAAAGGCGCCTGCAGCTAAGAAACCTACTATCGGATAAATAACATTCAGTATAGCGGCAACAATAAAACCAGCTCCTGTGACAAAAGCAACCGAAGACAAGATGCCGGTAAGTCTTGGCATAATCCTATTTCCCCACCAAACAAGCGAGAATATAGGTAAACCATCATTATGCCACCACACCGGTGAAATCAATCTAAACGGCCAGCGGCGTTCTTTTTTGCTTTCCCAGTCTTCAAAATTATCAAGCTGCCTCAAAAAGCTTACCCACAATCCTTCTTTCTTCTTTTCTATCTTACGTTCTAATTCAACTATCTGTTCTTTTCTAGCGTCAGCTTCTGGTGTTCCTAGAGTTAATTTTTCTAATTCTTTTTCAGCGTCTTTTAGAGCTTTCTCCAAAGGCCTTAAAGACATATCTGCAAATTTCTCACCAAATGAGGTAAAGGTAGCGTAATCTTTAAGTAATTGCGCTATCAGCCTGTGCCAGACGCTTAAGAGAGGTAAGCCCTGCGGCGCATTATCGTAATCAAGCATACCAATTTCAGCTTCAATATCATCAAGGCCTAAACTCTTAAAATACATATTCAGCAGTTTTTCGTAACTTAATCCTGGTTTATTGTTGTGGGGTTCGTAGCTTGGCGAATAAATCTCTTTATGCAAATAGTAGGCAATCATTCTCTGATAGTGCTTAAACGATTCTTTGCTCTTGGCTATTTTCGCCAAACGTTTTAATTCAGCAATTTCCGCCTTCTTGTTTTCAATCTTAGAAGTTTCTGCTTTTGCATCTTCTAAAGTTTTTAATTCTTTCTTAACCTTGCCTAACAGTTCATTTAACCGCTTTGGTTCGCTACCGCGATAATAGGTAAGGCGCAGTAAATCGCTTAATGCCTGGTTGTCCTCGTGTTTAACAAGCCAATTCAACCATTGCTGTTCGCTAAATTCACGAGCCAGGCGCGCAGAGTCAGGAGATAGATTTTTAAGCTCGTTAAGTTTATTGATGCGTTGTTCATATCCTACCTTAAGGCGCGCTCTGGTTTGGCGTAAGGCTTCTACGGCAACTGAAGAAGAAGAGCCGGTTACAGCCTTTATCTGGGCATTAATAGGATTAAGCTTATCAGCAAGCTGCTTTTCTAGTTCGCGAATTTGTTTATCCAAAGCCTGCTGCATCTGCTGAGAATTTTTACCCTCCAGCATCTTATCCTGGATAGCCTGTAAGTTATCAAGAACTGCCTCATCAAACCTTGCGCCTAAGTTTCTCGTATCTAAAGCGCGGCCAATTACTGCCTCGGCATTAACCTGGCTTAAC
The DNA here is from genome assembly GCA_041651035.1 of Candidatus Omnitrophota bacterium. Taxonomy (GTDB): domain Bacteria; phylum Omnitrophota; class Gorgyraeia; order Gygaellales; family Profunditerraquicolaceae; genus JBAZKC01. Next base: position 16,723 of record JBAZKC010000009.1, on the reverse strand, counting down.
TCGTTAAAAAGAGGTTCGTCGTATGTTCTCACTTCTCTTTGCGGCAACACTCTGCCTACTGCGCCGGCTTCGCGGTCCAGAAGCCTGTTCCAATTATCATTCCAGTTTAATACGCAGCGATAAAATCTTGCACGTGAATAACCATACCAGTGTAAGGCGTTACGCAGGAAGCGCCTTGTTTTGCTAATAACATATCTTGCTTTATTAATGTGTTCATAGCCGATAAATCTTCTTTCAATAAAACTCCTATACCAATTATTTGTAAATTGTCTCAAAACATTATAGATTTCTTCTTTTTTACTATCGTATACAGGGTTTAATTCAAGCTTAGAAAAGACTGTAATTTCTTGGAATTTACGCTGAATAACGCCTTTTTCGTTAATATAACCATTTTTCACCAAATTATTAAACAAAGCAGCTGGAGTTAATGCTTCAATGCCAAAGCCTGAAAAATCTTCTTTAGCAACATTTTCGGAATGTTGTTTTAAAACATTATAGATTTCTTCTTTCTTAGTATCATATGCATAGTCTAATGTAAGTTGCGAAAATCCTGAAAGTTTTTTGAACTTAGATTGAGTTACACCTTCTGCATTAATATAACCATTCTCTATTAAGTTATCAAACAGAACATCCAAGGCAATTGCCTCAATATTAATACCTGAAAGATTCTCTTTTTCAACAATTGGTACAAGGCCGCCAAAAAGTATATCGCCGGCTACATTCCTTAAATTCTCATTCGTTCTTACAAAAATACCCTGAACCGGATAACCCTGTTCTTTGAGCAACCTTCTATAAAGCAGGTACCGGAAACCGCCCAGAATTCCTCTCCATCCCAGCCAACCATCTTGTTTTTCTGCAAAATTGCTAAGAACTTTTCTTCCAAGCCCTAAACCGATTAATTCTTCAAAAGCGCTGATAGGCTGTTCTGGTGATAATTTACGCATTACAGCTTCGTGGGCAATTGCCGGCGCAACCTTAACAACGTCCAACAACAAATCGCGCACGCTTTCGTCAGTGCGATTTGGATTATACACAAGGTAAATAACTTCCATATCACTGCCGTCTAAAGTGCGGCGTTCAACGCGCGTTTTACTATGCACGTCTACTTTTACTACTATCAAAGCTTTGGACTCAACCTCGCCGCCAACAGTAGCGGTTAAAAGCGGTATGGTATTTTTAGCTTCAACAATATGGCTGACTTTTGCGTATTCTTGCGGGTATCTGCGCTTAAACTCGTTGATGTCGCCGCTATATTTTAACCAAGCCATTATCTTTCTTACAAATCTTGGCCCTGGCTGAAGGTCTTCAATCATTTGCGTAAGTATCGCGTTCTTTGAGCGCCAGTCGAGAATTCCCACACGGATATGATGGCTATCTCCATCTTTCGCCAGATCTGTAATTGGGAACTCGCTGATGAGTGATATCTCTACCTGTTTCTCGTAAAGTTCTTTCAAGATTTTATAAATTTCCTGCTTCTTATTGTCATAAGCGGGATTAGATTTTAAAATTAGTTTTGAATAATCGGAAACGCCTTTAAATCTAGGCTGGATAACGCCTTCCTTATCAAGATAACCTTTTTCTATTAAATTTGTGAATAAAGCGTTTAAGACATCAGCGTCAAGGTTAAGAGCTGAAAAATCCTCTTTTGTAACAGCGCCGAGGAACATCCGTAAAGCCTGATTTAAATGTTCGGCTAAAGTTACTGGCCTTACCGGCAATTTCTTTCCGTCTTCTCTTAATTTTAAGAAATTTGGCGCAGGCGCGAATAACCTGGTGCTAGCAAGTTTTGATAAAAGCGCCTGAACGTTTGCCAAATTCATATCCGGGCCAAGATAATAGCCTGAATCTACCAAAATTTTTGATAAGGTTAATAAAGCAAGGGCCTTGGCTTCGCTTCCGCCGGTAGCAGGATTTTCTGCGCGCGACCTGCCCATTTCACCGGTAAGCACCTTTTTATAGAATTCATCAATTAAACGGTGTATCCTTAACTGCTCTCTGCCTTTTTCTGTTGGCAGCCCGCCTAAGGCATTACGCATACCTTGATAAATAGCGCCTGCGGCGTTATTAAATTTTTGGCCAAGCGTATTGCCTTTTACTTCTCTAAATAATTTCTTTACGTCTCTTAATCTTTTATCTATTGCTGTTGCAATATTTTCCGGCGTCAGAGCAGCTGCTGACGAAGAGCTTACTTTTGGTGAAGTTGCTGATGTTTCTACCTTACCCTCGCTTTTAGGCGCTGGTTTTACTTCAATGTGTGCAGCCTGTAAGGACAAATCTCCCCAAAGCCGGTTAGGATTTTTAAGGTCATTCCAATTACCTTTTCCTGCTAAAAGATTTCTGTAGAACGTGCTTAAGGATTTTCCGCCAAAAGACCAGAGACGGCGCAAAATAGATTGTCCGTTATTGAGATAACCCTTTATTGTGGCTAAAAGTTCTGCGCTGAAAGCATCAATGCCTGCACCCTGCAGTTCGCTTGTATATAAACGCGAGACATCTTCTTTGCCGAGAGTGCTGACTAAAGTAAGCCCTGCTAATTCTTCCCTGCCTGGTACTTCTGCTTGTTTGGTTTCTTTGCCGGTGAATGCCTGCACTTGCATCAATCTTCTGTCCAATAAATACTTGGCATTATATACGCCGTGTTCATATTTCAACCAGCTGTCCTGTGTAGACATAAACTTATTGATAGCGTCAAGAACTAAGCCATAACGGACAATTCTTTCTGCTGCTGTCTGCGGCCTAACATATTGCTGTGATTCGCGCGGCTTTTTCCCTTGCCATTCTTCTTCAATTTGCCCAATTTCTTCTTTAATGCGCTTTCTTTCTGCTTCGGCGCTTGCGTCTTTGGCTAATATATCTAAGCGCGCTTTCATCCGAGCTGCTTTTGCGCGTGCTGCGAGCCTATCTCTGATTATGCCGTTAAGTGCTCCCACAAATTCAGTTACCCAATCCTGGGCTGTTTTGTCATTATCGCGGCCCGGCCTATTAACCAAGTACATTACACCAAGCCCAGCATCCCACTTGCCATTACCTTGGCTAAGCTGGCCTAACTCAACGTATTCGCGGCTGTCAGGAAATTCAGCCACAATGACAACAGCCTTATATAAATTAATTCTCTGCCAGGGTAATTTTTTAATGTCAGCTTCCACCTTGGCAATTAATCCATTTTCGCCCTCTAGACGCTCAATCTGGTCTGCCTTTTTCTCTCTTTTCGCAGCTGCCAGCTCCTGCGTTAATGAATGCTTTTGCGCGATAAGCCTTCTGTATTCCTTGTTAACAATATTTATGGTTATGCCTGGTATCAGGCCAAAACCTTTGCCTTCTACTCCAAAGCCATCGCCTTGAGTTGTTACGTGTTCTATGTATCTGAAAAGTCTGGGATATTTATTCTTAAACCACTCCATTCCGTATTTGCGTATTTTAAGAACCATTCTTTCCGCTGTTTTGCGGTCATGATAATAAGCGCGCTCTAAAATCTGGGCCATTATTTCGTAGCGGTCGCTATCGCCAAAGCCTGTTGTTCCAAGCAAGACCTCAAGCGCGGAGTCATTAAGCTCTAATTTACCTAATTGCGCCTGAAGGTATTCAGCTAACGTAGCTTTTTCGCGCTTCTTTGAACCATCGCCGTATAGCGCACGGGTTAAGAGTATGTTAATTAACGCCTGCGCATATAGGTATGAAATTTCTTCTTTTCCTTTAAGCGCCTGGGCTGTTTTCTTAAGCGCGGCTAGTTCCTGGACGTTTTCTTTCGTTTGTCCGATTTTCCTGGCTCTTTGCTCAATAGCGTTAATTCTTTCTTTTAATCCTGCGCGATAGAAACCGCGGTCAATAATTTCATTGATTGCGGCTTTTGCTTTGGGATTTCCGGAAAGTAATTCTCTGCGCAAGAATGCTTCATATTGAGCCTGTGAATACTTAAGCAGTGGGAGGCCCGTTCCATCTTCTTTTGTAAGTTCAGCAAGCGCTACGGAAACTGCTGAGAGTTCTTTTTCAAGTTCTTCTCTGGAAACTGCTGCACTGCTAGTTGTAAGTTTATTCAACTTCCCTTCAAGCTCCGCTTGTTTTTTCGTTAAGTCTTTGATTAATCCTTCAAGCTTTGCGCTTGCTTCAGTATAGTTACCCCAGATACTTTGCTGAGACTCTTCCGCTATAACACCGGCTTCTCGTGCAGCTCCTGCCATAGTCCGCTCTGCTGTTACGCTGGGAGTGGTTTTTGCTTCTTCTATGTCGGCTAATGCAACCTTTCCAGCTTCTTCGCGAGCAGGTTGCGCACTAAACCAGGACGGTTCAAATTCAATCCACAGATTCCTAAGTGCCTGCCAGGTGCCGGTTAAAGAAATTGTCCAGTATTTATAATATTTAGGCATTAGGCCTGAAGTGAGATGCTTCCCAGCTTTATCGCTAAGCTCTTTCATCAACTCTTGAGATTCTTTATTGTCAAAAGCTGTTTCGTATAAATAACGATATTTTGCTTTTTTGTCTTCGTTGCTTATGCCTTTTGCTTTGGTAAGGCCGGCCACCAATACTGCTCCGGCAAGCTGGCGCATACCATCTTGACCTATATAAGGACTAATAAATTGGCTAACCATACGCATATAACGTAAGAACTTAAACCCTGCGGCTGTTCCATATTTACCAAAGCCGTTATCAAGCTCACTAACAAACATATCCATCATATCTTCGCCAAGGCCATCGCGCACTAGCTGCTGCGCTTCATTTACCGGCAGTTTTCCGTTTCTTACAAGGTGGTCGTTTACTATACCGGCAACTTCACCGGCAAAATCAACCAACCATTCGCGAACACTTTTACCTGCGTCTTCGGAAGGCCTGTGCAATAGATAAATGACATTGGTATTTTTCCTGCCTAAAGTCGTGTGCATAATGCGACGAAGCGGGTGGCGTTTACTCTTTAATAAAGGCTCCGGCAGTTCTAGCGCAACTACTATTGCCTTGTGAATAATCTTTCCTTCAATACCCAAATTGCCTTTAATATTCTGATAGCGGTCAAAATGCTCCGTTATAAACTCAACAAATTCTTTTGTTTTAAATTCCTCATACAACTCTTTTGCGCGCACCTTGCGGGCTTCTTCATCTTTAATATCCCCAAAGATACCTTCAATAACTTTAAGCAGCCTTGCATCTATATCCACATCGTTTAAGCCTCTATTATGAAGTATAGTTTTTATCTCCTCAAAATTCGGCTCTTGCCACAAGGTTAAATACGGCACAGTTTCAAAATCCATATCTTCATCAACAATATGCGCTATGCGCCGGTAGATGTTTTTATAGCCTATGCCCGTAAGCTTCTTCATAAAAGCGCTGTATCCGTATTTGCGGTACGTTCTCCATAAATACCAGGCCTTAAAAGTGCCAAACAATCCCGGGCTTACCATATAGAGCGCTTGCCTTATAAGAGTTTTCTTTTCATCGCTGTCAACTTTCTCGGTGCTGCGCCTATAGTCTCCGGTAGCGAAATCCGGATTTTCAAAACTTAGATGAACCCTTATATCCTGCGCCGTAAGCTTTGCGCGCTTTGTTAAAAGCTTTTTCTTTTGTTCTTCAAGCTTTTTCCTCTCTTCTTCCTTGCCTTCTTTGTCTTTTAGCTCCTCTAATTGTTTATATATTGCCGTTAATTCCTGCTCAATTTTCTTTATGGCTCCGCTCTGGCCTAAACCTATGTTATTCAAAATTACATTGATAATCTTTGCCACACTGACTATTCTCTTTTGCTTGTCAATCTCAACAGGGAAAGTTTCTGTTGTCAATAAAAGTCCTGCTAATTTTTGTATATCTTTAATATTTAAATATTTTGGCCTGTTATATCCGGATTTGACAGCATCTTCAGAGACTAACTTTTGCGTAGTCAGCCAGCCTTTAACTTGATTTTCAAGCCAGTCTTCTATAAGTTTAAGGCCGCGCGCTTTGGAGGATTTACCTCTCTTTATTACTACCTGCTTTGTAAAATTGTCTATGGTATTTTTATCAAAGAATTCGCCTGGCAATCTCCCCACTACGGTCTCTGCTACTTTCACAATATCATCTAAATTAAAATCCATTACGCTGGCAGCAGATGAACTTACCCTTGACTGATAGCTGAAAGCTGAAGACTGATGGCTGCTTGCTACTGTGGCAGATGAGCCGGTTTCTTCAAAATTTTCTTCTTCATAGTAATCTTCATCGCTTTCAATTGACTCATGGCCGAACATGCCTCTTAGGCTGTCCCATCCTCTGGTTAATGAACCTTCGGTTCTTCTGATTAACGCCTCAAAATCTCCGGTTTTTAAAACTTTTCTGAAAAGTCTGGCTCTCGTCCTAAGCATTCCTTCGCCTGAAAGCCAGTGCCTGCTCTTGAAAACGCCGGTGAGAAAACTATTGGTTTGGGCATAAACTTCTTTTCCAATTTTATCCCATTCGGCTGCACCAAATTTTCCGCCATACAGTTCCTTGTAAAGTTCCTGACGCTCGCTATCACTCATACCCGCTTCATGAAGCAGGCTGCCAACCATTGTGTCTCCTGAAACGTGCCTTAAATTATCATCAAATCTGCCGAACAACCCTCTGTAAGGATATGCCTGGCGTTCCAAGCTTCTTAAATCGGCAAGAGTATTAAACCAGTTATTGTCAATTTCTCCCTGAGTTGCCCATGAGCGCGCAAGCTCGGTTTCAACAAACCAGCGCACTAAATCTGCTCCAAGCCCGGCGCTTAACAGCTTCTGATAATTATTTTCTGTTTTTTCACCGGAAAGTTTCTCACGCACGACCTCTCCCATTGTTTCTACAAAATCAAGTACCCAGTCGCGTGTATATTTAGGCGTAACTTCATTTGGTTTCTCAACCAAATATATTACTTCTACGCCTGCGCCATTTGCGCCGTTACCTTTGCGCAATTGCCTGCGTTCGACGCGCTTCTGGCTATTGGGCAGCTTGGCAATAACAATAATGCCTTTATAAAGTATTTTTGAATCCTGCTGTATGGTTACGTAAAGAATTGTCTGTTTATATTGGCCCTTGATATTAGCATGCTCTTCAATCACATAAGCTAACTCTTTATAGATAGGATTATCTCTAACAGCCTCGCTGCCTTTCGTTCTCCAAACCTCTAACATATTCCTGGCTCTTAACCACCAGATAAAAGCCGTAAGCCAGCCTATGGGATTCCACCAGTAAACCCTGGCCAATGCCATATCTTTTATTATTTGTCTTAACAAATCATCTTTTAAGCCTTCGGTAAGCCCTTCCGGCCAAGGAAATCTCTCTGTGGCGGTATAATAAGCGCCAGTCATACCATCAATTGCGCCAGCAAATTCATCATAAATTTTCTTCAGATTTGAATCGGCCTTTACTTTTTCTAAAAATCTGGTTTCGTTAATGGCCTTGATAATATCATTTTTAAGTCTCTCGCCATTAGGCCCGTCTCTAGGTACATAGCGGAAACCTTTACGGTATTTATCTACACCTACGCCAAGCACCTTAAGCAGTGTCATTGTTCTATCAATCCACGGCTGGTCATCATAAGATTTTGAGCCTTGGAACCATGCTTGTAATACGGCAAGCATAGTTTCTGCCAACACTATTGCCTTCTGGCCGTCGCTGGCGGTTTCTAGGCGTTTGCGGCTGCGTGGCTGGTCTCCCGCGGTAAATCCAATTTTAAAAGTTAAGCCAAGCGGCGCTTTTCCATATTCCGGATTTCCATTAAAGAACTCATTGAACTTAGCTTCCAGAGGGAAAGGCCCAAATCCATTATTAACTGTTTTATCATTACCTCTGTGTAAATCCGCAAAATAAAGCTTACGTGTAAACAAATTACCCAAAAGTGCAGCCGCATGGCCCAAAGAAAGCCCTACGCCCAGTTTATTACCACGCTCAAGCATTTCATCTATAACATCTTCTTCGTCTGGCCATTTCTTAGACTTAAACCACTCTTTATATTTATCTTCCATAAAACTTCTGGCTTCATTTATCTTATTGGGCTTTACTGCGGCAGAAGAACCTTTTCCAGAAGATTCCTCTCCGTCAGATTCTTCTTCGACAAATTCCTCTTCGTCAGATTCTTCTTCGACAGATTCCTCTTCGTCAGATTCTTCTTCGACAGATTCCTCTTCGGTAGATTCTTCTTCGCGAGAAACCTCTTCAGAAACCTCTGCTTCTTCGCTGGAAGATTCTGTCTCTTCTTCATTATCTTTTGCCTGCGGCTCGCCTATTAGCGCTGATATAAAGCCTATCTTATCTCCTAACCCACGCTCAAAATTGTCTCCGATTATTCCCGTCCTTTCTCCGGCACCTCCTGTTGAGGAGAGTTCTCCCTTAGAGTCAACCCATGACCTGAATTCTAAACCGCTTTCTGCCCTGGCAAATAAACCTCTCGAAAGTTTAGCCTTGATTCTTTCTCTTATATCTCCGGTTGTTTTCTGGACTGGTTCAGTTTGCTGTTCTGCCGGCTCTTGCGATGGCTTTTCTTGCGCATCCTCTCTGGGTTCTTCGGTTCTGCTTTCGTTATCAGCTGTTGCAGCTTCTAGCTGCGCTGATTCCTCTGCTTTTGGCATTTCTACCTTATCTGCCGCTGCTGCATCTTTATTTTCCGCTGGCTTATCTGCCGCAGCCTCCGCATGGCTTAAGACATCTTTTGTTCCTTCTTTTACTTTTCTTGTAAAAAGTATAATTGATACAAATACTACCAAGCCCAGTACATTCAAGAAAACCATACCGGTAACAATATAATGTGTAGCCATTAAACTAATAAATCCGGTTTCTGCCGTGGAATTCAAAATAGCTAAATATGCTGCGCGTGCGGCATATGCTGCGGCAATTGCCACAAACCCTACGGCGTAGATATTGGTTTTACGCCTGGAAGTAGCGCTTGAGCTCATCCGTCCATTCTCCCTGGCCTGATAATGTTCAAGAAGAGCCTTGGGCCCTTTACGGGTAGCTTGAGTTTTTCCTTTGTAAGCAAAGACATTGCGAGGCATGCTGGCTTGGCTTTCTGAACCCACAGAAACCGCTGGGGTCTTAGGCAAACTTTGGGCCATACGGCGGTCGTTACTCTTGGCAAAACCGTCGCCATGCATTTCCACTTCTTTTGTCCAATCAATCTTTATTCCAAATATTCGTTCTATCAGCCCTTCGTTCTTAAGTTTGAGAAGCCCTTTTCCTTTATGAGTAGGAACAGGCGTTATATCGGCTGCTCTTTCCAGAATTACTAAAATCCTTGGGTCAAATCCATACTTTGTAAATTTAGCTGCAGCAAACGCCTTGTTTAAATATTGCATCATAGCGCTTCTGCGGTTATCTCCGGCTTTAACCGACAATCCAGTTTTTCTTAGCTTGCGATTCATTCGGGATACTTCCCCGGAAGTAATATTTAGCAAGTCCCCCATAACACAAATGGTAATAGCAGTATCTCTATCTTCAACTTTTCCATGTTCATATATGTATGTTTTTCCTGTCTTGAAAGTGGTTTTTAACCGGCCGAAATAAATTTCAGCTGCTGATTTTATAATAGAAAGCCACTCATCATAAAATTCCTGCCAATGTTCTCTTTGCTGTTTGGTGACTAAATCCGGGGTGTCAAAAATAGCCTGCGGCTTTCCATCTTCGTCAAATCTGTGCGCGCGTAAGCTTGAAGTAGAAAGCACCACCACTCGCGTGCGGACTTTAGGATCCAATCTTTTAACCCACCAGTTTATGGCATCTTCTAACCTATCTCCGGTATTAACAATTTGAATAGTTCCTTCTTTCAGCCGCCGGTTATAAAAATCAATAAGGCCTGGCGCCCGTAATGTGTATTTATGATGGTCCACTCTGTCTCTAAGGTTAATGAGCGTGCCGCTTAAGTCATCAACATACACTTTTATCCGTTTAATCGGTGAAAGAACCTGGCTAGCCCTGCTTGATGGAAGAAGGTGTTTTACTTCGTTAGATGCTGAAGATGATGTTTTTCTATTTAAGCCATTCGAGATACGGACATTTTTCGAATTGCCATTGCCCTCTGAAATACCCATTGATCTTAAAAATTCAGCGTCACTCATAGTCATATATGGGTGATTTTCCAGTGTATCAATAAGCCTTCTAGCCCTCAAAGATGCCGGATGATTATTGTAGTCTTTTGAATAGCTGCTGCCCGAAGAAGAACCTTTTCGCTTTTGTTCAAACCTTACCTCTTCGCCGCCTAAAGAAAAATCCCTTAAAACTCCAATTTGGCTTATCTCTTCAGACGAGAAACCTGCTTTAGTCGTCTGCGGCCTTGATTTTGGATTTATTCCTGCAAATTTATAAAGATTACCGAGATCGTATTTAATCTGGCCAATTATGAAAGGCGCCGCCTCTAAAGCAATATCGCCTTCTGTCGTTACCCTGCCTACAAGATGCGCTTTGCTAAACGGATGGGTTTCTATCTCAATCTCACCTCTGTCTGTCATTCTGAAATAAACCGGTTTAAAAGAACTCTGCGCGTGGGCATTTCTCCAATACTCTCCATAATCCAATTCATATAATAAAGACCGGTTTCTGCTAAGTTTCATGATTTCCCTTAAAAAATCTCCGGTTGACCGCGGATTACCCTGAGCGTCTCTTGCAGACTGAATACTTACCTTTGCAGGAGCTACAAGATTGATAACAGGCTGGCCGGAATTTTGTAAACGAAAAACAATATTGCTTATCGCTAATTTTCTGCTGTGCGCTTTTAGTATTTTAGACAAATCCTGCCTCATAAAACCGCGGACTAAATTAGCTGATGTTATTTCTCCGGATCTTAGCGGCCGTACATCTTTAGCTTTTACAACTTCTCTGGTAATAATATCAAGCGGTATGATTTCGCCGTTATGCCTTACCTCCATTACAAAATGATGCCCTGCTTTCTCGTTGGCTTTAAGTTCTTGTCTTATGAAAGCATCGACTCCCTCTAACGAATCCTGATGCTGCCTTTTAACAGCAATCTCTCTTGCAACAGCTAACACTTCCGTGTGTTTAAAGCTTGCGTCAATTGTATCCATTAACCTATACATATCACTACGATTTATAAATGCTACTAATCCGTCTACGGTTTTAAAATCTTTGCGTAATAAGAGCCTAGTTGCCAATGTATAAAGAATAGCAATTTCCCAATATATCCTTTCTAATGATGCCACTCTGGTATGAGCAGGCGTTAATACTTTATCTAGCACCACATCAGCAAAGCGCGGGTCGATAAAAATGAACCCTCTGGTTCCTTCGGGATTGTTTTTCGCTCTCTGGTTTCTTAAGTTTATCATTCCAAGCAAATCTTTCTCGTGGTCCGGTATCTCGTTTTCTTTCCTGGCCAATTCCAGAACTTCAAACGGGAATTTGATTTGAGCAGATGAAGAAGAACCACGCGCGCCTTGCTGCGCAGCAACTAGCGATTCGGCTATGACATCCGCCAATTCTTGCTGAGGCTGGATTTCATATCTTCCCATTTCTTCCTTTCTCAATTTTAGAACTTCAACCAACGACTGATCGGTTTGGATAACACGCGCCAACAGACGGGTTATCACATCATCACCGAGCCCAGATGAACGGGCTATGCGGGCAAATCGCTCAAGCACCCACAATAAATCTTCTATCCTGAATAAATTTTCGTACATCACACGTGCCGCCGGATTGTTAAAAAGGTCAGCCTGCGGATTTGAAGTAAAATCTATCAACGCAGATATTAAGCTCTCATCGGTCGCTTGAGAAGTGTAAGGCTTTAAATCAAATATCCGGCGATAATAAGTTTTTCCAAGATCGCTGTATTGCGGTTCAAGGTCAACCTTCTTAACCCTAGCTGATGGTTCAAGTGAAATTGCGCTACCCATTGGCGTAACTCCACCGACACTTTCCCAGAACTTAATTCCTTTCTCATTTATAGACCGGCCAAAAAGCATGCCAACTCCTTGCCTTAACCACTCATCCTTGGCATAGTTGAAAAAGTTGGACCCTATGCTTACCGGCTTACCCTCGAGGTCAAGAATACGCATAAGGCCGCGCCTTGAATAATCAGGGTGCACTGCAAAATTACCGGAAACACTCGCTACAACCCGCTGCTGCAAGCCCGCTTGAGTACGCGCAAGTAAATTTTCTTTTCTTTCAGCTACCTGGTAAGCAGCAACCATCGCCCCTTTATCATCAACTAAAATAAAATGCGTAAGGTCAGAACCTTGGGCGTCTTTCATCGAACGGACCAGCCCTCTTAATCCTCCTTCGACAAATATTTCATTATTCATAGTCCGGACATCGCTCTCTGACTCTAAACCGCGAACACTCCAATTTCGTATACTTGGATGAATGTTCACCCATCCGCCGCGGCTCAAGTCAGAAACTGCTGCACTTGAGGCTGACGAAGAAGACGAAACAGATTGTCGTATATTTTCTAAAATTTCTTTTGCGCCAGTATCTGCCTGCTGCTCAGTTAACATACTTAATGTTTCTTTGCTTTGTTGCTGGACATAACTTAATAATTGTTGCACTGGTAAAACTTTATACAATTCTATTCCCTGCTTCTTCAAAACATTAACTGCGGTCTCACCCATCACCATAAATCCAAGGCCTTCATTCGAATTATCCCTTAACTCTCTATTAACAACGTGCCAGAGAAGCTGCTGTCCAACACCAGTAAATCTTCCTGCTTCGTTAGCAGGATTAATCTGCCACCATGTTATAAATCTTCCTGCAGGTAAATCTGCAACTTCCACAATTCCCTCTGTTGCAGGTAAAAATTCGCCATTTATATTTTTATCGCTGTGGGCAAGATATATTCTCCTAGTAACATTATTTTTTCTGGATAGTTGCTTTTTATAGTTTGCTTTCATTAAGCCTAATGCTATTTCTTTTATATCTTCCTTATGCGCAATAGCAACTTCTTCTTCCTCGGCATAATCAATCCAGCTAAAGAGACTCGCGGCCAGAAATCTATTTAGGTTACCGCTTAATTCCGATACCCTATGAACAGGCATTACAACCTGGCGTCTGTCGCTGCCTCTTTCAACAACAATAGCTTTTGTAAGATATGCACTATCATAAATATTAGCATTGACAGCCGACGCTGCGCGGGAAAGCACTCCGGGAGAAATCGTCCTAATCTCATAGACTTTCCAAATATGGCCTTTATTAGGAGCATCGCCGTCTTTGTGTGTATATCTTTCTGTTAACTCTAATCCGCGCTTTGCCAACTCTTGCTTAATAAAATCAAGTCCCCACTCGGCTCGTAAAAGTTCGTAAGTGTCAAAATTTCCTTCTGATCCTTCTGATAATGGTACTGAATATCGTCCATAGATAAAATAGCTTTCTTTAGCTAATGCTTTTGCAATTGCTAAAGCAAGGTCTCTTCCTTCTTGGTTAAGAACATAAATATGTTTTTTGGCCTCAATGTCGTAACGATCCCACTTAAAGAATGCTGCGTCAGAAAGGATGCTTCCTGCCACTATAAATTTAGCTTCGCCCGTAGCTAAGCTGTCTGCTCCAAAATACGCGTCTTTAGGCGCTAAAACTGTTAGATGTGCTGGGCCGGCGTATGACGTGCTGAAATTCTGCCACTCTTTTCCAATGGAAGAATCCGGCTGGAACACTCTAACCGCATGATTCCAATCTTTCAGAAATTCTATTTCAAATGGATTAAACTGGGAGTCCGGTTTAGCTGGGCCAATGGATGCTAATAATAATCTGTCAGTATTTTTGCCATTTAATTCCCTAAAAATTTCATCAACTGCCGCTGAAGAACTACCCTTACCTTTTCTGCCTTCTGGGCGGCTCTTTAAAGGAATAATTCCGGCATTGGGCCTAATAACGTTAAGGATAAAAGTTTTATCGCTGTTACCTTCTTGTAAAACTATTTGTTTTTCTCCAATTTGCACAAGCACTTTAACCGTCTTGTCAAACTCTTCAAATGCCGGCTTAGTGATAGCTCTTCTTAATAAGAATGCAAGAAACTCTTCGACGCGTTGTTCGCTTGCAAAGTGGTTAGAATTAAAACCTAATATTGAGAACGGCTCTTCTTGCGCCTCCTGCAATGCCTGTTCAAAGCCGAGTTTTGTTTGATATGAATAAGCCCACCATGCGCGCCAAGCCCAGGAAGGAAAAGTTTTCCAGCTGCTAAGAAGCCATATAGTATCTGTTGGCAAGTGGGCGATAAATACATCGTTCGCTGCCAATGATGCGCGTGCAAAATCGCGCATTGTTTGACCAAGGCAGTCAGTAAGAGCCCCGCCCATGAATACTGCCGAATTCGGTAAAGAAAGTTTTGCTGGAACCGTAAAATGACCGTACCTGTCATCCTGGAGACCGATAAAAGGCATGAATCGCTTTAATAATCCCGGGAGAGGATAATTCCCCCTGCCTTCTTCATCAAGTATTACAAACGTATGCGAAAATCTTTGCTGCAATAATTTCTTATATCTACGTGCATCCAAATCAATCGGGTGCGTTAAAACAATAGTATCTGAAACACCCTTTAGAGCTATTCCTCTATTAGTTGCAGAAGAGGCTCCATTTTGGATGGAGGTGGTGGAGGCGACGGCGCCTCTTTGAGCTGCATCTGTTTTTGCTATTTTATTCAATTTTCTATCAACTGACATTAACTTATTTTTAAATACCATTGCTTTTATGCCATTTGTAAATACTCCTACCATAAGTGCGATGATTGCAACAGTAAAAGAAACAAGTATTGCTGTTGAATATAACTCAATTGCTTTCTGTATCACAGCTGTAAGGGTAATTTTTGGAACAGAAATAAGACCCAGCTCAGCTATCAACATTTGTAAAGAATCTTGTGAATTAAGAATATCAAGATAGGACTGATATACCAGCATTCCTGGAATAGCAACAATAAAGAAAGCGGCTGTTAATCTCGCCGGATGTTTTATCGCAATAAAAGCAAGCAATGGCAATAAAGCTACAACAATAAAAATAACCTCTGCAATGAGGATAGGTTTTATAGTTAATTTAAAGAACTCCAGGCTATTTACATAAGCAAGTACTGCCTGTGTAAAAGGCAGGATTGCTTTTGCTATCGTATTTACAAATGGTAGATAGGTATTTACAGTTGGCACAAAAATGGCAACTGCCAATATTATGGCGGCTATTACGCCTAAGAGAGTGATTGCTTTTACGGCGCGTGATAAGTTCTTTATCGGATGGCTGATTAATTTATAAGTGAGATTAGCCGCAGATGTGATTATCTTTGCTGCGATAAAAGCAAGTAAAGGTGCTACGAAGACCGCGGTTAAGGCTGCCTTGACAACTAAGCTTTCAGTAATGTTATTTAAACCTAAGCTGATAAGGTAATCGGCAATTGCTTGTGCGTTAATTACTGTGGCTGTGGCGCTAAAGTAGCTTGAGACCATAGTTGCATAAGGAAGTGTTTCTATGGTGGTTAAGCCAAGGTTAGTTAAGACGGTATTGATAAGCGTAACTGCCGCAGCTTGAGTAGGAATAAAATAGAAGGCAGTAGCAACAATTGCTGCGATAAGGGTGCTTATTACGATAAGAGCGACAACTCCTCTCTTAACTGTAGTAATGGGGTTGGTTGTAAGTATTGATTTAATTACTCTGTAAGAAGCTATAACTGCTGCCTTTAATGCTCTATAAGCTATGTAAGCAGCTAAAGGTGCAAGCGCAGCAGCTATCAGAACAGCCTGCGCTATTAAGTCTGTTGAGATGAAGTTTGCAAATAACGGAACGTCTTTCAGGAAGAAGAAGGCGTTAAGTATGTTTACGTCTGCTCCAATATCATAGACGAGACTGGTAAGTATTGCCGGCACGTAGCTTGCAACAGCAGGAACGTAGAAGGCAACTGCTAATGCGGCTGCAACAAATATGCCAAGGACAATAGTTGCAACTACTACGCGTTTTAAGTTGACAATCGGATGACGGATGACTGATATAACAGCTTTAGCTAATACCTTTACTGATATATAGGTAATTAACGGAAGTGCTCCCATTACTGCTATTGTTATCTGTTTATAAAGCACAGGGGTAAGCGCAATTGCGTAGGCCCTAGGAATAACTTTATTTATATAGGCTACTGAGGTATTGATAGAAGGCGTTGCCATCTTAACTGCCCTGTTAAGGTACGGGCTTACTATGCTGACTGCCTGCTCTATGTAAGGGCTTGCGGAAGCAAGGGTATTATCAATTACAGGCTTTGATATGGCAAGAGCGCCGGTTACGATTTCTTTTGCGGTTGCCCTCACAAGGTCAGCGTAAGGAAGTGCAGGATAGATATAGCTTACGGCAATTACTGCGGCGATAACGAGCGTTGCTACAATTAGCGTTACTGCTGCGACTTTGGCCAGCCTTGCTGCGCTTGAAGAAGCTTTCTTCGGCAGTAAGCTGCCGGTTGTTCTTGCTGTAAATCTTGCTGTTGCCATAATTGCTTTAATTGCTCCAACCAATACCTTGACTGATATATAGGTAATTAACGGCAATAACGCTGCAGTTATTAAAGCAGCCTGGCTGACTGCAATCTTTATAGTTTCAGCAACAGGGTTAACCAAACCGAATGAATGGCCGTTTACGTAGTCAATTGCCATAACAGCATAAGGAGTAACGTATTCTATTGCTGTTGTTAAGTATGCCGGTACGTAGCTTGCAACAGCCGGAACATAGAATGCAACTGCCAATATTATGGCGGCTATTACGCCTAAGAGAGTGATTGCTTTTACGGCGCGTGATAAGTTCTTTATCGGATGGCTGATTAATTTATAAGTGAGATTAGCCGCAGATGTGATTATCTTTG
>JBAZKC010000008.1:0-38960 GCA_041651035.1 Candidatus Omnitrophota bacterium | reverse complement strand
CTATCTTCTCCCATGCCGATCTTGCCTGACCAGATAAGGAAGGCAATATCATCCCTGTAGGCAAGGCCTCTGTCTGTGAACAAGCTCGCCCAGTCACGGATAAGGTTTTCTTCTACGTTGTCTTCTCCTTTGACGTTGAGGAAGCTCTCGGCCTGGCCTGCCTGGGAACCGGTGGTGATTTCCATCCAGGTAGAGACCTCGATGTCTTCATGGATACCGGAGCTTCTGATGGCTACTGCTATAGGAGTCTGCTTCCCTTGGGAAGCCCCGACAATATTTAGATGCCTATACATCAGAATAACCTCTTCTTTTAATTCAGCGGTAAGCGAGGTATTTCTGATGGCAGTCTGGATTTCTTCTGCTACGACACCTCTAGAAGTATCATCCATGGTATCGAGCTCTCTTAACTTATCATTGATGAATTTCTTAAGCTCTGGGTGGCTTTCCAAATGCGCATAGTAGGCAATAGCAGATACAGTTAATCCCGGAGGAACATCTACGGCCTCGGAACATCTGGATAAGCTCTCGCCTTTTCCACCCAAGAGATCCACCAGTTTTACGCCGGTAGGCTTTCTTTCTTTTAAGTATCTGCGGGCTTCTTTGTAGACTAAGGTGTTACGTTTTTCTAACGGAACCTTTGCGCGCCTGGATAAAAGCAAGTAATCTTCAATAAGCTGGTCTTGAGTTATTTTGCTGCCTTTAACTTCAAAACCAAGGTCAAAGCCTGATAATTTCTGCTGCTCGATAATATTGCCTTGCTTATCAGTCTGAACCAAGACAAGCGGCAGGCCAGCAAAGAAAATGATCTTAAAGTCAAAATCGGATATATCCTCTTGGGGTAATAGACCCAATGTCTGTCTAATAGAATCATCCAAGCTTATATGACTGCTCAAAGAAGATGAATTCTCTACATCAATTACATACTCTATATAACTAAAAGGAAGTGTGTGATTTATTGATAAAGACCGCGCTGCGGATAAAAACAATAGTTCAGTAGGTATTGCGTAGTGGCTTCTCTTCAAACCTGCCTCTAAGAAACGTAGGTATTCTGGATAGGCGACTATTCCAAGGGAATTTGTTTTCAGGAATTGGATATGTTTTTCGAGAAGATTTCTTGTGGTTAGGTATTTGAGGGTATATTCGAGTGCATCGCGTTCATTATGTCCTAAGAGGTGGGCAAGTTCATGTCCTTCAAAGATGACCTTAAGTTGCGCGTCATATTCCGGCGGACCGCGCAGCACGTTGGGATTGACATACAAAACTCCTTTGTAGACCATGGCAGGGATGTTTAATGAAGGGCTGATGATGACATCTTTTATCAATCCCTCATTATCTGTATCAGCACCGAATAGATACCTTATCTTAGATAACTCGTCGCTAGTGGGCTTACGATCGGGCATATCTTCAGCCGGCATAGTTGCCGGAAATTCTCCATCCCCAGTATCAGTTCTTCTTCGCCATAAATCTGCCAGGAATGCCCTGCCGGTCATCATCTCTCGGGATTCGCAAGTTTCTCTTGCCTCAACCAGCGAATCTCCAGGAAGAACCTCAATATTGCTTATGGCTCCCAGTCCCTGAGATAAAGACGCCTCATGTAATGCCAGCTCAGACTTAGTGATATCTCTTGTCTGCGCAGATAATATGTAGGCGGGGAAAGAAGTAAATCCTAGTCTTGCTGCCGCAACACTGCGGTGATGCCCCTCTAAAATAAATGCCGTTTTCTGATTTTGACATAACAGCACTACGATAGGCTTTTCAATCGAAAGATGCAAAATAATATCCATCCAATCTCTAACTTTGTAATCAAAAACTCTTGTCTGGCTAGGAATAAGATTAAATAGCCGCACTCTACCCTTGTGGATATTTATGGGGCACTGGGATGTAAAGATTATTGACGACTTTGCCTTTTCGGCCCTATTCATCATTGTGGAATCTACCTCTAGTTGAATTCGGCCGAATAGGTCGATAACTTCTTTGCGGATATCTTTTCCTTGAGCAATCAATGCCTCTATTCTACGTGCGAACTTGGGATCTGCATCCTTTGTTAGCTTGATAACATCATCTATAACGGTTGACAATCCTTTAGAGGCTGCTTTTTTGCATACTTGATACAAGGTTATGTCGCATGACTCAGACGAGGCTTCAAAAATAGGAATGAGATTATTTCTATCGGGATAGAAAATATAGCGGAATACTTTCTGGAGACAGATAGTTATTTCCTCGATAACCGGAGGAGCCCGATCAGGCATAACTTCCATCAATAAATGAAGCAATTTTTCTTCCAAAATCATAAATACATAATATTCCGATTTAAGCTGGGCAGTACCAAGAACTATAACCTTATTATCTTTGTCGGCTTTCGAAACTTTTGGTTGTGATCCTTGCACGATTTTTATGTGACCAATTCTAGATAACTCCTCCGCATTATAAAATTTACTCAAGTAATTTAATGCCCCTTCTAATATTTGTATAAACTGCCTATCTAGGCTGCCTTGCCTTAAAGTCAGGCTAACTTTATACTCTCCGTGCGCCCTGACATCAAAGAAGGCAACCGTCTTTTGCTCCTTAGAAGCTGCATCAGATGACGATGACTTTGGTGTCTTATTGGTTGTAGCCAATAACGGCAAGGCAAATAATGAAATAGCGGCCGCTGCGGATATCGTCCCCACCAGCCACGGAGAGGTCAACGATATAAAGGCAAAAGCCTTCTGCCGCAGCGGCCTAATTATATTATTCAATAATGATAGCGCTTTCTTGAGATTAAAAATAAAAATTGGCTTGTGTATTTGGGCTGAAGTTATATCCGAAGTCGCCGAGGGGTCAGTCCGACTATACGCCGGAACTCGGCGACTCCAGATAATAACTAAAACGATTGCTGCCGCCACGGAGGCTGCAATCGCCAGAATTGACATTGGAATACTTATTGATGAAGCTGAAGCAACTAGAGGCGCGGCAAGCGCATCTTTTGTTGATAAGACTCCTGCCAAGAACAAAACAATGCCAGTAACCACGGACCTGCTATAACTAGACTCAACAGGGAAATCAAACTGCATCTCAAGATAACGGCGCTTGAATTCGATCGGATGCGGAACGTAAGCATACTCGCTAACCAAACAATCTTTTCTGGTTCTAAAACCTAACTTCCTTAATATAGACTCTGCGGCGGTGTTTCTCGGTTTTTCCTGCAGCATGGCTGCTAAATCAATATGCCTGGTTGAATCGACATCGTGGGTCACAAAATAACGCGCGCCTCTTAAATGAGCAATGGTTAAAGACAACGTAAGAATCAATGATCCCAAGCCTCTTCTTTTATATTGATAATTTACCTCAACCGCTGGTCCCAGCCATTCAGAGAATGTTTCTTGATCAAACGCGGTAAAGCTAAACGCATAATCTCCTGGCATTACTTTAAAGAAACGTCTGCCTATTACTTGCGAATTTCTAGCATCTTCTATAGTGATGATATAGCGCTCGGCCTTTGTCTCATCGTCTAGTCTTGATGCAGATTTCAATGTAATTATAAATTCATCATTATCTAATGTTACCCTGATCGGCTGTCCGTTAAGTAACTGTTCTGCATGGGCCATAACTTCTGCAGTCAAAGGATCGGCCGGGGTTTGCTCACTCGCTAATCTAAAAGCCTGGCCAACCATATCGATATTATCTTGAGTATCAATTAAACGTAGGAATAACCCGCGTCCGCCCTCTTTTTGCCTTAATTCTGTTAAGGCACGATATGAAGCCTCAGCAAAATAATCACGCACCATATGCGATGAAATATTATCTAAATAACCTTTAGCAAAACCGATTGCCGGCCTCCCCGGGAGGGTCTTTTCAGGTGTAAATGAGATAATAAACGGCAAATATTTCTGCGGTTGGGCCAATACCTGCTGATAGCTGATATGCTGATCGCCTGTACCTTGCATTACCCATTCAATTCCCAAAGATATTAAGTAATCTCTTAAGTTATAGAATCTCCCGCCTTCAAGATAAATAAACGGCACAAATTTACGATTGTAGGACTCGCTAAATTTCCTGGCATTGACGATAACCGAAACTAATTCCTCTATGCTTGCGATATTGGATGGTATTCCTAAGCCTTCAATATTAGATTCAAAGCTCGCAAGACGTGCCAGCCGCTTAATTTCTTCAAGCGCCCTCTCAATAGCTCCGGCATTAGCAACTTCTTCTTCCTGCAATTTCTTTAATCTCGCCTCAAGAAGCCCTTTACCTAACTCCACATAAGGCTGCCTAAGATATAGATTTTCCTGGATAATCTTTGTAGCCTCATTATCCAAATTATTCAAGTCAGCATCTTCCGGTTTACGGCCATCTTTTAATATCGCTCTTGCGATTAGCCTATCGCCGACGGTCTCGGTCATGCCATAGAATGTGGTAAACAAATCGGCAAAGGCCTCAACGCATTGCTGTTTGCCAAGAGTCCTGAATGGAGGAACTAATAGTTGGAATACGTTGAATGATTTGGAATCGATATGCAGGCCGGATAAATTAATAACCAATCTATTGGGCCTATTTATATAATGATGTTTTTGAGTATCCCATTTAGTCTCGCTGACTGTAACCAAATTCGCAAAACCTTCCTGCCAGATACTTTCATTGAAGTTCTGCTCGCAGGATTTCCCAAACCAGAATAGATAATCGGGAACTACCAAAGCTATATCTGTAATCTCTTCATCGAGAATCTTATTGCCAAGAATATTACCGTCATGTAAGCCTTTGCGTACTTTATTTATGCCGAAGTAACGTCTTTCCCAATAAGCTTCGGCGTCAAGGCCGTGAAATGCCAGGAAGGTCATCATATGCAGATCTCCGGTCCAGCGTCCTCCGACATTATCAAACATGGCGCCAAAGCCAGGCTTATCATCGCCAAGTTCTACATCAAGCCCTGAATTTCTGATGAACGCTGATAACCTGCTATCGGCAGGCCTATCAGTGGTTTCAAAGAACATATTGCCCAAAACTATGCCGAATATCTCTTTTATTTGTTCTCTAGCGATAATTAAACCGCTATCAAATGCCTTATTGTCTATTAACTCTATGAGGCTCTCGGTAGCGAAACGTTTTCTTTCTACCTTAAATAACTCCGCACCTTTACGCTCTTTGCCGTCAATAAAGTTAAGCTCATGCAAAGTATATAAAACTAAATCTGCGAACACGCTGCCGTCTATTCCTTTATTTGGCGCGATATGTTTTAATAAAACATAGAATAATTCCACAAATACAATCATAGTCTCATCGGTGGAGCCTGATTTGGAGCTGGGGATAATCGCAATCTGATCCCAGCCAATACCCATGGACTCTACGATTTCAGTCAAAGCAGCCTCAAAATCTTTACCGAGTTCATATTCCCCGACAATCTTTCCGGTTACAATATCTATTACTTCAATGCCGCTGGCAATGCCCTGGAACGGAGTATGCTGTCCGCCGATACCGGTTTTGATTACCAATCTTATAGGCCTTCCTAATCTATCTGCGCGCCTCTGGAAAAATTCTCTCATAGCTTTGACTACCGAAACGAAGATTGATTTTCCGCCTTCGGCGTAATATCCCTGATTTCCTTCAAATGCGCGAGAACCATCAACAGCCGCGCCTTCGGCAACTCCCCAGCCATCCTGTTTATATCCGCCTTTTAAGAATCTCTTGGCCATCTCTGCGTTGCCATGTGCATCAAGCGGAGTGGTAAGCTTCTTAGCCACAACCTCTGCGCCTCTTATTTCTGCTTCTCGATCTATCGTTACTGCCATAATCGGCATACCGAAGAAACATCCGGCGCGAGGATCAATATTGCCTGAATGATCCGAAGAAATATCAATGCTATACCTACGAGGATCAAATAAGCCTCTTAAGTCGGCCGAATCTTTTTCGCTGAACTCAAACTCGTGGCCTTCACTATGCAATTGCTCAACGGCTGTAGTAATTAACAAATGGCCGAGACTCAACATCTCATTAAGCTCTTCCCTTGTGTAACCCTCCCCGGAAATTGTAAAGGTTGAACCGGTATTAGAAAATCTTACCAGCATCATTGCCCCGGTGATTGCATTGGTAACATGGACACCGCTGATGACTACCACTTTAGGATCGCCAAAGTTAATCTTGAATTGCTCTTTGCCTTCTAGCCATCTCTTTGCCAAAACCTTCATTCTGTCAGCGAGCATATATTTGAACTTATCCTGCTCTGGCGGGAGTCCCGGTTTGCGCTCATCGGTATCTGTTGACCTGAGCTCATAGGTCTTTCTTATCCAATTCAGTTGGTCAACAGGGTTTCTGCCTTCCCAGAGATGAACCATACAGCCTAAAATATAAATAAGGTACAATGCAGCATTGTCCCCTCCCTGATAACCTTTGCCATCCGCTCGCCTATAATCTTCTGGCGCGCCCCAGTTCTTGTTAGTCATAGGATTAGTAAATGCGTGAGTTGTGTTTTCTACCGCGACATCGGCAGGAAGTGCTGCCATGCCCCTCATAAAGAACGGATAACCTGCCTCGTAGGGAACAACTTTTACTGAAATGCCCATTGCGTTAAGTCTTCTTTCTAAATCAACGGCGCTAACTCCGGTTCTCATATCATTAATGATAGAAGCGGATCTTCCTCTGGCATGATAAGCGCGAGCCAAATTCTCTATAGTCAGAAGCAAAAGCTGAGAACCGCTCATGGCAACCACTTCTCCATCAGCACCCACAGCGACGATAGAACCCCTGTCACCATCCGGGTCTACCACCATGACGATGCGGCCAGTCCTCTTGGCTATGTCCCTTAATTCCTGGTTCTTTTCCTGTTGTTTTTTCGGGTTATTAAGTTCATTAGGATCTATGATATGTTTTGTATTGTAATTTAGTTCAAGAGTGGAGTTTCCTACCTCAACATCGGCTCCCAAGGAAATTAAAATATCAACAAGATTCTTGGCAATGGGATTGCCACCCATATCAACATAGAGCTTGGCACCCTTCAAAAGTTCACTTGCGGGAACTTCGGCTGCTGCAGAAGTAGCCCGAATCATATCAGCAGCCACCTGGATATTATTTTTTATGAAGCTTTCGATGTTGATAACTGTACCTATCGGAGTGTTATGTTTAATTTGCGCAAAGTCTTTATCAACAATCGCATCGTATAATGTTCCGCTGGTAACACCTTCGCAATGGCGAACCTCAGAACCGCAATACACCTGGGCATTAATACCCATTTTTGCGCCTAGGAAATCGCTTGAAACATGGCTCATAGTAAAGAACACCCAATTGCCGCCGTCGCCATTTACCGCTTCATAGAATTGGGCGTAATTACGCATGTCGCCGCCGTTAATTGCTCCCCAATAATATATTCCGCCGCCGTTATCGCAGATACCGGTGCGTAAAATTGTATCGGCAAATATTTGAGCGACTTCAAAATGTTTATGATAAGCGTCTATTCCTATGTGAAGAATAATGCCATCTTGCTTACCGGTTTTGTCTTGAAGCTTCTTTGCAAAGGCCAAGGCAAAGGCAACAACAAAAGCAGGATTTTCCCTCCAGAACTTTGATCGGATATCATAATACATGATGCCTGCATGGATCATTTCTCTCATAGATTCTTCGGATAGGTTTGCCATGAATTGTTCTACTTCTGGGACAAAGGTGCCTTCGGAAGTAAAGAATCGGCTATCTGTGGCAAAGACGCGGCCATGGACGTCCGGAAGACCAACACCAGCCACAATGCCGCCTTCTACGCGGGAAAGTTTATTTAGTTTCTGAAGAAGTTTTTCAGATTCTTGTGTTACCGCTAATATCGGCAGACCAAAGAAACATCCTGCGCGCGGCTCTGTCGGCTTTATTTTAGACTCCAAGCGAGTTTTTAGCTTCTCTAAGAACCTTATCAAGGTTGTCTGTTTCTCATAAGCGGAAGCGGAATTACCTGTAAGTTCCCGGGAATAAGATAACACAATCTCTGCGCCGTTAAATGCCCCAAACAGGCCATGCAGATACCTCATATAATCATCGAAATAGTTATAAACCAATATACCTTCTATGATAATTGCTTTAAATCTACTTAAGAAACCTTCTAGGCCGGCTGATTCCGCAACAATAGAATCTCTGGAAGTTCTGAATTTAAAAGGAGTGAAGCTGTCTATCGTGCCCTGTAATATCTTATTGGCTTCTTCTATGCTAATTCCTCCGACAAATCTTTCGACAAGCTCTTCTTCTTTCGCTTCTCTTTTATCTCTGTGTTCCTGAGCTTTCTTCTGTAGCATAATCAAGGCCTTGGCTTGATTATGGGTCATATCAAATTTTGTCAGGCCGGTCTTAAACGCCAAATACATTCCATCTCTTCTCTGAACTGGATCATTAAAGACTTGATTTAATTTCTCAAAGCACTCAATAAGGCTTTCAGGTTTTGGCCTTCCGGCATAATCATATTCTACGACAAATACAAATTTGCCTATTGACTCTTGTCCTGCCGCCTCAACAATTTCAACGATTGCTCCATCTAAAGAACCGATGATAAAGCTGGCGTTAACCAATGCTTTCAACATGCTGGTAGCGGAAG
Source organism: Candidatus Omnitrophota bacterium (assembly GCA_041651035.1). Taxonomy (GTDB): domain Bacteria; phylum Omnitrophota; class Gorgyraeia; order Gygaellales; family Profunditerraquicolaceae; genus JBAZKC01. The sequence continues at coordinate 30,421 of JBAZKC010000008.1, read as the reverse complement.
CTTCTCTTCCATCGTCAGCGAGCATCGCGGCAGCAGCAATTCTCTGCCAGATAAACGGCGCGGTGTAATAATTGTAGCTGTCAGTAACCATGACTCTGTCAGCCAAAGCATGATGAGTATTCTTAAGATGCGCTATTCTTCCCAGTTGGCCCATGGCCCAACCATAGCTCCTGCCTCCCACCCAAGGAACAACATTGGTAGCTAAAAATCTATTTCTTAAATCTTCCCTATCAAAGGAATCTATGACTCTATCCAAAGATTTATATTCCACGATTCTTCTCAAGAAAGCGGTTAAAATACCATTATCTGCGACAGAATCGCCCTTGGCTGCTAACCAGTTTCGTAATTCAGGAATCAAGCGCATCTTTATCGCCTCTAATTCAACTTTGAAGTTCTCTAGATGCGGGCTTGACTCTAAGGCTTTAAAGAAACTTACATTATCCATATTTTCATCGCCCAACATCGCTTTATACCTGGCTACTAATGACCTGAATTCCGGATGCAACCAATGTTCAAGATGGACACAATTGACTATGCCAAGAGTGTCTTCTTCCAGAATCTTATGCGCGTAGGCAGGCAAGACATCTTTTCTTAATCTAATTGTATGTTTCTTGGAAACTCCGGTGATGAAGTCGGCTCTTATGCCCGCCAAGTCTTCGAGATGAATCTGATCGCCTTTCACAATATAAGGATAAAATATCCTGCTTATTCCTAATCTGTCATATAAACTGACATGGAAAGTAGGCATGCCTGCAGGAACCACGGTATGGTTAATATGGTGCACGATTAAATCGGTGAAATCCTCATCAAATTGGAATTCATCGACTATGACTTCAGGAGTCAATAAAACGGTATAAATCTCGTTTTCTATAAATGTAAATTTGCTCTGAGTCTGGCCTCTTCTCTTTAATTCTTTGAGAAGCTTAAACGAGGCCTTACGGTAGAGAAGCATCTGCTCGGCTCTATGATAATAATCATCGGGATAAATCTGGTCAAAAACCTCGGGGCAATCAAAATAATACAATCTTGCTTTGCCCAACATTGATTGGTAGACTTTTACTCGAACTTGTCTGCCCCAAAGCTCAAAATTAAATTCTATACCGGTATCATCCAAAGCCGCTCTAATAGCTTGTATTAAATCGTCTCCGACTTCTTCGGTGCCTCCTTTTACTCCGCTTATTCTTTTGGCATAAAGAATCATAGGAGCGATAATATCTTCGTCGTTATCGGCAAATCCTCTTGACATATCAGGCATCAATGCACCAAACCCTCCGACCATTGTAAGTTTGGCAATGTTAGCCATTTTTAAATCTATTTCTACCTCGGGCACGCCTCGTGACCTTAAGATATATACAATCTTTTCTAATATATTATGCGGTATAGCCATCTCCATCTGGAAGGTGGCAATAGTTCTTTTGGTCTTGCGTGTCGTGGCTAAAAGCGGAAGGCCGAAGAAACATCCGACCGGACCTGGGATAGAAGGATCATATACGGATACGAGCATTCGCAATTCAACAATAAAATCATTAAGCGGCGACAAGCTAAGCGGATATTTCTTTGAGGTTAATAAATCATGTACCTTCTTGGCAATTTCAACTTTATGTCGCGCAGTGTCGGCCTCAATAGTAATACCCATATACCCTCTAGTCATAGAACCTCTGAGCAAAACCCAACCATTTAGTTCAGGGATGGATATTCTGGTGCCGTCAGTAACATCGATTTCCTTATATCCGAGTTTCCTAAAGTAGGTCTTGGCATCGACGTGGATGGCATTCTGTTGTGACCTTATTTTTTCTTTTGGCACCGCCTTTTCATCGAAGAGAAGCCGAATAGTCTCACTTACATTGGCCGATGGCAAGGCATCCACAATTGCGCCCAAAGACTGTTCTTGATCCGATAACCAAACAAGAAGTCTTAGCGCAGTATAGGTAGCATCATCTAAAATAAGCTTTGAATAACTTTCAATATGATGATTAGAAGTAGAATTTATATACCACATGCCGTGGCCGGTATCTTCCCCTGCGAAGGAAACACGTTCGCCTTTATCCATGAGTTCATGCATGCGATAGGCAACGTTTGAATAACCAGTTTTATACATATCCACAGAACCCTTAAGATCAGCAACATATTCGAAAAGCGCTAACGGTGCCTTGTTATTAACAACGATTTTGCTGCTCGGCATATCGGCTAATGCTACGGCGGCCATGAGCATAAGATACTGGCTGCCCTTTATGACTCTTCCTTCGCTATCTACAAAAACTACCCTGTCGCCATCGCAATCAAACACAATACCCACATCTGCCGAGGACTCAAGGATGGCTGCCGCAACCGGGCCATAACTCTCTGGACTTGAAGGTATAGCCGCAAACCGAGATGTCTCATTGTTATGTGTTGCTTGGTTAGCTACTGCTATAACTTCTGCCCCTAACTCCCTTAAAATCTGTATAGAGGAATACATCACGGTACCATTTTGATGATTAATAACCACCTTCAAATTCTTAAACGGTTTCTGTCTGTTTGCGCGCTGGCGAATCTCTTTTGTAAGGCTATCTATATAACGCGCCGTCGGGTTTTCGTAACTAGTACTTCCTTCTCCGCTGCTAAATCTTCCTTGATCGGCCTTTTGTTTTATATCAATAAGATTAACTTCTCGGGGGAATATGCAGCGAGCTGATGATTTCCTGCCTCTTGAATAAATAAGTTTAAGGCCATTGCCCTGCTCAGGTAAAGTACTGCCGGTGACGTTGATACCAGCATCAGCTCCGGAACGGCCGACCATCCATCCTACCAACGGAGTCGAAGAGGTTTCTTTTTCCGGAGCGATATTTATTACCTTTACACCGCTCATCTGCAATCCTTCGCATAAAGCTTCAAGAATACGAGGAGAACTTGGTCTCTGGTCTTTTCCGACAACGACTGTAATATCCTGCTTGCGGTATTCAGAACGCAGATGCGTAGCAATAGCGCGGGCTAGCGTGTGGGTTACATAAGACCAAAATTCAGATTCATTTCCTCTGATATCAAAAGTGATGAATATATAATCTGGTATTTCCACGAGCTCCTTGACCATTTGCGCGATTTTACTTGGTTCCAACCCAAGGAATCTGTCAAATGCTAAAGCGCCCTTCGTTTGAGTCTTCTTTATTTTCTTAACCATGCCTACGAGCGGACGGGCATGTATACGCTCCGCAGGGATTCCGCGCTGTTTACAATAATCAATTCCTTCATCGGTAACTAAAATCGGCCCGCGGAATCTTCCTTTTTCTGAACGAGATCCGTAAAGCAAATAATCCTGATCATAAAAACTTAGCATTTCAAGATGGGAAAGGCTGACTTTATTTTTCTTTACTACGAGATTCTCATGAAGAGCCGCCTTTACATACTTATTGCAATATATTACCTTGATGGGACGCTGTGTGCCCTCGGCTCCTTCTTGAGGTATAAGGACGGTGTCGCCGTTGTTATTGTCCTTCCAGTCATAACTTCTTCCTTCGGCGTCAATCATAACGCCTTTGCCGGATCCCTTTTTCGCCTCTTCCGGGGTAAGATAGTAGTATGTTATTTTTTTAGGATCGACGAAGACTATCCTGCCTTGGTCGTCGCGCCACCTCTTATAACGCTGCTCAATTTTTCCTGCCGTTTCATCGAGATCTTCATAAGCCCTCTTCTCAAGTTCAACAAGAATAGAGTCGTTGTTTACGACAATATCAGTAAACAAATCTCCGATAGTTATATAATAGTTACCCTCGCTATCCTTATAAGTGCGTTCCTCAAAATCATATCGGAAATCTTTTCCGGTCCTCTGCTTCATCTCGCGCAAGGTCTCGACGCTAACACTCCTGCTGGCTACCTTTTCAATCATCTGGATTTGCTGGAGGAAACCTAAGCGGTTAGTCTCATCCATCATTACATTGTTTAAGAAAAGTATTTTTCTTAAGTCCCGGCGTTTGATAATAATATCAACGACTCCCGGAACCGCTAGCTGGCAGACGTGGCTGGAGAATAAGCTTCCAGCGCCCAAGGTAAATACCTGTAGGCTGGGTGAATTTAGCGACTCGGCAAATTCATCGGATACTCTTAAATGAGTAAGGTCGGCGTCAGGTATGACTCCTTCCTTGGCAGGCCTTACATTCTTGACGAGCCCGAAATCAACAACGCGGGAATTATGCATTACCTGATCAATAAACTGTTGCCCATAGATGGTGCACCTATCAGGAGAAATAAAACGACGCAAAGGTAATTTTTTCTGCTTCTCAAAATATTCGATAATCTTATGGGGAATAGGATCCTGATAGGTGACATATGATATGGATTCTCCGAAAGTAACATAGGTAACGTGGGCCACCTCTATATCGTTTAGATCAAGCCCCAATGCCCTCTCTAATATGTATGATGCTACCTTAGCCTGATCCTCGTTTGTCCTCTTGGTTTCTCTCTCAAATGCGCCCGTCTCATAATACACTCCCAAAACATTGAGGTTGCGGATACTCTGTCCTTTGAGCGTAAAATACGGATAATCTCTGGATTCTACAAAGTTATTATCGATAATATCGGCAATGTTTAACTGATTGGCGCAGAACCAGACAAAATCAGGAGACTCAAAGATATTGGGCTTAGTTGGGTCTGACTTTTCTTTAATTTCATCCATAATGATATGCTTCACCATTTCTCTTAGAGAACCTCTCTGGAGGTCTTGGTCGTTCATGCGGTGATCCAATACGCCGAGTTTTGCCCTTTCTCTTAAGAAATTGGCTATGGCATTTATTCCGTCTCCCATGCCGAAGATATAGCCAAGTCTGTCGTATACATATTTTTGGATCTCGCCAGTTGATCCTCCGTTATCTGTTGAAGGCATACCTGCGACAACCCGCATACCCAAAGTAGTCAATGCTTTCAATACTACGTTGACAAATCCGCCGCCGCCGCCCAAGCCCATAACTCTGGGAGGATTACGTCTGCGAATCTCCATGACGTCTTCTGCGCCGATTAACTTACGCCTATCGGCATGGTAAAGCGCGCCAAGAAGCACATTTTCCGGAGAAAGGTTATTGTTCTTGGCGTAGGCGTACATATCGGCATAAAATCTCTTTAATGGATCGTCTATATCCTTGGCCCTTGTAGCTTCTTTTGCGAAAGCGTAAATCTCGGAGATGTCCCTGTTGTTGTCCATCCAGGCGGGCGAAGTGATTTCCTCTACGATGTTTTCTACGGAATCTTCTTTATATTTTAAGCTGCTTAAGAAATCATGCATCAATTTGCGGTTGAGTTCTTCATCTAAATGACCAAGCAGCTGCGAAGCCCTGTAAATTAAGATTGCGGTAATGAATGTCTCAAATTTATAGTTAAGGGTGCCCTCTAAATATTCGTAGAATGGCCTGGCTATGTATATCGTCGGCCTTCTGTCGTAACTTACTCCATGGCCATGGTGGGTATAGAGATAATGTTCGGCTCCAGATTCATCTTTATAATACATAAGGCCGAGGAAACCTTTTCTGTTCTTATCTGCGGGGGGCGTAACCAATAATACCCTTAGGTCTGTCCAGAAAGAATCATCCGCTGCGACAATACCGCAGTTTTTCAAATAATCCCGCGTCTTAATTTTCGCTTTCTTTATAATGGCTTGGCGGCGGAAAAGGGAAATAGCCTCAGCTACAACCTCATCAGTGAGTATTTCGCGATGAAGCCTGTCATGATCAATACGGTCAACGTCTCCGAATGCCTTAAGAATATCTGAAGAACCTGATATCTTCTGGGCTGAATATTGGGATATTCTGGAGGCTACTTCTTGAGTATCAAGACCCAATAAGCTATCGAGGAATCTGTAATAATGACCTGAACCAAAGGTTGGCCTGGCCTGTTCGAAGTAATTGGTTATTGCAGTTTGTAAGCCTGTATTAATAATAAGCTGATGTAACAGGAGATCTTTCTGGACGAGATTTGCTTCTTCAGTTCTTTCTTCGGTTATAGACTTTGCTTTGTTTGTGTGGCCTAATTCATGGAATAATCTTTCGGCAAGGATGAGTCTTACGGCTTCAGGATGAGTATCATATGCAGAGATTAACTCTCTAATAAATCTTTCATTAAGGATAATTTCGACTTCGCCTGTCTGGGCATTGTAGTACCTGGCGGCATTAACGGGGAGCTTCGAAGAAACTCTTATTCTTATCGGGGGCGCGCGATTATCAAGTCTCTCTAATAAATCCTTAAGATAATCAATCAGGTTATTGTCTACGAAAACAAGGCTTTCTAAATCAACCAATGCCTCATCAAGCATCTTGGCTAAGATAGCTGAGGCGTTTCCTCTCGGCGCAAAGCGATAACCTCGCTCATAACCTAAATCAAGTTCTACTTCTAATTCGTCAACGAAGCTATCTTCTAATTCGGAATAACGAATTCCTGTCATGGATAATTTCTGCGCCGCTAAACGGGCCACGCCGATCGCCTGTGCAAATTCCCTTATATCTTCATCGCCTGAAGGAATAATAATTTCAAAAGGCACTTTTCCGGCAAATATATCCGTAAGGGCTGTCTTAAGTTTTTCAACCAGATAATCTCCGGCAGCCCCACTAACAACCCTGCCAAAAAGTACCACGGAATCCATATGATACTGTTGATAAAATTGCTTGAGCGTGATAGCCAAGAATTCTGCAGCCTTAGCAAACAATTCTTCTGCCTCTGCGTCGCCCTGAATAAATAAATCCTGGATTAATTGTAATTTATCGGCGTTTTTATCTAAGGCGTTAAATCTCTCGCGGTTAGATCCGGTTAATAATTTATCCGCCAATTCAAAGATTCCTGTCTGTGACGGATAGAACTTAACGGTTCCGGTAAGGCCTACTGATTTCTGTCTTGGCGCTTTGGGATTCATATTAATAATGACTTTGGCATCTTCATTCAATGTGCCGAATCTGCCTTCGCTATTTAAATAACCTGCGCCTAAACTGGTGCCTAAGGAAAGGGCTAATACGTTTCTTTTTCCGAGCTCAAAAGCCACCCACAACGCTGCTGCATCACCATCATTAACCACGAAATAAGGAACACCTAAACGTTCGGCAAGCATCCTGCCGAGGTGTCTTACCGTACCATCAAAATATTCTCGGCTTAAGGACTTGGCTACCGAGCGGCTGGTGATCTCATTATTTACCACGGCTCCCTTGGTGCTTATCGCAAGATAATCAATATTGCCTGCTCTCTCAGTTTCTGTAGAATTTAATGCTTCCTCGCATAGGCTATAGCATATTTCAATATGGCTATCTTCTCTGTCGCTATCTGTTATATTTTCAGGGCTCCATTTCTTCTTATTCTGATAAATAACCTTACCATTAACCAAGATTACGATTTTTATATCCGAACCGCCTAAATCTAAGGCAACTACCACTCCTTGATTATACGGCGACTCGCTGATGCCTTCTCCTATAAATGAAGGTAGCGCGCTGGCCAGGTCTCTATTCGCATCTTCCACTAATATAAACTCTATATCTTTTCCGTATACATCTTCTCTTAGGTATGCTGCTACGCCCTTATAAGAACCTTGCGCGAATTCTCTCTTAATAACCTCAAATGTATGCTTAGCGGAATCAACATAAATAACATCTGCTCCTGCCATAACTAATTTATTACTTACAAGGGCTCCAATATATCTTACGACAATAGCCTGCAAGTCTTTAGGCAATAAATCTAATCTGGGAATACGAACATTGAGCTTATCAATCTTTTGTCCCAGATGAGTAAATACAACTCTTACGACTTCTGTATGCTCTGTATCTGCGGCGAGTTTTTCAAATACGCTAACCCAGTCGCTCAATGGCTGGAATTCTCTTGTATCTGTGCCTAACTCTAATAAACCGTTATATAGGTCCAATAAAGATAATAATTTTCTTTGAATAAAATCGCTCTTGAACACTAGCATAAAGCTATCTGGAATATATTTCTTCTGAGTATCATCAAGCAGCCTTACTTCTTCAATTACTTGGGCAGCTGGCGCAAAGACAATTTCCTTTACTTCCTCTAATTCACCTCTTGATTTGCGTTCGGCAAGAGTGTCAACAACGTCGACCATCTTTGCTTTTTCCGAGTCGTCTAAAACATAAATATATATAATCCGCCATTCCCTGTTAATCATTCCTACCGGCAGATGATTCTTGCCTTCATAATCAGAACTGTTATAACTTTCCTCGCTGACTAAAACTAAACGTTCAGGATTAATATCTATCCCCATTTCATCTTCGACTTCTCCCAAAGTTGCTTGCATTATGCTTTCTGTAGCTTTTACGTGGCCTCCTGGAATAGTAAGCATGTTTGGATGCATTTGGTGCCCGGCGTGTTTTCTTTGTAAAACAAGATTTCCTTCTCTGTCCAAAAGAATAACATCTACAGAAATATGCCAAGTCCCGTCAACGTGGCATAAATCACGAGGTCTAATCTGTCCGGTGTAATTGCCTTGCTCGTCGGTAACTCTGAAAAATTCCTTTTGTATAAGCTCGGATAAGCTTATATCCTTATTCAATAATTCCTTATATTCAGCCTGCCAAATGTTAAGCTGATCCAATAACTCCTTGGCCTTATTGTCAAAGAAAGGTAAAAGTTGCACTAAAGAAAAGAAATGGCCAGACCTTGCTAAATTAATCATCTGTCTTATGCGAGAGATAAGTTCTGAATGGATAAAACTGCCATCTTCATCTACCTCAAACACCCTAGCAAATCCCGGAGCATAATCCTCTGGCATAGCTCTAAACTTAACTAATTCTTCTTCTAAATCGGCTAATTTAAAACTCTCCACCTCTTCAGGTTCTGGTTTAAGCTTAGCTTTTTCTTCATCCTCAGTTAAATAAATATATACCGTAACTTTCTCATTATCGGCAGGACGAGCCTCATTGCTGCATCGATGATCCAAGGATGCTTCCTCATTTACCCGAATTAATCTCTTGCTGTCAACTTGAGGTTTATCAGCAAATACCTCTTCATTTATCTCCCGCTGGGCGGTTGTTAAAGATTCTCTGTCCAGTCCTTGATGTCCGGCTAAAATATCCTTAGCTAATGGCCAATATCTCTTTTGAGCTGAACGTACCTCAAAAATAACTTTGCCTTGCCGATCAACTAAGAATACAAATACTGCTTTATGCCATGTACCATCTTTATGGCATAAATCGCGAGGACGGATTGAACCGGTATAATCTCCATTTTCATCGGTAACCAAGAAGAACTCTTTCTTTAATAATTCCTCTATAGAAATATCTATGCCTAATAACTCTTTATATTCTCTCTGCCAGACAGTTAATTGCCTCTTTAACGCTTCGAGATTATTCTCAAAGTAAACCAATAATCTCTTGAATTCTTCGGTCCTGCTTATGTCATAAGGCGCGAATGGTTTAATAACTGTGGCGCTGCGTTCTGCTATTCCTAATAACTCCTTGACTATGCTCTTGACGAATTCATCAGCTAATTCATCCATAGCCTGTTCAAGTTTTGCCTGGGTTACCAGAGGGTTAACTATGATATCATCGTATGCATTCATACCGTCTTTGTAGGCATTGTGGTCCCTGGGTGAGTAGATAGCGGCAAAACAGTATTCTCCCTTTATTTCGCGTACGGCATTATTCAATCTCTTTTGGGTATCGGGGCTGGCAAGATTGAATTTAACTCCCTCGCGGATCTTCAACCTCTCTCTCATCTCATCCTTGATAACCGCCTCCGTCACTTCTTCGTTTATAAGCTCTTCTGTCTGTCCGGGAGTAAGCCTACCAAGCATATCATCAACTCTGCGATCTAATTCTAATGGACTAAAAGGAGCAATGAATATAGAATGGCAATCAGGATAGACAGAATGTATGTGGTTAAACCAAACCCTGTCTCCTTCCAAGACAAATATCTTGCTGGCGGTAATGGCGCGCTCTATTTGCTTTAATGCCAGGGCCTGAGAATAATCCTGTACCTTTTCCTTAATTATCTGTGCACCTGAATCCTCAGCCTCCTGAATGAGGGCGTTAAGTCTTTCTTCGGTTACGAATATGTAATCTATGCCGGTGAATTCTCCGTAGATACGAATCGTTGTCTTATCTTCTTCGCCTTCTTTGTCTATTAAGTAATTTAGCCTTTCCTCTATAGTTACTTTGCTAGGCAGTCCTTCTACGTCTATTACCCTCTGAGGAAGTGTAGTTTCGTCCAATATAACGAATAATTCTTCTTTCTGCCCTGCGGTGAGACGATATTTGGCGGCTAATTCAACGATATAAGCGCACAACGATACGCTTGTAGCTCCTTTGACCTGGCTAAATCTGCTTTCGATGATTTCCTTGAGAGCGCCGAATAACGGATGGCTGGGCCTGATGTCATCCTTGTATTTTTTCTCGGGGCGAGCTGACCTGGTAGCATACAACAATACCTTCTGGAAAAGATCGGGATATTTGGCAATTACCCTCTTCCAAATCTCGCCCTTGCCAGTACCTGAAGGACCGGAGAAAATGACGAATTTCTTAAGGGAGTTGAAGATACCAATGCCTTCTCTTCTTGCGACCTCCAACAAGAAAGGCAATGTTATTGGCCCTCCTTGGAATTTATCGCTATGCTGTCTTTCCTCTATTAATATATTTATTAATATACTCTTGACGAATTCATCGGCTAATCTGTCCATGGCCTCTGCAAGTTCTTCCGGGGCTACCAAGGCGTTGTGTAACATAACATCGTATGCATGCATGCCGCCTTTGTAGGCGTTGTGGTCCCTGGGCGAGTAGATTTCAGCAAATGAGTATTCTCCCTTTATTTCGCGTACGGCATTATTCAATCTCTTCTGGGTTTCGGGGCTGGCAAGATTGAATTTAACTCCCTCGCGTAGCTTAAGCCTTCTTATCATCTCATCCTTGATTACCGCCTCCATTGCTTCTTCGCGAACCAGCTCTTGTTCTTGTTGCTCTGTAATTGTGTTGCGTTTCTCCGTGGTTTTACGCTCTAATTCTCTGGCGCTTAAAGGAGCAATAAATATGGAGTGACAATCAGGATATCTGGAATTTATGTGGTTAAACCAAACCCTGTCTCCTTCCAAGACAAATATCTTGCTGGCGGTGATGGCGCGCTCTACCTGCTTTAATGCCAGGGCCTGATGATAAGTCTGGACCTTTTCTTTGATTATCCGTGAACCTGAATCTTCAGCTTCCTGAATGAGGGCGTTAAGTCTTTCTTCGGTTACGAATATGTAATCTATGCCGGTGAATTCTCCATAGATTCTGATAGTTGCCGATCCGGACAAATATCCTATCTTCTCTTCAGTGGTTACTCTGCGAGGCAGACCTTCTACATTATCTTCTATTCTCTCGGGTAAAGTTGACTCATCCAAAATAGAGGCTAATTCTGCCTTATGTTCTGCATTCAGACGATACTTTATTGCTAATTCTTCAATATAGGCAGCCAATACTTCTTTTGTCGCGCCCTTAACAGAAGCAAACGCATTATCCATAATTTCTTTAAGAGGATAATATAAATGATGCCCCGGTTTAATATCATTTTTGTATGCCTTCTCGGGCCGTCTTTCTCTGGTGGCATACAATAAGATCTTCTGGAAAAGATCGGGATATTTGGCAATTACTCTCTTCCAGATCTCGCCCTTACCCGTGCCTGCGGGACCGGAATAAATAACGAATTTCTTGATGGAATTAATGTTCCCTATGCCTATAGCCAATAATCTCTCAAGCAGCTTAGGCAAGGATTCTATTCCCTCCGTCTTGCGACCTGTCTCAACACAAGCTTCAGCGCCAGCTCTATGATATGAAGGATAATTTTCGTCCAGATACTGTTCAATCTTCGACAGCGCCTCTTCATCTCCTAGCTCCACCAATTCCTCTAAGAATCTAAAATAGTAACCGGATCTATAGAAAGGAGTTATGCTGGCGTAGAAGCTATCGATTGCCTCTTGATAAGTCAACTTTCTTACTAATGCGAATAATTCGGCATCTTTCTTAATAAGGAATTTCTCTTCTTCTCGGCTATCTTCGGATTTATTGGAATGGCCTAATTCGTGGAATAATCTTTCGGCAAGAATAATCTTTACTGCTTCCGGATGGATGGAACAATTAGTAAGCAAGGTATCAATGAGGTTCCTGTTGAGCACAATCTCTGTTTCTTGTCTTTCCGGATTGTGGCATCTGGCTGAATTGGTAGCGATCGCGCTATTAATCCTTATTCTTATCGGCGGCGCACGGTTATCGTGCCTGTCTATTACCTGTCGATAATACATGACAAGCTCTCCATCGCGGGCCAAAATATATTCTTCCAAAAACGCTAAAGAGGCACTTAATAAATTAGCTAATGCCTGGGATTTTCTGCCAACCGGCATGAAGCGAACATCTCTAGCCCTGATAAAATTAAGCTCTACTTCTAATTCATCATCAAATCCGTGTTTAATGTCTTCATATCTGTCCGGACGGACAGGCTGTTGCGCAAAAGCCTTAACACTAAATCCGCCCTCTTCTCTTGATGGAAATGTCTTTAAGACACCGTCTTGAGGAACTTCCGAAACCGCAGCCAATAAGTTACTTAATACCACAACTGCAAAATCTTCTACTACACGGTCGATCCTCCTCATTAAGTCTTCGGGATTTGTTGTATGGGCAATAAATTCAACAATCGTATATTCTTTTCTTCTTCTTACCTGTTCAACTGCTTCGTTAAGAAGAACTATAAAATCTTCCTGTTTAAGCGGAGCAAAGAACTTTGGCTTCTCGCCTTTTGCAAATGCCTCCTTGCCTGCTTCCTCGGCTGCCTTGGCTGCCTTTAACTCTAAGGCATGTATCATTAAGGCAACCTGATGTCCTACTATATATTCGAATGGCGCTCCAGATTTGCTCATGATATCTTCATCGGTAAACGGTGAGACAAATATAGAAAGCAATTCATCCCCAAATCTGGCCTTTAAGATTTCAAACCATTCAAGACCGCATTCAAGAACAGCAATCTCATCTCCCTTAAATACGCTGTCTAAGCCTCTGACATGGCAAGTAGAAGTAATCGTCTCTTTGGTTTTCGGATCTATGTAGGTGTATGTATCATCAAAACTTACTAAGGCCAAGCCCTGAAGCTGATCGTTGATAAATGTAGTGATAATCTTGCCTTGGGATTCCAATTCCTTCAGATGTTCTGGCGAGCGGAAATAGTAGTCGCTGTCTTGAATCTCTTTTGGCCTGCGGCCCCTGGTATGGAAGAGGACAAATTTTTCTGTTATATCGCCGTACTTTTCCGAGAATTTCTTCCAAACCGCTCCTTTGCCGCCGCCCGGAGGCCCTGAATAAATTACAAATTTAGCGTGGGTGGGATACTGACTAAGCCCATTTTTTCTTATCAAATTAGCCAATGTTTCGGCATCGCTATCGGCTTTTATGTCTACGCCTATATTTTTCAAGAGATTCTTAAATATGGCTCGAGCGAATTGCTCTGCGAGATCCTCAATAGTTGCAATAATCTCTTCTGGATCAGCGCTAAACTTATTGACCAAAACTAGGTCATATTCTTTTCTTCTTCTTACCTGTTCAACTGCCACGTTAATACGAGTAATAAGATCTTTGAGTTTTGTAGGAATAAAGAATTCCGGCTCTCTGCCCTCGGATAAAGCTGCTTCAGCTTTTTCTCTGGCTTTCTTTTCCTGTTCAATCTCTCGGTTATGGATACGTCTGGCAATATCAAGCCCAACTATATAATCAAATGGCGTAACCGATTTACTCCTGATATCTTCATCGGTAAATGGCGAGACGAATATGGAAAGTAGTTCGCCCTTGAATTCGGCCTTTAAGACCTCAAACCAGCCAAGACCGCATTCAAGAATGGCGATCTTGTCGCCCTTTAATACGCTGTCTAAGCCCCTGACATGATAAGTAACTCTTTCTTTGGTTTCCGGATCTATGTAGGTGTCCTCAAAACTTACTAAGGCTAAGCCCTGAAGCTGCTTATTGACCATCGCGGTGAGAATCTTTTTCTGGGCTTCCAGCTCTCTTAAGTGCTCTGGGGTGCGGAAGTAATAGTCAACATTCTGGGTTTCTTCAAATCTTCTTTCTCTAGAATGGAAAAGTATTAATTGTTCAAAAAGATCGCTATATTGTGTCCTGCTCAACAAGGCACGGGCGACTTCCTTTTTGCCGCAGCCTTGAGGGCCGGAATAGATTACAAATTTAGCGAGCGTCTCTTTCTGAGGAAGTAAAGCCCTTAGAGAACGGACGGCCTCGGCTGATTCAGAGGAAGTTGCATAAGCCGTCCTTAAAAGATAAGCGCGGATTTCCTTTAAACGCATAGCCGGGTACAGATTCTTGATGCCCTCTAAGAACGTAAAATATTCTCTATCTTTGATCAAAGATATAGGCCTTCGGCTGCGTAAATAAGTAGTGATATAGGACTGTATGGAAGCGCCTTCAATATCTGATGAATTTATCATAAGATATAAAACGGCGTCTTTGGAGATAACTAGGGTTTCTTCTTTTAATTCTTCGCTGGCTTTTTTGTGGGTGTTGGAATGGCCTAATTCGTGGAATAATCTCTGGGCGAGGATAGCTTGTGCGGCAATTGGATGAGTATCATAAGCCGAAAGCATCGCCTTTATGAAGTTCTCGTTGAATATGAGCTCTACTTCTTCTGTGTTCTTGTTGTAATATCTGGCGGCATTGACAACGAGCTTCGGAGTGATTCTAATCCTGATAGGCGGCGCCCGGTTATCCGATGACCTCATTATTTTCTGCCAATACATATTAAGCTCTTCATGTCTGGAGGTAAGTTGTTCTAACATTACCAAGGCCTCGTTGAGCAATTTTGCTAAAGCGGCTGAATCCTCGCCGCGCGGCATGAAGCGCTCGGAAGCAGGCCTGGATAAATCTAAAGTGACTTCCAATGTGTCATCAAAGCTGCCTTCAACATCGCTGTATTTGATCGGCCTTGCTGTCCTTTGTCCGAAAGGCTTGACTTCCGGGGTTTCAGATTGAGTTCCTACAGATGCTAAAAGATTTATAATTTCGTATAATACTCTTTGTTTTACTGCTTCTTTATCGTAACTCTTATTTTCTTCATCATATAAACCATATTGCTTGGCTAACTTTTCTAAATCGAAGCTTGTAATGATTTCTCTTAAATCATCTTTTAACGCCCATTTCCAGATATCCTTAAATTCTTCCCAGTCAACAATTGAAGGAATAATAGCGACAATGGATCTGAGGACTTTTACTAAACCGCTAGTAGTAGCTTTATCCCATGCCTGGTCTGCAGTGGTTATCTTGCCATCTCTATAATCTCTAACTAAATTCCTTAATGTCTTATTATTCAAGAATTGAGCATGTTTCTTTCCTTCGGTGAATCTTCTTATGATATACATATCTATCGGCCAGACGATGACTGTCCAGATAAGATGATGATAAGCGCATTTGACAATATCAAAATTAATCCATAATGGCGCAGAAGCCATAAGTATCTTTGCCCAAATAGGCAAGGCAGCGGGAATAACTGCAAACATTAAAACAGTTAAGCCTGCAGCAATTCCTAATCTTACCAAAACTTGTTTTCTTCCATAATGCTGCTTCCAAACCTTATTTCTAAATTCTTTATTTGTAAAGGCGCCGTCGGCTAAGGCCTTAATAGGCATTGTCAGATAAATTATACCCACTGAAGATATACTAGCCATTATCAACACGGTAATCCAAGGAATAACTCCTGTTATACCTAAAACAACTGCACCACCCACAATAATCGTTCCCAAGACACCTCTTGAAATCCAGCTTATCCTGGTTGCCATCTTCATATTGTTTTCTACCATTTGCTTGTAGTCTTTCCACTGCTTCCTAATTTCCTCCTGTGCTTCTTTTTCATCTTTAGATTTTGCTTTGAATTTAGTTGGTAAATTGCCTTCGGGAGTATTGATATTCATATTAGGATCTGCAAAAAGCGCAAGCGGCGTCCAGGAATATAAGAAACTAAATATCATGCCTTTGATTCTTTCAGCGCGAGTCTTGGTTCTGGCTGAGATAAACGCGCCCATTAAGAAGCCTAAGAATATGGTGGTAAGATAGAATATATTGGCAGCGTAGAAACCGATGATAACAGGATGCAGCAATAATCCTTGGGATACAAACATCAAGAAAAGGCCAACAGCGATTGCTGGAACAAGCAGGGCCGCCAGATTAATCCCTCTTTGGGCTCTGGCATAATGTCCGGATACTTTCTTATCGGCATCGAAACCAAAATAGGTCTGGTCACCTCTGTTAGGGCCTTTTAAGCTGGTGGTGTAGGCTGCCTTACCGCTTCTGGCAACTTCAGGGCCGTCAGCCTGAGAAGGAATTAATGATGTGAACAACGCAATACCGTAAGGCAGTAAGAACTTAACCCATTCTCGGACCGGCCTGAAGCCAACCAGGAATCCAACGATACCGGCAATTACTAATGCCCATTTCAATTGTAAAATAAGCCCAATTATGGCAAAAACACCTGCGCTAGCTGATAGGGCTGCTACAGCATAGCCACTGAAGATACTGCCGATAAATATGGTTAATCCGGCAAACGCAAGAGCTCCGAAGAAGGAAACCAATATTTTATTAGTCCATCTTGTCTTATTTTCTATCTTGTAAGTCTGTGGATTAAGAACTGCTTCTTTTGGCCTATGGTGTAATAATATGCCTATCATATTTACCACGGCTAAAGCTATCCCGGCTAAAACTAAGCTGCCGGCATTACCGTATAAAAGCGCTCCTATAACAGCTCCGGCAATACCCGAAAGTATCGCAGGTATTGTCTGAGCTATCCAGCGATTACCCTTAGATTCCCAGAAATGCAAAATGAGGAATGCGTTTATTGCCACCATAAACGTGATTCCGATTATGGCAAAATACCAAGGAAGCACGCCATAAGTAGCAATGCCTAATACTAAGGAAGACAATGTAAAGTAAACCATGGCTGTCGGAGCATAAAAGTTAATAAAATCGTAAAAGCCGATACCTATTCTTACGTCTTCCTTAATGCTGGCCGGTATATCGGCTGACATATTTCTATCCTTATAATCATCGCCCTGTTTAATCTGGTTAGTGGCCTGAGACCATTTGTAGGTTGTCGGCTTCTGATACATTGACTGCGCCTGCTCTATACCTTCGCCGCCTCTTACGCGCTCTTCTTGTTTAGTCTCAATGCCATACTCTAAGAATGACATAAATACCTGCAAGTCTTCTGCTACATAATCAGGAGCAGCGCCGTTATAGAACCACAGATACAATGTCCTTAAATCTGAGTTATGTCCATAGAATCCCTGGCCGCCGAAGATGCTTCTTGACCTTAAGTATGGGCCCCACTTGGAACTGATGGCAGTTCCGAAAGTCTTGGTACCTTGAGTGGAAGGACGGTTATATATATATTGTCTATAGTTTAAGATGCCTAAGCGGTGGTTATCTCTAAACCTGTATCCTGTCCTTAGCCTCTTTTCGCAGTCTTCTTCTCTGAGTTCGGTATCGGCATCAACGAATGTGGAACGGGTTCCGGTAACCTGAGAAAATGCCACGCCGATTAACTGGGCCTTGTAGCTGCCTTGACCAAACTGCATCGGGCTAGTCTTATATGGCGTTGGGGCGATGGGAACAAAATTGTCTTTATTGTGATAATTTATCCAGTTAAGACATGCCTGGTTCTCTTTACCATCCAAGAGCACTGCCATAATCATATGATCATTGGAGAAGCCAATCAAACCTTTTCTGAGCGCTTCTAAATCAGCATCTGTTTCGAACCAATCTGGTAGCTTATCTAATGGCCCTAAATTATCTAGAGCCTCTTTAACTGCGGCAGCCTTTGCAGCATCTTTCTTTTCTAACTCTTTAAGCGCCTTTTCCACAATTTTATTGAAGTGATATGCATAGTTTAGTTTCAGACAGTAAAGAATACTGTATGGCGGTTTTGCTGTGGTTAATTTCTTCCAATCAACTAATTTTGAGGCATCTATTGTGCCGTCTGTTTTCTTGGCTTTCTTACCAGGCGTATCTCCGGCAATACCCACTCCGTACATAAACTTATCATTAACTAATTGTTGAATTTTGGCTTCATCTACAAATCTCTTAATAAACCCAGCAATCTTTTCTCTCAAAGCTTCTGGCATACGGAAGTATCTCTGGGCTTCGCCTTCTCCGAAATAATCCTCTAATTCTTGGTTGGAACCAAGATTTCTTAATTTGTTGATGACATAATCTCTGTCTTCTACCTTAACGCCTAACTGCTCGAGATTAGGAATAATTTCCTGTTCAATAAATTGCTTGTATGCTTCTGGCTCAATGACTCTTACATAATAAAGCAAGCGGCCTTCCTCTATCTGGCTTCTCAACTCTTTTTCATAAGCTTCTCTATCATATAAACCACCGTGCATGGTCTTCCAAACTGTCTGCTCTCTGTCATTGACGAAGTCGGTTAATAACTTTCTGACGAATTTTCCGTGTAAAGGATTATCGGCTCTGTCAGCAAAATTGGGAGCTAGCTGATGCAGCCTTATATCAAAATCTTCCGGCAACTCTATCTTGTGATCGCTTAAGTATTTCTTTAATTCCTGTCCTTTAAATATATAAAGCATCAATATATCGACTTCGCCTAACTCTAAGCCTGTTGGCTGGTTATATTCATTTAACAATTCATATTTAATGCTATTGTCTAATTGTAATCTGATTCCGGTAGCAGCCTCAAAATCCATTATGTAATCTGCGTATTCGCCTAATTTCTTATAAACTTCGCTATAACGAGAATCATCGATAACTATACTTCCTTCAATCAATCTCTTGACCATAAAGATAAACTCACTTCTATAAGCATTGAATATCTTATAGAAAAGATTATAGACGTTGGTAGAAGACGGCTCTTTAGCGGATGCCAGTTCATTGCAATTCGCGAAAGTATAGTAATAAGGATCGCCTTTCCAGTAGAGCCTGTACCATTCAGAAATCATCTCGCCCCAGATATCAGCGCGTAGGCTAAGTGCTTCTTTTGCTAAGTAGCCGTTGACCCAGTCTTTTACTCTGTCCCTGGCTTCTTCATTAATTAACTTATCAAGCTGAGCGATGTTAATCTTGGAAAGATCTCCTGTCTCGCGCATAACTTCAGCTGCCTTCATCATTTCCTTGAATTCTTCATCAGTAATCTTTATATGCTTACGTAATGCATTGGCTAAATTCTCAAAGCTTCTGATTAAATATTCTTTATGAGGATGCGTATTATATCTCTTGGCTAATTCCTCTCCAATCTTGGTCTTAAGCTGTTCGTCTGCCTGGATAGTAAAGTATCCTTTCTTCCAGCTATAAATTCTGGCGAGAATACCACCATTATTCCAAACAATTCCCCAGTAGCTTAATACTGTAAATATCACTGCTGAAGTAAGCGTTAAGAATAAGAACACTACTCCTAAAACAATGCTGCCGCCGGCAAGCATATGGAGTATAAACGGCAGGAACATAAACCAGACAACCCACTGGTATACGCCGTTCCAAAGCAGCCACTCTGTCTTGACAAGTAAATTGTAGAAGAGGTTTCCAGCTGTGGCTGTCTGGGTCTTAAGGAAAGTACTCTTTATTCTGTTTGATAATCTTTGTTTAAAGTTTAATGCTTCGATATTCAAGAATTCTCTTAATCTGTCGATAAAAAGCTCTTCGTTTTCTTGGAGCAATTCTTGTAATCTTATATAATTTCTCTTTCCTTCGGTTATTGCTAACGGATTAGCCATCATCCAGAGGATGTCGCCTCTCTGGCTTGAATATTTTTCCGTAAATCTGGCTTTGGCTGCGTCATCTTTGGCGTAATCATTGATGATTCTGTAAATCTTCCTGATGTCCAATACTCTTATGGCATCATGTTCGGAAATATTTCCGGCTTTGACCTTCTTTGCCTGATTTAGATAAACTTTGTTAAGAATATTAAACGTCACTCTGGCAAAAGGAATGATTTCGGAAGCTTTTCCGTCTCTTAAGAGTTCTCTGGCAAAACGGATAACAAAGTCTCCATCTGCCCTTGCTGATAATACATCGGAGCTTGATGCAAACCAGCCTAATGTCTCGTCTATGCTTTCCCTGCTTAATACATACATCCAGACAAATTCTCTTAACGGGATTAAGACGTACGGCTTATCATCGTCTTTTCCTTCGCGAGGATTAGGTATCAATACGTAATTATAGTCGCCTGCTTCAACAGATATACGCGCTATTATCTCGCGAGTTATCTTCTTGCCGTATTCCGGATGAGCTAATATCGCTGGATGATGCTCGGCAATGTATATTGCCACTGCCCTGGCGACGAATTTCTTTACTTCTGTTATCATACTTGGCTGCCAACCATTATCCAATAATTTAAGTTCGTCAATGTATCTTTCTATATCGGATTTATATTTTTTCTCGATCTGCTCAGCAACTGAAGTATCATCTGCTATTCTCTCTTTCCATTTTGCATATATCTCTTCTTTTTCGTCTCTATCGGTAGGATTATTTTCTTTCTTATTTCTCCTTCTTATTCGCTGGCCGATAAAGATTATGGCTGAAATCGCTATATTTAAAGCGATAAGGCCATAGATAATCTTTCCTGCTATGGAGCGGACTGGCGGGAAGTGCTGCACTGGATTAATATGACGAACATCGGCTGGCTTGGTATTTTCTATAACGGCACTTATAGCGGCATCTTCAGATATTAAACCTATATATTCTTTCCAGCTGATTGGCGGATTGGATTCTTGGGGCTTCCATTCAGAAGTACCGAAGAAATCTCTTCCTTTTTCGTATCCGTTTTCGTCATATACCTTGGGCAGAGCTTCTCTGGAATCCTTCTTCCATCTCTCAACGCCGTTTAAGTCGATGACGGAGGTGTAGCTTCTGCCGCTGATAGGATTATATTTATAGAGGATGCTTCTGTCTTGGAGGTCTCTTATCTGGTACAACCAGATCAATTTCCTGGTCTCAAAGTCAACTGAATAAACCGGGGTTCCCCATTCATCCACGATGACCTGTTCCTGCCAGGCGCTGATATATTTATCCTGTATTTCACCGGAATCATATGCGTAATAATAAACCTGCGTCATTTTCTTATCATAAGCGATGATTGAGCCTTCTCTTTCAGTCCAAACCTTGTAAAGACTGTTTCCGTTTCCATCCTGGCCGATGTAATGGGTCATGCCGAATCTATGTGTCTCAACAGTCTTGCCGTTGTCCATCTTTAAGGTGTATCCTGAACGGACATAGAAAGGTAATGTGTGATCGCCGTTAGGAAAGAGGATGGCCCTGTCTTCATCGTTTAAGCCTGTCCTGCCTTCGGGATTGAAGACTTCTTCAGTAAAGAAGTATGCCGGCAATTCTCTTCTCTTGGTATTGGTGTAGTCGTCGTAATAAACTTTCCCGGAGACTAAATCCAGAGAAGTGTATTGATTGCCGCTGATAAAGTATCCTGCCGCGACATATACGGCGTGGTCAGCATCAGCAAAGGAAACTCTCACGAGTTTACCCTTGGCAAGCGGCACTTCTACCCTGGTCCAGTCAGCGTTGATTCTTTGAGTATAATATGACGGTTTGGTAAGCAGGTTTTCATAGACCATATCTACGGTTAGGTCTGTGGCAACGCTATCGGATTTTGCCCAGAATACCAACCTGTCTCCGTCTTTAATTTCCATACCGGTTACCTCGTATGGGGGCATGAGGGCAAGGGCGAATCCGTAGAAGCGGCCGATGACGATCTTCAATTCTTCCTGAGGCCTTACACGGTATGCGCCGTAGCCGGGTTCGGTGCGCGTCTCATGAATGAGCTTTCCTGCAGCAGCGATTCCCTGTCTAATCTTGGATAAGTCTACTCTATAAGTATCGTAGCCGATTTCCCTGTCAAGAGCGTCTCTTAATAAAACTTTGGCTTTATTACCGCGCATGACGATCAATTCGTTTCCGCTTCTGCTATCAACACCTACGTAAACCGGCCCTCGATATGTATTATCCAGATAAATATTATGTATGAGATCGTATGTATAATTCTGGTCAGCCACTGTTATCGCCAGGTCTTCGGCTTCGGTAACGGCATAGCCCACCGCATCTTCGATATTGCCTTCGCCAAGAACCTCGCTTCTAGTTGTAATCGGCTGCAGATTAGTATCAAAGTAATAGATGCGTTTTACGGCTTCTTCTCCGGTATAGCCAAAAGCCTTTCTTGTGGCTTCAGGTAACACCGTAGTTTTCTCGCCTAAATCAACCAAAACCACGCCTTCTAAGGAGGCTACTTCTTCGGCTGCTTCGGCAATTCCGCTTCTTAAGATTTCCTGTGTAATGGAGACTGGCGCCGGTTGAGTAACTGTTGCAGTGTCAATGTTTGCCTTTGTCTCGGCAGTCGGCTGCTGAGGAACAACCGGCGCAGCTGGTGTAGTCGTTGCCGGCTTGGCTATTTCTGTTTGAGCAGTCGCTTTAGCTACCGCTTGAGTCAACGCCCTGACTACGGCTTTAGGACGCCCGTCTTTCTTGAAAAATCCCCATGCCTGGCCGTTGAAATCTTCCACCACGCCATCGCCGCGCTGCAAGCCAGAGCCTTCAACCTGCGGTTTCCAAGGCTCATCAAAGGCGGTCATAAATACCAAATAACGGAAATTCTTCGGAGCATATTGTCTGGTGGCTTCAAATATCTTAACCGCATCTTGAGCCTGGATGGATTCATTGTTCTGTTGTTTATCGGCATCATAAGAATCAACGCCGGTCTCATTGAAATAGAAAGCTTTGTTGCCGAAAATCGCAGCGGCTTCGCTAAAGAAGCTTCCGTCCAATATTCTAGGAATAGAATAATAGTTTAATCCCCAGCCGTCTACAGAAGGAACTTTTCCTACATGGGCCCTGGTTGGCAGGCCTGCCCAGACGGTGTAAACTGGGTGTCTGGTATCTATCTTCTTAATTTCTCTTGCCACATATTCAGTGGCGGTAAGGATGTTGGTTATTGCCTGATTATAATTATTGGCGCCGAACCATTCAGGATTGCCTTGCGCAAGATTATTGTATTCGTTAAATATGTTCCATCCGATAATTCCCGGTTCATCTTTAAGAGCCATAACATATTGCTTGAATGCGTCTTTAGCACCAGGAGCACCCCAATAATTCACATCAAATGAAGCAATGCTTCTATCGTCATAATTAGGTATGCCGATGATTAATCTGCCACCAGCCTGATGAATCTTACGAACCCAGGTCCTTGCTTGTTCTAGGTCGGTTCCTCTCGCCACTGGATAATAGGTAGGAATTACTATATATGGAAGGCCTGTCTGTTCTCTCAATAATGTAATCTTCTCGCAGAGTAAGTTAACGAATGCGTCGTTCCAAACTAATTGTCTTCTATCGGAGGTATTGATGCCTGGTGATGCGGTAACGCCGACGCCGAATGTTAACGGAGGAGCCCTGGTTTCAGTCTGTCCTACCTGCGGATTGGTTGACGGAGAAGCCATGGCTTCTGCGACGAATATATCAGAAATAAATTCGCCTAGCGAGAATCTTTCTTCCGGCTCTTGGCCATTTTGTAAGCTTGATCCGTCAATCAACGCGCCTACGGTAGCAGTATCGGCTTTGGCAGGAACCGCGGGCTTAGTCGGTCTTACAGGCAATGCAAAGCGTGACCTTCTAATAAACTGCATTACCTCTTTTCCGGTTTCTCTGTCAATGCCGTAGATTCTCTGTAATTTTCCGGTGTCTGCGGAAACTCTCTTCCAGATATCAACATCCGTGCCATCAGGCAATGTTGTTTCCTGGAATTTCAAGGCAAGAGCGACTGGAAGATTGGAATCAAATAATCCATCGGCGGTTAACTTAAACATTGTGGATTGAGACGGAGTATCAATTCTCTCTACTTCGGCCGCGCCAAGATTAATACGATGAGTGGTAGCGCCTTCGGCATCAACCTTCTGGATAATAATATCATCATTAATCAATTCTTCCTGAGCCTGCATCATATCGGCCGGAGTAATGTAATAGGCATAAAAGGCCTTTTCTCTGGATACGATTAAGTATCTGGAAGAACGTATCGCAGCGGAGATATTCTTGCCTCTCTGGTTAAGCTCAAAAGTTGCGTCTTTCCCGTCTATGCCGGTGATGCCGGAGACTCTTAATACGTATTTTCCTTCTTTGGTCTTTTCAGCTCCGTAGATATGGTGTCCGTTCCAGCCATTCTTGGAATATGCCTGTTCGATTGCGCTGGGAGTAAACGCCAACCTTAAGAAATTCCTGCGGGTATCCATAGCATCAACCCAGCCGGCTACTCTCTCTGCGCCTTTTATTGTTTCTTGGCTAGTTGCGGCGATGACAAATTTATCGCCCTTGACCCAGAGCCTATCCTGAGAATGAGCAATTAAAATTCTATATGTCTGGCCCTGAGCATTGACCAAGGCTTCATGGCTTGCTTCAACAAATATGTTTGCCCAGATGTAATCGGTATCTTCTTTGCCGTTTCCGTTGTAACGAACCAGATGCGTGCCGTCATTATCCCAGGCGACTTTGCCGTTCTCTAAAGCGATCTTTACCCATCTTATACTGGCAAACGGCAATCTGTCGTTGGCAAAATAGTATCTTGATGGCGTACCATCTGCAAAATCTAATCTGTATAATGCCTTCTGCTGCAAAGCAGCTAGTCTTACTACGCCTTGAGGATTAAGTTCAATGACTGCGGGCTTGCCGTCAATACCGGTATAGCCGGATACTCTTAAAGCGGCCTTATCGCCGTCTTTTCTTACATCGGCGATCAGCATGAATAATTTGCCGGATACTTCATTAAGAGTCAAGAATCTGAAATCATTTTCGTTTAATCCGATTTCTCTTAAAGCGGCAACTGCTGCCTCTTTATTGTCGGTGACGATTATAGGATTAGTTCTATCCCAGACAATACCTGAAATATCTCCGGTCTGTATCAGGGCCGATAATAAATATGCCTTCAGGCCATAGATTATCTTATCTCCTTCAAGCGTAAGAGGAATATTTAACTCCTGGAGTCTCTCTATAATCACAGGAAGAATTTCATTTATCTTTGCGCCTTCAGGAATATAAATGTTCAATGCTTTCTTTAACCAAGAAGCAAATTCTTCATAATTGGCAATTACTCTTGCGGCGGGTATACGAACAGTAGCTTTGGCGGCTTCGGTGGAATCTTGTTTGGCCTGAGCGCCGGTTAAATTGTATCTGACATTGCCCATGATGCCGGTTTGGGTCCAACCCAATTCAGGGCTGATACGTGAAGCTGAATCTTGCGGCCTCATGCCTAAAACAATTTCGGCTCCGCGGCCCTGATTTCTGTATTCTAATCTGGTATTCATGCCCCAGAGATTGAAGTCTGTTCCTACGGAATACCTGTCTTCGCCTTCGCCGTAAGGAATTTCATAATAGCCTTTTAAATGACTGGTTACGACTGCGACTTTTCCGGCCGGAGCCTCATCTCCTAAATATGCGGCAGCTTGAATTCTTATATTATGCGGGAAGGTGTAGCCTGCGCCGGTCTCAAAATATTGATATCTTTCTTCTCCCCAGAGATCCTCAACGCCGGCTTCTTTCTGCACAAAGGAAACATAGATGCTGGGCCTACCTTTGGCATCTTTGTCATTAAACTCGGCGGTGAATCTGCGGGTGGAGAAGCTGTCCTTTGCCTTGATAAGATAGCTATCCTCGCTTACCCATCCGGTGACGGGATCTTCTAAGTGCACATTGTAATCCATGCTTCCGTCGGCTCTTGCCTCGCCTGCCTCTACCTTAAGCATAAGTTTCTTGGTTACGTCATAACGTAATGTTCCGGTGATTGCCCTTAAGTTATAATCATTATCTACGCCAATCTGCCAGATACCGGCAACGCTCGCATATAAATCTCCGGCATGCACACCTACACCTTCAATAAGAACTACATAATGCGTGGTTAATCGGTCATAAGCCGTATCATCAACCTTTGTGGTATCATATTTTGCTTGATAGGTATCCAAATTGATATAACCTAAACTGGTAAGATGACGTATTGTTTCATTGGATAAGCTATTCAAGACGATAAATCTGTGCGACTGCATTGCGCCGTTTATTTCGCTTGTTCCGGCGCCGATATCAACGCGGCCGTCAAATAAGCCGATAGCAGCGACTTCTTTAGTTAAGGCCTGGATATCTTCAGTAGATTTGATCTTGCCGTTTACTATGCTTCTTGCGATCCAATTCTGGAATTCAGGTAGGGATGTTAATGATGTAGAATTCATATTTATGCGGATAGGTTCGTTTTCTTCGGAGAAGACGATAAGCTCATCGCCAACCTGGACTGGAGGAGGAATAATATGAAGTCTTAGCCAATTCTCAATCTTATCAACGATTATTCCGACTTCCTGTTCCTTGACTGCGCCGGAATTAATCAAAGCCTGTCTTAATTGTTCTATTAACTGAACGCGCGCGGCTTTTAGATTATTTAATCTTGTAGTGACTTCGGCTGTAGCCAAATCTAACTTTGCCTTGGCATCTTCTTTCTTTTCTTGCGTGCCTCTTAAGCCTTTGGAATCCATAAATTCCATTTCGCTAAAATTGGCTAAATTAATCTTAAATAAGTTCTCGATGATTTCGCCTAACGGAGAACGATTTACCCCGACTCTCTTAGTGATTTCATCAAGCGTTTCGTTTACGCCTTTGACAAACCATTCCTGGAATCTGATTAATTTTGTAGGATTGCCTGCAGCGTCAAAACCATAAGCATCAATTACCGCCTGTAAATAATCTTCTGCCTCTTGTCTCTGGCCTCTTAAATAATCAAGATATCCTTGAGGATTATTATTCCTTAACATCTCTAATTCTATATCGATCTTTTCTATGCGCTGGCTGCGTATAGGATTATTGACATCGCCAGGGTGCTGCGCAATATAATCCAATAATTCCTGTCTCTCGGTTTCTAACTCGGTAATTCTCTGCTGTAAATAACCTGATTCGGTCTGTAAATCGTTTAAGCCCTGCTCGGCGATTTGTTTCTGGGACTCTGCCATGCGTAAATCTGCTTCGGTCTTTCTCAAATAATCCTGGGCGTCTTCTAACAGGCCTCTTGCGATTTCCTGGTCAATGCCCGGAAGAGCAACTAACATTTCCTGATATAATGTACGTAAATCCTGCCACAACGCCCTTTCGGTATTAAACAAGATACGTTTTCTGGCGATGACTTCATCTGTTCTTTCGAGTCTGCCTAATTCAGGATCAATTTCATGCAGCTGGTATCTGACATCTTTTTCGACATCAGCTAAGACTGCATTACCAAATGCGGTTTCTATATTGAGTAAATCAATGGTTCTTCTGGCAAATGCCTTGCGTTCTTCGGTGGCGTTGGCATCATTAATAATCCTATTTTGATCGGCGATATCGTCAAGTATTCTATCTAATCTACCTTTGATGCTTGTGGCAAACGGCCTGTGATCATTGATATTCCAATATTCTCTGACCTGTTCTGCGGTGTATACTTCCGGGTGTCCAGGCACTGGATCGATTGGGACTATCGGTAATCCTTCATAATTCGGCACAACTAAATTCATAAGGTTAGTTAAGACTATTACTCTTTCATCCCAAAGCCCTGCCTCTTCTAAGCGCGCGGCTTTCTTTCTTTCTTTTACTTGTTCGCATGTTTCAGATGTGCCATTGCTTAACTGATAGGCTTCGTCAGCAGCCGCTTCGGGCAATACAATATTCTGGCCATAATTATATTCTCTATCTAAGTCCTGAAGCTGGCCCTGAATGGCGGCTCTTTCCGCATCGGTGGCGTCTGGATTTTCTAACTTTTCCTGCCAATAAGGTTTATCTTCAAGATTAATTCTATCTAATCTACCCATTCTGTCTCTGTCATTTGCAGGGATAGTATCCTGACGGCTGAATTCATACAAGCCATCATCTTCAAGCCAGTAGGCTCTGACCTGGGCAACGGTGTATACTTCCGGATGCCCAGGAACTGGGTCAATCGGGATAAGACGTAAATTGCTATAATCAGGGATCTCCAAGGCCATGCCTTCATTGATTACGTTTATCAGGTTGGTGTAGTAGCTGATCTTTGCCTGTTCAAGTGCGATCTTTCTGGCGATGATCTGGGCCACGGTCTCGCTTGATGTATGGTTAAGTATAGCTTCATCTAGGTTAAAGCTATTCTGTATGGACTGTATTAAGGTAAGCTCCTGGTTTAAGCTTGAGATCATGTGTTCTGAGAAGGCAATCCACTCAGGGTTTTCCTGGGCTACTGCAAGTTCTCTCTGTGACTGCCAGTAGGGGATTCTTTCTGTTGTGATGGAATCAGCCTGGGCAGTCCAGTAAATCCTGCCTTCGTTGATCTGCTCCTGGCTGGGTATGTAGTTACCTAAATCTGAATAATCAGGAATCTCCAAGGCCATGCCTTCATTGATTACGTTTATCAGGTTGGTGTAGTAGCTGATCTTTGCCTGTTCAAGTGCGATCTTTCTGGCGATGATCTGGGCCACGGTCTCGCTTGATGTATGGTTAAGGATAGCTTCATCTAAGTTAAAGCTATTCTGTATAGACTGTATTAAGGAAAGCTCCTGGTTTAAGCTTGAGATCATGTGTTCTGAGAAGGCAATCCACTCAGTATTGTCCTGGGCTACTGCCAGTTCTCTCTGTGACTGCCAGTAGGGGATTCTTTCTGTTGTGATGGAATCAGCCTGGGCTGTCCAGTAGATCCTGCCTTCGTTGATCTGCTCTTGGCTGGGTATGTAGTTACCTAAATCTGAATAATCAGGGATCTCCAAGGCCATGCCTTCATTGATTACGTTTATCAGGTTGGTGTAGTAGCTGATCTTTGCCTGTTCAAGTGCGATCTTTCTGGCGATGATCTGGGCCACGGTCTCGCTTGATGTATGGTTAAGTATAGCTTCATCTAGGTTAAAGCTATTCTGTATGGACTGTATTAAGGTAAGCTCCTGGTTTAAGCTTGAGATCATGTGTTCTGAGAAGGCAATCCACTCAGGGTTTTCCTGGGCTACTGCAAGTTCTCTCTGTGACTGCCAGTAGGGGATTCTTTCTGTTGTGATGGAATCAGCCTGGGCTGTCCAGTAGATCCTGCCTTCGTTGATCTGTGCCTGATTTGATACATAATTACCCAGGCCTGAATAATCTGGGATGGTCAAAGCCATGGCCTGATTGATCACGTTGATCAAATTGGTATAGTAGGTAATTTTGGTATTTTCAAGAGCAATTTTTCTTGCTACGACCTGAGAAGGTAATTCAGTAGAAGTCTCATTAAGAATGGCCTCATCTAAATTAAAGCTATTCTGTATGGACTGTATTAAGGTAAGCTCTTGGTTTAAGCTGGCCAACATATTATTGGCCATACTGACTAATTCCGGTATATTCAGATACTGGCCCACTTCTCTCTCTGCCTGCCAATAAGGAATACTCACATTGTTTATGGTGTCAGCCTGGGCTGTCCAATAGATGCGTCCTTGATTTATCTGCTCTTGGCTGGGTATGTAGTTACCCAGATTTGAATAATCAGGAATGGTCAAGGCCATGGCCTGGTTGATTACATATTCGAGGCGAGAGTAATAGGCAATTTTGCTTTCTTCAAGGTGAAGCTTTCTTCTGACTATGTCTTCAGCTTCCTCAGAAGAATTATCATTGATAACGAGCTCATCCAAATCTGCATTATGCAATATTTCAGCAATGATAGTGAGTTGCTCATTGAGCCTATTTATCATATTATTGCAGACGGTTACCCAGGGCTGTATGTTCATTCTCTGGGCAAGCGCCTTTTGAGCCTGCCAATAAGGCAAGCTTACTGTATTTATAGTATCGGCTTCTGCGTTATAATAAATACGGGTGGAATCTATTTGTCCTTGAGAAGGAATATAGCGATCTATATTAGTAAAATCTCCATGCACAAGCATGTATTGTAAGTCGGTGATCTTCACCCTTGACTCTGCATCTAAAACATTAATACTGTCAATATCTGCTTGGGTGAAACCATAAGGATTGGTTATTGGTTGACCTAAAGACTGCAAACCAATAATTGTAGCTTCAGCATTATCTATCTTAACACCGAGTGAATCGATATCGCCCTGAGTAAAGCCAAAAGGATTGGTTATTGGCTGGCCTAAGGTTTGTAATTCGGCAATTATAGCTTCAGAGCTGCTAATCATGGGTAAGAGCGAATCTATATCGCCCTGAACAAAGCCGTAAGGATTGGTTATTGGTTGACCTAAAGACTGCAAACCAATAATTGTAGCTTCAGCATTATCTATCTTAACACCGAGTGAATCGATATCTGTCTGGGTGAAGCCGTAAGGATTGGCTGTCGGCTGGCCTAAAGATTGTAAACCAGATATCACGGCTGCAGAACCATTGATCTTGGCGCCGAGTGAATCGATATCTGTCTGGGTGAAGCCGTAAGGATTGGCTGTCGGCTGGCCTAAAGATTGTAAACCAGATATCACGGCTGCAGAACCATTGATCTTGGCGCCGAG
>JBAZKC010000007.1:0-47880 GCA_041651035.1 Candidatus Omnitrophota bacterium | reverse complement strand
TCAGGCTTTTTTGCCAACATATTGCATGCCATAGTCAATGCTGTAACCTGGATTTGGAAAAATGTCCTTGCACCTTCATTTAAGAACCTAAAAGAGCTCATTACCAATCCTATGGGCGTTTTGGGCAAGGCCTGGAATTTTATTAAAAGTATCGGGATAAAAGTTTGGAATAATATAAAAAGCGTTGCTAGCAAATTCTGGAAATCATTAAAGGATTCCTGGAAATTGATAAAAGGCGAGAAGCTTGCAGATGCTACAGCCAAGACAGGCAGCACCTTGTCTAAGGTCGGGAAAGGCCTCAAAGAAGGCGTTGGCGCAAAAGGCGTGGTTTCGGCAGGCAAGACAGCCGCAGCAGTTGCCAAACCCGCTACCGGTATATTCGGTAAAATAGCAAACTACTTTAAGAATGCCGCGACCAAAGCGCCTAAGAGCCCTTACTTTAAATATGGCCAGATGGGATTAATAAAAGGCCTGCCTAGATTTTTCTTACAATTAGCCGCAGATGTTACTAGTTCATTAGGCAAAATGATCCTGAAAGAATACGTAAAAGACAAATTAGAAGAGGCGGGGTTAAGCAGAAGCGTAGCGGAAATTGCTGCTAATGAGTTTATGATGACAATAGGAAATAGTTTTATTGACGGCGTTGTGCTTAGTTTATTTGCTTCTCCTTTCGGATTTACGGTTACTGAAGAAGGCGGATTTGCCGATAAGGGCCAGGCTGAAAAAGCGCAAGCCAGGGATAATGCAGGCGGCCAAGGCACAGCAAAAGAATATACAGTTTATGTCCTTGATGAAAATGGCAAAGTTATAGAAGAAAAGACAATGATGTTAACTGTAAAAGACCTCTCTGAGGCGCAGGCAGCTTTCGTTGAAGGAGAAGACCGCGCTATACCAATGTCAAAGTTTAAAGAGGGTCAAGCAGGCCATGAGGCGTCTCTTGAGGGGTTAGTTATTGTTAGAGGCGAAGGCAAAGAGAAAGCACTTTTGCTGGTAGATACTAGGCAAGTTAAAGGCGAAGTATTAGCACAAATTCAGGGTTATAAAGCAGCTGAGCAGGCTGCTCAAGGAGTATATCTCTGGAGAGATGTTAATGGAAATCCGATTTCTCAAAGTCTGCCCATAATAAATGGCCTGCAGGCAGTGCGCAATCAAGGTTTGGGCCGCATTGTCGGTGGCGCATTAAAAGTGTTGGCATTGCATCTTTTAAGATTTACCAATATGGGCGGAGATGTGGAAAAGGCATGGAAACTTGCTTTGTCTCAATTAATAGGCGGTGTCGCTTCCAGCGCAGTAGATAACTTGAATACAGTAGCTGAGTGGTATGCAGGAAATCCCGAAGAAGGTAACCCTTTTGGGACCCGCCAAGAAGGTGAATCATACAAAGAAAGTTTAATAAAGACAGCAGGCCGCGAGATAGCCTCAGGTACGGATAGAGTAGTTTGGGCGGCAATCGCCGACCATTATAATCTTGACGGAGCAGCAGGCGAGCTGGCCCATGTTGCTTTTACAAGCGTTGCCTCTGGTGCGATAGATGCTGCATTCAGGCGCGATCCGGGCAAAGCAGAAGAGACGGTATACATTCTAACAGAGGACGGTCAGAAGACAGAATTGCAGAGTCCGGCGATAGCCGAACAACATGCCGGTGATGTAGGAGTCCAGGTTGATAGGGAAGACGGGAAATCTTATTTAGTGATTTATCCTGACCGAGAAAATCTAGCTACAAAAGGTGAATTTGTTGAGCAGACAACAGAAGTTGATAAAGATGGCACTCCGCGATTAGTTGATGGTCAATCTTTAACCTTGGAACAGTTAAAACAAGCCACAGGCAATAATTTCCAAATCATATTTGATGGCAATGTAAAAGAATTCTTCGCCGTATGTAAAGATTGCCAAAACGATTCTCCTGTGTATCGCTTAAAGCCTACGGCAGAATATCAGCTCGCAGAGAAAATGACTTCCGTAGCAGTCCACATTAAAGATCCTCATTATACTAACAGTCAGCTAAAGTTTAATGTCGAAAGCGCAAAGAGAGTCGGCGCGGCAGTAGTTGAAGATATAAATAATAATATTAATTTAGCGGCTTTCCGGGCAGCTTCTACAGACCCTGATGTTCCTTCCGGCTCGCGAGGAAATACAGTCATTGATGCGATACACGGGAAGCGTGACGAATTCGTTAATATTATTCAGGCCGGAGCGCAAGGCGCTAATCCCAGCCAAGTATTGGGGAATATAGGAGCTTCTTATCTTGCCTCACAGGCAAATCAGAATTTCACACAGTCAATGGCTTCAGCGATTACTAATCCTTTATTACCGGATGACCAACGTTCATATGCTTCATTCAGGCCAACCTATGAATATACCGATACCCAGATAAAGAGAATTGAGCAAGAAAAAGAGCATCTAGTAGAATTAGTAAAACAGGAAGAGAAAAAAGGAACCTTGGGTGAATTAGATGGCTTAATAAAAGAAAGAGACGATTTATTAAGAACCGTATCTAGCGGTACAGATACAAATATTGGTTTCTTAAGATATAGATTTACAAGATTATCTGCGGAAGAAACACAGCTACAAGAAAACAGGCAAACGATTCTCAAGGGAAGATCCGAAAGTGTATTAAGCGAAGAAGAACAAAATAAGTTGCAGATTGTAACAAGAAGATTAAACGAGGTCCAGGGTCAGCAAGTGCAGGTGGGCCAAGAATTAGCGCAGGCTAATTATGAAGGACAGGTTATGATCGATGCCGGCACAGTCCAGGCATTAGCTAAATTAGATAATGATATTTATGCGCAAGCAGAAACGCTAGATCCGATTTTCCAACAGAAATTAGTTGCGGTTTCAGGGCAGAATGCAATGGGCGGAACGCAAGACCAGATGGTGCAAGCCATTGCCGTAAATCTTCCTAAGACCGTAGCCGCGATTCAGTCTGAGGCAGCTGCACTAGGAAGACAGGTTGAGGATTGGCAGGCAATGAGCCAGGCTTATGGCCTTAAAAATGTTCCTTTGGTGGGCGCGCTTGCCGCAGCCGGTACAGCCCAAGGCAGATTTGGTTCAGTTAGTTCTGCTGATTTCGTGACCGGTGGTATTGAAGATTATACGGTAAAACGCACAGTGCATGAATCAGCGCCTATCAGTCCTGTTGTAAGAGATGCAATGACGGCCTTTATAGAAGATAATACCCAGAGCGCAATGGCGACTCAAAAAATCAAAGATACAATAGCAGGCCTTGATAGAGAAGAAGCCACCTTAAAAGTTATGGCGGAACGGGCTGCGATAAGAGAAGACGAAGCGCTCAGGGGACAAATAATTTCTGGACAAGAACCAAGATTTGCTGAAACCGAAACAGCAGAAATCATCCCCGGCAGGACCATTCCACAAACAACATTAGCTCAAATCACTGAGAGGCTAGCTCAGATTGATAGTGAAAAACAAGCATTGCAGGCAGAGCTTGTTGCCCAGAAACCTTTTACTCCGGAATTTGCCGCTACTGCTAAGATAGCTTTGACAGAAGGACAGCCTCAACAAATAGTAAGCTCGTATTCGCCTTCCATATCCGGCATTGCTCAAGCTGTGGAGACTTACGGCAACGAACATATAGCTGACTTGAAGATGAGCCAGACTTCTTTAGCCGGACAGTTGGAGCATTATATCCAGAATGGCGGATTGGTTATTGATAATAGCAGCTTCAGCCCTGGCATGATCAAAGGCTATGAGGAATATCTTGCCAAGATGAAAGACATTGATAAATCCGAAAAGCCAGAAGAAGAAAGAGCAGCAGATGCAGCGCAATTGAGAGTTGATTTGAGAGCGACTTTGACCGCCACCTTAACCCCAGAAGAGGTTGATAGAGTTTTGCAGGTTGGCGATAGTGCTTATGGCGTGGCTATGTTAAGAGAACAATCCCCCCATATGGAGAAATTTAGTTGGTTGCCCGGAGAAAGCCAAGAGAAGAAAACAGAAGTTCAGACCGTATTGCGGGAATTAAAAGAAGGAAGGACGGTTTTTAATCAAGAATATACTTTGCTAAATCGCACTGAACGTGATCAGTGGGGCAGGCCGATTCAAACCGCATATTATGGCCATCAACTTAATAGCGCAGGTCAATTGGAGCAGGGAAAATTAGATAGAACCACAGATTATCATTACAATGCCTTTGGCGTGGCTTTGGTAGAAGACGTAGATTATACCCAAGCGGCTCTTCCTAAACCGGAAGATATGAAAACAGAAACTCAAACGGTTACGCTAGAAGCTGCTAAGCCTGAGAAAATAGAAGTTATACCAGGCACAGGCAGGGAAGCTCAAGATGCCGTTTTTGAAACAAGAGTCGTACCTGAAAAGACTGTGATGGAAGAGCGACAAGTTCCAAGGCTAAGAATCAATTCCGAAGCATTAGGGCCATTAGTCACAACAGCAGCTAGCGACCAGTTGGGCGCTATCGGAGAACAGCGCATACCCAAGCCCAGAAACAATGAAGAAAAAAGGCAATTGTTAGTTTCTTTAGGGGCTCAAGGCGCTGAGCGAGGCGCGAAAAGCGGAACAGTAGTTGATGACAAAGGTTTGATGATTGGTGAGTGGAGAGAAAGCGGGAATGAAATCATAATTAATTCTAAAATGCCTTCAAGGACCTATGGTCCTAACGGCGAAATCACCGAGCATTTTGCCGGAAAAGATGTAGTGCATAGACCTAGCACAGTAGCCACAGAGGCCAGCACTAGGCCGCCAGTAGAATTTGTATACGAAACTGTGCAGGAGCCGAGAGTAATACCTGAACATACTATTAGCGTAGAAGTACAAAAAGCAGTGCAGGCTAAAGATCCGGAAACAAGGACAATCCCTGCCCAGGACGCAAAGACAGCCGAGGTAATCACTAGCGAACCCAGGTATACAGCTGGCCCGAATATTACTTCTGATATGAATTTATATTCCACAGGCAAAGGCCATAGTCCTTGGGCCGGTCCGTCAAATAGAGTCGTATATAGAGAAATTAATTCCGGCCCGATGCGCGATTACAGAGCGCATTACGCTCTTGCTCCTCATCCGGTTTACTCGCAATTTGAAATGGCAGTTACGCAGCTGGCAGACCCGCAGCAACAGCAACAGGGCGCAGCCACATTAAGAAGTTTAGGTTATAGCGATGCAGATATTGAAGAAGGCCGAGGTAAACTTTTGCAAGATTATAGCAAGAGACAAGATATGTTTAGGGCTTTATCGGATCTTCATAGACAGAATCCTCAGCTTAAACTTGAAGACTTGATGGCGATTCCGGAATTAAGCGATAAAGTCAGCGATTTCATCCAGGGGCCTCAAGGAGATGTAACGGTGGAACAGCGGGATCAGAGGAAAGAAAGATTAATGAGAGATTTCGCTGAAGTATTGGCGGTATCTGACAATACTCAAGTCAGAGACGCTCAGCCGCAGGTGGCTGCTGCCACTACTAATAATATTATGCTTTTGCAGGCGGCTCAGGATGCCTTTGATACTACTGGCTTGCAGGCAAGACACGAAGATACTCAAAGATTATTAGAGAGCGATTTATCTCAAGTGCAGGAAGTTCAATTCTATAAAAACGAACAGATGCCCGGAGATAGAGGCAAGACTTATTCTATGCCGACATGGTCTGCTAAGACAGGATACAATTATGATGACACCGCCCGCTTTGACCGCGTTGAAGGATTTACTTACGATAAAGGTACCGTGACATCAATGGTTGATTCAGCCAAAAAGAAGGCTGAAGATAAAGGCAACGCCCAATACGGTGATTTCCTAGATCACGTCGGAGTTTATAATGTAGAAGGCACGGATATCCATTTAGTGACCGAAGGCCCTGTGGATACAGATTTAGATGCCGCCTATCAGTATAAGACCAAGATTTATGCCCCACAGGCAGGAGAGATAAAGCCGCTTCAGGGCATAGGAGCCCAACCACTCATACCTTTCTCAGACAGAATAAAAGGCCAGGTAAAGGTTACGCCGGTTGATCCAGGTACTTTCTCCGTTCCAGAAAGCCCTGATGTTGAGACAGGATCCAATTTGCAGGATAATATCAAGCCGGTTTCTTCTATCCCTGTTGAGAACATAAAATCAGCTATTTCAGGCGTAACTCCAATTACTCCTATTGCGCAGCCCCAGAGTAGCCAACTTTCACCTAGCGTTACCGGGGGAGCAGAAACGGAAAGCCAAGTAAAAAGATACAAAGAACTTACAGACCAGGAAAAGGAAGTATTCAAAGGACTTAAATTGCAACCCGATGATTTAGTTATATCTTCGCCTATTGAAGTGACTGCGCAAAGGCCAAATAGCGAACCATTATCTGAAGATAGTATTAAGCCAATTTCTTCTATTAAAACTATTCCTATCGCACCGATAGAGCAATCAAAGACAGAAACGTCGCAAAAAACTTCTACGGTTAAGCGCGAGTTAGATCAGTGGGGCAAAAAGGTAGAAACTGCTTTGTCGGGAGCCACCAATCCTCTCTTTTCCATACCTGGTTCAGATGACAAGTATATTGAAGTAGCAGTGGATTCCGCGCGTACAGACACAACCAAAGTTTGCGATGGCGCGGTATGCGAAACAGATCAGGGGCCAATTGCAGTTTTTGACGTAAGAAGTCAATATTCTGGCCCAGGCGGAAAGCAAGAAGGTTATCTTAAGGCTGGCGGTTGGTCTGAGCCCGGAGACGACAAACGCCATGTTGCCGTAAATTTAACCGGCGTTGAAGATTACGTTGACGAGGAAGTTATGCCGTATCTAAAAACCGGAGAATTGCCGAAAGCAGTCCTTGCTTATTCAGAATTGGTTGAGGATAAAAAGTCATTTCTGGAAAGGGCAAATCTGGCCTATCAATTAATAGCTAAAGAATATGCTGGTTTGTCCAGGGATGCCATTGTTGAGCGCCAGGCCGGATATATTAAAACCCATGAAGTAGACCACAAGGTAAGAGATTTGGCAGGAGAGCAAAATTTAGAAGACTTAGCTGATTTTCGCGCCATTTACGAAAGCAAATCTCCTAAGGCTGCGCTTGCGCATTTCTTAGTTGAAGGAATGGAAACAGGAAGAGAAAACGGGGGTAAGGCGCGTCTTGATTTGGTTGAAGCAGTAGGTAATTATTTGGGGCATCCTTTTGTAATGAGCAATATGAACGAATTGGATGTTTGGCTAAAAGACAGAGGCCTCTCAGATCAAATTATAATTAGCAATATGAGCGAGTTTAACGGCTGGCTAAAAGAAAGCGGACTTTTGAATATGAGCAACAGTGAATTATCAAACATGGCCAAGGCGGTTTATGAACAGGTAAGGCTAGAAAGAGCGGACAAATGGGCGCAGAAAAAATAACACCACAATCTGGAGCTCAGAAAGAGAAAGAGCAAAAGCTCGAAAGAAGCAGATTTCCTTCTTGGATAAGAGCTGTTGCATTTCTTATCGTGGCGGTGTTTTTACCTGAGCAGGTTGCCTGGGCCATAGAATATAATCCCGCGATTCTTTATCGCAATCTTCCTCAGGGCATGCAGACTCCTTTAGCCGGCGGCGTGGTTAAAGGCCCAGTGAATATCGCCTCCGAACTTATTGTAGCTGAGAATGTAAAACGTTCATTGTCCTCTCTTGCCTATAAGACGCTCAAGGCTGTAAAGCTCGACGAGAATCTTGAAGTTACAAACAATAATGAAGACGGTATCTTCTTAACTCAAAGAACAGTTGATAGGATTTATAATTGGTTAAAAGATAAAGATACCAAGCCCATCAACTGCGGTATCCAGGGCTTAGGATATATTTTAAAAGGATACGGTGTAGATACTTCAATTGAAGAATTAGCCATCCTTACTATACTGACAGATATATTAGGCGGCTCAACCGAGAAATACGACGGAGCGCTTTTTACTTCCTTATATAGTCTAAGCGAAGTCGCGGCGCGTTATGGCGTAAAACTTTATCCGGTAAAATTAGATGTTGATGAAGAAGTATTCCAGCTGCCCATTCCTTTTATAGTTCATATAAAGAATCCAAAGCACTTTGCCTTAGTACAAAAGATAGAAGACGATAAAGTCTGGTTGATCCAAAACAATATTGATAAACCATTCAGCCTCCCGAAAGAAACTTTCCTTTCCTTATTAAGTGGTTATTTCTTATTAAGCCAAGAAAATAAAAATGCCAGCCTGCTCACCAAGGAAGAATCTAGATATGTCCTGGGCGCTCCGGGCGACTGGGATGGCGGCTGGGATGATTCTTACAATGATTACGGTTCTTATACCTACAATAATTATAACAATTATAACAATAACTATAATTCCTATTCGGGATATGATTATAATTCCACAAATAATAATATTAACCTTACAACCCCGGTCTATACCAATAATTCCATAGAAATGAATGTTTACTCTTCAGGCAGGACCCAGACAGCAAGGGAGCTTTGGGGATTCGATACCAAATATACTGCTAAGGATAATAAAGGAAGAGATGCCGGTACCGTAGGATTTCATACCACCCTTCAGTCACCAGTGACCGAATATTTGGATAATGGAAATCTGGTCAGAGGTTCTTATTATGATCACAATAGGCTTCAAGGATATAATAGCCAGACAATTCTTGAACCCGGCAAGGGTTCTGTAGCTATCCCCCATACCGGTATCAACTACTGGAATAAAGTTCCGGGCGCAGGCTCAGGCTCGGTATCATACGCCTCAAAACAATATAATGCCAATCCCAAAATAAGCCCGGAGCAGGATGACCGGGCAACAGTTTGGATTTCCAAGCAAGGCTATAGCGCCTACAGCACGAATTTAGATACTACAAAATCTTTTGATAGCGGTTATGCGGTATGGAATTATAAGCCCATATCAGAGACATTCATGAATCCTCAGGCTGTTGCGCAACCAGCCGGAGTAGCTACTCCGCCGCCAGGCGCGGAAATTCAACCAGCAGCTTCAAAATTTGCCGCCAGTGTTTTGCCAGGGGCATCAGCTGAAAGCGGATTTGTTAAATTAACTAATGGTGTGATCAACGTTACTAATGCCGGCGTTACGTTAAGACCGGGAAGCCAGATTAATTGGAATGCCCAGGATTTCGCAAAAGGCGTAGAGTTTGTCCCGGGCAGCAAATTTACTCCTACACCGACGCAAAATGTGATGAATTTCTATAGCCCAGTCCAAGCCGGAAAATCTTTAGTGGTCGGAACGGATATGACGGTTAATACCGGCACCAGAAATGATATGCGTTGGGTGACTTACGGCAAGACCGCGTTAACTGAAGGATTAGGAACTATACCTTTAAAGAGCGGCGCTACTATTAAACACGATATCGGCACAAGGCCGATAGCTCAAGATTTATTAAACGCCGCA
Organism: Candidatus Omnitrophota bacterium; assembly: GCA_041651035.1. Lineage (GTDB taxonomy): Bacteria > Omnitrophota > Gorgyraeia > Gygaellales > Profunditerraquicolaceae > JBAZKC01. Next base: position 38,548 of record JBAZKC010000007.1, on the reverse strand, counting down.
GTCGGTACCGCCGGCAATAATTACGGAATATTTTATTCCAAATCCAATGAAGGCCAGAGAAGAGTATCCGAGATTACTAGTCTTGTTGGCCAAGATAGAGTTAATACCAGCCCATTAATGGCTGTCGGCATTACTAATTTAGCGGGCAATCAAAGCCCTAGGCCTTATTTGATTTCCACAACAGATAATAAACCTATTCAGCCAATTACCGGCGCTAATACTCAACCTACGCCTTCTGCAGAATACACTTACGGCGATTTATCCGGAAGCGGCACAATAAGAAATATCGGTCAGAGTTCGCTTGAGATGACCGGCAAGATTTACGTCGGCATAAACGAGCAGGGCGGCTTGGATACTACGCCTACCATGGCGGGGAGTTGGAAGGTTGATCAAACTAAGGGCACGGCTATTCCTATTGGAGATAATGTAATTAAATTCCAAGGCAAAAAAGTTGATATCAGATATAATCCGCAAACTAAACACATGGAAGTTGCCGGAAGCGGCATCACCGATGCCAGGGCAATGGAATTAAATAATATTGATAATGCTTTTAGCGATAGGATTATTTTAAGCACGGTTTCTTCAGAACTCGGTATTCCTTTGGAGCGTTCAGGTGATACCTGGAAATTGCCCGTCGGAAAATCATACCAGGCGACATTCAGCCAACATGGTAAATATTTGGAATCAGGTACAGTCAAACCGCTGGATACTCCTGCAAGAGCCGGCGAGGTAGAAATAGGAGATGGCAAATTAAAGGTTAAGGTTCCGGAGATTAAATATAGTTTCGCCAATGCTTCGCCCCAAGAAGGAAATGGCGCAGCTCCCGAAAAATCAGAATTACCGCGATGGAATACATCCGAGTTAGCATATGGGCTTTATCAATCTGGCTCTCAAAGTGGCAGGCCGCAATCCGCAATTGATATCTCGGTTTCCGGCTCCCGGGGTGGAAAATATTTAGGTTTTGGCGCCTGGGATAGCTCGCGGATGTTTAACAACGCTACACATACATTCCAGGGAATTTCCAAGTTTGTTTCTGCGGTGAAATATAATGATCAAGGAAAGGTTGAGCTAGAGGTTATCCCTGCGGCTCATCCCAAATTTGATTATAGAAATCCCAATGCTACAATTCCAGCGATGACCGGCCCGGTAACAATAGTAGACGGGGCGGTCAGGGGAACAGATAGAGGGCCTGTCAATGCCATAAGCGCAGGTTGGGGGTTAAGCGTTAAATCTCAAGGTTATGTCTATGACCCAATAAAGGGCACCTTTACCGTTACTGACCAAAACGGCAAAACAATCAGGGCAAGACAAGAAACTTTACAGTTAGAAAAGGTCGGATATGAAGTCTGGAGAGGCAGCGGCGATGCGGCAAGATACAGGGCTCTTGGTATAGGTAACAGCCAAGAATTGGGCATAACCAATATAGCTTTTGATAATAATCGCCAGCCAGTTCTTCAGATAAGAGACCATAAATTATTTTTAAGCCAGGTAAATAAGGCCCAGGAAGCAGATCTTATTGATAAAAAAGATGGAGCTAATGCTGCAAAGTCAGAAATTAAACTTACTGGCACCTTAGATATCAATACCGGCATAACCAACAGACAAAACGTCTTATTCAATATAAATAATTTTGCTTCTCCTTATAGTGCCAATTTAAGTGGAGATTTTAGAAACGTTGCACTCCAGCTAAAATCCGGTCAGATAGGTAAAGTTCCTTATACGATTCAGGTGGACCAGACAACCGGAAAACCCACAGGGCTTGGCGGAGGGATTTTTGAAACAGCAGGAGAAAAGATAGAATTTGATTCTAACGGCATTGCCCAGAAGCAGGCAGGATTTATCGGCAGCATAGGCAAAGAATCATTCAGGGTTTTATTAAATGATGCTGTTAAACAGAAAGCTTTGGTCGATGCCAAAGGATACATCCAGTGGAACAAAGAAGGCCAGATAGATAGTATAGCTAAGACCAATTTTGAAAGGATCAAGACTTCTGCCGATGCCAAGACTTGGTATGGCATTGATAATAAACTTACTGAGCTCTCCGACGGCCGCTTGAGTATTACCGCAAAAGATGGAAAATATTCATTCTTTGTAGCTGGTAGTAATGAAGGATCAGCCGCAGCGGGTACCAACACAAAACCAGTAGAGCCGCCCGCGCCAATTGTTTCTAAAACTAACCGTCCAGCAGCTCGTGCAGAAATTACCAAAGATGGAATTTGGAAAGGGCAGTCTTCATTTTTTGTTAGCGGTTTATCACATAACTTCATAGGTTCTATCGGAATGGACTTAAGAAATTATAGTGGCATCTCCAATAGGGCTCAAGTTTTGTCTCAGGTATTTACCGATGAAACCGGGAAAATTACTAACCGAAAATATCTTGATTTCGGCGCTAGTAAGAGATTTGCCTTTGACGCCGAAGGAAAACCTATAGGCGGCACAGCAGAATTTCTAGAACACGCTAATAAAATTGATTTATTGAACAAATATCAAGATCAAAGACTGACCATTGATCCTAAGGATGGCGGTATCTATTATACAAACGGAGCGATGGACACAAGAAGAACAGATATTAGTAAGTGGCTTATTGATTTGTATCTGAGGCCCGGTAGTGCTGGCGACTGGCAATATAAACTTACTGCTACTCAAAGATATCTTGATGAGAACCAAGATATCAAAAGCTTATTTGAAGGAAGAGCCGCATTCAGGCTTTTTGCCGAGTCAGAACAGGGTGAGCCCCCTACAGGAGAAGTTCCAAGGAGCACTTTAGATATTATAAGGAAAATTAACAGAGATTACGTCGAGACTCAAGGCCAATACTGGACAACTATTTCTAAATATTTAAACAGTTTTGATGTCCATACACGTAGGAACGCACTCTGGACCTGGAAGGGCGCGCGTTTAAGCCCGCAGGATATAAAGACATTACAGGCAAGCGGCGTAAAGACAGAAGACGATCCTCGCATGGTCCGTTTAAGCGAAGATCCAAAAGGGGATAGGCTTTATTTTCCAAAGGGCGAATCAATATATTTTGATCAAACTGGGACATTCTATAATAAGGATAACGCCGATACTTACAATACTCGATTAGTAAAAGAATTTGCTGCTGGCGCATGGAGTTCAAGCAAGCCATTTAACCCAGCGACTCATGAAGCCCCGGATCCAGGAGTATTTACCGGTAGATTTTTTGACCGAGAATTCCCGCAGTCAAGGATAGCCGCCAATGGCGAAATTACTCAGATTGTAAATCAAACATCCGCGCTTCCATTTTTGGGAGAAATTAAGGATATAGGTCAGGATGATAAAGGAAAAGCCCTATATGGCGTTGGACTACTTCCTTTTAATTACAATTATCCTTTGGATGTTACTTCTTCCGTAAGAGTCAATAATAATACATTTGGTTTTACAGACAGAACTGGAAAATTAAATATTGATAGCCAGGGCAATTTAAGGGTAAGCCACACAGAAGGCATCTGGGCTTTAGATAAGAGTTCTTTTGGCGCTGGTTCCATATCCAATATACCCGAAATAGAGACAGCATCGGTTTGGAAGGGTGACCATATTCGGGCAATAGATGCTCAGAATGTTTATCAATTAAGAGGAACGCTGGAGATTCTATTGAATTATAATGGTGAGACAGGCGCCAGGACAGCCTCTCCTTTGTATACTTCAAAAGGATTCCAGGGCGAGATAGAAATTGGCCGTGCCAATTCAAGGCCGGCGGTTGTCTTTGATCAGGTTTATTATTCCAAAGATAGAGCCACTATTGTTTTAAACGACCAAGAGATTAAAGTAAAGAGTCAAGGTGGTAAGCCCATAGACGTATACGTGGCTCAGCTGGAAACTCCCGCCACAATAAAGAATGCATTTTCCGTAAGAAGGTTTGACAGAGATGGGAAACTCAACCAGGACCGCTCCATATTTTATATTAAAGATACTAAGGGAAAGTGGTATCAGGGAGATATCACAACCGGCGGAGTGGTTTTAGTCGATAGTAATAAATTCTATCGCTACGATCCTCAGAATGGCTTGACAGAAATTCCAGATTTTGACGATCCCCGCTTGCAGAGGCTGGCCGAAGAAATCGGTAGAACCGGCTCCCGCCAGGCAGTGCTTAAGTTTGAAAAAGAATTAAGTAATGTGGTTAACGAAAGGATGACCAAATATGATGGCGCTTTCGTAGGCGACTTAGCAAGATCAGGCATTATTCCGAGCAAAGATTATCTCAGGCAGATTGAACGTCATTTAGGGATGGATCTTAGCAAAACGCGCTTCGGTGATTTGGAAAGATTGTTAGAACAAAATCCTCTGCTCGAAGATGATGTCTTGCAGAAGATATCTTCAGCAACCGATATATCCCAGCCTTCATTAATAAAATTGGATGCGGTGCTTGCTAAGATGAGATTGCTTACTCTTGTCGGGCCAAGCACTGACCCCAACGCTGCATTCCCAAGGATAGACCCCAAAACAAATACTTCACTTTCTAATTTAGGAGCAAATTGTGTAGGCTTGCATTATTTGGCCGACATGTATTTAGAAGATACAGGCAGAGCATACGCCGACGGAATGGCGGTATTTGAAGGTCATACATCATTATTCGTTAAGCCTGAATTAGAAAGGACCTTCCTCTTCGGAGAGATCGCCCAGAGAGATAAGCTATCCAATATTTTTAAGTTAGAAGACTATCAGGGTAGAGAAAGAAATGGTTTCAGCGTTATAAAGGATGGTAAGGTTACCTTTGTCGAACCAGTCAATGGTACAGATAAATGGCGGATAGGCAGCCAAGAATATTCCTTTAGGGAAATACAAGGATTAGGTCTAAAGGGATTTAGTCGCGAAGAGGTATTGCTTAATAATTTGTATAATTATTGGTTAGCTAGAAATCCAATACCCGAAGATACTAATTCCCGGGCATACAGAGAATACAGCGCGGTGGTAAACAATATTGCCAAGGGAAGTCCGCTATTATTAAGCGGTCCTTCTTCTTATGCGCAGGCAGGTTTCGGTATCAGCGATATCAGCATAGATCAGTTCGGCAGAGTTAACACCACTTGGTCGAAACGCGGCGAAGATAAAAAGATAGCAGCTCCGATTCCGACCATCGGACCATTCATTTATAGAGATGGTAAGATAATTAATATTGCAGATGCAAATCTAGTAGAAAGGATAGATTTTGCAAAGGGTAAAATTGAGACTTTTGGCGTTTACGATCTTGGTGGCGATATGGCTAGAGTTTCTACCGAACGCCATTGGTACCAGAAACCAATAGATGCAGGCAAGAGTTTTGTGGGTAGTACGGTAGGCTTGGTTTCCGATCTTGGCATGTTGATGATGGCTGGACGGCCAGGTAGTGCTAGTTACAATCCGACCATCCAGTTGCGTAATACAATGAAGTTTACTTCGACTATGCCGTGGTTTGTTTCCGAAGAAGAAAGAAAAACAGCTAGGGAATTAGTGGATATTATAGATAGGGATTTATCAAGCAGGGGCTTTCCTGGTTCAATATATAGCGGAATTACATCTAGCGGGCGCTGGGGTGAAAATTGGACAAACGAGGCAATGATAAGAAATAAAGGTTGGGCAATCGGAGGTATAGTAGTACCTGCGGTAATTGCAGCAATTGTCACCAGAGGCGGTTCGGCTCCATCAACCGTTACCCAAGCTAGCCGAGCTCCGGCAGCTGTTCGGACCTTAGGTTCAGTTGGTAGGGCTGTTACTTTCGGAAGAGTGGCTTCTCCTACTATGAGAGCTTTGATAGGAGCTTCAACTATAGGAGCTGTTGGCGGGGGCAGTATTTACCCAGCGTTTACTAAGGAAGGCTATACATTTGGCAATATTGCAAAAGGCACTATCGGCGGCGCGGCAGCTCCTTGGGTCGCATATGGTTCATACAAAGGTGCTTCTGCGATTGGGAGATCGATATTTCCTTCCGCGAGAATTCCTGCAGTAGCTAAAACTTTGACAGGTTATTCGGCAATGACTACTCCGGCTGCAGCCGCTGGTACGGTAGTATATAATGCCTACAAAGGGAAACCGTTAACTGATAATTTATTTAGAAATACATTGTATGGTGCAGCAGCTCCTTGGGCAGTTTATGGAGCAAAGCAATTATACCGCGGCACCAATTGGGCGATAGATAAAACCGTGGGAAGCCTGGGTTCAAGAATTCCCATTATGACGCGTCTAACTCCTACAGCAAGATTCTTTGCTACCTATTACACAGGAAGCACAGCTTATACCGCAGTTGATGATTTAATTATAAAAAGAAATATGGATATAGCACAATACAATCCTAATCCTGCCAAAGCAGCATTTGATGGTCTTGCCAAGATAGGCGGAAGACAGGTCATGAGTTTACCGTTTTTTGGACAGAGGGAAAGATTAGATGCCTTTGATGATAGAGAAACAGCAATGACCATAGGCATGCTTAATAAGGTGCCTGTTGCTGGACAAGTTGGAGCTTTTGGATACGGCGCTTTCAAATTCTATTTAGGCGCTCCCGGAATGGCAGCCAATGCGCCATTTAGATTCAAAGATTATTTGAATGTCCTCGGTGTATTCCGCGATATCGCTCGAGGCAGAGGTGGCGATATAATGCCTGCATCATTTACCGAAGCAGCTTATTTATTAGGAGGATTATTTGGAGCAGGTAAAGGTTTAAAGAAGATGGGCGGAAAACTAGAGAGCGTTGCCAGAACAACAAAATATTCAAAGCTTGCTACTTCTGGTCCGTATGATTTCATGGGGAAAGTCGGAGCCACGATGCGTTTTACCAGACCGGGCAAGTTCATTGACTTTGCAGGGCAATCTTTATCTACCGCCCCAACCCTTCTTAATATTAATGCTCTTGCCAGCGTTGGTATCCCGCTTGCGGCCAGTGGCGGAGATTGGACTGCCTTAAGAAAATCCGTAACCACATTATCTTATAATCTGGATACCATAGTTTCTTCCAGCGTAGGGATCAACACTATATTTAGAGGAATAGGCGCGATATCCAAGCCGATTTCCAATACCGTTATGAATTCCCGCGCCGGACAATTTGCCTTAGTAAAACACGGAAAACTTTTTGGCTCTATCGGGACGGCAACCGGCGCAGGCATGTATCTTGCCGGCACGGAAATTGATAGTCTCAAAGGGACTACCCGAGGAAATATCCTTGCTAATACCGGACTTTTATTGTTTAGCGCCGGAGCATTTACCTTGTTAGGTAGGGCAAATGCCGGTTTAAGCAATATGTATAAAGATGTTTCAAAGCTTTCTACGCGGCAGTTGGTGGCTAAAGAAGCAGCTTCTTATTTTACCAATGCCGGCATAGGAATACCTGCAGCAGGAGCAGGCTGGTATGGAATTAAAAAAATAGCAGTTGATCCATTGCTCGGAGTTTACAAGCCAGGAGACGATGGCAAAATTAGGAAAGCCACTTATGCTGAAGCATCTACGCCTCGGCTTTTTGCCAGAGAAGCAATGCCTTGGGTGGCCAAACAGAAAGATATGTCTGAAGAAGACTGGAATCAAATTAAAGACACAGACTATGCTAGGCAACAGGGTTTAATTGCTCAAGAGAAATGGATAGAAGATAGAGAAACCGGAGAAAAGATAAGAGTTTATGAGATATTCCAGGGAAGATGGGATCCTTCCGTTGGTAAAGTAGAGCCTTTTGAATCCAGGAATGATTGGAGATATGCTTTGCTTAACGGTGCTTTGCTTACAGGTTTTGGCAATATTGGGAGAGTTCAAAGCAAGGTTTATAAAACCCTTCCTTTCTCAGGCAGCGCCTTACGCAGAGCCGGGAATGAACTTAAGAAAGATTGGCTTGCCGCCACAGATTTAAGGTCTTATACCAATTTCAACTTTAGGACTATTTTGAAGAATCAACATATGACAACCACTGTTCCCGGCGCGTCCATGTTGGTTAGTAGCTTTTTCGTAAAAGACAAAGAGTGGAAAGATGCTTTGAGAATTGGCGGCGCATCATTATTAGGATTAGGCTTAGCCGGCCATGCGATAGCAAAATATCGGCCCAATTCTCAGGCTCTTAAAGTAGCTTACGGCGTACCTAAGCTTGCGGTTAATTATACTATAGGAACTGGTTACACCATGTTTGCAGTTATCGCTCCTTTGCACGCAGTGGTTGAAGGCGCATCATATATGTTTAATAAGGGTGTACTTCCTTCCACCTACACCAGCCTTGAAAGAGCATTATTTAAGAATTCCTTTGCCGCTTTCTGGGATGACCGACAGGTCCAGGGCGAAGACGGCAAATGGATGGATCTAAGCGCCAGAAAATATGATGGTAGAGAACGCTGGTATGATAAAGCTGCTGCCGCTTACAATGCCGGCTTATTCAATACATGGAATGATGAGAATCTGCAGCCTAAGATTCAGGACAGAATAGAACAAAAAGAACTAGAGTTAAGCCGCTCCTTGACCATCCAAGAAAGAGATGATATACGCTCAGAGGTTTCTCAGGAATTTTTAGGGAAATTGCGGTTCCCATCAATAAGGGAAAGATTCAATGAAGGCCCGGCGGCGGTATTTAGTTCAATGGAGAAAACCAATCTTGCATTTGCCGGAATCTTAGCTATCGGCCACAGGCCATTATCAGAATTGCTCGGCAATATCCAGAAGGGAGATTTTGGCAGAAGATTTAGAGCTGTGGGCGAAGGCTTTAAACAGACTACCAGTTTAGGCTTAAGCTCGTTGTTTGAAAGAGAAAGCGCCAATATCGCTACTAATATAGGAAAGAGATATTTTAATCAAGGATTGGATTTATTATTAAAGGGTACCACAGAAGAGGTTATTGCCGAGCAGGCGATTCAGGTTGTGTCCGCGCCTGTATTTGCCGTGTTAGGTTCGATCACTTCTCCGATGTTTGCCCAGCAGATGGCTGAAATCTGGCAGGAAGTCGCTACTCCCGGCGGAGCAAAATCAGCCAATAGCGCAACAAGTTTCTGGCGCGATATTTTAGGCGGAGCTAGCGTAGGTTACGGCGTACCTGATTTGAATTCGTCAGTATATGGCAGAAATCGCGCTGATTTCGAAAGCGATCCAGCTTTAGCCAAACATTTAGCCGACTGGGTAGATAAACATGAAGGCCGAACCATTACTATCACTAGGGGTGGTTTAGAGAGAGTGTTCACTATTGATAAGGCGTCTGATTGGAAAAAAGAAATGGATATCCAAGCTCAAAGGTATACTTACAACAGCCAAATTAGCTCCGGCGCCATGTCATTAACTAATCTCGCCCAGACATCGCAGGGCGGCGCAGGCGTATCCGATATAGATAAGGAAGCGGCAAGATATTCTTTGGTTGACCAGATGGATGGAGACTTTATTGCCAAGCTTATGCATCCTGCTTCAAGTGGTGTAGTAGTGGTCCCGATAGCTGGCATTGCTTTGCCGCGAGCAACATTAGGAAAATATATCACTGAAAGATTGGCATTTAATCCAACCGTTGCAAGTCAATTTGATCTTGCTTACAAAAACAGTACCATTCCCGTCGTCCCCGTGCCAAGGACTATCGGCGCAGAAACAATTTTTGCTGCTGCCGGCAACAACCGTACAGCGGTGCAGAATTATATTGATGGCCATTTAAGAAATGGCGGAGTTGCTCCGACAGTAGCTGTTTATCAGCTGGGAAACCAAACTATTGAGGTGCGTACCGTAAGAGGGATGGATGACGCCTTAAGGACAAGGCTTAATCCTGATATCGGAAAGGGCGCAGGCACAATCGGCATAGACGGACGATATGTAATTTTTGTTGACGAAGCGCAATGGCTAAAGGCTCCGGATGTTAATAATCCTTTGAATAATCCTGTCGTTAATCATGAAAAATCAGAACTGGCCAAAGAAGTTCGTATGGGCAGAAAGCTTACCCAGTTAGATGGCATAGCCAGAAGAGATATCACTACACAACGCGCAGCTGATAGGTTATTAGTTTCTCCTCAATTTGAAGCCGCTGCTGGCAATGCCCACATGAATGCTCCTGGGTTATCTACATTAGCTACGGTGGATAGTGGTCGTTCAGTTATGACTTTACCGAGTGCGGTAACTTCACCTCAGCTAACTACTGGTCCACCTGTCGCTGATTTTGAAGTGCCAGTTTTAATGGCAGCCTCAGGTGGCCATGAAACTACGCCTACAGAAACTCCGCAATCCACACCAGTCGATAGGATTTCCGACCGACTACGCAGCTCAATAGAAAAACTACAAAGACAATTAGCCGATAAGACAAAAGCCTATCATCTTGCTCAAGCCAGAGCTATCAATGAGCAGGATGATTATTACGATGCTCAGGCTTCCGGATTAGCTTCAGATATAGGTAGCTTAGATTACGAATTAGACTATCAAAAAGGTCTGGTCATGGTTGGCGCAGATTTAAGAAGTCCTTTCGATTTCAGACATAACAGCCAAGAGATTTCCCGCATAAAGAAATGGTTATTTGCGCAGAGAGATTTTGATGCCGAGTTGAAGGCATTAGATGAAAGATATAGTGGTATGAGAAATCTTATTCAGCGTTTTTATTCCGGGAAAGATCGAAATAATGAGTTAGCAAAATTAACCAAGTCTTTTGGACAAGCCAGAGAAAGAATAATAGCGGATAGACAACATCCAAAAATAGATGTTAAAACTGGCCTTGCCGGAGAATTTAGAAAACGCAAAAATGTATATCTAGAACTTTACGATGATACGCTGTTAGCAGAATTAGATATCCGGGATTTAGGAGTCGTCGAAAGCGATAAAATAGATTCCGGCCTGCAAGAACTTGTTAAATTAGCCGCGAAAGTAACTAAAATTTCTCATCAACATAGTCAATTAGGCGATATCCCCGATTTGAATCTGGAAATCCGCGGCTTGGTCATGGATCCTGCTTCCCCAATAGCCGATAGATTAAAGCAGGCCAAGGAAAGAATTGAAAAGGCAAGAAAGAATGTTTGGGATGTAGGTAAAGCCAGTTTCGCGGCGCAAGATTTTAAGTCAGCCTTAGATTCCTTTACTGCAGCCGAAGGTTTAGATTTAAAAGAAGGACGGTTTTTGTTTGATATTGCTGAGACGCACAGGGCGTTAGGCGATATCGAAAAGGCAAGACCATATTATAGCAGGGCTGTTAGGCTGGCCCCTCGCGACGAAGAAACAGGATTATCATTTGAGGAAACAGCCTCAGCAGACGCAAGTAGGGTGATTTGGGAGGAAGGCAGAAAGATCGCCACTAGCATATCTCCTAAAGACAGCGTAGCTGAATTTGAGAAAAAGCTTGGAGAGGTCCGAGATGCATATTTGTTAGCCAGTAGCTTAGTAGGGCACCGTAATCCGCATTTACTTTTAGATATTGCCGATATAGCTGTCAGATTAGGAGAACAAGAGCAGGCTGTGGAGCTTTATCGCAATGCATTATTCCTGGATGAAAAATTAGTCGACATAGTTCCTAAAGATTTGGTTGAAGAAGTTTCCAGAGAAAAAGTTACAAAATTAGAAGATGCAGGCCGCATTTCAGAACTTTTTGCTAATGAAAGGCAACTCGGTAGTTTTGTTACTGTCAAAGCAGGAGAGGAATTTTCTAGCGGACTAGACGCATTAATAGATAGGAGTTTTTCTGTATTAAAAGAGACTACGCGTAGGCAACTGGGAAGATTATTAATAGCAGAATTAAAAGATGTTGATATGTTAGGCGCAGGCGTTTCCTTAGCCAATAGGGAATTTCCGGCAGCACTATCCAATGTAAGAGCATGGCTTAAAGACAGATTAGAAGAGGAAATTCCCGCGACAAAAGATAGCCCGCGTTCAATTGTAGAAAGAAATCTTCCTAGGGGTCAGAGAAGACCTGATCCTCGCAAACAGCAGATTGATAATTTGCTCGCTAGATTACGCGTCAATAGTAATTTTACCAAAGGCATAATCAAGGCAGCTCGCGATTATCGAGATACATTATTAACCAAGAGGCCTTCTATTATAGATGTTATTCTTCCGGAGATTTCAATAGATACTCAGGCACCGGCGCCGGCTCCATTTGAGATGCCCACTCTTTATAGAGAAAGGGTAAGATTTGCTGAAGATGAAGAGAACGAAATTGAGATAGTATCCATTGCTCCCGATGCCCTAAAGGCAAGACAGGCCCTAGAACAGCTCGGAGTAAAATCTACCAATGGATTCAGGCAAATAATAATAGAGGATTTAACCGATAAAGATTCCGGCACAAGGCTTCCTTATAGAAGAGAAGGAAGCAGGCTTTATGTTGATAGAGAATATATAGTTCCCGGAGTTTTGGCAGCGGCATTTAACGGAAAAGACGGTGTCATCGGCCAGGTAAGAGAGATGGTCCCGGATCTATTATCTTCAAATGGTAATTTGGCCGGCACAGATTTAGGTAATATCGCATCCGGATTAACTAACGGCCAGAGAAAACAGGCAATCTATGATTTGATAGATTTACTCCAGAAAGCCAACAACGGCACAGGAAAGAAAGTCGGAAGAATTGACAGATGGTTTGAGACAAGAAAATTATCCCGCGAAATTGATACTCAGCTTACAATTCAGCGGCTTTGGAATGAAGGGGACAATCATTTTGAGGCTGCCACTGCTACAGGCGCCACTCAAGAATTAAAGGATAGAGAGCTTAGAGAAGCTTTAAGGTCTTATCGAGATGCCGCCAGAGCCGCTAAAGGCAAAGACGGACAGATAGAATTTGATATCGCCGAAACACTTCGCGAATTAGGCAGAACCGATGAAGCCATCGGGCAATACCGCAAGGCAGTAGGATTGCAGAAGAGCTTGGCCGAATATGTTCCCGTTGAATTAGCTAAACAAGTTTCCCCGACAGAAGAAATTTCTTCCGTTGGTTCTATAGGCCAAGACAGAGACCTCGGAGCAGAATTCGGCGGAGACTTAGCTTACATGAATAGATTATTGCGTTCCGCCCAAGCTTTTTATCGCTTAAAGACTAGAACCAGAGACGCCAAGCCGCGCGAGATGGTTGATTTCTTCTTAAGCCATATCCGTTCGCCGGGAGAGGGCATTGATCTTAAGGGCGCAAGCATAGAAGAACTTCCTATTGAAGATATTGATGAAACCCTCGAATTATTAAGAACTGCAGTTGGCCCTGTACAGGGCACTACCAAAGTCCTTTTAATCACCCTTCCTCAAGATAGACATGGAAATAGTTTCAGAGATCAGGTCATTCGTCCAGAAGGTGGCATTAATGCCGTCAACTTCCAGAATAACGACGGAACCTGGACCGTTCTCATTGATAAAGATAGATACAAAACAGAAGAAGGCCTTGATACCTTAAGACATGAGCTCTTAGAAGTCCATTTTAGACAAACAGGACTTTCCTGGATGGACGCCCATAACCGAACCGTCAGAGAATTAGGCGGCACCAGGATTAAATCCGTCCGAGAAATACCTGTAAAACCCATTGCTCTTCCAAAAATAAGTGATGAAGTCGGCGCTGAAATAGGCGCAAGAATCGGCATGGGGAGAAGAATTAGAGAAGAAGCCATCAAGGTAGATACCAGCAAAGAGATTCCTCAAATAGAATTACCTGATATTTACTGGGGAGTTATTGAAGGAGCAGCCGTTGACTTAACCCAAATGGCAAGAGATGCCGCTGATGCAGTCAAGACAGGCAATATGTCGGCTGAAGAACGTACGGAGTTATTAAAAGAAGTGACCATTGAAGCGGTGGAAGAATTAGCCGAGAAATTATCTGCTGCCGCGGGGGCAGATAGAACCTCCATTGAACAGAAAAAATTACAGCTTATAGAAAGAACCAGAAACGGTTCTGGGCAGCAGCATTATGCCGATGCTATGGCTGCTTGGGGCGGAGAAGATATGTGGAGCAATGGTAAGGGTGGTTATCAGAACGCAACCTACCCTAGAGATTTTGCATTGTTAGTTGCAGCGGAAAAAGGCTTTGCTCTTTTAACTGGCGATACGAGGACACCTATGCTTTATAACATCAGCATGGGAAATGCTCAGTATGCAGCGATGACCGAAGTTGCTTCGGCAGCATACAAGAGATCTAGCACAAAGGATCAGTTCGTGGCCAATCTGGCAGAAGAAATAAGATTCAGGATGCAAAAGGATGCTGGTTTCAGGGAGGAAATAGAGAAGATTAAATCAATGTTGCTTCAGTTAGGATTCGGCCAGTTAGAGAAGGTACGTTTTGCAGATACCGGAGGCGGAACATTCCCAGCTATATTCGCGGGGGTTTTCCGTATTATGAAACCTGAAGCTCAAATTGATATTCTGGTCCAGAGTTCAAAATTCCCAGGCATAGTGCCGCAGCTTGATAAAGAAAGATGGCGCAGAGAAGTACGGGAAGGCATATCTAGAAGTCCTGCTGCTAAATATGCTGTTTCAAATTACGGATATTCGGAAGATGCTGATAGTTTCTTAAAGCATCCTTTTAAGCGTGCCGCCAAAGAAGCCATGTTTCCTACTGATGCTGCTGTACAATTAGAGGCGTACTGGGATCAGTTATGTATGGTGTTGGGAAGTATTCATTATCATGATATTCTAGACGGCCTTATTGGAGATTTGACCCAGCAGGGCGTTCCTCCCGAAGATGCTAGGTCTGCGGCTCACGGAGCAATCAAGAAAGTTTTGAATATTGAAGGAGAAGACGGCTCAGAAACGCCCATACCTTATTCTTTTATGGTAACTCCTGTTAAAAAAGCCGGGTCAAAAGCAGCCGGGCCAGCATCTAAACCTATAGAGCCTATAAAACCAGTCAAGCCAACTAAAGTTGAATCGCCGGTAGTCGAGACGACCATCATTCCTGAGCAAGTTGAGAAATCGGTCGGGCCGGAAACATTTGAGGCCACAGAGACATTACCTGCCGCAGAGCCCGTCACTGTAACGACTGATTTCAGAGTTAGCGACTTAGTTAAATATCTCGACAAGCTGTCTGTCAATGTTGGAGGCCTTGCTTTAGATAAAGAGATATTAACAGAGTTGCTGATAGAAGATAAACCCATAGTAGAAGTAAGCAAAACAGAGCAGGGAAGAAAATTATTAGATGCCGTTACTGCATATCTTGCCAAGGCGCAAATGGATCCTAAGTTAAAGAAGCAGGCTTCCGCAGTTACTGCTGGTTATGCCTTGGGCGGCCTAGACGACCTCTTATCAATAAAAATACCAAACTATCGTATAGCCAAGGATTTATTAGTAGATATTCCTTCGGCAAGATCATGGTATACCTTCAAGACAAGCTCGGAATTTGATAAACTAGTTGAAACTATAAGTGGCGATATTGCCGCCAAGGAAGGCATTAGCTTTGATACCGCCAAATTAGAAATTCTGATGCCGCAGATTGAGACTATGGAAATTCTTTCTTTGCCTAAGATGCTTGGCGTTGAATTATTTGAATCGGCTGCCCCTGTGCCGGATGTTGTAGTCGCAGATATTGAATCCTCTTTGCAGGAAAGAATCCCCGGCTTTAAACTTTCCGATAAGGTAAAAGCGCAATTAGAAGGATTAGCAAAAGCCAAACAGGAAGGAATAGATGCGCCAGCCATTGCCCAGGAAAACCAGCAGTTAATCCAGCAGGCAATAGATAAATTAAGAGCCAAAGAATCCTGGAGAAGCAAAGCGCGCAAGATATTCCCGTGGTTGATTCCTATAGTAACTATTACAACGCTTCTTTGGCCAAGAACCCTGGATAAGACTACGGATATCGTACCACCGCCGGTAGCTCCTCCGCAGATAGAACAGGTGGCTGCGCCACACATAAGCAGTCCCGAAGAATATTACAAGATCCCAAGCTATAATAAACTTGGCAATATCGCACCAACGCAGCATCCAGAGCAATATTCCACAGTAGATAAAGATTTGATGGCAGTAAGAGACCAATTGAGGCCTAAGGTTACGGATAAATCATTCTTTGATGTATTAAAAGGCCGCAAAAATGCCGAGGGCAGAGCAATAGATTCTAGAGACATCGATTACTTCTATAGATATTGGCTGGGTATTACTGATGCAACTCAGGAATTAAATCTACATCAAAGACGCGCCATTGAGGCAGTTATCGGCGCTGACCAGATTCATCGCGGCGTTCCCGCAACCTTTGATTTTGAAAGAAAAGATTTAACGTCTCAACAGCCAACCGCTCCTAAGCCGGCAACAGAACAAAAAGAAGTATCAGTAGCCGCTCCTTTAGAAACTCCGGCGCCAATAACTGTCGCTAAAGCAACCGAGCCGATTCAAATACCTAAAGACCAAGAAACGCCTCAAGCTCCGCTTGCCGCAACACTGCCTACTTTCTTGGGTATTATTGGCTTAGGTTTCAGAAGAATGAAGGATTCCTTAAGAAATGGCGAACAAGATTTAGATAGATTAGTCGGCCAGATAGAAGATTTCTCCGATAAATTAAAGCCGGCAGAAGACCAATCAGGTATCCAGGGCGGCAGCGTTGATGGCACGTCCCATAAGAAACTCGTAGATAGCCAAGGCAAGACTTGGTTATTTAAGGAATACCCGGCTTACAGGATTCATCGCGCCATGGTGGATGAAGTGGTAGACCAGGTTGCCGCAAGATTAGGTTTTGAAGATACAGTCAGAGTATTTCCTGGCAAGATTGATGGTAAGGTCGGCGTATTCGTAGAATGGCTGGAAAATGAAGGTCCGCTCTGGAACGATGTTCGCAGAAGCGATTTTGTGCAAAGATTATCCAAAGAAGATGTAAGGAGAATCGTCAGGCAGCAGGTTTTGGATTGGTTAGTAGCCCAGCATGATACCCATGCCGGCAGCCTATTAAGAGGAAAAGACGGACAGGTCCATTTCATTGATAAAGCCCAAGCCTTCAAATACATGGGCTTTAGAGACAGCCAGCATCCGGATGGAAGATTGAGCCGCAGCGAAAGATTAACCACTGACTATAATCCAAATTGGTATATTAACGGCGATAATAATGTTGCTTATACGCCGATTTATAACATTGTTCTTAAGGCGATTAAAGATGGAAAGGCAGCTTTGAGCTTAGAAGAGGCCTGGCAGGAAGTGGATTCGGCATTACGTGCAGTTGAAGCAATAGATACCGATGAATATGTTGGAATTATCGCTCCTTATGCCGCATTTAGATTTGATGTGATGAAAGATACCGGTATTGATTATTCAGATACCGTGCTTGGCCGCGAGCAATTCTTAAAGTTAGCCAGGGAAAGAAAAGAAAATATAAGAAGAGATTTTGAGGATTTATACGGTAAAGAACTGGGGTTGCATTTAACCAGGGGCGGCGGTTCTGGTAGTGGCATAGGTTCAGCTAGGAGTGGCTTTGGCATAGGCACGGGAGCGGGAACCGACAGCAGAATTAAACCTATCGCAACTACAAAGCGCATTGATTTCATGAAGAAACCCGGTCAAGAAACTCCTCAGGCCGAGATCTTGGCTAAGAAGGTAGCCAAGCTTATCAGGAATTCTCGCAGGGCAGATGGTTTTCAACGTGTCGACTTTGAAGACAATACGGTTAACTTCCATATTTTAGATTCTATTGCGCATAGAGGCGCGTTCTTTGCCTTGGATGGTTCATTGCATCTTGCCTTAGGTTTGCATGATGAAAAGACAAAGACAGTTGATGTTTATTTGACAGAAGATTTAATGAGAGCCATCCAGTCAGATAGAGACATGTTCAGGGCACTAGTTGAACATGAAGTAAGAGATTTAGGAGAAAATGAAGGCGCGGGCTCTCATCGCCAAGCATGGATTGAGGTTAAAACCCATAACCCTGAAGGGATGAAGAAACTTTTAAAACATGCCATAGATAATATGGCATTGGAAGATATACTTACTTTAATTACCGAATATGAAAATGACGCAAGCGGCAAAGGCGAAAGCAGGATTGCTTCCGGCGAGTGGGGTGCTTTTGAGAAAGAAATCTATAAATATTGCATAGAGAAAGCATCGCAGATTTTGCCTCAGACCTTGGATGATTTAGTCGATATGTTTGCCAGCAAGAGGTCTATGCGCTTAAGACTTGGAAGCGACAGTATGTTAGGTAGAGGAGAGAACTCTGATATTGTTCTTGCTTTGGCCAAGGCATGGGATGTTGATCGTTTTACGGTTGAGGCGCGCCTTGCAAGCATGCAATTGGTTTACGAGCATTTGACAGCTCTCCAATCTGAAAATGACGGCAAGCGCAAGGAATTTGAAGAAAGAACCCCGCAGGATATATTGCTTAAGATGGCAAAAGCCAGCCACCAATCTTGGTTAGCAACCGTCCAAGGCCCAAGCTACGTGCCTTACACCAAAGAGCTGCATGGCTTCTTATTGGAATATGTAAAGGCCGGGAAGGTCCAAGGCGTTGACGAAGCCCTCTTCACTAGCCCTAAGAAGAAGATGAAGATTAAGCCATCCCAGTTTATTCTCGCCAATGATGCGGAAAGGCAAGAATTCAGCCGCAGGTTCCAGGAAATCACCGGGAAAGAATTCAACGACAGTTTGGTGATTAATACAATAGCAGGCGAGTGGGATGATTTAGCCGGATGGAGCCCAGAACGCGATAAATTCCTTTATAGTTTACAGGCAGCCAACGTAGGCGCAATTATTTCGGCGTTACAGGATAGAGAAGTTGCCGATAGGCTCAGCCGGGGCAGCGCTGAAGAAAGAAAACTGGCGGTTGTAGATATATTGCGCAAGATTAACGCTGGATGGCGCTTGAACAATGCCTGGGGAGGATTTACCGATAGATTAATACATAAACCGTTTGACTTAGCTGAAAACGGCGGCATCGGAATCGATGATATAGAAAAAGATTTCGTTATCTTAAAGGCAATATTGACTGTTGTAAATAGCCGTATTAATGAAGTTCCATTCGACGAAGAAATAAAAGATGCTATAAACAGCGCCTACCGCCATGGTTTGGATGGTATCCTGGAGCGGCTAAGCAGCAAAGATGAATTAGCTCAGGCGGTAAAAGAGAATATTGCCGAGAGAAAGAGATATCCTACTTTAGGCAGCGTTGCTAAACAAGTAATTTCGGCAATACAGAACGAGAAATTCTCTTCAGAACAAACTGCTAGAGCCGAGCAGGAAAGATTGACAAGACAAGCCATGGATAATTTTGGCATATCAGAGCAGGTCATTGAAATATATCTTGGCCCGATTAGTAAATTATTCTCCGTAAAAGAAGATGCCGGAAAATATAGTGTTGTGGCGGCAGAGGATAAAGATGGCCTTGCCACTCATGCACTTGTAATAATACCTAAGACATTACAGGATTTGGTAGTGATTTTTGCAGAGCAAGGCGCTATCGAAGCTGTATTGAATGCTGAGATTATTGATGCTTTGGCTAAGGCATGGGATATGGATATTTGGGAGGCGCAGGCAAGATTACGTAACGATTTTCATGTATACCAGAATTTAAAAACTATTAAGGCTCAAAATGACGCCATCCGCAAAGATTTTGAGAAAGAGACTTCTCCTAAGACTTTGCTGAGACTTGCCAGAGAGACGCACCAATCTTGGCTATCCACCGTCCAAGGCCCAAGCTACGTGCCTTACACCAAAGAGCTGCATGGCTTCTTATTGGAATATGTAAAGTCCGGTAAGATTAAAGGCGTTGATGAGGCATTCTTCACCAATCCTAAGAAGAAGATGAGGATTAGGCTTTCCCAGTTTGTCTTCTCCAGCGATAAGGAGAGACAGGAATTCAGCCGCAGGTTCCAGGAAATCACTGGAAAAGAATTCTCTGATAGCATCGTGATTAATACCGTAGGAGGAGAGTGGGATAGTCTAAGCGGCTGGAGCGAAGCACGCGACCAGTACTTATACGGCCTGCAGGCTGATAGTGTCGGAGCCATTATCGCTTCTCTGCAAACCAAAAAGGTGGTTGAAGCGTTCCTTAACGGTACTAGCGAAGATAAGAGACAGGCGGTCGTCCTTATATTAAGGAGAATTAATGCTGGTTGGAGATTGAATAATCCTTGGGGCGGTTTTACCGATAAGCTCGTCCACAGGCCTTTTGTCCTTGGAGATGAAGGTATTGGCATGGATGAAATCATCAAGGATATGTTTGTGTTGCGGGCTATTTTAAACATACTTAACGATGAAATTAGGTCCGGAACCAGCATGAGCTTAGACCCGGAAATTAAACAGGCAATAACAATTGCCTATGATAATGGCCTTCTTCCTGTGCTGGATGAGTTAACCGATAAACCAGCGCTTGAAGAAGCTATAAAGGCGAGCGAAGAGAATACTCCAGGCAACAGAAAAATAAGTTTTGTAAAGATGCCTGGCCCTGATTCAGGATTTAAGCCAATCGGAGCAAGAATTATTGAAGCATCAACATTGGTCCAACAGGCCATAGAAAGCAAGGACCTTTTAAGAATTGATCAAGCTGGGGTTATTGTTGAAGAATTGGAAAGCAATTTAAAGGCAATCATCGAAGCCCAGGGAGAACCTGCGGTTGGCTCAGAATTATCTTCCATGCGCGCAGCTATTGATGATTTAAAGAGCGCCATAAGACAGGCAAAAGAATCAACCACCACGACCGAAATTAAACCCATATCAGAATGGACTTTTGAAGGTCAGCTTCCGAGTGTAAAGGATAGGTCGGGCAAAGCTGTGAATGTAGCCGTAGGCCAGGAAGTTTATCGCGTTAACACCAGCACAGGTGAAATTACAACCGACACCTTATCAGCCATTCTTCCGGATAAAAATAGTATACGCAATCAATATGGCGATACTTGGTGGATGGGGAATTATTATACCAATCTTGCCGATGCCCAGGCTGAGTCATCGCGCATAAAAGGTTCTTCAGATACTGGCGGTGGCACCGGCTCAACAGGCAGAGGACCGAGAGGCGGAGGTTTAAGGAGAGGACTTCTTGTATTGGCTTTAACGACCTTAATGTCTTTGCCATTATTTAAGAACGCTCCTGCTCAAGAGAGCCCATTAGTTAATCCTCCAGCTAAACCAGCGGTAACCCAGATAGAACCAGCTCACGAAGCAAGAGAAATCAGTATTTCTCTCAGGCAAGCGGATGTTTTATCCCGCGCCGGCAAACTCACCGAAGCTAAGGCAGCTTTTGAGAAAATAATAGCTTCTGTGGACGTTTTAGCTTCTTATTCTGAGGTAGCCAGCGATTCAACCTTGTCTGCTCAGCTCAAAGATTACCGCAGAATGGCTTTCAATAATTTAAGAATGGTTAATCTTAGCTTGAAGACCGATGTTCCTGTTGCGCAACTTTGGAATGAAGCCGATAGCTTGAATGCCGCCATTGGAAGCATTAATAACCTTATGAATGAAGGTAAAGCTGTATTTAAGACAGACTATACCAAGGCTCAAGAGGCTTACCGCGCGGTCATGGCAGAAATTGATACTCTCAATGCAACTTCTCCTTTTGCCCAGGCAGACAGCTTAACTATTGAGAATTTAAAAGAGATAAAACAGGCAGCTGATGGCAATTTACAGACAGTCACATTTAATAAAGCAGCCGCCTTACTAAGAGAAGGCATTGCCTTAGAGAAGAGCGGTAAACCGCAAGAGGCAAGAGAAGCCTTTGTATCAGCATATAATGAAGCAAATGCTTTAACTAATACCACCGATGCAGATGTAATTAAGATGAAGGAAATCGCCAAGAAGCATATTGATGCTATAGATAAAGGAAAGGGAACGGAAACTGGCGCGCTTCCTTCTTCAGGTTCTGATATGGCAGTAGCCGTAGGCCTTGATCAGGGCTCAGGCACAGGTTCTGGGGCTATCGGAGTTGGAGCAGGCCAGGGTAGCGTAGCTACAAGCGGTAAACAACAGCCACCCGAGCCGCCTAAGAAGATAGAAGATAGTGATAAAGAATGGTTATTTAATAACGATAATCCTCAATTACCTCTTGAAAAAGATAGGCAAAGAGAATCCGGGCAGCCATTTGATCCGTCCGTCCCGTTAAACAGGATGAAGACGAATCCGCTTGGCGCGCCTTTAAGACCGATACAGTTACCCCCTGTATTAATGCAATTTGGCAGGGCTATTGGAGCTGGTGCGGCTGGCATATTTGGCGTATCATCCGCCTATGCCAGCACCACAATCGTACCGGCTGAAGAAGACCGTTCTGCCCAGATTGCGGATTCCGTGGAAGGTCAAACAGGAGTTGGGACAACTATTGGCACGAGAAGCCCCGCCATATCCGGCGCGGCTGCGATTCGCGCAATCGCAGGTCGTGTTAGCAAACAAGCGCGCGAAAAATTAGCATACACCTTTGGATTAGCTATAATCTGGTTTACATCAGTCGGAATGACTGGTGGTAGCTTAGCAGCAGTGCTCGTAACCGCGTTGGTAGCCGCAGCTATATTTACAGCTGTCGCGAAAAATGCCTTCGCGAGCCAAGGTTCTAGAAGTGCATCTACCGGAAACTCAACAA
This sequence comes from Candidatus Omnitrophota bacterium, assembly GCA_041651035.1. Lineage (GTDB taxonomy): Bacteria > Omnitrophota > Gorgyraeia > Gygaellales > Profunditerraquicolaceae > JBAZKC01. Next base: position 16,203 of record JBAZKC010000007.1, on the reverse strand, counting down.
AAGGAACTGAAAGAGCCGCGGATAGAAGAGAAGCTGCTATATCTGAAGTAACTGGCAATAATGGCCAGGTTACTAAGGGTTCTGGTGTTATAACCAGGGCAAAGCCACAAACACCTGTTTCAAGAGAACTCTTAGAACTTCTTAGAGATCTAATAAAGGTTCTAACATCAAGGAAAGTTTTTACTTACAGACCTCGTTCACCTACCGAAAGAAGCGATAGAGGCCTTTTTGTTTCAATTTCCGGTATTATTCCTACCCAAATCTTATCAATATTCAGACAAATAACTAATAAATTAAGAATTTTAACCCAGCCGCAAGCTGTACCTCCCGTGGCAACAGATGCGGCTATTGTTGATAATGAGGCTTCTCAGGTCTCGATTCGTCGAGCTGACCCCCTGAGGGGCCTCATTACAACTGTTCGTTACGTCTTCTTAGGCATTGCAGTGGTGGCTGCAGTGTTATCGGCAGCCGTTATGCCGCTGTTGGCAGTAACTGCCAGGAGTTCCAGAGGCACGCCAAACAATGATAATTTAAGCGTCGAAGAGATTGATAGAGAATTAAGGCACTTGCTAGAAATAAAAGCAGGAAGATCTGATGCCGTAATAAGCTTAATTAGACAGTTGGCGGATGCTGATTTTGTAGATAATAATGATTATATTATTGCCAGAGGTACCCTTGCAGCAATAATTTATTATATAGACACTGAACTTTTTGCCGGCATAGACGGATTAGATGCGATTGAAGCTGCTGCAAATGCCGCGCTTGATAAGATAAGAGACAAATTAGACGCTTTATTCCCCGAGCGTTGCGATATCAATGAATTAATAACCAGGGGTTTTATAGTTGAGTTTGCCGGACCGAATACTGAAGAAGAAATCAGGCAGATTCATCAAAGATTCTACGGTAATTGGAAGATGGAATTCGGAACATACAAACAGGATTATGAAAAAGCCAAATTGTACGTCCTTAGGCATATGGCTGAGAATGCATTATGCCGCAAAACCATCTTCATGGAACACAATGTAAGATTAGAGCTTTCCAAGATACTTAATGCCAAGATTGAATTCTTAGCTGACGGCGCAGATAAGATCGTATTTAAAGTGACAGTCAACGCCCTCGTTGATGGAGGTGTAAGGACATTTGAATTCGTAGTCAAGCCGATTAGATACAGCACGTATAAACAATCTTCCATGGCAAAATTAAATGCATTTAAGAAAGAGATATTAAGACATATTGCCTTGTCATCCAGGGCTTCGCGCTTTAGACCGGTTTCCTTAATAGTAGAGAGAAAACCGGAAGGTATGTGGACCGAGGCCTATATCAGCATACCAAGATTAGATTGGGTTATGGAGGCTTACAGAGAGCAAAACATCGAGGCGCGTAAAGAAATTTGGCGCAGGGCATTCTATTTAGCCGTCAGAGGTTATGCAAATATCGCCATGAGCTTCAGATTGTTTGAACAGATAGAGGACAGCACCCCATTTAATATCATGGTGGATATAGAAAAAGAGGAAGCTGTAGGAATCGATGTTGGTATGGTTAAACGATTTACTCCTTTTGATTTTATTAATGAGATAATAGAGTGTTTAGTCGGAGGAAGTATCTCTGCGGCTAAAAGCAGAAGTTACGGTATACAATCTCGCTTCCCAGAATTAGATGGCACGGTAACAAGATTAGACGTCGCCTTGGCTATTTTGGCTGCATTCGGCGAAGCAAAAGGCCAGGAGATAATTAATGGCGAGAAACTCACTATGTTTAGAACTGGTATCATTGCAGATTTAGCGCGCTTGATGAAGGCTGGCGAGCGTGTCGATACAATCATAGCCGGTTTGCAGTTGTTGGATGCTATGTTGCCGAAATTTGGCCACGGGACTATAAAAGCAAACACAGTCAACTTAACATATATTGCCAAGAATCGCGCAAGATTTGCAAGAGAAGCTGCGCAGCCAGCAGAAGATGCATCAAAGCATCGTCACGATTTAGCGCCTGTAAGCCAATTCAAGGCAGCTAAAGATTATCTATTAAAAGGAGAAGTAAAAGTTGCCTTAGGATTCTTATTGGTAGGCTTGTATACTTTAGCCATAGCTGTTTCTTATCAGTTAGCTGGAATCATCAAGAATAATAGTATAAGAGGTTCTCCATTTAGCTTTGCTGTTGCCGATAACCGCAGTGGCCTCAAAGTAAAAGAATCCCTCTTTATCGGACCGGTCGGAAGATTGGTTCTTACCCAAATAAATATCCACGAATCAAAAAATAACGAACAAGATGCAATAAAGGCTCAGGCAGATGCCTTAAGAATTTTAACCCAGCCGCAAGCTGTACCTCCCGTGGCAACAGATGCGGCTAATAATAAGGGCGCTGAACAGTTCCGTGCAAACGGTCTGACCCCTGTTCGCGCCCTTATTATAATTAACAAAGGAGGCGTACCATGTGTGCTCGCGAACATATTTACAAGGATTTGGAATTTGCTTACCTACTTGTCTATCCTGAAGCAGTCTACGCATCAACTCGTGAACCTTGCTGTGGAAAGATTAGAATCTTTCTTATCCAGAACAAAGGCGGAGTTTACACGCGCAATGGCAGATTTTGGCAAGAAGTTAGCGGAGAAGAAAGCCAGACCATCCGAGGGCTTGCAAGAAGAGTCATTGATGGGGAGCAAGCTCCAGTCTACACAACCAACTCGCCATTCAGCTGGCAATAAAGTATCATTACAGCTCAGAAGAGTCTGGGCTGTAGTGATGCCGGCTATAGCGTTAGCTGTGGGATTATCAGCAGGCCCAGTGTTATTTACTGGCATGGCTAACGCTTCAAATAGCCAGTATCAGCCTCCCCATAGGAGAGCCGGCCCTAGAGAAAATCCGTTTACACGTAATTACAAGCCTCGCGAGTCGTTCTTGCAGGATTTCAATGAGTACAATCTCTTTGGCCATAGAATAGATAATAAATTATTGAAAGCTATTTTCGTCTGGATACGCATGCCTTTTGTCAAAGGCCCGTACGGATCTCCGTTATATATCAATTTCAGCACAATACTTTTCTTCGCCGGTTGGACGTTGTTTAGCTTGGCTCAAGGCGTTGCCTGGTTTGTTATCCCGGCGCTATTTGCTATTGTGTTGCTTGCCGCCGTACCTCATGAAGCATTCCATGGCTTAGCATTAAAGCAGTTTGGCGTCATATCTAAAGTAATGCATATTATGATTCCCGTCGGAATTATCATTGATTTTGATTCCGAGACTTATGCAGCGGCAGAGATGGATAAAAATCCGGCTAAAGAATTCTGGTATGCCTTGGCCGGCCCACTCTGGAATCTTATTATTGTAGCCTTCATCTACTTTACTTCGCATCTTGGCTTGGTTGCTGCTTTTGGCGTTGCCCTTAATCCTTTTGCAGCTATGAAATTGATGGAGCCTTTAGTGTTCTTGCTTTCTATGGCTTACGCGGCAAATGCTTTCCTGTTTGCTTTCAACGCACTTATTCCCGCCTTCCCAATGGATTCCGGAAAGATGTTAAGAGCAACATTGAATTGGGTTCTCTCTCATAAATTATCTAAGAAAAACGCCTACATACAAGCCACCAGAATCACCGTAGCATTATCATTAGCCATCTCCACCGGATTTATACTTCTCGGATTATTTACGGCCATAACAAATATTTTCGGTCTTCATATTTTACCGTGGGGAGTTTCTGCTCTTATATTAGTAGGATATTTCCTTATTCCTGCTGCTAAAACAGAGCTCCAAGATGCGCAGACCATGGCGTATATGTCTTTTGGCATAGTCGGCAGAGATTATAAGATGGCGACCAGAAGACACAATGCCAGAAGGTCGTCCTATAAACGCATCATCGCAGTTTCCTTAATTACACTTACCATGCTTGTAACCTTGGCAAAGGTAATATTGACCCAAGGTCAACAGGCTGATATTGAAAAAGGTTTCGCGGTTAAGCCGGCGATAGTAAGAATGGTTGACGACTATAAAGCCAATCCAATTCCCACTGGCATAAGCAAAGAAATAGGATTCAAGTTTTCAGTTGAGTCAGCCAGGGAAAGAATGGCCGAGATAGACAGAATGGCAGACAGATATTGGCAGGAAGCGAAAGCCGCAGGCACACTTGATCCTTATATGACTCAGAGAGGGGATTCGCAGGACGCAGTGGCATTAGGCAAGGCATTATTGTTGATTTATATAGCTGATCCGGACGCCTATGAGGCATTAAAAGAAAGAGGCACTTCCTTATATATAGGAAAGAATACCGCTGATGCGCTTGGTTATTGCACCGGCTCCAGGATGCTCGGAACCCATGGCAAGCCGATTATCAAGATCAACAAAGATTACACCAGGCCGTTTGAGTTAGCTTTTATTCTTGATCATGAAGCGCATCATGCCCAAAATCTGCCGACTAACTTATGGAAAGCAATCATAAAGTATAATCCTTTGAAGTTCTTATATGAATGGTTATTCCGTTTCTATTCTCATGAAGAAGAGCAGGCATTTAAGAGAATGGCAAGATTTTCAGGCCAATTGGGTATCGTGCCCGTGAATGGTCAAGAGATGTTTGCCGATGAATGGGATTTGGTCGGGGCTTACGGCGGTAATTCCAGATGGGCATTATTGACCATGTATGCGGTGATAATTGGGCTATTCTATTTTATTCCTTTAACGATAATAGGTTCAATAATAGGTCACATTAGGAGCAAGAGAGCCAAGAACGCGAATAGATTCCGCAGCAGCAATTCGCGTCGCGGCCCGTACTCCGGATGTTTCTTTGGCCTGCCGATTTTGGCAATGACCATCAATCGAGAAGCACAAAAGATAGAATTCATCATTAAAAAACATTTACCAGGCGAATATCATGGTTATTTTGATGTTCCCAATCTTCCTTTGCACGTACACAAAGAAGGCCCGCTGTTTAGGGATCATCTCCAGGCTATGCTTGATGCTTTAAATAACATAGCTGCATACGAATACATCCCTGAGCCTTACCGAGCAATCTTAAATAATCCTGAAAACAGATTATTCTTTGAGCTCTTTATTTTACTTCATGATATCGCTAAGGGGAGAATTCAACCTAGGACAATTACCGAAGAAGGAAGGCAGCTTGATCTTTATCCAAACCACGAAGCAGCATCGGTTGCTATGTTAGAGCAAGATACAAGATTGGCTCAAGGACTGGTTAACAGAGATGTATTATTAGAAGTAGTCAGGCTTCATGGCGCCCTTTACTTTATATCTCAACAAATACCAGGCGAGGCCGCATTTGAAGCATTTGTTAAAGGCATAAATCCGTCATTAGATAGAAATCAAGTTTTGGCATTGCTTATTGCTTGCGATTTCTTGGATACAATAGGTACGTACAGAGATGATCCTTGGCAGGACAGAGTTATTAATTTCTCAAAAGCCTATGAAACTTATCATCCAAAGGCCAATATAATAAGCGAAACAGATGTTTTGGGCCAGTCTGATCATCGCGCCGGATGTTTCTTTGGCCTGCCGATGTTAGCATTAGCAGAGAAAACGCCAGATGAAAGCGGTGAAGATACGGCTGGTGACGATGATTCTATTCCATCCTTGGTTCCCGGATCCGCTGATGCATCCATACAGGGGCTTATTGATGAGCATATTGATATTGAAGGGATACGTTCATTAAGAGACGGCATAGAAGCGCTTAATCAGCTTTTAATTCTTAAAAATGGCTCGGCTTGGTGGTCATTTAACCAAAATCGAGTGACTACTGCCTTGAGCGAGTTATTGAGCGCTTCAGCCACAGCAGGCACTGTTATTTCTGAAGAGAGAAAGATAAACAGGATAATCGATGCAATAACGCTATTATCATTTGATATAGACCTTCCGGAAGTCAGGGACCTGGATATGGATAATAGCAGGCAAAATATCGTGGTGATAGATTTCAATGCCAAGATTTCTCCAGATATACTAGCGAGAATCGCAATGTCAAGATTATACGGGAAAGAAGCCAATTTTATATTGGTAAGAGAAGAATCCTGGCTTAAAGAAGAACAGATTGGTGATGCCAAATTCTTAACGGTTAAAATGGGTTATGTTTATATCGATGGGACATTGGTACTTGCTAAGTTTAGACAGCCTTTAATCTTCGATTATGCTTTATATTATAATTCACCCAATCTGGGTGGGAGTCATCAGTTCAATTTAATAAAACAATACGGCATCCCTACAAGTATGTCGCTTCAAGTAAGCAGGTTGTTGGATAATAAAATAGATACTTCAAGGACAGTAGCCAAAATAAACGCGCCTATTGAAATTACTTCTCGTCAGATTAGGTGGTTATTAGAGAGAAACACGAGCGGCAAGATACTTTCTCCTTTGGTAGGCTACGTGGAATTGTTTATCAAAAGGCATAATCTTAGGGCTATAGTGGTGAAGCCTGCCTTAGGGAGCCACGCTTTAGGTGTTGAGATATATGAATCCGAGGAAATCAGCAAGGCTATCGGGTACATATTAAGTTTGCTTCAGAGAAATATAGAATTTGTTGTCCAGGAATTTGTTGACTCTGTTAGTTTCGAGACAATGTTTAGGGGAAGAAAACAGACCTGCTACGCATCGCTAAGGCCATTTGTGGCAAGAAATAAGAAGGGCGAGATAGTGGTAAGCGATATAGCCGTAAGATACGCTCCCGATAGAATAGTCAGCGTTGCGCGCGATGCCCAGGCAATGACATTCGCAAGGTTCCTAAAAGAAATAGGAGTATCTGGAAGAAAGGCTAAGAATCTTAGACAGCAAATTGATAGAATCTGCATTATAGCGTTTAAACAAATAGAAGAAGAAGCTAAAAGTACTTTCGCGGTAGACCCTGAGGTTTCCGGTGAAGCCCAGTATCTCGAACCTGATTTTATGGGCCTTGATATCTTAATTCGCAAGAATTTAGAACCTGTTTTCCTCGAAGCCAATAGCCACAGATGCGAGGTAATAGCCGCATTAAATGAAGCAATGAAAGAAGAAGGTGCCTGTGAAGAAGAGGATGAATTTAGCGCCTTAAGAGATGTTGTTGAGACAGCTATCAAAAAAGCGAGAAACTATAGGATTCATTTAGCGCAATTAATGATGCAACAGCCGAGTAAGGCAGTAGATGAAATTGTTCCTCAAGAAGATGCAGAAAGAGACATTGATCCTAGCGCCGGATGCTTCTTCGGATTGCCAGTTCTAGGGGTAAGCGTTAAAGGCGGTCGCAGAGGCAGCAAAAAGAACAAAGCCTATGAGCCTGAATTCAAAGAAATCTTGGACTTATTCGGCGCAGAGCTGGCCGCAAAAGCAATTGAAGCAGATGATTACGAAGTAGAATTAATTTCTCGCAGGATCTCTGAAGATAATGGCCGATTCATAAAGGTATTAATCCGTAGATTCGGCAAGGCCAGATTAGCCCGTTTATTCAGCGAAGACTTAACGAGCTTTGAGCAGGTTACCGCCATACTTTCAGGCTCAAGTTTTGAAAGAGGCGGCTTAAGCCAGGCCCTTGACATGTTGGACAGGCGTTTTGGGAAAAGAGCTATTAACCGTATCTTTGATGAACAAAGAGAAGATTTCCGGTATATGTTGTCAGAGGTTGAAGATAGGGGCTACTGGGAGGTAGAAAGATTAATTAAGAAACTTGAAAGCTTGTTAGAAGATCAAGGCGTAGAGTTTGATTTGGCTGGGGATCCGGTACTCATGTTTGATTTGTTCTCTCCCCTAGAGGAAAAAGGAGTAGGTTTTATATGCGGCTTCTTTAGGGGGGTGGGCGGTTTATTGCCGATTATAAGAAGATATAATGTTATCAGTGTTAATGATATTCTTACTAAAGCTTTATGTGATGGAGAAGCCGTAGTAATTACTTTACCTATGATAATGGATAACATTGTTGCGCAACACGATAATTTTCTCTTTGATGTAGAAGCTGTTTTCTCAGGGCGCAATTTGGCAAAAGCAAAGGGCTTATTAAAACAAATATTATCGACTCAGAATAAAACAAGAAAAGACGCAGGGTTGTTTGATAAAACTGTCTTATTAAAGATTTCTATCTTAGCCACATTATTGATTGTAAGAGACGCTTTTGCGTTCTTGAATATTACAAAGGAAAAATACAGTGAAATAGTACGTAAAACCATTATCGGTGCTTGCTTTATCCCGTACTATCATACCGCAAACGCGGCTTTCGAATTTGGCGATAGATACATTTCCGATAGTTTTAGAAGGGAAATATTCTTAGGAACAGTGGCGCATGAGATAGGGCATAATTTGCATCCTAAAGAAACAGGCAAGGCAATTGGAGAGTTCATAGCAGATTTGGTTGCGTTCGCTCTCTATGAAGAAATGGGCCTGACTTCTGAGATTGAAGAATTTATGAGAGATTTGGCTTATGTAGAAAGCGCAGAGAAAAAAGCGCAGGATCCAACGGTGGGAGAAGAACACGAAACTGCCAGGGCGCAGTTGGAATGGATTATTAAGGAATTAAGAAAAGCCGGATATCCTGTTGTTTATAAGACGATGCTGAGAATCGCCATGGGGATAGTCATGGCAAATGATAAAGTTAGATTTGAAAAGTTTGTCCTAGAGTTTATCAAGTGCTATAAACATGAGATTGACAGCTTAGCTTCTCAAATCAGCACATTAAATATTGGTAATAGTGGTTATAGAAGCAACGAGCCTATGGTAGTTGCTTCCCGTATCGCCCGTATACTAAAAGGAGACCCCAGGGCATTCTGCAGCTTTGGTTTGCCGCTCTTGGGAGTAAGTGTTGTAGACGCCAGTAAACGACAAGCGCTGCTCGGTTCTTTATTCGGGAAAACAATAGCCTATATCAGCCCAGAGATTTATCCTCTTTCTAAGACCGGCGGATTAGGCGATGTCTCAGGCGAATATACTAAGGCATTAGCAGCTGCAGGCGCCAAGGTCGATGTCATTACCTTAAAATACGACAATATACCAGAGTCGCAAATTGAAGACACAGGGCTCAGCTGCACTGTTGTTATAGACGATGAAGAAGTTGTTTTGAAGATTTGGAAGGCCAAAGAAGATGTCATTCCGGGAGTTAATGTTTGGTTGCTTGAGAATCATAAATATACCAAGACTATTTATACTGGAGAATTAGAGCAGGCAGTCGTTCTTTCTGACGGTACATTCAAGGCAATTGAAACATTAGTTAGGGTTGGTCTTATGAAAGCACCCAGTGTCATTCATGCCAATGATTGGCAGGCAGCTTTGGTACCGGCGTTATTAAAGACAAAATATGATAAGCATCCGTTATTCTGGAATACCGCTTCTATATTTGCTATTCATAATCTTGCTTATCAGGGCGGGGAATTTAACCGCTTTGAATATGAGGAATTTGTTAAGCTTGGGATAAATGGTGAACATTGGTTTGGATTACAGCGTCACAATGATCCCGCAGCATTTAATCTGATAAAAGGAGCAATCTTCCACGCCGATAAGGTCGTAACCGTCTCTCCTCAATATGCCAGGGAAATTATGGGAGCCAGATACGGCGAAGGATTGGATACGATTTTACGCGAGAGATTTTATGATGTTGTCGGTATATTAAACGGCGTTGATCCTGAAGCTTGGGCGCCGGTATCTGAGGCAGATAAGCCTCAGGCAAAGGCTGAGCTTCAGAGAATGTACGGGTTAAGATTTGATTCCAACATACCTTTGTTAGGCTCTGCAACACGCATTACTTTACAGAAAGGAACAATACTTACCGTAAATGTTATCGAAAGATTATTGATAGAAACTAAAGGCGGCATCCAGTTTATCTTAATAGGCAAGGGACATCCCAAAGATCCTTATTATCATGAAGCCAGGAAAGAACTTGAGAGATTGCAAGAAGAGTGGCCGGGATTAGTAGCCGTTGATTTCAGCACTACCCAGGAAAAATCCAAGAAGGTATTCCGCGGGCTTGATATATACCTTATGCCGTCATTATTTGAACCCTGCGGAACCAAGCAGCAGGTAGCATTATTAAGCGGTTGCGTAGTTGTGGCCAGGGCAACCGGCGGACTTATTGATACTGTTAAAGAATTTAATCCGGAAACTGAGGTTGGTAACGGCTTCTTATTCTTAGAGGAAAATGAAGACGAATATTTTGGCGCCATCAAGAGAGCGCTCTACTGGTATGGCGAAGCCGACACTTGGAGAATTATTTCCAGAAACGCGCGCGAAGTAAAAGACTGGAATTTTGCAGTAGAAAGATATTTAGAGACTTATCAAGGCGCATTAAAGAGAAAATTAACTTATGCAGTAGTTCCTGGAAGCGCTTATCGCGCCGGATGCTTCTTCGGCCTGCCGATGTTGGCAGCAACCGTAAAAGGATATGGTAAAGATGAGGCTGAGCTTTTAGAGATGGATAATCCAGTTCATCCGGCATATAGATATACCGAAGAGAAAAAGGTTGAGCTTTCATTGGCCAGATTGATTATCGGTGGAGTTGCCAAGGCGTTAGTCGCCTATGTAAGAATGATTGTTGGCATCAAAGGATATGTTCAAACAAGACAGCAAGCCGAAATAGAGCTTTTAGAGATGGATAGTCCAGTCGGCCCAAATGACAGATATATTCCTGCGAGCTCAAGCAGAAAACCAGCCAGACTGCCTGGCGGCGTCAGAAGAGAAATAGCCAGGGCAGATAAAAGAATTAATGGTAGGATTCCTCGCAGAGAAGTCGTTGATCCGACTGATTACGCCGGAGATGGACAGCTAGATCACAAAGGCAATTCAACAGCAGCCGGTTCATTGATTGCAGCAATAGTCAGTTTGACGATAGCAGGCGGAATTATCGGATTAGGAATTTCCTCAGCGCTTCCAGTCGCTGCAATTATCAGCTTAGCGATTATTCCAGTGATAAGCGGTTTATTCTTCCTCTATCAGACCGGCGCAATTATCAGCGCATTCAATACACACAATCGTATACGCGGTCAGCCAGAAAAGGTAAAGAATGTTTTGACCGCACCAATCGCCAGCGTAGACGAAGAAGGCAATCTTATCAGGCACCGCGCTTGGCAGAAACTTCCCGAATTAATCCTTAACTCCCTCTATGAATACCACGAAGCAGCCCACCAGAACGGTTATGGCGAAATTGCAGCTTATCTCTATCAGATATACGGATTATTAATCGCCCCAATTATTAAATTTACTAAAGGTTTCATAGCTTTATTCAGATATAAATTCTCAGCCCTCGCCACTATAGGGTTACTAACGATTTTCTTCTCAACAGCAGCTCCGAGCGTAAAAGCCTATACTGATGAGCGTTTAAGAACAGAAACCGCCGAGTTAGTCGAAACATTCAACCGGGAAGTAGAAGCAGCCAAGGAGGAAGACAGCGAGAACGGCACAGAGACCGGGATAGAAGAGGCAGAAAGATTAGCTTCCTTAAGAATAAAGATCGCTGAAAATTATCTGAAGCTAGCCGCCTCAGAAAGAGCTTATCAAGATAGCATAAAAGAATTACAGAAAGAGATAGAACGCGTCAGCAATTCAGACAGAAAAGATAAAGAAGATGTTCTTAAAGAATTAAGGGATAGATTGGCCGCTACAGAAGAAGCCTTAAAATTGGTCCAGGAAGAAAAGAGAATTCTGGCTGAATTAAAGAAGACGCAAGATTCCATAGAGCTATATAAGAAGATGCTTGCGCAATACAGCAGCCTGCCGGATAGCTTAAAAGTTGCCATGGATAGCCTTTTCGTAGCAGGACAGGACAGCACTTCTAGCGTAGGCGTTTCTGGCGTCAGCGTACCAATCGTTACCGAAAGCAGACAGCAAGAGAATGCAGCTTCGGCAGAAAAGATTGCTGCTAATATCCAAGAGATTCAAAAGGTTTTGGCTGGCATCAGGGGAGTTTCCGTTGCCGATAGCACGCTTGGAGCCGCCGCAATTAATATCGCTTCCCAGCTTGGCACCGCTTCAGAATACCAGGCAATAAAAGAAGGATTTGCAAAATTAGTCCGGGAAGTATTATTCGCGCAGCAAGGCGAAATTAATGACGAGACAATCAATAAACTATTCGGAGATTTTACGTCTTCCGAAGAAGAAGTGCAAGAAATCGCCAAGAAATTCGGCATTTCAGAAGAATGGGCGCGTTCAGTCGTCCAGACCGCCTACAAGATAGCTCAATACAGGGCATTATCCGAAGGATTGCTTGAAGCCATAAACGACTTAGATACAGCAAAACTCAACAAGGAACAACAAGGCTATTATATATTTGTCTTAGGAAATCTTAAGAGCTTAGCAATCAGCTTTGCCAAGAATATTAATAAGCTAGAAAGCACATTAGCAGGGCTTTCTGATTTGCATGGAATAATTAGTGGTAATGCAACTCAAATTGAGGCGGGAAAAGCCAGAGACAATTTGATGAGAGGTTATTCCGAGCTTGACAATATCAACGTAGTGGTGGCCACCCGTTCATTTATCGAAGGAATAAGAGATGTCAAAGGCGCAGAAAATCTTAAACCAGGAGATGTAATCGTGGGCTTCGGAGTCGGATTCAATTGGAACCCGGCCGGCTCATTGTTTAAGATGGAATTCGGCGGCGGAGAACAAAAATTTGCCGTGCATCTATTTGTTTCAAGCCCGGCAGACCCAATGATAGATTTTGTCAGCTTCGCAACCGGCCTGCTTTCCGGAGCAACAGAACAAGGTTCAGCCGGTTATTATCTTGGCCTCTTAAAATTAAGCGATACATTATTGCAGTGGGCTTCTAGAGACCCAGGACAATGGAAGCAGATGCAGGAGCGCGGCGGATTATTTTTTGATTATAAAACTCCCGGATTCAAGCCGGCAGCAGCTCTCTGGATAGAAAAACCAGCTTACGTCAACCCCGATAGCATTGAGGCGGCAAGAAAAGTTACCTTCACCAATATCACTGCCCAGAGAGTTATCGATGATGTCTCAGCGCTTATTAATAAAGGAGTTAACGTCAGCGTTGGCAAAATCCCCGGCATAGGACATGCCTTGCGCTTAATCGGAATCGGAGGCGACAGGGAACACGCTTACTTGTTGGGCGAGAAATTCCCGGTTACGATTATATTCGGCGAAAGACAGACCGGCTTATTAGGAACCATTTATCAATCAGAAGATACATCCGTGGTCTACGCATATTACAGGCCGTCTACCGATTCCGAATATCTCTACGTCCTTGAACTTAATCTTGCGGCAGCCCAGAGAGGCGAAGATTGGATTTTTGTCCGGGCAAAATGGTTTATGTTCCCGCAGGATGAACAAGGCAATGTATTATCCGAGCCGTTCTATAAGAAATATGTTGCCGATGAATTACCACAGACTGACAAGTTGATTATCATCCCCAGCAAATGGATGTTTGGAAGCTTAATTGAGCAGAACATGGCAAGAAACGGAATCGGCGGTATTGCCGCAGCCGAGACAGAGCCGATGACCGGCGATGTATTGGCAATGTATGATTTTGATAACATTCCGTTTACCATAGCCGCTAATAATTACATACGTAGCGGCATGACCGTAGAAAATGACACCACAGAAGTCCGCGTCAATCCCGCGGTTGATTTAGGCCACACATTAGGCGGACAAAGAGTGCATTCCAATATGATTTATTCAGTACCTGCCGGCATCTTGCGTTTTGCTTTCTGGAATCCTCAGTATGCCGGTAATCTGGTGTTAACCCAGGGCGATAGCACAAGAGTAATTACCCAGGCCGATTTGGATGCATTGCTTAGCCAGAGAAAAGCAGATATTGAAAAGAAGGCAAAAGAAGAAGCTGAAAAGATTGATAAGAAATCCAGGGACGCCTGGATTAAAGCCGAGATAGACAGGCAGACAACAGAGATGCGCTCAGAGTTTACTTATAATAATACCCGCTATGAATATTTCAAACTCGGAGATGATTTGGTTGTGCGTTTGCCTGAATCCATACCGACTCACTTCGTTGCCTGGATAAAAGGCGGAATTAGTTATTTAAGCGAGCAAGAAGCATTGGTATTGCCGACATTCACATTATCCGAAGATGTGACAATAACCTTGGTCGGTTCAGAAGAAAAGATTACGCTTAAGAGAGGCACCATGGTTGTGCTTTCTAAGGAAGGATTTATCTTAGGCGTCATGGAAGTCGGCCCGCAGTTTGATAAGGCAGCATTGTTAGAGCAGTTTGCCGTAACCGTTGATTCTACTGGTATCATGCAGCCTCACGAAGGATATATCCCAGCCCAGGAAAAGCCATTGGCAGATTATCTTGCCGCGCAAGGATTGCAGCAGGCTCCGCAAGAAGGCTCGGTATCTATAATGGATACCAATTATCCACAGCAGTTATTCCAGGCGTATGGAATTGAGCTTCCCGCGGAAGTAAAAGAAGCATTCGCCAGATTTAGCCAAGAGTCCAGAGAAATCCAGGCGCAGTTAGAGCAGATAAGAATCCAGCAAGGCAATTACCAGAAATATGCTCAACTAGAAAGAGACATAAAGAAACAGATGTCTTCATTGCGCCAGGTAACCATATCTCTAATTCAGGATATATATCGCTTATTATTGGAAGAAAAGAAACTCATTGATTCTAAAGAGCAGATTTATGGCAACATCGCCAATTTCGTCACCGAATTAATTAAGGGTTACGAAGAAGCAGCTAGCGGCCTTACCGATACAGAAGAAACAATAGTTAATATCCAGCAGGAATTAGAACTTGCCAATCGCGCTTATGCACGAGACCAAGAAACCTATATTAATTCCTGGGTAAAGGTCGGAGAATTACCGACTACGCCGCCGGCAGGAATACCTCAGGAAGATTTTGAATCAATGCGCACTAGAATTCAGAATCACAAAGATTTCGGAATTTATACTTACGATTTAACCGATCCCGAAGAAGCCCAGGCCTACCAGGATGCCTTAGCTGGAGCCAACCAAGCAGGCGAAGCATTAACTCAAGCCTACGATAATATCATTCAGAAACAAACCAAGCTTAGCCGCGCATTTGATTCCCTTGATTACTGGCGCGGTTCACGCGATGCCATGGAAAAATTAATGGGAGATTTAGGATTTGGCCCTCAGGATAACAGACAGGATGCCTATGAAAAGGCATTGAGAAATTTGATTAATCTTTCCGGCAATCCAGATAAGGCTAAAGAAGTTATTGGCAGGATGATTAATACAGAAATTGAAATACAGATTAACCAGGCTCGCCAGAGACTAACAGATGCCCAAGGCGCTTTGGAAAATCTTGATCAGGAAATTATTGAGGCAGAAAGATGGGCCAATACCGTTAACGGCAACTTGGATCAGGCCCGCGCATACTGGACTACTTACGAACAGAGAATATTACAATGGGCAGAAAGCGACAGCCTTGTTTTAGAAGAAGCAAAGCAAAATGTCGCCCTTGCAGACTCAAGAGCCCTCCAAACATATACACATTGGCAGGAATTGATTGCCGCAGGCGCTCCCGAAGAAGAGATATATTTGGCTAAGCTAGATGTAAAGATTTCTATCCTTGATTATGGTTTTGCGATTTCTCACGCTGAGATCTTTATCGGTAGCGAAGGAGAATTAACTCAGGGCCAGCCGATATCCGCATTAGAGCAGAAATTTAGAGACATGCCTATTACTTTCGGCGTGGATATGAATGATGAGGCAGATTTTGAATTTAACCATTATTGGGAAGTATTGAATGCCCGTTTCGAGCAGAATCTCATCGGCACATTAGCCGTTTTAAATAGCCAGCTATCAGTAGTTCGTCAATTGCAAGAGACATTAACTAATATTAGCGCTACAGAATATACTCCTGAACTAAGACAACAATTAGCTACAAAAGCGGCAGAGTTATCAAACAATGCTTTAGTCGCTGCCAGAGAAGCAAATCTTGCCGCTCAGGTCGGGTTAGAATACGCGCAGCGTAGATATGATTGGGCAATGACTATTAATCCAGGAATAATTGATGCAACATACTCTCAGTATATCGAAGATTTAACCCAGAAGATAAACTCAATTGATAGCGCAATCGCCGGGCTGGATAGTCTAGGACAGGATGTAAACAACCCTTATTTAATTCAGCAGGCATGGATTGATTCAACTCAAGCTAAAGCAGATTCAGCCAGAAGTGAATATAGATATTGGGATGAATTGATCGGCCAGCCGACAGCCAATCCTTACGGCTTCACCCAGACAGATATCGATTCGCTCGGCGCCAAGATCAATGGTTCTGCAGCCGTGATATCTGGTTTACAATCTTTAGGCCAGCCGACAGCCAATCCTT
>JBAZKC010000006.1:0-48594 GCA_041651035.1 Candidatus Omnitrophota bacterium | reverse complement strand
TAACCTTTTGACACATCGACACATAAAGATTACCCTGACTAGTGCTATTAATCAGGGTAATCTTTATCTCTCATTCTGGATTTTGAGAGATTTATTTGGCTCCCCCTCTAGGACTCGAACCTAGGACCTGGAGATTAACAGTCTCTCGCTCTACCAACTGAGCTAAGGGGGAATTATGGAGTTTATTGTAGCTAAAAAAAATGTCAAAATCAAGAGGTAAATACTGCTTTATAGGAACAAGCCCCTACTCAATGATCTGCTCTTCCAGCTTCTCGATCTCGCTGTCCATTTCTAAGATTATTTTCTCTATATCTTTCATCCGGCGGCCGTATTCCCTGGCGGTATCTTCATCGCGATAAATGCGCGGGTTAGATAAGGCACGCGCCTTGGCATAGCTTTCTAAATGCAGGACTTCTTTCTCTTTCTCCAGCTTATCTATCTTCTGCCGCACTTCTGTATTATGGGCCTTACGCTTCTTTTCCTCTTCCCTGCGCCTCTTTTCTTCCTCTTTTGCCTTTTCTTTTGTGTCGTCAGCAGCTTGAGCCTTATGGATACTGGCTTTGGGAGCGCGTTGTTCTATATTTAACTCCCCTTGGTCCCTTTTTTCCAGATAATAGTCAAAAGACCCGGAGAATTTCCTGATCCTTCCTTCTTTGACTTCAAAAACCATATCGGCAATGGAACGGACGAAATATATATCGTGGCTGATAAATACGATAGTTCCCTGGTAATCGGTCAATGCCCTGACCAGCGCGTCTACGGCGTCTACGTCAAGATGGGTTGTCGGTTCATCAAGTAAGAGGAAATTGGGAGGATTAACCAAAAGCTTGGCCAGTATCAGGCGGCTCTTTTCCCCTCCGGAGAGCACTTTGACTTTTTTATCCGCGTCTTCTCCGGTAAATAAAAATGCTCCCAGGATAGTCCTGATATCCTCTTCCGCCATATAACCGGGAGCGGCGGAATAAGCTTCCTGCAGGACGGTATTTTCCAGATTAAGCACATCCGTGCGTGTCTGCGAGAAATAACCTGTCTCCACATTATGCCCGACAACGCGCGAACCGCTGTCAATATCAACTACGCCGGCTAAGATCTTAAGAAGCGTGGATTTGCCGGCGCCGTTATCTCCGGACAGCACCGCTTTAACGCCCTGTGTTATCTCAAAATCCAGGCCTGTGTAGACTTTAATGTCCCCGTAAGATTTAGAGATCTTATCCAGCGATATAACCCTGTGGCCGCTGCGCTGGGTAGGAGGAAAATGAAAATCCCTGATACTCTCTCTGGGGTCCTGCGGCACTACGATCTCTTTTTCCTGCATTTTCTCTAAGACCCTGCGCTTGGCGCGGACAGAAGCCGCTTTATTGGGCTGGGCGTGGAAACGCTCCACAAATCTCTCCAGCTGTTTCATTTTTTTCTCTTGTTCCTTGGATTGCTTAACGAGAAATACGCGCCTCTCCTTCTTTATCTGCTCATAATGTTCATAGTTCCCGTGCACCTTAGCGATCGCGCCGTTTTCCAGGATCAAGGTATAGTTAGTTACGTCCGTCAGGAAAGCCTTATCATGGGAGATCATAATAAAGGTGCCTTTAAAATCAGCCAGATAATCTTTAAGCCAGAGTGCCGCGTTTAAATCCAGGTAATTAGTCGGCTCATCAAGGAGTAGCAGGTCATAGCGGCAGGTAAGAAGCTTGGCCAGTAAAGTACGCATCTGCCATCCGCCGCTCATTTGCGCTATCGGGCGGTTAAGGTCCTTTTCTTTAAAGCCCAACCCCATTAAGATCTTTTTGGCCTTGTGTTCCAGTTCAAAATACCCCAGTGAATCTAAATCATGCAATACGTCCCCGTAGCGTTTTGAGCCCGCTTCATTTCTTTCTTCCAGTTCTTCTTTCTCTTTTCTCAGGCGTATGATCCTTTCATCACCCTCAGTCAGCTCCGACAGGACTGTATGAGAAGACACGAAATTCGCCTCCTGATGGAGATGGCCGATATGGACGTTCTTATTGATCCTCACCTCGCCTGCCGACGGCTCTATTTCTCCCAGGAGCAAAGAAAAAAGCGTACTCTTGCCCGCGCCATTAGGGCCGATAAGGCCTATCTTCTCCCCACTGTTGATATTTAAGGAGATATCCTCAAATAGGATCTTTTTGCCGTAATTTTTGGAAATATTATTCAGGGTGATCATAAGTTAAATATTGCGACGGGATTCCAGGGCCTTGGAAAGCGTGGTTGCGTCCGCGTACTCCAGGTTTGAACCAACTGGCAGGCCTAAACCAATGCGGGTTAAATTAACGCCTAAGGGCTTGATCATCTTGGCAAGATATATTGCGGTGGTTTCGCCTTCCGTATCTGCGTCTGTGGCTATAATTACTTCTTTGCCGTTATCTTCCTTTATCCTGCGAAGCAGGCCTTCAATCTTCAGGTCGCTGGGGCCCCTGCCTTCTAAAGGAGATATGGAACCTAACAATACGTGGTATACGCCGTTAAAATTACCCGCTTTCTCTATCGCCGTGACATCGGCGGGGTTTTCCACTATGCAGATTATATCTTTTTGCCGGCGGCTGTCCTGGCATATCCTGCAGATATCTCCTTCACTTAAGTTATTACAGATACGGCAGAAACTGACATTCTCTTTTACCTTGATCAGCGCCTCCGATAAATTCTTTATTTCATCCTTGGAAGCATTCAGCACATAATTGACTACGCGCTCAGCGCTGCGCCTGCCGATCCCGGGCAGTTTTACCAGGCTGTTTATCAATTTCTCTATAGAATCAGTGTAGGCCGCCATTATCCCTCTTTAATAACCCTGCCGTTGAACATATCCAAAGCGGATCTAATAAAAATATTGCCTTCTTTGTCTTCCTTGTCTTTTCTCTCCGCGCTCTCCGCGGAAAGTATAAAACTCACTCTCAAATTCGTGTTCAATATCCCGGAAATAGTTTTTTCAATGATCGCTTTATTATCCCTGTTTTCCAGCGACTCTTTATGCAATGAATAATTTTTCGGGAAAGATACGGTTAAGGTATTACCTTGCAGCTTTAAAGGGCTGCCCTCATTTAAATAGGTAGCTGCCGATATTTTTATTTTTCCGATGTTGTCTATGATGGCCTTCCAGGCATCCCTTACGCTGTCCAAAGAAATAGACTGGGATGGATCATCCGCCGCTACAGAGGGAGAAACCTTTTCCTGGGCGGGCAGCGGGCTGGTTTTTGTATCTTTTAAAGGCGGATGCTTTACGTCTTGAGAATATGAGCTTTTCTTGTCGTGCGCCAACCTGACTAAGCTTATCTCTAAAGGGATGCGCGTAGAATCCAGCCTCTTGGCCATCTCCTGGGTATTTACCAGGATATTAAAAGCGCTGAAGATTTCTTCCAGGCTTAACATCCCGCTCTGCTTTAGCAGCCTTTCACAGGCATCCTTAGGAAGGTCTACTAATTCCGAATCTCCGGAGGTGATCTTAGCTACCATAAGATTGCGGAAATGTTCGATAAGGCTCGGCAGGAATACGCCGATATCCTTACCGCTGTCAATGAAGTCATTAAGCAGGCCTAACACCGCCTTGGCGTCTTTCTGGATTATTTTATCGGTTATTTCAAACAACGATTCCTGCTCAATAATGCCTAAAACGGAAATAACATCTTTTAAGGATATCTTATGCTGGGAAAAAGATATTAATTGGTCTAAAATTGATTCCGCGTCCCTTAAGGAACCGTCACTGCTTTTAGCTACGGCGAATAAAACTTCTTTATCCACGCCTATCTTCTCCGAAGAAACGATGCGCTCTAATTGAGCGGTAATTTCCATCGCGGATATCCTCCGGAAATCAAAACGCTGGCACCTTGATAGTATGGTCGGGATTATCTTGTGGGGCTGGGTTGTGGCAAATATGAACTTAACAAACTCCGGCGGCTCTTCTAAAGTCTTAAGGAGCGCGTTAAATGCCTCCTGCGTGAGCATATGCACTTCATCTATTATATATATCTTGTATTTACCCGAGGTGGGGGCGAATTTCACATTCTCCCGCAGCATCCTTATCTCATCAATGCCCCTGTTGGAAGCCCCGTCTATCTCAATAACATCAAGGCTGCGGCCCTGGCTTATATCAATACAGGAAGGGCATTCTGAACAAGGATTTATGCCGGAAGGGGACTTGCAATTAAGCGCCTTGGCTAATATTCTGGCAGTAGAAGTCTTGCCTACGCCGCGGGGGCCCGCAAATAAATAAGCGTGGGCAAGCCTGTTTTTCTGGATAGCATTCTTAAGGGTAGCTACGATATGGGGCTGGCCTATAATTTCGTCAAAATTCTTAGGCCGCCATTTTAGGGCAAAAACAGTATATTGCATTTTTTAGGTAAGCGGTTTATAGCGGGTCCCGGGAAGGGGATTAAATATCCTCTTTTAAGCCTATTTCTTCTAACACTGCCTGGGGTTCGCTGCTGTATTTATGGAATAATTCCGTTATTACCTTGGTATCGCTTATATTTTTTTCTAAAAGCGTCTTGATTATCTTTGTCCGCAGCCTTAATTCGTTCATGATGCCTCTGGGGGACTTTCCGCTTATCTGGGCGATCTTGTCACGGTAGACGCTGCTTACCGCGGTTTCTACGAACGCCTGTTTGGCCAGATCATAATACCACAAAGAGGACAACAAAACCTTCTTCTGTTCCATGCCGGCAGTCTCTACCAGTTCCGCGGCCACGCGCTGGACCTTGCCGTTTACATTATACCGGCGCATGATCACGAATACATCCACTAAGTTTACCAGTACCTCCGGCACGTTCATCGGTTCATTCTGAAGGCGCATTATCGTCTCGCGCGCGGTCGACGCGTGCAGGGTCCCTATGCAATATTTACCGATATTCATCGCGGTCATTAAATCCTGCGCCTCTCTGCCCCTTACCTCGCCTACGATCACTCTGTCCGGGCGCATACGCAGTGAATTCTTTACCAGGTCCGCCAGGGTGATCTGCTCATCGCTCTCCAGGCGGGCGCAATTCTCTTCCAAATCCGTATTTAATTCTAATGTATCCTCGATGACCACGACCCTTTGGTTAGACGGCATAAAATTCAGGAGCGCGTTCATAAACGTGGTCTTGCCTGTGCCCGGGCCTCCGGAGATGATGATGTTTGCCGGCTTGATCCCCAATCCTTCTATATAAAGCCAGAATTGCGCGGCCAATTCCGCGTTGAGGGCTCCGGTCTTGATCAGGTCAATTATATTTAACGGCTTTTCCTTGGCCCTGGTTATGGTTATCTGCGGGCCAAAAGGGGAATACACGATATTCACCCTCCCCTTTATTTCCGAAAGCTCAACGTTATTTATTTTATTTATTGTTTTCCTTCCTGAGAAAACGATCAGTTTCTTTATGAGCAGGTCCAATTCTTGCTGCGAAGAAAATCTTCTGTCTGTTTTGACCATGCCTATTTTTGTCTTATGGACATAAATAGAGGAAAGGAAATTTATCATAATATCCTCTACCTCAGGGTCAGCCAGGAATTCTTCGATCACCCCGTAAGATAGAAACTCCTCGAAGAATTTGTCCACATTTAAGTCTTTGTACCTTGTAATAAATTGCTGGACCTCGGGAGAGTTATAGATCTCCAGGAACGCCTTAAAGATAAATTCCCTTTTGCGGGTCGGATCCTGCAACAAAAGGATCTTTCCTGCCAGGTTATCCAGCATAGCGTTCTCGATCTCGATTCTTTCTTTTTCCATATGTTTTTTATTTAACCGTTGGCGGAGGCGGCCGCGCAGGATCCTGACCGTATCCGTAATTCAGACTAAAATTATGATCCAACCCTTAAAACAAGCTTTATTATACCAGAAATTACCTTAAAAAGTAAAAAAACTTTCGCAGCCACGATCCTTGCTCTTTGATCATCTCCCGGAACCGTTCTTTTCCGGTTGTTTGGGCAATTCCGCAAGGCCCTTGGCGATATCGCTAGCCAGGTCCGTTCCGGCTTCGCTTAACGCCTGCGCCAGGCCGAAATAATTATGGGGGTTTATCGGCTTTACAAACTGGGATCTTTTTGTCAAAAGCATTTTCTTGTTCTTGCGGTCAATAATAGACCACTGTGCCACAAGCAAAATACCTTTACTCAACTCGCTATCCAGTTGAATAATATCCACGATCACCTGATAATTAAGCGGAATGGCAAAGTTGCAGGGAAACATCTGGAAACTTGCCTCCGGAGCCATAACTGTCAGGTTATCAATGATCAGGCGCGCTAAGGCTGAATCAAGAGGCTCGCCCCAGCGGTTAAGCTGGGAAAAATTAAGCGTGCCGTTCTTATTTGTAGTTACTATTTGCGGACGGTTCAGGTATGCAGGGATCCCGACCGGCCCGACCTCTATGATCATCTCTGCCGCAATACCAGAATTCCCGCTTGCCTGCACTTTGTTTATTGGATTAAGCATATAAAACCGGGAGTTGGGAGTATTAGCGATGGCCAGGCATCCGCTCATGGTAAAAATAAACATGGCTGCCGCTATAAAACCTAAAAAGACGCGTTTTCTCATATTATTCTCCTTTGGGGATTGGTTTTCCTTTTAACAACGCCTCCGGGTGCTGCTCAAGGTATTCCATAAACAAACCAAATGAGCGCACCGAATTGGTTACCTCCCGAAGCGTCTTGTCCACTTCAGAGATACCTTCTGAATTTACCAGCCTGTTTATTCCCCTAACCGACTCTTCAAGATTTTTGGAGATCTCTTTAATCGGGATTTCATTCATGACATTAAAAATATCCGGGGATATGGGCAAGGTCGGCAGTTCGGGGTATTTCCTGATCAGCCCGTAAAGCTTCTCCTGGTTGTCGGGGTAAAAATCAAAAGCAAGCATAAGCTGACCCGTAATAAAATTCTGTATTTCAAGTTTAGCGCGCAGCCCCTGCTTCACCAGGGTTTTATAGTCCGGATAACCCGGCTTGTCAGGGACGCCCTTTACGCGCGCGAGTTCTACGTCAATAATCACGGGAATAAGCACATTCCTTGATTCTGCATCGTATATAAGGCTGATACTCTTGACATTGCCTATTTTTACGCCTCTGAAGATCACCGGCGCGCCCACAGAGAGCCCCTTTACCGAACCGTCAAAGAACAGGACATATTCATCCGTCTCTTTAAAAAACATGCCTGAGCCGAAAACCATTATCGCTATCAGCAGTAATATCACCGCGCCTATCACAAACAAACCAATCACCGTCTTACTTGCTTTCTTGATCATCGGGCAGCTCCTTGCCCGCCCTGACTGCCGGTAGGCAGGCGAGGCAGGCTTGTTTTTTCTCCTCTTGTCAGAAATTGAATGACCCTGGGGTCACTGGAAGTATTCAGTAAATCCCTGGGATTGCCTATGGCGATCATGCTTTTACTATCCGCGTCAAGCAACACGGAATTATCCCCTATGGTAAAAATACTGGCGAGTTCATGCGTAACGACTATGATTGCCGCTCTCAATGTATCTTTCAGCTGCAGGATAAGCTCATCCAGCGAGCGGGCGCTCAAAGGATCAAGCCCGGAGGAAGGCTCATCAAAGAAAATAAAGTCCGGGTCAAGCGCTATCGCCCGCGCCAGGGCAGCCCTTTTGCGCATCCCCCCGCTTATCTGCGCGGGATAAAAATCAGCATAACCTGAAAGCCCGACCAGGGATAATTTTAATTCCACAACTTCGCGGACCTGCGGCGGCGATAATTTCGCGTAAAGCTCCAGCGGCAAAGCTACATTCTCTCCGAGGGTCAACGAACTCCACAATGCCCCGCCCTGGTAGAGTATCCCTAAGCGCCGCATGATCCCCTGCTGCTTATCTTCATCCTGCTGCCAGAAACTTACCCCCTCGTATAACACCTCTCCCTCTACCGGGCTTTTAAGGCCAATGAGCGCTTTAAGCAGAGTGCTTTTCCCGCAGCCGCTTCCGCCCATCACCACAAAGATCTCGTTTTTATTTACGCTGAAATTAAGGCCGCGCATCACCGCGTAATCATCATAGCTTAGGCCGAGATCGCGCACCTGAATAACCGGCTTGGATATCGTTTCCATAAACTTACACTCCTAATACCTGACAGACAAATGTGATCAGGGCGGTAGCTACTACGATGCTGGTGATCGCGGTCACCACAGCTGAAGTAGCCGCCTCTCCAACTGCCTCCGCGCTCCTGGCGCACTGCATCCCCCGGAGGCATCCGGCAATACCGATGATGATGCCGAAAACAAAACTATGCGCCAGCCCGATCCAAAGATTGCTCAATCTTACTGCCGACTGGGTATGCTGCAGGTATTCTACCGGGTTAAGGCCGAGGAAAACGGTGCTGACGAAGAAGCCTCCCAGTATCCCCATAAAATCCGCATAGAGGGTCAGAAACGGCATCATGATCATCAAAGCCAGGACGCGCGGCATAACCAGGAATTCTACCGGGGATATGCCTAAAGTCTTAAAAGCATCTATCTCTTCATTAGCCTGCATAAGGCCAAGCTCAGCGGCAAAAGACGCCCCTGTCCTGCCGGACATAATGATCCCGGTCATTACCGCTCCCATCACGCGTACCATGGCAATGCCTACGATATCGGCAATAAAGATCTGCGCCCCAAATAGCTGCAGCTGGATCGTCCCGACAAAAGCAAGGATTATCCCGACTAAAACGCTGATCAAAGAAACCAGGCCCAAAGCATCAGCCCCGCAGCGCTGCACTATTGCCCTGAAATCATCTCCGCGGAAATATGCTTTGCCGCTTAAGAACCGGCTGAAAGCAACAGCAATATCGCCTAGGAAATTAAACAACGAAACAAAACCCGCTTGTATCTGTAAAACCTTATCGCCGGCGCGCTCAAGCAAAGGTATCGCTATCGGCGCCTCTTGCGGGACGGAAACTTTGTGTTCCCGTAAAGCAAGTATAAGCAATCTTTCTATCCCTTCAGGCAGGCTCTGGCGGTTAACCCGGATATTCCTCTTACCGCATTCTTTGATCAGGCGCAAGAGGAACGAAAGCAGGCCGCTGTCCCACTTGTTTAATCCGGAGGGCTCAAAAGTAACTTCTGTAATTTCTTTATTTGAAGAGAGCTGCGAAAGGCACTCGTTATCCGACGGCAGGCCCACAGAGATCTGCCACTCGCCACTTAACTTAACGCGCAGTGTCTCAGAGGAAGGATAATCAAAGGAAAGTTGACTTGACGGCATATATGCTTTATTTTCTAGCCCCAATTTGTATGTCAACTCAAATAAGGAATTCCGGAAAGCCACGGATTGTACCGCTTCGTATCCCAAAAGCAAAACGCTGCGTAAATTTCTTAGCTACTATACCGCCTCATATCCACACCAAAATTCTGTGCCATAATTTTGGTGTATTCGGCGGTATGAATTTCTTGAAGCCAGAGCCAGAAATTCTACGGAGAGGCTGGGATTTGAACCCAGGGTCCAGGTTTCCCCAGACAACTCATTAGCAGTGAGTTGCTTTCGACCACTCAGCCACCTCTCCTAAGATTTCTTCCTATTGCTTATCGAAAATCTACTCCGCCGAATGCGCTAAAATTATGGAACAGAATTTTAGCGCTTCTTATGAGGCGGGACGGACTACTTCCTTTTTTTCTTAAAAAATTCTTTTAAAATAGCCCTGCATTCATCTTCCAGAATGCCGCTATGTATTTTTATGCGATGGTTCAACTTCTTATTATTTACGATATGTACTACTGAACCGCAGGCGCCGGTTTTAGGGTCTTTTGCGCCAAAACATATATTTTTAATCCGCGCCAAGACCAACGCGCCCGCGCACATACTGCATGGTTCAATTGTAACATAGAGGGTAGCCGCATTCAACCACTTTGTACTAAGGGAGTTAGCCGCGGAAGTAATAGCGAGCATCTCGGCGTGGGCGGTGGGGTCTTTCAGACGCTCCACCTGATTATGCCCGCGGGCAACGATCTTACCGCCGCTGACAACAACCGCGCCTACCGGGACTTCGTCTTCTTCAAAGGCCTTCCGCGCTTCTTTCAAAGCCTCAGACATAAAAAATTGGTGGAGTTTGGATATATTCATAATGTTATCCCGCCTCGTAAGATATACCAAAATTCTCTTCGATAATTTTGGTATACTCGGCGGGATAAAAATTTTTAATGCGCCCAGCCCTCCGCTTCCTGCCTTGCGGCAGGCGCTTAAGGACGGGCGAAGCAAATCAAAATATCTGCGCCCAGCAGGAATCGAACCTGCAACAACTTGCTCCGTAGGCAAGTGCTCTATCCAATTGAGCTATGGGCGCGATAAGATTTATAAGTTTTTTATAAGGGTAAGGAACAAAAGCATGTCAATTAAAGATACCAGCAGTAAAATGGGCCCTATTATTTTATGGTACTTAAACATCCAGCTGTCAAAGTAATATGTCTTCGTATCCAGGATAGGAAAAAAGAGGGTTGAAAATATGGTTTTATTAAGTTTCTTATCGATTTTAATATAAAGATCCCGGAAGAACGTAAGGATTATGGCGATCACGCAAATGAAAAGATTAATAAAAATCACCATGGCGCTTAATATAATATCGATTGCCATATCAGGACTCCTTTTTATAGTGTCCGTTTTTTAATTTCAGATAAGGTATTTTACCACAGATTATGGATAAAAAAATCAATTTTTAACGATAATTAACAAAACTAAGCGGGATAGGGAAATCCAGGCCGCGCAAATGCGCGATTACCGCCTGCAATTCGTCCTTTTTAGCGGAACTGACCTTGATCTTCTCTCCTTCTATTTGGGCCTGCACTTTAAGGCCAAGCTTCTTGATTATCCCGGTTAATTCTTTGGCTTTTTCCTGGTCAATGCCGGTGTATATTTCCACAACCTGGCGCAGGTATCCTTCAAAAGCTTTTTCCGGAGGATTGAATTTCAGGGATTTCAAAGAGATCCCCCTCTTAGCCATACGGGTAGCCAGGATATCGGTTAAAGCGCGGAGCTTAAAATCATTGTCCGCGATCAAGGTAATTTTCTTTTCCTTGCGGTCATAAGCGATAGAGGCTTTACTGTCCTTAAAATCATACCGTTGGGCCAACTCTTTGTTAGCCTGGTTCACCGCGTTATCCATCTCCTGCAAGTCCACTTCGGAAACTACATCAAAAGAAAAATTAGCCATATTATGATCCTTTTTATTTTTAATCCTTTAACAATTTACCTTTTTAGCCCTTAACTTAAACGACAACTTGATTAACCACAAATTTAAATACACCAAAATAATCGTCCACAATGGGATCCTGTATTTTAAAACCGTATGAAACTGCTGATTATCCGGAAAGAATACTTTATTATTGGCCATGGAAAGGACAAAGCAAAAAAGAGTAAGCAGCCCGATTGCCGCCAGCCAAGCCTTGTTTAATTTTGAATAAAATAAAGAACGTAAAATAAAGAAATACGGGACAATTAAAAATACCAGCGCGTTTAAATAGGCAAAAGGGTTAAATAAGAGCCCGCAGGCAAAAAGACAGGCATAATCCAAATATGGCGGCTCTAAATCTCTCTCCTGCTTAAAGATCCTGTCATAAAAAAAGAGGATAAATAAAACAAAACAGCTGGCTGCCCAGGCCAAATATACCTGGAGCGTTAAAGCCTTGGTAATCAAATGATAGTCAAAAATATAATACGGTTCATGACGGGCAATGAAAAACCAGGAAAAGAAAGCAAGAACCGAATAATTCTTGACCGAATAAAGCATCTGGGCGGGAGTGATTTTTAACAAATTAAGCCAATCTTCTAAATATTTTAAATTTCCCCCGGAGCCGCTATAGATGCTCGGCAATAGCAGGAAAACCGCCATCAATGAAATAGTGTAGCCGGCTATTTTAAAACGCCTTCTTAAGATAAAATACCCCAGAAAAACCAGCGGGAATAATTTAATCATCAGGCTGAACGCCAGGCAAACAGAAGCCCAAAAATCTTTTTTCTTGATCTCAAAGTACATCATTAAGACCAACAGGAAAGAAAGCAGGATATTAACCTGCCCTATCCTGATATTGGCAAAAATATAGCGGCCGGTTAAAGCAAATAAGAAGAAAATAATGAGGAAATCCTTGCCCCTGGAAAAAGAAAGCAGCTTAAGCTTATGAATAAAATAAAACATGAAATAAAACAGGAAAATATTAAGAAAACTCCAAAGATAAAAGCTGGGGATCCTTTCCATAACCGCGAAGGGAGAAAAAACCAGGGCAAAAAGCGGCAGGTATTTGAATTCTTCTATACCTCCTTCGTGCGAGCTGTATACCGCGCTACCGGCAAGATAGTTTCTGCTGGCATTATAATATACATCAAAATCCCCGGAAATACGCTTTGGAGATACCGAGAGGACCAGGCTGATTACGGTTATGGCGATAAAGACAACCGCGATACGGCGGACATAGCTATTCCCTGATTTTCCGGTTATCACTGGCATCTCCCCGCGATCAGCGGCGTTTCCTTTTTAAGAAAGATTTTCTTAATTTTATAAAAATAAAGGCTAAAGAGTTGCGCGGTAAATTCCAAATAAATCTTTAAATTCAGTTTGCTGCTGCCGTAAACCCTGTCCTTAAATATAAAGGGGAATTCTTCCGCCTTCTTATACCTGCCCTTAACTAAAATTTCCAAAAGGATCTTATATCCTCTCGGAACCAGATCTAAATTGCTAAAAACACTTTTCTTAAGCAGGAAGAATCCTGACATCGGGTCCCTTACACTGGTCAGCGGCCTCACTGCCAATGTTGCTAAACTTGTTCCCAATAATCTCATTTTTGGCCAATTTTCTATGCCGCCTCCGGGTATAAACCTTGAAGCAATAACCATATCGGCATTCTGTATTTCCAGATTCTTTATAAGTAACGGGATGATTTCCGGAGGATGGCTTAAGTCAGAATCCATAACACATATCAATTCACCGGAGGCGATCTTAAAACCCTCTAAAACCGCTGAAGCCAGGCCAAGCCTCCGCTTTCTGTGGATTACCTTCATCGGGTGGTTATTGGAAAGCTTCTCCGCGATCTTTCCTGTGCCGTCGGGTGAAGCGTCATCGACAACTACCAATTCATATTCTCCGGATAAGCAGTTTTTTATCCGGGCAACTAATTCCTCAATATTCTCCGCCTCATTATAAGTTGGAATGACGATGGTGACCATACTATCTTAAGAAAGCAATCCCTGTAATAGCTGCGATAATTAATACTAGAATGGGGTGGATTTTAAAAATCGCGAGCGCAATAACTGTGCCTATTACCATTAAAATGGATTTATATTCTAAAAGGATATTAGTTTTACCTATGCTTATTGCCGCTACGATGATTAAGCCAAGCACCGCTGGCCTTAAACCTTTGAAAGCCGCTTGCACTGTAGGGTTATTTTGGAATTGAGAAAATACAGAAGCGATTACCCAAATAATTAAAAATGACGGCAAAACTACCCCTAATGTGCTCGCTACTGCACCCCAAAATCTTGCTACTTTGTATCCTACAAAGGTTGCTGAATTTACCGCCATAGGCCCGGGAGTCATTTCTGCGATAGCGACAAGATCAATAAACTGCTTCATCGTTAACCACTGGCATTTGTTAACGATCTCCTTTTCAATAAGGGGGATCATCGCGTATCCTCCGCCGAAAGTGAATGCCCCGATTTTCATAAATTCCCAGAAAAGGTTAAGATAAATCATTTTTCAAAAAATATTATTCCTGGCTTAACTTCGCCAATATTTTAGCAACTGGACAGGCATCGTACGGAGGCTGACAGAGAGTCTGCCTGAATAATTTAGTCATCCGTCGATATATCAATATGTTACAACAATATATATTTTATTGCAAGGATAACTTTGAGTCCGGATGTTTAGTTTTGTTTAGGTTTGCTAGGGGGGAGTTTCTGTATTGGATAGGCACATTTTGGGCACAAAAATAATATTAGTTTTAAGTACAACTTTTAGATTAAAAAACTAATTACATGTTCTTACTCTGATAAACCGGCTATATTCTTACACCAACCGCCTTAAGATCTTAAAGGGATTACTTCGCTCTGCCAACTGCGCCTATCTTAACGTCTGTTTCTGTTTTTATTCTTTCGCAATAATAAACGTCTTCAGAAACGTCTATATTATTACTGTGCCCCAGTTCATTTAACTTAAAAATAGCGTCTGAAATATAAGATTCCGCGGTTCTATAAGATCTTTCCGCTTCGGCGGGCGCTGAAGAACATTCTGCCTTGTCCAGCCAAACTATGGCTTTTTTATAGCTCGCGTTCGCCTCTCTCAAGCTGGGATTGTTAGATAGTTCTCTACGGTATGGTGTTTTGCATGTTGTACAAGAGCTAAGCAAAATAACAACAAATCCTAAAACCAAGATGCTGAATCCTCCAATATACTTCTTCATCATATCCACCTCCGTTGTATGTAAAAATTATTCCAAATAAATATCTTTATCGCCCTCGATGTTCATTCCATTGATCTTGCTGCGCAATTCTTCTTTAGACAACGCGAAAAGAGGGCTGATCTCCACTTTTACCTGTGGCCCTACTTCGATTCCCGCGTCATTAAGCCAGCTTTTATACATGTTACTTAATATCTTTCTGACAGTCTCCGGAGAATCATCGCCATCTTTATTCTTAAGCGGAGCAAATTCTTCTTCGCGGGATATTTCCATACAACAGGTATTTTTCGCTAAAGGAATGGCATCAAAAATGAAGGTTTCAAATTTCCATCCCTCAATTTCCGCGATCTCCCCCTCTGCTTGGAATGAATTTAACTTTTTAACAGCATGATGATACGGTAAAGAAAATCCATGTTCATCTAAACGCCGGATAAAAGCAAGCGAGATCATATGTATCGCGGTATTGCCCGCCCAATCGCGGAGTTGCCCTTTATTATCCAAGATGCCGCGGTTATCCGAATCTAATTCGCTGTACTCAATAATCTTTGCCTTTCCCTTTTCAGCGACAAAGATCCCGACTTTTTCCTCGGGGCTCCTGCGGCGCACTACTTTAGTAGATATTTCTGAATCTTCCATTTTATGATACCCGACGAAAACCGGATCCATTATCTTTGCTAAGAGATTATCGATCTGACAATAAAACAAATCGGAATATCCATCTTTAATTAGTTTTTTTAATAAACCCGAATCATACAGCCCCTTAATACAGCCACCATGGCCGTTTGGATTAACGAACAAATGAGTTTTGTCTTTTAAGATTAATTTTCCATCTACAGTTAAAGTAGGCAGCATCTCCTGCTCAAAGAAATGCACAGTTTGCTCCTTAAGGCCAAAGAAATTATTTGTTTTAAAAAAGTTTTTTGCTTCCGGTAGAATTTCGGTGTCCGTCATTATCAACAACGGGACAACAACTTTGTAGCGTAAAGATAAAGCCCTGACCGACTCGGCAAAAATCTGGAATAAAGATTTGTTTTTTACGGGAGAAATGGGGAACATTCCTTTAGGGCCATTAAAACCCAAACGAGAACCATGGCCTCCAGCGACGATCAAAACAGCTATCTTGTTCTTGTGGATTAAAGACTCGCCTAATATACGCGCCTTTTCCTTTTTAATTTGCTCATCTGAATTCTTGGGAATAGTAAATATCCGTGACGGATAGATGTCTATGCTGTGTTTGACGGGAAATCTTTGTTGGGCAACCTTTTTGTAAAGCGAGAACACAAGTTCAAAGTTAAGATCCCCCATTTCACTAATAAACTTTTCTTTTTCCGGAAGGCTTAACGACTGATAATGCTTGAGAATATGGGTTTGGTTATATTTCTTAAGTAGATTGAGGAAATATTCTTCTTTCATGGCTTACCTATCCGCGAAACCTGGACTTTTAATCGTATCTACCTTTCAATTTTATTACTTTTAAGACTGTATTTTTTCATTAATAAGGAGTAATCAAACATACCCTTACCCTTTATTTTAAGCGGAACTCCCGGAGTGCCTTTATTGATCCAGATCTCAAATTTATCGGGAATGCTTTTAAAATGGTAAGCCTGGAATTCACCGGCAGGAACACTTATCTCATCTATCGAAACTAATTCTAATTCAAATTCAGTGGGTAATCGCGCGGTAAAATGCCACCCTATTTTAAGGCCCTCGCTCCTGCGCATATTAAAAGGGAGCGTAATTCCATTATGAATTGGGCCATTTGCTTTAGTTATCCGTTCATATATTATTTTCTTTCCTTTAAACTTCCTTGTCACGACTGTAAAATTCTTTTGATCATATTCTTCCGTTATATATTCTTTACTCCATAGCTTCTTAACAGCGCGCTCTATCTTAAGCGGCAGGAGGCTTTTCGGGTCGCTATAAATTCTTTCCGTATCTTCAAAAAATAATACATTAGTCTTAAACGTTACTAATTTAACCTTTATTCCTTTTAAATCGGCCATCCCAAGATCATTATATTCTGATCTCCCAAAAGGGTTTATAAGATACAGGATGCTCTCGCCGGCATAATCATGAACGTAAACTTCTCCATTCAATAAATTACTACCAACAGAAATAATTAAGGCTATTGCTGATACAATTAAGGCGCTCATCCGAAGCAATGGTTTTATCATCTTTTTTTGCAAGTTTTAATTATCTCATGAGGAGTGGCCGCCTGCTATGGTAAACCCAAGCAGTTCCTCTACTATTGAGACAAGCAAAGACGATTGCTTAGAAACGCTATCAATTGCTTTCTTTTGCTCCTCATTAAGAGGGCCGTATGATCCATCTTGAAGTAATGATATGTTCCCACTGACCACTCCCAACGGTGTACGCAATTTATGCGAAATAAGAGTTAAGGTATCCTGTCTTAGGAATTCTTCGGTGCGCGCCGCGGTAACATCGCGTAAAATAAAAACAATGCTCAATAACTCTCCGGCTGAATTCTTTATTACATCCATATTTACCTCTAAATATAATGCCTCTGTCGTTGCTGATTTTTGGCGTACCATGTCAAATGTTTTATGCGCGATCGTTTGATCCATAAGAGCTTCTTTATTTATAGAAATAGAATAATCCGTAAATAGCGCTTCGACCAAATTGACATTTTCCGGATCGGCAATATTTAAGTACTTTAAGGCCGCCGTGTTGTTATCTTTAATTAGATAATCCGGGCCACAGATAATAATACCGTCGCTTATTTTATCAACCACCACCTTAAATTTTTCCTTTTCCTCTAACTGCCGGCGGTAATAATTTATCTTGAGTATAGACTTAACTCTTGCTAATAGTTCAACTTTATCAACGGGCTTGGAGATAAAATCATCGCATCCTGCCTCAAGGGCTTTTACCTTGTCTTCGGTCTCTTTAAGCACGGTTACCATCACCACCGGGATCGCCTTAGTCTTTTCATCGGCACGCAAATTCTTGAGCACTTCTATGCCGGACATCTTGGGCATCATAACGTCCAGCAGGACCAGATCGATTTGATTATGGGCAAGTTTTTCCAACGCTTCTTCACCGCTTAAGGCCTTAACAACTTCATAATCCTGCAGAACAAGATATGCTTCGAGAAGTTCAATGTTCTGGAATTGGTCATCAACAACTAAAATTACTGACTTGTCTTTCATCCTCTACCTCTTTTGAGTTGACTTTTTAATATATCAGGAATATCACTTAATAAATTGGCTGACTTCTTTGGCAAAGGTGCGCGTATTTATCGGCTTGCCTAAGAATCCGCTGTTAGTTATGGTGTTTATCTCTTCTTTGCCTTCTGCCATTACAGAAGCAGTAACAAAAACTATTGGAATACCGTTCATCTCTTTGTCCTGGCGTAATATTTTGGCGGCTTCGGAACCGCGCATATCAGGAAGCCGCACATCCATAATTATGATATCCGGTTTTTCTTTCCTGGCACTGGCAATCCCGCTGGAAGCATCTTTAGCTACAAATACTTCAAAGCCGGCAACCTCCAAGAGGTCTTTTTCCAGCGTCAGATTGTTTCCATTATCATCGACAATTAAAGCTTTCTTTTTCATCTCAGGCCACCTTTCTATGTATGACCGGCAAAGTAAACCTGACTTGAGTGCCTTTATTTAACCCCCCTGATTCAACAATAAATTTCCCGCCATGTAACTCAACCAGTTTTTTGGAAAGCGGTAAACCAAGCCCAGTCCCCTCAGTTACCCGGGAATATGGAGTATCGACGCGAAAGAACCCTTCAAATATTTTACCCATATTCTCAGGAGCGATACCAACCCCTGTATCCCAGACCACTATTTCTATATTAGGATCGGCCTTTTTCGCCCGCATGCCGATTTTACCACCCTCGGGGGTAAACTTAACCGCGTTTGAAAGCAGATTGTAAATTATCTCTCTTACCTTGAGATCATCTGCCTCAATATCCGGCAGATCTTCGGCTATTTCAAGCGACATTTCAATTTTTCCTTTGCTGACCATATCCGCTACCAACAGTGAAATCTCATTTAATAGATTCTTCATGGGTAAATTGGATAATGCCAGAACCATCTTTCCAGCTTCAACTTTTGACATATCCAGTATCTGATTTATCAATAAGAGAAGATGCCTTCCGCTGGTTAAAATATTATTAACATATCTTTTCTGCTTCTCGTTAAGCGGCCCAAAAGTCTCGTCGCATAATACCTCAGAGAAACCGTTAATGGAATTAAGCGGGGTCCTTAGTTCATGCGACATGTTAGCCAGGAACTCGGATTTTGCCCGGGTGGCACGTTTTAACTCGGCGGCCAATTCCTGTAACTCTTTATGGGCTTTTTCCAGTCCTTTTTCTATCTTCCTGCGTTCGGTGATGTCCTCGATAGCCAGAAGAATGATCCGTTCTTTACCCATCACTCGTTCAATTTGCCGGGCATTCAAAAGCATTATGCGCCTGCCGATGGTAGTAAAATCGTGTTCTACCTCATAATTATCAAAGGTTGTCTTTTTAGGAAGGATGGTTTCCAACAGTTCCCGCAGCTTAGGGATATCCCACTGCTTATTGCCTAAGTCATAAATCAGCTGCCCCACAGTCTCTTCAGGCTGCACTTTAAAGAATTCATAGAAGGAGCGGCTGACGGAGACTACTCTTAAATCCTGATCCAGGGAAATCAAGGGTTCACGCACGGTGTTGATGATGCTCTCAGCGAATTCGAGGGCACCCTGAGCTACCCGCTCTGTTTTCTTGCTCCCTTCAATTTCCTGGTGAAGCTGCTTAATAGTCTTTCTTTCTGTTACGGCGCAGGTTTCTACCTGATCCTTAAGTAATTCTTTGTTTTTCTTTTTACTTCTCATTGCTTCCTCTCTATTCAATTGAAAAAACTTTCTCTAATTATTACGGGGGCTGTATTCTTTCATTAATAAGGAACAATTAACAATACCTTTGATCTTTATTTTAAGCGGAATTCGCGGGCTATTCTTATCGATCCAGATTTCAAACGTATCGGGCGCGCTTTTAAAATGGTAAGCCTGGAATTTACCGGCAGGGACTGTTATTTCATCTATGGAAAGTAACTTTAAATCATATTCCACGAGTTTAAGTTCATTGAGGACCTTAGCGGTAAAATGCCAGCCTATTTTAAGGTCGGGCTGCTTACGCAGATAAAAAAGAAGCGTGTTCATATTTTGGATCGGGCCGCCTGCCTTGATCATCTTTTCCTTTACTAATTTTTTTCCTTTAAACTTTCTTATTACAACTGTAAATTTATTCTGATCGTATTCTTCCGTTCTATATTCTTTAATCCAAAATCCTGAATTAGTACGCTCTGTTCTATATGGCAACGAACTTTCCGGATAGTAAAAAATATTTTCTATGACATCGACAAACAATATTTTGCTCTTAAGCGTTACCAAATTCACCTTCACTCCTTTTAAATCCACCGTTCCAACATTTTTATATTCTGATTTCCCGGCAGGCTTTATAAGATACTGAGTACTCTCTCCGGTATAATCATAAATAACAGCCTCTGACTTTAATGAGTTATTATTTATAAAAATCATTGCGGCCGCTATTAATAAAATAAGTGTTCCTTTAATCTTCATATTTCTGATAAACTCATTTTTTAAGACTTGTAGTATCGATAATCTTTACGGGTTCTGTTTTCTGAAAACCGCCCTCAAACACTGACCTAACTACGGATTTAATATAATTGCTGGAAATATCCCACTCCGCTTTCATGCGCCACTGAATGAGATACCGCGAACTGTTTCTCTTGCCCAAAGAAACAGATCTTCTTGATCTAATTTTGTCATAGATCTCTAACATATGTTTGGCACCAGACATAATTGGGTATTTCTGTACCGTCATTCTTACGATCTGCTTCATGGTTTGCAACTCTTCAGGAGTCCGAGATAAAGCCCAAATAAGCGCATCAACAAAACTTTGCTGATCCATCTGTTTAAGCAGGCGGCCGTTGTGATAATCTTTTACAACTTCCCGCACTCCCGGAGCATCCAACGCCACCACCGGAACCCCTGCTGCCATGGCTTCAATAAGAACAATCCCTTGCGTTTCGCTTAATGAAGCAAACGCGAAAACATCCATGGCAAAATAAGCATCAACTAAATCCTGATAACGCAAGACCCCGGTTAAATGCAATCTTTTTTCAAGGCCGGCCCGCACAAAGGCCTCCTTGATCAAATTTTGCGATGGCCCAAGGCCCACGATCAGGGCATGGGCCCTTGGTTCTTTTTTCAATAATTCCACCATACAATTTGTTAGAAATTCTAAATTTTTCTCCGGAGCCAGACGCCCGGCATGGCCGACCACTAAAGCATCAGGAGGGATCTGATTGCGCTTTCGAAAAGCAATTCCGTCGCCTTTTGAAAAACGTTGGGCATCTATCCCTGTCGGAATAACCTCCATGGGAGTTTTAACGCCTCTTTTAAGCAAGATATCCCGCACGCTTTCGCTAGGCACAATTACCTGATCTACCAAATTTGAATATCCGGCAGCAAGCTTAACCATAAATCTTTTCACTCCCTCATTTTGAACCGGCCAATCATGCACGTACTGTTCAAACATACAGTGATAAGTAAATACAAGCGGTATGGCATGCTGTCGGCTAAGGCGTAACGCGAAATCTCCCATGAAAAACGGGCCGTGGCTGTGCACCATATCCGGAACGAATTCTTTCATGTACCGCTTTAAGAGCCCGGAAATCGGGAAGTTAACGGAAAAAACAGTCCCGCCAAATTTTTGAAAAGCCGGAATTCGAATAACGCCCGGCTCCTCAAACGGGGCTCCCCCAAAGGCCGGAGTAACGATCAAGACCTCATGCCCTAAACTTCTGAATGCCTCGCTAAAAGAATAAACCGATTGCTCTAATCCTCCCACCATCGGAAAATAGGTATTGGTCATCATGAGAATATTCATTATTTATCTCCGCCTGCCGGTGGGCCGGCTTTTAGCTCTATAAGCGCTTTTCTCGCTGCCACGCATATTGCTTCGTAAGAATCCTTAGCACCCATGGCCAATCCTTCTCTTTCTAAAGCTTCGGCAAGAAGCGGCTTACCGAATCTGACTCTAATAGAGCGGCATTTGGGATACTTTGCCGTACTGGGCCATGCCTCATAAGCTCCTTCTATAGCCACAGGCACTAGCTTTGCCCCTGTCTCCTTAGCTAAGATGCCGAACCCTTTTTTAAATTTTCCGACTTCGCCGGTAGTACTACGCAACCCTTCCGGGAAGAAACACAGACCTTTACCGCGCTGTAATACTAAATAAGCGCTACGCAGCGCCTCCAGAAAATGCGTTGAATAATCAAAGGGAATAAGCCTTTCCATCTTTACGAGATTCCTTAATAGGCGAGATTTTATAAACGGCCTAAAAAAATACGGTATGAATAAGAAATAAAAAAGCTGAAACACCGGCCTGCGCGGCAGGCAGGCGGTAATGGCCGGCCCATCAAGGTCACTGGTGTGGTTGGGATATAGAATATAACCTCCGGCTTTCGGCACGTTCTCTGCTCCTTCCGCCTTAATACGGAAGAATAATTTAAAAATCAAATAATCTATAGCTGTTATACTAAATCGAAGCAGCCAGGCAAAAAAATCAGTGCTGAATTCCAGCGCCCCCAGATGTTCTTCTTTTGGCAAGACTTGTAAATGTTTTTTCCAGTAACCTGGTTCTAAAGGCACTGCCTGATCCTGCGAAGTGATCTCTTTAGCTCCTTTAACAGCATCCGTTATTCCCAGGATAAGATCCTTTACAGTAAAGGCCCGCGAGATTGCCTCGTCTTTTATATTTACCTTAAAAGCTAACTCCAGGCACGAGGCCAGCTCTATCCTGCCTAATGAATCTATACCCAGGTCCAGCTCTAAAGAATCCTCAAGTATTACCGGCCTTTTAATACCGGATATCTCCTTTAGGCATCCTAATATTTTTATCCCGGTCGCGGATTCTATCAATAAATGGTCCGCGGCCGTTAGCTCTTCTGATACCGGAAGAGCGCCTTCTATTCCCGCGATCACCCTGGGTTCATATATTTGCTTAACCGCATACCTATCTAACTTACCAAACAAGTTATGCGGCAGATCTTCAAGCGTAACAGTAAAACCTTTAAGCCTTTTATAGATAGGCAGCGATGGCGAGGCATTATCAAATCTCTCCTTAATGGCTAAATGCAGATTCACTGAGGCGAATTTCCTGAATTCTTCAAGATCCGGCTGAATGACAGCCCAAAGGACTTTCGGCCCCTTCGGGCCTCCCATTCTAGAAACCGTAAAGACGCACATCTCTTTAACAGGGCCAGCCTTTGTATAGAATTCTTCAATCTCTTCCGGGTAAATTTTCGCCTCTAAATTCACTATGATAAAATCTCTAAATTTAGCTCTAAGGTCTTTTATCATTTGCCCGCCTCAATTTTTAATTCAAGGGAATTTGTCGCGGGTGGAATTCTTACACTCTTAAAACCCGGTAATTGAATATCAATCGGCGGTTCTTTCGTAAACCACTGTCCATGCCATTCAACAAGAATGTTTTGCCCTTGGGGTTTTAGGGAAATTTGAATATCCCCAAAACTTGTTGGCGCGGGCCCAAACGCGATTGTTTCATTTTTCTCAAGCCAGGCCCGCGGTATTCCCGAACATAAAATCAGCCGGTTATCTTCTTCGCGTACAAAACAATTCCTAATCATTAAAACCCATTCCGCCGCAGCCCAGACTTGCTGACCGTCACCCATACATCCCCCTCCTGTACGAGGATGTATTGACTCAGGCCACTGTCCTGTAGGTGTTGCCAGCTTAGCCACCGCTGTCATCAAACTAAAATACCTGGAGTCCTGCGTACGCAAGAATACTTGCGCTAAGTGTAATGTAAGATAAGGATTGATCCCGGAATGGGTCATGTCATGGAAAAAACCTCCGTGTACTAAACAATTTTTCATTAAGAAATCAGCTGTGTCTAAAATCCTTGGATCGTTCTCTTTAAAAATACGGAGCGGATAGCTGGCAGCCAAAGAACCAATCGCTCCCGAATCCATGCGGCGGTAAGGAGAAGCCGGCATCGCGGGTCTATTTAAACGAAAGCTTACTTGATTCAAACTTTGATTAATACTATCCAGCAGCGCGGTTGACTCCCTTTCAAAATGAACAGCCTCATCATTATCCTTGTAAGCCGCGCACAAAAATGCCGCTGCTTTTAATCCCGCGACTGCCCAAAAGTCATCCCAATAATAAAAATCATTCGGCCCCAAATGCTCGGCGCTAAATCCCGAAGGCAATAAACCTGCGTGAGGAAATTGTAAGTTACTAGATAAACGTTTTTTAGAGATCCACTTACCAGCTTTATTGACAGAATTTCTCCATTCTTTTGGCGGGGCAATTCCGGTCATCTGGCAATATTGAGCCATGATCCACAATGCCTCGCCGTTAGAGTCCCATTCCCCTTCCTGAGAAAGAAAATAGCCTTGTACCGTTTGACGGGTACGGAAACAATCCAAGGCCCTTCGAACACGTTCTTTTAACCCAACACTTAACAAGGCAGATAATATAAAAGCGGCATCACGAAACCAAAATTGCCGGTAGATATAAGGCCCCGGATAAACTTCCTTGGGAGAATGCAAAACCATGGTACGGATAGCGGCCTCATAAAGAAACTTAAAATGCGCGTCGGGAATCTGCAAAGAGCAGCCGCCTTGCAGATTTTTCTTCCACGCTAACTTGGCAGTTTCTTGATAGCCGCAATAGCATTCTTTTTCAATTTTGTTATTTGTTAAAGGAACTGAAATGTTAATTTCTTGCGTAAGTCCCGATTCCAATATATATATCGCCGCGGCACTGGCCATACCAACTTTACATGAAACTTCTAATTCACTTTCCTTCAAAGACAATCGGCTATAAACATCGCCTCTAAGATAATCCGAAAATACGTATTGATCCGGAGGCTTATCAAAATAAACAAAATCTTCTAGATTTACCTGCCAACAGCGCGAATCTACCAAGAAAGTAATATTATTTATAAAACTCACGCCTTCAGGGTTATAAGGCCTAAGAGAAACAACTAACCGCGCTCTTACGCCGGCAGTTCCTGTGATTCTAACTTGGCAAATAGGCGCAAGAGCTGAACCTATAACTTGTGCTTCCAATTTAAGTTTTAATTTACCAAGGCTTGATTCTGTGATCACGCAAAGATCATCATCAAAATCTAACTTTTGTGTTACGTTCGGGCTGCCTGCCTGGCCGGCAGGCAGGCGCGACGGGATTAATGGCTCTCCCTCTTCCGGGATTATCCAAACATCAATAGACCAGCTATCGTAATGAGGAGTAAGGAGGCCTCGGGGGTCTACAAGAGGAAACTCGGTCGCGTCGGGAACCCCTAAAGCAGTCCAATTTCTATGCGTGAGATTAATTTGAGTTAACGAAAACGACCTTGGGATAAACGCTTCATTACGAGGATTATATTGACATTCCACCCAATAAGGCCAGATCCAATCAAGGTTATGCTGGATGGCTAAACTATTGATTAAACCGCGAGCGTGTAAAACAACACCGAAACGCAACAGTTCCATCGGAACTGTTACCTCTGAAGGTTGCGCGAAATTCTGCAACTGAGAGATAATTTTAATGGGGTCCAAAAACCCCTGCCGGCGCGCAATGGCCCTTACTATAAATCTCAACGGAAACCATCTGGGCCGCATAAAATAAAAACCCTCTTTCTTCAAGGTCCTAAAAACCCACCATTTAAAACAAATATAGGTAAACAAACCTGTTAATATCGTGGCGATGATCAAAGCTAAGAAAACAGCACCGGGCCAGGCCCTAAGAATACTTTGATTCGTTAAAACATTAATACCCAAGGCCAAAGAATTAATTAGCGCGTACTGGCCAACCTCAGCAAGCGATAATGGTTTGTTATGTTTAAACGTAAACAATTTAATAAGGAAATACCCGGCAATACCCGCGCACGCAAAAGAGATGCCCTTAGATATACTATAGGGCAGAAAATGAAACAAAATATAATAAATACTAAAATCTGTCGCGTTAACAATGGTTCCAGCAATTAAAAACCGGATGATCTCTTTCCTGGTATTCTTATCAATTTTCAACAAAATTTCTCCTACTTTTAAACTCATATTTCAATTTTTGTGACTGTATTTGCATATTCAAAATTATTATAATTTATTACAGCGTATCTTGCAATGTATCAATTATCTGATACAAAACCCATGCTGCGATATCAAGCTGGGGAAACATATATTTGTGCGCGGAAATAGTTATTCCAGTCTTATTATCTTTGCCCTTCCTTAGTATAAGCGCTACCATCGCTCCATTAATATTGGCCTGAATCACTCCGCCTGACGCATCATATTGAGTAACCGTTCCTATACGCTTTATTTCCTGAAGACTTATTTCATACACATGTTCAAAACTGGAATCAATGGTTTGCTGCACACTATCTTTACCTATAAATGTTTCTGCTACGGCAACCGGCAGCATTGCCACCCCCTTAACAAGAGTAATCCCACAGATGTCGGCGTTCTTTATCTCGGCAGACTTCATAGGCTCTACAAGCACAAGTAACGCCAATTGTTGAGCAGTAAGAATACCCTTATAGCTTTTGTGTCTATTAACATCATAGATTCGCATACTGGGTTCCGTGCCGATCGTGCAGTCCTTGTAAATAATCTTGCCGATGCTTAAAGTGAACAGATCTATTTGCATGGGGATAGGCGGAGAAGACTTTGATTGTTGCACTATTTTTAAGGAATCCACGTTGAGTTTTCCTTCTTTGTCCTTGGTAAGCTGCATCTCTTTTAATTCAATTTCCACGATGAAAAAATGAAGTTTCTGCTTAAACAAGGTAGCGCGATCATATATGACTTTTATTTTGGGGCAAGATACCAGTATACCTTCCGGGAAGCCGCTGGGATTATAAATTTTAAATCCGGATATGTGTATAGTTGAGCTTAGAATATTTAATGAAAACCCGTCCATGTGTACCGGCGCTCCTGTGATGCGAGAGGCGACCGTCGTTACCGCGGATTTAATAATCAAATTCTTAAAAATTGTGACACACGCTAAAGATATGGCTACTATCCCGAGCCATATAAGAAATTTCTTCATAGAGAATAAACCCTCATTATACCAACGAACGCCTTCAGGAATCATTTGCGGGGGCGCAAGAGCACACCCGCACGATTTTGCTCTACCTAGTGCACACCGACGCAATACCTAATTGGCGTCGGGTGCCAATCAGCGCGGGGCGTTACTTTACTGATAAAACTGCATTGTTTCGATAACCCGCTGGCTTACGCCTTGTCTCTTTAGAAATCCT
This sequence comes from Candidatus Omnitrophota bacterium, assembly GCA_041651035.1. Taxonomy (GTDB): domain Bacteria; phylum Omnitrophota; class Gorgyraeia; order Gygaellales; family Profunditerraquicolaceae; genus JBAZKC01. Next base: position 21,928 of record JBAZKC010000006.1, on the reverse strand, counting down.
AAGTCATCTGCGGTTAAAGAGTACCTGGGATTTGCGGCTTTGATCCTAGATATAATTTCATCGCTTGATACACCTTGTTTTGTCCAGTCGACTATCTGCTGCAGAGTAACCTGATTAGGGGCCTGGGTTTGATTATTAGACCAAGGCACGCTGACGGTATTTTGGCCAACCTGAACCTTAATATACTGCCCCTGTTCCGGTGGCGGCGTAGGCGTAGCACACCCTGTGCTGATAACAACAAAAATAAATAAAACAAAAATTACACAAGTACCTCTTTTAAGCTTATATTTAGATTCTTGCGGCAAAATTTGCATAGTAACCCCCCTATCTGCCTGTTAGCAGGCCTATTTTACTTGTTCTGTCCCCAGACGAAAACTCTCTTACTTCCGCGCTAAACCTAAGAATCCGGCTATGCTGGCGATCGCCCCACCGATTAAAAGCCAGAGCGCCTTGTCTGTAGGCGCGCCCGTGAAGAAACGGGAGACATCTGAACTAGCCGAGTGGTAAGCGTTAAATCCAAGAACTAACAAAATAATTCCTACAACTAGAAGTACAACTGATATGCCTTTATTCATGTAAACCTCCGTTTTTATTTCCCCTCTGCCACAAGCCCGGGTGGAGACTTGTGCCACTTATACCCCTCTATCGCGTCGTCATATCCACGCTTAAAGAGCCTCCGCATTTCCTGCTTATCGAGCATTTCTTTTTGATCAGGCTTAAAATCTTCCGGTATATACGCTAAATTATAATCCCATCCCTTTTCCTTAGCGTACGCGTAAATCCTGTAAGTATCCCCGATCATTTTTGCCGCTCCATTGGTTTCAATCAGGCGCGAGGTCATCGCCACCATATTGTCTTCTACCTGTTGTGAGTGCGGTGACATATAGCACAGATTCAGGACATAAACCCGGGTTTTGAATACTCTGGGATATTCCAGGCCTTCCATTAACTGGTGAATATAAAAAAGCCCGCTAACCACCCCCCCATCAACATGCATCTCATCATAACGCCTGCCGCCGGCCTCAACTTGAAAATAGACCGGAGGAACCATGGCTGGAAACGAGCATGAAGCCAGGATTATTTTGCGGAACATCTTCACCGAATCAGGTCCTCCTTTGGAAGCAAGCGCTCCCATGTCCCATATAACAAACCCCTGGGCGTCAAAATCCGTGGTTCCCACATATAGCCTGCGCCCCTTCTTATGCTCTTGCGCGATCCTTGCCATTAAATCCTCATCCACAAGGCTATTGATCCTTTTAGCTAACGGGGCTGAGCTGCTCACAGAATCTCCGAATAGAATGGAAAGACTGCTCCTCTTTTTTAGAACATCTTTGCTCGATATCGAGGTAAACAGATCCGCGATCCGGTCTTCATAGTCTTTTCCTGCGAACGTGGCAATAGCGATGATCGATCCGCTCGAGTAGCCTGTAACTATTTTAAATACCGGACGACTGCCTTCCTTTAGCCACCCCTTCAATAACCCTATACCGTAAGCGCTGTTCGATACACCGCCTCCGATAAGGAGCGCGGGATAGGTCTTTATACCGTTAACTAGATATTCTGACCGACCTTCATCTCTAAACGAATCTATCAGGCTCTGCCGCATCATAGAGTAAGAATCGGGCTTACCTGCATAGTAGCGTATATCCGGCATACCGACAACGACAGCTGTACCGACAAGATTTTCCGGTACAGCATGCCGCACATGGGCGCACCCTGATAATGCCAAAAAACAGGTTATTATTATAAATAAATGATGCAATGTCCTTTGTCTCATGATATCTTCTTGCCAATTAAAAAGTAAAGCACCATACCAATAGCGGGTAAAATAAGTATTAGTATGATCCACAATGCCTTTTTGCCTGTATCCATGGAACTTTTTAGAACATCCACAATGGCAATAATGTCTAAAACCAAAACTAGCAGCCCTAATATCCCTCCCATCGTGTCTACTCCTTCCTTAAGAAATCCATCCTATGTCATTGTATTATTGTATACAAACACAACCTGCACCCTATACGTTCCTTACAACCAGGCGCGTCAGGCCTACTAAAACCACAGCACCTACGAGCGCCAGCAGGAAGGCACCGACCGAACTACCGGGATATATTCCGATTACTCTGGCCATCCATCCGCCAAGCATGGCTCCCACAATCCCAACCACGATGTCTCCGATGATCCCAAACCCCCGGCCCCTGGTGATCAGCCCCGCCAACCACCCGATCACTCCACCGATGAAGAGAAACCACACCCAGTATCCTACAGTATTATTTTCCATGCTTCTCCCCTCCTCTTTGTTATCACCCGTTACCGTATTACAGTTGTACTTGTTGTCGTTGTTGTGGTTGTACTCGTAGTCTCCGGAGCTGCTTGAAGCAGGGTAATGGAGCGCGCATGCCGTTTTCCATCTTTTACCACAAATTCAACCTTCAGCAGATCACCCGGTTTTAGTTCTAATCGTACCGGTTGCGTACTCGGACTCTTCATGACAACGATATCCCTGGGTTCAAAGACGAAATATAACAAATCGCCTTTTCCTCCTTCGCTGGGTAACGGTTTCTGCTCAACAATAAGCGTTCCGGCTCCAGCATCTATAGCCTCAAGCTCACCAATGATTTCTTGCAAGACAGGCTCCGGCATAGGCTCGGCAATAATCTTGCGGGCCATTGTTTCCCCACGGCTATCAATCAGTTTAATGGTGACATGCTGACCTGCCCGTAAATCCTTAATCACGAGAAACTTCTTGTCCGTTGGGTCAGTCACGCGGGTCTCATCCTGATTAATCCTGTACTCTGTTATTCCTCTGGTGTCTTGGCCTGCATCGCTCTTAAGTTGCAATAACCCAAGCTTAACATCAATCCATGAAATTTCCCCGGAAACACTACGCATTTTTATATTAGATTCTACTCCAGCAGCATGAACTCCCACTAACCCGCCAAAGAACAAGATACCAAAAACTCCAATCATAATCGCCTTAAATCTCCACATTTTACACCTCATTTTTGTAGTCTTACGGACTGCTGTTTTGCCATTTTATTCATATTTTATCTCATCCAGATAAAACGTCGCGCCCTCTGTTGAGTTCACATCCGCATTCGTTGCCCAGCAAAAACCGCCGATAATATAAGAAAGATCTTTGCCTTTTAAGTCGATAGTGTACTTAGTCCATTCTTTATTCAAAACGGTGTTGTAAATACCTGCGGCATCAGAATCACTATACGCGCCCTTGATCTCGCCGATCTTAAATTCCTCGATCCGCTCACCGCCTTTTGCTCCGCGCGCCCAAAAGGTAAGCGAGACCGCCTTGGTAAGATTAAAGCCCGCATCCATCGTCCCCCAGTTATTCGCGGGCTGCTGCCAGTAAATTCCAGCCCAACGCGCGCCCTGGGTACCCTTACCGCTATAGATGATCTTTATACAGGTATCACCGAGATATGGCATTTCTGTTGATTCGGTATCCAGTTTTATATCATCGGAATCCCCCATCCATCCGGAAGGGATGAAATGATTCTTCAGGGAAGATTTGTCCTGATAGACATAAAACGGCATTTCCTCCTGAACCCTGATTGCGGGTTTCATAGCGGGATCTGCCTGGAATTTGATGTCATCAATATAGAAAGTAGCCCCCTGAGGATTAAGATTTGCGGTGATTATCCAAGCGAACCCGCCGCTAATATAGGTAAGATCTTTTCCCGTAAGGTTTATGGTATACTCCTTCCATTTATCCGTAAGCTCAATAGGGCCTGTTTCTACCATAGTGGAATCTGAATACACGCCTTTTATCCCTCCTACGATAAACTTCTGGATTTTCTCTCCACCCTTGGCTCCGCGCGCCCAAAAGGTAAGCTTGGTCATACCGGCTAAATTAAATCCGGCTTTTTTCGAACCCCAATTATTCGCGGGATTCTGCCAATACACCCCTGCCCATCCCTGCCCTCCTGATTTCTTAGCGCTATACACAAACTCCATGCAGGAAGAACCCGAATGCGGGTCCTGCGTAAACCGGTCGTTCAGCTTAATATCACCGTAGTCACCCATCCATCCGGAGGGGATGTAATGATTATCCGGTGAGCGCCCGTCCACATACACCTCAAATACCTTTTGCGCCGATGTGGCGATAGGCGCCGCTGCCTCTATCGTCTCAGCATACGCCGTACCAAAAACTGCCGCGCTTAATACCAGTAGTAGTAATGCTGTTTTCTTCATAACATACCTCCTTGCACAGTAAGTGCACACCGGCCTATCCGATAAGGCCGGGTGCTTATTCGCACCGTCTTTGTTTTTCAACCGCGATATTAATAAGATCGACCAACGCCTGGTCATTAAAAGGTTTCTGCAAATACCCCACTGCCCCTGCTTTTAAAGCCCGCTTATAATTTACGTCATTTTTGTCCGCCGAAATAATAATGACCGGACGTTTGGATCCTGATTCAATAATGTGTTGCTGCGCTTTCCATCCGTCTAATCCCGGCATATGGATATCCAGGATCAAACAACCGGAAACGCTATTGGGCACAGCGTTAAAAAACTCCTCTGCGCACGTAAAGGTATCCACGGTAAAACCGTACGTAGCCAACAGGACGGCAAGCGCCCGGCACACTGAGGCATCATCATCCACAATGAAAATTTGTTTATTATCGAATGACATTACACCGCCCTCCTTAAGATGTAACTCTTCTGGCTGCATAGTGTTATTATAAGGACAACAGGAATTAAATCAATTGTACCTGGGTATAACCTGCCCAACTTGAAAAGCGGCACAGAATATGTTATACTTAATTGACAATTAGAGAATCTACTGAAAAAGGCAAACTAGCAGTAATGCTAGGGCATCCCGCGAGGGATCTCGCAGAGCAGCGTAAACTGCCACAGCGAGGCAAAACGACAGAGCCGAAAACCGGCTGGCTGCGTTGCCAAAGGGAGCATAAAAACCCTAAAGTTTGCCTTAGGGTTTTTTTATTTAGGGAATGGCGGGCAAGATGGAGCTAAAATCCACAAAAACAACGCTTATTCTGGTTATATCCGCGGTATTAACCCTGGCGTTATTATTTCCAGCAATAGCGGCTGATAATAGCTATTCCGTAAGAATATCCTGTATTATCCCTGCCCTGCCCGGACAAAATATGCCTATTCTTAAAGAACCTGAGATTACAAATACAAAAGAACAAATTAAGTCGCCGGCAATGTTCCAGAAAGATACCCAGGAAATAAGGGTCATCGCGGGAAGAAAATTGTTACTTAATGTAAAAACTCTTTATAGCCGCTAATCTGTTCCTTGAGTTCTTTTAAGGGGAATATTATAGTTATACGCCACACCCTCAAAAAGGGTGATTTTTTTTGTCAAAGCTGTCTTAGGCAGATAATAAACCGGCAGGGTATTTAGATCTAAGGTTATCTCATGCTCTCCGGGGGAAACACTCGGGAATGAATATTTACCGCCGCTATCCGTAATCCTTTTAGTACCATCCTCTAATATAATAACTGTGTTGCGGACTCCTTTATCTTTCTTACCAAACTGATTATCACCGTTTAAGTCTTCAAACACATAGCCGAATATTTCAGAACGGGAAATTATGCCGAAATCCACCCGCGCAGTCTGATGCTGATTTATAGACACCGCTTGAGTTGCCGGAACAGTCAGAACAAAACCATTGGGGATGGTAGCAGTATCCAAATTAACATAAATTTTATTACCCCGGACATTCTTAAATTTATAATAACCGAATATATCTGTTACGATAGACTTGGTTTTACCTAACCACACTTTTATTCCCTGTACTGGAGGCTCATCCCTTCCCATTACCCCATCAGAATTCAAGTCCTTAAATACATACCCCTCGATATCGCCAATTGCCTGCCAATTTATACCGGTATCCCAAAGAAAACGCATACCTGAGTTAAAACTGGCTTCCATGCGCTTAGTCACATTAGGATTATCCCCCCAAACATTGCGCACCCGGCAAGAGCCGTAAACTTGAGTATCCGTATTCGGCCGATAAGACAATTCAGAATAACCTTCGATATAATCCTCCCCCGAAAGAAAGCTTAAATTTGATTCAGTATCCTGCTCATCCCGGTAGGTGAAACGACAGGCCCCAAAAAAAGGCGACTTTCCGATCTGCCCGCTCCAATCCAACCCTGTTTCAAAAGCTGACGGCTGAGTCTTATTACCGGTAGATATTTCAGTTAACCAATTGATCTCCTGGCTTGCGTAATAGTATAAATCGCGCGTAAGATTAATTTTTACTCCCGTATAGATGCGCTGGTTACTGTAATCAGAAACAGGGGAAGAAAAATTTGTATTCTCCTGGTCATAATAGTTAAGAAATAAATTTACGTCTTTAAAAAACTTGAAATTCCGGTTGATGCCCGCGTCTATGCTTTGATAACGATATTGTGAAATCCTGCCCAACTCATTCTGCAAAGCGTAATTTAGCGATACCGAAGTTAAAGGATCCACCCTGTAAACACTATTCCAATTGAAATCTTCATTCCAGCTGTCATTATTTCCTGGCGCCGGATATAGCCTGTCTTTATAAATATCCAGGCTGCTATATATTTGGAGTTTATCCAGGGGGCTATAATTAAAACTGAATAGCCCCCCTAATTGCCCCTGGCTCCATGCGCTGCCGGTTATGCTCTGGAAGTTCTTATCAATATCCCTTAATTGCGCGTTAAAACTTAAATTTGGCTGGACATAATGCATCTTTAAAAGATTGGCAGAATTTTTTGTATCGTTAGCCAGCTCATACCCCAATTTCCATTTATCCAGGAGCCAATCACCCATTAGATCATAGCCGAAAGATTTAAGAGCCGGATCTCTATCCTGGCCCCAGCCATGGATTAACGTAAATTTATAATTTTGTTTGCCCGTAGGAGTAAAGCCGAGGTTAAACCCTTCCAAGTAAGCATCTCTTTCCTGGTTTAATTCAGGAGATAGGCTGGCAAACCCGGACCAATTTTCTTTACCATAAAAAGCAGTATAATTAAGCTTATTATTGAATGCCGGAGAAGCAAGCATAGCCCCCCTTAAGGGTATCCCGGGGAAAGCAAGGTTGGAAAAATCCGGAGGGATGTCAAAAAAATCAAAAACGCGCAGCGTAAAATCCTTAAAATCGCCAAATTTGCCATTAGTTAAACCCAGAGTATAATGCGTAACATCCGTAATATTATTATACCTGTTTACCGCAAGCGACGCGTCCAGGTTTCCGTATGGCGTCTCTCCGCTTGATCCTAAATTATGAATATAATAGTAATTTGAGCGTTTTAAAGTATCCCATCTCCTGCCGGTAGCATAAGTTGACCAATCCAGAGAATAAGTCAATTTAAAATTTCTTGCCTTTTCCTGTTGGCGGCGCGACATATCTTCTAATGATTCCCCTGCGGGCTTGACAGGAACTGTAAGGATCTCCAAAGTGCGGAGTCCATTAGCATCCCAGACATGCAAATATGTATAGCCGATATTAACGCCCGTGACTAATATTTGCTCAGGGGCTTTTCTTTCCACCCTGATAATATCCGGCTGGGTTACCAGGAATCGCTGCATACCAGTAATATACAAACTTAAACTCTCGCCCTGCTGGATTTCTAAAGCACCGTTTACTTTAGCTAATAATGCATCCAGGGCAATAACTTTTGGAGTAGCCGCAAGAACCCTGCCTCTTCTCTTTTCTTCTGACCTAAGTATCCTTTCCATTACGATATCTCGTTTTAGAATACGGTTGCCGCGGGATGGCTCAGGTTTTACTTCAATATTCTCCTCTTCTGGTAATTCCGGGGATTTTAATGTTTCAATCTTATGAATATATTGTAAGGCGGGCTTATAATTAGCTTCAAGTAACAGGGCTTTATTAAATTCCTCCAGTGCTTCGGTATACCTGCCTTCCTGGTAGAATTTAATGCCAATTTCACAAAGGTATTCCGGTATAAGATTATAGCCGTAGGCAGGCAAAACCAGGGAAGAGAAAAATATTAAAACTAATAAAATGGCACTAAACTTTTTCATGTTACTTCAACTGGCCAATGTCTAAGATCTTACCATTTTCGCCAATTGATATCCGGGCTTCTTTGGTGATAATCGGGCCTCTGCCTATATTTGCTTCTTCAAGCGCTTTGCCTAAATCCAGCGTAAAGACTAAATCATACTCGCCTTTCGGAAGGCTGTCCTTAAGCGCCGCGGCCAACTTAGCCCCAGATGCGGGAAAAGTATGGATATCATTGAACTCGCCCCTGGAAATCACCATACCTTTATCGTCCATTATATGAAATGTGCCTCCCGCGCTAATATCCACATTTCCGGTATTACGGAAATCCAACCCAATAGAATACGGGGCGTTTCCAGCGTCTTTCTTAAATAATAAGTTATCTACTGAAGCTGTTCTCTTGACCGTGCCCTCTACGTCGACATAAAAAAGAGTGGCGATCCTGATTACCAGATTCATCCCCACCTGCATTCCTTCTTTGGCTGGCTGGGCTTTGGTGAATATACTTTCAAAAAATAATGCCGCGTAATAACCGCCGGAGGCATTGGCAGGCACTTTAACAGAATAATCTACTTTTTGTTTACTGAATGGTGACAGGGTAAACTCCGCGGGAGAGAAACTTATCCACGCGGCACTTGATAAAGGTATTGAGCCAACCGGCAAGAATTCTTTTGTCCCGTCAGCCGGAGGCAAATAATCCCAATCCGACAAATATACCCGCATGCTCCGCGGCTCAGAGCTCTGGTTCTCCACAATGATTTCTCCATATTCAGCCTTTCCCGGAGCGATGGAAAACCTTATCTTTGATTTGTTTATATTGGGAAGATCTACCGCGCTAGCCGAACTTAGAAATCCAGATAGGAATAAAATAAATAAAATAATAACGCTTCCCTTAAAAATAGTTTTTTTCATTGTTTCCCTTTTAAGTAAAGTATTAATGCCAAAAGAACCATTTAAACAATACCCCGTTCTCTCGGCATTAATACTTAAGGCCAAAATAGCTTATTACGGAGAAAGAGTTAAAGTTACCGTCCCCGTATAAGCACCGACCGGCTTATCTGTAGTAATAACAGATACACCTGTTGCATCTCCAGAGCCTTGGGCGATACCGTAGTAAATTCTTAACCAGCCGCCAGTAACTCCAGCACTCCAACCAAGTTCGGTATTCGTGATCGCTGCTCTTGTTTTAGCTGTCGCATAGCTGATAAGGCCACCGCTACTAAGCGCGGTTTCCCCCGTGCTAGTTGCCTTTACAAATGTTACATTCGTGTTAGCATTTAAATTATTGGTACCATCTTTGGCAAAATCAGTAGCAGAATGAGTTATAGTCCAGCTTGCCCTATTGGAAACTACAGGCGCGTCTATATAAAAATAAACAGGCGTCCTAAAATTATGATCCGTCGGGTCTTGTATCAATGTGCCGAAATCCATACCTGTGCCTGTAAGGTCATTAACCACGGTCGGGGTTGCGCCCGCATTCGCCATTCTACTTAAAGCTACATTCATCTGATGCGTTTCACCGATTGTAGCTGCTATCCTTATGCTTGTGGAAGCAAAACACAGCGAAGCCAACCCAAGCACCAAACCCACTACTCCTAAAATAATTATTTTTTTCACAATCTTCCTCCTTTTAATTAAACAAGTTTTAATTTTTAATCCGCTATAATCAATAAATACCTTTCCCCCTTCCCATTAATTAAACAAGCTACATCTCTAACAAAGAATATGTAACGTTAGCTGAATAGTCTCCTGCCCTTAAATCCACAGGGCTGGTTAATTCGTAAATGACTTTTATCTTGGCAGGCTTCCCTGATTTATCCGAGACAAACAAAATAGTATTGCCTTTTTTAACTTCCTGCTTCTCTAGAAATTTCAAATTTCTTTTGGCATTGATATTTTCAGTGCGCAGCGTAAAATATTTAGCGGGGATCTCAAGGCCTTCTTTATTCACCAGGCCGCTGGATATCTCCTGGCTTATCTGATAGGGCTTGGAGGTATTACTGGTAACCTCTAATATCACTTCGCTGGCCTTGGGCGGACCTGAAGGCTTAAGGCCGCGGAATTCAATTTCATATTTTTGGTCCCCGGGAGTAGCGATCAAGTTAAATATCCGCTCGTTATCAATCACTAATTCTAAATTATCTATTTTTGTCTGCTCCCCTGCTTCTTCCCATAAATACTGTACGCGGGATTTATATTTTCCGGATTTTTTATCCGACAGATCCCCTAAGATATACGCAACCACAAAATAATTATCCGTGCTTCCATCAATACCGGAAGTATAAATCTTCTGCGGGCTGGAAGTTAACGCGGTAACCATATTTATTGCTGTGCCTTTTTCCGCGTTTTTTACCATAAAATTTACCGCTTCATTATCAAGGATATCCCCAACTTCTGATTCCAAGGGCTCGGGCATAAACTGGACTATACTGAATTGTTTTTTAGCGGTTGAATTAATTTTTATAAAAACTTCTCCCTGGCCCAAGTTCTTTTCTTTTTTAGGATTAAGTGTTATGGATTTGGAACCACTGGAAGTGCTTATCTGGATGCGGGGTTTAACCTGGCCTTGTTCCGGCAGTATAGATACATACACCTCTAAAATCCTGGTAATTTGCTGCTGGCTTGACGAAATAGGATTTAAAGTAAAACTGATGCGTCCGGAATAATACCCCGGCTGTAAATTTCCTGCGTTAATCAAGCCATAAACTAAAGAAAAATTGTCCGCGTCTCCGGAGGTATCAGAAACGTAAATAATCTCTTCTGACCTGACGGCCATATCTCCGGTTGAAATTCGCAGGTTCCCGAATCTGTTTGAACCGCTTATGCCACGCACAACAAAATTATCCTGGATCGTCACTCCGGGATTATCCCTGCTTGCCAACGGCTGAATAATTCTTTGGATAATCTCGTACCGCTTGCCGATATTGGTATCTACCCTTAAATTAATGCCTTTATATAAATTAATGGGGCTTAATTCTAATTGATATCCGCCTTCAGTGAGCGTGTAAGAAAGGTTAAAGATATCGGCAGCTAAAACAGGCAAGGAAATGGATAAAAATGATAAAATCATAATTACAGCCATTAAATGTTTATTTTTACGCATATTCACCCGTAATCTTCTACGATCGCTTTTTGTGTTATTTAACATTATTTTTTTGTTCAGTAATTTTAGTAGCCTTGACTCCGCTTTCGGAATTGACAGACTCCAGGAATTCATATGATGGCTGGGCATAAACCCTGTCTTTGTCGCGCTGCACTACCTTGCCGTCAAGAAAAAATACCTTTGAATAAATGATACCCAGCGCGTTCATTTTCTCTATCTTTGACCTATTATTATTCGGATATTCCCAGACCTCATATTTTTTATCGTCTATTACCATCGTACTTATTTTTTGCGGCTCCCCGATCTTGCGGATCACCTCTTCTTTAGACATCCCGTAGGTTAAATCCTTATGCTCGTTTTGGTCAAAATTCTGAAAAACAAAACCACATCCCGGCAGCAGCATCAATAAGAAAATAACTATTATGTTTTTCATATATACCCCCCTAGATAAAACAGCAAACTGGAAACAATCTTATTGTGGCATTATAGGAATATACCGTAATTAAATCAATTGTACCTGGGTATAACCTCAAGGAATTTGAAGTATTAAGGTTTGCTTAACGCTGGGAGGGAAGCAAGGCCTGCTTTTTGGGCGAAGCGGATTAGTTCTGTGATGGTTTTAGCCTGCATCTTCTGCATTACCCGGCCACGGTGAACTTTTATTGTCTGAAGGGCAGTTCCCAGCTTTCGGGCAATCTGCTTACTCAGCATCCCCTTGGCTACGAGTCGAAAAACTTCCAGTTCTCGCCTAGACAAGGAATTGACGCGGCGCTTAATTTTTGATATGGCGGCTTGTTCTTTAATCTGGGCCTTGTTTCTTACAATAGCAAGCGTTATGGCATCGAGTATTTTTTTCTTAGCAAAGGGCTTGGGAATAAAATCAACAGCCCCTGCCTTCATGCCTTTGACGCTCATCGGAATATCGCCATGTCCTGTAATAAAAATAATGGGGATAGAGATCCCCTTGCGCTCCATTACTTCCTGAAGGAGAAGCCCATTGATATCCGGCAGCTGGACGTCTAAGACCAAACACGATGGCAATTTAAGGTGCTTAAATGCCAGGAAGTCTGCTGCGCGCATAAAGGTCTGGACCTTAAACCCGTGTGATCTTAACAATAAGGATAGGGCCCTGCACACAGAGATATCGTCATCAACGATATAGATGATAGGCCCACGATTGCTCACTTAAACATCCTTTTTATCAACAGGAATGGTGAAATAAAATGTCGCGCCGCCGTCAAGATTGTTTTCTACATCCAATCTCCCGCCATGCGCCTCAACAATGGAGCGGCTTATAGACAACCCCATACCCAAGCCATCCGGCTTGCTCGTAAAGAATCGGGTAAAGAGCTTAGGGATATTTTGCGCGGGGATCCCGCATCCGGAATCTTTCACTTTGACGATAATCGTATCGGTATCTAAACGCTTTGTGCGGATTGATATCTCACGGCTGCCTTGGCTACCCTCCAAGGCATCGAAACTATTACTGATAAGATTCAGGAGGACCTGTTGCAGCTGTATCCGGTCGCCGCGGATAACCGGAAGGTTGCTCTCAAGTTCGATCTTTAAGACATCGTTCCTTACGGTAGCATCGGTAGCGATAAGCACCACAGTATCATTAATAAGTGTATTGATATCCAGCGGTTTCATTTCAGGAGTACTCTTCTTTAACAGCAAACGCAATCGCTGGATTATATCAGCCGCCCGCTGGTCATCATTAATGATGTAGGCAAGGATCTCTTGTATTTTAGGATCCCTGCCTGCGAGCATACGTTGGGCAGCCTGGGCGTAGGAAAGAATAGCCGTAAGAGGCTGGCTGATCTCATGAGCTAAGGATGAGACAAATTCCGCGAGTTTTCCTACCCTGGTGACATGCAAAAGCTCTTCGCGCTGTTCATTAATCTCTAACTCCTTATCCCGCATAAGAGTAACATCCGTCTTGATCCCTACATAATGGGTCACGGTACAGCTAGCATCACGAACCGGAGCAAGGCGCAGCAAATTCCAGCATTTCCTGCCATCCTTTTTTGAATTAAGTACCTCTCCGTGAAAATATTTACCTTTATGTATCGCCTGTTTTATTTCTTTGATTATGCGGGGATCAGTATCACTCCCATAGAATGAGAAATAACTTCGGCCCAGGATTTCCCTTCTTGAGTAGCCGGTCATCTTCTGAAATGATTGGTTGGCATAAATAACAGGAAAACCGGGATGCTGGGCATCAAAGATAAAGATACCGTCGGCGGTAGATTCCATGGCTTTGGTACTAATATGGATTTGCTCTTCTGACCTTATCTGTTTCTCTGCCCCATTTCTTAATTGCCCATTTTTAACTTTTAGCTCATCAGCTTGTTGCAAGACTAGCCCTTCAAGACGCAGGCGTTCCCTGTTTCTGATTTTATTCCTAAATGCTGGCTTTTTCGTTTTCTTTTTCATTTATAGTTGTTTACCGGTCTTTTTCACCCATCGGGAAGTATTCCCTAGACCTAGATAACCTATATTTTACAATACGCTAGAAACCTTTGCAAATAATTTCTTATTGGAAAAAACTAGGGGACGTTTCTATTTCCGCCATCTAAAAACATAGAAAACGTCCCCTATAAGAATACTTTTACTTTTTATAATAAAATGTTACTTAATATTCTCCGCCACAAAACTCCAATTGATCAGTTTATCCAGAACAGCATTGATATAGTCCACACGGCGATTCTGATAATCCAGGTAGTAGGCATGTTCCCACACGTCTATGGTCAATAGCGGCTTTACACCTTTGGTTAAAGGTGAATCCGCATTACCAGTCTTAATCACCTTGAGTTTATCTCCATCCAGCACCAGCCACGCCCAGCCGCTGCCGAACTGGGTAGTTGCCGCAGCCGCCAGCTCTTTCTTGCAGGTATCCACGCTTCCGAAAGAAGCCTCGATTTTTGTTTTTAATGCTGCGAGTGGTTCGCCGCCACCATTCGGAGTCAAACTATTCCAGTAAAACGCGTGGTTCCACACTTGCGATGCATTATTAAAAATCGCAGTTTTATCCGCTTTGCCGGCTGTCGCGGTGATAATTTTCTCTAACGGCAGATCAGCAAATTCAGTCCCTACTGCCAGCTTATTCAGGTTATCAACATATGCCTTGTGATGCTTACCATAGTGGAAACTAATCGTATTCGCGGAGATCGCTGGGGCCAGCGCGTTATCCGCGTAGGGTAATGGCGGCAGGACACACACAGATGCACTTTCAATCTTCTCATTGCTCATCGTTTCCCTTCCTTATTTTTCCACACCTTAAGTACGGGCTTATTCTCACTTAATTTCGCGAAGCCTTTGCGCTGCTTCTTCAAGCGCCTTACGCGCCTGGTCTCTCACACTAACCCAATTATCCCGGGTAGCGGCATTTACCATCCCTAACTGCCTGGAAAGACCCTGCTTTGTCTGCTCAAGCTTACTGATATTAGCCCTGGATTTTTCTGTCTGCCCTCGCCCCTGTTGTTGTGTTATATGATTATCTATAAGCTCGATCTTTCTTTGCAATAATCTTATAAACTTATCCTTTTGCTCATAGGGATAGTTTTTTAGAATTTCAAATACGCGTTCCCGGGAGTCGCTTTGGCTGCCCGCTTTATTGTATTTTATTTTGCACTTAGCTGAATCCGCGAGATTATAATAATCCTGCGGTTCGCAAAGTTCTATCGCGTACGCTTGGCATAGAAATTGTGACGCTAAAAATAACACTGCCCCTGCCACATAGAGTATTTTCATATATCGATCACCCTCGCTTTCTTGCTCTGCCCGGTTTTTGAATATTATTTCTTAATCCGGATCTTCACGGCCTTTTCAGCATTTAGCCAATGATCCATATCGCGGCCCTGCTTGCGTCCATCCTTTTCCCATAATTCATAAGCTTTTTTCTTGATACACTCCTGTACATCGTTCTTGTAACAATTGTGTTCACCCATTATACTTCACCTCCTTATTCTTAAAATAAGCTCTAATTCCCCAGAGGATGCAATTCTTCTAACTTCATGCTGATATTATAGAAGTATTGGAAATAGAATCAATTGTACTTGGGTATAATTGACGCGGCATTAAAATAAGGTATTTTATGAGGTATATCTCTCTGACACATCGGTAAGTAGAGAACTGAGCCTTGTCACCTATCTTTAGGTATGATATAATTTATTCGTTAAATTCTTTTATTTAAAAGATAGGAAAGTAGCAAGCGATATGGAATCCACTGATTTTCCCGCCAATCTGGAAACAGGTTTTCGTCCTGCCAAGCACTGCCGTTGGATCATATGGATAGTCCAGCTCTGGAACGCCCTTGACCTTGCAAGGCATAATCGCCTGCGCCTCGATCCGCGCGACCTTGAAATCCTTAAAAACATCCCAAAAGGTTCTGGTTTAATACTGACAGTTAACCACTCTGACGAAATGGACCCCAGAGTATGTATCGAGCTTTCTCGCCGTTGCCATCGTCGATTCACCTACATGATTAATGCCGAAGCTTTTGAAGAATGGCATGGCCTCTATGGTTGGCTGTTACAGCGCCTGGGAGATTTCTCGGTCGAAAGGGGTGGCGGTGACCAAGCGGCAAGGCGCTATGCGGTTGACGTCGTCAAAAAAGGGCAGGATACCCTGGTCATGTTTCCAGAGGGAGAGATTTCATATTTAAATGACCTGGTGCAACCTTTTAAAACAGGAGTTGTCCATATAGGTTTACAGGCTATAACTGAAACTCGGGAGATAAATCCTTCCTGGACGGCATATCTCTTGCCGGTCGCCATTAAATATCGTTACCGCCAACCGATAGGATTGATCTTGGGGAAAAAAATCCACGCCATTGAAAAACGCCTGTTGATACAGGAAAACTTTCTCACCTTTCAGGAAAAAATCATCAGCATTATGGTAAAGATTATAAAGCGCCAGGAACTCATCGACCGCACCCAAATAATTTCCGAACAACTGGCACGGCTTAAAGAACAGGTAGGGCTCACTCAGGCCGCGCTGCTTTCCAAGGTCGAGACGAAATATCCGCAGCTTCAGGTCGATCCCAAGGCGCAGTTCGTTGACCGCGCGCAGAAAATAATTTTCTTTCTGCGCGACCAGTTGAGCCGAAATAAACTTTTTAGCTCCGAAACCAGGATAGGGCTTCAAAATAGCATTAAAGATTTAAAGGAAACCATCCAAATGACAGGATGGCAGCCGCAATATATAGACCTTACTCCTTCAGAAGAACGGTTGGCCGAAACAATTATGAAGCTTGAACGTGAAGTATTCAAGCTCAAAACTCCCCATCCCCTCGGTAACCGGAATGCCTTCGTGCGCATCGGCCCTTCCCTTGACCTGGACCCCTATGTTGAGCCGTATCAGAAAAACCCTTCTGCCCTGGCCCACCAGATCGCCAAAGAATTACACGATAACATTCAATTACTGATCGAAAATATGATATAAACTCATCCGCTACCAAATAGTTACCTTCTTGACAATCTGCCCATTATAATTTATGATATGCCTTATGAAAAAAATCCTTTTATCAATGCTCATCTGGACAGTAGGATCCATACTTACCATTGCCTTGTACTTAGCAATGCTATTATGCGCTGTCCTTCTTTATCCGTTTGACAAAAAACGCGCCTTTACGCACATGCAGTGCTTCTGGTGGTCGGATGCGGTTATCGCGCTCAACCCTTATTGGAATGTTGAAATAAGCGGCTTAAACAATATCGATAAAAAACGTACCTATATAATAATAGCCAATCACCAGAGCCTGGCTGATATCGTACTCGCCTATCAGATAAAAATGCAATTCAAATGGGTCGCTAAAGAGAGCTTATTTAAAATACCTTTTGTCGGATGGTCAATGGCGCTGGCCAAACACATAAAGCTAGAGAGAGGCAATCTAAGCAGTATAAAGAAAGTTTACCGGGAAGCAAGCCATTGGTTAGGCGGCGGGATATCTATACTTTTCTTTCCGGAAGGGACACGCAGCGAAACAAGCGAGATGGGCGATTTCCGTAACGGCGCGTTTAAGCTGGCGATAAAAGAACGGGTGCCGATATTGCCAATATTGTTTGAAGGAACCGGTACAGCCATACCCAAGGGCAGTTGGATATTCACCACTAAAACTTCCGCCAAGTTAAAGATCCTCCCTCCTATAGAAACAACTAATTATCAACCAGCGGACTTCGTTAAACTTAAAGATTTAGCACGTTCTGTTTTGGAAAAAGAATCTTGAAGCTTCATAACCTCTTGCCTTATGCCCAGGGCTATTGCTTCATATTCATCTTTGGCACCCAATTCTAGCCCATTATCTTTAAGTTCGTTAGAATTAAAAGGCCTGCCAAAAGTTATCCTGATCGGATGCGGCCTGGGAAGCGGCTTTGTCCTCGGCCAGGATTCGTATGAACCTGTTATTAATACAGGGACCAGCGCGATATCGAGCTCTTTTGCCAATATCCCGACCCCTTTTTTGAATTCTTTAATATTTCCATCAATAGTTCTTTGGGCCTCCGGGAAGATACAGACCATCTTACCATTCTTGAGAACATAAGAAGATGCCTGCATAGCTTCCACGAAGTGCATACCCGGGTCAATGGGAATAACCCTGATATATTTTATGATATTTTTAATGAAGGGCTGTTCGAAATAGGCTCTAAAACCGATGAAGAAAAGGCCCTTTCGTAAACTCGCGGGCATAGAAGCCTCAACAATAAACGCGTCCAGGTAACTGCCGTGGTTAACGCACAGAACACACTTTCCTGTCCTCGGAATATTTTCTGTTCCGCAAACCTTCAAGCCCCAGATCACCTTAAATAAAAGGCGTAAAATTTCAGCGAAGAGCAGCATCCCTAAGATTGTCATCCGGTTTGGCGCTAGATTTACCTTTTTTATTATACCTTCGGCGGGCTCTTCGTTTAAGATCTCATTCCATAAAGTCTGGCTCTTGGCCTGTAGAATGGGCTCGTTTTGAACCCCTTCGCCTGGAACCAGCCTTTCTATCTCGAGAATAAGCTCTTTAACAGTAAAGACCTTAGTCATTAGCTCATCCGGTATGCGAATGTTAAACGCCTGCTCTAAGGCTATTATCAGTTCTACGCGGCCCAACGAATCGATACCGAGGTCCAATTCGATATGATCGGCCGGGTATACCTGTCTTTCTAACTTCGCGCTTTTTTTCAGGGCCTCGATTATCTTCCTGCCGACGCCGGAAGAAAGCAGCCTGAGATCCTCATCTGTAGCGGGAATCTCCTCCATCGCGCCTTTTAACTTTATACCCTTAAGCTCATCCAGATATTTGTTCTTAACTTCATACCTTTTTATCTTGCCTAACCGCGTGCGCGGTAAGTCTTCCTTTGCAATAATATAGCCCTTGATGCGTTTGTAGGGAGCGGTACCTTGAGATAAATTCTCCAACTCCCACCTGATCACGCTATTAAGATCGACCTCCCCAACCTTGCGGAAATAGCCAGTGTCGGGCACTACCACGGCAGCCAGCCTCTCTTCTTCCGCTGCGCCTATGCCAAGAACGCATATTTCTTTAATGTGCGGGCTCTTAGTATAATAGGATTCTATTTCTTCTGGATAAATGTTTTTGCCGGAACTTAAAACAATCAGCTCTTTCTTCCTTCCTGTAATATAAAGATACCCGTCTTTATCTATATAACCCAGGTCTCCGGAGTAAAGCCAGCCGTCCTTTAAAACACTTAAGGTCTCCTCCGCTCTCCTGTAATAGCCTTTCATAACATTAGGGCCCTTGATCACCACCTCGCCCATACCGCTTGCGTCGGGATTATCGATCTTTAATTCTACATCCGGGATCACTCTGCCGACAGAACCGATCTTCTGCCTCTTTAATGGATTAAAGGTTACCACCGGAGATGTTTCGGTAAGCCCGTATCCCTCAAGTACCGTAAAGCCGATCTTCATGAGAAATCTCGCCGCTTCTTCATTTAACTTTGCGCCCCCGCAGGCAAAAAATCTTAAATCTTGCCCGAATGCCCGGTGTATCTTTGATAGAACCAGCTTGCTTAAATTTATCCCGCTAAACCTTCTTATCTGCCATAATATCTCTATCAGCCCTAAAAGAGGTATCCTGAAGATTAACGGTATCTTCTTTATCTTCTCTGATATATTCGTAAAAAAGATAGAGAAAAGTTGCGGTACCCCTACCAATACCGTTACCCCGGCCTCTCTCATCAAATTCAGCAATTCATCACTCCTAAGGCCTGAAGTATAAGTGACCCGTGCGCGGCAAAAAAGAGGCGTTAGCAGCGTGATCATAAAAGGGTAGGCATGATGCAGTGGCAATATGGATATGAAAGTATCTTTGTCCGAGAAGAGTTTCAGTTTGTCGATACTTTGAAAATCAGAGCAAAAATTTTTATGGGTGAGCATTACCCCTTTTGGCGAGCCTGTGGTGCCTGATGTATAGATAAGCGAAGCGATATCTTCAGGAATGACCTCTGGCCAAGTAAGCCCCTCATACAATGTAGATTTGACCTGCGCTAAGCCGATAAGATTATCTTTATTAATATCCAGGTCCAGTATAACGATTTTGTTCAACCCGGATTTTATCTTATTAATATTTTTTGTCTGAAAAACGGCCTGAGAGACGAATATGATCTTTGCGGAGCAGTCATTGATGAGATTTTCTATTTCTTGCGCGGTCAACTGTGGATCCAAAGGGACACAGGCCAGGCCGGAAGCCACAATGCCTAAATAGATTATTGCCCATTCCGGCCGATTCTCTATACATATAGCCGCGAAGTCGCCTTTTTTAAAACCCTCATTTATAAGAAACGCTCCTACCCTTAAAGAGAGATCTTCTGTTTGACCATATGTCCATCTCTCCCAGGTAGGGCCTTTTTTTATTTGCAGGCATATCTTATCTTGAAATCTAGAAGAAATTTGAGCAAATATCTTATGGATGACTAAATCTTCATTCTTCATAATGTATCCAGGAACCAATTTCTTACTTCCGCTAAGAATCGCTCGGGGTAATCCCGTATCAAGTACTCTGCGTGCGGCCCGTTTTTGATAGAAATGATTTTCTTTATCCCGCCTGCTTTTTGGTAGAGAGCCTCGGAATGCCACGGCCTGATTACCCAATCCCGGCTGCCGTGTATAAACATGATCGGAATGGTAATTTTACCTACGTTATCAATAGGCCTTTCCTTGGCCAGCCAAAATGGCCCCGGCCGCACTCCTTTGCCAATCCTTCCCCTAGGATGAAATAAAGTATAGACCACGTCCCCTTTCCAATCAAGGGCCCATACCCAGTAATCAATTTTCGACATATCTGAAGGGGCGCTGACACAGATAATGCTATTCACGCGTTTATCATGAGCAAGGACATTAATACTAATACTTGCTCCGGCAGAAAAAGCGATCAATCCGATCTTAGAGTATCGCGGAGCAATAAAATCTAATACCGCCCGTAAATCATTCCCTTCCCGGCTTGTCCAGGTAAATACGCCGCTGCTTTTTCCATGCCCGCGAAAATCAAACATAAAAATATCGTACTTTTCCCCAAGCGCCTGAGCCAGTTGCTGCAAAACCACGCACTGTTTACTATTATAGTAACCATGCGCGATAATGATAACGGCGAGGCCGCCATTCTTAAAATGCTGGAATGATATTTTCTTATTGTCGGCAGTGGTAAGCGTACCGCTGGCTACCTCAGGAATAGCTGTTTTAAGGCCCGGAGTCTTCATCCTATCTATTATAGAAGTGTTTAAAATGGAATCAATTGTACCTGGGTATAGTCCTGTAAAAGCATACAAAAACAAAACGCAACCCGTCTGTCTTTCAACAGGTTGCGTTATAACCACCTCTTGTACCGCCTCTTTCAACGAGAAAAATCAGCGGAGAGGCAGGGATTCGAACCCTGGGATCTTGCGATCACGCGCTCTCCAAGCGCGCGCATTCGACCGCTCTGCCACCTCTCCTCGAGCACCTTAATCTTTTATCTAGCGAGACTCCGCCGAGTATGCCAAAATTATCAAAGTTACCGAAGGTAACGAAGAGAATTTTGGCATATCTTACGAGGCGGAGAAACCACATTAATTATTTACTTAACAAAATCTTACCTACTCACAATCCTTTTCCGATATATTCCCGCCCTTTTCAGCTATAAAAACTTTTGTTCCTGTGGCGTCGCATGCCTGCGGCGCAGCCACTATTTCATAGCCGTCTTTATTTAAATCTAAAGAATAAACATAGCCGTCTTTTGTGGTTTTATCGTAATATTCAGCTATATAATTGGCTTTTTTAAGATCCGTTTCGCTTAAGGGGTACTGCCCGTTATTTACAGCCGAATAAGCCTCTGCTGCCGTAGCTATTGTCCTAACAGTAGCTTTTGCGGCAGCTTCATTGGCAGTGATTTCAGTCCTTAATAAATTCGGGAGAGCGGCAAGCGTAAATAAAGCTAATATCGGCAGCACGGTTAATATAACTATTACTACAATTAGAGGAGTAGGTAAAGAAGCGGAAGGCTTTATCTCCCCTCCCCTTGATTTTAATTCTTTTCGAACCGGCCACTCTTTAAACGCTAATACCGCCATCATAACGATATTGGCGATCGGAACTAGAAACAAGATACCTAATGCTCCGTGGTAACCTGTCTTTTTAACGATTTTCCACCACATCAAGCCCATAAGAAAAAGAAAACCCAGCCAGAAAATTAAAAACAGGATAGTAAATAATATTTCCATATAAGTACCTCCCCTTTTTATTGTCGCCTCGCCGCGCTCGTTGCGGCATCCGTTAAAATTTTGGAGGTGTCGGCGCCGCACTCGCTGCTCGGCTTGTCGCCTCGCCGCGCTCGTTGCGGCATCCGTTAAAATTTTGG
>JBAZKC010000005.1:0-53604 GCA_041651035.1 Candidatus Omnitrophota bacterium | reverse complement strand
TTAATAGGCGCGCCTAATTCCTGATAATATAAAGGATTTAACGCCGCATCTTCTCCAAATTTAAGCCTTAAGCGCATAACAAACAGAATATCTCTTATCGCGTAAGAAGAATTAACCCCTTTTGCCCTAATTTTATCCAGCATCTTTTTTGTTTCTTCATAACCATAAAAACTTGTTGCTTTCTCCACATAAGGCAAATCCGATTCCGATACATCCAAATTCAGGACTGTCTGCAAACTTGAAGAGGATGAGTTTACCGTATCCCTAAACGAATCATAGCGGCGGTTATACCTGGATAATTCCTTGAAAAATATTCTTTCCTGCTGCCTTCTGGAAAAAATACTATCTCCTTCCAATTCATGGCGATAAACTATACCTGTTGTGGCGTACGTAACAAATGTATCTTTCATTTTCGATAACCAGGCTGAGTTGTATTTACTTGATAAAGCATAGAATATTTCATTAATCCGTTTATCTGCGGCCATACCCTTTAATCCTTCATTTTCGGCGATTTCACACGGCCATTTCAACAGAGAAACAAGTTTTAAAATCAACGTATTATATGATGGGCTGAGTTTATTCAGGTATTTCATCAGGATGTTGCCAGGCAATAATCCCCGGACTAAAGCAATAACTTCCTGGTGCAAGCTGATAAGCTCTTTAGGCAGATTATTCAAAAGCTCCTCTTGTTTCTGCCTACGCTCAGTTTGTTGCGGCGTTTCAACCGGAACAGCCTGGGCAAGCGCATTTTCCTGATATTTCATCCTGTAATCTCTAAGCTCCCTGAAAAATAGTTTTTCTTTCTGCCTTCTGGTTAATATCCTATCCCCCTCTAACTCGGCCATAATTAATTCAGCCATAAGATAATTATGGAATGTGCCGCAAATTCCCCTTAACCAGGCAGAATTGTCATTAACTGCAAGAGCCCTAAATATGCTATCCAGTCTTTGCGCTGCCATCCCGGCACTCAAATCTTCGCTTTCAACAACCTCGCAAACCCTTGTAAATAATGTAATCAGTTTTCTTAAAAGCTGTCCTCTTAATGAAAACCTAAGGAAGTTAACAGCCTTCGCTAATTTGCTCCCGGAATAAAAAGCTCCACTTAAATAAACAACCTCATTATAAAGCGCGGTTAACTCCGAAGGAGCGTTGCTTAAAACCTGCCTTGCTTCCTGGGAACGGGCATCTTTGTGCGTTTGCCTTACTTTTCTGTCCGGATCACAGACAAATTCATAGTCACTAAGCATAACTATAAATAAATACTCTTTTTGTTTCCCAGAGAGGACAACATCGTTTCTAAACCTCAACATAGGCAGGCCGCTCATAATAAAATTAGGGAATATTTCAGCAATATTACTCAACCATTTTGACTGGATCCCCACATTAAGCTTGTCAAAGATATCCTGGACCTTTTTCTGCAGGCTATAACCCTCTAACTCATCCTGCTTTGCAATGTCATAAGCCGAGATAAATAATAGCTTAAGTTTATTCATAAGTTCTTTACGCGTGTTTCTTCTGCGCAAATCAAAAAACCCGCTAAAACGCGATCCTGAAGATAATTTTGCTATCAAATCAACTGTTTCCCCGTAAATAGCTGTTAGGTTTTCCGGAAGCCCGGGGACAGCTTCGCTTTCTTCAATTACATTTATACTTTCCTGGTCATCTAAAAGCTGCTCATCCTTAACCTGGTAAACTTTTAACATCTCAATTAGATTGAATCTTAAAGCCTTACGCCTTTCCTTATAATATATTACCTTGCGTAATTCCTGATAATCTATCCCCTCATTCTTAACTATTTGCGCCGCAACTTCCATTACCTCTTCAAGCCAAATACATTTATTCTTATCAATCATGGCAAACAGTTTATCGGCAGCTCTGATAACATCTTCGGGATTATCTTGTCCGGCAGTTTCATATATTCCGTTTACAAATCCGATTATTCTGTTTATTAGGATATTCTGCAACAACCATTGTAATCCTATCGACAACAACACCGGCAGGAGTACACTAGAAAATAACAATAAAGGCAAGCTCCGCGCCAATATAACAATTAAGATTATCGCTGAAATTGCGAATGCGCCAAACAGCGCGTAATATGATAACCGCGCCAGGCGTCCCAGCCTGGTGATTTTAAGATATTGTCCGTTAAGCTTTCCCTGTTCGGATGGAAGCTTTATTTCCTTATCCTTTTTTGCCACTTCAACCACACATAAGGACCTGTAATCTCTTAACCTTACCAAGAATAATTCCGCCTGTTCCTTCGCAGAAAGTATGTTTCGTCTGGCAAATCTATGCTCATTAAACTCACCTAATGTATGCTGATGGAGCCTTTCTTTCAGCTTCTCAAGCCAGACAGGCATTCTTTCTTCTTTATCCAATATATCCTTAAGCTCATCATCCAGGAATTGAAATGAATTCTTGATTAGCCCTTCTTCAATGATCCTTTGCCTTACATTCTTGAGCAATCCCTCAAAGAATTCGTGCAATTTATTTACAAGTTCAGTTTTGCCGGTATTATATTCCCGGCGCTTTAAAAGAGATCTTTCTATCCATGAAGCCGCAATCGGTTGTAATTTTTCGCCAAGCTTGATTATTTCATTATAAAGACGAGGCAATCCCACTGATGCAACTTCCTGTTTTGCTTCTGCGGCCAATGGTTCTTGTGGTTCAAGCCGTTCCTCAGGGGAAACAATTCTTCTCCTATAAGCGGAAAACTTCAAATTAATAATTCTTTTAACCGGTCTGAGCACATTCAACATTGCAAATAAAATAAAACTCAAGAATGCCCCTAAAATAAGCACGAAAGAAACAAGGCTTTCTTTAATCGCTGTCTTTTGCTGCGTCTTTTTTTCCGCGCTTAAACCTTCCTGCGCCTGTTTTGCTGCCCGGGCTGCCTTATCCAGTTCTAATTTCTTCCTGAGCTTTTCCTTCTCGCGAATTGCTTGAAGCTGCTCCTCTTCTTTAGCTATTTTCTCTTTTTTGGCTAATTGGGCCCTTTCAGCCACTGATTCCTCAAGCCCTGTATTCTTAAGGTTTATTTCTCCCTTAAAAACATCACCCGGAATAATATATTCCTGTCCCGGCTGAATAATAACGATGGTTTTTCCTCTTTTTTTGATAACCTTAAAGTTACCGTTGTTAGCTTCCATTATCCTGTTGTACTGATCGCCATCATCATAGGCATCCCTTGCAATATTCCAGAAATTATCCCCATTTTCAATTACAGCGCATGCCTGATTACAAGAGTTTAGATAGTATTTAGCGGCATTCGCTGCCCTGCTGAACATCGGGGAAAGACTCAAGGCCGATAGAATCAAGGCTATTAACAACGACTTTCTGATAATTGAATTGGTTATAGTTTTTCTAAACTTATTTGCGGATTTGTTTAAAGATGAACTGGAGAGGGCTTGCTTATTAATTAAATTGTTCCCCACATTGCGCAGCGGAGAACCGGCTATACCAGAATTATAAATCGTTTCCATCACTTCCAGAGGCAGGCATGCAACACTGATATCAAAATTTTTATTGCTGAAATCCTGGTTATTGAAAAGAACTGCCATAAATCCGGCAAATGCCTTATCAGAAATATATTTGAACTCTCTTCCGGGAATTTCGAGTACCATGATCAAATTACGCACCCACTGACGGACAGCCTGATTGACAGATGGATTTCCGGATATTAAAGAAATCTCTGAAAAATCATTTAAATCTGTGATTTTTCCATAAATATCAGAATTAATGATTGAACCGTGCCCCCCCTGAAGCAGGCCTGCTTTAAGAATAGCCCTGAAAGTTTTTCCGTAATTAGCGGATAATTCCGATAAATATGCCTCTAAAGCGTCTTTCTTGTTTAACCCCGGATACAATTCATTCAATATAGCAA
Source organism: Candidatus Omnitrophota bacterium (assembly GCA_041651035.1). GTDB lineage: Bacteria > Omnitrophota > Gorgyraeia > Gygaellales > Profunditerraquicolaceae > JBAZKC01. Next base: position 49,721 of record JBAZKC010000005.1, on the reverse strand, counting down.
AGAATGATTGTTTATCCGGATTAAATTCACCCTTAAACAAAACCGATAACCTGCGGTAATCGCTGACAGGAGACCTAAGAACAGCCCCGTAATTATTCCCATTATGCTCAAATAATGGCTGGACAGAACTTGTATATCTTGTAATCTCGCCTCCTTTTGCCAATACCATAGCATCCCTATGGATAACATCTTCTTCATACCTGCCCAATCCAACCGGGTACCTACTGCTTAACTGATGCCACCAATCCAAAAATACCCCTGGCTTACCTACGTGGCTTTCATATATCGTAGGCGAAAAATCTACGCTAATATTGTGATGTTTATAAAGAGGCGTCCCTGTTTTCTTGAATTCCAAGCCAAACATTTGCCATTCAACAGTATCAGGAGAGCTTAATTCATTCTTATTTACAGCGATGCTATAATCCAAATCAGCGCAAACTGTCATTTTATACCGTATAGGTAGAAGAATCGACCTTCCCCCTATTCCTAAAACCGGTATAAAGAAAGGCTCTTTGCCGTAATCCAGCACCCTCTTTAGACCAAACCTTTCATAAACTTCATTGTCGCTAAGCTGCCTGATAAATTCTGTAGTAGGAGCGCCTTCTTCCTTTACGTAAAACGGACCAGCAAAAAGGACAATCGCGCCTTCCGGAGTATTCAGAAAATCATAAGAAAGCCTTAAACCGGCAGGCAAATCCCATTTCGCCCCTTCTTTTATATAAACATGCGCCTGCAAAGGTATAAACGGCTTGCCAATATGATAATATTTTATTTTTCCGGTCTGTCTGTCAACATCAATGCTAGCAACCGGCATCTGGGGCAGGATTTCAAGCATATTCATCATAGCTTCTAATTTGGCTTCTTTCAAAGAGGTAAGGCTTTGGGTAGGCGAGCTTGAGGAGGAATTGGTTGAAATCGGCGGTCCTCTGAAGAAAAACAATTCTGATTGCCAAGCCTTTTGAATCACGTCATAGGCGCTGTTAATAGCTTGCATCTTGGAGTTGTCTCCACCGCAAAAATCCGGGTAGTACTCCCAAGCCAAAGCTATTCTTGTTTTCTTTACTTGATCCACGGGAGCCCCAAAAGGAAGGCCTAATACAAAATAAGCATTTTTGAGTTCAATTTCTTTGGCTGTCCGCACTAATCTTTGTTGCTCCATTTCCTGCCATTGCCTAAACTTCTCAGCTTCAAGGATTTTTCTCCAATAGCGTAATCTTAACATTTCGTCGATTCTTGCTTCTGCCCTTATTAATAACGGCTTTAAGATTAATATACCTGCGGCAGCCCCAAAAGAGCCCCAAAGAATAAGATTTATAGTCTTAAAATTACCGCTTATACCCAAATAAACAAATCCTGCTCCGACAAAACTAAAACCTGCGAAGAACGCATTCAGAAAAATTTCAACTCCCGATACAGCATTCTTAGTTATGGGGCTAGCGCTTATCTTGTTAATATTAATTCTGTATTTTATTCCCTGCTCGTTGCCCAAATCTACCGGTTCGATATTTTCTTCCCCAACCACCCTCCTCCAGAAATGATAAGCAGCCCCCGGGAGAATAAATGTGCTTGAAATATGTTTCAGGTCAGCAAACGGCCCTTCCCAGCAATATTCTTTGAGACGGGTGCCTACATGCATACCGCCGTGCCTGGCGCCTTTCCTATAATCTGAAACTACTTCCATATTGAAAACCCGGCCCTCACTGTACCCTTCCAATATTGAAAACTTTAAGAACCCTATCACGATATTTCCTAAAACAGCTAATACACAGTTGTTTTTAAAATAATCAGAGTTTCCTCTGGATTCTTCCCATTTTCTTTTCGACCATGCCTCTAAACTGTCTTCTATACTCTCCTGAATTCCAGCGTCAAACTTATCATAAGTACCCACGATCAATCTTACTATTGAACTACTCGCTTTTTTTGCCGCATTTTCAACAACATCCTTAAAATTACCCATTATCCCGCTGTTTCCGGTCAATTCGCCTAACCTCTGAGCGCATTTTTCTATTTCTTTAGCTTCAAGCCGGCGCATAAATAAAGGCACAATACCCTGTAACTCCTTTAACTCCAAATATGTAAACGTGTTCAAGAACAATTCCCTGATAATAATATCTTTGCCTATGTATGCCTGAGCAAGTACTTGTAAAATATTTAAACTTCTATTTTTAAGAATTTCACACTGTTCAATAAAACCTTTCTCTATCGCTCTTACACCGGCAAAAGACTCACGGGCAAGATACCAAACCATACCACTTGCGTCATGTTTCCACCCGGACAAAACCTCCCAATCAATAACATATATATTTTTTTCCGCAGCCGCGGGAGTAAGGATAATATTTTCGCTAATCGCGTCACTATTCCCTAAAAGATAGGCTATGGCAGACCACCTGCCTAAATTACGCGCAACCTCTCCTGGAATAAATTTGGCGCTATTATTCAACTCTTGCAAAGTTAACGCATTATTAAAAAATTGGATGCGGATATTTTTGCTATCGGCGTTATCCCCTTCAAAATACAGTATTTCCGGAACAGGTAATCCTGCTGCCGACACCATGCTCCAAGCAAATGCTTCAGCAGAACTGGTCAATCGTTCCTTTAAAATATATTGTTTTCCATTGTCCAGAATTAATTCCGCGGAATTAGCATAAATATTACCTTTCTGCAAACTTTCCAAGGTATAACCTAAGGCGATACAGTGAATTAAATATGAGCGCCTAAGGCCGGTTTTAGAAGTAACCCATTCGCTCATATAAGGATATTTTTGATTATAATATCCCAAAGTTAAATCGTCTAAAGGCAAAACAACTTCTTTTAATTCAGCACCGCTCTTTACCCAAGTGATCATTCGATTCTCTTCTACCAGGAAATAATTATGCGGCTCAGAAAGGGCTATTGGCGAAGAAACATTAAACTTGGCGATTTCGCTCCTTATATAAGTTAATTCAGCGTCTACAGAAGAAATCGCCTCCGCCGTATCCCTATCCGTAATTCTACTAAGGGCAAGAATTTCTTCTTTTTGCCTTTCCAGAAATTTCTTTCTACTAATAAGTTTGCGGTACAATATCGTCCCGACTCTGCGGATTTCCCATCCCAAATCCTTGCATAAAATATATGCGCTAAAACCGCCGTTTTTAACCTGCGCATCCCGCACATAAAATAACCTGTCCCTTTGAGCCTCTAATGAATTTAATATTTCTATGTATTCCTGGTATGTCTTGATCTTAAATATCCTGCGAAAAGAGCCGACACAAGCAACGAGCGCCCCAAAATTGTTTAATAATTTAATGGTTACCGAACTACTTGCTGAGGATTTAATTACAGGGCTTTCCTTCTCTACCGCTTTTTCAATTGTTCTACGGATAAGAGGATCATTGTCATCTCGCATAGGTATTACTTTAATATATGGTGGGCTATGCTCGATTAAAGATAACCAGAGCAACCTATTCTGTTTCATCGGAGAACCAGAAATGTTGAAAGCGCTTTCCCGCGAATTTAAAAAATTATTAATTGGGCTTCCCGCCTTATTATCCTGCGGCACTTTCTTTTCCCCTGAAACAAATATAGCAATATTTCCTTTTGGGTTATTTTCTGACACATGATTCAATTTTTCCTGCGGAGACCAGAATACGGGAGCCCTTTCATCAACCCGCACGTTTCCGTCAAAATGGTAAAGTCCGGGCTCTAAATCGGTAATAATGCCGGTAAAAATGTAGTCATGGTTATTGTTAAAATCCCCTCCTACTCCCGAGAATACAAGGCTCTTTTCTTTAATCTCCAGCCAATCCCCCTGTCCGTCAACCTCGCTATAATATGCTTTTGCGGAAATACGTTCCCGCGCGAACCCTACCATTTCTTCTTTATCCTTAAAGGTTTGCGGAGTCCTAAAGGGCATATATACCTGCATAATAAAAGTAACAATAGTTTTATCTCCGATAGTATACGGGATGCATTTAATACCTACCCATTGGATATATAAATGCAGTTCCAGCAAATATTCTTCCAGTTTCAAGAATTCATTGCGCAAAAGCCCTGGGACAACTGAATCTTTTCCCATCTGCTGCTCAGATAGCTCCAGGACTCCCTCCTTGTGGAACGGCAACCGGAAGACAAAAGAAATTATCTCTTCTATTCCGGAACGCATCGTATCTAAATGGTTTCTCCCCACGCATTCATCGCAATACGCGAGTTTCCCTATTATTGCCTCCATTTCATCTATCAATATGTTAAAACTTAAACTGTCTGTTTTCTTTTGCAATCTCTTAAGCCATAGCACTAAGGGATGGAAAATATTACGCAAATGATGGCACATTGTCTTAAAGTCCAGATCGTGAAGTAATCTATGGACATCGATTTTCATCTCTTGGTTCTTGGTCCTGCTGTATAATTCATGAAGAAAAGCATGGAATCCCCTATTCCCGCTATCATTAAAACGGGCGAATACCACTCCTTTTAAAATATTGATAAATTCCACAGACAAACTAACCCGCCTGTGCAACCCTATTTTCAAAAGCTCTGTTTTGGAGTTTTCCCGTTGCGGAGAATCTATATCTATTAAGCGCTCGATGAGCACATAAACGGCAAGCTCCCTTAAAGTAAGATCTAATCTCGTATTCCTGAAAATGGCGCCTAATCCAGCCGATGGCTTTTTCCTTAAGTCTAGTAACAAACTGCTCTTATCTTTATCCAAAGACGAAGAAGCCTCTACCGGATTCTCTTGATTTTCAAGGCTTATCACAAACTTGGCGAGGCAATTACTTAATTCTACATGTTTTTCATATGAGGTAAGCTTTGAACGTTCAATACTCTCCAGAAGACGGATAACCATTTTAGCGTGCTTCTTACCCTGGATTATCCCTCCAACATAACTTATGTAATGCTTAAGCTCTTCCGCCGTCCATTGGAAATCCCTGATAATCTGGTTAGCTACAATCATAAAATCTTTCAATCCGGTACTGCGCAGAACATATTTCTTTCCATCCCTATCCTCAGAAATCCAGTCTAGGCATCTAAAATAATAAGGACTAATATCGGTACGAGGAAGCTCAATCACCTTGTCCCCTTCTAAGCGTATTTCCTTTCCCAGAAGCATCAATATCCTTTCCTCCTCCGAGAGGGCTTTTGTAAAAAGAGAGAAGTTATGCTCCCAGGCTAATAGCTTCTTTTCCTTCTTCGCCACCTCTCTTGCCCAAACCCTGACCAATCCCTTAGCCTGATTTCTGATATCCCCCTGGGTCATACCCATCTGAAGGGCGTTGAAAGCCAAGATACCATAATCATTCTTATTCAGATAATCTCTAGAGGCCTGCACCAATTGCTCCACAATAGAAGCCTTATCCGGCTTAGCGTATAGCTCCCAGGCCGATTGCGCAAGATAGCTTACGATATAACCTGTGCCCTTAATGATTTTCCCGGAATCATCTCTTATTATAGGTTTTAGCCTCTCAGGGATAACTCCGTCCAGGGTTGCAAATGCAGGAGCTGCGTTTAATTGAGCGTTGCCAAAGCTAGTAGGACCGGCTTCCTGCCCACTCCAGGAAAGCATTCCTCCAAAATCAGTACCCTGCTGTATCAACCATGAGGTGTACACATTGTGGTTAACAATGAATACTATATGTTCTCTCATCGCAGGATCCAGATCCATTACCCTCTGTAATTGGTAATAATACCAATCGTCAAATCTTCTTCCCCCTATGAATACTACCGCGTTGGAATCAATGATCTGTTGCCTGAAGGCTGGGTCATATAAGATATCTATTATCAGGTTGGGGCACTTATACTCAACAAATCTTCTCACAAAGGTAAAAAACGGCCTCTCTAAAATATTGTCTCTCTGTAAAAATTCACGCGCGGAATCTCCTATATCGCCAAAAATACCATCAATTAAAGCGTTAACAAAACGCTGTTTTTGTATACCTTTCGCTTCCAATAACTCCTTGATAAAATCCTGCTTCAACTGTTCATACGCATTTAAGCTTGCAAAGAAATGATAATTATTATTCGAGATAAGGCCTAAAAACTGCTTATGCTGCGTAACCACTTCGTCCACTTCTTCTTTTAGCCTGCGCTGGATATCGATTTCATTACCAAGTTCTTTGTAAAACTCTTCACGTACTCGAACCGCTTGTTCCGTAGTACAGCCAATAATAAAACCTTTTACCGCTGATTTAAGCCTTAATGAATCTTGGATTCCCACACAGCCCGCTTCTTCGGCTTTTACCTCTGATAACAGCTTACTCACAAATAATTCTTTCGTAAAATCGTCTTTAAATAATTCACTAAAAAACTTTGAATAATTGCTAAAATTAAGTAATGATAAATATTTCGTATATTTAGCAATAACATTCTTTATCTCCTCCCCCTGCCATCTGGGAATATAAGAGCCTTCGCTATTGCCGAACAGATCGCACTCCACTATCTTATGGGCGAACTCTTTATAAATGATCTCCCGGCAGATCCGCGTATGCTCGGTAGAACAACCGGTAATAAAATCAGATACCGAGCCGGTAAGCTTCACTAAATCAATATAGCCTCCCTGGATGGTAAATTTGAATTCATCGGAGATCCCTAAAACACCAAACAGCTCATGGGAGTATTTAGGAAGTCCCGCTGGCACTATTGTATGGTTATAGTGATGGACCAGGATATCGCTAAATACTTTGTCATCATAAAATCTGTCTTTGATAACCCTGGGAATAGCCAGTGTAGTATTAACTTCACTGGTCGAAAACAATAATTTATGGCTGATGCGCTTATTCATAATAAGGTTCTTGATAAACTGCAGGGTGGCTATTCTGTATAATTTAGTCTGCACCGCCCTAAAAGGATCATCCGTATTCCCCGGATATCCTTCATGGAATACGCCGGGCCTGAAACCTTCCGGCCAATTATCATCCTTGATGGGCAAACAACGTATCCAGTATTCATTTAGTTTTGAGCAAGGATTCCTGAATATTTGGACATCTACGTTTCCTACACCGCACATATTTAAAGGTATGTTCCTATAGGTAGCCACCAATATCAATGAACCAAGCAAGATATCCACCAATTCTTTCTTAATGGGCCCCTGGCCTTTGATGGCGTCGTCATAGAGCACCCCCATTACGTGAATCCGGTTCCTTGCTGCTGCCGGGCCAAAATGATCTTTATAAACTTCATACCAACCGTTCACCAAATCGGGCTTAAAACTCCCTAAACCGCCGGACATCATAAGTTTGGCCAATTCTCCCGTAGCTAATACCGCTTCTCTCTCTAGATAACCATGCCTACTGATCAACTCTTTACAATATTCATGGAGGAACTCCATGGAAAATTCATACTCCATCTGCAGGATAAAGATATCTCTATCCTTGATCATCTCTATAGATTTCTTTAATGAGGTTTCTTTGTAATGTTCCTTAAAACCATTATCTACGTTAAGATCATAATCCTCTTCTTCCCTATCCTGCGCCCGGATGAAACATTCCACTGCTTTTCTTAAAGTAGGGTCTTTGCATATTTCCTGCATCAACGCCTGTCTGCCCTCTTTAGCCATATTTTCACCTAAATAAACTTGATAAATCCTGTTTAATTCTTTAAGCTTATCGGATACCTTACACTTGTTTTCAAAATAAGAGTCACCGAATTGAAAAATAGGAGTACCCGGTGTAGAAAGTGGACTACTTGACCCCTGCGCTGCTACTGTTGCGCCATTTGATGGTGCTTCAAGAGGTGATCCGGAATTGACCTTGATATAGAAATTAAAAACAAGTTTTTTACCGAAATTAATAATTACCGGAGTTGCTTCTTCTATTCCAGGATAGAGATTAAATGCATCAGTAGATGAAGTTTGAGGCTCTATACAAATCGTATCTTTATCATGCGGGATATAAAATATAACATGTTGGTATGCCTGATCCTGAGAAACTTCTATCACAATATTACCTTCAGGATTGATCAAATACGTAGTAGCATAATTTTCAATAAAATCCAATTCGGTAAATGCATCATCAAAGGTTCTTTCTTCCACTGGCTGTAATTCCTTCAAATCAAACCCTGTCCCCGCCACAACAAGGGGCCTGCTTATAGGCAGTTGATTTACTGAAGGCCAGTAACTATTAGCCGGCAGCTCTATCTGCCAATTAGCTTTATTTGGCGTATTAAACCAAGGATGAAAACCAAGGCTCATTATTATGTCTTTTTTATCCCTATTAATAATCTTGGCTTGAAGGGTTAATTGATTTGCTTTAAGTGTATAGGTAAGGGTGATTTTTGATTTTCCGAAATGTTTCTCTATCGAGGGATAGTCCTTTGTATCAAGAGAGAGTTTGATAAAGGCGCCATTTTCATCAAAACCTGTGATCTCCACAAACCATTTTTCATACCTGACCATACCATGATACACGTTTCCCTTGCCATCATCCTTAGTACCTGCAACGTTACGCAAGTCTATCAGCTTACCCCGGAAAGCGAATTTACTGTCTCTTATCCGGTTTGCATACGGCCACATTACCGGGATCCCGCCTGATTTAGTTATATCCGGGCAATGAAGAATTTCCCTTCCGTTTACATTAAATGAAGTAATCATAGCGCCCCTGTCAGCTACCACATCGAAAAAGGTATTGTGTTTTAAATCAAACAAACGATAAACATTATAGCCTTGCTTCTTAAAAATCTCATAGCCATAATTTCCCCAAAGGGGAGAACTTACCCTAGATTTAACCTCTTGTACAAAAATGGAATTTTCAATTGCCCGCCTTGTTTTAAACAAAATATTGGCTTCTTTTGAAAGAGCGTTACCTAAATCCTGTACCCCTAATTCCGATATAACGTGCTTAAGGACAATTACTAATTTACCCCGGATCTCCTCTCCAAACCGCCCCTCTAATCTTGCCTTTATTTTTTCTTCCGCAACTACGATGAGATCCGCATCCCTGACTTGTTCTTGAGTGAGCTTCTTCGAAGCTATCTCTATCGGTTCCCGGCCGAACTGAATACGGAAAGCTTCCCTTAAGACTTCATTTGTCCCGCCCCAGCCATCTCTATTCTCTTCTTTTGCTGCCCCAGAGGTAACTGTTACCTTATTAGTAAGATTTTCTCTCTTAATCAAGTAATCGAATACCATCTCCATTGCCGGGCTACGATTATAGTTATAATTACAGACACAAAGAACAACAAGAGGAGAAGAAACATCGCAGTGATCATTGTGTTCATTAAAAGTAACTTTTCCGCTTTTTATAAATTTTTGCAGCTGCTCATTGCAACTTAGACATAATGAAATGCCTCTAATGTCAGACTCAATGATATCGCTTGCAAAACTCATTATGCACTTACTATCCCCGCAGTGGACCAACCCAAAGACATGGCCGAGTTCATGTATAATTTCTTTTAACTGCCTATCGATTATAAGTCCGCGATTAGCCATTAAATATTCAAAATCGCCTATTGATAAATCAGATAAGTATCTATTTGAACGAGTTGTAACTATCGCAATCCCTAAATCCTTATTTTTTATCATAATAAAAGGATATGCCCTACCAAAAACAAAATCTTTATCCAGGGCATACAAATCCACATCGGTTAATATCAATAAAATATCAGGCAAAAACTGCAGTCCTTTTACCCTGATTACTTCAGTGAGTGCCTGGCTGATAACCCCGTCTACCAGAAATTGGTTTCTTTGTATATCCCAGAAATTGTTCACTCGTTCTGACAAAGCCAAAACATCTAACTTGATCTCTTTAAGAGGGAATACAGATAAAATCTGTTTTCGGGCATTTTTAATAAGATCTGATTCCTCAAGCTCTAATGACGAAGGTAGGTTTGCGGCAAATTGGGGGTGGTAGGAGATGAATATATTCAGGGATTGCGGCAGACTCCGAATTATAACAGGAGAAGAGACATCGTTAAAACGCTTGATTTTTCCCGCCCTTTTCTGTAATGTTAAAACTGCGCTGTAAGGCATATAAAAAGTATTATCGCTTCCTAACGCTAATGTTTCTTTGCCTTTAAAATGGCAGTCAGTACCGCTGGTGACCAAAAGTTTTAGTTCTTCGGCAAGCCTTAAGTAATACCCATCTTTTTCTTTGTCCAACCAATGGGTATAAACTTCCAAGCCGTCGATTCCCAAAGTTTTTAATTTACGGATATGTTCAACAATAATCGCGGTACCATCACCAAACCATCCTCCTCCAGGCAACACTATATCGTGATACCATCGAGGATGAGCAAATACCGCTACCCCCCCTGCATCATGTATTGCTTTAATCAATTCATCTGCGTCTTCAATTATAAAACGGGCATGAGAATTCTGGATATTCACCCAGCCCCAGTTGAATATCTTAGGTTTATACGGATCATCTATCCTAGAAATATACTTCTGTAACGTATCTTTCCAGAAAGGAGCGGTCGTAGTGCTGGTTTCACAGGTCTGGAAGAATATCAACCTGCTCAGTAATTTTTTTTCAGCCCCCAGCAACACATATTGAGATTTTGTCTGATATATCTTTCTTAGTAAGGCCACAAAGTCTTCCAATTCCTTATTCTTTATCCGTGATAATCCCCTTTCCACCCTGAGAGCCATTTCTTCCAAACCGTTTCTTCTGTAAACAACCATATAATGCTTATTCTGTTCAAAAAGCATATGTTTGATTATTGCAGTTGTGCTCAAGCCCTGGTATTGCGTAAAATCTCCCAAAGCAATATCTAATTCCCCCCTCTTCTCTAAATAATCAAGCAAGTGCATAGCATGAGAATAAAGCGTAAGTTGAAACAGGCGGGCATTTTCCTCTATAAGATTCAGTAATCTCTGGTTTTGCGGGTCAATGAAATAAGCCAGGATATCCCCAGTCAGGCCTATTTTCTCCTGAGCATCTATTTCTTTATAGCAGTAGAACTCGCACGCGGGTATGATGACCACACCATGTTCTTCCCCTACTTCAATATATTTTTCAATGCCACAAACACTCAAATGGTCGGTTATGGCGGCAATCTTGACTACATTCTTAACCAGCTGCTTAACGACATCTTCGATATCGAGCCTACCATCTGATAAGGAAGTATGCATATGTAAATCTCTTCTGCCTTGGTCTTGAGGGCACCAATTGAGGTTAGCTTGATATTTCTCTCTTATATATGTGTTACCGCTTAAGCCTGATTGGTTTCTAGCTGCTACTGCTTCCGTTAAAACTATCCAATCCTTTTTATGTTCCGGCCTTGAGTCTTCGCCGATAATAATATTCTCCAACTGAATGATATTATTGTCTGCCTGCAACCCCATCATCTTGCGACGGACATCTAAAAGCGGCTTGTGAATAGGTGAAGAGCCGTTGATTTTCAAATCAGCCCTAAGCTGTTGAGTTATCTCAAAGAGTTTATCATTGCTATACATAGGAGCTTTTTCTTTGATTCCCACAATTTCTTTCCTTGCTTTGTTCACCCCGACAATCTCTACCCCCTGGCCCCTGATGTAATCTCTGTCTTCTCTGGTGATCTGCTGATATCCTTTGACCTGCTTTGAAACCTGCGCTTCTCCTTTTTCTATAGCAACCTTTAACTTCTCAGCCAGATCGTTATCTTCAATTATTACCTCGTTTATAGACTTTACATCCGGATCACTATCGTTAAATTCATCATCGGGCATAATGATGTGGCTAATGATATTGCTCAATTTCAGACTGTCTTCCTCGATGCCAAGCACCCGCTCAATATGACTCCGGACGATCTTCAACTGTTCCCGCAACGGCAGGATCGCTTCTATCATGAGTTTGTGTACCCCTGCTTCTTCTACTATTTTGACCGACCGCGACGTCTCAAGATCCGACTTTATCTTAACGATAAATGCTACAGGGAATCCCTGTTTTCTTTTTTCAAGGATTGCCCTTGCCACATCAGGATTAATCAGGTTCGGCAATAGCGACGTGAACAACGAACCATTGCCCATAATGATTACTCCTACCGTGTCCTCTATTGCTCTCACTACTTCTGGGTTCACTCTCGGGTATTCTTCCGGACGCAATTCACGATAGTGTTTTTCCATTTCCTCTTTAGTCTTGTACGCTTTATAATCACTCAGAGCCCCTACTCTGTGCACAAACCGCAATTCCTTCAGGAATGACCTATGCATAAGATCAGTAATCCAGGTCTGAAATAATACTTCCGTTTTATCATCTCTTGTAGCCATCAAACATGAATGTTCATAATCATATGAAACCGGAAGCGTTCTTTGCTGTGTTACTCCCAAGAACCGCTCCAGGTTATCTAACCTCATGCTTTCTTCGGTAGGCAGTTTCCCGTGCATTAACGCACCCTGGTCATACGCCGCTCCAAGTATTAATAAGTTTGCTGTTGACATCCCTTTAAGCTCAATAATCTTGGTATCCACCAGTTCTCTATCTATCAAATCCCCTAGTGTCAATAACCCTGCCGCGAACGCAAGAAAATCTTCCGGCTTCGCGGGTAGTTTCTCAAACTTCTTGCGGTCTTCTTCTTTTAGTTTTGCCAGGTCTTCTTCTTTTATCCGTTTCTCTAATGCTTTTCTTACATCAATAATCCTCTTCTTCCACACCGGCAATACTCTTGCCGCAGTGATACGTTTTCCAGCCGTGGTCAACTCCTCAGGCACTTCTTTCATCGCTTCGATATCAAATAAACTAAACACTTTCGCATCATCCGCCCCGATAAAAATCATTACCCCTGCCGCATCCCCTGGAGGTATAAAGAAAAACCCGAATGTCTTGAACGTCGCATACATGATGTTCCAGCTCGAGCCACCATCATCACTGGGAGATACTAATGCCGCCACTTCTTTAATTCCTTTTTCTACTAATTTACGTAAGAATGTGGTAGTTGCCTTTCCACCTCCGCCTACGTATGTCACTACTGGAGGCGCCCTGTCTCTGTACTGCTCTATCCCACTATCCTTACACCGGTATACATAACCATCCTGGAAATACCCGCTTAAAATCCTCCCTGTCGATATATCAGGCCTGTGGCTGATCGCCAGAAGCAAATCCTTGTTCAAATTCTCCTTCTTCTTATACACTTCTTCCTTGAAGAACGTCAGATTACGCGCAATCCTGGGGTCTACCCCTGAGTACAACTCATACGCGTCTATTTTTCCTTTGTAACCGTGTATAAAGTTATCGATTTCCTTAAAGAACTCTTCTACGCTTGGCGCATGGTCAAACAGCACTTCAATATGCCTGAATACTTCTATCAACTCTCCGCTGGATATAAACGCCCTCTTGTACAGAATGGTCCAGGCCAGCTGTTTTGTGTATGCAAGTCCGTAGTCTTTGTATATCTTATACAACATGTCCAACCGCCTGCTGCGTGAGGTGTTCCATTCGGGGCTTAACATCACCGTGTCTAACCGGCTTAACGCTGCCCGTAATGCCGGAGCGTACCCTTGGGGGTTGCTACAGTATTCCTCTATTTCTCCTGTCAAATCTTTGACGCTTAGTCCTTGATGAATAAAACTCTCAAGCCAACCTGCAATACTGCCTATCCCTTCTCCGGAAAAACTGAACCCCCCGGATATCTGTTCTTTGCTCCATGTCATATCCTTATATTCGGGGATTTCTTTATGGTTGATGAACCGCCTTACCCCTTCTACATTCAATAGCGGCAGGTCTTCTGAATAGTAATTTAAGTTCCCGAAAAATATAACATCTTCCCCTTTAAGCCGGTTGTTCACCATGTAGTTGTATAACGCATGGTCCTTGCCCGTGTGGCGGTTACGGATATCTATTGATGTAGCCCCTGCTTGCCGTATCGTGTGCGGCTTCCAGAAGTAGGGGCTAACCTTAGTCACTTCTTCTAAGATCCTTCCCATTATTTGCGTGCGTATATCCTCCCGCTCCGCGCTCAGTGTCGTCACCCCTGCTTGCCTTGACGGCAGATACAAAAACGTTAACCCGTAGCTGTATTCGTTCATCCTATGCTCTACCATCTGCGGCTTACGGAAATCAAACGCAGGGTACTGCGCCCGCAGAGTAGCAGGATTCGCTTCATAACCCTGCCAATACTCCTCTATAACCTCTGCAGCCTTTGTTTTTACCAAATCTATATATTCACGCTTCATCAAATTAGCCGTGTTGAACCTGTGATTCGTCACTACGTTACCTGCAGCGTCAAATGTCACTTTTAATGTACCACTAGATAAATACAGCGTGATGTTCTGCCTCAAATCATCGGGGATATATTCTATTAGCCTGCTCTTGATCCCCCTTTCATTCAAATCAGGCTCATCTTCCCATCTCTGGTTCGTCACTATTACTACCTTGTTTCCTCTCCTTAACAACTCTATAAACGCTCCCCATGCCGGAGATTCTTCTAGTACTGTCGTATGATACCGTGAATACGGTAATAATACTCCATCCGGGCCTCCAAACACAAATACCTGCTCCTGTATCGGCGAGCTCGTCATGCTGCTAAATGTCACTACTAACGCTCCTTGCGTCATATCAACCGGCGAAGAACCTTTGTCCAATCTTCCAATCACCCCAATTGTATTCACCGGCCTTACTTCGCCGGCGACAGTACCAACTCCCGGTCCAGGAAGATTCAATACATAATATTTGCCATCTTCGGCAAAGTAACCGATGCTTACCGCAGAACCACTGTCCATATTTAAGACGTCTTTGACGTTATGACTGCCGAATTCCTGATGGATGATTTCCATCACCTCAGCATAAGTTGCCCCTGCGCTGGTATTAGTTCTGCCGCTAAAAGTAACCACAAATACTTTACCATCAAAGGTCTGCCCTATGACACATTTAGCTTCTCTTTTCCAGTTTTGCACCTGCGTTTCCTGTGTCTTGGAAGACAACGGGCTGAACCACCCTTCTTCGGAGAAATTGACGGACATTTCGATCTCCGAAGCAACTAAATTCCTGCCGTTATGCGCCAATAGGGCGCCGCCTCCTAACAACCATTTGATCTTCTTCCAATCTCCTTCAAAATCCTGCGGAGCTTTCAAATCAAATCTGTAAGAAATGCCGGCTTTGAGTGTATAAATCCTTTGGTTAAGCTGAACTTTTTCAGAGAGCACCACTTGCGTGGCTAAGAGCGAAACAAATGCCTCCTCACTTAAAGAAATCACAATCCCCACGCAAGGTATTAATACACTGCCGTAAATAATATTTACGATCTTATTATCTATAACCAGGACATTATACCTGTTTGCAGCTACTTCAATCTCAATAGAATCTCCGGTACTCTTCTCAAGGCCGATCTCCTCTTCTACGTGTATTATTTCCTTCTGCCTTGGCTGATACATAGGAGTATATACCGCTATTTCTCTATCGTCAGCCGAATAAGGATTTATATCTACTTGGCTCCATCTGATATTTTTACCATCAATCTCCATCGAACCGTCTAGCAATTTTCTTCTGCCAAAAATAACTTTTCCTGATTCATCCACCCCCACATATCCTTTATTGTAAAGTGGGATAGCTTCTTTTTTTCCGGGAAACTTATGCGCGTCCATGTAGAATTCAGAAACCTGCAATTGTTCTTGCGGTCTTTCCTGCCTTCTCAAGTTATACATAATGATGAGCCTACGGGTAAAGAAATAAAGCATATTGAATACGACTGAAGCAAATGTAAATATTTCCCGCGCCCTTTTAGGTGAAGCCAGGAATTTGCTTTGCTCAATATCTTCAGCAGTCAATATTCCAAGTTTCCAATCTTGGGGGTTGTCAATATCAAAAGCTACGCCTCTAACCAATACATTCTTTTGCAAAAGGTCTTTTCCTTTTACCACCAGCGGTTTCTTATTATCACCGGAAATCTCTTGAGTAAGTGAATAAGTAGCGGCGATCAATTTCCCGCCTTTGACTTTCGATAAAATCCTTTTTGCCCCCTCATCGCGTTTTGACTGGGTCAGCCTTTCAGCAAATTCATCAGTGAGTAATAAATATTCGCGTATAGTTTCCTCTACGATACCTTTACGCCTCAGGTATCCTAGCGCCGCGTCAATAACCTCTTCTTTATCTGCATAGGCTGATTTTAAATCAAATATCACATCCTCGCTTGCGCGTAAGTCTGCCCTTAAAATATCTATTAATTTCCCAAAATCATCCCTGTAAGTGGATATGAATTTTTTGATAAGCCCTTCTTCCTGCAATGCGGGGTTCTGGTATACCGCAGCAACATACTGCGCGCGCTCTTGCACAGTCAAGGGCTCATAATAGGGATTACCCAGGAAAGCTTCTATTCTTTGAAATATACCCTTGACGATCAATTCTGCTTTTTCGCTTACACTCGCACCTCCAAATACTGCATATGCTATCTGGCCTATTATTATATTTCTTGCCACGGCCTCATGATATAAAACCTCCACGGGAATAATAAATACCCCTTCTTCAAAAGCCATCGGGTACACAAAACCTTTGATTATTCTTATCATTGGAATTATCGGTTTATGAGGAAATTGTCCTTTAATAATACCGATAAGTACTTTGTTGTAAGCAGTGATTAAATTCTGTGCGAGTTTTATTCCATCAGAACCGCGGGTCAACAGATATGCCCTTGCCTCTTCGATATAGCCGTTAAATACCTCACCCTGGACCCTGGGTTCAAATTCCATAGGCCTTCTTATCTCAACCTTCGCGTTATGACCCTCAACAGTAGTCCAGAAATATTTGCCTTCTCCTTCAGCCGCCATGAAAAACGATATCGCGAATTCAAAAAGTCCGGAATCCTTAGGCTCCATGGGAATTTCTATTCTAAAAATATTTCCTTTTTCAGAAGAATACGGCAAGCCTCTATGCCATACTTTGGTCTCATTTGAATAAATATCAACTATTTCCACCTGCGCTTCGTATACTTCTTTATCAAGATTAGACCAGATATTGATTCTAATATCTCCTTTTTGCGCATAACTAAGGAATTCCTCCCTTGTCAATTCTCTGTCCAATTTTACCGTGCCGTATCCGAATACGCGGCCTCCCAATATAATCCTTGCCGGATAAAAACCTATTTCCCATGCTCCCAGTATTGCGGGAATCCTATCTTCTCCTGTTTTCATGACAATAGCGGAAGATCCTTTCGGGTTAAGGTTAAACTTGCCTATTTTAGCAATCAATTCCGCCAGGTAATCGTTATCATAAACAGGAGCTTTTTCGGGAATACCTTTAATGTGGGATTCATGCACGCTCAACACCATAATACCCTCAGCTTCGATCTTCTCTCTTTCGCCTTTCCTGAACAACGGCTGAACCCCTTTGATATATTTGCTTACCTGCGCCTTGCCCTGCTCAAGCGCCACAAATAATTCTTTCGCTTGTTTTTGGTTAAGCTTGACTTCCCCAAGTTCTTTGATTGTTTTATCTGACAATTGAGCCACAATAATATGTGAAAATAAATCGTTGATCTTCAATTCTCTGCCTGCGAACCTGGAAGCATGCCTCCTGATAATCTCAAGCTGTTCCAAAAGACTGCGCTGGTCTTCTATACTCAAGTAATATTCCTTGTTCTCTTCTATCTTACTTATAGGAATAAGTGTCCCTTCTGCATCGCGAAACGCTACTTTTACTCCCTTAGAAGTTTCCAAGTCCGCCTTGATCTTAGCAATGTACACCACAGGTATATTCTCAGCCCTTCTTTTAAGTATAGCCCTGACTACTGCTTTATATAGAAGCACTGGGATGAATGAAGTCCATAGTGAACCATTACCTGCTACAATGATCCTGGCATTCCTCAACGCGTGCAATGCTTGGGCGGCAGGCTCGGGGTAATAAGCTGAATCTTTTATTCTCTTAAAATCCTTGGCCTCGGGGGGAGTACTGATGCCTACGCGGTGGTTAAACCATTCCTCTTCAATAAAATACTCATGGCCTTTATCCGTGATCAGTGTCTGCGATGGGACTTCCTCATGTGTGCCAGTGGCATCTTTATACTTAGCTACCAGTGCACATCGTTCATAATCCCAACTGACTGGGATAAATTGCGCCTCCTTTAGCTCCAACAGCTTCTCTATATTATGTAAAGACACTGCTTTTATCCCTTCCTTATCTTTCCTGTATTTCTCCTGCCTTACTGTATTGATCATCTCTAAATCATAAGCTGCCCCTATAAGCATAAGATTTGCAGTAGACGCTTTATCTAACTGAATAATGCCCCTTCCTATTAATTCTCTATCCAGCAGTTCTCCTAAATTAAGCAAGCTGGCAAGAAATACAATAAAGTCTTTTGATACTTCTTTGATGTCAACGCCTAAACTTGTGTTGATATCTTTCCTCTTTGCCTTATCGGCTATGCTCATCAATATTTCCCTGATTCTTTCTTCCCAGACAGGGTATACTGCGGTAGCGGTGATCCTTCCCTTGGTGGTAAGATAGGCGGGTAATTTATCGGCGTCTGATTCCATCCAAAACGTAGTCAGTATCTTGAAATCGTCATCACTTAAAAATATTGCTAATCCGGCGGCATCCCCGGGAGGAATAAAATACATCCCTAACTTAGAGAATAAATTCGCCATTATAGTCCAGCTTGATCCACCGTCATCGCTAGAAGAGATAATACAAGCCAGCTTCTGCAGACCCCTGGCAATCAAAGTTCTTAAGAAGGTGGTGGTTGCTTTGCCTCCTCCGCCAAGATACGCCAGGATTATCTCCTCAGGAGGCGCGCGGCTTGCGCGGCTCTTTAATTCAGATTTCATATGTCTTAGATAATAACTATCCTGGAAATATCCTGCCAAGATACGCCCCACAGTAAGCTTTGTATACTCTTTAACTCTCAAAATATCTTTTTTAAGCACATTCCTTGACTTTTCCAGTGTATCAGTATAAATCCTTAAGAATAAATTCACTGTCCTGGCTATTCTCGGGTCAACTGCGCTATAGAAGATGAAAAAATCTACCCCTTTATCCTGGTATATTTCAAATATGGCGTCTATGGCTTTGAAATAATCTTTTACCCTTACTACAGTATGAAATACGTGCATAATCTCCTGTAACGCCACCCCGGTATAGAACCTGACCGGATCAATCCCCTGCCCCTTGTAGCGATTAAATACATCTCCAATTAAACTAAGATACCCATGTTTTTTGTGCTGCTTTAAGATATCCTCAACTTCTTTAAGCGCCTTGCCTAATACCGAACCATGCTCTATACCAAACAGAGATTCTTCAATCAAGTATGTCCAGCAAGGACATTTCCTGGCATATGATAAGTTAAAATCATTATATATCTTGCACAACTGCTCAAGACGCTCATCAAAACTTAATTGCGCATAATGACTGTGTTTCATTAGGTCTTTCAAATAAGATCTGGCTGCCATTAAAGGGCGATGCTCATCTTTAAGCAAACTCTCGATCTTCTTGCCTTTGAGCAATTGTTCGATCCAGTAATATACCGCCCCTAACCCCCTGCCTATAAAGGTGAAACCTATCTCCTCCTCTGCCTTGAGTTCGTGCGAAGGATACATCTCGTGGTTAACTAATCTTTGAATACCACTTACCTGTGCAAAGGGCTGATCAGCAGAGTAAGGCTCAAGATTGCAGAATACCAACATGTCTTGCGGATGAATATTGTTCTCACTTTGATAATCTTCCAATGCTTTTTCTTTCCACGTTTTCTCTACCTTGAGATTTTCTTTATCTGTAACGATCTTCCTGATGTCTACTGAAGTCACTCCGCTCTTTTCCATCTGATAATCAGTTTCATCGATCAAAGTAAATGTGGATTGATATGGTTTGAGCGCATTTTGTATCCTTTCATATACCTGAACGCGCATATCTTTTTCACCGGCTTCCAGTTTATGCCCATCCAACTTATCAGAAGCAAGATAAAGCACAGAAATACTGAATACCCTCCCAAACCTGTCTTTGTGCAGGATAAGCTGAGGCTTCCTAAAACTGAATCCGGGATATTTATTCCTATACCCAGACATATCTTGCTCGCATTTCTTCCAAACTCTATCGACTATTTTCTCCAGGTCTTTTGTAATAACATTAGCCATGTGCATCGGGATGAATGTGTGCCTGTTATAATCATTATCAGTTAACGGCTTGCCTTCAAGATCAAAGGACACCTTGAATGTCCCCGCTGACGCATATATCGTCAGATGTCGCCGTAATTCATAATCTATGTGTTTTACTAATCGCGTTTCTAACCCAAGCTCCCCTGTCCCCAGGTCATCGTAGTATCGCAGGCTGCTTACCACTACCACTTTTTGCCCATTCTTTAATAAATTGATGAATTGCGGCCTTACTACACTGTCCTTGAGTGTAGTCCTCCTGAATTTATCATACGGAAGAAGTATCCCGTCCGGCCCGCCAAACACAAATACCTTCTCTTGGATAGGAGAAGAAGCCTCTGCAATACACTGCTTAATATAAACACTTGCCTCTGCGGCTACAATCTCCAGTTTTTTAAGCGAAGTGTCTATCCGCTGCACGGGAGTGTCAAACTCGAGTTTTCTCCAGATTGCCAATTCGTCATAAGACTCAAGGTCATCCATTGAGGTCCTTAATCTCCTGGCTTGCTCTGTCCTGGATACATCAAGGTGCGTCTGAATTACTACTATACCTCTTGTTTCTGCCTGCGCGACTTCTGCTGCGGTAAGCGGAGCCCTTCTAATAAGCACAATGCCGTTATATTGTCCGTCCCGATACATCTTCTCAACCAAATTCAGATAGAAATTAAGGAACCTAGAGCTTACTTCGTCACACTCGGAGTAGATACGGAGCAATCTTCTTCTTAAATTATTGCCTTCTGCTTCGTCCCCTTCTTTGATGCGCCTGAATGCTTCTTTAATCTTCTCCCTATCGAAAACACCATGTTGATCAGGGGCAGTCGTATCGCGGTTAAAAAGTTTAAGCGGTTCAGCGGTATAATCGACCCTTGCGCCAAAGAACTCCTCAAGATCTCCTAGCACCTGCTTCCTATCCCTAAAATCAACATTTAATAACTTTGTCAAGGTATACACCCACATTCTCTTGGCGAATACTTCATGTATATAGCGGACATTAAGCATATCAGCAGAGGCTAAAGCGTGCGCTAATGTCCTCCTACCGGAGGCTTTATTGCCGCTAACCACCCAGAGGATAGGCTTAGGCGATTTTTCCGCTCCGGTAACTTTTAAAGTAGCATTTACCGGGATACCAAAAGTAAATACGGTACCCCTGCCTTCGACGCCTTCGCTATATACATGGATCCAACCTGCCTGCATCCTGATCCTTTCTTCAACAGAAGAAAGGCCGAAACCGGTACCGCTAATGCCCTTTATCGCGTCACGTTCGATACGGTCACCCGGCTTGAATACACTGTTTAATTTATCCTTCGGGATCCCTATACCATTATCTTTCACGCATGCAACGAGCTGGCCGTCCTGCCAATTCATAAACACATAAATATCTATCTGCGGATCAGGATTACCGTTACCTATATATTTAAAAGAGTTAATCAGCATATTCCAGAAGGTCACGTCAATAATATCAAGATAGGTTGATATTGCCGCCTCCGGTACATTATCGTCAATATATACATTAAGTTTAACGAACTTGCCTTCTGAAGTCACAAAATCATTAAAACGTTCTTCAATACGGGATAACAATTGCCTTAAATTAACCACATCCATAGACATTCCGATTTGTCTGGTAAAGACCATTTTAATCAAACGCTCAGCCTCATTACCCATTTCTAATGCCCCAAAGATATATTTCTTTATTCTAGGATTATGTATGCTGGAAACAATACCTAACAACCTGCTTTTCTGAAGCCTAAACATTGGAATCTTGGCCTTGATTACCGCCAATAATCTTTCCAGTTCTTCCTGTTTTCTGGCCTTTTCCTCTTCGTTATATGTTTCTTTCTTTAATTTATTATGGAATATATCTATTGCGTTATGTAATCCTATGGCTCTATGATACATTCTGGCTATGGCTAATTTAGTCGTAAAAGTCTCATTATTCCAATGCTTGTTGACTAGTGAATTTTTAGGATTGATCAAGCCAAAAGCAGTCATTGCGCTCTTGATATCGTGCAATGCGCCCCTGGTAAGTTCTGAAAGCGTGGTATACAGTGTTTTATCCTCTTCTATCACAACCCGGCTAACCTTCTGCGACGCATGGTATGCCACTCCAATTGCCTGGCCGTGGGATTGTATCAGAGCTTCCTGCTTCCTGGAGAGATTGGGGATAACCGGGAAGGAGAGATTTACCGGCACATTGTTTGCCGCAAGGATCCTTCTTGCTTCTTCAAGCATGAATTTACCGGATTCATTCTCGGTAACCCTGCCGAAGAGGATAATGTTGTCTTCATCAAGGATAGTCTTGGTTACAGTTGCGAAGGTAGCGATGTAAAGGGCTATTTCCCTGAATATGGCTTTAAGTATCTCCTGCTCTTCAGGAGTGCCTTCATTGTAGAGCTTCTGGGCGTGTCTTAATTTAGCTGCTTCTGTTTCACCTTTGAGTTTTAACCCGGCAAGCTCAGCCAATCTGAACACTGAACGCTGGGAGAGATATTGTTGAGAGGCGCCTTTTACCTTGGAGAAGGAGTGGCCTGTGGCATGCCTATCTATGTCTATTACTACGTTACCCATCTCAGTCAGCCAATCAGTTACCAGGTTATCTCTGTTGACGAACCCGCCGGCTAAGCCTGAGCCTAAGCTTAAGGCAAGAGTATTGGGTAATCTCATATCCACGGATACCTGCACCGCGGCTGCGTCTCCGTCGTTGATGATGAATACGGGAGCGTTAAATTCTTTTTGTATGGTACTGGCTAAACTGTGGATATCTTCTCTAAATCTGTCTTCCTTGTAGTTGCCGTCCTTGGTCACTCCATTCAACACCGGGCCTAAACCACTGATCTTGTTGTTATTGGCTGCCAGGTTGATGGATATGCCTATGGCATCTGCTGCTTTAAACCCTGCTTTTTCTATAACAGTCTTGATGGCTTTACGGATCATCGCCACGTGCTCTTTGGTATCGGTTATAGCTTCAGGAGACCAGTCAAATCTATCATCTGCAACTGCTGCGCCATTATCCAAGGCTACAGCCTTGATGTCTGATTTTCCGATGTCTATTCCGATGATCTTGCCTTGTTTTGGATCGACTTTGGATGCCTCTTTGGCGGGGGTTTCAGGTAAGCTGATTATCTCTATTCTTGAAGCCTGCTTGAACTCGAATTGCTTTTCATAGACTAAGCTGAAGTAATTACCGATGACATGGTAGCCTTTGCTAGCCTTATCATCTACTGCCGCGTAGAACTCTTCCCTTATGCTGTTAAATACCTGATTTGAGGCATTGATAAGTATCCGCTCTGCTCCATAGATTCCTGCCCTGTTATACAGCTCTATTACCACATACTTGGCTAAGAGCTTAAGATTGGCTGAATTAGTTAAATCTAGTTTGGGTAAGGCTAAAGTGAAGAGGATGCTTCCTTTTGATCCGCGGTCAAAACCTACTAAGATCTTTTCCGCTACCCCTCTCTCCGCGATTAACCCATTTATCTGATCCTGCAGCTCTGTCATTGCTCTAAAGGTAGAAATGGGCGAGGAAATAAAAGAAGCTGACTTATCTATTTCTTGCAATTTATTTTCCATTATGATGTTAGATTTAAATGCGCTCTTTATTTTGGATACATTACTTATTTTATTTAAAAACCGGGAGACCATATATATCAATATACCCATCACTACAATATCCTTACTCCAAGGATGGGCATTGATAATATCAATAAGAGGAGAAATTATTAATCCGAGTCCAAAAGGATTAAAAGCCATTATTTTGAAGATTTCTCTATCTCCGACCTCCTGTTTTATTTGATTGGTCAAATTAGTAACTGCCTTTTTCTCTGCAAACCCAGATTCACACATATGATCTACAAAGGCAAGTATAATATTGAGTTGATGCAACTTGCAGACCATTGGACATTTCCTTACATTTATCTCGCCAACTACTTTCTTCCTCAACTCTCCATCCCAAATTTCCTCAAATCCCTGCTCAATTAAATTACCCAATAAGACCTCCGGGTCACCATTTTTTTCAGAACATAGGTAAATATTACCGTCAGGCATAGCTTCAGTATACCAAGGATGCGCTCGGCATATTTTGTATTCCTTTTCTCTAAATAAGTCGTCGAACTTAAATAGTACAATTTTAACATCGATATTAGTATTTTCTAAAACCAGTTTTGCGGCTTCCGCTTCCCGCCTAGCAAATTCATATAAATCTTCTGAAAATTGGAATAACTTAGAATCATCTTCTGATTCTGTTATAATTTTCCGTTTTGAGTCTTCTAAGAAATTAATGAATTCTTTCTGAGGATCAAAGGGTAATTGTTTACCGAATCTACCGGAAGAAGTCATTCTATTAATAAAATCTCCTAAATCATTCTCAAGATATTTATTGAACTCAAGCGAATATTGATTTCCTCTCGGATAATTTATTGTAGGCCTGATAACCAAACTATCTATGCCAAAAGGATAAGCTTTAGATATCTTTTCTAGTTCAACTGCGAGGTCGACTAGAGAAAAGACATTAATCGGGTTAACAATAAAGCCTACACCCACGGTAGTCAATGATTCAATTTCTTCTTTAAGTTTCTGTCTTTTTGATTCATCTGCGACAAATAAATCTAATCTTTTGGTAATATAATATTCATTAATGTTCCCTTTATTAAAACCATGCCGCGCAAGAAGATTTATAACCTGCTCATGTCTATACTTAGCAAGAAGAGATAAATTTCTCATGACTACTTGAAAATATGGCCGCTGTAATCCATGCGAGATTTGATGAGTTTCTTCAGTGCCTCCATTGATACTAACCCTTATATTGATTGGTTTAATCTCTTCAATTAAATATTGCGCTCTCTTTTCATCTAAGAGAGATCCATTGGTAGACAAACAAGTTCTCAATCCGATACTTTCAGCATATTTCATGCCTAACAAAGTGTATGGATTTAACAATGGCTCTCCACCACCAGTAATAAGTAATGCTTTTATACCCGCTTGATGGAGTTTGATAATTAATTTTTCCATATTTTGCCAGGGCATAATTAAAATATCCTTATCCCCCGATACTCTTGATAATTTGTGTGCTTGCCTTTTAGTTTCACCATAAGTGCAGGTTGGACAATTAAAATTACATGCGAGCGAAGGAATGAATTCCGCAGTTACAGGTATTACTTTTTCATATTCTTTATTTAATACTTTCTCAACCCTATCGGAGTGTGAAATCCACTTTGCTTGTGTGTAAGGACCTAATTCAATTTTTTGTAATTTTCTGAAAATATTAGCCATTTCTAATTCAATCACTTCTTGCAAAGTTAGATTTATTTCTTTATCTTTATTATTCTCTATCTCTCCCCCCAATTCCGATGCTCTTCCCATAAGCAACTGTAATTTATTAATTAATTTGGTATCTCCTGTAATTCCAAGTTCCATTTTTTCAATCTCTATCAGGACATCCTTTCTTTTTAAAGCAACAAATTTATCTTTTGATCTCTTTCTTATCAAAAACCACAAGTTTTCATTAAATATTACTTTTTCTTTAAAAGACCCTAGAGGGACATACACTTCATATCCATTATTTCTTTTTGACGTTAGGAAAGTACCATCTGGAAGAATATAAAAATAACTATAATCGTAATTTAAAGGAGAAACTGTTGCTTTGTCTCCTCTAAATTCTTCTTCAAACGCAGTTTTTAGGTACTTAACGATATTTTCAAACTGTTCGTCTGAGATAATTAAACTTCTCTGGCTTTCAGACATAACTCCTACCATATATCTAAACTTGTTTAATTTCCAGCCGATATCCATTCTTTTCTTTGAAGTACCCAGCAATGTTTTTCCTATATTTATTAAATCTAAACTGATTTCTTTCTCGCTGAGATTTCGCTGAAGCGTATCACTATATATATTTCCTATCACAGTGATTACTTGAATTTTAAAATCAGTTTTAAAGGATACTTGATGTAAAAGTTCGGTTAATTCTTTAATATATTCAAAATACCTCTTATTACTTATTTTAGCTGCAATATTTTTTTCGTATGAATTATGGTGGTATAAATCGAACGACAATCCCACAAAGTCAACGTATGAAACCAGCTCATATATTTGGTTTCTCTTTAAACTTCCATCGGAATTCATAAAGAAGATTGCATTCGTATATAAGTAAATTTTTATGCCTTTATTCTTGATATACTTTAATATTTCAAATATATCTTTGCGCATAAAAGGCTCTCCTCCGGTAACAGTAATAATTCTTACTCCATTGGCATAGAGTAAATCTACCAATTGTTTTGCCTCTAGTGAATTTAATTCATTCTCTTGTGCCATGAAATTATTGGCCCAACAATGTGTACAATTAAGCTGACAATTACGAGTTATTAACCAGTCAACTAAGATAGGAAATGAATTTTTTCTTGACCGTAGGGAATTATTGAGAGATCCTCTCGGATTTTGTTTAGAGGCTAACGATTCCACTTTGTTTATTCCCACTTTTAAGAAAATCGGAGAGGAAACTGGTTTAAGCGCCGTCACTGTTACTTTGGCATTTTTGCCGTATTCTTCCGTAGCCCAATGAAATTCTTCCTTTGCTTCTTTTATCCCATAGAAATATACGGAGAACTCAAATACACCAGCGTCTTTCGGCTCAATCGGTATTTCTAACCTGAAGGTATTTCCTTTTTCTTGACTGTAAGGCTGTCCCCTATTCCATACAAGAACAGTATCCTGCTGCATCTCCACTACTTCTACCTCATCTACATTAATCTCTTTATTCAAGTTCGACCATACCCCTACTTTGATATTGCCGTATTTAAGATACTTGATGAATTCGTCCTTGGTAAGTTCCCTATCCAGCCTTACCGTGCCATAGCCATACAAACGCTCACCCAACTTAATTGCTTCCGGCTTATACCCTATTCGCCAGGCGTTTTCTATCTTAGGCTCTTCGGGGAATTTTGCCGCTTCTTTTTCAGGTTTAATATTCCCTATATTAAGCAGTACCTTACTCAAGTATTCGTTTTGGTATAATGGTTTTGAGTCAAGCCCGTTAATATATCTCTCCGCGATCCTTACCACGCGCAAGCCTTCGCTCCTCAATCCCTCAACATCCTCATCCTTTACTACCGGTTGGATACCTTCGACGTATTTACTGATCTGGGCTTCTCCCTTTTGCAGCGCTTCTTTTAATTTATCAGCCTTGGGTTTATCAAGCTTTACCACGTTTAATTCAGCTGCTGTCTCTTGGCTTAATTTCGGCACCACTACATGCGTGAATATCTCATTTAACACTAATTCTTTTCTGCCTGTAACTCGGGCCATATGCTTAGCTATCATTCCTAATTGCCTTCTTAAAGAAAGCTGCTCTTCTATCCTTAGGAAATATTCTCCGCCTCTTTCTTCCACTCGCACCCCTTTTGCCGTTTCCAGGTCAGACTTTATCTTTGAGATATAAACAATAGGAACGCCCTGTTTTCTCTTTTCAAGCACGATTTGGGCGATTTCCGGATATAACAAGACAGGCATAAGCGAAGTCCAAAGAGAGCCATTGCCCATAATGATGATCTCTGCGGCGCGCAGCGCTTCCAGCGCGTTCTTGTTCGGCTTAGGATAATAACGGTCTTTAGGTTTAAGTAATACCTGTTTATGCTCCGTAGCTCTATGCGATAAATATAAATCAGTAATAAAATTATCCTGCGCCTTGTCGGTAATAAGTGTCTGGGTAAATACGTAATTGCCTTTTTCATCTTTTGCCATGAGCGCGCTGCGCTCGTAATCAAAACTCACTGGCATAGGCTGCCTGTCCCCCAACCTGAGCAGCTTATCCAGTAATGGCCTTGCAGCGGTATCACCGATTCTCTTCCAGGCGCCTATAACCTCTGTGTCATACGCATCTCCTATAACCAACAAATTAGCCGTTGAGGCGTCTTCCAAAGCAATAATCCCCGTACTGATTAATTCCCTATCCAACAAATCGCCTAGCGAGAAAATACTGCTTAAGAATAACAAGTAATCGCTTGATTTTGTTATCTTAACCTTAAGAGCCTTTTCAATCTCTTCTTTCTTATACGGGTCTGCCAATGCCCGCATTACCTCTAACATTCTTTTTTCCCATGTTCCGGATATATTATCCGCGGTGATGCGGCCTTTTGTTGATAAATAATCCGGGAGCTTGTCTTTTTCAGACTCGATCCAGAATAATAAGAATATTTTGAAATTATCGTTGCTTAGGAAGATATTTAACCCGGCTTCGTCTCCCGGAGGGATAAAGTAGAATCCGAATTTGGCAAAGAGGCTCTTCATTATTTTCCAACTGGAGCCGCCATCATCGCTTGAGGAAATAATACACCCTATTTTCTCTATCTGCTTTGCGACAAATGTCTGCAATAAGGTCGTGGTTGCTTTACCGCCGCCGCCCAGATAGACAACTTTCGGAGGAGCCCTTCCTTGCTGCAAACGAATCATTGATTTCTTATACCTGAAGAAGTAATTATCCTGATAAAATCCGGCTAATACCCGGCTGACGCTTACGCCATTATTCTGATGCAGAGAATTGTATATTTCACTCTTAAATTCTTCTTTTGACTTGCCGGTATTAATAAATATATTCCTTAAGGTGTGTATGTTCCTTGCTGTGCGCGCGTCAATACCGGCGTAGAACGCGTAGAAATCGATTATGCCTTTGTTTTTATTATAGAGTTGATCCGCGAATTTGAATAATTCATCTATGCTCTCATAACTTTGATAAGCCTTGGTAAACTCATCCAAAACCCCGCAGACCTGGCTGTCCAGAAAGATGCCCCTGTTAATTTCAAGGTCTGAATACGCGCAGAAGGCTGCTTTATATAATTCAGTCCATGAAGGATAATCAACAAAGGAAAGGTTAAATTTCTCATAAATCTTATAGATGATCTCTATTTGTTCTCTCACCGTGAGATTTGCCCAATCTACATTCTGTTTCTCTGCAGCAAGATAATCAATAGCCTCTGCAAGCGAAGGATACTGGGTTTTGCTAAAGCTTGCTGTTAAAGAATGGGTATCCATAGCCCCATTGTTTAATATGGTACTTAACCAATGGGATACGCCGCCTAGCCCCTGTTCCAACTCAGTGAATGCGCCATCTTTAGTCTCAGAATTGGAGAATCGTTTAATACCGGGAACTGCGGCAAGCGGCTGGTCTTCTGAATAGCTGTCCAGGTTTCCAATAAACAATACGTCATCGGCGGGTATCAGGTTATCTTCCAAGTGCTGGCTTAAGGCATGATCCTTACCCGTATGCCTTCTCCTGATATCGATTGAAGTAATGCCTCTCTCCCCTATTGTATGGTTCACCCATATAGTTTCATGCACCTTCTCCGTAAAAGCCTCTTTTAACTTTTCGAAAATAACCGCTCTCACATCTTTATACGATGGGGACAATGGATTATATACTTCCAGCCTCGCTGAAGGCAGGTATCTTACCGTAACCCCGTATACACGATCTTTGGCCCGATGCAAGACTACTTCAGGCTTTTTGAACACAAAGGAAGGATAAATGTTACGGTATAGTTCAGGATGCTCATTGTAATCCTTCCAATATTCAGCTTCAACCACTTCTTCGATCACATCTTTCATGGTCTTGGCTGTTTCCAATTTAATACTTGTCTGCTCATTATAGCCGTGATTTATCACATGGGCGCCGTCATCACTGAAGGTTATCTTGAATGTACCTGCCGAGGAATAAATGGTTATGTTCTTTCTAAGGCGAGAAGGGATATAATCGATGAGCCTTGACTCTATACCTAATTCCTGCTCATCGTAATATTTCTGGTCGGTTATCAATACTATCTGGTATCCGTCCTTTAAAATATTTAGAAGTTTTCCGCGTAATATGCTATCCCTAAGAGTGGTTTTCCTAAACTTGTCATACGGGATTAATACGCCATCCGGGCCTCCAAATACGATTAATGGAATCTTTACGGGAGAGCTGGTCTGACTGAAACCTTTAACAACCGCCCCCAATAAAGCTGATGATGCCTGGGTTATCTTCTGCGACGCATGGTATGCCACTCCAATTGCCTGGCCGTGGGATTGTATCAGAGCTTCCTGCTTCCTGGAGAGATTGGGGATAACCGGGAAGGAGAGATTTATCGGCACATTGTTTGCCGCAAGGATCCTTCTTGCTTCTTCAAGCATGAATTTACCGGATTCATTCTCGGTAACCCTGCCGAAGAGGATAATGTTGTCTTCATCAAGGATAGTCTTGGTTACAGTTGCGAAGGTAGCGATGTAAAGGGCTATTTCCCTGAATATGGCTTTAAGTATCTCCTGCTCTTCAGGAGTGCCTTCATTGTAGAGCTTCTGGGCGTGTCTTAATTTAGCTGCTTCTGTTTCACCTTTGAGTTTTAACCCGGCAAGCTCAGCCAATCTGAACACTGAACGCTGGGAGAGATATTGTTGAGAGGCGCCTTTTACCTTGGAGAAGGAGTGGCCTGTGGCATGCCTATCTATGTCTATTACTACGTTACCCATCTCAGTCAGCCAATCAGTTACCAGGTTATCTCTGTTGACGAACCCGCCGGCTAAGCCTGAGCCTAAGCTTAAGGCAAGAGTATTGGGTAATCTCATATCCACGGATACCTGCACCGCGGCTGCGTCTCCGTCGTTGATGATGAATACGGGAGCGTTAAATTCTTTTTGTATGGTACTGGCTAAACTGTGGATATCTTCTCTAAATCTGTCTTCCTTGTAGTTGCCGTCCTTGGTCACTCCATTCAACACCGGGCCTAAACCACTGATCTTGTTGTTATTGGCTGCCAGGTTGATGGATATGCCTATGGCATCTGCTGCTTTAAACCCTGCTTTTTCTATAACAGTCTTGATGGCTTTACGGATCATCGCCACGTGCTCTTTGGTATCGGTTATAGCTTCAGGAGACCAGTCAAATCTATCATCTGCAACTGCTGCGCCATTATCCAAGGCTACAGCCTTGATGTCTGATTTTCCGATGTCTATTCCGATGATCTTGCCTTGTTTTGGATCGACTTTGGATGCCTCTTTGGCGGGGGTTTCAGGTAAGCTGATTATCTCTATTCTTGAAGCCTGCTTGAACTCGAATTGCTTTTCATAGACTAAGCTGAAGTAATTACCGATGACATGGTAGCCTTTGCTAGCCTTATCATCTACTGCCGCGTAGAACTCTTCCCTTATGCTGTTAAATACCTGATTTGAGGCATTGATAAGTATCCGCTCTGCTCCATAGATTCCTGCCCTGTTATACAGCTCTATTACCACATACTTGGCTAAGAGCTTAAGATTGGCTGAATTAGTTAAATCTAGTTTGGGTAAGGCTAAAGTGAAGAGGATGCTTCCTTTTGATCCGCGGTCAAAACCTACTAAGATCTTTTCCGCTACCCCTCTCTCCGCGATTAACCCATTTATCTGATCCTGCAGCTCTGTCATTGCTCTAAAGGTAGAAATGGGCGAGGAAATATTTAAGTTCTCATCTTTCGCTTTGCCGCGTTGAATCTTTGAATTGTATTCTTCTGAAGCCTTATCCTGAGGCATTACTGGCGAAGATGCAGACTTCTGCGAATTATTCTCATTGAATAAACGTGTCGCCTCTTCATAGGTCAAAATGCCTTTATCTTTCAAGGTCTGGATTATTGCGTGGCGAACATAACCGAACGGTTCATTTTCTATCTTGTTATTTAGGATACCTAAGGCTCTGTCGGAGCCAATTGCATTTAGTTTTTCAACCGCACTTAACCTTCTATATGTGGATTTACTCTTCAGGAAGAACTCTCCCCAGCTTAAAGGAAGAATAGATTGCCAGACCCTACCTACTCCTGCCCAGGCGATACTTGCTGCTGTCCAAGATAGATACACAACTGACAACAGGAAAAATGCTACCAAAGGAAAACCAAATAGCACGCAAAATATCCCTCCAAATATAAGACCTGTATCAATGAGATTAAGGTATAAATTCAGAGCAAATAATAATGTTAATCCTATACCGACCCATTTAATCGCCCTTTTCCCAGAAGATTCGGTGCGATAATTAGCAATCTCAAAATACAAGCAGCGTTTCATTATAGTTTCGATCTTCGCCCAGTTAAAACCTATAACCAATTTTTCTATTATATAATTTTCCAGATCACTTCCACTTTTGTTTGCCAATTCAGGATAATACGACTGGATTTCTTTCAACATGGCTACCCGTTTCACTATATCGTTTTTCGTAAAACCAAACATCTTGTACGCCACTATGTCTTTCTCTTCCCCCTTAAGCTTACCCCATATTTCTTCTGACTTAGCAACGGCTGCTTTCGCTGCCTGGCGAATATCAACGTTAGTTTTCACTTTATTTTCTTTATCCTCTGCTAGAGTCTTAACTAATCTATTAAATGTTGCCCTGGTTATCCAATTCCAAATTCTTTTAACAAAATTCTTTATCCCCCTGGACCAGCTCGGCAATATACCTATGAGCCTATGGCCCTCTAATGGATCTGGACTAAAATGAATAAACGGATAGGATGATTTAACATGTAGATTACAGAAAAAGATGGCTGCGAATGCCTGCATTGTCCCATATCGTATTCTCTTGATTAAAGAAGGATGATAATTAAATAAGAACGGGGAAAGCCACCAGCTTAATGCCATTAATACAAAGAAAATGTTAACGGCTAAAGCAAGCGGATGATACGGTGAAACCAAGAATATGAGTATCATGATGAACCCAAGTCGTATCGCTATACCAAACTCTTTATAGACCTCTTCACCTGTATGTCTGAGAGGGTCGCTTGTCCTGGGAGAGAGACTGAAGATTACTTTTCGGTTCAGCCCGTCTGTTACCTTGGCTGAATGTAGAGGTATAAATGTCGTATAATAGAATAGGTATATCCAGAAGTAGGCAAGGAAGGTGGACATGCCTTTAAAGAAACCGTAGCGATACTCATGCACTGCCTGGGCAGTGGCATTGATGGACTCAGCTAATATGATAGAGATTAGGATAAATAGGTATGGATAGAACAGGTACGCGTAAATGTTCCAAGGCAATAGAAACGCGAATATAAACATAGAGATATTCGTAACGATAATCCAGGTCTTATTGATATAGAAATCCATGCTGAACAAAGCTCCAATCTTTTTTGTCCAATGCGCTTTTTGTTCTCTGATAAACTCCTGCACAGGAATACCCAAGAGCATTTCCGCTACCGATGCGCCAAAGCGCGAAATAAAGGAATTGGCTTCAAATTGTGTTTTTTCAAAAGATTGCTGTATCCTTATCTTATGGGTAAACTGACAGCTTAGCCCATCAGTCAAAGCATTTACGGACATAATAGTATCTTCGCTGACATACTCTCTTCCTCCGTTAATAAGGCTTATCCTTGCAATGCCTTTTCCGAAATTACCGTCTGAATCAACCAGGTCTTTTGTCGGCCTTATAATATTATTCCAACCGTGCTCTGAAATAGCTCCTGCCTTGGTAACTGGACCATAATTTTCACCATAAATCCAATATGCGAATGACAGCCATGCCAGTTTAGGATCCTCAAACCGTCTTAGTTCTTCCGGCAGCCACCAGATATCTCCGATTGCTCCCCTGTGGCCTACATCTAGACACAATGCCAGGTCATGTTTAACATACGGCTGTCTTTGTGCCCAGCTATTGAATTTAGTAGGATTAAGCGGATAGGGACCATTAATCAAAGTCACATTTCCAGGATTATCCTGTGTAGCAGTCTTAAGATAGGATTGATCCTCATCATCAGTTGACCATACAGTTCCTTGCTGTCCATCATTTTCTCTCCAAATATCGAAAATATCTTCGGTAAAATCAAACCACTTTTCTCCCGCTGCCTTCTCGCTCCTATAATATGCTACAAATTGAACACGCTCGTTAACCCAGTTATTAAGTTCCTTCTTATTCTCTCTTGCTTCTTCCTCTGTCTTTGCTTTTGCCCATTTAGGATGGAATCTTAACGCCAATAATGAATACCTCTTTTGTAACGCATGCACATAGGTTATAATGGTCTTGTAATAATTCTCTGTCCGGTAATTTACCCATTCCTCCATCTGCCATTCTGCTCCGATAACACCTATTTTTTCCAAAACATTTACTGTGTCTGAGGCAGAAGTAAGCCTGTTAAGCAATATAATTCTTTCTGCGGGGAAAATAATTTGCTCCTTATCTCCCACTTTCTTCTTTGTCCATCTATCTATAAAATACTCCCACTGCCTGGCATATGCTCTTTTAGCGCGTACAAATTTACTTTCTATAAGTTGGGCTCCCCGCAACCCATCCGCCGAACCTCTACTTATCAATGAATCGAGCTCGTTTGTCTGAGCCCCTATCATCCAATTTATCAAAGTCGTGGTAATGTCCTGCTTTCCCAATCTTTGAATAATCTCTACGGTTTCATCCCAGGAAGTTGCTTGACTGAATAATGTTATTTTAGCCTGCTCTTTTTCTGCATCAGTGACTTTCTCAGATACCTTTTTGATGATATAATTATTAACATATTTTACCCACGAACCTGTTTTTATCCTCTTTGACTTGGAAAATAACTTTTTGAGGTAATCCATGTCTAAACTTTCCAAAGCTAATTCTTCCCCGTTTACCCTTCTAAACCTTATCCGCGGAAATTCGTTAAAAGCGGAGAGGAATACTGTAAGCGGATGAATTTGCCCCTCATCCTTTATATCCAGTTGATTATCAATCACGTACATGTTAATCCATTGGACGAAATACTGCTCTGCTTCACTATCACCTAATGTTTTAAGTTCTGCGATTTTCTGAGGGTCATTCAGTAACTCTATCATCTGCTTATACGTTTTTTCAGAGATCATCCTGCCTTGGGGACCATCATATAGCCAGTTCACCGCAGCCTCAAAGAATTTCCTGCCTGCAGGATACTCTCCGCCTTTAGGAATCTCTAATATTGCCGACAGCTTTCTGCGCACATCTTTCATCGTTTTCACCTGGTTATAACCCATTATCCTGGAAAGGTCTTCACCTGCTGCCCTAAAGTTAAGATAAACAATAGCGCGGAAAGAAACTCTTAAGTTCAATAATAACAGAATCGTTCCCATTGCAACGCCAAACCAGGGCAGGATTCCAAGAGCATAATAAAGTGTAAATCCGATTGAGAACAAGTTCCATATCATCCATTCTGCCCAACAAAGTTTCCAAAAACGGGTAGCTACTGTTCTTTGCGCGATATCAGCTCGTGTTTCACTGTCCGGTTTAAAAGGTGTCCTTAGCGCGGTAATGAAATAATGCACCGGGTAAGCGATTAGATGAAACCATATTCTTGAGACAGGATACGTGTAAGAAATAAGTTTATTCTTCGCCCTCTGTTCTTGCAAATATTCCCTGAATTGATCTACCACTAGCTCAATCATCATATTCTGTTCATCTGACAAACGAGTATAGAAGGGGAGAAAAGCTGGCGGAGGCGGTTTTAATGCTCCACTATCTATTAAACCTTGTAAGCCAAACTGACTCACTGGATCAACGCAATACTTGAATAGATCTTTAAATTCTCCTGTGGTAAACACATAGCCTCCTTTAAACATGTAAAAACTGGAATTTCTTAACATGTTTAGTTTTGAACCTATGCCACTTCCATATCCAATAATGGATTTCCAAAATACCAACTGTTTATCGACAAACTCTTTGCGCTGATCTTCATCCATATTTTCCTGTTGAATAGCCCTCTCTAGATAATTAATAAACGGTGTCAGGAAGTTAAAATCAGCAACTCTCTTCTCAAGCCATTTTCTCGTGTCTGTCTGCGCAGGGATAATGCCTGGGTTGATTCTTTTCTCCACGCTCTGCGCATCTCTAACCAATCCAGGACGTGTAACCAATACCCTCATAAACCATGAATTTGCATATACAAATGCTCTGATGACCAACAACAACGCCATGATGCTCAATATACCTGTGGCAACAACTACAAGGCTGGGCAGAAAACCATCCAGCCTGCTCAAGTTGCTCAATGTACTGTTGTAACGCATATGCTCTTTAACCTGTATTTCAAAATACTCATACAACCGGCCAAAAAATCCTTCTCTTAGATACTGACGCTGGACAACCGGAGTAAACCTATCACGCCTTTCTTTTACCACTTCGCCCTGACGGAAAAGTTGAGCTGCGCGCATAAAGTTGTAAGATTTCTTTTCTCCCTGGATATTTACTTTGCCAGTTCGCAATGCCTGCGCAGGATCAGTCTCGCCTTTGGCGGCAACCAACAGTCTACGACTTTGGGTAAACGGCCCCTGCTTACCATCTATAAAATTATTCGTATTATCTATAAAACCTTTCCCGAAGTCGTTATCCGCAACAATCATATACCCCGGCTTACCAGGAAATACTATAGTAGTATGGTGAATGGTCCTGCCCTCCATAACACTGTCCCCAAATCTTAAATGAGAATAGTCTGTGTTGCGGTTAGCTTCGTTATCAAGGACTTTTGTCTCTTTGGCAATACAGAACTCGTCAAATTCAATTCTCTTCTCGTAAAATACTCCGCTCCTTCCAAAGCGGATATTGGTAAACGGCACAGGGAACATATCGCGCGAAAGCTGCCTAAGCAGCCTGCCGTCAACTCTGAGCGTAAATTCCGTTACATCCTTCTTATTTTCTCGCTTATCATAATTCTGATAGGTAAATGTCTTTTTGTTGCTGCCGCCGTTTTCGCCCTTGGCTTTCAGGTCATAAATGCGCGCCAGCCAATCGCTCTTCATCCATGCGCCTGGCGCATAAAGAGATGCATTATATCCTTTACCTGGAACAAACCTATAGGTATAACTTTCATCACCGTAGCCAAAATGCAGAGGGCCTGCTTCAGTAGCGCTTAAGACATCTTTGCGGTAGATGGCATACATAGCCCAAAGCGGGTTACCTTCCAAATCACCAGTAGGACTTAAATTAAACCCATCAAGCCTCATTACAAGCTTACCTTCGCCGCTCTTTCCAATCCTGTATTTTTCCCTGATGAGGTTTGCTGCGGCTAACTGCGGGAAGATCTCTCCGATCTTCAAATAATTATCAGTAGGACTGGTTTTGCTGAACCTGAACTTCTTATCCCCGAAACGCGCGTCGTTATACTCAAACTCCCTATTTAATGTCGTAACGTCAAACAGGAACATATTCTCTTGATAGGAATCAGCATCAAAATCTTTAAGCGTTGCTTTCACCGGTTTTTTATCCGGACCCGAGAACGCAGCAATGTTATACGGATACCATTTCCCGCCTACGTTGACAGTCACCACGGATTTATCACCGATGCCGTATTTGTCAAAATCATATACATTAATATCAAGATAGGGATCTTCCCCTGTTTCTTTGTCAGTAAACCGCTGCATCCTCACGTTGCCCCTGAAATCGCGGTACGCTTCATAATAAATATCGAAAGTCGGGATCCTGCTTCCTTTCACTGTATAGAATGAAACTAAGTTACGAGACAAAATAAGGCCGTTTTCCCAATCTATTTTTATCAGCTGCCCTTTGCCAATATCAATCTTGCGTTTGCCTTTTGAAGTATAATAACGGGTAGTAGGCAGCGCCATAACTTCAAGCCCCTTTAACAATGAAGGATGGTAATTTTCTATATCTTGATGCTTATTAGATCCAACTTGGTCATACTTAAACTCCTCTATCCTCTCTGCCTGGTATTTCGCGATATCGGTTAGTTTATGCACAAGCGCAATCCAGCCATTCTTAAATAAATTATTCTTCTTTAAATGCCTTCTCTCTTTCCAAAACCCTTCCTGCAAGTCCCTAACATCTATAAATAACAACTGTCTGTAAAGATCAACGACCAAGGTCTGCTGATAACTTATGTGATAGGCAATTGTTTTAGGTTGAAGGGCAATTCCTGTTTTTATCTCTTCCTCTAAGTCAAAACGCAAGCTTATCTTTTTACCTGAATGATCGGTAAGTATATCCAGGAAACTGCCCTTACCGGTGAATTGGCCAAAAGCACGCACCTTGGTATCGGTGTATTTGATTAAAGGCAGGCTTGACTGCGGACCGAATGCCTGGTATTCCCAGCTACGTTCAATGCCCGAAGGGTTGGTCTTTGAAGGACTGATATTTGATATTTTCACCCATTTGAGCTCTTCAAGCGCTTTTCTTAAATCATTGCCGTTCTTTTTTGCCACAAGCTCAACCATAGGGTAAGTAAAACCCTGACACTTAAGAGACTTCATGATAGCTTCTATAGCCGCTTCGTACGGCACTTGCGAGAAATCAACTGTTTCTGAACGGGAAAGCAAGATTGCATTATTCTCTTTCAACTTCTGTTCCAGTAGCTTTTCTTTATCAATATCCCTTAATTCTGTAAGGGAAATCTTGGAAAAATACGTTTTCGCAAGCTCCTGCTTTCCTTTATAATTAATAGTTGAGATAACCTGCGGAATCGTTTCTCTTGCAATAGTCAATACCTTAAATTTCTCATCATCTTCTTCGCCGGCTTGCTGTTTGCCTGTGGGGACAATCTTTATCGCTTCGGTGGTAATCCTTTCCTGGTCATCCTGGAACCTGATTATATAAACCAAACTCCTTGCCTTCTCCGAATATACGAATAAACCATTGCTCTTAGCATCAAATACTGCATTCTCATATTTATCCTCAAAATCTTTCGGCGTTAATTTCCAAATATCAGCGATCCTGTTCAAACGAACAGTATAGTTCTCAAAAAGCAGAGGATATGCCGCACGGAACTCTTCTTGCTTATTGTTTATTCCAACATCCAAAGCAGCTATTTCTTTTGTAAGCCCGGCTATTTGTTTATCCAACTCAGCAAGCCTCCGCTCTTTGCCTTTCGTCATCTTATCATCCAACTCTTTTACATCTTCCCGGTCTGCTTCAAGCCTATCCAACTCCTCTCTCTTAGCAGCCCTATTAGAATACTGCTCCTCATAAGCCTTATCATGGGTCTTTAGTAAATCTTCAACGTGCTTACTATAGGAAAGCGTGAATGAAGGCTTGCCTACAAATAAAGACTTATTAAGATTCTGCAGTTCAGGATACCAACTAAGCGGCAGGTCTTTCTTCTCGAATACTATCTTGAATTGAGCCTGCACATCCGGCTGAGGAGGTATCTTCTGGTAGCCCATGGCATGCTTATCAACCCATCTAAATATTGCCTTTGGTATGAACGCCCAGTCAACCAGCGCCGCGATCTTCTTGCCATCCCCTCTTAATATCAGGGCGCCTTTAGGTATGCGCACTTTCTGTCCTTTGAATTCAGCTTCTTCCCCTGTGAAGTCCTTAGCCTCAACTCCTTTGGGCAGGCTGACCACGTCTAATTTAGACAGGTCGAATTCGCGAGAGGTAATGATGCCTTTTTCAGGGTTGATATCGAGATTCACTACTTTGAACTTTCCGTCCGCCAAGTATCTGATCGCTAACACCGGCCGGGTATAATCGATACTTTCCGGTGAAAAAGGATTGTATTCGACTAAGTATTTCCTGCCGGCTGCGTCGTAGGCATCTACCACATTAATGTCTGCTTTTATGTCCTTTTTCGTGGCTTTACGCAAGCTGAAAGTCCTGTCTGCCTTACGCTCTATTACCGCTTTATACAAGAACGGCAGATTTTCTCTCCTGCTTACGAATATCGTGTGGCCGTCTTCGGCGACTAATCTGGCGAACACGCTTCTTTGGTAAGCGTTAAATATATCTAATCCTGCCTTGCCTAACTCCAATACCCCCTCTTTAATTCCTCTCCATCCTCTTACCTTTAAGACTACATTTCCCTGCGCATCCCTTACGCCAAATATCTTGCCGCTTGCGATAATTTCTTTCAAGTCTTCAGGCTTCAAAATAAGAGTTGTGGCCTCAAAAAAGCTTATGTTTTGAATGTAAAGCGCGCCTGCTTGTTCTATTACATTATTCTTTACTAATTCCAAAGCCTTCTTTCCTAACTCAACCAAAGCAAACTTCACTTTTCCTGTTTGCATAGGCAACAACAGCATCTTCTCGCCATCTTCTATTACTTTAATCCTGCCATCCCTGCGGTAGTAATTAAGCGGGATCTTCTTTCCTTCAAGGTTAAAGCTGTATAACTGGCCTTCAGGTACGGCCAGCGTGTCAATGCCTAATATTTGTAACTCATTAGCGGATAATGATTCCAGGGTACGCAGCCTCAAGAATTCCTGTTCAGTCAACACTCTAATAGGCATCTTAAACGGCGTCACAACACCCCAGTTCAAAACACCATCTTTAAATATCACTAACTTTTCCGGGTCTCTTTCCCATAACAGGATTTTTCTTAAAGAGCCGTCTTCCATCAAAGCCATTTCTTCCAATAAGTCCTTCTCGGTCTCTTTACGGCTCTGGCCGTTGAATTTCACACCTGATAAGGTGGATGCCTTAAGCAGCACTCTATCTACCAACTGCTGCACTCCCCTGCGGACAGTGCCAGGCACCAACGCCTTGTCTTCAATGATTTGCCTGTTACCGTCTAACTTAACGAGGGTAAGTTCCCTATAGAAATTCAAGGCTATATTACCCGGAATATTAATAGTAAAACTGTCCAGCGGAATGCCGGCAGCGGACAACTTTTCCTTGACCGAATTGACTTTTGTGGCTGGTTGCGGGCAAGGATGCGGATCACGGCGATGACGGGGATCAGGACGATGATGAGGATATGGTTGATGATGTGAATATGTATGGTGCCCTCCATAAGAAGGAGGCGTAACGGACGTATTCGAGTTAGTAACTGTAGCGCTTGTGTTGCCGCCTGATTTAGATGTATCCACGCCGATTGGCCATGTGACGCTTATGTCGGTAAAATCAAAACTTCCTTCTACCTTAAGCCCCGCGTCAGAGCTCATCTGTTTCCTTGTGGCCTTTATTTGGGGAATATATGCCTTAACCTGTTCCTTATAGTTATCGGGTAAATCAATATAATTGATCGGGTCATAACTTGCTTTCCATCTCTTCCATTGTTCCAAATTAATGTTCCATTTCAAAGGTTCCCTCATAACCGACAATACCTGTTCGGAAGCGGTATCCTCATAATAATCCGGCGCTTTCCGGGATGTCACCCTTATTACCCCTTTGGGGAATTTATGCAACTCTGCCTGGGAGAATTCCACTACCGCCGGGATAACCGTTTCCTTGCCTCCTGCATTGACGGCAGTTGCAAACGCGGGATGATAGGTAATTACCGCGCCCTTCTGTAAAATAATTGAAGGCAGGTTATGTAAATTAATGACCAGATCTTTCTCCAGTTTAAATACCGGCAGGCTATAATCATTCAGGTTCTTTTGGGTAGCATAATATATGCCGTTATTGTAAGTAACGATCATAGCCGCGGGGATTTCTTTTATACCGATACTCATATCGCGGTACGCAAATGGCGCTGCTTTCTGCCCTTTAAACCCTGAATGCAATATACCGGAGAGCAAGCCCGGAATCACTACCTCTCCTTTATGCGGATCAAAGAAATACGGGTATTGGGAATTTTCGTATACCGG
This sequence comes from Candidatus Omnitrophota bacterium, assembly GCA_041651035.1. Taxonomy (GTDB): domain Bacteria; phylum Omnitrophota; class Gorgyraeia; order Gygaellales; family Profunditerraquicolaceae; genus JBAZKC01. Next base: position 8,314 of record JBAZKC010000005.1, on the reverse strand, counting down.
TATGGTAAATCCCTGTTCCCTAGGCTTGATCGCGCTGATCGCCTGGCTGTGGAGGTTCACCCGAATCCCCCAGAAAAACATATTCTCAATCATCTCGGGGGCATCCATTAAAGTCTTGATATTGTATATCGGCACCAGCCTCTGGTCCGGCATCCAGAACTTCAAATCCTGCAGGTATTCTTTTAACTGCGGCAAAAATATCCTTTGTGACGCCAATACTTCAACCGGCTTATCTTTGTGCGCGCGGACAATATGCAGGTTTTGCCCCTGGCGCAAAAACCAGTAGCTGTGGCTTTCCTTAGGATTAAATACCGCTTCATGCAGCCCTGCCCTCATCCTTTCGGAGAAGAAGACGATTGTCTTATAATTTTTTCTCCCAGTTATAGCCTTGAGTAATTTAGTGAATATCTCCCACGGGCCTTTCAAATCTACCGTATGCTTGATATCCTGGCTGTCATTGCTTAAGCTGCCGTCGGCCTTGTAGAGGTAAAGCCTGGAAATATTCATTGCCTGGTTTAAAAGCGGGGCTAAGAAGACATTGGTTTCTGCCACGGCGCCGTATTTCCTTACCTGCGGGTCAACTACCAATGCCGCATGTAGTTCGCAGGCAATATCTACTAAACTATAGATAGCCATCGGCAAAAAGGCGGTTCCTTGCGCGATCCCCTGAGCGATAAACCCTGCCTCGGCAAGCTTACCGCCTAATCCGCCTGCCATAATGCCTATATTCAAATCTCTCCCTAATGAGACATTACCGAAAGGCGAGCCGCCTTTAAAGAACGCCGCGATGGACAAGGTAAGCAATGCTATCTTTGCTCTCGGGTCTTTCACCTCTTTTATCTTCTTAAGCAGTTCTGCTAAATCCTTATATACCTGATCGGCATCCCTCTTCACCCTTTCCCTGTCAGCCTCAAAATCATATTCGCACCTGAACTGCTCAAGGCCAAAGGGTACATTGATATCATGCGTTGCCTGCGAAAGCTTGAAAGGATTTGTACCGCTTACCGCAAAACCTTCCCATATGGAGCCAATTATAGCTTTCCAGTAAGAGGGTGTATTCCAGCCATGTCCTGTAGCCTTATCAAATAAGGTGGCATACGGATAATAACCATGGTGCTTTATTTTCTGCAGGTCTGCTATAATCTCTTGGGCTGTTTCCTGATTACCTAACTGTTTATAGGCAAGCGCGTAGAAGAAACTCCACTCAACATGCACCATTCTCTTCTGCTTGGGGCTGGTAAAATTTTTGGTAATAAAGCTTTCATCATCAACAGGCCCCCTGCCTACTTCAAACGCCTCTTCTTCATCTATAGAATCCACTCCTCTTCTAAGATGCCTGGATTCCTTATTACCATCCTTAATACTAGGTATCTCATATGAAATATTGACCCTGTATCTATTATACGCGGCATTAAGTACATCAATGCGTTTTGCCCCGAAAAGATTAACAAACTCAGGCTCAGAAAATGCCAACACCATCCAGGCCGGGATGTCAGAAGCTGACCAATAGCGTTGCTTTCCTTTTCTATCGATATAACTTTCCCAATTGCCTTTTTCGGCGTTAAACCCTCTTTTGAAACTTAATGCCTTACTGTCGAATGATTTACTCAAGAATGGCAATATTCTCTCCGCGGCTCTTTCATATATTGCGTAACCTTTAACATCAAATTCTTCTCTTAAGATAATCGTTGCTGTTTGCCCGCTTTCTCTTAACAGTTTGACTAAATTCCTTAACGCTGAATATGCGGAAAGGTTATTCTCCACTGAAAAAGTATCGGAGTCTGACTGCCAATTCTTTCTGATTGCCCCAAAAGTCTCCTTTGAGTGCTTATGTTCCTGTAAGGTTATTAAGTAACCGGCTATGTCAAGAGCGAAAACAAGGTATTCCTTGAATTTCGGGTCGTTCCTGTTCTGGTAAAGGTACTGCACGAGGAAATCAAGGAACCAGGCATTGGGGCCGGCATCCTGGTTGATTTCAAACGGCATGCCGGTTGTGATATTCAAAGCATTGGGCAGGCCGTTAACCGGTACCTCCATGAGATTGCCGGTCTTTGGATTGACAACTGATTTCTTGGTATGCTTGTTGGCCTTAAACCAGGTATGATAAATATCGATTATTTCCCTCGCCCTGTCTTTATGCCCGGCATTATTCATCAATAATTTTCCGGCCGCCGCCGAATCATACAAGTAAGTGACATAAGGCGTCTGAGGGTCTCCCGGATAACTTACTAATAAATTCTTTATAGCCCGCCACTTCCACTGAGTTTCCTCATAGTCCTTTAGCCTCTTCTCGGCTTTCTTGATATCCTCAAGTATTTTCTCCCCCTGCACGCCAACGACTTTCTTAGCAAGCTCCTCCCTAAGAGCGGTATCATCTTTGACCAACCGCTGGATCCGCTTGTAGTATTGCTCTATTTCATGGTAGAACTTGATAAAGTTGGGGTTGCTGGGGGGCGTAAGGCGGCCGATGTCGTCCCTTACCTGCTCTAATTTTAAGCTTATCTTCTGAAGCGCTTTAACTTTTTCTTTAAGGCTTAAATCTTCCGATTCAAGGGTGGCATCTATTTCATCCTTGATATCCGCAAATTTATTTATCAGGCTGTTGATGCTGAATTCTCCGGGTTTAACCGGCCTTCTTTCCGCCCTTATTACAGCGCGCTTATTCTTTAACGCCTGCATAATACGCTCTTGGAGTTTTTCCGATAATTTAGGGCTTAATTCCTTAATAAGAGCTACAGCATTCTCCAGGGATATTTCAGCCAGGAATTGGCTCTCAAAACCCACCGTCAAAGCAAGGTAAAGCATTTTCAGGGCTTCTTCCTTATCGCCTTTTACATCAAAAAGGTAATAGAGATCATAAAGCTCCTTACCGGAATATTTCAATACCGAGAATGGATCCAAATTCAGGCGGTTAAGGATAAACTGACTGTAATCAAACGCCCTGTTCCCTGCCTTGTGTATGCTTATTTCCAGATGAACGTGCGGAGTTTTTGTATCCCCTGCGTTGCCGGTTCTTCCAACCTGGGCTATCTGTTGATTAATAGTTAATTCATCTCCGGATTTTACCGTGATATTCTTAAGGTGAGAATATAAAGAGTAGAGATTTGCGCCATGATATATAATGACTAATTCTCCGTAAGTATCGCTATTATCATGTCCGGCATAAACTACTTTTCCAGGCCTAACCGGATATACACTGTCGCCTTCTTGACTGATGGCGCGGCTGATGTCTCCGCCACGGTGGTGGTTTTCTCCTCTGGCAGCGCGGAAGAGGCGCGATTGATTGATAAACAGGTCTACCCACACAGGTATCTGGTATCTTCCAACCGGAATTCCCGGGGTCCTGCCCTGAAGCATCTCAAGGATGCCCCGGATAGCGTCTTCGGTATTTAAAGACCCTATATAAATACCCTTGGAATCATTTTTATAATGAGTTTTGTGGTCAAATTTTTTACCGAGGAGTTTGTTTTCTTCTACTTCGGGGAGAATCTTGAATAACGGCTTATAGGGGCTGTCTATTTCAGATCGGGTCTCTTTCTCTTCCTGGGCAGGAGGAGCGCGCGGCTGTCTTGTTTTTAGCTTCTTTTCTTTCTTGGCAGGTTTGGCGGTTTCCGGTATTTGCTCTTTGGCAACTTTAGGTTTTTCCGCACCCTGTACTTTCTCAGGCGCAATACCCAAGATTCCTTTTGTCTCAATACCTACCTTGCCATCCACCTTTTTTGCTTTATGCATCATCTGCAAAAGCTTAACTACCGCTTCGGTGCGCCAGCCGAATATACTGTCAACGAACCTTCCTGCCTTAAACCAAATACCTATCTCTTTTATCTGCGATTTCGTATACCCTAACTGTGTAAGCCCACCCAAATCAGGCTCTTTAATATTTGCCTTGATTATTTCCTGGATTATTCTTGTTTCTTTGCCGCGGGCACCTTTCATAATGACACCCGGCAGGGTCTTTGCCTGAACAGCAAGCTCATTAGCCTTTTGTTCTACACCCGGCTTCTCTCCTTCCGGAGCTACTTTTGTTTCCGGGGTTACAGAGGTTGTTTCTTGATATTTACGCAATTCAGCTGTAATTTGCGCATCATTTAATTCTCCCACAAAAGGCTCATTACTCTTCTGCTGGAATTTCTGCGTTTTCCCATCTATTACCGTAAAGAAACCACCTTTACCTGAATAATATACAGGATAAATCTTTTCATCTCTTGACACCAGGGCAGTCAAAACATGCCACTTATTGCCAAACTTGACTGAATCCTGGAATCCTAGTTTCTCCGCTAACTCTGAAACCTTCGGATAATTATTGCTGTTTTTAAATGTTTCATGGGCGGTCAAGGCGGCCTTTGCCGGCAACTCCTGCGCGGAGGCCTCGGATGGCCCAAGGGACAAGAAATAACTAAACGCTTCTTTGATCTCCCAGCCTAAGAATTTATATTCGTTTAACTTATTGCTTAGGTTAGATTTACCGTTAAATACATAAGCAAACATCCTGGCAAGGCCGGTTTCAGGATTTACCAAAGGCTCTTCTATGTAAACTATTTCATTACGATAGAATACTCCAAAAGTAGCAGTATTAGTCCTGATAATTACTACAGGAGGGGCCCTGCTCATCTGCTGGCTGCCGGAGAAAAACTTCCACGCTTTCTGCAGTTGAGGAACGATAAACGGTTCTTCTGTCAACAGGGGCAGCCTAATCTTCCCTGAATCAAGATATTTATCTAATATCTTTGAGGCGTTTTCCACAGTAGTATTATAATAATCCCTATTGGCAGGCCCTGCCTGCTTGATTGGCTCAGCCGGTTTATTTGAAACGGCCTCTAACCCCTCGATCTTCGCATCGATCTCTGCTTTAAGTTCTTTAGATTGTTCTTTAGCGAATTTACCGGTTAAGGCGATTAATTCCCGGCTTAGCAACCCTGCAGGGACCGCTGCTATTTTGGCAGGCTCCGTCAATACTGATTTAAGATATGCGGCCTGCGCCTTTGCATAAGAACCGTTAACTTCTTTGGCTCTAAAGAACCTGTTCCATCTGGTGTTTAGTTCCTGCCATTTCTTAAACGCCTGCATGCTCGTTGATCTTGCCTCTTTGGCGGCAATCGCCTGATGGATTTCTTTACCCTGTTGCTCAGTCAGATTTTGGTTAGTCTGCCTTATCTGTAAAAGCTGTAATTCTAAACCAAGCACCTCTTCTTCAGGCTTACCCTCTTTCACCATCCCGGCGATCCTCTCCTGCAATTTATTTTCAATAAGCCCTCTTTCAAGCTGCCATATGTTCTCATTAAATGCTTCTATTGCCTTGCCAAATTGTTCTTTTGATATGCCGAAATCCTGCTTCACTGCCTGGGATTTCAATCTCTTATATTCATCTAATAACACCTGCGGAATCCTAATTGCCATATATTGCAACATCCAGATACGGCGGCTCAAACCCTCTATCACGGATTTAAGCTGCTGGCTGCCAAATGCCTTTGTCAATTCTGCGTTGAGCCCGGCCATACGCTTGGCCAATTCCTTCTGTTCTACGCCAAGCTGAGTCTTAATATCGCCGTTTTCCTCCCTAGCAATCTTCCCGTCTAATTCATCATTCTGCTTTTTCAGCTCTCTCATCCCGGCCAACAAATCCGACATATGCTGCGCTTCCTGTTTCTTTATCTTATATTCCGCTTCAGACTGCGCGATATATCTTTCCTTTAACAGCTTTACTTCAGCAAGGGTAATAGCGGCAGTATCGCTTAATTGCTCCCGTTCTCTGAATATTTTCAATAATATTCTTGCCCCTTCTTCCTGGCTGTATACTTGAGCCAGATAATTAGGAACCTGTAATGCCCTGCCCAACAGCGCAAACACCTGTTTTTGATCCTTGAGCAAACCTTCCGGATTGATATTTCTTACCGCAATAATATCGCCTTTAAGCTGGATCAATTTCCTGAATTGAATATGATTCATCATTACCGTGGGGTCATTGGCTGAACTTTTTGAATCTATTTCCAATTTCTTGTATGCGATTGCCAGCTCCCTTGTTTCAGGCTCATCGGCGCCAAAAAGATGCATAGCCAGCATTCTTTCCTCAACTGGCCCGAATATCTTATTGACAAAAATCCCATCTGCAGCCCCAACCGGCACTCCCGTAAAATAACCATACAGGGCTTCCAGCCCTTTAAAGAATTCATTGCCGATGCCGATTAACCCCTCTTCGCCTTCAAAAGCCTGCGCGATATTATTGACAGGTTCAAATATCCTGCCAACATTAATACCCCCCACATTGATATCCGTAAGATACCCTGCGCCATGGGTAATAGCGCTGATCTCGGTGCCGATAATATACATACCGCCGTAACTTGCCCATGACTTGGCATTCTGTGCCAGGTGTACATAAAGGTATGGGGCTTTCTGCGCGACGAACTCAGTTCTCTTCGCCATAAACAATAAAAGATACACAATGCCTATCGCTACCGGGATTATAACGGTAACAACCCCTAACGTCTTAAAGAATAACGGCAGGGCAAATACCCCAACACTTAAAGCTGCGTTAAATAAAGGCCAACCATAATATTTTAAATTGGCTAATAAACGCCTGCCAAACGGTGCATCCTCTATTACCAACCCGTGGCTTCCTAAGGTAGTTTTTAACAGTTTCTTAAAGCCGGGTTTAAACCAACCGTGGATGAGGCCTAAATCAAAATAACTCTTCACTGCCCGCCTGGCAGCTTCTATTTGCTTTATTTCTGCCGCGTTATTACCTTCCTGCGTGACAACTCCGTGTAGAAACTCCGCATCTAATTTTATATTCTGCTCCTGGAACTGCTTAAACCTGGCTTTGAAACCAATAAACATATACCCCAGGACGATGAGCAGGACTCTTACCAATTGCCCTTCAGTATGCTGAATACCTAAATATTCCAACCTGCTCAACCACAGCTCATTGAGATTAAGTCCGGCCAGCAATGAAACATGGGGATTAAATCCTGAAAGAATGCTTACGGGATCAGCTAAAAACACACCTATTGCCGCAATAATGATTCTTGAGAAATACAAACCGATATAACCGGCAATAACCGGGTTATAATAAACAAATTTCTCTTTCAAGGCGCGCAATTGATACCAAGCTTTGCCAATGGCGCCTGTTTGCTGATAAGCTTTTACGTAGGCATCGGAGATTTTCCTTAATTGTTCATACTGTGCTTTAGGTAATACTTTAGTGTTATATTGCTGGTTGTCTTCTGCCCGGGAAAATTCAGCGGCAACATCTACAGCCCGGGTATTAGACTCTTGGCGGTCCATGAAGAAGTTCCAGAATACAGAAATCAGGAATCCAAACAATAACCCCAGAGAAAGGCCGCATACGATTGCAAATCCCGTTACCGCAAGCCCCGATTTTAACACCGGTATCAAAACAGCCAACGAAACAATCAAAGCAGTCCTTAATGGGTGCGTAATGGTGTCTTTGACGTAATAGGCGATTGAATGGCGGGCTTTCTTTTGGCGAATATCCTTACGTGCAACTCCAAGCATGAGCCAATCTGCCATCTTAAAGCCAGGGCTTCTGCCTAATTTACTCTTTATTCCGGTAGAAATAGTAACAATCTCGTTACGTAACAACAATTTAAAACTATGCACTGCCGAGAATAAAGCGCACGCCATAACGCCAAAGAGCAGGGAGTATGCGAGCAATTTCACCGAAGGCAATAAGAGCGGGCTTATCTCAACAGCAACAAATAAACCCTTAACAACAGGCAATAAATACGTACAGCCAATCGCTATTGCAACCTGCGCAATAACATAAATGCCTCTTTGTTTAAATAGGATGTGGAAAATTTGTGCCAGGCGTGCCCTAAATTCTCCTTTTCCATCTTTACGTGCTTGCTTATATATATCTGAAACGCTTATTTTTTCCTTACTTATAACTGAATCTCCAGCTGTCCTCACCACTGCTCCGTTGTTAAGAGCGCTGGAGGCAATGTAACCGCTATTATTTATTGTGTGGCTAATTTTAGACAACAACAAATGAAGAATAGGCGCCATATTTACGGCAAGCTTCATCGCCATCGGGTCCTGGCCGTTTGCTACAGATAATAAATACACTACAGGTATTAAGCTTTTTCCTCCCTGGGTAGTCCAACCAAGCCCGGTAGGCACTCTCTCGGCAGGGCTGCCATCAGGATAATAAGCATAAGCCAAACTATTATCATACTGATTCATATAGCTAAGCAATTTCTCTAACAAATTATCCGCCTGCGTTTTATATATAGGGTTTTTCTTTGCTAAAGCATATTTTGCCGCTGCCATATGCGCGGAGAATTCCGTAGAGATAAAT
>JBAZKC010000004.1:0-102005 GCA_041651035.1 Candidatus Omnitrophota bacterium | reverse complement strand
GATGCAGATGAGGCTTACCGCATATTGGCTGAAGCCTCAGCCGCTGTTATGCCAATCCGCGATGACCTCGGGAAATCCAAAGCCCTTGTCTATATTACTAAGGTGCATAAGATAATTCAGGCTCGGTCCCACCAGAGGTTTGGCAGTTCACCCTTAGTTATTGGCAAAGATAAAGAGGAGAATTTTGCTTCATCACCGCTAATCTCTGATCAGAAGGATCTCAATCTGCGAATTGCTGCTCTTGTTTGGGCAGGCTCGGATGGGGATCGGTGCCAGCTTGCCAGAGACGTTGGAGAAGCTATTACCTACAGCCCTGATTTTCAACTAACCTTTGAGCAGGCGGATATTCTTATTACAGTTCTTGACCAGGCAGGCTCGGATATAGCCCGAGCTGAAATTGCTGATCTTATTGGGAAAACTTTTAGTAGAAACCCCGATCTTGAGCCAACCCTCGGGCAATTAAATATCCTTATTACCGTCCTTACCCGGGCAGAGTCAGATGATGCCAAAGAGAAAATTGTTTATGCTATTTTAAGGGGACTGAGTAACAAGCCGGTTCTTTTGACCCCGTTTCTTGCCGCCCATACCCGGCCATCAATAGATAATGCCTGGAAGAAATTTACCGATACTATTAAGGAGGCTTCTAGTAACAACCTGGTTTTTTTCAACCCGATCCTTACTATTCTTTCCCGGCCTGGATCGGATGAGGCCTTATATTGGGTTTCCGAAGTCATTGCGCAGGCTCTTATAAATAACCCCGATATTTTAGTCAAGATTCTTATTGCCCTTACCTGGTCGAGTTCGGATATCGCACAGAAGGGGCTTACTAATTCTATTAAGCAAGCCCTTAGCGAGAGCCCTGATACGCTAATGTCTGTATTTATACTGGGGTTAAATAACCCTGAAGTCAGGATAAGCCAGGACATTAAGGAAAGGATATTCGCCCATATATTATCCAGGGGTATCTATCCTCATCGCCATCTATCCAGTTATAATCAACCTAACTGGTCGATTATCCTTGCCAGCATGCCGGAAGAGCTATTCGATCCCGTACTTAATTACTTCTTATTCGACAATAATATGCCTGAATGGTTGGCTATACTTGTCAGTATACCGGAAGAACTATCTGAACCTTTGCTTACAGCGAATAATAATAAAGCATACCGGGCTATCCTGCTTGCCAACAATATTAAAGAAGCCTTTAGCAAAGCCGTATTTATAAAACTGCAGGCTTATAGGGGCTATATCGAGAAAACAGCAGGCAAAGAGCTTATGGGGATGCCGCAAGGCGGTAGCGTTACCTATTTATTTACCGACTCCTCCGTCGAGTTTTACGCTCTACCTTGGGATCAATTTGTTGAACGCATGGGTCGCCTCACAGGTTATCCTGAAACAGGGCAAGGCAAAATAACAGGCGTCTCCTCGCCGGTAAAGAGCAAGCTTGAGGATCAGAAATTCTTCGGGACATATAGAGTACCCTTTACTGAAGGCAGAATTTGTATTCCTAGTAAATTACGGAAAGGGTTAGGGGAAATAGTTTTCTTACGTTTAAGCAAGGCCGAGGGCAGCAACTTTATCTCACTCTATCCGCAGGATACTTATCTAAAGAAGGAGGCTGAGTGCGGCTCTAGGAATGAAGAGCGACTCTGGTCTGCCGGGAGCTATCCGGTAACTATAGACAATCAAGGAAGAATCTATATATATAAGGAATTAAGAGAAGCAGCAGGGTTGCTTGATAAATATGCGGTCTTTGTCGGATTCAAAGAACATATAGAGTTATGGCCGCGGCAGAAATGGCAGCGGTACGTTAACGGCGGGAAAACCAACGCCAGCTCGCCGCTGGTGGAGTCGCAAATAGAAAATCGCAAATGGCGCATCGCAGATCATGACGCTAAGCGATTAGCGACAAAAATCGCCTCGCTACTGCTAAAAGACTACTGCCTGCTGCCCATATCACTATTCATTTGCGTCCTTCCTACTATATTTCTCAAGAATCTATATCTGCTGGCTATTTGCTATTCACTTTTTGTTTCCATACTGGAAGAATACGTTTTTAGAAAGATTTTATTTAAAGCAGCGCTGGTTAAATGGCTAAAGCTAGGCATCAAAAAATCCCTCTTATTATCTTCTGCGGTATTTGCCTTAGTTTATTGGTTTAGGGGAGGATTTTCGCTTGAATATCCTCCCATACCTCAGTTTCTAGGGGGGATCATTTTATGCTCTATGTATATACGGACTAACTCGCTTAAGTATCCGATTGCCATGCATGCTATCTGGAATGCAGCGGTGTCTGTTGTTTGCTGTACATGGCCGCTAACGCTGGATATCGCATATATTCCCCTCTGTGCAGCAGCAACCTTATTTGCTCTCCCCCTGTTCTCAAGAAACAAGCATCTGGAGAGATTTAAAAAGGAGATTCTTAATGAGCAGGAACGAATCAGGCGATCGCCGGAGCCTGGAAGCTCCAGCTCGCCGGTGGATTCGCAAATCGAAAATGGCAAATGGCGCGTCGCAGAAGATAAGTTAAAAGCCGCCTCGCTACTATATCTGAATAAACTGGATGAACGTTTCGCAGATTATCTCAAAAAAGAAAGGCTGGATAAATATCTCAACCTCATTCCGTTATTTACCTATGAATTAAAATACATCCTAGTTAACGATAGGGCAGTCAGGCCGGTATTTCTGCAAGTGCTCCACAGGGAATCCGGTGATGCGGGGATTCTGGAGAGAGGAAATCTCGACATTCTGAAGGGTATTTTGCGTGAAGATGCGCTTAAAATAGCAATGGAACTCATTGATTCAAAAGCTTATTTCCTGGTAGGAGATGCGCAGGTAGCTAATCGCTTGGCGGCTGAAGAAGGCCAGATAATCATTGGGATTACCGACTGTGTTTCCGAATACCGTATTGGTAGTTTTAAGTGCGCAAACGGGAGAAGATGCTACATTCCTTTACCCGGAGGATATTTGCTCTCCATTAAAGGTTCGGGGGATTTTGCTTCTGAAGACGTCAAGCCGCATGGGTTTAGAGACAGGAATTCTATTTCTGGCGTTGTTACAAAGGCTGAAACCAGAGAATTAGTAGATTTAAGAAAGATTAATTTTGAAGTTGCCCATCTAACTCCTTATCTGGGACAGCGGGAACTTAAGAAATTGCCTGACGGCGAAGGCCATTTAAAACCCATAGAAGATTATGATTATGACTGGGGTTTCCTGGGGAAACCGGTAAATGTTTTTTATTTAACTCAAGATTACCACCGTTTAGCCAAACTCCCCCAGATTATCGCTACCGGGGGCTTAGGTTTTCTCCTGGAAAGGATGTCACGTGTCTTCGGCAAAAAAATAACTTTTCCCAAGCTTATGTTATTAATAGCGGAAAGGATGGGTGAAACCGCAGCCTATCTACAAAATAATAAGTGGTATTATAGTTCCTTACATGTCCAGGATATTGATTGTACGGGGGCAAATAATGATTTAGAAGAGCTTCTGGATGAGGGGCGGTTTAAAGAAGGGCTGGAGGAGTCTATCTGGTATGAAGATGGATGTTCTTTACTGGAGCAGGGCTTGAGTTTAGCAGGAATCCGTAAGAGGCTTAAGATATTGATTAATATGCTAAGGAACGAATTTTTGCAGGAGAAACAGAGCTTATTATTCCCCCATCCAGCCAAATTATTTACGAAATTATTTGCAAGTTATTTCCGCCACCTGAATGATAAATATTTAAACCTATATAACGATCAACCAGCCGCAATCATAGGTATCTTTAGCGAACCCTACTTTGACTATGATGCTGTGGCGCCTTGGTTTGGCAATAATCGTATAGAGATAATAAGGGCGCAAGGCCTGATAGAGTTGGCGGATAATTTACTCAAAAAAGAAATAAAGAGGCGTAAGCGTCTTTCTAGCTTGCCTCGCCGCGCCAGCTCGCCGGTGAATTCGCAAATAACTCAGAGTTTAGAGCCAATAGCTAAGAGCGATAATTCCAGGCTCCAAGCTCTAGTAAGGTCTTGCCCAAGACTTATTATCGGGACAGAAGAAGATATAAAAGTTGGCACAGTGCCGGTACACTATAAAGATATAGGCCTTTTACATTGTATATACATACCTGATTTAGGCGCCTTTGTGGGGGATAACCATTCTGACCAGTTTTTGATGATAAAACTTGCGTATGAATTGAGTCTAATCAGAGGTAAAGGAAAAACTTTAATACATGTTGATAGGCCAAGCCACTCCGATCTAATAGGGGCCGGTCTCAAGAACTATAACTTAGAATCAGATTTTGCCGGTAATTTAAAGTATCAAATTGAAGTGTTGAATGAAGATATTGGGCGGGGAATTCAAGCCCATATTGTCCCCTTAATTTATGATGGGACTATTTCTCACATCGTGCACGTTGTGAATGACGCCTGGTTTGATAACCATATAAAATTAGCATATAATAATTTAATTTTAAGTGAATTTCAAGGAGAAGGTTCGCCTTTTGAGACTGGCTGTGACGGCGCGGATGCGATTCTTGCCGCGGAGCCAGAAGATTTCCTTTTTAGAATTACTGTACCCGTGACCAAGGTTCCCTTATCTAGGTTAGAAGATTATTTAAAAGAGCACCTGGTTATTAATGACTGTATTTTGGGTATAGATGTTGATTCTTACGTTGATCATCCGCACTATGATAACAGGCCAGATGTAAGTGCCACACAGTTTTGGAAACGCATGAATTTATTATTCCCCGTTATCTTTATGTTCACAAGCCCCGGTTATGCTGATCAAGAACAGGCAGTTTGGTTCTGCAAGGAAGTGCTAAGCAGTAGGAGGGCGTTATTTAATAATAGAAACGGTGATAATTTTTATCCGCCCGAAACTGCCTCCTCGCCGCTAACAAGGGGCAGCTCGCCGGTAATAAACTATGAGCATGAGGTTCAGTCTTACCTTTTGAATAACACACTGGATGAAGCAAAGGTTTTGGCTTTATCCGGGGATTCGCGGCAGGCCTTAATAGGGAAAAAGGCGATGTATAACCACATGCATAGCGAGTTTGCACGTAGCCGTGAGCAAAACATAAAGTTCGAAGGGTTTGATTTTTACCGCGCATTTTTTAAGGGTAAAAGGTACTGTAGATTTATAGAGGTAGGGCCACAGACAATTTTTGGCACAGGATGGTGCTCCAACTGTATCGGGGTAATCGGGGTGCAAATAAATGGCGATTCTTTGGCAGTGCGCGGGTTTGTATTGCATCAAGAGCATCTACAGATTCAAAATCGCGAGGAAGGATGGTTTAAAGATTATCTACGTAATATACGCTGCCAAAGGCAATTCGCAAAGCTGGCTTCGTCATTTCGAAGGGATGCTCAGCGCTTGATAGTAATAGACTATCGGTATGATGTCGAATGGAAGATGCCCCTCTTGAAAAAATATTTCCAAGACAAGGCCGTCTTTAGGGAAATTAAGTTCGTTTTTATAAAACGTCCGCGCATCGTAACGGTTATCGGTACCAGCGAAGGATACATTCTTTCGGCACAGGACCCCAGCACGCTTAAGCCGCTTTTGTTAACCTGGAAGGAAATGCTGGAGTTGCCAGCCGAAGATAACTTTACTTTTATGGAATACAGAGATAACGGGTTGTTTTCAATATCCTCCAGCTCGCCGGTGGGAGAAAAAACAGAACTATCCCCTGTTTTAGACTTGCCTACTAGGAGCAATTTTGAAATGTTGGCAGATATTCTCAGGGCAACCGCAGATAAAAAGATACTTGGCATATTAATTTTTGGAAGTCTTGCTAAAGACTCAGCGAAGGAAACAAGCGACTTGGATTACTTCCCGATCCTGGAAGATGACCAACTATCTCCTCTAGAAATTGCTTATGCTTTTCATAGGTTTCTTTTACCGTTGGGGATTATAAAGCATGATTTTATAACCGTAGCAGTGCTTTCTTGCTCTTCCGATAAAAGGCCGTATGAGTATTTTGATTCCATGATAAAAGGATTTTTTATCCCTGCAGATATTACAGGAATAATAATGTCCGATCCTCGCGGGCTTGGGCAAACTTTCATTACTGATTGGGTTATAGTTGCAAGAAGCAAGGAAATAGAACAAAAGCTCACGCGGCTTGTCGACGAACGCATAAAAAGCGTAAAGTCAGAGCTTGAGAAAAAAGGCAAAGGTGGCAATGATCCTGAGCCCGGGGTTTTCACCTCAAGCCCGTTGGCGGCTCGCTTCAGTGGCGCGGATGAATGGCAGGTGGGTTGTGCAGTAACGACTAGTGGAGAACAACACAAGGTTCCCCCGTTACAAATAGGAGATTACAGGAGAAAAAGGTGGGACGATTTTGTCCCCTTTATTTTAAAAAAGTAGCAAAAAGAGAAGATATCTGATAAAATATACAAAAGAGGAGGTGGAGGTATGCTGAACTCTGGCTTTGAAGATAAGAGGATCTTTGAGCGTTTCCCTACCGGATTCCCCGTGAGGTTCTTGGACTTAAACGAGAACAGGGAAGGCGAGGCCCAAAGCATGGACATTAGCGCCAAAGGTATTGGCTTGGTAGCTAATAAGGAATTAGCCCCCCGGACTCCCTTGGAGCTCTGGCTGGATATTCCCGATAAAGGAGAGCCTTTTTATACGCGGGGAGAAGTAGTCTGGTCAAAGATGATCGGAGATAGCAGGTGCCAGTTAGGGGTTAATCTGGAAAAAGCGAATTTAATGGGCTTAAGCCGCGTTATGAGGGCGATGTAGCGGCTTAGAAAGGACTTGACCGGCTTATGAACTTGTGTTAAATTTATATTTTCTGCTTAAAGGAAGATCAAACGTAAGAAAGGAGCAAGTAATGCCGAGGAATAGGTTAATTTATAGTTTATATATCGCAGTTTTTGGCTTCTTATTATTATTTAATATTAGCGGTTGTTCTTCTAAGAAAGACGCGGGGAAAACAACCGTAACGGTCTGGCATTGGATGACCGACAGAGAGCCGGCATTCCAGGAGCTATCCAAAAGATATGAAGCTTTAACCGGCATAAGGGTTAATTTTGAGCTTTATGCCCCCTCCGATGCTTATTCCCAAAAGGTGCGCGCGGCAGCGCAAGGCAGTAATCTTCCCGATATTTTTGGTATCTTAGGCGAGAAAAGAGATTTCGCTTCATTTGTCAAGGCAGGGCACATCCTGGCTTTAAGCCCTTATATGGAAGAAAATAACGGCTTATGGAGAAACAGTTTTTTCAGCAAGGCCCTGGCAGTAAATGAATTTAACGAAGGCAACAGCTATGGGGTTGAGCCCGGTGTTTACGGCGCGCCTATAGATATTATGACCATACAAATGGTTTATAATAAAGGTTTATTTAAAACATTAGGATTAGATCCCAAAAAGCCGCCGGTTACTTTCCAGGAATTCCTGGATATAGGCAAGAAGATAAAAGAAGCCAATATGCAGGGTTTGGTTTCCGGCTGGGGAGAAGTTTGGATGATCGATTGCCTTGCCAATAACTACGCTTTTAATATTATGGGCAAAGACAAGGTATTAGCTACTATAAGAGGACAAGTTCCTTATACCGACCCGGATTGGGTCAAGGTGTTGGGTCTGTTTAAACAGATGCAGGATTCCGGGGTCTTAGCCAGCGGCATAGTTACCATGGTGAATAAAACCGCCGAGCAGCTCTTCGCGAATGAAAGGGCGGTGTTTGCCTTTAATGGTTCCTGGTGCGTAAATGTTTATAAGGGTATGAATCCCGGCTTGGAATACGGGGTAATACTGCCGCCTCAGGCGTCGGATAAAAATCCCATGAGTATCTGGGGCGGGGCGGGTTCGTCTTTTATGGTTAATGCCCGTTCTAAAAATAAAGAAGAAGCGGTGAAATTCCTGGTATGGCTTACCGGCGCAGACCAGCAGGCATATTTAGCGGAAGCTACCAATAATTTACCGGCAAATAAGAATAGCCTGAATAAAATACCCGATGTCTTAGCGGCGTTTGCCAGGGGCATGGAATCGGCGACCCATCCGAATGTCTGGGGGGTTTCTGAGTTTTCCGCCGTAATAGAGGCTTTGGATAAAGGGATCCAGTCGATCATTATCGAGGAAAAGACCCCGGAGCAAGTGGCAGCTGAAGTGCAGAAAATAAAAGAACGGGAACTCGCTAAGAAACAGGCGAGGCAAGCAAAGTAAATGAAGGTTAAAGAAACATTAGAAAACTACGTATTTGTCCTGCCGGCGGTGTTGATCTTTGCCATATTTTATATCATTCCCTTTGCCTGGGTGTTCCGTTACGGCCTGCATGAATGGGACGGGATATCTCCTATCATGACCTATATAGGCCTGGGGAATTTTAAAGAGATAATCCGGGACAAAATATGGTGGGATTCAATGTGGAACGCGGGTTATATTACTTTGATTGCTCTTACCTTTCAGAACGCGCTGGCTTTTTTATTGGCCTGGGCATGCGACCGCGAGATACGGCTTAAGAATTTCTACCGGTTGATATTTTTTATCCCGCCGGTCCTATCCGAAGTAGTGGTAGGCCTGGTCTGGCAGTGGATATTGGACGGCAATTACGGTTTCCTGAATCAGTGGCTGGCCCATATGGGGTTATCCAGTTTAGCCAGGAACTGGCTTTCAGACCCGCAGACCGCGCTGACCACCGTGGCCATAGTGCATTCCTGGAAAGGCTTTGGCTGGGGTTTCCTGATATTCTTGGCGGGGTTACAGACTATCCCCCGCGAACTTTATGAAGCAGCGCGGGTTGACGGCGCTAACGCCTGGCATTCTTTTAAGAATGTTACCATTCCGCTTATGATACCGGTGGCGGTACTGGTGGCGATACTGACGGTCTTAGGCACTATGCAGGCGTTTGTCCTGATCATTGCCATGACCGGAGGAGGCCCGGCATACCATACGCAGGTCCCGGTCTTGAGGATATTGGCGTCTATGCGCGGCTCATCAAGGTTTGGTTATGCCTGCGCGCAAGGCCTTAGTTTCGGTTTGATCTTAATGATGATTTCTTTTATACAATACCGTTTCTCCAAACGCGCCAGGTAAATTTATACAAAAGAAAAGGCAAAAGATGAAGGCATCAATTTATTATAAGACAAAAAGGACAGGTATAAATTTATTGATCCATGTGTTTTTGATCACGGTGGCAGCTACTTGTTTGTTTCCTTTGATCTGGATGGTCTCCTCGAGCCTTAAGACCCAGGAGGAAATATTCAGGAACACATCGCTTATCCCCAAGGCCTTTCACTTCGAGAATTATTACCTGGCCTGGATAGAGGGGGGGTTCGGGAGGTTTTTCTTAAACAGTATATTTTATACCACCTCCGTAGTCATCGGCATAATCATTGTTTCTTCTCTTGCCGCCTACGCGTTCTCCCGCCTGCGTTTCCCCGGCAAGAACATATTGTTTTTTATGTTCATGGCGGCAATGATGATACCTATTCCGGGAAGTTTCGTGCCGCTGTACATCTTGCTGAATAAACTGCATTTAAGGAATACCTCTTTAGGTTATATCCTGGCAATGATAAACGTAGGGCTGTCCACGAGCATATTCATGCTTAAGACATTTTTTGATAAGATGCCTAAAGAATTAGAGGACGCCGCGCGTATAGACGGATGTTCTAAATTGGGCATCTGGTGGAATGTGGCTTTGCCTTTGTCTAAACCGGTATTGGCGGTAGTGGTAGTTTTTAACGCGCTTACTGTCTGGAATGAGTATGTCCTGGCGTTGATTATTTTTGACAGCAAATCCCTTATGCCGCTTCAGGTAGCGCTAATGACCTTTCAGGGAGAATTCATTACGCGTTATCCGCTGTTAATGGCCGGGCTGACCATAACCGCTTTACCTATTATAATAGTCTATATCCTGATGCAGAAATATATTGTCAAAGGTGTTACTGCCGGAGCGATTGTGGGATGAAAAAAGTTCTCGTGTTCGCGTGTTCTTGTGTTCTAGTGTCCGCTATGATGGGCTTAGCATATTCTGAAGATAAACCATCGTCCGGAGAATTGATAGTCAAGGCCTGGGGAGCGCACGGGAAGAAAGACGTTGAGGCAACTTTAAAATCCACTCAGCAGCTGATCGATCTATATAAAGAAAAGGCTGACAGAGAACAGGTTTCTTTAAAAGCGCTGCCTAAGAACAGGCCGGATATTGAGGCTGTGCAGGTATTAAATGATGTAGGCACCGCCTATTTTATCCAGGGAGAGTGTTACAGGGACCAAGGCAAGAATGAGGAGTCGATAAAAGCTTTTAGGGTGGTTGTGGAAAGATATTGCTATGCCCAGGCATGGGACCCGCGCGGCTGGTTCTGGTCGGTTTCCAAGGCTGCCAGGGAAAGTATATTAAAATTAAATCCTAAAGAGGCCCTGCCTCCGCCTTGCCCCGGCACCGCTCCGGAGAAACCCGCGGGCCCGGCGGTAAGCAAGATCCCCACAAAAATAGTCCTCTACGATGAAGGCCGTGAGGACTTTGTTAATTATGAAAAATACGGCGAGTTTAAGAACAGGGGGACAAAAGATTATCAATATATCGTAAAAGACCAGGAAGGACTGATTACGGCTGTGGGTGAAGGTATATATCCTAATAGCGGATCGGTGAGGTGGGATCCGGAGTTCAAGAAAGCGCAAAAAGAAAAGAGGCTGGAAGGATCTCACTGGGATTTTCTGCACTCTCCGGATTTGGAGGCCGCGTTCTTAAAATGGTGCGTCGCTTCTGAGCCGCAGGGAGTAAAATTATTCTATACCGCCTTTCTTTTGGAGAAATCCGGCCTTATTAAACATGCCATTAAATGTTACTACGCGATCGCGGTGCATTTCCCCGGCAGTTACGGCTGGACCTATTGGCATACTCCCTGGTACGTGGGCCAGGCCGCGCTTGCCAAGATAAATTTCCTTTTGCGCGAGAACCCGCAGTTAGGGTATCAGCTTGAGGGCGCGGACATAAAAATAATAAACGGTTATGATAACGATGTTTCCAATGATATGGTGACCGCTGATCCCGGTAAATTTGTAAAGGCCGGCCTACTGGAAAAATTAAAACCAAAACAATCAAAAGGCCTGCTTAGTATCAAGAGGAGATTAGGCAAGGGCAAGGTGCACCTGGCGCAGTATGAAACAGGTGATTGGGAATTGATCGTAGATAATAAGCCCTATATAATCCGGGGTGTCCAATACGCTCCGACTAAAGTCGGAGAATCTCCTGACAACGGGACAATGACCAACTGGATGGAAAATGATTTTAACTATAATGGCAGGATAGACGGCCCGTACGACGCGTTTGTGGATAGGAACTTGAATAATAAGCAAGACCCGGATGAACACGCGGTAGGGGATTTTGAATTGATGAAAGAGATGGGCGTAAATACCATAAGGTTGTATCATCAGCCTTTTGGAGTCAATAAAGAGCTCCTGCGGGATATGTATGAGTCTTACGGGATCAGGGTAATATTGGGGGATTTCTTAGGCAAGTACGCTTTAGGTTCCGGCGCCTCATGGATCCCGGGGACTGATTATAATAACCAAGAGCATAAGAAGAACATGATGGATTCGGTAGTAAAAATGGTCTTAGAGTTTAAGGACGAGCCGTATATATTATTCTGGCTTCTAGGAAATGAAAATGTCTACGGCTACGCCTGTAACGCCAATACCGAGCCGGACGCGTTCTTTAAATTTGCTAATGAGGTAGCCAAGCGTATTAAGGAAATAGATCCTGATCATCCGGTTGCCATAGCCAGCGGGGATACCTTATATCTGGATAAATTCGGCAAAGATGCTCCGGACATAGATATCTTTGGGGCCAATGTCTACCGGGGAGAATATGGTTTTGGCCGGTTCTGGAGAGGGGTAAAAGAAGAAGCGGATAAGCCGGCATTCATCACGGAATTCGGCTGCCCTGCTTACGCTGAAGGAAAGTCTCCGGCGGAAACAGAAGAGCTCCAGGCAGAATATCACCGGGGTTCCTGGGAGGATATTGAGGCCAATATGGCATTTAGCGGCGGCTCAGGCAATTCTATAGGAGGCGTGGCTTTTGAATGGCTGGATGAATGGTGGAAGGCGTATGAGCCTTTTACGCATGACACTAAAGGATTGTTCACGGGGCCGTTCCCCGACGGTTATATGCATGAGGAATGGCTGGGCATCTTGAGCCAGGGCGATGGTAAGCTAAGCCCTTTTTTAAGGCAGTTGCGCAAGGCATATTACACGTATAAAAAGCTGTGGAAGTAGAAAGGAAAGAAAGGGAGGTGTAGGGATGAAGAAATTATTAGTAGTGTTGGCGGCGTTGATTCTGGCAACTCCGATGTGTGCGTTGGCAGAAGAGAAAGCTGCTGAAAAACCCAAGGAATTTATGGTTTACACGGACAGGAATTCCCGCGATAACCATTTTATCCCTTCGGGATGGATGGGAGATTACGGCGATATTAAATTAAATGACCAGTCTGTGGATAATCCTCATTCAGGCACAACTTGCCTGCAGTTCAGCTACAGCGCTAAGAAGTCTCAAGCACAGGGCTGGGTAGGCGTATATTGGCAGAATCCCGCCAATAACTGGGGCAACAAAAAAGGTGGGTTTGACCTTACCGGGATGACCAAACTTACTTTCTGGGCCCGCGGCGCGAAAGGCGGAGAGGTGATCCAGAAGTTCTTTGTCGGAGGCATAAAAGGCACGTATTCAGATACGGCTAATGTTGAGACAGGGGCTATCGAGCTTACTAACACCTGGAAGCAGTATACTATCAATCTATCCGGGAAAGACCTTTCTTATGTAAGCGGAGGTTTCGGCTGGGCAACTACCTCTGACTTGAATCCGGATGGCTGCGTGTTTTATCTGGACGATATAAAATTCGAAGCGGATCCCGCCATGAAGCCGGAATCCAAGAAACAAGAGGCTATGCCTTTTTATGTCTATACCGATAGATCTTCCGCGAAGAACCATTTTATCCCTTCGGGATGGATGGGAGATTACGGCGACATAAAATATGACGGCGCTTCCAAAGATGATCCTTATTTGGGCGATACCTGCATTAAAATAATCTACAACGGTAAAGCCACTCAAGGCGCGCGCTGGGCAGGCATATATTGGCAGAATCCTCCTAACAACTGGGGTACCATTGACGGCGGTTTCGATCTCTCTAAGGCCACCAAGCTTACGTTCTGGGCCCGCGGTGTAACAGGCCAGGAACGCATCGAGGAGTTCAAGGTTGGCGGGATCATGGGAGAATATTCTGATTCAGACAGCGCCGGCATAGGCCCGGTCATCCTGACTAAGAATTGGACGCAATACACTATCGACTTAAAAGGCAAGGATATGTCCTATATCCTCGGAGGTTTCTGTTGGGCAGGCAATATTGACAACAATCCCGAGGGCGCTACTTTCTATCTGGATGAGATCAAGTTTGAATAAGCAAACTTATCATAATTCTCTAGCTGCAAACTGCAAGCCTATTTGGCTTGCAGTTTGCGGTTTATTGCTTTTTGTCCTTCTTTCGGGCATGGCTCAACGCCCTGTACATAAGGTTTACATAAAGAAACTTAAGAACAGCCGTTATCAATTGATCGTGGACCGCCATCCTTACGTTGTAAAAGGTGTTTGTTATAATCCCATACCCATAGGGCAGAATCACGAATACAATTGGTGGGCTGACCCGAATAAACCCTGGATAGCCGACGGTAAGTTGATGAAAGAGATGGGGGTAAACACGATAAGGATCTATCAGCCGGGCGATAACCCCGAGGCGGTAAAAAAAGTTATCAGGGATATGTATGAGTTCTATGGTATACGCACGGTCTTAGGCCATTGGCTGGGTTTCTGGGAATATCCCTGCCCTTTTTATGGGGATAAACCGTTTCAGGATAAAGTAAAAAAAGAAGTTTTAGATATGGTTAACCTGTATAAAGATGAGCCGGGCGTACTTCTCTGGATACTGGGCAACGAGAATAATTATTCCTGCCTGGGCATGGTTAACCGCTGGTCAACTGAGGAAATAGACAAGGAGCCGAACCCGCAAAAACAGAAAGCGATGCGGGCTAAGATATATTATTCTTATGTAAATGAACTTGCCCGCGAGATCCATAAAGTTGACCTCGAGCATCCGGTCGCCCTGGGTAATGGCGAGCTGATCGGTTTGGAATCCGCCAGGGAGTTCGCTGCCGACGTGGATTTAGTCGCCTGTATTATTTATAGAGGCAAGACCTTCGGGAATCTTTTTAAATCTTTGAAGGCGACTTTTGACAAGCCTATCCTTTTGTCGGAATTCGGCGCCGACGCCTACGATGCTTATCTAAAGAAAGAAGACCAGAACATGCAGGCTTTTTTCCTGGAATCGCAGTGGCGCCAGATCTATGAGAATTTAGCCAGCAATAAAGAAGGCGAAGGCAATTGTTTAGGCGGGATAATGTTTGAGTGGACGGACGAGTGGTGGAAGCACGATGAGAGCAATCCCGAGAGCTGGAAGGCCCAGGAGACAGAATCAAACTGGTCTAACGGCAGTTATTATTTTGACATAAAAGCGCCCCGGAATATGAATATGAATGAAGAGTGGTTTGGTATCATCGCGTTATCTGAAGAATTAGAGAACGGCCTTAACAAACGCGTTCCCCGCAAGGCCTATTATGTGTTAAGGGAATTCTGGAAAAACCCTTCACTGGGCAAGGACCATAAGAAAAAGAGGTAAATTAAAATGGCAAACAAAATCAGGTCAGCGAGATCCATAATAGTTGCTTTATTCTTATCGGTTATTCCGGTTTGCGGCTTATGTGCCCAGGTTGACGGCAACGCGGCTTCCTTAAGTAAAAAGATCATGGAAGCTAAGTCCAGCCAAGAGCTATACGCGCCTTTTAAAGAACTAAAGGACCTGTATTTTAAAGATAATAGATACGCGGATTTTGTAGGATCATTAAAATCTTTAAGCCAGAAAAATAAGGCGCTGGAGCCATTCTCCGGATACTACACCGCGTTAGCCCGTTATTCCCAGCTTAAGTATTTAGAAGAGACGCAGAAATGGGATGAATATTTTGCCCAGGGCAATGCCTACAGGGATGAGTTAACGCAAAGCGCGCAAAATACGCTGAATTCTACTACGGCCAAAGACCCGCTTAATATTTATACCCGGCTTATCTTATGGCAGTTCCATAAAGACCAGCAGGATGTTTTCGCTGAAGCCGCGCTGGCCGACTTGATGAATTCTGTCTTAGAGTATTCAAAATCCGCGAGCAATCTGGAGCCTATAAAAGAAGCCGCTGATAAAATTTTATCGTACGGCGAAAAAGGAAAATCAAGAGAGCTGTATGGTATCTACGCGGAGAAACTCGCGGCTTCTGACATAAATAATGAGGCGCTGGCAGATATCGCCCTGGGATTTTATAAAGAGGGCAACCTGGAATTATCAGAAAGCATCTATAATATTTATATTGATAGGGCAGCCGGGTCAATGCCCAAAGAAAAATTAATACCTGTTTTAACGGGCATTGCCGAAGAATTCGCTTATAAAGACCAGGGTTATTGTGATCCTGTTTACGCCGAAAAAATATTCAAAAAAATAGAAGAATTAGGCGGGAATAGGGCTTTTAGCGAGGAACTAATGTACTTGCGCGCCTTCAACTTAGAGAAAGCAAGGGATTACCGTAAGGCTAAGGATGCCTTTGTTGAACTGACAACCGCCTTTCCTGAAACCAGCCACTTTGATGAAGCGTTATTTAAGGCAGGCATTATTGATACTTATGTGTTAAGGGATAAGAAAGAAGGGAAGAGCTATTTTGAAAAGGTGATCCAAAAGAAGCAAGCCCCAAGCCCTCAGGTAATTTCCAGCTTTTACCAATTAGGCTTGCTTAGTCAGTGGGAAGATAATCCGGCAGGCGCGAAAGATTATTATAACAGGTTGATTGAAGCGGCAGGGAAGAATTACCAGCAGTCCGCAGCCTCGGCGCGCGAGAGGCTTAAGGAAATAGAAGAAGCAAGGCCCATGGAGTATAACCTTAAGACATTCTTAGATATTTGCCTGAATGAAGAATACGCCATGTTTGATATGTCCAAGGTAGAATTAAAATCCCGCCCTTATAAAGCCAAAAAAGAAGAGCCGGTGAACATCAGTACCGTTGCTTATACCTCTCCTACCGGCTGCCTGCAGGTAGAATTACAATATTTGTGGTCAGGGGACTTGGGCAGTAACAAGCCGTCATCCCTCGGGCAGTCCGTCTTGGATACCACCTATACAGAGACGGGGACAAAAGTGGTAGGCCTGCTGGTGGTTTCCCCTACAGGCATAATTGACCGCTCCCTGGACTTAGTTGATGTTTATTAGCCTTTCCTGAATTTTTCAATTCCCGGGCCCTCCAAATTATCATTAATTCTTAAAAATACTTGACTTATACTATCTTTGGTAGTATAAATAAAAACTAATACATGATAAAATAGCCATAAAGAAAGAAGTGTAAGCTTAAATGTACGGAATAGACGCCCAAAGAGAGCAGCTTACGGAAAAAGAAAAGCGCAGTATTGATATATTGGAGATATTAAGAAAGCGCGGCCCTATAAGCCGGCCGGATATCTCCAAAGAAATGGGCGTAAACGTAGTTACCATATCTAATTACGTTGACGAATTCATAAAGCGTAAACTGGTATACGAGAAAGAACTCGATGTCTCTGAGGGCGGCAGGAGGCCCGTGCTCCTGGACTTAGACCCCCAAGCAGGTTTCGTGATCGGCGTGGGTTTAAACCTGATGAATATGGTCGGGTTATTAGTGGATCTAAAAGGCAACATCGTAACCAAGACGCAAACCGCCCGCCCCCGCGCCTCAGTTAAAGAAATTTCCGAATGTTTATTAGATATTGTCCGTGAAATACTCAGGCGCTCGAAAGAACACGCCTCTAGTATAAAAGGTATCGGCGTGGGCATCGCCGGGCTCATTAATAAAGAAGATGGTTCCATACATTGGCCCCAGAAGATGGATCATTATTATGCGTATGCTTCGGTAGACCTGCCGCTTAAGGGCCTGATAGAAAAAGAATTTAACCTGCCCGTGGTAATTGAGAATGACGCTACGGCAGCTTGTTTTGGCGAGTCCTGGCTGGATTCCTCGCGCGGTTTTAAGAATTGCCTGTATATGTTCTCAGGCGTAGGTTGCGGGATAATGATAGGCGGGGAGATTTACAGGGGTTGGCAGGGTTATGCCGGAGAAGTAGCCATATATAATTATAAGGAACAGGACCAGTTCAGCTGCGAGCTGGGGAACAGTTGTTTTTTAAAACGCTGGGAGATGGACCTGGGGATCGTTGACGACGTAAAGTCTATGCTGGCCGGCGATAAAGATAAAGCGGAAAACTTTTTTCGCCTTACCTCAAGCAATATAGATAACGTTGACCTAAAGAGCGTCTTTACCGCATCCCGCGCCCAGGATGAGCTGGCCGGTTTAGCCTTAGACAGGGCTGCTAAGAGGCTGGGCATAAAGATCGCCTATCTGGTAAATTTGTTAAACCCGCAGGTAGTTATTATCGGTGGCGGCATAGAAGAAGCGGGTGAAAGTTTTTTAAATAAGGTAAATTCTACCGTTAGGGACTGGGGCTTCCGCGAATCGACAAACGGCCTGAAGATAATTTATTCTCAGTTAAAGGAGAATTCAGTGGCCCTGGGCGCGGCGAGTTTGGTTATGCAAAAGATGTTCGCCCAATTATGGTAAGCGGGCGGCTCATATAAGGGGGGAGATAATGGAGCAAAAGACAAAATTTATCCTGATCGGGCTTGCCGGAGGATTAGTAGTATGTTTTTTTCTTTTTATGCAAACCTTGAATTCAAAACAATCGGTCATGCGGCAAAGAGATGATCTAAAGAAAGAGAATATAGCCTTAAGCGGTAAGCTCGATAAGCTTGAAAGCGGTATCCGCGATTATGAAAATAAAGTTGGTTTGTTAAACAAGGAATTAGACAGGGTCTCCCGCGAAAAACAAGACGTGGAGAAGAAATTTGAATTAATCAATAAGGAAAAGAGCGAGCTTATTGAGAGATTAAAGTCCAGGCCGGCTCAGGTAGTGGTTCAAGCGCCGCAGCAGCCAATGCAGCCTCAAGACACAGACTCCTACTGGGCAGGCATATTAAAGGCAAAAACAGATCTGGATCTGCAGTTAGGCAGCCTGCGCAGTGAATTAAAATCAAGCCAGATAATGAATGAGCAGCTGCAAAGAGAAAAGGCCACTTTTGATTTAGACATAAACAGCTTGAGGCGCGATAACGAGGATTTAAGGCGGCAAGTTGAATACAATCAGAAGTTAATAGACAGCCTGACCCAGGAATTGGTAAGAGAGAAGAACGATAAGATAAAAATACAGGACAGTTTTAAGTCGTTAAAGGGTGATAATTCCGTATTTTCGCGGCAATTAAAAAGTTTGAATGAGCGTAAGGTTAACCTGGAAAGGAAGCTTCAGGAACTCCAGGAAAAGAATGCTTCTTTAGAGCGTAAGCTTACCGAGATGCAGACCATGCTTACGGATAAGATATCACGTATAAATGATATAAAAGAGAATTTAGGCGGCGGCAACGGGGCTAAGGCGCCGTCGGAAGCTTTTCAGGAGAAGAAAGAGGCTGTAGAGCTGCCTCCTATAGTTGTGCGCCCTCAGCCGGAAAATTTGGAGCAGGCTAGCGTCGCTGCGCTCACAGGCAAGGTCCTGGCGATAAATAAAGATACTAATTTCGTGATCGTAAATCTTGGCGAAGAGTCCGGCGTAAGCGTAGGCAGCAGTTTTCAGGTATACAGAGGAGATAATCCTATCGCTGTTGT
This sequence comes from Candidatus Omnitrophota bacterium, assembly GCA_041651035.1. Classification (GTDB taxonomy): domain Bacteria; phylum Omnitrophota; class Gorgyraeia; order Gygaellales; family Profunditerraquicolaceae; genus JBAZKC01. Next base: position 83,269 of record JBAZKC010000004.1, on the reverse strand, counting down.
TGAAGTCATCCAGGTCCGTAGAGATATAGCGGCTTGTGATATAAAGAAGGAAACTACTCCTATCAGGGTAGGGGATACAGTAAGATAATTTATATTTTTAAAGCGGCTCAAAAGGGTTCTAGGCCTTAGCAGGTTTCATTACCGTCTTCATAAATGACCCGTACCAAGAAATTCCCCTCCAAGAATATATCCATAGAAGAAGTCGCTCATCTTGCCGGCGTATCTATCAGCACTGTTTCCCGCGTAATTAATAAAGCGTCTTCGGTAAAAGAAAGGAACCGCGTTAAAGTCTTAGACGCGGTCAAGCAGCTTAAATTTCAGCCTTCTATTTTCGCGCAGAGGTTAGCCACCGGTAAAAGCAATGTAATAGCGCTGGTTATTCCCCGTTATGAAGGGGTGTTCTATTCTTTCTACGCCCTGGAATTAATACGCGGCATAGGAACGGTCTGCGATGCCTTAAAGCTGGACCTCTTGCTCCGCCTGACAGATATCCGCTCTGATCTTAACCTAAAGGGCCTCATCGGCGGGGTAATATTCGCGGATATCATCGGCAACCGCCATCAGCTCGAAGACGCGTTGGCCAGCGGGGTGCCCTGCGTGGTGATTAATAATTACATTGATGACCTTCCAGTCAGCTGCATTGCCGTAGATAATGCCGGCGGCGCTGAAACAGCGGTCAATTATTTGGTCAGCCTGGGCCATAGAAAAATAGCGCATATAACAGGAGATCTGGTAACTCAGGCAGCGGCGGATCGTTTCGAGGGTTATAAGCGGGCTTTAAAAAAGAATAATATAGCTCTTGAGGCGCGGTACATATTTAAGACTGACTATTCCCGCGGCCAGGCCAGGGCCGTTTCCGAGGAGTTGGTTAAGATGCCTGACCCTGCCACCGCTGTGTTTGTCGCTTCTGATTCCATGGCTTTAGAGGTGATGACGGTCGCGCGCGAACTGGGAAAGAACATCCCTGGAGATTTATCTATCGTGGGTTTTGATGATAATCCCTCCGGCCTTTATGGCCCGGTAGCTTTGACTACCGTAAGGCAGCCCTTGATCAAAATGGCGGAAGAGAGCGTCAAAGAATTAGACCGCCTGATGAACCTAAAACCAGGCAGCGCGCCGGTAAAAAAGGCCCGCCTGCCGGCAGAATTAGTGGTCAGGGAATCTTGTCAGCCGCTATAGTCTAATTTGACAATCAACACAATCAGTTGGGTATAATTCATTCAAATATACCAGATATTGTATTTTTCTATTGACAAATTATTTATGGGACGGTATACTTACAGGACATAAAGTCTAACTTTTAACTAAAGAGGTAGAAAAATGGCGCACAAATTATCCGAGAATGCCTTAAAGGTGCTGGAGCGAAGATATCTTAAAAAGGATGAGCAGGGCAAGGTAGTAGAAACACCCGAAGAGATGTTCCTCCGCGTAGCTAAAGCTATGGCCATAGCGGATAAATTGTATGGCAAGAGCGAGAAAGAAGTGGAAACTCTCCAGGGGGATTTTTACCGTATTATGTCCGAATTGGAATTTATGCCTAATTCTCCCTGCCTTATAAACGCCGGCAGGGAACTCGGGCAATTAAGCGCCTGTTTTGTTTTGCCTGTGGAAGATTCCATGGAGTCAATATTTGAAAGCCTTAAGGCAACGGCTATGATACATAAAAGCGGCGGCGGGACGGGATTTTCGTTCTCGCGGCTAAGGCCTAAGAACGCGGTTGTAAAAACAACAGGCGGGGTTGCTTCGGGCCCGGTTTCTTTTATGAAGGTTTATGACGCGGCTACCGAAGCGGTGAAACAGGGCGGGACCCGCCGCGGGGCCAACATGGGCATACTCAGGGTAGACCATCCGGATATCCTGGAATTCATTACCTGTAAAGAAAATAATAAGCACATTACCAACTTTAATATCTCAGTAGCCATCACCGATGATTTCATGAAAAAGTTAGAAAAGGGTGAGGATTATGATTTAATCGACCCGCGCACGCAAAAAGTAGTCCAACGGCTTAATACAAAAGAAGTGTTTGATCTGATCGTCAAGCAGGCTCATAAGAACGGAGAGCCTGGGATTATTTTTATTGACCGGATGAATGAATTTAATCCTACGCCAAAGCTGGGGAAATATGAATCAACAAATCCCTGCGGCGAACAGGTGCTCCTGCCTTATGAGAGCTGCGACCTGGGTTCCCTGAACCTCTCTTTGATATATAAGAAAGTAAACGGCCACTATGAAGTTGATTGGAATAAATTAAAGGAACTAACGCATTTGGCGGTGCATTTCCTGGATAATCTTATAGACGTGAATAAATTCCCTCTGCCGCAGATAGAAAAAGCAACTAAGCTTACGCGCAAGATCGGTTTAGGGGTTATGGGCTGGTCAAGCCTGTTGATACGGTTGAATATCCCTTACAACAGCGAGGAAGCGGTAGAGCTGGCGGAGAAAGTAATGTCATTTATATTAGAGGAGGCTTCTAAGAAGTCGCTGGAATTGGGCAAAGCCAAAGGAACATTCCCCGCGTTTAAAAACAGTATTTACGATAAGAAAGACAACCCGGTAAAAATGCGTAATGCCACCTTGACTACTATTGCCCCTACCGGGACAATAAGTATAATTGCCGGCCCCTGCTCTTCAGGGATAGAGCCAATGTACGCCATATCTTATTACCGCAATGTTATGGATAACGATAAACTGGTGGAAGTGGACCCATTATTTGAAGAAGTTGCCAAGGAAAGGCGGTTTTACAGCCGGGAATTGATGGAAAAGATCGCCGAGCACTCCTCAATACAGGATATCAAGGAGATCCCGGAAGACATAAGAAAGATATTTGTTACGGCCCACGATATATCCCCTGAATGGCATGTGCGCATGCAGGCGGCATTTCAGAAATATGTGCATAATGCCACAAGCAAGACTATAAACTTCGCGCATGAAGCGACAGTGGAAGATGTCAAGAAATCATACGTATTGGCTTACAAATTAGGCTGTAAAGGCATAACTATTTACCGCGACAGGAGCCGCGAAGAGCAGGTCTTAAACGTCGGCGGGCCCGCGCAGAAACAGGAACAGAAAGCCCCGGGCGCTAAGAGAGAAATCGCCCCGCGCCCCCGCCCGGAAGTAATTATCGGCACGACCACTAAAGTGGCAACCGGCTGCGGCAATCTTTACGTTACCATAAATGTTGACGAAGAAGGCAGTCCTTTTGAGCTTTTTACTCAGATGGGCAAAGCCGGAGGATGCGCCGCGTCGCAACTTGAGGCAATAGGCCGCCTGGTGTCCTTAGGTTTCCGTTCCGAGATCGAGGTAAAATCCATTATTGAACAATTGCGTAATATCCGCTGTCCTTCGCCTTCCTGGGAAAAAGGCCAGAGGATATTTTCCTGCGCAGACGCCATTGCCCGCGTGATTGAAAAAAGGCTGGTTAATAACCCATCTGTAAAGCCCCTCGCGGAGGCCCAAGCGGTATCCATGAAACATTCCCATAGCGATGAGCACCCCAAGCTTACTCCTGGCGTAGACCATCACGCGGATATAGTCGGAGTTTGCCCTGATTGTGGCGGAGCACTGCGCCATGAAGAGGGATGCGTAAAGTGCCATGCCTGCGGTTTTTCCAAGTGTTGAAATAGCTTACCCTTCATACAGCTAAAAATAAATACATGAAGAAGATCCTGTATATTGTCCTTGACGGGTTAGGCGATCTGGAGGCAGCGTTTACTCCCAATATGGACCGCTTAGCCCAGAAAGGCAGGACCGGGTTAGTTTATCCTGTCGGCCGCGGAATTATTCCTGAGTCGGATATCGCGATGATAAGCTTGTTAAGCTACGACGCGCGCGAGTATTATACAGGAAGGGGGCCGTTGGAGTCTTTTGCCGCGGGTGTAACGGTAAATGACGGGGATGCGGCATTCCGTGTTAATTTCGCTACTGTATCCGAAGACGGCAAGACTATTATAGACCGGCGCTCAGGAAGAAGCTTGACCGCTGATGAAGCTTCTACTCTGGCTAAAGAGATAAATTCCAAAGTTACATTATCGAGTGCTACCTTTGAATTTAAGAATACTGTCGGGCATCGCGGGGTATTAGTGATAAGGGGGATACGTTCTAAGTTATCCGGCCGGATAAGCAACACTGACCCTACATATGACAAAGAAGAAGTAATAGAATCAGCGCCTATAGCCGGATACGAGGATTCCCGCGAGGCCAAAGAAACCGCGTGTTTATTAAATGAATTCATCCTGAAGTCGCGCAAAGTATTGGATGGATCCCCGGTAAATAAGAAAAGGGTCTCTGAAGATAAGCTTCCTGCCAATATGATCCTGTCGCGTGGCGCGGGAGACTGCCTGCCTAAACTTCCTTCTATAAATACGCTTTTTAATTTGAAGTTCGGCTCATTCGTGCGGATGCCCGTAGAAAAAGGCATCGCGCTTCTGGCCGGCATGGATATAATCGATGTGCCTGAATTAACAGGGCATCAAGATGTGGATTATTCTGTATGGGCCAAGGTTGTTCTGGGTTCTATAAAAGAATATGACGGTATATATGTGCATATAAAAGGCCCTGATGAGCCGGCCCATGACGGGGATTCTAATAAAAAGAAAGCGTCTATTGAAGAGATAGATAAGTTTTTCTTTACCAGCCTGTTGGCCGGGTTGGATATTGATAATACGGTTATCGCGGTTACTTCCGATTATTCAACTGTATGCGCTGCCAGAGCCCATTCCGCCTGCCCCGTGCCTTTGCTTATTTCAGGAGGCAATATCAAGCCCGATGGCTCATTGAGTTTTTCTGCAAAAGCCGCAAGGCACGGTTCAATAGGTGAACTTAGCGGCAGGGACATCATGCCTTTCCTTCTAAAAAGCGCGAAAGATTAATATTTAAGTGGTATAATTAATAATATGGATAATTACGATGTTATAGTTATTGGAGCGGGGCACGCGGGAATTGAGGCGGGTTTTGCCTGCGCCCGTATGGGCTCCAAGACTCTTTTAGTGACTCTTAGTGTTGATACTATAGGTAAAATGAGCTGTAATCCGGCCATTGGCGGCGTAGGCAAGGGGCAGCTGGTTAAAGAAATAGATGCTTTAGGCGGTCAGATGGCTAGGGCAGCCGATGCCTGCGGGATACAATTCAGGATACTCAATGCCTCCAAGGGGCCGGCAGTCCAGTCTTCCCGGGCGCAGATAGATATGGACGCGTATAACCGGTATATGAAAGAACTGGCGTTAAAGCAGGAAAATCTTTCTGTCAAAGAGGCAGAGGTAAGTAAATTAATAATCAGGGATAGCCGTGTGCGCGGGATAATTACCGACAAGAATGAAGAGATCAGTTCTACCTGCGTGGTTATCTGCGCGGGCACATTCCTGGATGGGTTGCTTCATATAGGGTTAAGGCATTTTAGCGGAGGCAGGATCAATGAACCTGCCTCAGTAGGTTTAACGCGGAATCTAGGAGAACTGGGTTTTAACCTGCTTAGGTTTAAGACCGGGACCTGCCCGCGCCTGGATAAAAACTCCCTAGATTTTTCTAAGCTGATCGTCCAGGACGGCGACCAGCCGCCAAAGCCGTTTTCTTTCTCAACTTTAAAACTAACGCAAAAACAAGTACCCTGCCATATAACTTATACCAATAAAGATACTCATAAAATTATCCGGGACAATTTAAACCGTTCTCCGCTTTACGCAGGAGTGATCAAGGCCGCGGGCGTAAGGTATTGCCCTTCCATAGAAGATAAAATCGTCAAATTCGCCGATAAAACGCGGCATCAGATATTTTTAGAACCGCAGGGTAACGGAACTTCTGAAATATACCCGAATGGCTTATCCACCAGTTTACCCGAAGATGTGCAATCAGCGGTATTACATTCTATTGAGGGCTTAGAGAACTCTAAGGTGATCCGTTTTGGCTATGGCGTAGAGCATACCGTAGTTGAACCTACACAGCTTTATCCTACATTAGAGACTAAGTTGATCAAGAACTTATATCTTGCCGGCCAAGTCAACGGCACTACCGGTTATGAAGAAGCGGCAGCCCAGGGCCTGCTTGCCGGCATTAACGCGGGCTTACGGGTGAATAACAAAGAATCCTTGGTCTTAGAGCGTTCCAGCAGCTATATCGGTGTATTGATCGATGATCTCACCACTAAAGGCACGAATGAGCCTTACCGTATGTTCACTTCCCGTGTAGAATACCGCCTGCTCTTGCGTGAAGATAACGCGGACTTGCGCCTCAGGAAAATAGGTTATGAATTAGGCTTGGTGCCGAAAAAAGATTATGATAAACTTAAGGATAAGCTCGCGGCGATTAAGAAGGGAGAGGATTTTTTAAGGAATACGCGCCTAAAGCCGGATCCGGAGATAAACCGCCAACTTTTAAGTTTAGGGACTTCGCCTATAAAGAAAACAGTGACTTTAGAAGAGATCTTAAAGAGGCCGCAGATAAATTTAAGAAACCTGATAGGCTTAGAACATATCAGGTTGGAGATCCCCGAATTCGCTTTGGCCCAGGTAGAGATTGAAATAAAATATTCCGGGTTTATCCAAAGGCAGCTTAAAGAGGTAGCCAGGTTTGGGAACCTGGAAAGGATAAAATTGCCCGTAGATCTTGATTACGCGAAAGTCAACGGCCTTTCCAGGGAGATCCAGGAGAAATTGAATAAATTCAAGCCGCTTAACCTGGGGCAGGCATCGCGTATTTCCGGAGTGACGCCCGCGGCAATCTCAATATTAATGGTATATTTAAGAAAGATAGATGGACAAAAATAAAAGCTACCTTGGCCTTAAAAGATTCTGCCAGCGAGAGGGTGCTGATCTGTTCGGCGTAGCGGATATTTCTGGGATAAAGAATAATTTTATGTTTTCTCAGGCGGTGTTAAAAAGGTTTGATAGGGCTGTTTGCTTTGGGATAATGTTATCAAGGAGCGTGTTAGAAGAAATAGCCGGCGTGCCTGTGCCTACCAAGGTATATTTTCATAACTATCGGACAGTTAATGTATTGCTGGATCAGATCGGCCTTAAGGCGTGTAATTATATACAGAAAAAAGGTTATTCTGCTTTACCCGTTCCGGCATCACAAATACTTGATTGGCAGAGCCAAAAGGCCCATCTTTCGCATAAACAGATTGGTTGTTTAGCGGGGTTAGGCTGGATAGGCAGGAATAATCTATTGGTTAATAAGGATTTAGGCAGCCAATTCCGCCTCGTGTCTATCCTTACTGATATGCCTTTAAAGGCGGATAAACCGTTAAAGAAAGATTGCGGAGCCTGCAGGCGCTGCGTTACGATGTGCCCCGCGGGAGCGATAAAGGATGACCCTTTGGCGTTTGATTATATAAAGTGTTTTGATAAGCTAAAGGAATTCCATAGGCAGCGTTTAGCCGAGCAGTATATTTGTGGGGTTTGTGTCAGCGCTTGCCGGGGGAAAATATAAAGCAAGCTGGCAGCTCTGCCTTATTGTCATTCTCAAGGCCGTTTTCTTGACTGGCTATTATAGCCTTGACCCTCCGTAACTTAGATGATATAATCCAAAAGATACTATAAAAGTAAGGGAAAACCTTTGTTAACCGCGGAGGTGCGGATATGGATGAGATATTGGAGATATTAGAAAAAGACGCGCGCATGACCCCTGAAGAGATCGCCAAGATGCTTAAAAAGACGCCGAAAAATGTAAAAGCGGCGATAAAGAAATATGAAAAAGAAGGGGTGATTTTAAAATATAAAACGGTGATCAATAAAGGCCTGACCAGGGATGAGGAAACGGGGTTGCGGGCCTTGATAGAAGTAAATATCATACCGCAGAAGGATGCCGGGTTTGACAAGATCGCCGAGCGCATATATTCGTTTCCGGAGGTTTCCAGTTGTTACCTTATTTCCGGGACATATGACCTGCTGTTGATCGTAGAGGGCAGGAATATCCAGGCGGTTTCCAATTTCGTTGCCGAGAAACTCTCCTGCCTCCAGAATGTGCGCGGCACAGTCACGCATTTCATGTTAAAGAAATATAAGGAAGACGGGGTATTCTTAAAATACAAAGAAGAGAATAAGAGGATCGCTATATCGTATTAATAATAGGCAGTATGCAGAATGAAGAAAATGATAATCTCTAAGAAAGTGCAAGACATGCAGCCTTCAGGTATCCGCGCGTTTTTTGATCTGGTGCTCGGAATGAAGGACGTTATATCCTTAGGCGTAGGAGAGCCGGATTTTGTTACTCCCTGGCAGATACGCGAAGCCGGGATATACTCCCTGGAGCAGGGTTTTACATCCTATACTTCAAACAAAGGGCTTTATAAACTAAGATTAAGCATAAGCCGGCATCTTAAGAACAAGTTCGGCCTGGATTATTCTCCGGACGACGAGATCCTGGTTACTACCGGGGTAAGCGAAGGTTTTGACCTGAGCCTGCGGGCGATCTTAAATCCTCAGGATAAAGTTTTAATTCCCGTTCCCAGTTATGTATCTTATGGCCCGGTTACGGAATTATGCGGCGGCACACCCGTGTATATAGATACAAAAGATGACGGGTTTAAGCTTTTGCCGGAAAGAATAGAAGAGGCTATAGACAAGAAGACCAAGGCGTTGATCTTAAATTATCCGCATAATCCCACAGGCGTATCTTACAGCCGGAAAGAACTGGAAGCGATAAAGAAAGTCTTATTGAAACACGGCCTGCTTTGCATCTCCGATGAAATATACGGCGACCTGACCTATGATTTTGAACATATTCCTTTTCCCACGCTCTCTGGGGCAAAAGGGTCCACTATTTATCTTAACGGTTTTTCCAAGGGGTATGCTATGACCGGATGGCGCGTAGGTTATGCCTGCGGGCCGGAAGAAATAATTTCCGCAATGACTAAGATCCATCAATATACCATGATGTGCGTGCCGATAACCAGCCAGATGGCGGCTTGTGAAGCTCTCATTACAGGAAAAAGATCCCTGGAAGAGATGAAGCGTGAATACAAAAGGAGAAGGGAATTTATTGTAGGAGAGTTAAACCGCATAGGCTTGAAATGCGTAAAGCCGCAAGGCGCTTTTTACGCCTTTCCTTCCGTAAAGAACACCGGATTAAGTTCTATGGATTTCGCCCAGAGGCTGCTTAAGGAACAGAAGGTCGCGGTTGTCCCCGGCAACGCTTTTGGAGAATCCGTAAAAGATCATATCAGGATCTCTTATGCTTCCAGTTTACAGAATTTAAAAGAGGCAATAAACAGGATGGAAGCGTTTCTAAAAAGGCTTGCCTGCCGGTAAATAGGCCCATCTTTATTTGTAGAATGCCAAAGAAAGAAGAACACTATAAGATTTACTTAAAACAGATCGAGGCGCTTTCTAAAGTAGCCAATCTTATTACCTCCGGGCTATATTTAGAAGAACTCCTGCGTTTGATCGTGCATGTAACCGCTGAGATAATGCATTCCAAGATCTCTTCTTTGATGCTTTTTGACCCTGATAAAAAAGAACTGATAGTACGGGCAACACAGTCCATTTCTGAAGCGTATAATAAGAAGCCGAATATGAAATTAGGCGAGGGTATCGCCGGTGTGGTTATACGCGATAATAAGCCCGTTATTGTTCTGGATGTCAGGCAAGACAGTCGTTATTTAAACAGGGATATCGCCAAACGGGAAAAACTGGTTTCCTTGGCCAGTGTTCCTTTGGCTATTAAAGGAAGGGCGATCGGCGTGCTTAACTGCTATACTTCCCAGAAGCATAAATTCACGGAACACGAATTAAGCCTGCTTACCGCTTTGGCCAATCAAGCGGCATTAGCTATTGAGAACGCGGAGTTGGATTTGAGGGCGCGCAGCGCCGAAGAGGCATTAACTACCCGCAAACTCGTTGAGCGGGCTAAAGATATCCTCTCTCAGGAGGCCAATATTCTACCATCTGAGGCCTACAGGTTAATACAGAAACAGAGTATGGATTCCCGTAAGTCCATGCGTGAAGTCGCGGAAGCCGTGATCTTGGCTCGGGATATAAAAAGCAAGAAAACTTAAATGAATATGCAGGGGCATAGAAAGGCAGGAGTGTCTTCCGGCAGTAAAGCAGCGCTGGAAGACATTTTTATTTTAGAGGGGGCTTGGCTGCGGCAATGAAAGACACTTTACGCATAGCTATAGCGCAGATAAACTGCACAGTGGGCGATCTGGATAATAACGCCCGCAAAATCAGCCAGTATATCCATAAGGCAAAAGGGTTGGGGGTGGATATAATTTCTTTCCCGGAGCTGGCACTCACCGGTTATCCGCCAGAAGACCTTTTATTTAAGCCTAAATTTATTGAAGATAACCTGAGAAAAATAAAAGAATTAAGCAGGTCTATAAACGGCATCGCGGCAGTCATAGGTTTTGTAGATAGGAAAGGCGGGGACCTGTATAACGCGGCGGCAATAATTCAGGACGCTAAGATCCGCGGGGTATACCATAAAATGTTCTTACCCAATTACGGTGTTTTTGATGAGAAACGTTATTTCAAACCCGGAGTTAACCCGGCAGTTTTTAAATTTGGCAAATTCGTATTCGGAGTCAATATATGCGAGGATATCTGGCACAAAGAGCGCCCGATAAAACAACAGGCTTTATCCGGGGCAAGATTGATTATTAATATAAATGCTTCTCCCTACCACGCGGGTAAAATCAAGGAAAGGGAAGAGATTGTCCGCAGGCAGGCCAGGGAGAGCCGCCTGTTTATAATTTATACCAATCTAGTCGGCGCTCAGGATGAGCTGGTTTTTGACGGCCAGAGCATGATCGTGGATGATTCCGGCAGGATTATCCAGAGGGCGGAAGCTTTTAAGGAAGACTTATTGATAGCCGATCTGGATATTAAAGGAAAAGCGGCGCGGTCATCCCAAAGAATAATTACGATCGCAGGATCACGGATACCTAAGGACAGGCCGCCGATTTTAAGGAAAGAAACCCGGCCGTTGGAACCCGTTGCCGAAGTATATCAGGCTCTGCTTTTGGGGCTGCATGACTATGTAGGTAAGAATAATTTCCATAAAGTGGTGATTGGCTTAAGCGGAGGGGTGGATTCCAGCCTGGTTTCGGCTTTAGCTGTTGACGCCCTGGGTAAAGATAATGTTACCGGAGTATTTATGCCTTCGCGCTATACGTCCGGCGCATCCAGAATAGATGCTTCGCGACTGGCGGCTAATCTGGGCATAAAATTGATTAGTATCCCGATTGAGCAGATATATAAGATTTACCTGACGGTCCTTAAACCGCACTTTTTAAATTTAGGAAAGAATATAGCCGAGGAAAACCTGCAGGCGCGTATCCGGGGTAATATCTTAATGGCGTTGTCTAATAAATTCGGGTGGCTGGTTTTAACTACGGGGAATAAATCCGAGATGAGCACCGGTTATGCCACCCTCTACGGGGATATGGCAGGAGGGTTTGCCGTTATCAAGGATGTGCCAAAGCTTTTGGTTTACAAATTAGCCGGATACAAGAATTCTTTAAGTCCTTACTCTAGGGGACTTGGCGGAGGGGTCATTCCTGAACGTGTGTTGACCCGTGAACCTACTGCCGAGTTAAGGTTCAATCAGAAAGACAGCGACACTCTCCCGCCTTACGAAGTACTCGACCGGATCCTGAAGGCTTATGTTGAAGAGGACAAGGATTTAACTAAAATCACGCTTCCGGGTTCAGATAAAGAGACAGTATCCAGGGTTTTGAATATGGTAGATAAGAGTGAATACAAGCGCAGGCAGTCTCCCCCGGGAATAAAAATAACGCCCAAGGCATTCGGACGAGACAGGAGAATGCCCATAACCAATAAGTATAGAGGATATTAGTCCCCCGTCTTAAAAAGAGCAGGGCTATTTTACTATGAATAAAGAAGAAACCCTGGTTGATTTCTTAAAGGGTTTACGCATAGTCTTGAATAACGCTTCTGCTTATCCCAAAGAGCACCCCTATTTCAGGAAATCAGTGGAAGTTTTTAAACAGCGGGTTGACGCGCTGTTTCCTTTTTTAAACCCCATAAAGATCGGGATTACCCCTAATTCCCTGTTCATAGACGGCAGGTTTTTGGAAAAGCTCAATCTTTATACTGACCTGGCGGAAATGTTCCACCTGCGTAAAATAAAGAGTATTGAGTTTAGGCAGGGGGTTAGCGAAGAAGAATTGGTCGATTTCTTAAGTTCGGTATCCGGACCGGTAAGAGAAATCCTCAGGCGCGGGGGGATCGGGAATGTCTTAAACAGAGAAAAGACGCCGCGCCTCTATGTCGAGGAGCTTGATTATTCCGAACTCCTGCGGGACGCCGGAGAAGAATCCAAGGATATGTGGGTGTATTTATTCAAGACGACGGTAGAAAATAACAACCTTGATAAGATCAATGAGTTCGCGGATAATTTCGAAAAAATAATAGGAAAGTTTAACTCTAGAGACCTGTTTGAAGATGCTGAATTAAGGCAAAGCATATACGATTTCTTGAATTATCTTAAGGATAAAGAAAAAGATAAGTTCTATAATTGCACCAAGGGCCTGTTAAGAATTGTGTTAAAAGGGAAAAATATCCCTGAAAAAGAGAAGCTGGATAAGGTTAAGGTATTATTTAAGAGCTTAAATAATGAAGATTTGGCTGAGACGCTGCTGGAGGCCATCTCCAAAGATGAAAATTTCAATTATTTAAGTTTTACGGTATTCTCCCGTCTTTTTGATGAAGACGCGCATAAGGCGATCGCCCCCACCCTGGAAAAGGAAATAAAGAACGAGGAATTCCTTAAAAATAACCCCCGCGTAAGAAAAAAGATCAAAGAGGTTTTTTCTTTGCCTGACAGCTCGTTTATTTCACCGTTCTACCGCCAGGCGCTTTCCTCGCTTTCCGAAGACAGCCTCCCGGGGAATAACTTTGTTTTTGACCGAGGCCTCGCGCAAACGCATTACCGGATCATCCTTCTTAATTTACTTATGCGGGGAAAGGATATAAAAAGCCTGGACCTGGTTTCAGGGCAGCTGTTAAAAGAGTGCGATAAGGCCATTGAAGAGAGGGATTTAAAATACTTAAGATTTCTATGGGGGGCTTTGGATAATAAAATAAAAGAGGACGCTTCTTTGTTCTCTTCTTTAGAGGCCCTGGAGAGCCGGATTTCCAAGTTTATAGAAAATGCGGCGTTCGAAGAGGAGCCGCCTCTTGGTCTGGAGTATTTCATAGATACATTAAGGAAAAGTTCCCTGGGTCCTGATTTTTATCTGGACAAGATATTTAATGAAGGAAAAGTGAATCCTTTTATATTAAGATTATTATTTAGATTCTCTTCCGAAGATTACCCGCTGTTCCTGGATAATTTGAAGAGAAAACATTCTGACATTGAGCTTATGGGCAAGATCGTTAAGAGCCTGGAAGCGATGGACGCGCTAAAGGCCCTAGAGATACTTAAGAAAATGTTTTACCTCTCCAGTACTATTATAAAAATAGCGGTATTAAGGTCTATGCAGGTTCTAGCCGTTGGCGACAGTGGATTCTTATTGTCTGTCCTGGATAAGGAAGAAGCGTTCTTAAAAAGAGAGGCTTTGTTGGCTTTGACAAAGAACGAAAATGAGAAAGGGGCGGCCCTGGCAAAGCTTTTTTCTATCCGCAGCCCGTTCGGGAGAAAGAATAAGATCTTAATCGAGCATATGGCGATTGTAGAAGATATAGGCTTAAAAGAAGCGGCAGGTTATCTGGGCGTATTAAGCAAGAGGCCTTTTTTCTGGAATAGGGACGTAAGAAAGAAGGCCGCAGAGGTCTTGAGGAAGTGGAATGTTAGAAAAGATTGAGGGTTCTTTCAGGGATATAATTTCCGCCTTACAGACAGCCAGGCTATACTCTAATTGGCATCCGGAATTCAAGAAATCCGTTAATAAGGCTTACGCCACTTTACAGGATGTCTTGAGCCAAAGGCAGAGCCTGGTTATAGGCATTGTAGGAGAAGAACTGGCTTTTGAGAAAGAGATATTCTTCGAGTTAAGTAAAATGGTCAAACCCGCGGTTCTTTATTTGAAATCCAGAGGCATAGAAAGGATAGAATTCCTGCAGGGGCTTGAGAATGAAGAATTAAGCAAGTTCATAACTTTCTTAACTACTCCCAAAGAAGAGTTAAAGCATGAGCCGCAGGAGGCATTATCTCTTTTAGGGATAAGGAATATAATTGTAGGTAAAATAAAGGTTTCTTCCGTCTCTTCAAACGGCAAGGTGGAAAAGGCGATAAGTTATTTAAACCTTTATGAAAATTCCCTGGATAGTTTTACCGGCTCCCTGGAGAAGGTATTAAACGCGCAAGAACTAGACCATTTGGCTTTGAGGTCAGCCGTTAACAACGTTATGGAAAATCTTCTGGGCAGGTATCAGGAGTTCTTGAATTTCGCGACATTAAAAAGGTATGATCTAAGGACATTTTCCCACATCATAAATGTCTCCATTCTTTCTATGTATTTTTCTTCCCGGATAGGTTTTGCCAAAGATGAGATCCTGGATATTGGCACTGCCGCGTTATTCCATGACATCGGCAAGCTTTATATTTCCAGGAAGATACTGCAGAAACCGGCCAGGCTGACCGAGGAAGAATTCTCCAAGGTCAAGGACCATGTTGTCACAGGGGCGGAGATCCTGCTTAAATACGTGGATGCCTTAGGTGTATTACCCGTAGTTGTTTGTTTTGAACACCATTTAAAATACAATCTTTCGGGATATCCTAAGGTGTCTTTCTATGAAAAGCCGCACATTGTTTCCACGATCGTTTCTATATGCGATGTCTATGACGCCCTTTCCCAGCGCAGGGGGTATAAGAGTGATTATCCGCCTAAAATGATATACGATCTTATGACCAGAGAGAAGGGGACGGCATTCGAGCCTCAGCTTGTGGATAAATTCTTTAAGATAATGGGAGTCTGGCCTGTGGGGACGCTCGTCGTCTTAAGCGACGGGAGGATCGCCGTGGTCAGGGAGGAAGACGAAGAAGATATATTTTCTCCCAAGGTTGAAGTTATATCTCCTCAGGATAAGAGAGAAACCGTTAATTTGAAACTGGCGGCAGAGAAGAATAAAATAGAGCATTCTTTAAATCCGTTCACCGAAGGCAAGGAGTTCCTTCCCTTGATTTAAGATGGAGCATATTAAAAAATACAAATACGAGATCGGCTTCCTGTTTTTGATTTTCGCCTTAGCCTTGATCTGGTATTTAGGGAAGCGTTCTTATATAGACACGCAGGCGATACAGGCAGCCTTGCAGAAATTCCCTTTATTCTACGGCGGGATCATTTATATCGTTCTTTATGTAACCGTTACATTCTTTGTTTTCTTTTCTAAAGACTTATTCTGGCTTATGGGCGCGGTTTTATTCGGGCCGTTCTTAAGCGCTTTATTCATCAGTATTTCAGAGGTGATCAACGCGTTTATATTATTTTATCTCGCCCGTTATCTGGGAAGCCCTTACGCCCGTAAGCGGCTTTCGAAGAAATACAATAAATTAGACGATAAGCTGGCCAATATCAGTTTTCTTTGGCTTTTTATCTTCAGGGCGGCCCCGCTTATCCCCTATAGGTTTTTAGACCTTGGGGCAGGGCTTACCAGGATCAATTTCCGGAGGTATCTGGCAGCGGTTATTTTCGGATCGCCGCTTAAGATCTTCTGGATACAATATGTCCTTTTTAGCCTGGGCAAGAGCGTCTTTGATCCCGGCGCCTTGGCAGGATATTTCCTGAGTAACAAAGCGTTGTTCGCACTTAGCCTGGTATATATTGTATTGGTTATTGCCGTTATTTTTAAAATTAAAGCCAAGGATTAGCTCTATGCCTGTAAATCTGAAATTCTTAGGGGGGGTCAGGAATGTTTCCGGTTCCAGCCATCTGGTATCAACCGATAAATCGGAGGTCCTGCTTGACGTAGGGTTATTCCAGGGCCACCGAAATGAGTCTTACCAGATAAACACAGCCTTTAATTATAACCCGCATTCTTTAAACGCGCTGATTTTATCACACGCGCACATAGACCACTGCGGGAACCTGCCCAGCCTGATTAGAAAAGGGGCGCGCTGTAAAATATACGCTACAGGCGCCACCAAAGAATTATGCAAGTTGATGCTCGCGGACTCAGGGAAGATCCAGGAAGAGGATATAAAATACGTAAATAAGGTTAACAGGAGGCTGGGGCTGCCGTTAAGGAGCCCTCTTTATACAAGCAGAGATGCCTCCAGAGCGGCAAAAATGATCCGCCCGGTTTCTTATGGGCAGAGGCTGTGTGTGGCAAAAGATATCTGCGTTACTTTATACGATGCCGGCCATATCCTGGGCTCAGCTATTATCGTCCTGGATATAAAAGACGGCTTAAAAACTATCCGCCTGGGTTACACCGTTGATCTGGGAAGGAAAGGGCTGCCTATGCTCAATGATCCGGCTGAGATCCGGGGATTGGATTATTTGGTATTAGAAAGCACTTATGGCGGAAGATTCCATTCGCCGATCTCCGAGGCCAAAACAAAACTGAAAGAAGTTATCAACCGCACTGTGGAACGTAAAGGCAAAATCCTTATTCCTTCTTTTACCTTAGAGCGCGCGCAGGAAGTGATATATTTCCTGAATGAACTGCTAAAAGAAAAAGCCATACCCGCTATTCCCATATATGTCGACAGCCCGCTGGCGACAGATATAACCGATGTATTCCAAAGTTATCCTGAGTATATGGATAAACAGACCAGCCAGAATATAATCGAAGGGCAGAGCCCTTTTGAGTTCCTGAACTTAAGATATATACGCGAGCAAAATGAATCCAAGTCGTTGAATAACGATAAGCGGCCCATGATCATTATCGCGGGTTCCGGCATGTGCGAATCAGGGCGGATACTGCATCATCTTATGAATAATATCTCCGAATCCAGGAATACAATACTGGTCGTAGGTTATATGGCCAGGGATACCTTGGGTAAAAAAATCGTCGACCGCAACCGTTTTGTGCGTATATTCGGTGTTGAATATGAGCTTAACGCCGAAGTAGTGGTAATTAATTCCTTCTCGGGGCACGCTGACCAGACTGAACTTCTGGACTTTGTTTCAGGGTGCCTGCCTTTAAAGCGGATATTCTTAGTGCATGGCGATGAAGACCAATCCCGGGCTTTATTTGATAAGCTTACCCAAAGAGGGCTAAATGCCCACCTTCCCGTTAAGGACGAACAAGTCTTGCTTAATTAAAAAATATATGCTAATCTAAATTCACGTAAATAAAATATTTAGATAAGCCAAGTGTTAATTTAAAACGGAGGATACAATGACAGGTGGATTTTCAACTCCCAAAAAAGACAAAGCGGTTAAAGTTTCTGAAGGGCAGCTTGTTACTACCGGAAAGATCGTAGCCAGAGGCGTGGAGGTTTATAAAGCGGGTGCCAATGTAAAAGGATTGGGGACACTGTATGCTTCCTGCCCCGGCAAAGTCCATTTTTCCAAGAAGAAGACTAGTCACGGCAAGGTCCGTACATTTATAAGTGTGATACCCGTAACGAAGAAATAGCCGGCATAGACCCATTAGGAATTCCAGAGGCAAACATGGTTGAACCGGCAAAGAAGTACTCTTCTCTTAAGTATACGTTTTCTATTCTGGAAACCGTATATCAGCTCATCTTTTTTCTGGCATTACTCAGCCTGGGATTATCTAAAGCCCTATCAGCCCTGCTTCTAAATTTTATTCCCCAGAACCCCTGTTTTGTCATACCGTTGTATACATTGGTGGTTTTTTTGGTTTATTACCTGTCAACCCTGCCGATAAACTTCTACCATTCCTATATTTTAGAGCGCAAATTTTCTTTATCCAACCAGAAAATAAAAGATTGGGTTAATGATCAGGCCAAAGCAGGCATTATATCTTATATCATCGCGCTTATCATTATCTCGGCGTTCTATTATATATTAAAACATTTCATCGGCTCTTGGTGGCTGGTTATCTCGTTATTTTGGATATTTTTTAGTTTGATCCTGGCAAAGCTTACCCCTATACTGATCATACCTCTATTTTTTAAATATAAGAAAATTTCAGATGACGCGCTCAGGGGGCGGATAATGAATTTGGCCAATAAAATGAAGGTAAAAATACTGGATTGTTTCGAGATAGATTTCAGCAAGAAGACCTTAAAGGCAAATGCCGCCTTCGTTGGCTGGGGCTCAGGCAGGCGCGTGATCTTAAGTGACACATTAAAAGATAAATACAGCTATGATGAAATTGAAGTTATACTCGCGCATGAGTTTGCCCACTATAGGCTAAAACATCTCTTAAAACTAATCTTAGTCAATTCCGCCGTTATAATAACCTGTTTTTATATTATATCCAGGACCAGCGTTTATACGTTAAGTGTATTCGGGCTGGGTTCGTTATCTGATATTGCCGCCCTTCCTCTTATCCTTATTTATTTTTTATTGTTCGGGATAGTTATGCAGCCGTTTGAGAGTTATATTAGCAGGAGATTAGAAATTAACGCGGATATGATGGCGCTTAAGGTAACCGGCTTAAAAGAAGCGTTTATTTCTATGATGGAAAAGCTCGCTTCGCAGAACTTAGCCGATAGAAACCCGCATCCTCTGATCAAGTTTTTCTTCTTTGATCATCCGCCTATTGATGAACGTATCAATATGGCAAAATCATTTCAATCTTCTATATAATAGATAGGAGGGGACAGATCTAGCTTTAGCAGAAGAAACGTCCCTGCCTTGGGTGAAGAAACGTCCCTACTTGGGGAAGGAAGGATTATTTAGGAAATCTACGATAATCCGGGCGGCTCTTTTACTGGCGCCTTTTTCGCCGAGCAAGGATTTTATTTGCAAGAGGTCGTTTTCCATCCGCGCTGTTAGAGAAGGTTCTCTTAATATCTTTAAGGCCTGCTCTGATATTTTCTTTGGATCCGCCCCAAACTGGATAAATTCAGGGATTATCTTTTTTTCCGCTACTATGTTTACCATTCCTATATAAGGGACCTTTATCAGCGGCCGGTAGAGAAGATAATTCAATAGGCTCATCTTATAAATTATCGCAAGGGGTTTTTGCATTATCGCTGTTTCTAATGTGGCCGTGCCTGAGGCGACCAGGCAGAATCGCGCGATGTTCAGGCAGTCATAAGTTCTTCCCTCGACGGTCTTTAAATCCGCCTTGAAGCTATTTGTCTGCCGGTTATAAATATTTAAATCTACCTGAGAGGACTTGGCGATCACAAACTGGGTGCCAGGCAAATGTTTATTAATGAGGGCAGAGGCCTCCAACATTACAGGCAGGATATTTTCTACTTCTTGTTTGCGTGAACCGGGCAGGAGGGCGATAGTGGCCTTGGATTCGGAGAAACCCAGCTCTTTTAGAAATTCTTTTTTTTCAACCGAGGGGTAAACGGTATCCAGCAGGGGGTGGCCGACAAAATCCGCCTCTATGCCGTGTTTTTTATAAAATTCCCGCTCAAATCTAAACAGCACGATCATCTTATGGATGTGTTCTTTTATGGTTTTTATCCTTCCGGCCCTGGATGCCCAGACCTGCGGGCTGGTATAGTAGATAAGGGGAATAGTTTTATCTATTTCTTTGGCAAGCCTGAGGTTAAATCCCGAAAAATCAACCAGGATTACCGCGTCCGGTTTTTTAATTTTTATTTCTTGCAGGATTAGTTTTTTGAGACCGAAGAATTTAGGAAGTTTTCTTAATACGTCAAAAAGCCCGATGCTGTCAAGTTCCTTGATATCACAATAGATATTGACTCCTGCCTTCCGCAGCCGCCAGCCGCCAACACCGGAAAATATTATACCGGGGTCTATCTCTTTTATCGCGGTTACGAGGTTGGAGGCGTTAAGGTCTCCGGATGCCTCTCCGCAGATGATCAGGATCTGTTTTTGCGCCATATCTGATTTTGGATTTCCAGGGCTACTGCTAATGCCTCCCGGGAGGATCTTCCTGAGACCAGCGGTTCCTTGCGCGTAATGACGCAGTCTACGAAAGACGCTAATTCCTTCTGCAAGGGTTGTTCTTTTTCAATAGGGAGGCTGGCCTTGGTGATATTCTGGCCGTTCTTCTTGTACACGCAGGCCTGGGCATTCTTATAATCAAGAGATATATAAGTATCTTCCTGAAAAATCCTGATCTTGCGCATAATTTCATCCGATACGCGGCTGGCGGTGAGGTTTGCCACGCAGCCGTTTTTAAAGGTAAGCCGGGCATTAGCGATATCTTCAAACTGTGTTAAGACATTAACGCCGACAGACTCGACTCTCTTAATTTTAGAAGGGACCAGGCCCAGGGTTATGTCTATGTCATGGATCATAATATCCAGCACCACACCCACATCCAATGAGCGGTTAGGGAAGGGGCTAAGCCTGTGGCATTCAATAAATTTCGGATTCTCAATGATCTTTTGCGTAGCCGCGAAAGCGGAATTGAATCTTTCAATATAACCAACCTGCAGGGTTAATTTGTTTCTTTTAGCTTCTTTTATAAGAGAATCGGCTTGTTTAAGATTGCTGGTAAAGGGTTTTTCCACCAGGCAGTGTATGTTGTGCTTCAGGAAATCTTGAGCTATTTTGTAATGTGATTTTGTAGGCGTGGCAATACTTACTGCGTCAACCAGGGGAAAGAGTTCCCGGTAATCAAGGTAACCGCCGACATTTAAACTCCGGGATACTTCATCGAGGCGGGTTTTATCAGTATCGCAGACAGCTGCCAGGGAACAGCCTTCAATTTGGCTGTATATTTTAGCATGGATGCTGCCTAGGTGCCCGGTGCCTATTACCCCGATCCTTAATTTAGACATACTAAGAATGATAGCAAAACGCCTGTCCCGTTGCAACTGAAATCTTCTTTCAATGTGCCTCCAGCGAAAGGCATAAAATCTTTCAGAATAATCGGTCAGAGATCTATTCGTTAGAGCGAAGGTCGGATTTATTATTAATTTTTAACGGGTGCCGGGCTTGTTCTCGCAGCACCGTTCGGATTTCCCCAGCGAGGAAATCCTCACTCAGCGAAAATTTTCGCTCTTGGAGGCTTACGGTTAAAGCTACAAACCCTGCCCGCTCAAATTTTCGTATGTGCTGCTCAAATCAAGCCCGGCACCCGTTAAAACAGCCAAAGCCAAGTGTTAAAAAAAGTTGCTAGGGGTAGATAGTTATGGTATACTAATTTCCTTTGCGGAGGTATAAAACATGCGGGATTATCTGAGGTTACTTAAGTTTATTAAGCCATATTTAGGCCAATTTTCCCTGGCTTCGATATGTATGGCATTTTCCGCCCTTTTTGACGGGGTTTCCTTAGCCATGATCGTGCCTTTGGCGGATAAGGTTTTGACCAACAAAAAGATCATTGTGCCTGCCAAGTTGCCTGAAAGTATAGCCGGTTTTGTAACTAAAATAAACGATATGCCTCCGTTGGTACTCTTAAATTACATGGTCATAGCCATTGTCCTGCTATTCATTTTTAAAGGGTTATTCGGTTTCTTTCAGGCTTATCTTATGTCGGATATCGGCCAACATGTGGTAAAAGATATAAGGTCAAAGCTTTATGTTAAATTTCAGTCGCTCTCCCTGGACTATTTTACCCATAAACGCGGCGGCGAGCTTATCTCCCGTATTACTAATGACGTAAAACTGGTTGAAAATGCCGTATCCTATGGGTCAACGGACCTGGTGTATCAAACGCTGCAGGTGGTAATATTCTTGTTTTTAACCTTTTTTATTTATTTTAAGCTCGCCTTGACTACCATAATCCTGATCCCTCTTATCAGTTTCCCCATTATCAAGGTAGGTAAGATATTAAGAAAGCTGTCTAAGAGGTCGCAGGAAAAGATGGCGGATATAAATTCCATACTTTACGAAACCATAATCGGCACCAGGATCGTCAAGGCTTTCAATATGGAAGATTACGAAATAGCCAAATTCAACCGGGTAAATCACGATTACTATAAGATCTCCATGAAGTCCATAAAACGGCTTTTGATCGTAAGCCCGGTTACTGAGTTTTTAGGCTGTATTGCCGGCATTTTCGTCTTTTTCTGGGGAGGCAGGGAGGTGATCGCGGGTAAGCTGTCTTTTGGCGTATTCGGGCTCTTCCTGGGTTCATTATTGTCGGTGATAAGGCCGTTTAAGAAATTAAGCCAGGTGAATTCCCTTAACCAGCAGGCAGTGGCAGCCAGCGAGCGTATTTATGAAGTATTGGAAACCAGCCCGAGCGTGGAAGAGAAGCCGAATGCCATAGAGCTGCCCGGATTTAAGGATAGTGTTGCTTTCGAAGATGTCTGGTTTAATTACGCGGAGCATGAAGTCTTAAAAGGCATCACTTTAGAGGTAAAGAAGAATTCGATTTTGGCTATTGTGGGCCGCAGCGGCACAGGAAAGACCACCCTGGTAGACTTGATCCCGCGTTTCTATGACCCTAAAAAGGGGCGGATATTAATTGACGGTATGGATATAAAAGATACCAGCTTAAAATCTTTGCGCCAGCAGGTCGGGATCGTCACCCAGGAGACAATACTCTTTAACGATACTATAAAGGCCAATATCGCCTATGGCGATACTCGCGCTTCGTATGAGGCAATAGAGCGGGCCGCGATTTCCAGCCATGCCCACGATTTTATTAAGCGTTTGCCTGCCGGCTACGATACGGTTATCGGCGATAGAGGAATGAGGCTTTCGGGAGGAGAGCGCCAGAGGATCGCGATAGCCCGCGCGCTGCTTAAAAACCCTCCTATATTGATCCTGGATGAGGCGACGTCCCAGCTAGACTCTGAAGCGGAACGCATTGTCCAGGATGCCCTGGATAGATTAATCCAAGGCAGGACGGTATTTGTGATCGCGCACCGCCTTTCTACCGTAAAAGCGGCCCATAAGATAGTCATATTGGAAAAAGGCAAGATCGTAGAGCAGGGTTCTCATAGTGAACTTATTGATAAGGATGGGCTATACCGGCGCCTTTATCAGGCGCAAGAACTGTAGAAATAGGTTGCATACAGGAAATATTCTGGTATACTGAAAATTTAACTTAATCCCCTACGCAAAATCCCCGGTCTTTAAGATCGGGGATAGGAATTTGCGGAATGCATTTTTGCTACGGGGAGGGAGCCCCAAGACTTTAGTCTAAAGGAGCTCCACTATCAACCATTAAAAGGGGGAGTGTATAAGTGCCTTCAGAATTGATTAAACAGCTTTTAGAAGCAGGGGTCCATTTTGGCCATCAGAAGAAACGCTGGAATCCCAAGATGAAGAAATTCATTTTTGGCGAAAGGAGCGGCATTTACATTATCGATCTGGAGAAGACCGAAGAATGTATCAACGCCGCCAGGGATTTCTTGCTGGATATAGCCTCTAAGGGGGAATTCGTGCTCTTTGTGGGAACGAAAAAGCAGACGCAGGAGGTTGTTCAGCAGGAGGCTATACGCTGCGGCATGTATTATGTAACCGAGCGCTGGCCTGGAGGGCTCCTTACTAATTTTTCCACCATAAAAAAGAGCATAAACCGCCTCAAAGAGATAGAGGCGATGAGAGAGGATGGCACTTTTGCCAAGCTTACCAAGAAAGAAGTAGCCCGCCTGGAAAAAGAATTAGCCAAGTTGAACAAGAATTTCTCCGGTATCGTGAAGATGGAGCGTATGCCTAAAGCCATCTTTATTGTGGACACCAAGAAGGAAGATACCGCGGTCCGTGAGGCCAACAGGTTATCTATCCCTATAATAGGCCTTATTGATACTAATTCGAATCCGGAGTTGATAGCTTATCCTATTCCTGGCAATGACGATGCTACTAAATCCATACGGGCGGTTACCTCTATTATCGGCGATGCCATAATCGAGGGCAGGAAAAGGTTCTTGTCGTATCTTGCCCAGGAAGGCGTGGCTACTGTAAAAGGCGAGAAAACCCCTGAGCCGTTGGAGGAGCCGGTAGTCCTTCCGGAAGAAGAGATAAAGATAAAAGAGATAGAAGAAATAGTGGAAACCACAGAGCCTGTTGAAGACGCGGATAAGGCGCTAAAGAAGGGCCGCGTAAAGAAGGCGGCTGAAGAGAAACCGAAGTTAAGAAAGAGGGCGTAAGTTAAAATGAAGATATCTGTAGATTCAATAAAAGAGCTAAGAAAATTAACTTGCGCGAGCTTCGCGCACTGCAGGAAGGCGCTTGAAGAAGCAGGCGGGGATATCGGCAAGGCAGTTGAATTTTTGCGCAAACATGGCCTGGAGATCGCGGCGAAAAAGGGGACTACCGCCCGCGAGGGAAGGGTAGAAGCCTATGTGCATCTGGGTAATAAGATCGGCGTGCTTTTAGAGGTTAATTGTGAGACTGATTTTGTGGCGCGTAATGATGATTTCATGCAATTTACCAAGGATGTATCCATGCAGATAACAGCCACAAGCCCCGTATATATAAAGAAAGAGGACGTGCCAGGCGATGTTATCGAGAAAGAGAAAAACAAGGAAGAATTTTACAAGAATAATTGCCTGTTAGAGCAGGTGTTTATCAAGGACTCCAGCATTACCGTAAAAGATTATTTAGGGGGCCTGATAGCCAAGCTGGGAGAGAATATTATCATCCGCAGGTTTACGCGTTATAAAGTCGGCGAATAATGGCACGGTCTGTTTATAAAAGGATAGTCTTAAAATTAAGCGGCGAAGCGCTCCAGGGTAAAAAATCCCACGGTATAGACCAGTCTGTCCTGTCTTCTATTTCCCGCCAGATAAAAGAGATCAAGGATTTGAAAGTGGACGTAGCGGTAGTCTTAGGTGGAGGCAATATATTCAGGGGCCAGGAGAATATCAGTTCCCGGGGCCTGGATATGGATAGGTCAGTGGCTGATTATATGGGGATGCTGGCTACTTGTATAAACGGGCTGGCCCTGCAGGATAGTTTGGAGAAGGCGGGCGTGCCGACCCGTGTAATGACAGCTATAGAGATGCAGCGTATTGCCGAGCCGTATATCAGGAGAAGGGCAATACGGCATTTGGAAAAAGGGCGCGTGGTGATATTCGTCGCGGGTACAGGCAATCCCTATTTTACTACAGATACTGCCGCAGCCCTCAGGGCGATGGAGATAAATGCCGACGCGATATTAAAGGCAACCAGGGTAGACGGGGTATATTCCGCGGATCCTTTAAAAGTAAAGGGCGCTAAGAAATTCAGCAGATTAAAATACATAGACGTTTTAAAAAAGCATCTTAAGGTTATGGACGCCACCGCCATAAGCCTTTGCATGGATAATAAATTACCCATTGTGGTATTTAATTTAAACACCAGGGGTAATATAAAGCGGGTAGTATTGGGGGAAAAGATAGGTACGGTTGTGGAATAAACGGGAGGCGAAAAACTATGGCTACCACCAAGGAAATCATACATAATACCGAAGAGAAAATGAAGAAAGCGGTTGAATCCATGTCGCGTGAATTCTCCGAGATAAGGACAGGCAGGGCGTCTCCTACTCTCGTAGAAGGCCTGCATGTCGATTATTACGGAACGCTGACCTTGCTTAAGCAATTGGCTTCTATTTCAGCTCCTGACGCGCATCTTATCGTAATACAGCCCTGGGACATAACCGCGATCGCCGAGATAGAGAAAGCGATAATGAAATCCAATCTGGGGATTTCGCCTTCCAATGACGGTAAATTGATCAGGTTGTCGGTCCCTCCCTTATCAAAAGACAGGCGGCAGGAACTCGCTAAGGTTGTGCATAAAATGTCCGAGGAAGGCAGGGTGTCTTTACGCACAATAAGGCGCGACGCTAAGGAATCTTTAGAAAAACTGGAAAAAGACAAGGCTATCTCCGAAGACGATAAGTTCCGCGGCATTGATGAACTGCAGAAACACGTAGATAAACATATCGCTAAGATTGACGAACTGCTTAAGAGTAAAGAACAGGAAATCTTAGGGAATTAATTTTAATCGAAGCGCATTCATCACAAGTTCTTGAGCCGAAAGATGAATGCGCGGGATAACACAGAGATCCCCGGGTTTTAATCCGAGGAAGTTCATTTTGGGCCTCTAGCTCATTCGGTAGAGCACCATCCTTTTAAGATGGCCGTGCCGCGTTCGAATCGCGGGAGGCTCATATAATTTTGCGAAGCAAAATTCATCTTTAGCATGTAGTAATTAACAGGTAGCAGTTAGGGGGAAGTGGATAATTCCGGGCGGGTGGCGGAATTGGCATACGCGATAGCCTTAGGAGCTATTGGGGCAACCCTTGGAGGTTCAAATCCTCTTCCGCCCATAGAATTTTGCGAAGCAAAATTCATCCCGCAGCTTGCGCAGTAAATTTCCGGCGGATTGTGCCGGGAATTTACAAGCGAATAAGCAAGGGATAGAATGATTTAACAGCGAATCATGCAGTGCGCACTTTTTAGTGCGGGAGTGGCTCAGTTGGTAGAGCGCAACCTTGCCAAGGTTGATGTCGCGGGTTCGAATCCCGTCTCCCGCTCCATATTAAAAGTCAAACAGGAAACTCGAAAGGAGAAACGCTATGCAGGTTATGGATTTCTTATCAAAAAAAGCGATCATCACCGACCTTAAATCCACAAAAAAAGAAGACGCGATCAAGGAGTTGGTGGATGCCTTAATTAACGCCGGAGAGATCGAGAAACGTCATCGTAACAAGCTTATTGAAGCTCTTATGGCAAGAGAGGCTTTAGGCTCTACCGCTATAGGCCAGGGTATAGCTATACCGCACGCGAAATGCGATTGCGTGGATAAACTGGTAGCGGCTCTGGGCATCTCTCAAAAAGGAGTGGATTTCGATTCTCTGGACGGAGAATCAGCATATATATTCTTTTTATTGGTAGCGCCTCAGGATTCTGCCGGCCCGCATCTTAAGGCCTTGGCCAGGATTTCACGCCTTCTAAAAGACAAATATTTCCGCGATACCCTGCGTATATGTACGGACGAGAAGTCCGTTATAAAGATAATAGCTCAAGAAGACGAGAAGAAGATCTAACGTCAGAATGACTTATGTCTTAGCCGCTAAATATTAGGCGGTCCCGCTTTAGATCTTACGGCGGGTGCTTGCTTACCGGCAGGCGTTCCACCAATTGCCTATTCGCTCAAAATGAAAATCAATGTTAACAGTATACTCAAATGGTTATACCCGGGCATCGGCGTCAAGCGCTGGATCGGCTTAAGCGCTTTTGGCGTAGTCCTCCTGGTCCTGGGGACAGCTCATTTACGCGCCGAAGAATACTGGGTAATCCAAATATTAGACGCGATAGTGCTGCTTTCAGGCGTAATAATCCTGATCTTAGGCATCAAAATGATGATGCGTTCTTTCTTCGCGGCGTTTATGTTCATGTCTTCTTCAAAGAGCACGGAACTTGTGGATATCCTGTATCAGAAAAAACACCTTAGCCGCGGGCCCAGGATTGTAACTGTAGGCGGCGGTACCGGATTATCCACGCTGCTTACAGGCCTAAAAAATTATACTTCTAATATCACAGCTATAGTTACCGTGGCTGATGACGGCGGTTCTTCGGGGCGCTTAAGGCAGCAGTTTGATATATTGCCTCCCGGAGACATACGTAACTGCCTGGTTGCTTTGGCAGACGCTCCCACATTGATGCAGGATCTATTCCAGTTCCGCTTTGAAGCAAATTCAGAGCTTTCGGGGCATAGCTTCGGCAACCTTTTTATTACGGTAATGACCAGGTTAACCGGAGACTTTGAGAAGGCTATTAAAGAAACCAGCAAAGTCCTGGCTTTAAGGGGGCAGGTGATCCCCTCGACGTTAAGCAATGTGGCGCTGGTAGCCCAGCACAGCGATGGGACGACTACTGTCGGCGAGAATAATATCCCCAAAGCCCATCTGCCCATAAACAGGGTTTTTCTTGACCCGGCGCAGCCACAGGCAACTCCGGACGCGGTGAAAGCGATACAGGAAGCGCAGATGATTATTTTAGGCCCGGGTTCGCTCTATACAAGTATTATACCTAATCTTTTGATAAAAGAGCTTGCCGATACAATAGCCGGTTCAGGGGCGATAAAGGTGTATGTGTGCAATGTAATGACCCAGCCCGGGGAGACCGACGGTTATAGCGCCTCCGAACATATAAAAGCGCTTACAAAACACAGCCACCCGCGGGTAATCGATTATTGCATTATGAATACGGGAGAAATTCCCCAGGAAATACTTAAGCGTTACGCGCGGCAAAACTCGTATCTGGTGGTTAATGACAGGAAAAAAATAGAAAATATGGGTTACCGGGTCATTGAAGACGATTTCGCGGTTGTTAAGGAAGGCGTTACCAGGCATGATCCCGTAAAGTTAGCCAGGATCATTTTAGGGCTTATTGAAGAAATATAATATGGCGATAATCAGAAAGAAATTGATCGTAAAGAATGAACAGGGCCTGCATGCCCGCCCGGCGGCGTTATTTGTGCAGATCGCCAATAAATTTGACTCCCGCATAACGGTCAAGCGCGATGACGAAGAAGTGAACGGTAAGTCCATTATGGGTATTCTGATGTTGGGGGCGGAAAAAGACAGTGCCATTATAATCGAAGCGGAAGGCAGCGACGCGCAACTGGCCATATCAGAGTTAGAGAAAATTATTACCAGTGAGCAGGAGAAATGATAAAACTTAAAGGTATAGCCGCGGCTTCAGGGATAAGGATCGGTCCGGCCTATAGGATAGGCAAGGAGGAATTTGTTGTTCCGAAAGTTTCCATACGCGAAGAAGATATCCCGGTGCAGATACAGTTTTTTGAAGAAGCGCTTATTAAGACCCGCAGGGAAATAATAGAACTGCAGAAGAAGATAGGTTCAGAGATGGGCCAGGACGAAGCGCAGATCTTTGACGCGCATCTTTTGGTCTTAGAAGACCGTATGCTTATCGAAGAAGTCATCTCTCGGCTTAAGAAAGAGAAGGTAGGCGTAGCTTTTATATTTTCAGAGGTCCTGAAGAAATATATCGATGTATTTTCCAAGATTGAAGACGAATATCTTAAAGAGCGCACCGCCGATATAAATGATGTGGGTAAGAGGATACTGCGCCATCTATTGGGGAAAACCCGCACCAGTTTATCGGATTTAAAAGAGAAGGCAATACTGGTGGCGCATGACCTTTCTCCTTCTGATACCGCGGCTATGCACAAGCAGAATGTGGCCGCTTTTGTTACGGATATAGGAGGCAAGACTTCTCATACGGCGATCATGGCCAAGTCTTTGGAGATCCCCGCGGTAGTAGGCGTTGAAGGGGTAACAGCAAAGATCAAGACCGGAGACCTGCTTATAGTCGATGGCAACGCCGGGCTTGTAATTATAGACCCCGACGAAGAAACGCTGCGGACTTACCGGCAGGAAGGGGAAAGGCTTGAAGGCGTAGCACAGGCGTTCTTATCAGCTAAAGACCTTCCCGCGGTAACGCTTGACGGCAGGGAAGTGGAGATAAACGCCAATATAGAGTTCCCGGATGAAGTCCACTCAGTGAAGCTTCACGGAGCGCAGGGCATAGGCCTTTACCGTACCGAGTTTTTTTATATGAACAGGAAAGACCTGCCTTCCGAAGAGGAGCATTACCAGGCTTATAAATATGTCGCCGAAGAGATGAACCCGTATCCGGTCATTATACGGACTATCGATCTAGGCGGAGATAAATTCTTGTCCCAATTCCAGACTCCCAGCGAGATGCAGCCGTTCTTGGGCTGGCGCGCTATCAGGTTCTGCCTTGCGCGCCCGGATATATTCAAGGTGCAATTAAGAGGGGTATTAAGGGCGTCTGTGCACGGGAATCTAAAGCTCATGTACCCGATGATATCCGGGATAGAAGAACTAGAGCAGGCCAATAAAATACTTGAAGAAGCAAAGCAGGAATTAAGGAATAAGGGCGCAGCTTTTAATAATGATATACAGGTGGGAGCGATGATCGAAGTGCCTTCCGCCGCCATGACCGCCGATATTCTTGCCAGGGAGGCGAATTTCTTCAGCATCGGGACCAATGACCTTATTCAGTATTCCCTGGCAGTTGACCGTGTAAATGAAAAAGTCGCCTATCTGTATGAACCGGCGCATCCGGCGGTATTAAGGCTTATCAAGAGCATAATTGACGCGGCACACAAGGCCGGTATTAAAGTAGGCATGTGCGGAGAAATGGCGGGCGAGCCGAGTTTCGCGTTGATGCTTCTTGGCCTGGGCCTGGATGAATTCAGTATGCCGCCGCAGGTTATTCCGGAGATCAAATTCCTGATCCGTTCGGTTACTTTAAAACAGGCGCAAGAGTTCGCCGGCCATGTCCTTGGCCTTTCCACGGCCAGCGAGTTTGAAGAGTTTAGCCGGTCAAGGTTAAAGGATATTTTAGAGTAAGAAGAAGGAGTCAACTAAAGAATGAAAGCGTTGATATTAGCCGCGGGTTACGCTACCCGGCTTTATCCTTTAACTAAAGAATACCCTAAGCCTCTTCTTGTGGTAGAACAGAAACCCGTAATCAATTTTATTATAGATAAGCTTAAGAATCTGGATGAAATAGATGAGATCATCGTGGTCACAAACAGCAAGTTTATATCCCGGTTTAGGAAATGGCGCCAGGGGCTGCGTATACAAAAACGCGTAAGCCTGGTAGATGACTTAACGAAAGACAACCTGGACAGAAGAGGCGCGATAGGCGATATAGATTTCGCGATAAATAAAAGGCGCGTTAAAGACAGTTTATTGGTTGTAGGCGGGGACAATTTGTTTGACGGAGATTTGAAAGGTTTCCTACGGTTTACCCTGGTAAACAAGAATAGCCCCGTAATAGGGGTTTATGATATAAAAGACAAGCTCAGAGCGAATAAATACGGCGTAATCAAGCTGGGTAAGGATAAGAAACTCATCGATTTTAAGGAGAAGCCCAGGAATCCTAAGTCGGCCCTCGTGGCGATGTGCCTGTATTATTTTCCCAAAGATAAATTGGGCTTGATCAAAGAATATGTGGCTGGCAAAGCCAGGAAAACCGACGCCACCGGCTCATACATAGATTGGCTAAGAAAGAAAGAACCGGTTTACGGGTTTGTATTTAACGGGCGCTGGTACGACATCGGCGACCATAAATTCTATAACGAAGCGAAACTCGCGTTTGTAAGCAAGTCTTAAACTTTAAGAACGCAAGTTGTCCGCTTACCAAAAGGAGGATGAATCATGTCAGCGCGGAAACACTATTTTACTTCAGAGGCGGTAGGTGAGGGGCATCCCGATAAGCTTTGCGATCAGATTTCCGACGGTGTGCTTGATGAGGTTTTAAAACAGGACCCTTATGGCCGTGTTGCCTGTGAGACTTTTGTTACTATGGGCCTTTTAATTGTCGGAGGAGAAATTACCACTTCCGCTTACGTGGATATCCAGAAGCTTGCCCGTCAGATAATCAAGGATATCGGGTATACGCATCAAAAGTACGGGTTTGATTATCATACCTGCGCGATCATCAATACGATCAACAGCCAGTCTCCGGATATTTCTCAGGGCGTAAATACCGGAGGAGCAGGCGATCAAGGTTTTATGGTGGGGTTTGCCTGCCGGGAGACCCCGGAACTTATGCCGCTGCCCATAATGCTGGCGCAGAAACTTGTGGCGCATATGGCAGAAGCAAGAAGAAAGGGAATTCTAAAATATTTGGGCCCGGATTGCAAGTCCCAGGTTTCCGTGGAATATCATGATGGTAAGCCTAAGAGAGTGGATTCCGTGGTTTTGGCTTGCCAGCATACCGAGGATATTTTAGACTCTACGGGAGAGAAGATCACTAAAAAGGCCAGGCAGGAATTTATAGACTTTATCGCCAAGCCTATCCTAAAAGGATATGTGGATAAAGATACTAAATATTTTGTGAATGAAACAGGGAAATTCGTTATCGGCGGCCCGCAGTCCGATACGGGGATGACCGGCAGAAAGATCGTCGTGGATACTTACGGCGGAATGGCTGCCCATGGCGGCGGCGCGTTTTCCGGCAAGGACCCGACTAAGGTTGACCGGTCCGCGGCTTATATGGCCCGTTATATTGCCAAGAATATTGTGGCCGCAGGCCTGGCGGAGAAATGCCTGGTGCATTTGGCTTATGTTATCGGCAGGGCAGATCCTTTGGCAATTATGGTAGACACCTTTGGCACAGGTAAGGTCTCGGAAACAGGGTTCATTAAACTGATCCGGGATAATTTTGAATTAACTCCTCAAGGGATGATCAAATCATTGGATCTTCTGCGGCCCATATACAAGAAGACCGCTTGCTATGGCCATTTTGGCAGGACTGAACCGGAGTTCAGCTGGGAGAGCACGGATAAGGCCGCGGTGTTGAAGAAACAGGCGGGAAAAATTCAGTAGATAGTAGGTAGCAGGTAGGGTGGAAGGTAAAAAATACGAAAGGAAATTATGAAATATGATATTAAGGATATAAAATCAGCCAAAAAAGGAGCAACGCGCATTGAATGGGCCTCTAGCAATATGCCGGTATTGGGCCTGATCAAGAATAGATTTGCCAAAGAAAAGCCGCTTAAAGGCGTAAAGATCGCCTGTTGCCTGCATGTTACTACGGAGACAGGAGTTTTAGCGGAAGTATTAAAAACAGGTGGAGCGGAGGTTTATATCTGCGCTTCTAACCCTCTCTCCACGCAGGATGATGTGGCCGCGGCATTGGTGAAGAATTCTAAAATGGCGGTTTTCGCGATCAAGGGAGAGGATACAAAAACTTATTACGCGCATATTAAGTCCGCCCTGGCGGTTAAACCCGATATTACCATGGATGACGGCGCCGACCTGGTAAGCACTATTCATCAGCGGCCGCCTGCCAACCACAGCAATATTATCGGCGGCACAGAAGAGACTACCACCGGGGTGATCCGTTTAAGGGCGCTGGCTAAAGAAGGCAAGCTGCGCTATCCGATAATTGCCGTTAATGACGCTATGACCAAGCATCTGTTTGATAACCGTTATGGTACAGGCCAATCTACACTTGACGGCATAGTGCGCTCAACCAATAAGCTTATCGCTGGGACAGATTTTGTGGTTTGCGGTTATGGCTGGTGCGGTAAGGGAGTGGCTATGCGCGCCAAAGGCCTGGGTGCTAAAGTAATTGTGGTGGAGGTTTCTCCTTTGCGCGGCTTAGAGGCGACAATGGATGGTTTCCGGGTAATGCCGATAAAAGAAGCAGCTAAGATCGGAGACATCTTTGTTACTGTAACAGGCGATATTAATGTTATACGTAAAGAGCACTTTAGCCTTATGCGTGACGGCGCGATCGTCTGTAATTCCGGGCATTTTAACGTGGAGATAGATATCCCGGGCTTAGCAAAGATAGCCAGGTCTTGCCGCGCGAGCAGGGATTTTGTGGATGAATATACTTTAAAGAACGGGCACAGGATTTATATTTTAGGAGAGGGCAGGTTGATCAACCTGGCGGCAGCTGAAGGGCACCCTGCTTCTGTAATGGATATGTCTTTTGCCAATCAGGCGCTTTCGGCGGAGTATATGGTTGGAAATCATAAAAAACTTAAAAAACAGGTATACACTGTTCCTGGAAATATAGATGATAATATCGCCGGTTTGAAATTAAGATCTATGGGGATCAACATAGATACTTTGACCGCGGAACAGAAGAAATATCTGTCCAGTTGGGAATCCGGGACCTAAATACGGGGGGATTATGGAAAAAATACTATACGCCGATGATGAAGGGGATATCCTGGGGAGTATCAAGAGGATACTTACTAAAGAAGGCTATAAGGCTATACTTGCCAGTGACGGTACCGAGGCTTTAAAATTGGCAAAGGACGAAAAGCCGGATTTGATCATACTGGATTTTTCTATGCCCGGATTAAACGGTATAGAAGTCTGCGAAGCCCTGCAGAAGGATAAGGAAACTAAGTCCATCCCCGTAATCATGGTTACGGCTTATCCGGACGAGAAAGAAACCAGTTTAAGCGCGGGAGCCGTGGATTTCATTAGCAAGCCCATAGAAAAAACAGACCTCCTGCTGCGCATAAAATCTGTTTTTAAAGTAAAGGATATAAAGAATGAGCTGCAAAAAGCTATCGCGTACATAGAGGAACTGGAAAAGAAATGATAAAGAAAATCGCGGTATTGACTACCGGAGGGGACGCCCCGGGAATGAACGCGGCGATACGCGCGGTAGTGCGCGCTGCCGTAAGCCATAAATTGGAAGTTATGGGTGTCTTTCGCGGATATTGGGGTTTGATCAATGAAGACCTGAAGTTGTTTGATCATCGCTCTGTTTCCGGAATTATTAATTTGGGCGGGACAATCTTAAAGACAGCCCGCTGCCCGGAATTTCATACCGATGAAGGCCGCAATAGGGCGATGGAGACTTTAAAGAAGTATTCAATAGACGGTATGATCGTTATCGGAGGTAACGGTAGTTTCAGGGGGGCGCATGAATTTTATAAAAGGTATAAGGTCCCTTGTATAGGCATTCCTGCCTCTATTGATAACGATATTAACGGCGTAGACGCGACTATTGGTTCAGATACCGCTATCAATACCGCCTTAGGCGCTATTGATAACATCCGCGATACCGCCACTTCCATGGAAAGGGTTTTTGTGGTAGAAGTAATGGGCAGGGATTCCGGGTATATCGCGCTTTCCGTCGCTTTGGCAGGCGGCTGCGAAGAAGTGATCATTCCGGAGAAAAATTTTTCTTTAGAAAATATCTGCCACGATATAGTTGAAGGTAATTTAAGAGGTAAAATAAGCTGGATAGTCGTGGTGGCTGAGGGAGCGGCTTCCGCGGTGGATATCGCCAAGAAAATAACCGAGATCACTGACTTAGAGACGCGGGCCGTGGTTTTAGGCCACATCCAAAGAGGAGGCCGTCCTACGGCGTTTAGCCGGGATTTGGCGCTGCACCTCGGCCAGGCAGCAGTTAAATGTTTAGTAGAAGGCCAAACAGATAAGGCTGTGGCATTTAATGGAGGGAGAACCATTACTGTTGATTTTGAATCCGCCATCCAAAAGAAAGAGCTAAAAGTGGATTATGTATATAACCTGATTAAAATGTTAACTTAGGAGGGAACATCTTATGGGAAGAAGGGCGCTGGATATGGACAAAATCGTTATGGACTTAGTTACGGGAACTGATCTGGCGGCAAAGAAAAAGCTGGCCAAAAAGATCAGGGACACCGCTTATAAAAACGGCATATATCCTTTGAGTATCCATGATTATTATATGGCGCGCGGGCGTTCGGAGTTTAGCGGCTCAACCGTGCCGGCGATAAACTTACGCAGTATGACTTATGACTTAGCCAGGGCTATTTTCCGCGTAGGTAAAAAGAATAATTCCAAGGCCTTTATATTTGAGATCGCTAAATCCGAGATGGGTTATACCGCCCAACCCCCCGTGGAATATTCAGCAGTAATATTGGCGGCGGCGATAAAGGAGAATTACTCCGGGCCTGTATTTATCCAGGGAGACCATTTCCAGGCTAATTTAAAGAAATATAAAGAGGACCCTGATAAGGAGATTAAGGGCCTGGAGGCATTGATCACCGAAGCAGTCGGCGCGGGTTTCTATAACATTGATATTGATTCTTCTACTTTAGTGGATCTTTCTAAGCCTAAGGTAAAGGACCAGCAGTATTTAAATTATGAAGTATGCGCTAAGCTTACGCAGTTTATCCGCCGCATTGAACCCAAGGGTATTACGGTTTCCGTAGGCGGGGAGATCGGAGAGGTAGGGCATCAGAATTCAACACCGGAAGACCTGCGCGCGTTCATGGAAGGCTACAAACAGCGCCTGCGTAAAGGTTTAACCGGCATAAGCAAGATATCCATACAGACCGGGACAAGCCATGGCGGGGTGGTCCTGCCTGACGGCTCTATCGCCCAGGTAAAACTGGATTTTGATACTTTAAAGAATCTCGGCGAGATCGCCAGAAAAGAATTTGGCTTGGGCGGCACAGTGCAGCATGGCGCTTCCACTTTGCCGGAAGAGGCGTTCCATAAATTCGCGGAATGCGAAGCTTGCGAAGTGCATTTAGCCACGCAGTTCCAGAATATGATCTATGACTCCAAGCATTTTCCGCAGGAGTTAAAGAACAAGATCTATGAATGGTTGAAAGTTAACGCCGCCAATGAAGCCAAGGAAGGCGAGACGCAGGAACAATTTTTCTATAAGACACGCAAGAAAGCTTTAGGGCCTTTTAAGAACGATATTATGGGCCTGCCGCTTGATGTGCGCAATGCTATTGCCGCGGAGCTTGAAAACAAGTTTGATTTTCTTTTCAAGCAGCTTAATGCTGTAAATAACGATGCCCTTGTTGATAAATATGTCAGTTTAAAAAGGGTGATCGTGCGCAAACACAAGGACGCGGAAGCTTTGGTGCATGACGGAGAAGGGGCAGATTAGGAGGTAAAATATGCGCTCAGATAAGATTAAAAAAGGGTTGGAAAGAGTGCCGCACCGCGCGCTTTTACATGCCACCGGATTATCCAGAAAAGACCTCGGCCGGCCTTTTATCGGCGTGGCCACTTCTTTTACTGACCTTATCCCCGGCCATATCGGCATGCGGGACCTTGAGCGTTTTATTGAGCGCGGAGTTTGTTACGGCGGCGGAGTGCCGTTTTTATTCGGCGTGCCGGGCATATGCGATGGCATTGCCATGGGGCATTTAGGCATGTGCTATCCGTTGGCCCTAAGAGAGATCGTTGCTGATACTATTGAAACGGTTTGTAATGCCCACCAGTTAGACGGGATTGTCTGCCTGACTAACTGCGATAAGATCACCCCGGGAATGTTAATGGGCGTAGCGCGTATAAACATACCGGCAATTATTATTACAGCCGGCCCGATGATATCGGGGCGTTTTAACAAAAGAAAACTCGCCTTTGTGCACGATACCTATGAAGGCATGGGCCGCGCCAAAAAAGGGGATATTTCACAGGAGGAATTATCCTGTCTGGAAATGGAAGCTTGCCCCGGAGCAGGATCTTGTCAGGGTTTATATACGGCAAACACCATGGCTTGCCTTACGGAAACAATGGGGATGTCTATTCCCGGCTGCGGCACAGCCTTGGCTGTCTCCGCTAAAAAGCGCCGCATTGCCCAGGCAACCGGCGAGCGGATCGTAGATCTGGTAAGAAAAGATATTAAGCCGCGGGATATCATTACCCGCGAGTCCCTGGAGAACGCCATTGTTGTAGATATGGCTTTAGGCGGTTCAAGCAACACGGTTTTGCATCTTATGGCGATCGCCCAGGAAGCAGGGATAAATTTAAACCTTAAGACTTTTGATAAGATCAGTAAGACTGTAGCGCATATTGCCAGTATTGAGCCGGCAGGCGAGCATTTTATGGAAGACTTAGAATATGCCGGCGGGATACCCGCGGTATTAAAAAGATTAAAATCCAAATTAAACAATACGTTGAATGTAAGCGGTGAGAAAACTTTTGAAATTGCCGATAAGGCAACTATTGTTGATGAAGAAGTGATCCGTCCGTTTGGCCGGGCATATCATAAACAGGGCGGGATCGCTGTTTTATACGGTAATCTGGCGCCTGACGGAGCAGTGGTAAAACAGTCCGGGGTAAGCGGCAAGATGATGAAGTTTACAGGTAAGGCAAAAGTATTTAACCGTGAAGAAGAGGCGATGCAGGCGATCATGAATAATAAGATCAAGAAAGGCGATTGCGTTGTCATCCGTTATGAAGGCCCTTCAGGCGGCCCGGGTATGCGTGAGATGTTAGCGCCTACCGCGGCAATAGTAGGTTTGGGCCTGGCGGATTCGGTTGCCTTGATCACCGACGGGCGCTTTTCCGGAGGCACCAAAGGCCCCTGTATCGGTCATATCTCGCCTGAAGCTTCAGCCGGCGGGCCGATTGCAATTTTAAAAGATGGTGATATAATCAATATTGATATTCCCGGAAGAAAACTGGAAGTAAAATTAACCAGTGCTGAGATAGAAAAAAGGTTTAAAGGCTGGAAAGCGGTTGAGCCTAAGATAAAGACAGGATATCTTAGCCGTTATTTAAGGCTGGTTAGTTCCGCGGATAAAGGAGCGGTGTTAGATTAATCTGAGCACAGAGATAGTTTATCTGAACTAAATGATAAACGTGCGAAGATTAATCACCCCGACGAGTATGACGAAATTATCGTAGAGAATTTCGTCATATATTACGAGTCGGGGTCAGAAAAGAGAACGATCTTTAAGACTCGGCAACTATTTTCTTATGAATCTTACAGGTTCGCAAATACTATTGGAATGTTTAAAACGCGAAGGGGTAGAAGTTGTCTTTGGATACCCCGGCGGCCAGATCCTGCCTACTTTTGACGCGCTCTATGATTTTGACGGGTTTAAATTCATTCTTACCCGCCATGAACAGGGCGCGGCTCACGCGGCAGACGGCTATGCCCGCGTAACAGGCAAGGTCGGAGTTTGTTTAGCTACCAGCGGACCCGGAGCGACGAATCTGGTTACGGGGATCGCCAACGCGTTCATGGATTCTATCCCCATGGTTGCTATTACCGGACAGGTGCCGACCTCCTTAATCGGTAATGACGCTTTTCAGGAAGCGGATATCACCGGGATTACCCGTCCGATCACCAAGCACAATTATCTGGTGAAAGATATTAAAGATCTGGCGCGTATCGTGCGGGAGGCTTTTTATATTGCCTCAAGCGGCCGTCCCGGCCCCGTGCTTATTGATTTACCTAAAGATGTGCAAGTGGCTCAAACAGAATTTATCTGGCCAGAAGAGCCAAAACTCAGGAGCTACAATCCAAGATATGACGGCCACCCCGGGCAGATTAAACGCGCGGCGAAGCTGATTATGGAATCTAAGAAGCCGATTATTTATGTGGGCGGAGGTATTATCACTTCCGGAGCCTCGGCTGAATTATTGAAGTTAGCGGAAAATATCTGCGCCCCTGTGACCTGGACACTGATGGGCATAGGAGGATTCCCTTCTTTACATAAGCAATCTTTGGGTATGCTTGGTATGCATGGGACAGCCTATGCCAACCACAGTATTATGGATGCGGATCTTATTATTGCGATAGGCGCGCGGTTTGATGACCGGGTTACCGGCAGGCTGGATATGTTTGCTCCTGGCGCCAAAGTGATCCACATAGATATTGACCCTTCTTCAATCAGCAAAAATGTAAAGGTGCATATCCCTATTGTTGGAGATGCCAAACAGGTAATTGCCGAACTGTTAGAGGGAATCAAGCATAAGCCGGCTATAGCCGATTGGCTTGAACATGTGGAGGCTTTGAAGAAAAAATACCCTATGTGTTATAAAAATAAAGATAAGATTCTACCTCAATATGTTATACAGCAGATAGATGAGCTTACTTCAGGAGAGGCGATTATCTGCACAGAGGTGGGCCAAAACCAGATGTGGGCGGCGCAGTGGTATAATTATACCAAGCCCAGGACTTTTATTTCTTCCGGAGGTTTAGGCACAATGGGATTTGGTTTTCCGGCAGCAATCGGGGCTAAATTGGGCGCTCCGGAGAAAATAGTTTTCAACGTGGCCGGAGACGGCTCCATTCAGATGAATATACAGGAACTGGCTACCTGTGTGGAAAATAAAATTAATGTGAAAGTAGCCATACTTAACAATGGTTATCTCGGCATGGTCCGGCAGTGGCAGGAGCTTTTCTATAAACGCCGCTATTCTTATACACCGATTACCAGCCCGGATTTCGTTAAACTCGCAGAAAGCTATGGCGCCGTTGGTATCCGTGTTACCAAAAAAGAAGATGTAAAATCCGCCTTGCAGCGCGCTATTGATACGGAGAATACGGTTTTTATCGATTTTCTTATCGAAGAGGAGGAGAATGTCTTTCCGATGGTGCCTGCTGGTGAGGCGATTAATAATATCCTCGGGGGATTGGCATAATGAGGCATACGATATCGGTATTAGTAGAAAACAAATTCGGTGTTTTAGCGCGCGTAGCCGGATTATTCAGCGCCCGTGGCTATAATATTGCTTCTTTAGCTGTCAGCGAAACCCTGGATCCCGAAGTTTCTTATATGACTATTGTGGTTGAAGCAAAAGATGAAAAGGTCCTGGAACAGATCAATAAACAATTGAATAAATTGATTGATGTGATTACGGTAACTGATTTTACCAAGAAAGAATATATTGACCGCGAACTGGTTTTGGCAAAGGTTAACTATTCTTCAAAAGATAAAGCTAAACTTGAGGCTATCTTTAGAAAGTTTGTGGGCAAAATTATTTACCATAAGGCTGATACGGCGATTATTGAAGCGGTAGGAGACCAGTCCCAGATTAAACAACTGTTGGAAGTATTGAGCGGATTTGGAATTCAGGAATTGGTCAGGACCGGCAGGTTGGCAATTACAAACTAATTGTGCCCCGCCTCATAAGAAGCGCTAAAATTCTGTTCCATAATTTTAGCGCATTCGGCGGGATTAATTCGCACAAATAACTTACGTCGGAGCAAGCCGCAAAAGCGGCGAGCCCTCCGTAAGTTATGTGCTCATTAAGGGGGGAACAGAAATGGCAAAGATCTATTATGATCAGGACGCGGATTTAAACCTTATAAAAGACAAGACAATCGCGATTATCGGTTACGGTATCCAGGGCCGCGGCCAGTCATTATGCCTGCGTGATTCCGGATGCAAGGTGATCGTCTCTGAAATGCCCGGGACAGCAAATTATGATCTGGCCAAGAAGGACGGGTTTGAGCCGGTTTCCGCTGCTGAAGCGGCAAAACAGGCCGATATCATTCAGATCCTTACCCAGGATCATGCGCAGGCAAAAGTTTACCAGGAATCAATAAAGCCGAACTTAAAAAAGGGCAAAGCGCTTTGTTTTTCGCACGGGTTTAATATCCGTTTTAAACAGATAAAACCGCCCAAGAACGTGGATGTGTTTATGGTCGCCCCCAAAGGCCCGGGCGCGTTGGTGAGAAAAATGTATGAGGAGGGTAAAGGCGTACCCTCACTGATCGCTATTTATCAGGATGCGACTGGACAGGCCAAGGCTTTAGCCCTGGCTTATGCCAAGGCAATTAAGGCTACTACCGCCGGCGTAATTGAAACTACTTTTGACGAAGAGACAGAGACTGATCTTTTTGGCGAACAGGCAGTGCTTTGCGGCGGGGTTTCCGAATTGATCAAGGCTGGTTTTGATACTTTGATTGAAGCCGGTTATCAGCCGGAGATCGCCTATTTTGAGGTTTTGCATGAGTTAAAGCTTATCACTGATCTTATCCAGGAGCGCGGTATTTCCGGGATGCGCAGAGGAGTCTCCAATACTGCCTGTTATGGTGATTTAAGCCGCGGCCCCAGGATCATTACGCAAAAAACACGCAAAGAAATGAAGAAAATACTTAAGGAAATAAAGTCCGGGAAATTCGCCCGTGAGTGGATCAAAGAGAATGAAAACGGCAGGCCGAATTTCAATAAGCTGATATCCGAAGGAGACAATCATTTAATTGAGAAGGTGGGGAAACAGTTAAGAGAAATGATGCCGTGGATGAAAAAAGCATAAATTCGCCCAAACAACTATGGAAAAAATTATCATATTTGATACAACTTTAAGGGATGGGGAGCAGGCTCCGGGAGCCTCTTTAAATCCGCAGCAGAAACTGGAGATCGCTTTTCAGCTGGAAAAGCTGGGGGTGGATGTGATCGAGGCGGGTTTTCCGGTTGCTTCACCCGGAGATTTCCAGGCGGTTAACCAGATATCTAAAAAGATCAAGAAGAGCGCTATTTGCGCGTTGGCCCGTT
Source organism: Candidatus Omnitrophota bacterium (assembly GCA_041651035.1). Lineage (GTDB taxonomy): Bacteria > Omnitrophota > Gorgyraeia > Gygaellales > Profunditerraquicolaceae > JBAZKC01. Next base: position 41,646 of record JBAZKC010000004.1, on the reverse strand, counting down.
GCATACCCTTGGATATTAAGCTTGCGGCAAAGGCAGTCAAGCCGGCAAAGCATCCGCGTGTCCACATCTTTCTGGCCACATCTAAAATACACCTACAATATAAATTTAGAAAAGCAGAGGATGAGATTCTTAAAATCGCTAAAGATGCTACTCGCCTGGCGCGCAGGCTTTGCGCGGATATAGAATTTTCTCCTGAAGATGCCACGCGCTCCGAAAGAGACTTTATTTACCGGGTGATTGAAGCGGTGATTGACGAAGGAGCCAGTACAATCAATATCCCGGATACTGTTGGTTACAGCTATCCCCAGGAGATTTATTCATTGATTACGGATATCCGTAACAATGTCCCTAATATTAATAATGCAACGATCGCTATCCACTGCCACGATGATTTAGGCCTTTCTACCGCTAACTCACTTTCCGCCATATTAGCAGGAGCCCGGCAGGTGCATTGCACGGTTAACGGAATAGGCGAGCGCGCGGGTAACGCTTCTCTCGAAGAAATTGTCATGGCGTTAAAAACACGTAAGGATGTGTTTGGGGATTACTATACTCAAATAAATACTAAAGAAATTTACCGGACATCGCGCCTGGTAAGCAATCTTACGGACTTTGCGGTTCCTCCTAATAAGGCGATTGTAGGCAGCAATGCTTTCCGTCATGAATCCGGGATACACCAGGATGCCATACTTAAGAAACGCAGTACCTATGAAATAATGGATCCACATGAAGTAGGCATATCCAGCAGCCAACTGGTCCTGGGTAAACATTCCGGAAGGCACGCTTTTGGCGACAGGATCAAGAATATGGGTTTTAAGTTAAATGAAAAACAGCTCAACCAGGCTTTTACGCGTTTTAAGGATGTGGCGGATAAAAAGAAAGATATTTATGACGACGATTTAAGGACTATCGTGCAGGATGAGATCAGGGTAGAAAAACCCGTTTGGAAATTAGATAGTTTTGAAGTTACCTCAGGCACAATGAATAAGCCGCATGCCATAGTTATCTTGAGTAAGAAGGCCAAGCTTTTACCAACCGGAGAGTCAACTGGTGATGGCCCGGTAGATGCCTGTTTTAAAGCCCTGGATAAAATTACTAATCTTAAGGCAAAACTGGAAGATTTTCGCCTGGAAGCAGTTACCTCCGGCAAGGATGCTTTGGGCCAGGTGAGCCTTAAGTTAAAGGTTTCTGGTTCAATTGTCAGCGGCCGCGGCTCAAGCACGGATATCATTGAAGCGGCAGTCAAAGCATACATTGATGCCGTTAATAAATTAGAGAGTAAATGACCTTAAAACCGCAACTCTACGGTTTAGTAGGTTTTCCTGTCAAACACAGCCTGTCTCCCCGTATGCACAATGCCGCGTTTTCCGCGTTAAAAATAAAAGCTAAATATGAATTATTTGAATTGCAGCCCGGTCAATTGGAAAACTTCCTGGGCGGTATAAAGAAAAGGAATATCCGCGGTTTTAATGTTACGATACCTTATAAAGAAAAAATATTGCCATATCTGAATTTGGGTGTTAAGTCTCGGGGGGTGCGTGAGATCGGCGCGGTTAACACTGTTGTTGTCGGGCGCGATGGCAGGCTGAAAGGATTTAATACCGATTTTGCCGGCTTCAGTAAGCATTTAAAAGAATTAAAAGTTAAACCTAGGAAAGCCGCATTAATCGGGGCAGGCGGCGCGGCCAGGGCAGTATGTTTTGCCTTAGCCTGGAGAAGCAAAGTAAAAGAAATCTGTATTTATGATATAGATGCTTATAAAAGTTTAGGAATAGTCAGCCAATTTAAAGATGTATTTGATCAAACTAAGTTTTCGGCTGTAGCCAGGATCGAGGAGCTTAATCTGTCCGATAAGGATCTGCTGGTTAATGCCTCGCCTGTGGGCATGCATGCGGATGATCCCTGTTTGGTTAAAGAGAAGGCGATACATAAGGATCTTTTTGTTTATGATCTAATTTATAATCCTAAAGAGACAAAACTGCTGGAAATGGCAAAAGCCAAAGGCGCCGGAGTTTCCAATGGGCTGGGGATGCTTTTGTATCAAGGAGTCCTGTCTTTTGGGCATTTTACAGGCATACCCGCGCCTATAGAAATAATGAGGCAGGCTTTAAAGGAAGGAGTAGAATAGGCTATGATAGCGAAGGCATTGGTTTTTATTTTCGGTTCCATGATCGGCAGTTTTCTTAATGTCTGCATACACAGGATGCCCCTGGGAGAATCTGTAGTCTGGCCGAGCTCACATTGCCCTAAATGCGATAAAAGGATCCCGGCTTATGATAATATACCGTTCTTAAGTTACCTGGCTTTAAGGGGTAAATGCCGGTTCTGTAAACAGAGGATCTCTTTGCGCTATCCGCTGGTAGAATTATTAACGGCAGTAATATTTGTGGCGCTGTTTAATCACTATAAATTAAGCTACGAGTTCTTTTTTTATATGGTTTTGGTCTGCGGGCTTATGGTGGCCACATTTGTGGATATCCGGCACCGCATTATACCTGATGAAATCTCCGTAGGCGGTATTATTATCGGTTTTATATTAAGCGCGACTAAAGGTTTTAGCCTTAAACCTTTAACCTATAACTTTGGGCCTCTAATTAATTCTTTATTAGGTATTATTGTCGGGGGAGGGGTCATTTATCTTACCGGCCGCATGTTTGATCTGGTATATTTTAAATTCCTTAAAAAACCGCCCATCCAGGGGGAAACCGAGTCTATGGGTGGAGGAGACATAAAGTTATTAGCCATGATCGGCGCGTTCTTAGGCTGGCAAAAAGTATTACTGACTTTTTTCCTGGCCCCGCTCTTTGGAGTGGTTATCGGCGTAATAAACCTTTTGGTAAAGAAAGACCATACCATACCTTACGGCCCGTTTTTGTCTCTGGCCGCGCTTCTGTCCCTGTTCTGGGCGGATAAAATAATCAGCCTGTTTTTCATCAGATAGCTGAATAAACAAGAAAGCCATGCCTGAATTAAACCTTAACGGATCCCTGTTAAACACTCCTTCCCGGGATAAATGGGAGAGGGCCGGCACGTTTAAGAGGGCAGGGGTATTAGCCCCTTTATTTTCCGTCTATTCAAAAAAAAGCATAGGAATAGGGGATCTGGCGGATCTGAAACTTTTAATAGATTGGGCTGCTGTAACCGGAAATTCTATAATCCAGCTCTTGCCGTTAAATGAAACAGGCTCGTTATTTTGCCCGTATGATTCCATAAGCTCTTTTGCTTTAGAACCTGCCTATATTTCTTTTGAGGATATCCCCGCCGCAGTCAGTGATAGAACTATCCAGGTTAAGATAAAAGATCTAAAGCGGCATTTTCCCGCCGGTAAAGGGCACCTGGATTACGCCATAAAGAAAGAAAAAATACAACTGCTCCGGGAAACCTATTCTTACCGGGGCCATGGCGGATCATGGGAATTTAAGGAATTCAGGGAACAGAACGCATACTGGCTTAAGGATTTCGCGCTTTACCGGGCCCTTAAGGAATATCATAAAGGGAACGCCTGGTATGATTGGGAAACAAAATTTAAAGTCCGCGACCAGGCGGCGCTGGAGGTATTTTACACAGAGAACGAAGCAGAGGTATTATTCCAGATGTGGGTTCAGTGGCAGCTTTACTTGCAGTTTAAGTCAGCCAGAGAATATGCCTTAGCAAAGAAAATCCTGCTTAAGGGGGATCTGCCTATTTTCGTATCCAGGGATAGCGTGGATGTCTGGGCGCATCCGGAGTTTTTTAAACTGGATTATGCCTCAGGCGCTCCTCCGGATATGTATTGCGCTAAAGGGCAGCGCTGGGGTATGCCGACTTATGATTGGGGGCGTATTGAAGCCGAGGATTTTAGGTATTTAAAGGAGAAGCTTAAATACGCGCAAAACTTCTATGACATATTAAGGATAGACCATGTAGTAGGGTTATTCCGTATCTGGAGCATACCTTATAGTGAGCCGCTGGAGAACAAAGGTTTAAACGGGAGTTTTGATCCTGGGGATGAAAGAGAATGGGCGGGGCATGGGAGGAAGTTATTAAATGTTATACTTAATAATACAAATATGCTTTTATGCGCTGAAGACTTAGGAGTGATACCAAAAGCCTGCCCCGATACCTTAAAAGAATTAGGTATCCTCGGTAATGATGTCCAGCGCTGGGTAAAGGATTGGAGATCGGAACACGATTTTCTTGGGCCTGAAAAATACCGCGCCTTTTCTGTGGCAATGTTATCTACGCACGATACCACTAACTGGCCGGCGTGGTGGGAAAATGAAGCGGGGACTGTTGATGAGGATCTATTCATCAGAAAATGCGGCGATAACCGCCAGATAAACTTTGATCATATAAAGGATAAACTATTTGACTTAGGCCATTCTAAGCACGGCAGGCTGCGCTGGTTAAATAGCGTTAATTCAATAGATAAGCTGGTAGCTATCTTAAGTCAGGGACTGTCCCCGCAGGCCTGCCTGCCGGCAGGCAGGGGACCTGTCCCTAAAGAGCACCTATTGGATTTTATTGATCTGTATGAAAATACTTTTCAGGAAAAAGAGAGGCTTTGGAAACATATGAAGTTAAGCGGGCCTATGCGCGAGAAATGCGACCCAAAGATCACGCGCCGGGCGCTAGAGATAGTATTAAATTCAAGCGCGTTATTTTGCGTAAATACCATAATTGATTGGTTGTATATGGCCAATATTTTCAAAGGAGATCCCTATCAATACAGGATCAATACACCCGGTACGATCAGTGACAAAAACTGGTCGCTTGCTATCCCGCTTTCCCTTGAAGACCTGTTAAAACATAAAGTGAATAAAGAGATCCGGAATATGATCATCTTTTCCGGCAGAATTTAGGGACGTTTCTTCACCCAATCGGGGGACGTTTCTCGATCTAATCGGAGAACTGTCCCCTAATGTGTAATAAGGAGATATATGCCAGTTTTACAGGGACCTGAATTTTATATTTCAAAACGCGTAGGGAAAGCGATGATCGATTATAAGATGCTTTCCGAGGGCGACAAGATCGCGGTTGCTGTATCCGGCGGGAAGGACAGCCTTACGCTGTTGCATGTCCTTAATGACCGCAGGAAATTTGTGCCGGTAAAATATGAGCTTCTGGCAGTGCATGTGGATATGGGATACCCTTGCCATGATCCCAAGATATTAAGCGAATATTTTAAGAAAATCGGCGTAAATTACCACATTGAGAAGATAGATATATTAAAGGGTAAATCGCGCAAGGATATTTCCTGTTTCTGGTGCTCTTGGAACCGTAGAAAGGCGCTCTTTCAAACAGCTGACCGTTTTGGGTGCACTAAAGTAGCCTTAGGCCATCATCGGGATGATATTATACAAACCACCCTGCTTAACCTTTTCTTCCAGGGAGAAATATCAACTATGTGCCCTAAGCAGGAATTATTTGACGGCAAGATCACTATTATCCGGCCGCTTGCTTATGTAGAAGAATCTCTTATCGTGAAATTCGCCAAAACTTTGCAGTTCCCGCATCATAAATGCTCTTGCCCGAATTCCATTACTTCCAAGCGCGCTCAGATGAGAGGAATAATCAGGGAGTTGGAGAAAGTCTGTCCCGATGTAAAAACCAACATATTCAGGAGCGTCAAAAGAATAAAAGAGGATTATCTGCTTTAAGAAAATAAAAGAGGTGGTATAATAATAGCATGATCTGGCTTACGGTAATTCTATTCTTTATTTTCGCGCTAGCGGTGATCCTTATCGTTCTTAAGATATCCTCCCAGGTTAACGAGCGCTTAAACCAGATGAACCAAACCCTTCAGGCGGCCCATAACACTATGGGCCAGAGCTTAAGCAGTGCCACCAATATATTCGGCAATGTCAAAGAGCAGTTAGGCAGGCTGGAAGCAACCAATGCCCAGATACTGGAATTCAACAAAAATCTAACCAGTTTTCAGGAGCTTCTGCGCGCGCCCAAGTTCAGGGGCCAGATGGGTGAGACGCTTCTGGAGAATCTGCTAACGCAGGTCCTGCCCAAGGAACATTTTCATATCCAGTATCGCTTTAAGTCAGGTGAAACCGTAGACGCCGCAATCTGCCTGGGAGAGCGCCTTGTTTCCATTGACGCGAAATTCAGCCTGGAGAATTTTCAGAAGATGCTGGATACCCAGGATGAGCAGCAAAAGAACGCGCATCGGAAAAAGTTCCTTCAGGATGTAAAGAACCGTGTAGACGAGATATCGGAGAAATATATCCTGCCTCAGGAGAATACTTACGATTTCGCGTTGATGTATGTGCCTGCCGAGAATGTTTATTACGAGGTTATCATTAAAGAAGACCTTTTTTCCTATTGCATGGCCAGAAAGGTCATCCCCGTCTCGCCAAATACCTTCTATGCCTATCTTCAGGTCATTTGCATGGGGCTGAAAGGTTTAAAAATAGAAGAGAACGCCAAGGCGATATTAAAAACCTTGAGCACGTTAACCATAGAGATCAACAAGTTCAAAGAAGATTTTGATACTTTGGGCGGCCATCTGGTAAACGCCAGGAATAAATACGAAGACAGCCAAAAAAGGCTGGATAGGCTTTCGGATAGATTGACAAGCATCCATGATGCTAAACAAATAGAGGAAAAATAGAAAGAGGCCTGAATTCCGGATATTCTATGCGCAGCCAGGAAATGATCTTAAGTATCCGCGTAGTGCCAAAGGCGAGCAGGAATTTAGTTAAAGAAGATAGCCGCGGCCTTAAAGTATATTTGACTAAAGCCCCGCACGAAGGCCTTGCCAATCAACAGTTAATAGACGTATTATCCAGCCACCTGAAAGTAAAGAAATATCAAATCCAGATCATTAAAGGCGCTAAATCCAGGAATAAGCTTGTTAAGATCAATGCCTCAACCAGCACTTCTTAAAAATAAGGCGCGTTATTTATTGGATAACTTTCCAGCTTCAGGCCTGGTTTATGCCTTTAGCAGGCGGCATATGGGCAATATGTCTTTAAACTATGGGAATACCCGCGGTTCACTTAAGAACCGCCAAGGTTTTTTGATGGATTTGGGGATAGACCATCAAAAGTTAGTCTGCGCCCAACAGGTCCACGGCAGCCGGATCAGGTACGCAAAAGAGGAAGATAAAGGCAAAGGCGCTTTATCTTTTGATACAGCATTGCCTGACACCGATGCCTTGGTAACCGATAAGAGAAAGTTACCCTTAGCCATATTTACCGCTGATTGCCTCTGCGTATATTTATATGATCCGGTAACGCCGGCTATCGGCCTGGTACACGCGGGTTGGCGGGGCACGAAAGAAAATATCCTGATAAAAACAGTGCGATACATGCGGGAATTATTTAAAACCGATCCTTCAAACCTATATGTGGGTTTTGGCCCGGCGATAAGAGGGTGTTGTTATGAAGTAAGCGGAGATTTTGCCGGCTCTTTCCCAGGCGAGCTTGACAGGAGAGATGAACGTCATTATCTGGATCTGGCCCGGTGCAACAAAAAACAGGTTTTAGGATTAGGGGTTAGAGAAGATAATATTTTTGATCCCCATATCTGCACATCCTGCTGTAACGGGGAATTCTTCTCTTATCGTAAAGAAGATAAGAGTTGCGGCAGGACTATGTCTGTGATCATGTTAACATGACGCAAAAATTACGCTTAGAATTTATCCTGCATATGCATGAGCCGTCTCCGGGGGCAGTTAAGAATTCCCTGGCGGAATTCGGGGAAGGTTTGGAGATCAGTGATCTTTGCCAGGGTACTAATACCAAGGGCAGAGATTTCAAGGTGCGTATAAATACCGAAGAGCCCGAGATCATATTTGATATCTGCGCCCAATTCGGAAGAATAAGGACAGTTAAGGCCAGTGAAGTTAAATAAGGTCCGGTAAGGATCCGCGGTAAGGCTGGAAGGCTTAGATATCTTGAACGCCATGCTTATCCATGGTATGATTATCTAAGGTAATCCTTTAGGAGACCATATGAATGCCATAGTAATCTTTGTTACCTGCGCGAACAAGAAAGAGGCCCGGCGTATCTCTTTAAAACTCCTGAGCAATAAACTTGCCGCTTGTGTTAATATCCTGGGCCAGGTGGAATCTTTTTTCTGGTGGGAAGATAAGGTTGACCGGGCAAACGAAGTATTCTTAATGATAAAATCACAGAAGACAAAATTACCCAAGATCATAGAACTCGTTAAGTCTATGCATAGCTACCAGGTCCCGGAGATAATAGCGCTGCCGGTAACTGACGGTTATAAACCTTATTTGAGATGGATAAATGAATCTGTCAGGTAGCCCTGTTGATTACATTATAGCGTTCGTAGGCGGCATCCTGGCAAGCTTTACTCCCTGCGTATACCCGCTTATCCCTGTTAGCGCCGGTTTCATCGGGATAAAGGCCGGCGGGTCTAAGCCCAGAGGCCTCTTTTTGAGCCTGGTATATGTTACGGGCGTGGCGGTTACTTATTCCATATTGGGGTTATTAGCATCATTGACCGGGACTGTTTTTGGGAAGATCAGTTCTCATCCCGTAACTCATATTATTGCCGGCGGGGTGATTATATTATTTGGCCTTTCTATGTTAGACTTATTTATGATACCTCTGCCCGGCGTAATTAAATTCTCCAAGCCCGAAAAACAAAGCTATTTTTCCACGTTTATATTGGGCTTGAGTTCCGGCCTGGTAGTTTCACCTTGCTTAACCCCTGTGCTGGGGTCAATATTGTTTTATTTAGCCGCGAAAAATAATCTCTTATACGGGGCGGCTCTATTATTTAGTTTTGCCTATGGTATGGGGCTGGTATTGATCCTGGCAGGGACTTTCAGCGCCGTATTAGCCAGCCTTCCGAGATCAGGGAAATGGATGCTCTATGTGAAGAGGTTATTCTCTTTCGCGCTGATAGGGATGGGTATTTATTTTATCTTTACCGGATTAAATAAACTATAAGGATGAGAAATTACTTAAGAGCGCTTTTTATATTTGGCCTGGTTTCTATATTTAATATTCCCTGCGCGCAGGCCCAAGAACCGGCCCCGGCAACCAGGAATATAGCGCCGGATTTTAAGTTAGAGGACCTAAGCCAGCAGGCTTTTACTTTATCCAGCTACAAACATAAACAGCCGGTGGTCCTGTTTTTCTGGACAACCTGGTGCCCTTACTGCCGGAAGGAATTGAGGGAGCTAAGGGATATTTACCCGCAGTTAGCGAAAGAAGGATGGGAATTGTTCGCGGTCAATGTAGGTGAATCTCCCTATAAGGTAAGCAAGGTTGTAAAAGATATCGCCTTAAATTTTAAGGTTCTTTTGGATAAAGACGGGGCTGCGGCAGATTCTTACGATGTTTTAGGCGTGCCTACTTATTTTATCGTAGACAAGCAAGGCCGCGTTGTTTTTAACGGCCACTCTTTCCCTAAGGGGACATACCGGCAGCTGGCTCCTTAAACAAGAAAGCAAAAAGGTGGATAAAAGAATAGATAATTTGATCGAAAGCTGGCGGAAACGTAATATCCTCGGGTTTTATTGCGCTGATAAGGGCAAAGCGGTGGATAAAATAATGGCGGTTATCCCTCAAGATGCTACTGTGGGGATCTCCGGTTCCCTGACTTTAGACCAGCTGGGAATAGTAAAGAGTTTGGAAGAGCGCGGCAACAAGGTGTTTAATCAATATAGATCCGGCATAAGCCGGCAGGAGAGTATGGAATTAAGAAGGCAGGGCAGCCAGGCCGATTATTATCTTGCCAGCGCTAATGCTGTTTCCGGCCAGGGGGAATTGGTATTTTTTAGCGCCTACGGCAACCGTATCGCCGGTATTTCTTACGCTAAAAATGTTATAGTAGCCTGCGGTATTAATAAGATCACAACGGATATCAATGAGGCGCTTAAGCGCTCCAGAGAATACGCTACGCCGCTTAATTGTAAGAGGCTTAATTGGAGTTCAGCCTGCCTTAAAGACGGGGCCTGCCGGCAAGAAGTTTGCTTCCTTCCTGAGAATAAAAGGATGTGTTGCCAGGTTTTGACTATTGAGGCGGAAGCTGTGCCGGACAGGTTAAGGGTTATTCTGGTTGGCGAGAGCCTTGGATTTTAGGGGGAGAAAGCTATTATGCAAGAATTAAAGGGATTAGCTATGGGCATAGGGAGCCTGCCGCATAAAGACGCGGACAGCGCGATAAATCTGATCTTTAAATACCTGCCTGAGATCCCCTTCTGGCCGCAGCTGCCTAAACGGGATATCCGCGAAGGCATGATCGCCCAGTTCAGCGAAAATTTCCCTTTTCTGAAAGTAGATAAAGACGGCCTTAATTTCTCGATGCTGGACGCCAAAGATAAGGAATTGGAGGCGTTCTATGAGAAGATAATCGCCAATGACATAGATCATTTCAAGATAAGCCAGGAATACGCTTTAGGCCTGCATAAGTTCTATCAAAGGCTGGAGAATCTAGGGCCTTTGGGGGATACAAAGTTTATCAAGTGCCAGGTGACCGGGCCTTTTACCTTCGCCTCAAGCATAAAGGATGACCTGGGAAATCCTCTTTTGCATGATGAAGTGCTCCTGCAGGTTGTTTTAAAAGGGCTGATCATGAAGGCTAATTGGCAGATAAATATGTTCAGGAAATTCGGCAAAAAGATGATTATGTTCTTTGACGAGCCTTACCTGAGCAGTTTTGGCTCCGCTTACACGCCCGTAAACAGGGAAGACGTGGTAAGGGTATTGTCGGAATTAACAGAAGCCGTAAAATCCCCGGATGTTTTATTAGGGGTCCATTGCTGCGGTAACACTGACTGGTCGATATTTATGGATGTCCCGAAAATAGATATAATAAGTTTTGACGCCTTCGACTTCCTGGACAGGCTGGTCCTTTATAGCGATAATCTAAAAGATTTTCTGGGGCGGGGAGGCATTCTTTGCTGGGGTATAGTCCCTACACAGCTATTTACAGGGGAGGAGACCGCGGAATTACTGATCAGGAAGATCAGAGACGGTATCTTTAGGCTGAAAGACAGGGGGCTGGAGGAAAATTTATTATTAGAGAACATGCTGCTTAGCTCAAGCTGCGGATTAGGCACTTTCACACCGGAGAAATCCGAGAAGGTATTTAAGCTTCTTGCCGAAGTCTCTTCTTTAATGAGAAAATACGGCTAAACTCCCAAAAATAAATTATTTGACAAAGCAGCCTAAAGACTATAATATAGTTAAATGTTTTTCTTTATCTTAGTGGAGCTTAACGCATGAAAGAGATACGTATACATGCCCGCGCCGGGCAGGGAGCGATTACCACGGCAGTCCTGCTGGGGCAGACATATTTTAAGGAAGGAATGTATCCTTATGCCTTCCCGCATTTTGGCGCGGCCAGGATGGGCGCGCCTATGAACGCTTTTGTGCGCGTAGACTCCAAACCGGTCAGGCTCAGGAGCCAGATCTATGAACCGGATTTTATTTTAATCGTGGATCCCACCCTTATCCGCGGCTACAACTGTTTTTCCGGGCTCAAAGAAGACGGAGTTGCTATTATAAACGGCAGCCAGGGCCTGGAGATACCTAAATTAAAGGCCCGGCAGAAAGCGTTCCTGGTCCCTGCCAGTGAGATCGCCCTTAAGACAATAGGCAAACCTTTAGGTAATACCGCTTTGATCGGAGCGTTTGCCGCGGCAACCGGGGAATTAAAGCTGGATACGATCCTGGGGGTAATAAAGAGCAGGTTCAGCGGCAAGGCCCAGGAAGGCAATATCCAGGCAGCAAAACAGGGTTATGAATTTATACGTTCGTATCCGGCAACCCGCGTTTTCAAGGCCGGGGATAAATAATCGAGAGAATAAAATGTTCGGACCATTAATAGTCAAACCGTCTAAAAGCAAAGGGGATAAAACCGGCGCTTGGAGAATAAGGGTAAAGCCGAAGTTCCTGCAGAAGAATTGTATCGGCTGCAAGATGTGTGTCGCGATCTGTCCGGAAGGGTGCTTAGAGGGCAAAGAGAAGAATGCCTTTACCTGCGATTATACTTATTGTAAAGGCTGCGGGCTCTGCGCTCTTACCTGCCCGAAAGACGATATTGTTATGGTAGAAGAAGGGGCTGAAGGAGAGAAAAAGTGAGAGATCTGCTGGAAGGTTCGCGGGCTATTGCCGAGGTAATAAAATTGTGTAAGCCGGGGGTCATCTCCGCTTACCCTATAACTCCCCAGACCCATATCGTAGAAGAGTTAGCCCTGATGGTTTCTAACGGGGAATTAAATTCCCAGTTTGTTAATGTGGAGAGCGAGCATTCCGCCGCTTCGGTTGTCTTGGGCGGAGTTGCCGCGGGCGTGCGTTCTTATACTGCTACCAGTTCACAGGGGTTGTTTTACATGGCAGAGGTGATCTTTAATATCGCCGGGATGCGCCTGCCCTTAGTCTTAACTTGCGCCAACCGCGCGATTTCAGCCCCTATCAATATATGGAATGACCAGCAGGATTCCGTATCTTTACGCGACGCCGGATGGATACAATTATACGCGGAGAATAATCAAGAGGCGGTAGATCTTCATTTAATAGGCTACCGCTTAAGCGAGGACAAATCCATTTACCTGCCGGTTATGGTCTGTATGGACGGCTTTATCTTAACGCACGGCATGGAACCTGTAGATATTCCCAAGCAGGAAGAGGTGGATAAGTTCCTGCCCAGTTACAAGCCTTTATACAAACTGGACGTTACTGATCCTCTTACTATGGGTTTACTGGCAGATCCGGATTATTATTTAGAGACGCGCTTTGCCATACAGGATACCATGAAAGATGTGTTGAGCCTTCTTCCCAAGATCAGCAAAGAGTTTTCCGGCATATTCGGACGGGATTACAAGGATTGTTTGATCGAGGAGTATTGTGTTAAAGACGCGGAGAAGGTGGTCGTAGCCATGGGTTCGGTCTGCGGGACCATTAAGGAAGTGATTGATGAATTAAGGAAGAAAGGCAAGAAAGTCGGGTTATTAAAGATCATATCCTACCGCCCTTTTCCTTATGTTAAGGTCTATGAAGCATTGAAGGATGTCAGGCAGGTAGCGGTATTGGATAAAGCGGTATCTTTGGGGGCTTGCGCGCCGTTAGCCGTAGAGATAAAAGCGGCATTCTCCGGTAAAAAGAAATCTCCTAAAACGATCAGCAGTTTTATAGCGGGTTTAGGAGGCAGGGATATAACGCCTGATTCCATAAAAGAGATATTCAGGAAACTTACTCAGAAAGAAGTTACCCAGGAATTCATTGACTTAAAGCCGGAGCTTCTCAGGGAGGAATATGGAGAGTAGCGTTTTGTTTAAGCCAGGGCATACCGCCTGCGCCGGCTGCGGCCAGGCTCAGGCCGCGCGCTTAGTTATAGAAGCGGCCGGAGCGAATACTATAGTGGTAAATAATACCGGTTGCCTGGAGGTATTTACTACGCGGTTTCCGGAAACCGCCTGGGGAGTACCCTGGATACATTCTTTATTTGAGAACGCGGCGGCTGTCGCCTCCGGAGTAGAAGCGGCCCTTATTCATTTAGGCAAAAAAGATACCATCAATGTTATCGCGCAGGGAGGAGACGGCAGCACGGGAGATATAGGCTTACAGGCATTGTCGGGGATGTGGGAGAGAGGGCATGATATTTTGTATGTCTGTTATGACAACGAGGCTTATATGAATACCGGAATTCAGCGCAGCGGGCTCACCCCTTTTGATACTAATACTACAACCAGCCCGGTGGGCGCTAAATCGTTGGGGAATATCCGTCCCAAGAAACCCTTACCCGAGATCGCGGTCGCGCACGGTATTCCTTATGTCGCTACCTGCTCAGCGGGATTCCCCCAGGATTTGCAGCGCAAGGTTAAAAAAGCAATATCAATTAAAGGGCCGAAATATATCCAGGTGCACGCGTATTGTCCTTTGGGCTGGCGTTATGAAGTAAGCCTTACGCTGGAGGTAGCAAGATCAGCGGTGGAAACCGGGCTCTATCCTCTTATTGAATACGAGAACGGCGTACTTGTTTCCCGCAAGACTATTACACCCAAACCAGTCGAAGAATACCTTAAGCTACAAGGCAGGTTCAAACATCTGCTTAATAACCCCGAAGCTATTAAAATGGTACAGGATATAGCGGATAAGAATATAAAGAAGTATGGCCTTGAGGCTAAAAGCCAGCAAAGCCAATAAAAGAAGGAGGGGTTTATATGGGTAAGCAAGCAAGGGCAATAGTGGACTTGAGTTTAAAGGACCTGGTAAAGGATTTAAATAAAGCGTACGCGGACGAGTGGTTAGCATTTTATCTTTATTGGTATATGGCGCAGACAGTTTCCGGCCATGCCTACGAAGACATAGCTGAATTCTTGAACAAAGTCGCCAAAGACGAATTAGAGCACGCGCAGGAATTAGCCGACCTGATTACTAAGTTAGGCGATGTGCCTATCGCTAATCCTATGGAATTGGAAAAGCATGCCAACCAGCCTTATTTGATGCCTCCCAAGAACACCGCCGATATAAACAGGATAATCCGTATTGTTACTGAAGCTGAGGCGGGCGCAATCGAGGTTTATAATAAGATCGCCAAGAAGACGCTGGGTAAAGATAATGTTACCTACCAATTGGTAACGCACATATTATCCGAAGAAGTAACGCATGAAGAGATGTTTGAAAATTTGTTGGAAAGGTAAAAAGTTTGTAAACCATAATTCGTAAATCGTAAACTTATCTTTAACGCTTACGATTTACGAATTATTTTAAGGGAGGCTAAACAAATATGGCAAAGGTAAGTGTGGATGTTTCTACTTGTGTAGGCTGTGGATTATGCGAACAATCATGCCCGGAAGTATTTGAGATCCAGGGTGATGGGGTTGCCCATGTAAAGGCGCAGATCTGCGCGTCGCATAATTTGCAGGAAGTAGCCCAGCAGTGCCCTGTGAATGCTATCAAGGTGGCTTAAACCGGCGGAGTTATCGGCCCCTTCTTTTTAATTCCTCTATAAATTTAGTAAAATATTCCTGTTTCTTTTCCAAGAGCGCCCGCTTGCTGAAATCCGCTTTTTCGCCCGTGTATTTCTTTTCGTCTATGGCATTCCTGCTTTTAATTTTAATAATATAAAAACCGGAAGGCATATTGATTATGCCGCTGAACCCGTCTTCTTTCAACTCCAGGGCTTCCATCCAAAGAGTATCTGAGGCCCCGATACCTTCTATGTAACTGCCGTATTTAAAGTAATCCGTGGAATTAACTTTTAGCCCGCATTCCTTTACGATCTTCCCGAAATCAGCTGATTTCGGGTCTAGGCGGTAAGATTCTTTTAATTTCGCCAGGCATTCTTCCATTTTACTTCTCGCTGATTTCTCGGAGATGTCTTTAATAAGCATTTCCCTTACCTTATCTTTTATCCCTTCAAATTCCGGTATAAAGGCTTCTTTTATTTCTTTAAGCCTTAAAATATAGTAATACTTATCCATTTGTATCGGAGGGCTGCATTGCCCCGGTTTTAGTTTGGCTATCAAATTGGATATTTCCGGCGACCAACCGATCCCGGGGATAGGGTCTGTTTGCGCGAATAACCCGGTTTCTTTTAAGGTAACACCCAGGCCTTCGGCGATCTTATTGAGGCTTGTTCTTTTGCTCAGGTGCAAGATAACTTCTTGTATTTTATCCCCGGACTCCAAGGCAATATATTCCACATTAAAAGAGACGGGTTGTTTGAATTGCAGGGAGTTGGCGGCAAAATAGCTTTTCAGGTCTTCTTCGGAGGGGTTTAAGTCTTTTGTGAAGTCGGAAGGGGTGGTAGAGGCGTAGTAAAGGCTTATTTCTTCATGCGTTTTTCGGTATTCTTTTTTGATCTCTTCTTCAGTTGTTTCTACGCCGTCGGTAACCCGCTTATAGAGTTTGGATATCATAATGTTCTGGCGGGTCTGTTCTTCAAAGGCGCGCGGCTGCGCGTGGAAGATATATTTGAGGGTTTCGGAATACAGCCGGTTGTCAAATTGGCCGTTACGCTGAAAGAAGGGGTAGCTCTCCAGCAGCTCTACAATTTCTTTATCGCTTACGGTTATTTTGCGTTTTTTTGCCTCAGACAGCAGCACGACCCTTATTTGGGCCTGGAGTTCTAAATTAAGAGTTTTTTGCACTTCGGAAAAACTTTCCCCAAATTGCATAATCGCCTGGTTTCTCACCGCATCCAAGGCGTCTTTATATTCTAAGAAGGACACATTCCTGCCGAATATCTTTCCTGTATAGGCGGCTTCCCTCTGGTTCTGTATCAGGCTTCCTGATCCCCAGAGCACAAACGCAGGGACAATTAATATCGCCAGCACGATCCATACCTTCTTAGCGGTTTTTTTGTTGCGCAGCATCTTAAGCATAACGTCTCCTTTTGAAACTTCATTATAATTCAAAATACAGATATTGCAATTAAAAACAAATCAGGTCAGGGACACCCAATCTGCCAAAGCTGAGGGTGTCCCTTTTGGCTTGTTTTTTTCCTTTACAAAATATTATTAACTGGGTATAATAAATGCCCATGTCGGATAATTCCTTAAAAATCAGATATTAGATAAAGGATAGATGAAGATGAAAAATAAGGCGTTGAAATTAGGTTTACCCAAAGGCAGCCTTCAAGAGGCCACCTTTAAGATGTTTAAAAAGGCGGGTTTTAATCTTTCTTTATCCAGCGAGCGTTCATATTTTCCGTCGATAGATGACCCTGATATCGATCTGGTTTTGTTGCGCGCCCAGGAGATGTCCAGATACGTAGAGGACGGAGCTTTGGATTGCGGTATCACCGGCAATGACTGGATACTGGAAAACGGGTCAGATTGCGTAAGGATAACGGACTTAGCGTATGCCAAACAGAGCCTGAATAAGGTAAGATGGGTCCTGGCTGTGCCTCAGGATTCGGGGTTAAAGTCTATTAAGAGCCTTCAGGGCAAACGCGTCGCTACTGAACTGATCAACGTGACCAAGGATTATTTCCGTAGGAATAAAATAGATGTAGAGGTGGAGTTCAGCTGGGGGGCAACTGAAGTTAAGGTAAGCGCCGGCCTGGTAGACGCTATCGTAGAATTAACCGAGACCGGCAGTAGCCTGAAAGCGAATAAATTAATAGAGATCGCTACTCTCTGCGAATCAACCACTCAATTTATCGCAAACAAGAATGCTTATAAAGACAGCTGGAAGAGGGCTAAGATGGAGCAGGTAGCTCTTCTTTTAAAAGGAGCTATCGAGGCGGAAGAAAAGGTAGGTTTAAAGATGAATGTTAGAAAGCCCGACCTTAAGAAGGTGACTTCGCTGCTGCCGGCATTAAAGAAGCCGACTATTTCAGGCCTTTCGGAAGACGGGTGGTTCGCGATCGAGACAATAATTGACGAGAAAATTGTGCGCCTGTTGATCCCTAAATTAAAGAAAGCGGGCGCTCAAGGGATCATCGAATATCCTTTGAATAAGGTGATTTATTAGCGGATAGGGCAAGTGTTACATCAGGAGACGTGGATATGCCTTGCGGCAAGAAGAGAAAAAGACAGAAGATTAAGACCCACAAAAGGAAGAAGATGCGTCGTCGTCTTCGCCACTTAAAGAAGAGAGCCTGGGGTTAAACGCCCTGGCTGAAAAAGCCAAGGCGCGTTTACGAAGGCGTTTCTGGATTGTGGGTATGGCCTGGGCCGTATTTAATTTACTGGATATTATGGCTTTCGAGCTTAAGAAGTTTATCCGGTGCCTGTGTTTTTGCCTGGTGGCGCTGGTGTTCATAAATACAAAAGCCCTTGCCTTAGATAAGAATACATCTATTGCGTTAAGCCACTATATCATGGGAGTAATGTATGAAGATCTCGGTGATATAGATACGGCTATCGAGGAATTCAGCAAGTCCTTAAAAGAAGACCACGAAAATCTGCTTGTCCGTTTACACCTGGCTTCTAATTTTATAAGGAAGAACGACACCCATAAGGCAATCGAAGAGTTGAAACTCGCGGTAAGCCTTGACCCCGAAGCAATAGAGCCGCACACTATATTAGCCCTTTTGTATTTCTCGCAGAATAAGCTCGATTTAGCTACCAGCGAGTATGAAACAGCGCTTAAAGGCGCTTCTAAGCTTCAGCCCAAGAACATAGACATTTATAAAAGCTTAGGCCAGATATACCTGGAGCAGAAAAAATTCAAAGAGGCGGAGCAGGTATATAAAACAATAATAGATCTATCTGACAATGACGCGCAGGCGCATTTTTATTTAGGCAGTATATATAACGAATTAAAGAACAGGGGCTTAACGGAAAAAGAACTAAGGCGCGCCCTGAAATTAAAGCCCGATTATGATGAAGCGCTGAATTTTTTAGGGTACCTATACGTTGAAGAAAACAGGAATCTCGCGCAGGCAGAGGTTATGATCAAGAAAGCCTTAACCATAGATCCTGGCAGCGGAGCGTATATTGACAGCCTGGGCTGGCTTTATTTCAAGAAGGGCAGATTCAAGGAAGCATTAAAGGAATTGGAAAAGGCAAGCTCTTTGCTGGAGGATCCGGTTATCTATGATCACTTGGGAGACGCCCAAGTAAAGGCTGGCGAGATCGAAAAGGCAAAACAGAGCTGGCAGAAGTCCTTAAAATTAGATCCGGGACAGAAAGACGTTAAAGAGAAATTAGATAAATTGAATAAATAATGGCATATACCGAAACCCAGATCAAAGAATTAAAAGATAAGGCAAGGCAGGCTAGAAGATTGATCATACGGATGCTTGCCAAGGCCGGATCAGGCCATCCCGGCGGAAGCCTGTCGTCTACTGACCTGATCACTGTTTTGTTCTTTACGGTATTGCGCCATAATCCTAAAGACCCTGACTGGGCTGACCGCGACAGATTTCATATGTCCAAAGGCCATTGCTGCCCTTTATGGTATGCGCTGTTAGCTGAAACGGGATATTTTCCCGAGGAGAAGCTTTGGACATTAAGGCAGTTAGGCTCTATTTTACAGGGGCATCCGGATAGGCGCACGCCAGGGGTTAGTGTCGCCTCGGGATCCCTGGGCCAGGGTTTATCTATAGGCCTGGGCATGAGCCTGGCAGGAAAAATAGACCAGAAAGATTACCGTGTCTATGTGCTTTTGGGCGACGGCGAGATACAGGAAGGCAATATCTGGGAAGCGGCTATGGCCTCCGCTCATTATAAATGCGACAATTTATGCGCGATATTGGATTATAACGGATTCCAGATCGACGGAAAGATCAAAGATATCATGAGCTTAGAACCTTTAACAGCCAAATGGCAGGCATTCGGCTGGCATACTATAGAAATAGACGGGCACAGTATAAGCGAGATACTGGCAGCTTATGAAGAGGCAAAGGCTATAAAAGGCAAACCCAGTATAATCATCGCCCACACTATAAAAGGCAAAGGTGTTTCTTTTATGGAGAATGTGGTTGATTTCCATGGTGTGGCTCCCACAAAAGAAGAAGCGGAAAAAGCGCTGAAAGAGTTAGAATGAAACCAGAGCAGTTTTATCAACGCGACATATACGGCCAGACGCTTGTAGAGTTAGGCAGGCAGAACAGAGATATACTTGTGTTGGACGCGGATTTATCCGGTTCAACGCGCACCAGGTTATTTGCCAAAGAATTCCCCGAAAGGTTCTTTAACTTTGGAGTAGCTGAACAGAATATGATGGCAGTTTCCGCCGGCCTGGCCAGCTGCGGTAAAATAGTTTTTGTATCCACTTTTGCCATGTTTGCTACCGGCAGGGCCTGGGAGCAGGTCAGGAATTCCATCTGTTATAATAATTTTAATGTTAAAATAGTCGCTTCGCATGCCGGCATTAGTGTGGGCCCTGATGGCGCCAGCCATCAGGCGCTGGAAGATATCGCGCTTATGCGCGTTATCCCCAATATGAATATAATCGTTCCCTGCGACGGCCCGCAGACAAGGGATGCCGTCCTGGCCTGCGCGAATACCAAAGGGCCGTTTTATATCAGGCTGGGCAGGTCCAAAGTGCCTACCATAGAGAATAAAGGGGAATTCAAACTGGGTAAGGCCCAGGTTTTAACCTCTGGCGATGATATCGCTATTATCGCCTGCGGGATCATGGTATCTGAGGCGCTTGTCGCGGTAGAGGGCCTTTTAAAAAAAGGAATAAAAGCGCGCCTGATCAATATGCATACTATCAAGCCCTTAGACAGTGAAGCAATATTAAAAGCAGCTCAAGAAACAGGCGGTATTGTCGTATGCGAGGAACATACCTTGGCAGGAGGGTTGTCTTCCAGCGTCCAGGAAGTAGTAGCGGAGAATCATCCCGTAAAGGTGCTTTGCCTGGGCATAAAGAATAGATTCGGCCAGTCAGGAGAGTCCGCTGACCTCTTAAAAGAGTATAATCTTACAAGCCAGGATATCGAGAAAGCAGCGAACCTGCTGTTGAGGAAGTAAAGTTGGTCCTTTTTTCCCGCGCTAAATTAAACCTGTACCTGGAAGTCCTGAATAAACGCAAAGATAATTACCATAACATAAAGACTGTTTTTGAGAGAATAGACCTTTCCGATAAAATAATCTTAAAGCCCCGCCCGGATAAAATAATAAACATTATATGCGCGGATCCCGATGTCCCGAAAGATAAAACTAACCTTTGTTGTCGTGCCGCTGAATCGCTGCGGGAGCGGTTTAATATCAAGACGGGCCTGGATATCAAGATAATAAAGCGCATCCCCGTGGGCAGCGGCTTAGGCGGAGGCTCAAGCAACGCGGCGGCCGTGCTCCTGGGTTTAAATAAGCTTTGGAAACTCCGCCTCTGCCAGAAGAAGCTTGCCGGGTTAGCCGGGATGATAGGAAGCGATGTGCCGTTTTTCGTTTATAACGCGTCTTTCGGGCAGGGAAATGGCCGCGGAGAAAAAATAAGGCTATTAAAGGGGATAAGGCGCGCGCCTCTTTGGCACATACTGGTTGTGCCCAAAATAAAGGTTTCTACCCCCCTTATTTACAAAGAATGGGATAAACAATATCGTAAAGGCGCGGGGTTGACAAAACCGCAATACGATGTTAATATACTAATCCTGGCCTTGGAAGCAAAAGGCCCTTCCTTAAGCAGCGGGTTGTTATTTAACAGCTTAGAAAGCCTTACTATCAGATTACATCCTGAGGTAAGGCGCGTTAAAGAAAAGCTCGCTGATTTAGGCTTGCGAAAAACCTTAATGTCCGGAAGCGGTCCGGCAGTATTCGGGATTGTTCCTTCAAAAAAAGAAGCCGTATCTTTGAGTAGAAAACTTAAAAAAGAAGATAGATCTTGGCGTATTTTTGCCACAAGGACATTCTAAGGTAAGAGCAGCCGAGCCTGACTGCAGCAGGGAGGGAAAATATGGAGATAACGGAGGTCAGGGTAGTCTTGAGGGAATCTCCCGATAAGAAATTAAGGGCGTACGCGGCGGTAACTTTTGATAATGTTTTTGTGGTAAGGAATATAAAAGTAATAGAAGGCACGAGCGGATTATTTATAGCCATGCCTTCCAGAAAAATAAAACAGCCTTGCCCGAAGTGCGGTTTTAAGAACGAACTGCGCAGTAAATATTGCAATCAATGCGGCGGGCAGTTGCCTTTAGCGCCGCATCCGGTGAATCAGGAAGCAGCGGGGGCATCCCAGTTAGAGCACAAAGATATATCCCATCCCATAACGCAGTCATTCAGGGAATATCTGCAGAAAAGAGTCTTAGAGGCATACGAACAAGAAAAAGCCAGGGGCGTATCTGCGGGCTCTTTGATCTAAATTAGATCTGCCCGGTAGTGTAATGGTAGCACATCAGAATTTGGGTCTGACTGTTGAGGTCCGAATCCTCACCGGGCAATTATGCTCCAGCGTTACTAATAGGCGGAAAAATACTTATGAAGAAAAATATCGCGGTTATAATACTGGCGGCGGGTAAAAGCACGAGGATGAGATCCGATATCCCTAAGGTCCTGTATCCTGTTTGCGGAAGGCCGATGCTTGAATATATCCTGGACCTGGTTAAAGACCTTAAGATAAAAAAGGCCGTTGTGGTCTTAGGGCATAAACACGCCGCGGTAAGGAAACTACTTGGCCCCGGGGTAAAAGTAGTTATACAGAAAAAGCTTTTAGGCACGGCAGACGCTGTAAAGACGGCCTTGCCCTCTTTAAAAGGTTTTAAAGGCACGGTATTGGTACTTTATGCCGATAACCCGTTACTTAAGAAAAGCACTATAACCGAATTATTAAAACAACATATAGAAAATAAGCTGGACGCCACGCTGTTAACCGCCCAACTGGATAAGCCTTTAGGCTATGGCAGGATATTAAGAGACAAATACTACAGCATCTGCGGGATCATAGAAGAAAAAGATTGTGACGATTTCCAGAAGGATATCAAAGAGGTCAACACCGGCATTATTTGTTTCAATAAGGACAGCCTGGAAGCAGGTTTAAAACGCGTAACTCCTAACAACCGCAAGAAAGAATATTATCTTACGGATACAATAGGTATTTTATACAAAGCGGGGAAGTTGATAGGCGGGGTGAAGATTCCTGGTATTGATGAGGCCTTAGGCGTAAATTCGCGGATCGATCTTTCCAGGGTTTGCGCGGTCATGCAAAAACGGATTAATGAGGGCCTGATGCGGGAAGGCGTTACTATCATTGATCCAGCTTCGGTTTTTATAAGTTACGGCGCCCGGATAGGCCAGGATACCACGATTTATCCCTTTACAGTTATTGAAAGGGGTGTTAAAATTGGAAAGCGTTGTTCTGTAGGGCCGTTTGTCCATTTAAGAGAAGGGGCCACTTTAAAAGACGGCGTATTGGTGGGTAATTTTATAGAGGTCGTCCGTTCAGAGATCTCCTCAGGGACAATAGCCAAACACTTCTGCTATCTCGGAGACAGCCGCATAGGCGCTGGAGTCAATATCGGAGCCGGCACTGTCACCGCGAATTTCGACGGCAAGAAAAAGAATATTACGATAATAAAGGATAAGGCGTTTATCGGTTCGGATACTATATTGGTTGCTCCTGTAAGAATAGGCAGGGGCGCTCTTACCGGCGCCGGAAGCGTGGTGTTAAGAAATCAGAATGTCGGAGATAAGAATACCGTGGCGGGAGTCCCTGCCAGGGTAATTAAGGTTTAAAGAGGCGCATATGGATAAAATAGCGGTGTTTAGCGGTAACGCGCATCCTGAATTAGCCAGGGATATCTGTAAATATCTTAAGGTTAGCCTGTCGGATGCGTTTGTAAGCAGGTTTAGTGATGGAGAGATAAGGGTCAAGATCAATGAAAACATAAGAGGCAAGGATATTTTTGTGGTCCAGTCCACTTGTTTTCCTCCCAATGATAACTTGATGGAGATCTTGATCATGATCGATGCCTTAAAAAGGGCATCGGCGCAGCGCATTACCGCGGTGATACCTTATTTTGGATACGCCAGGCAGGACAGGAAAGACCAACCCCGCGTGCCGATCACGGCAAAATTAGTAGCTAACCTCTTGACCGTTGCCGGCGCGAACAGGATCCTGACCATGGACCTGCACGCCGGACAGATCCAGGGTTTTTTTGATATCCCCGTAGACCATCTATTCGCGGTGGGTATATTCGTAGATTATTTTTCAAAATTAGATAATAAGAATTTAGCGGTGGTATCTCCGGATGTAGGCAGTATAAAGATGGCCAGGGCCTATGCCAAAAGGATGTCCGCGGGGCTGGCCATAATAGATAAAAGGCGGCTCTCGCCTGATAAAGCCGAGGTAATGCATATTCTCGGAGAAGTAGAGGGAAAAGATGTGTTGATCGTAGATGATCTTATCGCTACGGGCAGTTCTTTGATCGAGGCAGCTGAAACATTAAAGAAAGCCAAGGCCAAGAGTATAGTGGCGGCGATCTCCCACGGCGTCTTATCGGGGCCGGCGATAGAACGCGTAGATAAATGTAAAGCTTTAGAAAAGTTATTTATTACCGACACCATTCCTTTAGGGCCGGACAAGAAGCATCCCAAGATCGAGGTGCTTTCGGTAGCCGACCTTTTGGGTGAAGCGATAAAAAGGATACATAACGAGGCATCAGTAAGTTCATTGTTTGATTAAACGGGCTTGTTTTTAGGTCCAGATTTATTTAAGGAGCTGACTACTAATGGAAAAGATATTTTTAGACGCAGAACCAAGGCAGGAAATAGGCAAAGATAAAGTTAAGGCTTTGAGGGTAAAAGGTTTTATTCCCGCGATAGTTTATACGCAGGGCAAAGAGCCGTTACCCGTAAAAGTTTCGCACGGGGAGTTGTTAAGGCTGGTGCATCAATACAGGATAGAGGGCGTATTGATCAACCTGAAGATCAATGACGGCAAAAAACATGATTCCCGGTCATGTTTGATAAAAGAGATACAGCATGATCCTATCCATGGCGACATAATACACGTGGATTTTAACGAGATATCTTTAACTAAATCTATTAAAGTCAATGTGCCCGTGGTAGCTATAGGCGAGCCCATGGGTGTAAAACAGGAAGGCGGCTCCTTAGAGCATATACTTTGGGAGATCGAGGTTGAGTGTTTGCCTACCAATATCCCCAAAGAAATCCAGGTGGACGTCAGCCCCTTAAAGATCTCGGACGCGGTATGCGTAAAAGACTTAAAAGTCCCCTCCGATGTCAAGGTTTTAAACGATCCGGACGCGGTGGTCTTATCCGTAGCGGCACCTATGAAAGAAGAAGTCCCTGCCGAAGCTGTTGAAGGCGAAGCAACACAAGAGCCTGAAGTGATCAAAGAGAAGAAAGAAACGGCCGCTGAAGGCGAAGAAGAAGGAAGTAAGGAAAAGGCCAAATCCAAGGCCGAAGATAAAGAGAAGAAATAGTTTGCGGCTTAATGAAACTAATCGTAGGCCTGGGTAATCCAGGCAGGCTTTATATAGGTTCAAGGCATAATATCGGCTTCTCCGTAATAAAGGCCCTGGCAAAGGGTTGTAAAATACCCCTTACAAAAGAAAAGGGAAGTTCCGCGTTAAGCGGCAAGATCAAGATCGGGACTCAAAATGTAATACTGGCGATGCCGCTTACCTTTATGAATTTATCCGGCACGCCCGTATCCAGCTTGCTTAATAAACATAGAATAAATTTAGATGACCTGCTTATAGTCTGTGACGATCTGGACCTGGAGTTCGGCAGGATTAAATTAAGGCCTTCCGGTTCGTCAGGCGGGCACCGCGGCCTGGAATCAATAATAGGTTCTCTAGGCAGCCAGGGGTTCGCGCGTTTGCGTATCGGCGTTGACAGGCCGCCTAAGCATACAGAAGCCAGCGAATACGTATTGTCCCCCTTTACCAGAAGAGAAAAAGAACAGATCGGGCAAATAATAGAAGATGCCCAAGAAGCCTGCCGGTCCTGGGCCGTAGAAGGCGTAACTGAAACCATGAATATTTTTAACAAGAGGAGAAATGATAATGGATAAGTATGAAGCGATGTTTATTATTAAACCGGATCTTTCGGAAGAAGAGAGAAAAACGTTGTTTGGCCAGATCAGCGATGTGGTATCCAAAAATAACGGCAGTGTATCCGCGAGCGCTGTCTGGGCGGAAAGAAGGAAATTATTTTTTCCTATTAATAAATGCCGGGAAGGCCTGTATTTCCTGATGAATTTTTCCATTCTGCCCCTGGCGATAGACGCGCTAAGGCAGGCGTATAAGTTAAACGAAAATATATTGAGGGTCCTCATCACAAAAGCGGAATAAGTATTTGAGAGGAGAAGTAAATGGCAAATTTTAATAAAGTATTTCTTATGGGTAATTTGACCAAGGACCCGGAATTACGCTATACGCCGCAGGGTACAGCAGTGCTTAACTTGAGGCTCGCGGTGAACCGGAAGTTCCGCAATAAGAATCAGGAGCTAAAGGAAGAAACCTGTTTTATCACCGCTGTGGTCTGGAATAAACAGGCCGAAGTTTGCAACCAATACCTGCATAAAGGCAGCAGTGTTTTTATCGAGGGGGGGCTGCAGTCGCGTTCCTGGGAAGATACCGCGGGGCAGAAGCGCAGCGTGATCGAAGTAAGGGCGGAGCGCGTGCAATTTCTAGGCAGCCCCGGAGGGGCAAAAGGTACAGCTGAATTAAAAGAAGAGTCACCGGAGGTATCCTCCGGGGAACCATCTACGCAAGACGCATGGTTAGACGAAAGCGAGGAACGAATAAATGAAAGTTAAGACAAAAACATTTACCAAGACCAAGACCAAGACCACTAAAAAGCGGGATCATTTAGTGGCGAGGAAGAGATTCTGCAGGTTCTGTGTAGATAAGGCCAAGCCAGGCAATTCTATAGACTATAAAGATATGAAGAGGCTGGAATCCTTTATCACGGAAAGAGGCAAGATCATCTCCAGCCGCATTTCAGGTAATTGCGCTAAACATCAAAGGCGCATTGCCGAGGCGATCAAAAAGGCGAGGTTCCTTTCGCTGATACCTTATATACGTTAGAACACGGATGCGCCTGGAGAAAACAATGGGCTAAGCGCCAGATGAAACCCGTGCAAAGAGGAGTGGATGCCGCCAATGGAAGTTATTCTAAATAAGGATGTAGACAAAATAGGCAAAGCCGGGACAGTTGTCAAAGTAAAAGACGGGTTCGCGCGTAATTTTCTTATACCCAGTGGTTCAGCACTCCCTGTGACCCCAGGGAATCTAAAGAAGCTTGAGCAGGACAAGCTTAAGAATACCCTGCAGCTGGAGAAGGCCAGGAAAGAGGCCGAGGCGATTAGAGAGCGGCTAGAGAATATTTCTTTGACCATATCCGTTTTGACCAAAGAAGAAGACAAGCTATACGGAAGCATTACTTCTCAGGATATAGCGGAAGCCTTAAAAGAAGAAGGGGTTGAAATTGATAAGAATGCCATTATGCTGGATGAGCCAGCGAAATCTTTAGGGATTTACGAAATCCCCGTCAAATTACACCCGGAAATCATCGCGAAGATAAAAGTCTGGATTGTTAAGAAATAATTCAAGAAATGCCTTCTGAAACAACCTTAGATAAGATCCCCCCGCAGAACCTCGAAGCTGAAATGGCAGTATTAGGCTCAATGCTGTTAGATGAGGATGCCATTTCCGTAGCGGTAGAATCCTTAGACCAGGATTCTTTTTACAAAGATTCCCACCGGAAGATATTCTCAGCGATATCCGATCTCTACAACGCCAATAAGGCGGTTGACCTGGTTACCTTAACCGACGAGCTTAGGAAAAGCGGGATGCTTGATGGAGTAGGTGGCCCTAGTTTGCTTACGGCCCTGGCGAATTCCGTCCCTACCTCGGCTAATATAAGCCACTATGTTTCCATCGTCAAAGAAAAAAGCATCTTAAGGACGCTTATAAACAACGCCACGCGTATTGTTTCTCTGTGTTATGAGAGCGAAGGCAATATCGATGAGGTTGTAGATAACGCGGAGAGGTTCATATTTGAAGTAAGCAACAGAAGGACCCACGGCACTTATTTGCATCTTAAGGAAATAGTCAAGGACAGTATTGAGACGATAGACCGGCTTTATCAGAAGAAAGAGCACGTTACCGGCATACCTACGGGGTTTATAGATTTTGACATGAAGACCGCGGGTTTGCAGCCTTCCGACCTTATAGTTATAGCAGGGCGGCCTTCCATGGGTAAGAGCGCCTTAGCCTTAGGCATCGCCGAATACGCCGGCGTAATAGAGAAGATCCCTTTGGCGATATTTAGTTTAGAAATGTCTAAAGAGCAGCTGGTCCAGAGAATGCTGTGCGCCCATGCCAGAGTTGACGCGCACAAGGTAAGGACGGGGTATCTGGCGACTTCAGACTGGCCTAAGTTGACCGCCGCGGCGGGCAAACTTTCAGAGGCTCCTATATTTATAGATGATACGCCTGCTATTTCCGTGATGGAACTGCGCGCTAAGGCCAGGAGGCTTAAGGCGCACCACGACATAAAATTGATCGTATTAGACTATTTACAGTTAATGCGCGGCTCCGCTAATATTGAAAACAGGCAGCAGGAGATCTCCGAGATCTCGCGTTCCCTGAAGGCCCTGGCAAGAGAATTAAATGTGCCGATCATAGGGATAAGCCAGCTGTCCCGCGCGGTAGAAACGCGCCCTGATCACCGGCCGCAGCTTTCCGACTTAAGGGAATCCGGGGCCATAGAGCAGGACGCGGATGTGGTTGTCCTCTTGTTAAGGGAGGAGTATTACGGGGCTACTTCAGAGAACCAGGGTATAGCTGAAGTTATGATCGCCAAGCAGCGTAACGGCCCGGTAGGCTCAATGAAACTGGCATTTATTAAAGAATATACCAGGTTCGAGAATATTACCCGCGTAGAATAAGTAAACCCTTTATTAAAATTGTTGATTTCAACGCGCAATTCCTATATAATAAATAAAATGCGAAGGCTACATATAGTATTACTGGCGTTTTTCTTGTTATCAGTCATTACTCTGCCTGTTCTCGCGCAGCAGGAAGGGCGGGAGCCTTCTTCTGAGCAGAGCCCATCTTCTTCTCCATCCGCGCCAACCCAGCGGCAAGCCAAATTAGTTACCGCCCTGGAGATAAAAGGCAACAAAAACATAAGCACTAATACCGTGATTTCCAAGATGAAGACCAGGGTAGGCAGCCCCTATCAGGAAAATGTAGTCAGCGATGACTTAAAGCGCCTGTATATTTTAGGTTTTTTCAGCGATATTAAGATAGATACCCGGGATTATAAAGACGGCATTAAGATAATTGTCAATGTTGTGGAAAGGCCGACGATAGAGAAGATCACTTTCTCGGGGATGAACCGCATTACTACCGCAGAAAAGAAGCTCAAAGAGCAATTAAAATCAAAGGAGGCGCAGTATCTTGATTATCCCAGCCTTGCCGAAGATATCCAGATCCTAAAGAAGATGTATGAAAAGATCGGTTTCAGCCAGGCGCAAATAGATTACAAGGTTGATATCAACAAAGAAACAAATAAAGCGAATATACAATTTAACGTCATAGAAGGTAAAAAGATACGGATCAAAGATATATATGTAAAAGGCAATACCGCTTTTTCCGAAAACCGTATCTTAAAGTTGATAAAGACCAGGAGGGCGTGGTTTTTTAATGCCGGTGTCTTAAAGGAAGATGTCTTAAAAGAAGATGTGGAGCGTATAAAGGCATTTTATCGCAGGAGCGGGTTTACCGATGTCGCGGCTGATTATGAGGTCAAGCCCGACGCTAAGAAACCGTTTTTCTTGTATATTACGTTTAATATACAAGAAGGAAAAAAGTACCTTGTGGGCAATATTACCGTAACCGGCAATAAAGACATGACCTTAAAGGATATTTTAGCAGAGTTAAAAGAATGTGTCCCGGGCAAGGTTTACAGCGAAGAAGCGCTAAAGACAGATGTCGCCGGCATACAGACTTTATATTTTAATCGCGGATACATATCCGCTAGAGTCCAGGAGGCTACTTCTGTAAACCCCCAGACCGGCCGCGTTGATATCGGCTACAGTATTGTTGAGAATGAGGTCGTCTATGTCAGTAAAATCAATGTCCGGGGGAATATTAAAACCAAGGACGTGGTTATCCGCAGGGAGATGAGGATACATCCCGGCGATAAATTTGACGGCGAGAAACTCAGGCGCAGTAAAGAAAGGCTGCAGAAT
Organism: Candidatus Omnitrophota bacterium; assembly: GCA_041651035.1. Lineage (GTDB taxonomy): Bacteria > Omnitrophota > Gorgyraeia > Gygaellales > Profunditerraquicolaceae > JBAZKC01. The sequence goes on along the minus strand of JBAZKC010000004.1, from coordinate 12,109 downwards.
TTAGGATTTTTTGAAGAAGTAAGCTACGACACCGAGGATACCTCTACGCCCGATAAGAAAAATCTGGTAGTTGAGGTAAAAGAATCCAAGACAGGGGCTTTTAGTTTCGGCGGCGGTTACAGCACGGTAGACTCGGTCGTAGGCTTTATAGAAGTTGAACAGAAGAATTTTGACTGGAGGAATTGGCCTTATTTTACCGGCGCGGGCCAGAACCTGAAATTCCGCGCGGCATTCGGTACTGTTACTAACGGGTTGGACTTAAGTTTTACCGAGCCCTGGCTTTTTGACTATCCTATATCGTTCGGGTTTGATGCTTATCAGCAGCATCACAGGAGGGATACGGATGTAGGCTATGCTTATGACGAGAACATCATCGGCGGGGATTTGCGGTTAGGCAAGGAATTATCCGAATATATGAGGGGGGATTTGACGTATAGGATAGATCAAGTAAATATTAAGAGCGTATCCGACGATGCTTCAGCTGACCTTAAGGCGGAAGTGGGAAAGAATGTAATAAGCAGCTTGACCCCTGCCATTACGTTTGATAACCGCGACAATGTTTTTGATACGCGTAAAGGTAACTTAGTTACCGCATCTCTGCAAGGGGCAGGCATCGGAGGAGATAAGGAATTCTGGAAACTCTATACCAGGTTAAGCCATTATATACCCTTATTAAGGAATTCCTCTTTAGAGATAAGGGCCAGGGTAGGGTTAGCTGATCCATTCGGCAATACCACCCGCGTGCCCATATACGAAAGGTTCTTCGCCGGCGGCGCCTATACGATAAGGGGTTATGAAGAAAGGGCGATAGGCCCTATTGACTCCTCATCCAGGGACCCTGTGGGCGGCGAATCAATGTTCGTAGGCAATATCGAATATACGTATCCGGTATTTAATTTTCTTAAAGCGGCAGTCTTTTATGATACCGGTAATGTCTGGGAGAAAATGGGTGATTTCTTCTCAGGAGCCTTGAAGTCAGGCGTTGGTATAGGTGTCAGGATCAAGACCCCTGTCGGCCCAATAATGCTTGATTACGGTATACCTTTAGATAAGGCAACCGGCCAAGATGAAAAAGGCAGCGGAAGATTCCACTTTAGCGCAAGCCACGGTTTCTAGTTTGTCCCCCCATAAGTTTTGCCCGTAAAGATAAACAAAGCTAAGTAGCGGGGGGTTAATTGATAGGCGTTGATAAGTAATTAACATGATGGATGCTGCTCCTGGTAAGAGGGTTTTGTTGTCAGGAGGCTGTTCACAAAAGGAGGAAGGGTCAGATGAGAAGAGTAATGGTAGCGCTGTGCGGGTTGTTTCTTGGTTTAAGTGTATTCTCAGGAGTATCTTTGGCGGCGGAGAAATTCGCCTATGTGGATTTAAGCCAGATATTCAGCGAATACAGCAAGACAAAAGATTACGATAAGGCTCTAAGCGATAAAGAGAAAGTCTATACTACCGAAAGAGACAAGAAGATCAGTGATATCAAGCAATATCAGGATAAATACAATCTGTTGAGCGATAAAGAAAAAGAGGCAAAGAAGGGCGAATTGGAAACAAAAATGAAATCCTTCCAGGAATACGACAGGCAGAAACAGACTGACCTGCGCAAAGAGCAGGACGAGAAGATGAAGGAGATATTAAAAGATATCGAAGACGCGGTAAAGGAGTATTCTGAAAAAGAGGGTTATTCTTTAGTCTTTAACGACCGCGTATTAGTCTACGAGAACAAAAGTTTTGACATCACCGATAAGATCGTAGTTATATTGAATAAGAAATATAAGAAATAGGTTGGTTGGCCAGGATTATCCGCCTCATAAGAAGCGCTAAAATTCTGTTCCATAATTTTAGCGCATTCGGCGGGATAATTCGGCCAGCAAACTTACGTTCACTAGCGTTCCGTAAGTTTGGGTCTAGGTGCGTTAGTAATATTCCTTGCGTAAGCGCTTGAAGATTTCTTGCGAAATCTTCTTCGCACGCTTCGGGATTAATTCGCACAGATAACTTACGTCGTCACTGCGTGACTCCGTAAGTTATGTGCTCATTAAATGCGTAAAACCCTAAAAGAAATAGCGGAATTTGTAGGCGGAGTTGTGGCAGGCGATAGCAGCATTGTTATTACCGGGGTTTCGGGGATAAAAGAGGCCTACGAGGGCGATATTACTTTCTTAGCCAACCCTAAATATTTCCCGCTTATAGATAAGACGCGCGCCTCGGCGATCATCGCCTCTAACGATACAGAAGCCGGCCGCAAGCCTCTCATACGGGTAGAAAATCCGTCACTGGCATTTGCCAAGATAGTAGCTTCTTTTACTGCTGATAAGGTAACTCATCCTAAAGGGATACATCCTGCCGCTATATTGGGTAAGAACGTTTCATTAGGCAAGGATGTGGCAATAGGGGCCTGCGCGGTTATAGAAGACAATGTTTCTATAGGGGATAATACGGTAATCTACGCGGGATGTTTCATAGGCCATGATACCACTATAGGAAACGATACCCTGATCTATCCTAATGTTTCTATACGTGAGCGTATTGTTATCGGATGCCGCGTGATTATACATAGTGGCACGGTTATAGGTTCAGACGGATTCGGCTTTATTACCATAAAAGGGCAGCATCATAAAGTCCCTCAAACAGGTACAGTAGAAATCGGCGACGATGTAGAGATCGGCGCCAATGTTACTATTGACCGCGCGCGTTTTGACAAGACCATTATAGCTAACGGCACTAAGATAGATAACCTGGTGCAGATAGCGCATAACGTAGTGGTTGGCGAGAATTCTATAATTGTGGCTCAGGCCGGAATTTCCGGCAGCACGATTATCGGCAAAGGCGCTACCATCGCGGGCCAGGCAGGATTGGTCGGGCATATTACAATAGGGGATGGGGCTATTGTCGCAGCACAGGCAGGCGTGACTAAATCCGTACCTCCTAATACCCTGGTTTCAGGCTATCCCGCTAAGCCGCACGATACTGCTAAGCGCGTAAATGCCTGCCTTCAGAATCTTCCTAAACTATATGAATTGGTAGCGGAGCTTAAAAAGAAAATAGAAAGTTTAGAGTCCAAGCTTAATAAGTAAATAAAGGCATAAAATATGGATAAACAGAGGACGATCGGGAAAGAATTTAATCTAAAAGGAATAGGGCTGCATACGGGAAATAAAGTAAATATAACCTTTAAACCGGCTCCTGCGGATACGGGCATTAATTTTATCCGCACGGATCTGCCTGGTAAGCCGATGGTCAAGGCATCGGTTGACTGCCTGCTTTTATCTTCCGGATCGCCCAGGCGCACATCTATCGGCAGGGACAAAGCCGAAATACAGACTATTGAGCATGTTATGGCTGCATTGGCGGGAGCGGGGATAGACAATATACTTATTGAGATTGATAATGCCGAGGTGCCGGGTTTAGACGGCAGCAGTTTAAATTTCCTGGAGGCAATAAAAACCGCGGGGATCGTCGAGCAGCAGCAGGAACGCCGGTATTATTCTTTAAAAGAACCTATCGCGGTGGAAGAGGATGGTTCCTCTATCATAGCGCTGCCAGCCGATGAATTAAAGATTTCTTATACTCTAAATTATAATCACCCGGTCCTTAAGACAGAGTTCCTGGAATTGGACATGAGCCCTGAATTATTTAAAAATGAGATCGCCGGGGCAAGGACGTTCTGCCTGGAGGATGAAGTTACCGCCTTGCAAAATCAAGGCTTAGGCCGCGGGGCAAATTATGAAAATACCCTGGTGGTAGGTAAGAACGGGGTCATAGAGAATAAATTACGTTACTCTAATGAATTCGTCCGCCACAAGATGTTGGATTTGATCGGCGACTTGTATCTTATCGGTTCACCCTTAAAGGCGCACATTATCGCTTTAAAAAGCGGGCATTCCCTGAATCTGAAGCTTGCCAGGAAAATAAACCAGCAAAGAGGAAAGTTTTCTCCGGAGCAGGCAAAGGCGGGACAGGATATTCCGGGAGAGGGAGAATTAGATATAAATGAGATCATGAAAATACTCCCGCACCGCGATCCTTTCTTGTTTGTGGATAGGATCACCCATTTAGAAAAGGGCAAGCACGCCATAGGCATAAAGAATGTAACTATAAATGACTATTTTTTTAAAGGGCATTTTCCCGGAAGGCCGGTCATGCCGGGCGTTTTGATCATTGAGGCGATGGCGCAGGTAGGCGGGGTAATGATGCTCTCGTTGGAAGAAAATAGGGGAAAATTAGCCTTTTTTATGACTATAAACAATATTAAATTCAGGAAAGTGGTAACTCCCGGAGACCAGCTCGTGCTGGACGTAGTGGCAGGGAAGATGAAATCAAGGACAGGCCAGGTGCACGGTAAAGCATTGGTCGACGGAAAAGTGGTAACAGAGGCCGACTTAATGTTTGCCATTGTGGATTCATAAGGCCAAAGGAAACATAGAGTGAATATCCATCCTGCAGCGATAGTGTCAAAAAAAGCAAAGTTGGCCGAAGGCGTTTCAGTCGGCCACAATTCTTTTATCACGGATAATGTAACTATAGGTAAAGGCACTAAGATCGGCGCCAATTGTGTTATCGACGGCAATACTACCATTGGGGCGGGCTGTGAAATATTTACGGGAGCCTGCGTGGGTGTCAGGCCCCAGGATTTAAAATATAGCGGGGAGAAAACCTACCTTGAAATAGGGGATAACAATATTATACGCGAATACTGCACTTTTAACCCCGGCACTACTGAAGGCTCCAAGACCATTATCGGCAACAATAATCTTTTTATGGCCTATGCCCACGTCGCCCATGACTGCCGCGTGGGGAACGGCTGTGTTATCGCCAATAACGGCACGCTTGCCGGGCATGTAACTATTGAAGATAAAGCTAATGTGGGGGGATTGGTAGCTATACATCAGTTCGTGCGGGTAGGGATGCTTTCCATAATCGGCGGGTGTTCAAAAGTAGTGCAGGATATTCCTCCGTTTTCTACCTGTGACGGGCATCCGGCGCGCGTATACGGCTTAAACCTTATCGGTTTAAAGCGCCAGAATATCCCGAAAGAATCTATAACGCAGCTCAATCATGCTTTTAAAATAGCCTTCGGTTCAGGCCTTTCCATAAAACACTCCTTAGGAAGGGTTAAGAAAGAAATACCTCAAACCCGGGAAGTCGCCTACTTAATTGAGTTTATAAAAAACTCAAGCAGGGGCGTAACTCGTTCCTTTCGTCTATCGCGGGTAAGCGCGGATAAGAAAACAGATAGCGAATAAGAAAAAAGCCTTAAACATTCAATTATGGAAAAAATAGGATTAATCGCGGGCAACAGGAAATTCCCTTTTATAGTTTCCGAAGCTGCGCGGAAGAAAGGTTTTTATGTCGTAGCCGTAGCCGTAAAAGGCGATACCTGCCGCTCACTAAAGAAATTCGTGGATAAGATCTACTGGATAGGCTTAGGAGAGTTCCGCCGGATGTTTGAAATATTTAAAGCGGAAGGCGTAACCAGGGTAATTATGGCGGGCCAAATAAGCCCCTATAAGGTTTTCAGTAAAGAGCTGGGCAAAGATGAGGAATTAAAACAATTGCTTGCTGGTATCAAGGATAAAAAGGCTGATACGATATTTGGCGCGATAGCGGATAAATTAAAAGAATACGGGCTGGAATTACTGGATTCCACTGTTTTTATAAGGGACTCACTGCCTCAGAAAGGCACGCTTACAAGGCGCGAGCCAGACCCCGCGGAATGGGAAGATGTGTATTTCGGCAGGGACCTGGCAAAAGAGATCGCTTCTTTGGATATAGGCCAGACTGTAGCGGTTAAATATAAAACAATAGTAGCGGTTGAGGCATTGGAAGGGACAGACAACCTTATCAGGCGCGCGGGCAAGATCGCCCGGGGAGGCATTACTGTAGTAAAGGTAAGCAAGCCCAGGCAGGATATGCGTTTTGATATTCCGGTAGTAGGATTAAATACCATAAAGAATCTTATTAAGGCAGGTGCCAGATGCCTGGCTATAGAAGCGGATAAGACGCTGTTCATAGACAAAAAGAAGAGCCTGGGATTAGCGGATAAGAGAGGGCTTTCTGTAGTAGCGTTATAATCTTTAGCCGTTAAAAAATCTTGACAGGGCTTTGGTTGTTGTGTATATATAAATATATAACAAGGAGGTAGCTATGGTCAGATTGGCTACAGCTAAATCGGCAGAGTTCAAGTTTCACGCGCCCCAGGCAAGACAGGTCAATCTTGCGGGGAGTTTCAACAACTGGGATATGAAGGCGCTTCCCGCCAAGAAGGATTCCAAGGGTAATTGGACAGCTAAGGTTAGTTTAAAGCCAGGCAAGTACGAATATAAGTTCCTGGTTGACGGCCGCTGGGCTAATGATCCGCGTTGTAACGCCTGTGTCGCCAATTCGTTCGGGACGCAAAACTGCACTATAGTAGTAAAATAACTTAAGAATTCAAGCCTCACCTTCGCGAGTCCACCGCGATTTTTGCGATGGACGAGCACCCCGCCGAGTATGACAAAATTATCAGAGTTCCCGGAGGGAGCGAGGAAAATTTTGTCATATCTTACGAGGCGGGATAAACATAAGATCCCCAATGAAATATATCTACGGACCGGTAAAGTCACGCAGGCTCGGCCCATCTTTAGGGCTCAGCCTTACTCCTCATAAAATATGCGACTTTGATTGTATTTATTGCCAATTGGGCCGGACAAAAGAACCTGCCGCGGAACGAAAAGAATACATAAAGACAACAGAGGTCATAAATGAGTTAAAATCCTGGCTGCAAAACAACCAGGAAGAGGCAAAGAGCTTAAGTTATATTACTATTTCCGGAGCGGGAGAACCCACGCTAAACACGGAAATCGGCAGCCTGATCAGCGAGATAAAGAAGCTTACGGATTCTCCTGTGGCAGTTATTACTAACGCCTCGCTGTTGAGCCGTCCAGAGGTACGCGAAGCATTGTTAGGAGCTGACCTGATCGTCCCAACCTTAAATACAGTAATCCCCTCTATTTTTGAAAAGATCGCCCGGCCCCACCAGAACATAAAGATAGAAGAAATAATCCAGGGTTTAATAAATTTAAGAAAAGAGTTCCACGGTAAGATCTGGATCGAAGTAATGATAATTGAAGGCTTAAACGACGATTTACCGGGCGTCAGGAAATTAAAAGATATTATTGATAAGATAAACCCTGATAAGGTGCAGATCAATTCTCCGGTGCGCACGACCGCGGATAAGCATGTTTCCTGCGTTCCGATGAAGAAGCTGGAAAAGATCAGGGAGATTTTAGGCGATAAGTGCCAGATAGTATAATGCGCTCGTAGCTCAATGGATAGAGCGCTAGCCTTCGGAGCTAGGCGTTGCGAGTTCGACTCTCGCCGAGCGCGGTTTATTACAAAAATCCCTCTTTACCCCGCCGCGGGAATCTGGTATAATCCTCATCTAGAAATTAGGGCCATTAGCTCAATTGGTAGAGCAGGACACTCTTAATGTCAAGGTCGTAGGTCCGACTCCTACATGGCCCATAAATTTTTGCTTCGCAGAGCGAAGCAAAAATTATTCCCGAAGCCTGTGAAGGAAATTATTGAGCGAAGCGAAAGAATTTCCGAGCGTATAGGCGAGGGAACAAATAAAATAATGTGGAAAATTACGAAGTTTTTGAACACACCGCAGATATAGGCATCAGAGTAAGAGGCAAGGATCTCAAATCCCTCTTTAGAAACGCATCCCTGGCGATGTTCCAGATCTCCGCCGCCAAAAAATCAACAAAAGACATAAAATACAAGAAGATATCAATAGCGCAGGAAGCAGAGAGTTTAGATGAGCTCTTCGTTAACTGGCTGAATGAATTATTGTCCCTGTCGGCAGTCAAGGGGCTGATCTTTGATGATTTTAAAATAAACAGATTAGGCTCTAAAAAGCTGGAAGCGATCGCGGTGGGCGCGGATATTAAAAACTATAAGCTTAATTTAGAAATTAAGGCAGCTACTTATTGTAACCTAAAATTATCGCGTACCAAGTCAGGATGGAAAGCTGAGGTGATCCTGGATGTCTAATATCTGGCAAGGCCCGTTAGAGAAGATCGATAATTACCGCTGGCAGATCCCTAAGTCGTACAAAGGCGGTATGCGGGTGCCGGGGATCATCTATGCCGACGAGAAATTGTTAAAAGATATCCGGCAGGATAAGGCAATGGAGCAGGTGGCTAATGTAGCGTTCCTGCCGGGGATAGTAAAGGCGTCGCTGGCAATGCCGGATATACACTGGGGTTACGGTTTTTGTATCGGCGGAGTAGCGGCAACAGACCCGCAAGAGGGCGGGGTAATTTCTCCGGGTGGAGTGGGTTTTGACATAAACTGCGGGGTCCGGCTGTTAAAGACAAATTTAGAATATGATCAGATAAAAGATAAAATAAAGGACCTGGTTTACGCGTTATTTTCGGATGTCCCCGCCGGAGTCGGTTCAAAAGGCGATATACGGGTCAGCCGTAAAGAAGAGAAAGAAATTCTGATCAAGGGCTCGAAATGGGCGGTAGAAAAAGGTTATGGCGCTCCGGAAGACTTGGAATGCACAGAAGAATATGGGGCGATGGCCGGCGCGGACCCGCAGGCAGTTTCAGAGAGGGCGTTTGAAAGGGGTAAGGCCCAGTCCGGCACCTTAGGTTCCGGAAACCACTTTTTAGAGATCCAGGTTATTGATCAGCTTTACGACAGGGATGCCTGCGATGAGCTTAATTTAAATTTAGGCCAGATCACCATAATGATCCATTCCGGATCGCGCGGGCTTGGTTATCAGATCTGCGAGGATTATACCAGGAGCATGATCCATTGCCTTACTAAATACAATATCAATGTCCCTGACCGGCAGCTTGCCTGCGCTCCGGTAAACTCCCAAGAAGGGCAGGAGTATTTCGCGGCAATGAAATGCGCGGCTAATTATGCCTGGGCAAACCGCCAGTGCCTTATGCATCTTACGCGTAAGTCTTTTGAGAGGGTTTTAAATACTCCTTGGCAGAAATTGGGTATGTCTTTGATATACGATGTCGCTCATAATATTGCCAAGATGGAAGAGCATAATGTTGACGGCAAAAAGAAGCCTTTATGTATCCACCGTAAGGGAGCTACCCGTGCTTTTGGCCCCGGGCATCCTGCCTTGCCGCAGAGATATCAGAAGATGGGCCAGCCGGTAATTATTCCCGGGGATATGGGCAGGAATTCCTATTTGCTCGTCGGTACCCGCAAAGCGATGGAAGAAACCTTCGGTTCTGCCTGCCACGGAGCGGGCCGTCTGAAATCCCGCACCGCGGCAGCAAAGTCCATAGACGCAGATACGTTATTGCAAGATTTGGAATCTCGGGGTATAATTGTTAAAGCTTCCTGCCGCGGTACTGTTGTAGAAGAGGCGCCGGAGGCGTATAAAGATGTAAACGAAGTAGTGGATGTGGTGCATAACGCGGGGATCTCTAAGCGCGTCTGCAGGATGCGGCCGTTAGGCGTTATCAAAGGATAAAGGGGCTGTCCCTTACACAGGTGAGAATATGTTAGACATAAAATTTATCAGAGAAAACGCGGAGTTAGTAAAAGCTTCTCTTAAAAACCGTAATCTTAAATTGGATTTAGACATATTGATCAAGATTGACGATAGCCGCCGTAATATCTTAACCAAGCTTGAAGACCTAAGGGCCAGGCGCAATAAGGCTAATGACCAGATCAGTGTCTTGTTAAAAGAGAAGAAGGACGCTAAAGAGAAGATTGATTCCATGAAAGAGGTATCTTCCCAAATAAGCCAGCTTGACGGCGAGGTCAAAGAAGCTGATAGCCAATTAGCCGAGATCCTGCTAACCATACCCAATGTCCAGCATTCATCTGTCCCTATAGGAGACGTGGCTTGCAATAAAGTCGTGCGTTCCTGGGGAGAGCTTCCCAAATTAGATTTTAAGCCCAAGACCCATATCCAGATAGCCGAAGATCTGGATATTATTGATATCCCCCGGGCGACTAAAATTACCGGATCAAATTGGATACTTTATAAGGGCTGGGGCGCTAAATTAGAGCGCGCGCTGATCAACTTCATGCTCGACCTGCATACCAAGAAACACGGCTATACAGAAATATTTCCTCCATTTTTGGTAAACCGCGCTTCCATGACCGGCACCGGCCAGCTTCCTAAATTAGAAGAAGATATGTACCGGTTAAAAGACGATGATCTGTTCCTAATTCCTACGGCAGAAGTTCCCGTAACCAATATATTCCGTGATGAGGTATTGGATGAGGATAAACTTCCTGTTTATTACGCGGCTTATACCGCCTGTTTCAGGAGGGAGGCAGGTTCTTACGGCAAAGATACTAAAGGCTTAACCCGTGTGCACCAGTTTGATAAAGTAGAAATGGTAAAATTCGTAAAACCCGAAACTTCTTACGACGAGTTAGAAAAGCTGGTCGGTAATGCCGAGGAGGTATTGCAATTGTTGGGCCTGCCTTACAGGGTAGTTATGCTGGCCACGCAGGATTTGAGTTTCTCCGCCAGTAAATGTTATGACCTTGAGGCGTACGCGGCAGGGATCGATAAATGGCTGGAAGTATCAAGCTGCAGCAATTTTGAAAGTTTCCAGGCCCGGCGGGCAAATATAAAATTTAAGCGGGTGGCTAAAGACGGGCGGCGGGTGACGGAATACGCGCATACCTTAAACGGTTCAGGCGTAGCTTTGGCGCGCACGGTGATCGCGATATTAGAAAACTATCAGCAAAAGGACGGCTCGGTAATAATACCGGAGGTATTAAGGCCGTATTTAGATGGAAAAGAAAGAATTTTTTAAAACAGAAGAAGAGCCAAAGTTTTCTTCTCCCGGGTTTTCCAGCAAAATATCCGGATTCTCCAGTAAGCTTTTTGGTATTATCAAGTTTATCCTGGGGATCTGCCTTTTGCCTTTTGTTTATTCCTTGTCGGCTGCTTTCTTAGGCCAGCTTGGCCTCATAGAGAGGCCGCTTCAGAGTTGCTTCTGGTCGGGGGTAGTTTCTTTCTTGATAATTTATCTATTTATTTGGGAAGCGGCGGTAATTTATGCTAAGGGGCAGAAATTATTAGAAATTATCTTTACTTTCTTTAAGCCGCTGGTCAGGCTGGCACCTTACGTCTTGCCTGTCTATACCATACTTTTATTTATCGTATACGGGCTGTTATCCTTGGTAATTAAATCCGCCTGGTTGATCCAGTATTCAATGTTTTTGATCGGATTCACCGCTGCCTTGCATCTTGTGTTCTCTGCCAAATCCATACGTTCTAAAAAGAGCGATTTCTTGAAAGCGAATTATATTTTTGGCTTCTTCCTGGTGTATCTTATTAATTTAACAATACTTGCTTTCTGCGCCAATCTTGTTTTTAAGGATTTTTCTTTTATCAAATTTTCTAATAACTCCTATCAGGCAGCCAGCGACATATTTTACGCTGTTTTTAGGCAGCTTTTCTTGAGATAACAGGAGGCGTGGCAGAGCGGTTGAATGCGGCGGTCTTGAAAACCGTTGAGGCTGTAAGGTCTCCGAGGGTTCGAATCCTTCCGCCTCCGCTGATTTTGTCCCTTGTTAACAGGTAAGACAAAATCGTCCCGAAAGCAGCAAGTAAATTTCGCAGCGAAGCGGAGAAATTTACGCAGCGTTTTGCTTTCGGGATATGAGGTAGCGAGCCTGGAGAGTTGGCAGAGCGGTTGAATGCGGCGGTCTCGAAAACCGTTGTCGTCGTAAGACGACCGGAGGTTCAAATCCTCCACTCTCCGTTAAAATTTTCTGACAAAGAAAATTTTAACGGATGCCGCAACGAGCGCGGCGAGGCGACAAGCCGAGCAGCGAGTGCGGCGCCGACACCTCCAAAATTTTAACGGATGCCGCAACGAGCGCGGCGAGGCGACAAGCCGAGCAGCGAGTGCGGCGCCGACACCTCCAAAATTTTAACGGATGCCGCAACGAGCGCGGCGAGGCGACAAGCCGAGCAGCGAGTGCGGCGCCGACACCTCCAAAATTTTAACGGATGCCGCAACGAGCGCGGCGAGGCGACAAGCCGAGCAGCGAGTGCGGCGCCGACACCTCCAAAATTTTAACGGATGCCGCAACGAGCGCGGCGAGGCGACAAGCCGAGCAGCGA
>JBAZKC010000003.1:0-199682 GCA_041651035.1 Candidatus Omnitrophota bacterium | reverse complement strand
TACGATCCGAAAACCTTCATCCCTCACGCGGCGTCGCATAGTCAGGCTTTCGCCCATTGCTAAAGATCCTCGACTGCAGCCTCCCGTAGGAGTCGGGGCAGTGTCTCAGTCCCCGTGTGGCTGACCATCCTCTTAGACCAGCTACCCGTCAAAAGCCTTGGTAGGCCGTTACCCTGCCAACTAGCTGATAGGACATGAGCTTATCTTCAAACAGCAGCCCTTACGGACCGCCTTTACTTATGACAACTTGTGTCATCATAAACACATCGGGTATTACCCTCGCTTTCGCAAGGCTATCCCCGGTTTAAAGGTAAATTACTCACGTATTACTCACCAGTCTGCCGCTATATCTCCGGACAAATTGGCATCTGCCTTGCGGCTTCAACCTCTCCATCCAGAGTATCGCTCGACTTGCATGCCTAATCCACGCCGCCAGCGTTCACTCTGAGCCAGGATCAAACTCTCCGAAAAAAATTCGAATGTTTGTATAATGGCTCTTTGATCATTTGTTTACTTATCCCTCTCGAAATTGACCCCGAGACAAATTGTCTCTGGGCCTCGCTTGGCTATTCAATTATCAAAAGAGCAAACGCCCGAACCTACTTGATGGTTCGGCGTGCGCTTCCGCGCAAAAAAAAGCGCTCCGACACGAAGTCGGAGCGTCTAAATTTATACTACTTCGACGCCCATCTCGTCGGTTAATTAACTACATAAATTTATCAAAACCTCTATTTGTCTTTTTCATAGATCCCCTTCTTACAGGGAACTTAAAGTTTACAACAAATCCCGCTTTTGTCAAGTATTTTTTTAATAATATTTTTACCGGGCTCCCTGCCTGCCTGGGCCTTAAAACAGCGCCGTAACCTCAAGTGTTTTTATAACTTATCTACGACCCTTAAAAACGCCTCCACTATTTCAGGGTCAAACTGCTTGCCGTTATTCCTCTTGATTTCTCCTACCGCTTCTTCTTTAGAAAGCGGGATTTTCCTGTAGGAACGGGCGCTGCGCATAGCTTCATAGGCATCAGCCAGATGGATTATGCGCGCCCCTAAAATAATGCCTCCCTTGCTTAGGCCTGCCGGATAGCCCGAGCCATCGTAATGTTCATGATGCTGTATGATCATGTCCCTTACTTCATTTAAAAAAGCCAAAGGTTCCAGGATCTTGGCAGCAGTCGCAGGATGCTTTCGTATCTGCTCCCACTCCTGTTTATTTAAGGGAGCGGCCTTACCTAATATATTATCCTGGATACCTATCTTGCCTAGATCGTGGAGTTCACAGGCCTCCCCGATCACCTCGATATCCTTGGCAGAAAGCTTCATTTCTTCAGCTATGATCATCGCGTACTTAGCCACATTTTCAGAATGGCTGTGCGTATAATGATCCCGGGCATCTATGGCCTGGGCTAAAACCTTGATCGTGCGCATATAGGTTATACGCAGGTCTTCGTAAAGCTGCGCTAAGTTTTTGGCTGACTCCTCTATCCTCCCTGTCAGAAGAATGTTTTGTTTCTCTAAAATGATATTCTGTTCCTTTAATCCCTGCCCTGATTTCTCGTCAGCAGCCATGTATTGCTCCCTTCATGCTCTCGCTTACTTTCCTGAATTCCGCGATTAATACCTTTTTATCTATACCCACATCTATGAAATCCCAGGGCAAAGGTTCATCTTCGGGCCTTGCCCTTAAATAAAAATCAGGGTCGATGTTCGCTCCTTTAAAAGCGCTGTCCCAGGTTTCGAATACGAAATGGTTAACCCAGGCATCAAACTTAGCTCCTTTGTCAAACGCGGACAATATGACTTCGCTCAACCTCCTGTCACCGCGGGAGAGGACCGCCTCCAGAAAACTCATATAACGGTTGTGGAAGCCTAACTTCAATCTACCTCGCGCCTTAGCCGGCAGGCTTTGCCCGGGCCTGTCCCTAAGATAATCCTGCTTGTGTTTTACACTCTCTACCCCATCCATCTTAAACCACTGCAGCGGCGTGTGGGGTTTTGGTATTAACGTATTTATACTGATATTGACCTGCGCGGCTGGCTTATTTAACTTTCTCCTTAATTCGGAGGCGCGGTGAGAAAAATCAATGATCCCGTCTAGGTCTTGTTGTTCTTCATAAGGCAGCCCGATCATAAAATATAGTTTTACGTGCTGGTATCCGGCCGAGTAAGAATCTTCCAGGGCTTTAAAGAAATGCTCCTCATCAAAATCTTTGGCCATGGCCTCGCGCAGCCTTTTCGTGCCGGCTTCAGGCGCGAATGTCAATCCTGTTTTTTTGATGCCCGCGATTATTGAAGGGAGGCTGCCTGTCATTGCCTTTGCTTTTATGGAAGGTAAAGATATCCCGATCTTCCTGGTTTTTAATAGATCCACCATGCGCCGCAGCAACTCTTCCATGCCGGGATAGTCGCTTACCGACAGCCCGCCTAAAGATATCTCCTCGTAACCCGTGCGCCTGCAGGACTCATCAGCAAGCCTTAATACATTTTCCGCGTTTCTAACCCGCAAAGGAAAATAGCAGGATCTCGCCTGGCAAAAACGGCACCTGTTCGGGCAGCCCCGCATGATCTCCAGATTAACCCGGTCATGGATTATTTGAATATACGGCACCATCCAATCCGAAGGAAAGAAACCGGAATCTAAGTCCTTTAGGAAACGTTTCTTGATCTTAGCCGGAATGCCTTTGATCTTTGGTTTAAATTCTTCTATCTCCCCGGAGGAGTTATAGGTTACTTCATACAACGAAGGCACGTATATTCCCTCGATCCCGGAAAGCAAAACCAGGAAATCCTGTTTAGTGATCTTAGCCGACCTGTAGTCCCGTCCGTGTTTCCGGTAAACATCCATAAGCTCCAAGAGCAGGTCTTCGGATTCACCGATGACAAACAAATCAAAAAACTCATGCATAGGCTCCGGATTTAACACGCAGGGGCCTCCTGCTATGATCAAAGGATGGGTATGGTCCCGTAAAGAAGCCTTAAGAGGAATACCCCCCAGCTTAAGGATATTTAATACATTGGTATAATTTAATTCAGAGGCTAAAGAAAATCCGGCAATATCGAATTCCTTAAGGTTCTTCCTCGTCTCCAAAGAGAAGATCTCTACGCGATTATCCGTAAGCACTCTTTCCATATCTGTCTCGGGCGAAAAAAATCTCTCGCAGGAGACATCTTCAATATTATTCAGGATGCCGTAAATGATCCTCATGCCTAAATTGCTCATCCCCACTTCGTATAGGTCGGGGAAACATAAGGCAAATTTTATACTGGCTTTCTGGAAATCTTTCCTGGAGGCGTTCCATTCCCTGCCGATATAGCGGCCGGGTTTTTGCACTCCTGATAATAAATCATCTGGTAGCATATTAAAACACCGCCCTCTCTTTGGCGATATTCGCCAGTATCCCCAGTGCCAGGAATGTTACAATAACCGATGAACCGCCGTAACTCATAAGAGGCAAAGGCAGCCCCACGATCGGGGCAAGCCCTAAATTCATGGCAATATTGACAAAGACCTGGATGCCTAACATCAGGGATATACCGAATGCCAGTGATTTGCCAAAAGAATCATTGGTCCTCTGCGCGATCAAGAAACCCTGCCGGATGAGAAAATAATACAAAAGCAGCAGCACAGCACTTCCCAGCAGGCCCCATTCTTCGGCAAAAGTAGCGAATATGAAATCCGTATGGGATTCGGGCAAGAAATGCAGCTGGCTCTGCGTTCCGGCAAGCCACCCTTTGCCCCAGAATCCCCCTGAACCAATAGCGATCTTTGATTGTATAACTGTATAACCTGCTCCCAGGGGGTCTATATTGGGATTTAAAAAAACAAGCAGCCTGTCTTTCTGATAACCCCGCAGCATATGCCATAAGAAAGGAAAGCAGGAAGCGATAGACAGCAAAAATATAGAAATATACAGCGGCCTAAGCTGGACAAGATAAATAAAAGCTATGAACAAAAATAATATCATCATAGCGCTCCCCAGGTCAGGCTGTTCGGCGATCAAGCCCATGGGAACGGCTATGAATAGAAAAGGCAGGATCAGTCCTTCTAAAAACCCGGACTTATGCGAGACTAAAGAAATAGCGTTAGCCGACTTTCTGCTAAAATACCTGGACAGAAATATTACTAAAATCAATTTCGCCAGCTCCGAAGGCTGGAAATTAAACCAGGACAGCCTTAACCAGCGCTGGGCCCCCAGGCGCGTGATCCCTAAGATAAACACCATAAATAAAAAAACCAGCGCCAGGGCATACAAAAAATACGTCCAGTCCCAAAGCCAGCGATAGCTCAAATTAGATACGAACAAAAAGAATACCAACCCCAGGAATATCCAAAGCATCTGGCGCTTATAAATCTCCTGCCAGAGCTTGCCTTCTTTTTGATAAGTGCTGCTGTATATGGATAGAACGCCCAGGGAAGCGATCAAGACAGCGATTATCAATATAGTAATATTAGAGCCTCTCACATTAACCCCTCGGAAATTAAAGCCGCTATTATTTGTTTTGCCAATACGCAAGCCGCGTGCCCCGGCCCGCCCCGTTCCAGAAATACGCAGATGACAAATTTCGGGTCCTTAAAAGGGAAAAAACCCGCGAACCACGCATGCGACTGTCCGGGCGGGGCCTGGGCAGTGCCGGTCTTACCCGCTACAGCAACACCCAGATCAGATAATACGTTACCGGTGCCCGTGGGGCTTGAAACAACACCCCTTAAACCCTGCCTGATATGATCTATGGTGCCGGCTTTTAGAGGGACACGCACTGCCTTTCTCTTGGCAGCAGAAACATCCTGGCCATCTATAGCTTTGACTATATACGGAGTCACCAGGTAACCTTTGTTGGCAAATACCGCCATCATGCGCGTCACCTGCAGCGGAGTAACCAGGACATCTCCCTGCCCGATGCTTAAATTCGCGGTATCCCCGTCAAACCAACTCTTGAATTTATTAAGCCTCCTCCATAACGGCGAGGGAATAAAACCGTCGGTTTCATAAGGCAATTCAAAAGAAGTGGATTTTGCTAAGCCGAACTTAAGGGCGTAATCATATATAGTTTGAGCGCCGACTGAAAGCCCTGTCCTGTAAAAGAAAACGTCGCAAGAATGTATGATCGCCTCAATTAAATTCTGCCGGCCGTGCGTGCTCCAGCAGGCAAATTGCCGTTTTCCGATCAGCGTGCCACCCTGGCAAAGAAAAGTCGTAGACAAATTTATTTTTTTTGTTTCCAGTGCTGCGGCCGCCACTATCACTTTAAATACTGAAGCAGCCGGATAACCGGCGCTGATAGCGCGGTTTATTAACGGCGCTTCAGGATTATTAAAAAGGCTGGCGATAGATGTATTTGATTTGTCCACGAATACCACGGGGTTAAAATTCGGAAAGCTGGACATAGCGATGATCTCTCCTGAATTAGAGTCCATAATTATAACACAGCCCTTTCTACCCGCGAGCGCATCATCCGCTATCTTTTGGATCTTTAAGTTCAAGGTCAATCGCAGGTCTTTGCCGTTACGCGGCGGCTCGAATCCCAACAAGCGCACAAACCTGCCCCGATGGTCTACCTCAACCGATACCCCTCCTTCTTCCTGCCGCAAATAATAATCATACTTCTCCTCTACGCCGCCAAAGCCGACGATATCCTTTGTCTTATAGCCGTAATCCTCTAACTTTGTCAGGCGCCAACGGTCGATCTCGCCGACATAACCTATCACGTGAGAAGCAAGCCTGCCGTAAGGATAGTGCCTTACCGGTTTAGGCTGTATGATTATACCCGGGACGTCGCTTTTCAGTTCTTCTAAAGCAATGGCCTTCTTTATATCTATGTTCCTGGCAATAGTAATAGGCAGTGACGGCAGGATATAGCCGCGTTTAAATATCCTCTTTATGTCCGCGGGGTCCTTACCCAATATCCCGGCTATGGCCATCCAGGACTTATCCGGTTGATTTAATTCCCTGGGCAGGATCATCGCGTCATAAGAAAGCCTGCTGTCCACTAAGACATTGCCGTCGCGGTCAAGGATCTTGCCGCGGGCCCCGCTCTGGGGCAATAATCTTATGCAGTTCTTATTACTTAAGTCTCTATAAGCCCTGCCTTGTATAACCTCTAAATTAAACAAGGCCAGCCCTAAGAATAAGAACATAGAAATTATTAATAAATTAACTATCCTTGTCCTATCCATATTAAATGAACGCGTAACTTACGAACTCTGAAAGCGCGAGCGGGACATCGCGTAAACTTTAAACAACAGCGGAACAATAAGCGCCGTATATATAGACTGGATAAAAACGATGCGCAAAAATGATCCCAGCGGGACCACTCCCCCCAGATAAACCAATATCAAGCCGGTAATTGTATTATGCAGGACGGCGATAATAAATACCAGGGCGGCGCGTATAAGGTCATGTTCTTCTATGCTCATTTCCCTGTTTAACCTGACGATCAGAAAACTCCACAGCGGGAATAATAAGGTGTTTATGCCTGGGACACTGGAGCCTAAGGCATCTTTAAATATCCCGGCAAACGCGCTTAAAATAAAAGCCCACCTGAATTTAAGCGCCAAGCTCGTAAAACATACGCCGGCTAAAAGGAGGTCCGGCTTAACGCCAAATACTTTAAAAGAATCCAGGACCGTCATCTGCAGTATGCCCAGGATAACTATGGCAAGGAAAAAAACGCAGTTTATCATGAGATAATTATGAGGACTTCTTCAATATTAGACAGGTTAACCGCGGGTTTTATTATCGCGAAACGCCCCAGGCCGGAAAATTCTTTGTCGATACCGACCACTGTGCCGATAAGCAGGCCCTTAGGATATGTTTGATTTAAACCGGAGGTAACCACCACATCCTGCTCTTTTATATCGGATTCTTCAGGCAGGTATTTCATGATCAAATAATTCCCCAGCGTACCGGAAACCAGGCCTTCCTGGCGGCTGCGCTGGACTATACCTGAGATGCCGAGGTTCGGGTCATTGATAAGCAAGATCCTGCTTGTAAAATCCTGGGCCTCTATAACGCGGCCTATAAGGCCCAGATAGGTAATAACGGCCATCCCGCGCTTTATGCCGTTGTGCCTGCCTTTGTCAATGATAACACTGGAAGACCAGCTGTCGGGTGAGCGGGCAATAACCCTGGCGGCGATTAACTTGCGCGGGGATTTTTGTTTAAAATAAAGAGTGCTTTTGAGGCGCGCGTTCTCAAGAAAAACCTCATCTTTGGCATTAAGCCTGCTCTTTAAGAAATCTACATACTGCCTGAGCTTCTCATTTTGAGTAAAATTGCGGTGATAGAAAATGATCGCGCCTGACTCGCGGCGGATAAACGTCATCAGGCTTAAAGGATATTTTAATACGCTCTGGAATGGCGGGCTAAGGTAAGCGGTTAAAGAGGAAACAAGCAACAGGAAGGAACAAACTATAACAAAAAATATCAGATTCTTCTTTTTGAATTTAAACACATCTTAAAACTTTATGGGAACGCTGACATCCTGCAACAGGCGCAGGTTGCTCAAAACCTTGCCCGTGCCCATGACTACGGCAGTTAACGGGTCTTCCGCGATATGGACCGGCAACCCTGTCTCTTCGGAGATCAGCTTATCTAAACCCCTTAACAATGAACCTCCGCCGGCCATTACAATACCCAGCTCTATTAAATCCGCGGCTAACTCCGGAGGGGTCCTCTCTAAGGATATCTTGGTCATCTCCAATATCGCGCGCAAAGGTTCCTGCAGCGATTCTCTTATTTCTTCTGAAGTTATGGTTACCGCCTTAGGCAGGCCGGAAACCAGATCCCTGCCCTTTACTTCCTGCGTCATTTCTTCTTCTAAAGGATAAGCGGAACCGATCTTTATTTTTATATCTTCGGCGCTGCGTTCACCGACCATCAGGTTGTATGTCTTCTTTAAATATTCGATGATCGCCTCATCCATTTCATCGCCGCCGATACGTATGGATTTAGAAAAAACAATGCCGGCTAAAGAGATCACCGCGATTTCAGTTGTGCCTCCTCCGATATCTATTATCATGTTGCCTATGGGTTCTTGTATGGGTAATCCCACACCGATAGCCGCGGCAACTGGTTCGTCAATTAAATAAACAATCCTTGCCCCCGCCCGTTCCGCGGATTCCTTAACAGCGCGTTTTTCAACTTCAGTGATCCCTGAAGGAATGGCTATGACTATCCTGGGCCTTACCTGAAAACGGCGATGGCGGACTTTTCTTATAAAATGCCTTAACATCGCTTCGGTTATCTCAAAATCAGTGATCACGCCGTCTCTCATCGGCCTTATGGCCATAATATTGCCGGGCGTGCGGCCAAGCATGCGTTTTGCCTCTTCCCCTACTGCCTCAACCCGGTTTGTGCTCTTTTTGATAGCGACAACCGAAGGCTCGCACAACACAACCCCTTCGCCTTTCACGTAAACCAGGGTCGTAGCCGTACCTAAATCAATACCCATATCATTAGATAATAAGCCTAAGATATAATCTATGATCTTCTTAAATATTTCTATAACCTTTCCCATCCCATTCTCCCTGTATGCCCTGCCTGCCGGCAGGCAGGCGTAAGGCAGGCTCTTAAAGAAGTATTGCAACAGATTCTATCAGAGATTAAACCCTGTGTCAAATAAAAAGTTAGGGAATAAAAACACGGGGGCGGTTCTACCCTAACAGAACCGTCCCCTAGATTTATACATCAGGCCATCTAAAAGGCTGAGGAAACCAGGAAAGGATTTATTAATGCAAGAAATATCATCTATGCGGGTATTGCCTGTTGCCGTAAAGCCCGCGACGACCATGCTCATGGCAGTGCGGTGGTCTCCGAAACTTTTTACTCTGGCAGCCTTAAGCTGTTTTACGCCCTGGATAATAACTTTATCCGCCTCTTTAGCGTTCCCACTAAGGACCCTTATGTCCGCGCCCATTTTCTTCAGGTTCTCATACATAGACTTGATACGGTCAGTCTCTTTTACCCTTAACTCCCCTACTCCTTCAAATACGGTCCTTCCCTTAGCCAGCGAAGCAGCAACCATTAAAACAGGCAGTTCATCTATTAAGGAAGGGATCTCTTCTTTCTTAACGACCGTGCCTTTTAACAAACTGCTTTTTACCAAAACATCCCCCGCCGGTTCGTAACTGGCGGAATATTGCCGGCAATTAGCAACTTTAATATCCGCGCCCATCCTTTTTAAAACTTTGATCACTCCCGCGCGCAGCGGATTTAAAGAAACTCCCTTGATCCTGATGCGCGTATCCGGCGTTATTGCTGCCAAGACCATAAAAAATGCCGCCGAAGAGATATCCCCCGGTATCGTGATCACCCCTGGGGAAATCAGCCTGGAACTACCCTTTATGGTTACGGTATTCCGGCAAACCTTTATATTGGCTTTGAATAATTTCAACACGCGCTCGGTGTGGTCGCGCGTGCGGATATTTTCTATAATACAGCTCTTGCCTTTCGCGGCAAGAGCGGCTAAAATAACCGCTGATTTTACCTGGGCGGAGGCAACCGGCATCTTGTAGGTTATAGGTTTTACATTGCCTCCCCTGATAATGATCGGAGGGTATTCGTCCTGGCGCCCGTATTCCACAACCCGCCGGCCGGTTATTTCCACTCCCATCATCCTCAACGGTTCTGCTACCCGTAACATAGGCCTCCGGGAAAGAGACGGCCCCGCGGTAAGCGTAACCCTGAAATTCTGGCCCGCTAAAACACCCAAGAGGAGCCTTAAGGTAGTACCGGACTCACCTACTGGAATAGTCCCCTTAGGCTTTATCAAACCAAAGAGCCCCACGCCTTTTACGGTGACCGTAGAAGAAGATTTCGTTATCTTTACTCCTAATTTCTTAAATGCTTCTATAGTGGAAAGGCAGTCCTTATTGGAAGGAAAATTCTCTATTCTGGTTGATCCGCGGCTTAAAACACTGGCAATTACAGAGCGGTGGGCTATTGATTTATCGCCTGAGAGGGAAAGGTCCCCCTTAAGGCCTGAAACTGGCTTGACAACAAAAGGGATCATTTAACCTTTTGCACAACCTTATCGCCTTCATTCACCTTATCTTTCATATCCGTGAACAGGAAACCTGCGGCGGACATGGAATCATGCACTCTCTCTACTTTGGCATCGCCTACATATTTATTGTTATGATAAACTGAGAACATATCGTCTAAACTAACGCCGTCTTTGCTGCCTAAATTGATTACCATGAAATTGTAATCTTTATTCACCACCAGGGTCTTTCCTTCCAGGCCGCCGGATTTTGCGTTTAACGCCTTCTTATCTGAAGCGGGCTGCTGGGCTGCCTTGGATTCCGGGCTTACCACAATATTACCCAATTCAACTTCTTTGGATTTGGCCTCCAGATCTTTTATCTTAGTTTCTAATTCGTCTTTTTGGGACGTAAGCGACTTCAACTGGTCCTGCGTTTTATTTAAATCACTCTGCGCGTCAATAATCTTATTCTCCAGATCCGATCTTAACCTCTTTTGCTGCGCCAAATCCTCTTTTAATTGTTCCACTTTAGTCAATGCCTCAAGCCTTCCCGCTTTCTCCTGCTGCAGCTCACGGCTTAACATATCCAGCTGTGCTTTTGTTGCCTGCAGCCTGGTTTGAAAATCAGCAAGCAGCCTCTCTGATTCCTTAAGCTTTGCCTCGGTGGCCTTTTGTTTTACGTTCAATTCCTCTAGTTTCTGTTCCAGATCAAGAGTCTTTACCCGTTCTTTCTGAAAAAGATAGAATCCTCCGCCTGCCAAGGATAAAAAAGTTAATGCCAAGATAATTAATACGATTATTAGTGGTGTGGTGGCGCTCCGGCTCATTTCCCCTCCTTTTCAAACCCGCTACTGACCATTATTATTCCTTTTAATATAACCTTAAGTTCCATAAAAATCAAGGCATATTTTTAATAAACTCCGCGAATTCCGCGGGGGTTTTGCTGGAGAATTCCAGGAAACTTCCTGAACGGGGATGGATAAAACCAAGCGATTTGGCGTGCAGGCAAAGCCGTTTAAATTCATTATTCTCGCCGTATTTAGTATCTCCTAAAACAGGATGGCCCAGGAACGCAAGATGCACCCTTAACTGATGGGTCCTTCCCGTGAAAGGTTCCAGTTCCAGCACGCTGAACGCGTCCGCGCGTTTCAAAGTGCGGTAATAAGTCCTGGCGTATTTTGTTTTCTCGCCAAAGCCCACGGACATACTCTTTCTTTTCACCGGATGCCTGCCGATAGGCATCTCGATCACATTCTCGTCGAATTCCATCCTGCCTTTGACCACGGCTATGTATTTACGCTTGATGCTGTGCTTGGCGAACTGTTTAGCCAGATCCAGATGCGCAAAGTTATTCTTAGCAATAACCAATAGCCCCGATGTTGCTTTGTCAAGCCTGTGCACAATGCCGGGCCTCTGCGGATTAATATCCGACAGGCCTTTACCATGGTGCAATAGCGCGTTTACCAGCGTATGCTCATAGTTGCCCGGGGCCGGATGGACAACTAACCCCGCCGGCTTATTCAGCACGATCAGGTCCTGGTCTTCATAAACAATATCAAAAGGTATGTCTTCCGCCTTTAGCTCTTCTACCTTCTTTTCTTCTATTAAAATTACCAGCGCGTCATTAGCTTTTACTTTATAATGCGATTTAAGCTGGCCGGAATCTTTCCGTGTTATCTTGCCTTCCTGGATCAATTTTTGTATAAAACTGCGGGACAGGCCCAGGTTATTGCTGCCTGAAAACTGCGCCAGGAACAGATCTAAACGCATCCCGGCTTGCTCCGGAGATACCTTTAACGTATATTCTTTCATATTACCTTTTGGATCTTATAATAGCGGACAGTTTCAGGGCCGAGAAGAAAAATATTACGACACTTATGACCTGGAATAAAGTAAGCCCAGCGAAAATGATCTCATTATCGGCGCGCCAGAATTCAATAAAGAATCTTTTCACTGAATATAATAAAAGGTAGGCAAAGAATATCTGGCCTTCTTTGTGGGGCCTGCCCTGCATGAGCCTTAAAATGACAAAAATAAAAACCAGCAGTAAAGAAGAATACAGCTGAGTAGGTATGAGGACTGTTTTATATATGGGAAAATATAAGCCGAAACTTGATTCTTTTCCGAAACAGCAACCGTTAAGTAAACAACCGATCCTGCCTATGGCCTGGGCCAAGGCGATAAACGGGGCAATAAGGTCCAGTATTTTATATGCCGGCAGGTTCTTATTCCTTAAATATAGCCAGCCTGCAAATGTTGCCAATATCAACCCGCCAAACCAGGAAAGCCCGCCGCGCTGAAGCATTATGATCTCTAAGGGATTTCTTGCATAATAGCCTAAATTCTCAATTACATAAAAAGATCTCGCCCCGATAACTCCCGCGACAAAGGCCACGAATAAAAGATTAAAGATCGCATCCGGATTGACATTATTTTTCTTCGCGGCCGAAACAGCTAACGCACAGCTTACCGCGAAAGCCGCGACAAGCATGAGGCCGTATGAATAAATGGTGAATGGTCCTATTTGGCAGATTTCAGGGTGCATTTTATCAATTACGATTTAGCGGGGCTCTGATCCTTTGATTTTAATATCGACCAACCCAACAGTATGGCCCCGGCAGTGATCGCGCTGTCAGCCACATTAAAGACCGGCCAGACGCGAAAGTCCAGGAAATCAATAACGTATCCTAAAAATAACCGGTCTATAAGATTTCCCAGGGCTCCAGCTAATATCAGGCCTAAAGAAATACTATAAGATCTCCGGCGGGCGGAATTATTGTTTTTAAGATTGAAAAAAATCAGGATTATGGCGAATACGGAGGTGAATATGAATAAAGGGACCTGGTTCTTCAGGATACCGAAGGCGGCACCCTGGTTATGTATGAGCGTAAGATGGAATACCCCTTTTATTACCGGTATGGATTTATTGTATTCCAGGCTCCTGGTAACCAGGAATTTAGTTAATTGATCTAAAGAAAGGACAATTGATACGATGATAAAGACCATCGGTAAGGTTTGAACCTACCTCTTTTCTTTCTTTTCCTGGCATTTAACACAAAGGCGGGCGTAAGGTACCGCCTTTAGCCTGGTCCGCGCGATGAGAGATTTACATCCCTCGCATATACCGAATACACCGTCTTCTATTTTCTTCAAGGAATCGTCTATCTCGTATAACATCTGCCTTTCATTAGAAGCTAACCCTAAAGAAAATTCCCTGTCGTAGCTGTCTGTGGCAACATCGGCCATATGATAAGTATACCCGGAGATATCTCCAGAGGCCTCTTTCTGGGACTTCTTTAACGTATCCTCGGATATATGCTTAATGCCTTCGAGCATTTCTTCTTTTCTCTTTAAGATTATTTTCTTGAATTCAGCCAAATCTTTCTTATTAAATTTCTTTTTCATTATTTGGTTCCTTTCAATCGCCCAGGACCATCCTGAGCTTAACCTGGTGTAGTGCCGGTTGAGTTTCCGCTTACAGCTTTTATACAGTTTCCGCAGATCAAGGGATGTTCCTTGGATTCGCCTACTGTATTGCTGTAATTCCAACAACGGGGGCATTTCGCCCCTTCCGCTTTGGTAACTACGATCGCAATATCCGGGTACTTGCTGTTTGCGATCCCGGGGTCGATCTTCTCTTGCTTCTCAACCTTGGCTTGCGAAACCTTAAAGATTTCGCAAAAATCGCCTTCTAAGCTTCCTAAATGTTTATACCGAATATCGTTATTTGTCAACAGTTTTATTTGCGCGTCAAAGGAACTGCCGATTATGCCCTGGCCGCGCTTCTCTTCTAACGCCTTGGCTACTTCGGGTATTAAGTCAATGGCCGCCTCTAATTCCTCAATCCTGCCATAAGCAGGATCTTTCCGCGGCCAGGATAAAAGATGCACGCTGGGGGCACTTTCGCCTTCTTTATCCTTAGGCATATGCTGCCATATTTCTTCCGACGTAAATACAAATATGGGCGCGGAAATCCTGACTAAAATATTCAATACTTCATAAATAGCGGTCTGCGCCGCGCGCCTGTCCTCTGAAGAGGCGGCATAAGTATAAAGTCTCCCTTTTACCATATCCAAATAGTACATGGAGAGGTCTTCGTTGCAAAAATCATAGATCAGTTTATAGGCTTTATAGAGTTCAAAATTTTTATACGCGCTATCCGTAAAATCCAATAAGCAGGCGGACTTCCATAAAACCCATTTATCTATTTTTCTTAATCCGGCGTAATTTACTTTATCTGTTTGGGGATTAAAATAGCTTAAGTTGCTTAACATAAACTTTGCCGTATTCCTGATCTTACGGTATGCCTCCGCAAGCCTAGTCAGTATCTCTTTGGAAATGCGGATATCTTCATTATAATCGCTGGAGGCGACCCAAAGCCGCAAGATATCCGCGCCATAATCTTTGATAATATCCGCCGGGGAAATAACATTGCCCTGGGATTTAGACATCTTTTTACCCAAGCCGTCCACCACAAAACCATGCGTGAGAACGCTTTTAAAAGGAGTTTTTCCGTCAATACACATCGCGGATATCAACGAAGACTGGAACCATCCCCGATGCTGGTCCGAACCTTCCAGATACAATTCACAGGGAACTCCTCCTAATTCTTTACGCTTCTTAAGCACCGCCTGGGAGCTTACTCCGGAATCAAACCAGACATCAAGTATATCCGCTCCTTTTATAAATTCGCTTGAGCCGCAGGAACATTTTAAACCCTGCGGAAGAAAATCTTTAACATCGCGGATGAACCAACAATCCGTCCCTTCTCCTGCGGTAAACTCCCGGTATTTTTCAATCACCCCGGCATCCAGGAATTCATTACCGCATTTCTCGCAGATCAATGAAGGTATAGGAACACCCCAGTATCTCTGACGGGAAAGGCACCAATCCGGCCGCGATTCGACCATGCTGGATATTCTCTCCCTGCCGGCTTCAGGGATAAAATTAATATTATCCTTAATCTCCTTGAGGACTTTCTCGCGTAGATCATCATGATCTATCCCCAGGAACCACTGGTTGGTCGCCCGGAATATGATCGGATTCTTGCACCTCCAGCAATGCGGGTAAGAGTGCGTTATCTTATCGGCTAATAACAGCATCCCCAACGATTGCAATTTATCCAGTATCGCCTTATTGGCATCAAGGACATTCATTCCTTTGAATTCCTTAGCACTTTCGTCAAAGTTCCCCTTGGGATCAACGGGCATAACAATTTCCAACTTATATTTTAAACCCGTCAAATAATCGTCGGCTCCATGGCCCGGAGCAGTATGTACAAGCCCGCTTCCATCTTCAGATGAAACATAATTTGCTAGGACAACTTTTCCTTTGCGCAGGCCAAATGGATGCTCATAACCTAAACCTTCCAGCTGGCTGCCCTTGAATTCTTTGATCACTTCATATTTGTCAATCCCTAAAGAAGGCAGGACATGTATCCTGACATTAGCAACGATCAAATTACCTTTATCGGTCTTTAAATATGAATAAACAAAATCCGGATGGACCGCTACCGCGACATTAGCGATCAGCGTCCAAGGGGTAGTTGTCCAGATGACCAAACCGCTGTCTTTCGGGAAATCTTTGGCGGCATCGAGTTTAAATTTAACAAATATCGACGGGGAAACATGGTCCTCGTATTCTACTTCCGCCTCAGCCAGGGCAGTTTCACACTTAAAGCACCAGTTAACCGGTTTTAATCCCCGGTAAATATAACCTTTGCGCGTTAATTCCAGAAACGATTTAACAATTCCCTCTTCATATTCATGGCTTAAGGTTAAATACGGGTTATCCCAGTCCCCGAAAACCCCCAGGCGCTTGAATTCCTCTTTCTGGATATTTACATATCTGGTGGCGTAATCATGGGCTTTTTTGCGGAACTCAACCTGGTCGATCTGATACTTATTCATTTTGAGTTCTTTAAAAAGCGCGTGTTCTACCGGTAATCCATGGCAATCCCAGCCGGGGACATAGGGAGCTCTAAAACCCCGCATAGTCTTATATTTTATGATGATATCTTTTAAGGTTTTATTCAATGCGTGGCCTAAATGGATATCCCCGTTTGCGTAAGGCGGGCCGTCATGAAGTATATACTTCTCCCTGCCTTCCGATTCTTCGCGTATAAGCCGGTAGATATCTTTATCCAGCCATTCCTTTAAAAAGGCGGGTTCCCTTTTAGGCAGGTCCGCCTTCATGGGGAATTTTGTCTGGGGTAAATTTAACGTGGATTTATAATCCATAGGTGGTGTTTATAAATATTTTCCGATAATAATATCCAGGTCTTTTCTGATCTTCCTGGAAATAAGTTTTCTATCTGTTACGATAGCGTATTTAAGGGCATCCTTACAGGCGCAATCCCTTTGCGGCTTAAGGTCCCTGATAACAGCGAAAAGTATACGCTTGGAGTTTTCCACGTTCTTTTTTAAATTCTGGATAACCATATCTATAGTCACGCTCTCCTCTCGCCCGCGCCAGCAGTCATAATCCGTAACTGCCGCTAATGTCGCGTAACATATACCCGCCTCCCTGGCTAATTTAGCCTCGGCGAGATTAGTCATGCCGATGACATCCATACCCCAGCTGCGGTAAAGATTGGATTCAGCCAGCGTGGAGAACGCCGGGCCTTCCATATTTATATAAGTGCCGCCGTTATGTATCCTTAAATTAAGGTCCTCCCCCGCCTTATACATCAGGCCGCGCAATTCTTCGCAAACCGGACGCGCAAACTCAATATGGGCGACTATCCCTTTAGTAAAAAAACTCATATCCCGGGCATAATTAGTCCTGTCCACAAACTGGTCTACGCAGACAAAATCCAGGGGCTTAAGTTCCTCTTTAAGGCTCCCGCAGGCAGTCACGGAAATAACGCGTTCCACGCCCAATTTCTTCATGGCAAAAATATTAGCACGGTAATTTATGTGACTGGGGGCTATACGGTGGCCTACATCATGGCGCGGGAGGAAAGCCACCTCTTTACCCTCTAAGATGCCCAAAACAAATTTTCCTGACGGCCTGCCAAAAGGAGTGGCCACGGAAACCGTCTTTATATTCTTTATGCCTTCGATATTATATAACCCGCTTCCGCCGATAACTCCAATGCGCCCCATATTACCCCCTTGATAATTCTTTTGCACGCTTCTGCGCTGCCAAAGCAGCATCTACCCAAGAGCCATTGTTGTCCAAAACATTCAATGCGGCTTCAGTAGTCCCGCCCGGAGAAGTAACCCTTCTCCTTAATTCCCCAACAGGTATCCCTGATACCTTTGCTAAATGAATAGTTGAGTTAGTTGTGCTCCACGATAATCCCTGCGCTTCTGCAGAACTAAACCCTACCTTCAGGGCTGCATCCATTAATCTGCTGGCATAATCATCTATAATTTCCTGAGGGGTATTTAAAGGATTAATCCCTCTTTTTTCCATATCATAAAATATATAAGCCGGGCCGCTCCCGGAAATCGCTGTGGCTGCATCAATCATATCCTCATTCATAATCCATGTTTTGCCCAGGCAATTAAAGACTTTCTGCGTAAAATACAAATCCGCATCGCCAGCGCTATACCCCTTGGCTATAGCTGACTCGGCATCGCCTATCTTCGCGGCGATATTAGGCATTACCCTGACTACCCTGATCTGATTCAAAACCTTTTCGATATAAACCGTCTTTATTCCAGCGGCAATAGAAATAATTAATTTACCTCTTATATTCGGCTTAATTTCATTTAATAAGTCCTCAAAATCCTGGGGCTTAATTGCCAGAATAATTACATCGACGTTTTTAATTAACTCTAAAATGCTGTAGGAAACTTCAATGCCTGAAAGCTCTCTGGTTTTTTCTTTATCTTTGTCAAAAGCAAAAACTTGATATTTGGATTTTATGCTTTCGGCTATAGCAGAACCCATATTACCAAAACCTATAATTCCAATTTTTTTTCGTAGAAATTTAAACATTTGGTTTATTATTCAAAGATTGCCCGACCGAGCCTTACCATATTAGACCCCTCTTCTATCGCCGCCTCAAAATCATCAGTCATGCCCATGGATAAAACTTGCAGTTCGTGATCTATAATTCTTGATCCGTTGATCTTATCTTTAAGCTCCCGCAAAACCTTAAAATACGGCCTGGCCGCGGCCGGATCATCCGTAACAGGGGCAATAGTCATCAAGCCTTTTATATATATATTCTTGAAGCCGGCTATTTCTTCTACGGCCTTAAGCGCCTCATCGGGATTTATCCCGGATTTAGTTGCTTCAGGGGACGTCTTTATTTCAATTAATATATCCTGGACTTTATTTATCTTAGCTGCTTCTTTATCAATTTCCCGCGCAAGGCGCAGGCTATCCACAGACTGAATCAGGCCAAATATTCCTACCGCCTCTTTTACTTTATTCGTCTGTAAATGGCCGACCATGTGCCAGTTTATGGCTGGCGGATTACCGGTTCCTTTAGCCTGTATAGCGTTATATTTAACCGCGGCTTCCTGGACCCTATTCTCGCCAATATCGGTCAAGCCCGCCTCAATTGCCTCTTTTACCTCTGCCGGGGTCCTTCCTTTAGTTACCGCGACGATAACTATCCGGCCGGGGTCTTGATTAAGCCCGGAACAGACGCTAGAAATGCGTTCTTTTATCTTATTGATACTATCTTTGACCATAATGGTTAATAGTATATTATACACGAGAAAATGGCAGGGTCAATCAAAACTAAACGAGGATTAGCTTTCGCGGCTTTGCTGGAGCGTGCATTAGGAAATTTTCGGCATAGCGTTTTAAAGTAGTGCGCGGAGAAAATTTTCAGCACGCGGAACGCAAAGCCGGAAAGCTAATCGGAACTAAGGTTAAAAATATTCCTGATAAACTTCTCTGAATCTGTTTACGACATTAAGGAGGGAATTTTTGGCAGGTTTACTGGCAGTCCCTGAATTTCCTGCCTTATCCTGGAGAACCTCGCAGATCATGCCCAAAGCGGTAAGATAGGTTAAATACTTCTGCCCCGATAACTCCGGGGATTCTTTTATCGCAACAGGAATGTCCGGATTGGTAATGCGGCCCAGCCTTACCTGGATTGACAGCGCGTTTTCCAGTGTCTCCATAAAACCTTCCAGCAAGACGGTCCTTCCCGCGACAACAAAATTATTTACCTCGTGGCTGGATACCTTCTTTTCCACGGCATCTTTTATACCAGAACAGATAAGCTTGGCAGACTGAGTTATTATCTCTGAAACCAGCCTTTGTTTTATCGGCTTGTAAAGATTGCTCTTTTTTACCAGTATTTCCTTGTCTTCTCCGATCTGAGCGGAGTCTCCTACTAACCCGTAAGACCTTTTTATGTCCTCTGCCAGCTCAAAAGGTATCTTTAAGGAATCCTGAAGCTGCGCGGTTAAATTATCCCCTCCGATAGGCAGGATCCCGGTATCCTTTAATACGCCGTCCCTGAATATTAACAGCTCTGTCGTGTCGCTGCCTATGTCACAAAATAAATTAAGCCCGTTGCCCATTAGTTCTCTATTAAATACCGCTTTAGCCGTAGCCAGCCCCGAAAGGGATAGATCTTTTATTTCATACCCCGACTGGTTTATTATACGGCTTAAGGTCTGGATGGAGGATAATTTCGCGCAGATCAGATACAAGTCGACTTCCAGCCTGTGGCTGTATAATCCCAGAGGATTGGCGATGTTGCTCTTTGAGTCTATCGAGTAGCCGGAAGGCACTATATGGAGTATATCTTCTTCAAGGCTTGAGCCTAATATGCGCGCCTGCTCATTTACTTTTTGTATATCCGATACGGTAATAACCTTATTGCCCCTTTCGGCCAGCGGAATAATCGCGCGGCTGCGCTTAGTGACTATATCCTGGCCGGAAATATTGGTATGTAAGGATTTAATATTTATGCCGGACCTGGCTTTTAAATTCTTCATAAGCTTGCCGATAGCGTCAACTAAGCCTATGGAATCTATGATCGCCCCGCACTTTACGCCCCGGGAAAGAACAGAGTCAAAAAAGATATTATTAACGCGGCCTTTCTTGATCTGGGCGACAGAGGCGGCGATCTTGCTGGAACCGATATCCAAGGCGCAGATATAATTATTTAAGTTTAGCATCATTAATGAGCCCCCTGCCGCTTCGTTTCGCGGGCCAACGCCTCGGAGGGTGAATTAAATTTTATTACCGGCTCTTTAAACCTTAAGTCGATATATTTTAAAGTGCCCAGGTCTTTGCTTGCCTGAATGATAACCCCCGCCAGAATGCTGATCTTATCTTTGATGTTATCCGGCCCCAGCCTTACCTCAAGGTCCCTGGATCCCCTTCCCAGAAAAATCGACGCGTTGGAAAAATTAGCCATATCTATTTTCTTGATCACTAAGCGCTTTAATACCCTGTTGGCGTTGAATTCCTTTATTATATACAAGGCCAGAGAGATCTCCCTGGTATTATATTTTCTTCCGGGCTTTGGGCCAAATATCTTTGTCTCTAAACCTGTGATAACCGGCAGGCTTGAGTCTTGGGGCTGGTCCGGGGCGCAAAAAAGAAACCCGTCCTGATCCACGGTAAAATACCTATACAATTTTACAAAGGCCACGGGCTTGCGCCTCAGGAAATCCACGTATATCTTATCGGGCAAGAGCCTGGCCAGTTTAATACTGCTGCAATCGGGATAACGGTCCAGCAGGCGCCTGGACTCGTTATTCAAGTCCACGCTGAATATATTCCTCCCCTTTAAATAGGAAAATTCAACCGCGCCGCCTTCTTTACAAAGAATATCCCTGATCTTAAAATAATCCGAATTCTTTAAGATTCCCCAAATATATCCCATAATAAATACTAAAGCAAGGGAAATTATTAAGAAGACGGCTATTGTTTTAGTCGGTAGACGCAACCGGGGTTTTCTCATAAGCCAGTTTAATTAACTTGACGCATAACTCATTGAATTCTATGCCTGCTGACTTCGCCGCCTTAGGCAGGAGACTTGTCGCGCAGAGGCCGGGGATGCTGTTTACCTCTAATACTACCGCCAGGCCCGCGTTATTTAAAATAATATCCACTCTCGAACAGCCAAAACAACCCAAAAGTTTATGCGCCGATAAAGCCGCCGCCTTTATCTTCTCGGCAATGCCTTCTTCTATGCGGGCCGGCACAATATAAGCGGTCGATCCTGACTGATATTTGGCTTCATAATCAAAAAAGGGATTCCTGGGGATTATCTCTATTACCGGCAGCGGCCGGCCGTCTAATATACCCACAGTCATTTCTCTTCCTGTTATATACTCTTCGATTATTGCCTTTGTGTCCACGCTAAACGCCAGATCCAGGGCTTTCTTAAGGCCTTCTTCTTTATGAATAATTGAAAGCCCGATACTGGAACCTTGCCCTGCCGGCTTTACCACCAAAGGCAGGCCCAGGTTATCACAGGATCTTAAATCTTCATTACGATAACCTTTATCCAATACTTTATACCTGGGGACGTTTAAACCGGCAGCCTCAAATATACGTCGGGAAGCGATCTTATCCATAGCCAATTTGCTCGCTTTCACGCCTGAACCGGTATAAGGCATTTTTAAGGTTTCCAGGATATCCTGTATCTGCCCATCCTCGCCAAAACTGCCGTGCAAAGCCAGGAATACACAATCCAGATTATTAGACTTTATCAAACTTACGACCTCTTCTTTATTGTCGGTCTTCAGATCAATAGCTACGGCCTCAAGGCCGGACCCCTTAAGGGCATCGCAAACCGCTTTTCCGGATCTAAGCGAGATCTCCCTCTCTGTGGAAGGGCCGCCCATTAATACGCCGATCCTGCCAAACCTGTTTTCAGCCTTTGAATCTATTTCCATATTTTTATCTCGGGTTCCAAGTTTATATTGAATTTATGCTTTACTGTTTTTCTGATTAAGCCCATTAATTTTATGACATCACGCGCGCTGGCGCGGTTACAATTTAATATGAAATTGGCATGGCGCATGGATATGCCGGCGCCGCCTACTTTTTTTCCTTTCAGGCCGCATAAATCTATCAACCTGCCTGCCGACTGCCCGGGAGGATTCTTAAAGGCGCATCCGGCGCCTGGAAAAGAAACATCCTGCGTATCGCGGCGGCATTCAAGATATTTCTTTATACCGGAAGAGATCTTTTCTTTATTCCCCTTAGCGAGTTTTATACGGGCGCTTAAAATTATATACGCGGCTAAACTGGAGGAGCGGTATTTAAACTTTATATCTTTCTTACGCAGAAGTTTTATATTGCCGTTACGATCCATTACGGTAACTTCCTCTACCAGCTCCCCGATATTCCTGCCCCAGGCACCCGCGTTCATCACTAACGCCCCTCCCAGCGTGCCGGGGATACCCGCTAAGAATTCTACTCCTGAGAAACCCCGCTGGCAGGCCGCCTGGACGATCCGGTTCAGCGTAACGGCGCTGCCTGCTTCCAGATAATTTGCTCTTATAAAAACTTTCTTAAAAAAA
This sequence comes from Candidatus Omnitrophota bacterium, assembly GCA_041651035.1. GTDB lineage: Bacteria > Omnitrophota > Gorgyraeia > Gygaellales > Profunditerraquicolaceae > JBAZKC01. The sequence continues at coordinate 177,241 of JBAZKC010000003.1, read as the reverse complement.
GGGGAACTCAACCGTAAGACTATTCCCCTGATTCCCTTATCGCTTATTAATATGTTGCTGCCTAAGCCCAGCGTTAAAATCCGTATTTTATATCTCTTTGCCGAAGCAATCAACAATTTTAAATCAGCGGCATCGTAAGGCTCGACAAAAAATCCGGCAGGGCCGCCGATCTTAAAGGTAGTGTGTTTATTAAGCGGCTCTTTAAATTTTATTTTACCTCTTAAGCCTTTCCACCAAGTCATCGCAGATCCTCACAATATCTCCGGCACCCAGCATTACCACGGCGTCATCAGGTTTTACCATCTCTAAAATACGCGCCGCGATTTCCTCTTTTGGCAGGAAAATAACCTCTTTATCCGGCGCGCGCCCTTTTATTTCTTCAAATACCGCCCTGCCGTCTACCCCCTCTAATACAGGCTCTCCCGCGGCGTAGATATCCGTGATAATAACGCAATCCGCCAGATCAAAACTCCTGCCAAACTCCTCTAAAAGCAGCTTCGTGCGGGAATAACGGTGCGGCTGGAATACCGCTATAACCCTCTTGCGCTTCAGATTCTTTATCGCCTTAAGCGACGCCTTGATCTCGCTAGGGTGATGCGCGTAATCGTCGATAACCAGGAGGCCGTCCTTATCCAGCCTTATCTCCAGCCGCCTCTTAGCGCCTTTATAATCCTTAAGGATATTCTTTATAAATCTTAAGTCTATGCCCAGCTCAAGGCCCAGGGCGATAACCGAAAGCGCGTTAGAAATATTATGTTCTCCGCCTAAGGCCAGATGGAACCTGTCTATGAATTTCCCCTTATAAAAACAATCAAACTCGCAAGTCAATCCTTTTAATAATATATTCCTGGGAAAAATATCCGCGCTGTCTTTTAAACCAAAGAGCACGCGCTTATTTTTATAGCCCTTTATCATCCTATTTAAATGCGCGTCATCGGCGCAGCAAAACACGCAGCCGCCGGCTTGGGTTTTATTCAAGAATTCCTCAAACGCGCTTAATTCATTCTTAAATTCTTTATAGTAATCAAGGTGCTCACGGTCTATGTTAGTGATTATCGAATATTTCGGCCGGTAATATAAAAAAGACCCATCCGATTCATCCGCCTCAGCCACAAAGAATTCGCCCTTGCCTAAACAGGCATTAGTGTCTATATTGCGTAAGATGCCTCCTATAGCTATAGTCGGGGAAAAACCCGCTTCCAACAAAAGATAAGATACCAAAGACGTAGTCGTAGTCTTCCCGTGGCTGCCGGCAACCGTAATAACCGTCTTATCTTCCATAAGCCGGGCTAAGGCCTGCGCGCGTTTTAGTATCGGGATGCCCAGCCTTCTGGCTTCCACTATCTCAGGGTTATCTTCCTTGACCGCGGAGGAATAAACAATAAAATCCGCGCCTTTGATATTCAAGGGGCTATGCCCGATAAATATCCTGGCCCCCTGCCCTTTAAGCCCCTGTATTACTTTGCTTTCTTTTATGTCCGAGCCGGTTACTTTTATCCCGCAGTGTAAAAGCAGCTGCGCGATACCGCTCATGCCGATGCCGCCGATACCTATAAAATGATAATTTTTATCCGTGCCGCCGGAAATACTATTTTTCATTTCTTTAAATATTTCTGCCAGGCATCATCCAATTCACGCAGGTCGCTAAAAGGATAATTAGACGCTATTGCCCTGGTTAAATTCTTCTTGTCCCTTAAATCCTGGCAAAAGGACACGAACTTGTCCCTGCCGAATTCCCTGATCAAGAAATCCACGATACTGAATGATTCGATATAAAACAGCCTCACTAATTCGTCGGGGACGCCAAGGTAAGGCCCAAAATCAGATAATTTATCCAAGGGCATGAAACTGCCCTCTTTAATTGCCTTCTTAATATACGCTGTTGCCATAGAATAGGTTGTTTTTTCCTGATAAGAGGCTACCCCCTCCTCAAGCCAGAGAGGTATCGCCTGATTATCAAACCCCACGAATTCCCTGAATATAATATGGCCCATTTCATGCGGGAGCGTCTTTTCAAAAAACCCCTGCGCGTAAGGGAAAGTATAGATCACTTTTGCCGACGCTAGAGTGCTTCCTCCGGACCATCCCGGCTGTCCGGTAGAGGCCTGATAATCCGCGGCATTATCGTGAATATATATCTTGGCGCGGTTATCCCAGAGCCAGAAATTAAAACGCGTAAACCCCAGGTCTGAAGCGATCTTATCGTAATAGTCTTCGGACTTATTAGTAAGCTGCGTTATGAAATCTTCCGGGGCATTCTTGTAATAGACGATAAAATGGGTGCTCTTGGCTGTATGCCAGTTGTTATCCGCGGCGATAGCGAAATTATAAAATGCCAGGAGTAGCAATAAACAAAAACAATATTTTATTATTTTGTTATGCATGAGTTATGCCTCCGACAAAGACATGACTTCCTTAACCAGCAAATCGCCCGCGCTGTTTTCCGGCAAGGGCGCGTAATTAGAACGCATGCCTTTAAGTTCCCCGGGATTGTTTATAAACGCGCCCATCCTCTGGGTCAATGCGCCTTTATCCAGGTCCTCATCCTTGATTATGAAAGCGCGCCCTTTGCTCTCCAGCACCCTGGCATTATTCAACTGGTGCTCATAGGCGTAAGGATAAGGGATAAGTATGGCCGGCAGGCCAAAATACATCATCTCCGTTATGCTGGTCGCCCCTGCCCGCGAAACTATCAGATCGCAGGCATTATAGGCATATTGCATAGCATCCAGAAAATCAAAAACGCGGGAATCAGCGTCTAAAGCCCTGTACTTATCCCTTACGAACTTATAATCCTTGATCCCGCAGATATGGATGATCTGCAATTTAGATATATCCGGCAGCGCGGATACCGCTTCCAGGAATCCCTGGTTAATGCGGTGGCTGGCCTGGCTGCCCCCCATTACCAGGACTGTAAGCCTGCTTTCTTTTAACCCAAAGAAACTTAAAGCCTCGCGTTTATCCATGACCTTTAATTCTTTGCGTATAGGGTTGCCGGTAAGCACTATATTCTTTTTACGGCACTTTAAATACTGCCGGGTCTCTTCAAAAGAAATAGCGGTTTTATCCGCGAAATGCGCTAATAATTTATTGGCCCTGCCGAAGGAGACATTCTGTTCATGTATTAAAGTCTTGACCCTGAAGATCCAGGCAAGCAGCAACAACGGGACGCAATCGATAGTGCCGAACCCAACTACGACATCAGGCCTGAATTCAAACATGATAAACAGGCTTTCTAAAGAACCTTTCAGTAAGTTTAATACGGCGTTAAGATTCTTGAAATTAAAACCTGAACCGAGAGGAGAAATAGAAATATACTCCACTCTGCATTTCCCGGCTAGAACATGGAACCTCGCGGCACTTCTGGGCATTACTAAAAGCGCGTCTATCCCCTTATGCCTGTCTTTTAATGTATCCAGGAAACTTAAGGCGGGGAATATGTGCCCGCCGCTTGAACCTGTAACCGCTAAAACCCTCATGGATACTCTCCGGTGCGCGCGATATTTATAAGTATGCCGACACTGACCATATCAAAGATAAAAGAAGACCCGCCGTAGCTGATAAACGGCAGCGGCAGCCCTTTAGTAGGCAATATACCGCAGGAAACTCCGATATTTATAGCCGCCCTAAGAGAGATCATTAATACTAAACCCAAAGCCAGGAAATAGCCGAATTTATCCGGCGCGTTCTTTATTATCTTAAGGCCCTGATAAATAAAGACCATAAATAATATTATTATCCCCAGCGTGCCCAGCAGGCCTAATTCTTCTCCGATGATCGAGAAAATAAAATCGGTGTGTGCCGCGGGCAGGTAAAATAATTTTTGCTTTGAATGCCCCAGCCCCAGCCCGAATAACCCGCCTGAACCTAAAGAGACCTGCGACTGGATAATTTGAAAACCGCTTCCCTTAGGGTCTAACCAGGGGTTTAAGAAGGCCATAATACGCGTCCTTCTATACGGCACGCTTAATATAAGCAGATACAGGGCGGGCAGGCTGGCTAAAACCAGGGACAGAAGATACGAAGTCTTTATACCGGCGACAAAAAGCATGATAAGAACCACTATTCCCATAGCCAGGGTGTTCCCCAGGTCAGGCTGTAAGAGGATCAGGAACGCGCAGGACCCCAGGACCGCTATAGGCGGGAGAAAACCTTTGACAAATTGATTAATGACATTTCCCTTGCGGCTGATAAAATCAGCTATATAAATGATCATACTGATAATGGCCAGTTCCGAAGGCTGGAAACTGATCAACCCGAAGCGAAACCACCTGCGCGCTCCGGAGACTTCCCTGCCTATGCCGGGTATTAATACTAAAACCAACAGCACCAAAGAAGCTATTAGTAACGGCCTGGCCACCTTCCTTAGTTTCCTGTAATCAATGGTCATTACCAAAAACGTCAGGGCTATCCCGATGCATAAGAAACTGATATGCCTCTTTAAGAAAAAGAAACCGTCCTTATACCTTTCCCAGGCATAAATGCTGGAGGCGCTGTAAATCATAACGATCCCGATACATATCAGGACCACCGATACCGTAAATAAATTTATCCTGGTATTTCTGACCATTTTAACTTTCTTCTTTGGCTAAAGCGTAAACCGCCTCTTTAAATACCCTGCCCCTTTGCTCATAATCGGAGAACATATCAAAGCTTGAGCACATAGGCGAAAGCAGCACGCTGTCTCCGGCTTTTGCCAAAGCATACGCTTTACGGACCGCATCCTCTAACGTGGCGGCTTCATCTATGGACGGGAATCCCTTAAGCGCGCGCGCTATCTTCTCTCTGGCTTCTCCTATTAAAATAATACCCCTGGCTTTTTCGCGCGCCAGGTCTAGGATAACGCTATAGTCAACGCCTTTATCTTTGCCTCCGGCAATTAAAACCACCGGGCTATTAATGCTCTTTAACGCCCAGGCCGCCGAATCCGCGGTCGTAGCCTTGGAATCATTAATGAATTTTATATTATTTATCTCTGCCACATATTCCAGGCGGTGCTCAATGCCCTTAAAATCTCTTAATATGCCTGAAACCAGGTTTTTATCTATACCCAGGATAGAACCCACAGCCAGGACAGCGGCGTAATTAGGATTCAAACCTGGCGTTCCAGAAAAATATACAATATTGGCTTTTGCCTGCCCGGCTAAACTTCTTAATACGGGGTCTTCGTAATTTAAAACCAAATGATCAGTTCCCTCCTGGTTCATAAATACGCGTTTCTTTGCCTCCAGGTATTCCCGCATATCCTTATGCCTGTCCATGTGGTTAGAGGTAAAATTCAACATAACCGCGATCTTTGGGCGGAATCTCTGTATCCGTTCTAACTGGAAAGAGCTTGTTTCCAGGCATACGTAATCATCCTCTTTTATTTTCTCTACTTCTCCGGAAAAGGGATTACCAATATTCCCGCAAACAAAAACCTTCTTGCCTGCCGCTTCCAATATCCTGCCGATCAATGTCGTTACCGTAGTCTTGCCGTTTGAGCCGGTAACAGCTATCACCTTAGCCGGGCATAGATCCCAGGCCAGTTCAATTTCGCTTATTACTGGTATTCCAAATTCCGCAGCCAATGTGGCCACAACAGCATTATTCGGTACGCCCGGAGAGGCAATGATCAGATCCCTCCCCTTTATGAATTCCCGTGAATGCCTGCCTAATTCCACCTGGATATCTTTTGATCGAAGTTTAAGGGCCGCGGAACGCGTGGCATCGTTATCCTTACTGTCAGTAACACGCACATCCAGGCCCAAACCATAAAGCAGATTAGCGCTGGCTATCCCGGAACGGGCCAGGCCTGCTATGGTAACTTTCTTACCCTGGTAATGATCTATATTCCTCATTTTGATATTTATTCTTTACCTTATTTTTAACGTGACTAATGTAAGCAGCGCCAACAGGCTGGCAATGATCCAGAATCTGACGATAACTTTATTCTCCGGCCAATTAAGGAATTGAAAATGATGGTGTAGAGGGGCTATCTTGAATATGCGTTTCTTAAACAGGCGGAATGAACCTACCTGTAATATTACCGATAATGCCTCTAAAACAAATATGCCTCCTACGATCACCAAAAGCAGCTCTTTCTTTATCATCAACGCTACAGTCCCCAGCGCCCCGCCCAAAGCCAAAGACCCCACGTCTCCCATAAAGATGGACGCCGGATAACAGTTAAACCACAGGAAACCCAGCCCCGCGCCTAATATGCTCGAGCAAAATACAGTCAACTCTCCGCTGCCTTTTATATAATGCACTAAAAGATAGCTGCTAATATTTAAGTTGCCGGTTATATAACTTAACACGCCAAAGGTCAAAGCCACCATGATCACAATGCCTATCGCCAGCCCATCCAGCCCGTCGGTAAGATTTACCGCGTTGGAAGTCCCGGCTATTACCAGCATCACGAATACAATATAGAGGCCGTCTAAATTGATGGAAACTTCTTTCAGGAAAGGAAGGTCTAGTCTTATGCTATTCTGCGAGTCCAATAAGAAAATAATGCCTAATGCCAGCCCTAAGGCGATCTGACTGCTGAATTTAGCCGCGGCGGTCAAGCCTTTAGATCTCTTCCTTGTTTGTTTCAAATAATCATCGATAAAACCCGTTATGCCCAGCCATACGGTGCTGAATAATACAATTATTATATACCTGTTAAAAATATCCGCCCAGAGGAGCGTGGAAGTAATAACCGCCGCTAATATCAAGAGCCCTCCCATAGTCGGCGTATCCTGCTTAGCGCGGTGCAGATCATGCAATTGCGCGCTGTCTTCTTTCCTGATGTTCTCGCCAATCTTTAATTGTTTAAGTTTTTTTATTACTATCGGGCCGAATATAAGGCTGATCAGGAAGCTGGTCAGGACTGCCATGGCGGAACGGAAAGTGATATAGCGGAAAACGTTAAAAGCGGAAATCAGGTCATGTAAAGGATAGAGCAAATAATATAACATTTATCTCCTCAGGATGTCTTCCATCCTCATCGAACGGGAACCTTTGATGAGCACGACATCATCCGGGCCCGGGGATACTTTTCTAAATAAAATATCCTGCGCCTCTAAGTTAGACGCGCAGGCAAACACATTCTTAGCGCCCAGGCCGGAGATACTTGCTACTTCAGCCGCGAATTTAGATAATTCTCCTACGGTTATAAAAACATCGCAGATACGCGCTGCCTGGCGGCCTGCCTGGCGGTGGAATAATCTGCCGCGGCTGCCTAATTCCAGCATATCCCCCATTACGATTATTTTTCTTCCTTTTACCTGGAAACAACCCAAGGCTTCGATCGCCAGCCCCAAAGAAGCGGGATTGGAATTATAGGCATCATTGATAAATACCGTATTATTTAATTTCAGGAATTCAAGCCTGTTGCGCGGAAAGTCAAAAGCAGACAGCTTAGATGAAATATCTTTATACTCCATCCCGAACAGGCGGCCTACGGTTAAGGCGGCCAGCGCGTTATAAATATTATGCGTACCCGGGGTCTTAAGCGTAAATTTATATTTCCTGTTGACTAAGAAATTAACCCTGCCTCCTGAAGCCTTTATGCCCGTAGCGGAAAAATCGGCCCTGCGTTTAATGCCAAAACCTAAAACCACGGGTTTGCCGCTCTTTGACAACACCTGCTTTCTTAATAAATTATCATCGGCATTTAATACCGCCACACGCGGGCTTTCAAGATGCTTTAACAGCGCGTTCTTCTCTTCTAAAACGCCTTTTAAGCTCGTGAAATATTCCAGGTGCGCAGGCCCGATATTAGTAATTACGCCTATATTAGGCCGGCATATTTTAGCAAGGTAATCTACCTCTCCGAAATGGTTCGTGCCTATTTCTAATACGGCTAACTTATGGGAACTATCCAGGTTAAGCAAGGTAAGCGGCAGGCCTATCTGATTATTCTCTGTGCCGGAATTTTTAAGGACCTTGAATTGCCCGGACAACACCCGGGCGATCATTTCTTTCGTAGTGGTCTTGCCGTTACTGCCGGTAACCGCGATAACCGGGATATCAAAATTCCGGCGATGATATCCCGCTATATCTCCCAATGCCTTCGTAGTATCCCCAACTACGATAAAAGGTATTTTCTTAAAACTACCTATTATGGGGTCTCTACCGCAGGCTATTACCGCCTTTGCCCCTTTTCTTATCGCCTCGCCGATAAAATTACTGCCGTCGTAGTTGCGCCCTTTTATGGCGATAAAGGCTTCCTGGGGCTTAACCGTCCGGGAATCTATGGAAATACCCTTAACCACAGCGCTGCTATTGCCGTTTAACAACCTGCCCTTTGCGGCTTTTAATAATTCACTGACCTTAAACATTCTCTTACTACTTCCCTGTCGCTGAAATGCACTGCCTTGTTTTTAATGATCTGGCATTCTTCATGCCCCTTGCCCGCTATCAACACAATGTCCCCCGGCTTTGCTAAAGATAAAGACTTCTTTATCGCTTCGCGGCGGTCAGGGATAACACAATAATTATCCCCGTTTATCCCTCTTTTTATATCTTCAATTATTTCCTGGGGGTCTTCCGAGCGCGGGTTATCATTACTGATGATCGCGTAATCCGCCAATTCCGATACTGCTTTGCCCATCTTGGGCCTTTTTGTCCTATCGCGTTCTCCGCCGCAGCCAAATACGGTAATGACCCTATTCTTAGTCAGTCTCCTTACGGTCTTAATAGTATTCTTGAGCGCGTCTTCAGTATGCGCGTAATCCACAAAAACCAGGAAATTTCCGGCAAAATCTATCCTTTCCAGCCGGCCGGGGACAAAATTAAACTCCGCGATCGCACATCTTATAAACGGTATATCTATACCTTCCCGCAGGGCCCAGGCGCAGGCTGCCAATATATTATATACGTTATGAATGCCCACAAGCCTGCTGGTAATATCTATTTTCCCTTCAGGGCTTATAAGTTTAAATTCCGTACCCAAAGAATCAAATTTTATATCTCCTGCCGAGACCTTTGCTTTATTCTTTATCCCATAGGTGATCACCTTCGCCCGGGTCATTTTCTTTATTTCTCCCGCGTGCTTATCGTCGCTGTTGATCACGGCGAATGAATCAGGATTTAAATTCTTAAATAACCTGGCCTTGGCGTTAAAATAGCTCTTTAGTGTTTTATGATAATCCAGATGGTCCTGGGTCAAATTTGTAAATATCGCGGAATGGAAATTTATCCCCTCTACCCTGTCCTGGTCTAAGGCATGAGACGATACTTCCATGACCGTATGGGTAGAGCCTTCTTTTAACATGCCGGCCAGCATAGATTCCAGCTCTATCGGCCCGGGCGTGGTGTTTTTTGAAGGGGTTATCCTGTTTTTAAAACGGTAATTAACAGTGCCAATGACTGCGGGCGAAAAACCCGCCTTTTTTAACAAAGCTTCCAATAAATAAGATACCGTGGTCTTACCGTTGGTCCCGGTAATGCCGATGACTTTGATCTTCGCGGAAGGATGCCCATAAAATTCCGCGGCTAATTTCGCTAATGCCTTCCGGGCATCTTTGACTTCTATGACAGATACGCCTTCCGGGATCTTGGGCTTGGGGCCTGGGACTTGAATTACTATTGCCTTTGCTCCCCGGCTTATGGCCTCTTGGATATATCTGTTCCCGTCTTCCTTGCTGCCTTTTACCGCCACAAAGATAAAGCCGCTTGAAACCTCTTTTGAGTTACAGGCTACGCCGCGGACCTGAAAGCCAGGCAGATTAAGATGGTCCCCGGTAATATCCAGCGGTTTAATTAACTCTTCTATTCTCATACGATGTATTTGTCCTGCCCACTAATTGGTTTGCCTTAAGGTATCTTATAACGTCACTGGCTACATTTTTAAAAACAGGGGCGGCCACTACTCCGCCAAAATAATAAGGGCGCGGTTCATCAACAGTAACGACGATCGCCACCACCGGGTCTTCGGCAGGCGCGAAACCGATAAAGGAAGCAACGAATTTATTATGGGAATAGGCCCCATTGGGTTCTAATTTCTGGGCGGTACCGGTCTTGCCCGCCGCGGTAAATCCCGGTATCTTTGCCATCTTGCCTGTCCCCTCCTCCACCGCCCCTATAAGCATTTTCTTGACCCTGGCGGCCGTATCCAAAGATATGACTTTACGGATCAAGACAGGAGAGAATTTCTTGATCATCTCTCCTTGTTTATCCCGTATCTCCCGTACAATATAAGGTTTCATAAGCTGCCCGCCGTTGGCAATAACAGAAATAGCGCTTACTAATTGCAGCGCGGTCACGCCTACTTCCTGGCCTATGGGGACAGCGGCAATAGAGATCTTAGACCACTGGCGGGGGCTTTTGATCATTCCGGAAATTTCACCCGGCAGGTCAATATTCAGCTTTGAGCCAAAACCAAATAACCTCACGTACCGATAGACAGTCTCCGGCCCCAGTATTTGCGCCACCTTGGTAGTCCCGATATTGCTTGATTCTTCAATAACCTGGCTAAACGTAAGCCACCCGTGCGGCTGATGGTCATGCAGCGTATGTGAAGCAACCCGGTAAGAACCGTTTTCACAAAAAAACTTGTCTTCCTCACTTACCTTCTTTTCTTCCAAGGCCGCTGAGGCGGTGACAATTTTAAATACCGAACCCGGTTCAAACAGATCGCATACCGCCCGATCGCGTATTTGGTCTTTAACCGCTTTAGAATGGTTATTTAAGTCATAAGTAGGGCGGTTTGCTAAAGCAAGGATGGCTCCGGTATGGGGGTCCATAACTATGATACTGGCACCTTTAGCGTGGTAGGTATTAAAGGCCTTGTCGAGCTCCCGCTCAGCGACATACTGGATGACCTCATCAATGGTCAACACCACGTCGTAACCGTTTTTTGGCAGGATCATCTCCTGCCAGATATCTAACTTTTTCTGACGGGCGTCTCTTAAAAATACCGCCCACCCGGCTTCTCCTTTTAGATATTTATCATAATAGACCTCCAGCCCTTCAAGGCCCGTATTATCTAAGCCCGCGAAACCGATCGCGTGGCTGGCAAGATAGCTGTTAGGATAAGAACGCTTGTTTTCTCTTAAGAACCCCAGCCCTTTTATGTTTAATTTTTTGACCGCCTGCGATTGTTCCGGGGGTATCTTGCGGGCAAGCCAGATAAAAGATTTTTTACGGTAAATCCTGTCCCGTAAATACGGCTGATCCGCGCCTAATATTTGAGAAAGCTTCCTTACGGTAGTTTCTTTATCTTTGATTATGTTCGGAGAGGCAAAAAGGGAATCCAGCGGGATATTTATAGTCTGAGGTTTAAGGTTGGTATCGTAAATGATGCCTCGCAGCGGCTCTAATTCTACAAATAGATTATGCTGCTTATTGGCGATATCCGCAAGATAAGCCGACCGGAAGAATTGTATAAATAAAAGGCGGCCTATGCAGAGCGCTAAGAAGAGAAAAAATAATAAAAATACCGCCTCGCTTCTACGGCGATAATTACTTATATACACACTAATCCAAGGTTATTGTTGCGTTTAAGGATTGATTGTCTTTGCTTCGGCCTGCCTTTTGATGCCGAAGAGACGAGATAACATTGTTTCATTATTAGCCGATCCATGGATCGATCTTGCCCTCTCTCCGGAAGGCGTTACTCTCACCAAGCGATAGCCATCGGGCATCTGGAAATCGGCGGATACAGGGACCTTGCTTCCGATACGCACCAAAGATGCTTTATTGCCTATATTGTATCTCAAGATAGTATTTTTATCAAGCGAATCCTGGAACTGCGCTTCTTTCTTCTGCCCTGTATAAGCAAGGCAAAATATTTCGGTTTGCTGATAGACGTAAAGGAGGGAAAGGCAGGTGATAAAAATAACGATCGTTAAGAATTTAGATAGTTTCATCGTTTATATTTTCTCCGCGACCCTTAACTTACTGCTTCGGCTGGAACGATTAGATCCTGTTTCAGGCTCAGACGGCACCAAAGGCTTAGGCGTTATTATATCTATCAAGCCCTCTTGGGCCGCGCGCCGGAAACTTATTTTTGCCACGCGGTCCTCTAAGGAATGAAAAGAAATAACGCACATCCTGGCCTTCTTAGCTAAAACCGCGATCGCGTTATTTATGGCGGATTCTAAAGTTTCTAATTCTCTATTTACCGCTACGCGCACCGCCTGAAAAGTCCTGGTAGCCGGATGTATGCGATAATGCCTATGCCTGTATCTATAAGGTATGGACTTAAAAACAATGTCCGCTAACTGCAGTGTCGTGACTATAGGCTGCCTCTGCCTTTCCTGCACTAATAGGCGCGCTATGCGGTTATGCCATCTTTCCTGCCCGAAATTCCAAAGCAAGGTGGAGATCTCTTCCTCGTTGAGATTATTCACCAGGTCATAGGCGGATATATAGCTGTCCCTGTCTAAACGCATGTCTAAGGGCCCTTCGTACTGGAAGCTGAATCCTCTGCGCGGATCCTCTAACTGAAAAGAAGAAATACCCAGATCAAATAGTATGCCGTCTACCTTCTTAATACTTAAACTTTCCAGGATATTGCCGATATCCATAAAATTGCCGTGCATAAATTCGCAGGAGCTGCCGAAATCCTTCAGCCTTTGGCGCGATATCTCTAAAGATTCTTTGTCCCTGTCAATACCGATAAGCTTTCCGCCGGGTAAAATACGCTGGAGTATCCCCTGGCTATGCCCGCCGGTGCCCATGGTCGCGTCTACGATGATCTTCCCCGGAGTTAAATTCAGGTAATCCATAACCTCATTGAACATAACCGGGGTATGCAGCTTTTGTTCCATCTAAATATCCAGCATCTTTTCGGCTATCTCTTCAAAAGATTGCTTTGAATTTCCGTAAAATTCTTCCCATTTATCTTTTGCCCAGATCTCAATTCTATTAGATACACCCACGATAACCGCGTCTTTCTTTATGTGGGCGAAGTCCTTTAAATATTGCGGCAGCAATATCCTCCCCTGGCTGTCGGAGACGACTTCTACCGCTCCGGAAAAATACAGGCGGTTAAATGTGCGCGCCTGCTGTTTAGTAAACGGCACAGCTTTAAACTTGCTCTCCTGCGTCCGCCATTCTTCTTCTGAAAACATAAAAAGGCAGACATCCAATCCGCGCGTAACAAAAAACTTTTCTATAAAATGAGCTTTAGCGGTTTCCCGGAATTTGGCAGGTAATATAAGACGGCCTTTTCTGTCTATAGAATGTGAATATTCGCCATAGAACATAAATTAGCACCTTCCACTTTGCGCCACTTTTATCCACTTTGTATCCCAAGTATAAATAAAATATGCTATTTTGTCAAGATAAAAATTGGGGTTATTTAACAGAATACAAGAACTGGGGCCTTAGGTGTATTTAATGCGTATATATGGGGGTGTTTCTCAATGGAGGGAGGAAATATTCCTGGCAGCCAGCAGATCTTTCCTGATTTGTTCAACCAGCGCGGGGACAGAATTGAATTTCTTTTCCCCTCTTATTCTCTTGATAAATTGTATCTCTAAAACTTTCTCGTAAATATGCTTGCCGAAATTAAATATATGGACTTCCACATTCTTTGACTTTTTGTCCGGGAATGTCGGCCGGGAACCGATATAACAGGCGCCGTTAAATTTTCCGCCGTTAACAATGGCCCGGACCGCGTATACCCCATGGGGCGGAATTACTTCGTGATGCGGATTTATGTTAGCGGTAGGAAAACCCAGTTTCCTCGCTAAAGAATCCCCCTTGATCACCGTACCCAGGATGCTTACCGGACGGGTAAGTAATTTTTTAGCTAAGGCGAGTTTCCCTTTTTTAATTAAGGCCCGGATATAGGTGCTGCTTATCGGCTTACCCTGTATCTTGATCACCTCAAATATCTTTACCCTGAAATTATAGATCTTAGACAGCCTGGATAATGTCCGGGAATCGCCTTTGGCGTTCTTGCCGAACCTGAAGTTTTTACCGGCATATACATAGCGCGGGGCGAGTTTATTAAATAAAATATCTTTTACAAAATCCGGCGCCGGCATAGCCGCGAATTTATGGTTAAAATTTATGACTACGCAGGCATCTATACCGATATTGCTTATCAATCTTAAACGGTGCTCTAAAGAATACAGGCTCTGCTCTTTTTGCGGATGAGGCCAAAAAGTCAGGACTATGCTTGTTCCCTTAATGCTCCTGGCTTTTCTAACCGCTTCTTTTAGGATCTCTATGTGCCCGCGATGCACGCCGTCAAATACACCCAGCGCGAGAACGGGTTTCTTGAACCTTCTGATCTTATTACTACCGTATATGACTTTCATCAGGACTTTTATGTTAATTCTTCTTCTATCTTAGCTAAGATTTTTCTTCTGATCTGTCCTATTTTTCCACGGACTGTCGCCCCGCTTGCCGCCTTATGCCCGCCGCCGCCAAAGAATCGCGCTACTTTATTCACATCCACCTTACCCTGTGACCGGAGATTTATCCTTATCTCATTTTTCATCCCCAGGTTTTCCTTAAATAGCGCTACAACTTCCACGCCTCTTACGGAACGGGCAAAACTTAGCATACGTTCAGTCAGGTCAAAAGGCGGGTTTCTTCTCCTTAATATATTTTGCCCGACTTCAAACCAGGCTATCTTTCCTCCGGAGCTAATTCTCATACGGGGCAATATCCTGCCTAACAACCTGGCGTCTTCTAAAGTTATATTCTCATATACGCTCTTATAGATCTTATGGATATCCAGGCCATACCTTAGCAATTCTGATACCGCCTTATGAGTTGAAACGGCTGTATTAGAATAATGAAAAGAACCCGTGTCCGTAAGCATACCCGTATACAGAGAAATAGCCGCGTCTTTATCCAGAGGCACTCCCAAATATTTATACAGCTTATAGATCATTTCCGAACAAGAAGAAGCGCTAGGATCAACCCAATTCGTACCGGCGAACCTTTCATTGCTTATATGATGGTCAATGTTAAGGCTGGGTTTATTATCCGCGTTTATTGTATACACCTCACCTGTCCGCCTGAAGTCAGAACAATCCAGGGCAACGAAGCAATCAAAACTGACCCCTTTCATGCCTTTTTTAAACCTCTTTATGCTATTATTGCCGGGCAAGAAATCGTATTCGGGAGGCAATTTGTCTTCGTTTATGATAGTAGCCGTTTTGCCTAATTTCTTAAGCATCCTGGAAAATGCCAACTCCGAGCCTAAGGCATCCCCTTCCAGGCTGGTATGAGAGGTTATCAGGAAATTCTTATACTTCTTTACGCAATCAGCTGCTTTCTTTATGCTCATTTAGCTCCTTTATCTCTTCTAATACTTCCTGGATCCTTACGCTGTATTCGGTGGTTTTATCCTCTCTAAAAATAATCTCCGGGGCGATCCGCAAGTTGATCCTCTCGGCTATTAGCTTGCGGATAAAACCCAGAGCTGAATCCAGGGCCTCTTTTGTCTTCTTCTGTTCCTTCTCTTTACCCAAGACGCTAAAGAATATCTTAGCGCTCCTTAAATCCTGCGTTAATTCTACCCTGGTAATAGTAACAAACCCTAAACGAGGATCATTTAATTCTTCATGTAAGATCAAACTGACTTCTTCTCTTATCGCTTCAGCAACTCTGTCTCTTCTTGACATCTTAAACTCCATTCTTAAGTTTTATCAATTACGGCGTAAAACGCCCTCGGTGTATTCCTTTAGCGGCTAATTTAGCGATCAAGGACAACTCTTCTTCTTTTGTGCTGAGCCGGCCGTTTAATTTCTCCTGTAAGACCCGGGAGAATATCTTCTTATAATGCGGGCCCGGTAAAACTCCCAGCCTGCGCAGGTCATCCCCGCGGACATGCGGGCGCATCCCGTTATAAACCGCGAAGAAATCTTCTATATGCCTCTGGACGGCCGGGGTCCTGTATTTGGACTTTATCATTATTATCGTCTCGTAACTTAAAGGCTCAAGCAGGCTAAAGACCTCCGACGGCTTGATCCCCGGACGCGCCAACTTACGGGAGATCATCCGGCTTAATTTCTTATAACCAAGCATCCTTTTTTGTTCGCCTCCGGTAAAAGCGAATATTTCACAAACCGACTTAAGCCTCTTGGGATCAAGCGTATCGGTCAGCCCCATCAGATAAATGATCCAATCATCCAATCTCCGGCGGGCATAATGTTTATTTTTAAACCAGGCGATCTGCCGGTTAACTGACCTTAATACACTATATTGCTTCCCGCCAAGCGATAAACGCGGGCTGATAAAACTAAATCCGGTTAAAGACTTGATCCGTTTTAACTGGCGCAAGGGTTCTTTTTCTTTTAACACCAGGATCAATTCATCGCGTAATCTCTGCGGCTCGACCCTGTTAAGCATCTTTTTCCGGGAAGCCTCTTTTAACAGTTCAAGCGTATGCTTTTCTATCTTAAAATTTAATCTTTGCTCAAAGCGGATCGCCCGCAATATCCGGGTAGGATCATCCAGGAAACTTAGATCATGCAATACGCCTACCTTGCCTTCTTTTAAGTCTCTCTGCCCGTCGAAAATATCGATGACTTTACCAAAGGCCCGTCCGGTGATGCCCATGGCCATGGCATTGATCGTAAAATCCCGGCGCAGAAGATCATCCTTCAAAGAACCCGGGGTAACTTCCGGCAGGCTCCCCGGGAACGGATAGCTTTCTTTACGGGCGGTGGCGATATCGATCTTTAATCCGCGATGAAGCATGACCGTAGCGGTACCGAACCTTCTATGCCTGGTAAGCTTTCCTTTTGATGCCGCCGCCAGAGCCTCGGCAAAATTAATACCGTCGCCTTCTACTACTATATCTAAATCGAGATTTTCTATCCCCAGGATCAAATCCCGCACAAATCCACCCACAAGATACACCTTTAAGTTTTTCTTATCGGAGATATCCCGCGCCTTGTTTATCAGATCCTTCAATTCCTGAGGTATTTTCTTTAGATATTTTCTCATATTCATTCTGCCCCTATATACTACATACTACCTGCTATATACTTCTTTTTTACGGCCGCGGATGAAACATACGGTGTACCGTCTTAAGCCTGTCTTTATTTATATGCGTGTAGATCTGGGTTGTGGAAATATTAGAATGCCCGAGCATTTCCTGGACAGACCGCAGGTCTGCCCCCCTTTCCAATAAATGCGTGGCAAAAGAATGCCTTAATATGTGCGGCTTTATGGTTTTCTTGATCTTTGCCTGCCGGGCATATTTTTTAAGGAGCTTCCATAAGGATTGCCGGGATATCTTTTTACCAAACCGGTTTAAGAACATGAATTCCGATTCTTTATTCTTTAGAAAATGCGGCCTGCTGGAGATTAAATATCTTTGGATGCTGCTTATGGCTTTCTTGCCTAACGGTATGACCCGCTCTTTATTGCCTTTGCCGATACAGCGTAAGAATCCGATATCTAAATTGACGTTATCCGCCCTAAGGTTTACCGCCTCAGATACGCGCATACCCGTGGCATAAAGTATTTCCAATATCGCCCTGTCCCTTATCCCCTGTTTATCCCTGATATCGGGCTGGGCGATCAATGCCTCCACCTCATTTAAAGATAGCGTATCAGGCACCTTTTTCCATAGCCTGGGAGAATCTATCAAGCTGGTAGCATCGCCTTTTAAGATCTTTTCTCTGGCCAGGAACCTGTGGAACATACGCATAGCTGCCAGGCGGCGGGCGATAGAATTAGCGGATATTCCCTTATCTTTCTGATCGAGCATAAAATTTACTATATCGTTCTTTGTTATCTTCGATAAAGCGTCTATATGGGACTTGATTATGAAATCTATATAAGAATTAAGGTCTTCGCGGTAGGCGATTATGGTATTCCTGGCTAAGCCGCGCTCAACAGATAGATAGTTTAAGAATGTATCAATGAGCTCTTTCATGTCAGGAAAGGGTTGCTTTTCTTTTCTTCCCCTATGGTGGAAGACGGCCCGTGGCCGGGATATATAAGCGTATCATCGGATAAGGTTAGCAGTTTCTCTTTTATTGTTTTTATCAAAAGTGCCTCGTCCCCGCCATCCAGATCAGACCTGCCGATAGACCGGCAAAATAAGCTATCCCCGGTGAATACGATCTTAGCACCTGGCTTGATCATCCGCAACGCGATACCTCCTGCGGTATGCCCCGGCACATGCAAAACCTCTAATTGCAAGCCTTCTAACCCGATATTCTGGCCGTCCTCTAATATCTTTATTTCAGCGTTAACACGGCAAGGTAAAGCAAATAAACCCGATAGATTAAGCCGCGGGTCTTTTAATAACGCCAGGTCTTTATTATGCACATAAACAGGCACGCCGAATTCATCGTCACTTCCGATATGGTCATAATGGCCGTGCGTATTGATAATAAAAGCCGGTTTTAACTTATGTTTATCCAGGGCCTGCCTGATCTTTCGCGCCTGGCCTCCGGGATCAATAATTATCGCCGGAGAATCTTCCCGCAACGCTAAGATATAACAATTGACCTGCATCGGGCCTACGCAGACAGTCTCTAAGATCATAGCAGATAATTTTTTATTTTATTGTAAGAGAAATCCCTAAGGATACGCATTTTTATGCGCTCCGCCTTTCGGGTATTCATTGTGGCATAACTGCCGTAGGGGTCTTTTTTGATCTGATCCTGCAACTCTTTTAACTGCCCGATATAGACATCCAATCTATTCTGCATGTCCATATGCAGAAGGGCTTTTAAATTAACAAGGTTATTTATCGCCTCCTGGCTGCAGTCAATTTGTTTCTTAGGGCTTTTGCCCTGTAACAGCGCCTCTATGAGTTCATCATGCCAGGACTTCCAGAACAGGAAATATTGCCGGTAGATTTCTTCCTTGCTTGCCTGCGGCCCTTTGTATTCTTCAGGCGACAGGACCATCTCCTGGGTGCCTTTGTCTTTCTTTGATTTGCGGGTAAACTTACGCGTGAAACTTTCACAGCCCATTGAAGTGACCAGTAACAGAGAAACAATAACCGATAACACAGCTTTAAATTTCATTCAACATCTCCTTCTGTATAGAAGATATAAGATGGGAAAATTCCCGCTCATCAATGATCTTTACGCCTAATTTCTTTGCCTTATCATATTTTGAGCCGGGATTATCGCCTATTACCAGGAAATCCGTATTCTTGCTTACGACTGAGGACGAATTACCGCCAAGCCGGCGCGCCAATTCTTCTGCCTGGCTGCGCCTATATTCCTTTAGCTCGCCTGTAAACACTATGGTTTTTCCTGATAACACGGTTGCTTTTATTTCGCCTGCATCCTCTTTAAAATTTAACCCGGCTTTGTTCAGCTCCTTAATCATATCCTGCGTCTGGGGCTGGGAAAAGAAATCCACGATAGAACCCGCCATTACCGAGCCGACTTCGTATATCGCATCCAGGCCTTCTTTCTTTGCCCGCATCAGGTTATCCATTGTTTTAAATTGCCTGGCTAAAACAAAGCCCGCCTTTTCACCCACGTGGCGGATACCCAAGGCATAGATAAGCCGGGATAAAGGCTGCCTCTTGCTCCTTCCTATAGATGCAAGCAGATTATTTATCTTTTTCTCCTTAAACAATTCTAATTTGGATAAATTATCTTCATTCAGCTTATTATATATATCGGCAAAATTACGCACTAATCTTAATTTGACCAATTGGTTGATCAGCGATTCACCCATTCCTTCAATATCCATTGCTCCCCGGGAGGCAAAATGAAGGAGCCCGCGTTCAAGCTGCGCGGGACACAAAGGATTGATGCAACGATACGCTACATCTTCTTCTTTTTCTTTTACTACTTTGCCTTTGCATATCGGACAAGCTCTGGGTATTCTAAATGACCCTTTTCCCTGCCTGTTTACAACCTTAACTACCTTAGGGATCACATCTCCGGCCCGCTCGATCAATACGCGGTCGCCGATCTTGATATTCAGGCGTTTGATCTCGTCAAAATTATGCAGAGTAGCGTGTTTAATTTTAACTCCGCCGCACTCTACTTCTTCAAGCTCGGCAACAGGTGTAATTACGCCTGTTCTACCTACTTGAGGGACAATATCCTTAACTACGGTGGTTGCCTGGCGTGCGGGAAATTTGTAAGCTACCGCCCAACGGGGACTCTTTAAAGTAAAACCCAGCCTTTTTTGCCCGGCTATGCTATTAAGCTTAACCACTACACCATCCGCGTCATAACTTAAGCTTTCTCTTTCTTCCTGCCATATCTTACAATAATTTATCGCCTCATCTAAGCCATAGCAAAGCTTAGAATCAGGGTTAACAGGCATGCCCCATTCCCTTAATTTCTCCAAAAACCCCCAATGGCTCTGGATCTCAAACCCCCGGCATTCGCCTAAGGAATGGGCAAAAAAATTGAGCCTCCTTTTAGCCACAATATCTGCATCTAAAAGTTTTAGAGAGCCGCTGGTAGCATTACGCGGATTAGCAAATACCGGTTCTCCTTCTTTTTTTCTTTCCTTGTTTAAGGCTTTGAGGACTTTTCTTTCCATGTAAACCTCGCCGCGTATCTCAATAAAATCAGGAATATTATTTCCGCGCAAATATTCAGGTATGCCGCTTATAACCTTTATGTTTTGCGTCACGTCTTCGCCTGTTTCGCCATCGCCCCGGGTTGCTCCGATAGCCAGCTTTCCTTTCTCGTAGGTTAAATTCGCGCTTACGCCGTCTATCTTATGCTCTACTACGTATTCGGCCTTTTCGTTTGAGCGCAGCCCCTTACGCACCCGCTTGGCCCAATCCCCTAACTCTTCAAAAGAATAGGTATTATCCAAAGACAGCATCTTCTGCTTGTGCCTGACTATTTTAAATCCTTCCAGGATGCCGCCGCTTACCCGCGCTGTCGGAGAATTCCCGGCCTTAAATTCCGGGTATTTATCCTCTAACCCCTTAAGCTCTTCCATTAACAGATCGTATTCTCTGTCTGAAATCTCCGGCTGGCTTAATACATAATACAAATTATCGTGGCGCCGGATCTTCTGCCTTAAACTTTCAATTTTATTTTTTATATTACCGGGCATCTTTATTTATATTTCACAGTAAGTTTCTTTAGTCAAGGATTAAGGAAGGATGTATTTAGAATTCAATACCAAAATAGTTAAATTCACCTGTAGCCGGGGACCAATCCGCATCTACAGCCTGAATGTATACTGCGAAATGCTGACGCGTATTCTCTAAAAAACGCTTTAAGGTGTCTTCTTCTGCTTCAGCTGTGATCTCTACTCTTCCGTCGCCTAAGTTCTTAACCCAGCCGGTAACTCCTAAGGTATGGGCCATGCTTTCGGCGGTAAAACGAAAACCCACCCCCTGCACCTGTCCGCTATAATAAACATGAACCCGCTTTTTCATAAATACGTCGGGGCGGTGCGACTTGAACGCACGACCTCTTGGTCCCGAACCAAGCGCTCTACCAAACTGAGCCACGCCCCGTTTTTAAACTTGCCAACCGCGATTATCATTGTAGTATATCAAAATTTGGCGGGATTAGCAATAGCGCAGAACTCTACTAGAAACGCGGCAAATAGAGCCCCTTTTTAGTGAGAATATCGAATTCAATATTAACTTTATCAGACGGGCCTTTAAACATCAACGTGGTATTTTTAAGGGTATGAGGAATGATATAAACAGTGATAGCGCCGGACCTTTGATTAACCAGGGTCAGGCTTATGCCGTCTACGGCAACCGAGCCCTTGGGCAGGAAATATTTCAGGAATTGCGCGGGAATTGCTATTTCAAAACACAGATTATTATTTATATAACTTTTCTTACGGATGACGCCGGCGCAATCGATATGGCCGGTCACAAAATGCCCGGACAGCCTGTCCCCGACTTTTAAACTGCGCTCAAGATTGACTTTATCCGTGATCCTTAAAGCGCCTAAATTAGTAGCCCTTAAAGTCTCAGGCATAGCTTCAAAAACCAAAGAACGCGTGGTTTTCTTTATTACCGTAAGGCAGGCGCCGTTTACGGAAATACTGTCGCCTGTCTTAACGCCTTCTAATACTTTCTCTGCCTGTATCTCCAGGGTTGTATTCAGGCGTTTAGATATATTCTTTACTTCGCCTAATTCTTCGATTATGCCGGTAAACATTTTGGATTTACCTTATATATCCTTCTATCAAGAAATCTTCCCCGCTTTGCCTGTACTTGATATCTTTTAATTTGACTGCCTTGTCTATGCGCGTAACTCCCTTACCCATTACCGAGCTGATCGCCTCTTTGCCTCCGATGATCTTCGGGCTTATGAAAAACAACATTTTATCTATAAGCCCCTCGTCAAAGAGCGAACCGATCAACGTCCCTCCCCCTTCTACCAGTATATTTGTTATCTCCATCCGCGCCAGCTTCTTCATCATGTCCTTAAGGTTGACTTGCCCGGCTTTTTCTTTAACCTCTAAGATCTTGGCTTTCTGAGCCAGGATCTTCCCATTTTCTGTTTCCTGCCCGGGCCGGGAAGGCAAAGTGGCGATTATCACCTGGCTGGAGGCGGAAAATATATTGGAGTCCGCCGGCGTGCTTAACTGGCTGTCCACGATGATCTTTATGGGTTGCTTAAGGGAAAACCAGGCGTCGAGACGGGGATTGTCTCTTAACACTGTATTGACCCCCACCATAACAGCATCATAATCACGGCGTATGCGATGGGCAAAAGAACGCGACTTATCAGAAGTTATCCATTTAGAATCGCCGCGTTTTGTGGCGATCTTTCCGTCTAAAGATTGCGCTACCTTGACTGTGACAAAAGGCATTCTTTTGGAAATATATTTAACAAAAGGCTCGTTTATCCTCTTTAATTTATCCTCCAGAAACCCCGCCTGGACTTTTATTCCGTGCTGCCTTATTATATCAATGCCTTTGCCGTTATTTAAAGGATTGGGATCGATCATGCCTACGATGATTTCTTTTAAGCCGCTCCTGATTATTCTGCCCGCGCAGGAAGGTGTCCTGCCGAAATGCGCGCAGGGTTCAAGAGTAACATACAGCGTTGCGCCTACGGCGGCTTTCCCCGCTTCATCCAGAGCGATAACTTCCGCGTGGCTCGTCCCCGCCTTCTTATGATAACCCTTACCCACAATCCTGCCTTTTCTTACAACCAGCGCACCTACTACGGGGTTAGGCGAAGTCATGCCTTTTGCCTTTAAAGCCAGGCGCATAGCTATATTCATAAAATATTCATGGCTCTTTTTCACTTAAACACCTTCTCTTTTATTCTTAGCGGATTTTAATCTCTCGACTAATTCATAAGGTATCTTAACAGACCCGATCTTAACCTCTGGCTTGGCTTTACCATGGCAGTCTGAACCGCCGGTAACCAATAAATCATGCTTTCTTGCTAAATTAAGATAAAAGTTAACCATTGACTGCGTATGTTCAGGATAATATGCCTCCAACCCCATTAGCCCGCAATCTATAAATTTAGAGATCACATCGTCATCCTTAATAAGATAAGGATGGGCTAAAACCGGAATACCGCCGGCATCCTTAATTACTTTTATTGCTTCACTGGGAGAAAACTTAAAACCCAGGACGTAAGCAGGGCATCTATCTCCGATATATTTCTGAAAGGCCTCAAATACAGATTTCACCTTGCCTTCTAAAACCAGGGCCCTGGCAATATGCAGCCTCCCTGCCGTACCCGGCCCGGAGATATCAAATACCGCCTGGGGATTTAAGTCTACACCCATGTCCTTTAGCTTGCCTACTATTTTATAGACACGGGCTATCCTGTTCTCTCTTAAAACCTCAAGTTTAGCCAGTAAATCTTTATTCTCCTGGTCTATCAGGTAACCTAAAATATGTATCTCTAAGCCTTCGTATTCAGCGCTAAGCTCTATACCGGATAAGACTTCAATGCCCTGCGTTTTTGCTATTTCCATAGACGGTCCCACGCCGTCAACCGTATCATGGTCTACAACCGAGACCGCCGATAACCCGGCCTTCCTGCTTCCGGAAATAAGTTCCTCGGGGCTGTATGTTCCGTCGGAGAACATGGTATGCAAATGCAGGTCTGCGTACTTTACTTCGGGGCTCATTTATCCTTCTCTAATTTTATCTTATCCAGTATGGCATTGACAAATTTACTTGCTTCGGAGCCCGAGTATTTCTTGGCAAGCTCTACCGCTTCATTGATAGAGACTTTTGGCGGGATATCCTTACGGAACATGAGCTCAAAACAGCTCATCCGCAGTATATTTCTGTCTACCACTGCCATGCGTTCCAGCTTCCAATTAGCAGCGTATTTAGATATATTTACGTCTATCACGCTTATATTCCGCGCTACGCCAGAGACAAGTTCCGCGGTAAAATTCTTTATTTCCTCTTCAATGCACTCTTCGCTGCGCGCCTGCCAGAAATTAGCCAGCGACGCGTCGCAATTATCATGGGTGATATCCACCTGATAAAGGATCTGTAAAGCGTATTCCCTGCTGCGAGTGCGTTTACCCATATATTATTTTATCTGCGTTAACAGGTTTGCCATTTCAATAGCGGATAACGCGGCATCCTGGCCTTTGTTGCCTTCTTTTGTGCCCGCGCGTTCGATCGCCTGTTCGATCGTATCGGCGGTTATAACGCCAAAGATCACCGGCACTCCCGTATCCTGCGCAACTCGGGCTATCCCTTTAGATACTTCCTGGGCAATATAATCAAAATGCGGGGTTGAACCGCGGATAACCGTCCCCAGGCATATTACGGCATCGTATGATTTAGACTTAGCTAACCTTTGGGCGACTAAAGGTATCTCAAAGGCGCCCGGAACCCAGACCGTCTTGAGGTCTTTATCTTCAGCCCCGTGCCTTACCAGCGCGTCAATACAGCCGGAGATTAATTCCTTGGTGATAAAATCATTAAACCGCGAAGCAACAATACCGAATTTCTTACCCTTGGCAATCAAATTGCCTTCTACTATCTTCACCATCTTGTCCTCCTTGTTTTAGGGACTGTTTATAATTTTAAATCATGCCCTAATTTTTCTTTTTTCGTCTTAAGATATTTGTAATTTATGTCGTTCGGCTCGATCTCCAAAGGAACGCGTTCTATGACCGTAAGGCCATAGCCTTCCAAGCCTACTATCTTACGGGGATTATTTGTAAGCAGCCTGATATTCTTTAAGCCCAGGTCCGCCAAGATCTGCGCTCCTATCCCGTAATCCCTTAAATCAGCCCTATGCCCCAAGGCCTCATTCGCCTCCACCGTATCTAACCCCTTATCTTGCAGGCTATAGGCCCGGATCTTATCCGTCAGGCCTATACCGCGGCCCTCCTGATTCATATAAAGGATAACGCCTCTCTTCTCTTTGGCGATAATCTGCATAGCGTTATGTAATTGCCGGCCGCAGTCGCAGCGCAGAGAGCCGAAGACATCGCCTGTCAGACATTCAGAATGTACGCGCACAAGCGCCGCACTATTATCTAATTCTCCCATAACCAGCGCGACATGGATCTTATTATTGGTTAAGTCACGGTAGAGGATTAATTTGTACCTGCCGTATTCCGTGGGAAGTTCGGTATCGGTTACCCTCTCTATTAACTTTTCGGAACGCCTGCGGTACTCAATAAGGCTGGTGATACTGCAGATCTTAAGGGAATGCCGCTTAGAAAACTCGATCAGCTGCGGCAGGCGCGCCATCGTGCCATCCTCATCCATGATCTCACATATCAGGCCGGAAGGATATAATCCAGCCAATCGCGTCAGGTCTATTGCCGCTTCAGTGTGGCCCGCTCTGACCAAAACCCCGCCCTTACGCGCCCTTAAAGGAAAGATATGCCCGGGACGGACCAGATCTTCGGGCCTACTTTGAGGATTTATTAAAATTTCTACTGTGCGGGCGCGGTCATACGCGGATATACCGGTAGTTACCCCCCGGGCGGCATCTACGGATATCATCCATCCGGTTTTAAAAGGGTCTTCAGGGCCTTGCGGCATCCTGTCTTTCAACATCGGGCCTAGATCCAGGTGCTTGAGCCTCTCTTCTTCCATAGGCACGCAGATAAGGCCGCGGCCGTTCTTGGCCATAAAATTAATATCCTGGGGCTTGACAAATGACGCGGCCATCAGCAGATCACCTTCGTTCTCACGGTCCTCATCGTCTACGACGACGACCATTTTGCCTTTTTTTAAATCCTCTAAAACCTCTAATATGGTATTGAATGCGCTCATAATAAAAAATCCCGAAAGCAAACCTTCGGGATAAATACTTAAATTTAACCTCACCCTTCTCTCTTCTAGACTTTTACTATTGGCCACTGAATCTCACAGTATCTGTGCCTATATTTAGGCACTCGCAGGCTTTACTGCCAGTCGGGGCTCACACCCTTTCCCGAAGGTTAAGATATTATAACAAATAATTTTCTCTTGTCAACATTTTTAAAAAGATTTATAATACCTTTTATGCAATCTATTGTAAGCCAAATACATAGAATCCTGATAAAGAGCAAAAAGACCATTTCTATCGCCGAATCCTGCACAGGCGGCTTGACCTCCAGCCTCCTCACCCGGATAACCGGCAGTTCCCTGTATTTTACCTTAGGGATAGTTGCTTATGATAATAAGATAAAAGAAAATATCCTGAATATCCCCGGCCGGATCATTGCCAGAAAAGGCGCGGTATCTAAAGATGTGGCGGAAAGAATGGCTAAGGCGGCAAGAAAATTAGCTAATGCTGATTTTGGCATAGGCGTAACCGGCATAGCCGGGCCGTCTGGCGCGACTCCTGGAAAACCCGTAGGCACGGTTTTTATCGCCATAGATAGCAAAGATAATAAAATCTGCAGGAAATTCATTTTTACGGGTAACCGGATAACCATTAGAAAAAAAGCGGCTTTAAAGGCGCTAGAATTATTAAAGCGGCTAACATAGCAAAAGAAAGCTTTCGCGGCTTTGCTGAAGCGTGCATTAGAAAATTTTCAGCACGCGGAACGCAAAGCCGGAAAGCTGTCTATAGATATCTATGAGAACATTCGTCGCTATTGAACTACCCAAAGAAATTAAAAGCCGGCTAGGCGATATCCAGGAACAATTAAAGAAATCCGGTGCCGATGTCAAATGGGTCTCTCCTCTAAACATACACCTGACTCTAAAATTCTTAGGGGATATCGACGATACCAAGTTAAACAAAATTAATGAGATCCTGGAAGCCTGTACCAAAAACAAAGGCTCTTTTAAGATACGCGTTTCTTCTCTTGGCGCGTTCCCGGAAATAAAACTTCCCCGGGTGATCTGGATGGGTATTGATAAGGGGGACAACGAGACCAAAGGAATAGCGAAAGACCTGGAAGAAGAATTTTCCAAAATAGGTATTCCTGCTGAAGACCGGCCCTTCTCTTCTCATATCACTATCGGCAGGACAAGATCTTTCTTAAACAAAGAAAAACTGGCAGGAGACTTAGAAAACCTGGCAAATAACCTTAGCAGAGAGAACTGGGAATTTACTGTTGGAAATATCACCCTTTTTAAGAGCACGCTTACCCCAAAAGGCCCTATCTACGAAACCTTAAAAACCGCCAGCCTCAAGAGCGCCTGAAGGATAAGATTTGTATACAGGCCGGCGACAATATCATCAAGCATAACTCCGGGGCCGCCTTTTAGATCCTGTAATCTGCCTGCCGGGAATGGCTTTAAAGAATCAAGTATGCGGAACAGGACAAAAGCAATAACAATCAATCTTATATCGTAAGGCACGAACATAAGGGCTAAAAGCATCCCGCAAACCTCATCTATGACGATACACCGCGGGTCCTTCTTGTTTAATATCTTCTCCGCTTCTCCGGAAACCAGGAACCCTAAGATTATCAAAAATAAAGTAGTTAACGCGTAGGCAAGCGGGCTGTTCCTGATGAAATAGAACAATAATATGCCGGCCATACTGCCAAAGGTGCCTGGGATAAACGGCAGATAACCGACATAGAAAAATGTGCTTAGGGTTTTGATAATAATATTACGGGTATTCATGGAAAGGTACCTAAAACCTAGAGATTATCTTGCGGTTTTCCCAAAGATAGGATAACCCTGAATAAAGAGTAAGCCCGACAGTAAGCAGCATGAGAAAATAGATCCCCTGGCGGAAAAACTTTTCCCAGGCGGGATTCCAGGTAAAGCAGGTCAACATCACCTCTTTTGCCACAATAAAGCCCAGGATAGAGAATATAACCAGCATTTGAGATACGGTCTTATGTTTCCCCGCCCGTGTCGCTGACAAAACCTTGCCCCGGTTAAGCGCAAACAAACGTAAAGAAGTAATCAATATTTCACGGGACACAATGATCACGAACATCCAGGCGTCGATCAGCTGCATCTGGACAAACGCGGCGAATGCCGCCAATACCAGGATCTTATCCGCGATAGGGTCCATAAGCCTTCCGAAATCCGTAACCATGTTCCTCTTGTGCGCGATCATACCGTCAAGGAAATCCGATAGGGCCGCGAACATAAAAATAGCTAAACTCGCGACCTTAGCCCAGAGGCCGTGGCAGAATAAAAAGAACATAAAGATAAAAGTAAGGATGATCCTTAATATGGTCAATTTATTGGCAATATTCATTCTTGCGCCTCCCCTACTAGGTCATACTCTAAGGTATCGGTTATTTTTACTCTTACGAAATCACCCGCGTTTAATACTTTAGGCGAATTTACGTAAACTACCCCGTCTACCTCCGGGGCATCGCATTGGCTGCGGCCCAAATAATGCCCCTCTTCTTTTTCGTCGATCAAAACATCTATAGTCTGCCCCAAGAACTTCTTATTTATATCCCGCGAGACCTCCTGCTGGCTCGACATGATCAGCTCAAGGCGGCTCATCTTGGTTTTCCCGGGGATCTGTTTCTTAAAACTAAAGGCCGGAGTGCCTTCTTCCCTGGAATAGGCAAACGCTCCCAACCTTTCAAACCTTACCTCCTCTATAAAACTCAACAGCTCCTTGAATTCCTCCTCTGTCTCAGAAGGAAACCCGGTTATAAGCGAAGTCCGCAGGCAAACTCCGGGGATCATCTTTCTTATTTTCTCAATAAGCCTTAGGATTTCTGACTTTTTTATACGCCTATTCATTAATTTTAATATGCGGTCATTGATATGCTGGATAGGCAGGTCAATGTATTTACAGATCCTTTTCTCATCGCGGATAAGCTTAAGCAGCTTATCCGTTATACGTACGGGGTTTAAATAAAGCAGCCTGAACCAGCCGGTATTCTTGGAGGCTTTAAGTATCTTACTTAAGGCCTCTGGAAGTTTAGCGCTCCCATACAAATCTATCCCGTAACCGGTAATATCCTGGCCGATGATATTTATTTCTGACACCCCGCCCTTATCAAACTCACCTGCTTTTTTCAACAGGGAATCCATATCCAGGCTGGCAAACTTGCCTTTTATCCCCGGGATAACGCAGAAACTGCAATTATTTACGCATCCCTCGCAGATCTTAAGATAAACGTAATGCCCGGGAGTTATGGGAAATCTTTTTGGCCCGTGGTTTAAGGAGACCCTTCCCACGAAAGCGTCAACTTGAGGGAGTTCTTTTCTTAAATCATCACTGTACCGCTGAGGCAGGCAGCCATAAACTATTATCTTCTTTAACGAACCGTCTTTCTTTAACTTTATTAGATCCAATATCGCCTCAACCGACTCGCGCTTCGCCTCTTCTATAAAAGCGCAGGTATTAATTATTGCCAAGTCCGCCTTGCCTATATCAACAATAGGATACCCTTTTAAATTGAGCCTGCCCAGGATATTTTCCGAATCCACCAGGTTCCTCGGGCATCCTAAGCTTAATATGCCAACCTTGGCCTTGTTTTTATTGCTCATCTTCCTACTTTTAAACCGTCTTTAGTGATAACTATCCCCTTGAGCGCCTGGCCCCTTCTGCCTAAATTCGAGAAATGCTGCCCATTTACCTCTAAATCTACAGCTCCGGCATTGCCCAGGGAAAGCTCTATCTTATCTTTTGCCTGCCAGGTTTCAAATCTTCCTTTTTCCAGGACCCTGCGGAAAACAACCCTGCCGTCGGCCTTCATATCTACCCAGCAATTCTCGCGGGCCCTTATCCCCAGCCTTATTCCAGAGCCGGCGTCTTTTTTAACGGCCGTATTACGGGCTGCCGGAACAGGCGCTGCCTGAACAGCGGCTGCTGGCCGCGTAACTCCGGCTTTTTTTACTTTTATTTCTTTCTTGTCTTCTCTCTTTCCCGCCACGGCGGCAGAAACAGGCACTGCCTTAGGTGAACGCGTCCAGCGCTTAGAAGAAATAACTTTTCCTAAATTATACAGGCCGAAAGCCAGTATTACGATCACTGAAATTAATACTAAAACTCTTTTATATTTTTTGCCTGTTGTTTTAAGGAAGTCGAATTTCTCTACGGCGGGTTTAAGATCTTTGGCCACGGGAACGCTGGAATGCTGGCTCTGCCCTTCTTTATAATCAGCTAAATAATCCTGAGGATCAACCCCTAAGAATTTGCAGTAGATCTTCAAGAAACTCCTTAAATATATGGGGTTTAGGGAAGTAAGGCTGTCGCCCTCTATAGCCTTTAAGATATTTAAATGTATCTTGGTCTTCTTCTGTATCTCTTCCAGGCTAAGGCCTAATTCCTGCCGTATTTTTTTAAGCTTTGCTCCCGCCGGTTCCATAAATTATCCGCCCTTCTCCTGTTCGCCGGCTAAGTCTTTCTTAAGCCAGGCTTCCCTGTCCACCATGATCTTACGGGGCTTACTGCCCTCAAAAGAGCCAACAAGGCCTTCCTGTTCCATAGTGTCTATAATACGGGCAGCACGCGTATAACCTAACCGCATACGCCTCTGCAGTATTGATACCGACGCCTGATTGCTTTCCATAATAACCCTGACTGCCTGCTCATATAGCTCGTCTTTTTCCCCCGAAGACTCAAGATGTTTTTGCTGCTCTTTAAGGATCTCCTCGTCGTAGACCGGCTCTCCCTGCTCCTTGATAAAACTCACCACTTTTTCTATTTCTTTATCGCTGATGAGGGCGCCCTGGATACGGATCAATTTTTCTTCACCCGGCCGCAGGAATAACATATCCCCTTTTCCCAAAAGCTTGTCCGCTCCGTTCATATCCAGGACTGTCCGCGAGTCCACTTTGGAGGCGACTTTAAAAGATATACGCGCTGGTAAATTCGCTTTTATAACGCCTGTAATAACATCTACCGAAGGCCTTTGCGTGGCCAATATCAGATGTATGCCCACGGCACGGGAAAGCTGGCTTAAACGCGTGATCGCGTTCTCGATCTGGTCGCGGGAGACACTCATAAGGTCAGCGAATTCATCAATAACAACCACAATATAAGGGATCTTTTCCTGTTTATTATTATAGGCCTCTATGTTCCTTGCTCCTGCCTTTGCCAGGAGCTTGTAACGATCTTCCATTTCACCGACTACCCAGGTAAGCGCGGTGTAGGCCTTCTTAGCATCGGTAACCACCGGGCATAAAAGATGCGGCAGGCCGTTAAAAGGCATAAGCTCTACCATTTTAGGGTCAATCATCAAAAACTTTAGGTCGTTAGGGGAACTTTTAAAAAGCAGGGATAGTATTAAAGAATTGACGCATACCGTCTTACCAGAACCTGTAGTCCCGGCGATCAAAAGATGCGGCATATCATCTAGGTCAGCGACCACAGGCTGCCCTCCGATATCTTTACCTAAGGCAAGGATCAATCCGGATACCACTTCCTGGAACTGCTTAGAAGAAAATATTTCTTTTAAATATACAAAGCTGCCCTGCATATTGGGGACTTCCACCCCTACCCTGCCTTTGCCCGGGATAGGAGCTATGATCCTTACCGACTGCGCCTTCATACTCAGCGCTATATCGTCGCTTAACGCCACGATGCGGTTTAATTTTACTCCCGGCGCCGGTTCAAGTTCGTAGCGGGTAATTACCGGGCCGCGCTCAATATCGGTAACCTTGACGGAAATACCGAAATCTTCCAGGGTCTCTTCTAATATCCTGGCGTTAGCTTCCAGGTCTTCTTTGATCTGTCTTGCCTCAAACGGCGGCGGAGAATCCAATAAATCCAAACCAGGCAGGTGATAATCGCCTATCTTTAACTCTTGAAGCTTAGGCCTATCCCCGCCTTTCTTTGCGTTGCTTGTATCATTCTGCTTAATAACGGACGGAGCTATCTGAATCTTAGGTTTTGCCAGCGGCACTTCTGTCGCGGCTGCTTTGGGTTTTAGCGAAGGCAGCAAAGACCTTGTTTTTAAAGGAGGCGGGCAAACCGCGAGATCTTTTTCTTTCTTTTTAAAAGTAAATACCGGAACTAATAAAGATTTGACCCTGCCGGTGGCATTAATAAATAAAGAAGAAATGAGGATCTCGGTAACCAGCGCTAGTGATAAGATCATAAAAGTGGTAAATATGATAAAACCGCCTAAGCGGTTAAAATACGAAATGATAAAATTAGATATTCCGGCACCCAGGAAACCGGCGTAATAGAACCTGATACTCTCGTTCTTTATATTAAACATGCCGATAAGAGAGCTTAAGGACAAGAGGAATATCAGCATACCTAATATCCTGGGTATACTCAAATAAGGCGCTTCCTGCCGGAAAAACCTTACTCCTAATACCAGGATAAGCAAGGGGGCGAGGAAACTGGACAACCTGCCGAATAAAAATACGATTATTCCGCCGAGATACGCGCCAAAAAACCCGAGTAGATTTTTGGGTGGAATATTAGGATGGGAGGTATAAAAAGCGAGGTCCAGCCGTTCAAATCTGACCAGGCTGGCTAAAACCATTAAACCTATCGCGACCAGGATAACACCACGAACTTCGTTTAATCTTCTTTCTTTCATACATAACTGTCTTGCTCGCTGCCTTAGGAAGCCGCGGGTTTCTCTAACAAAGCCTGCTTCCTGCTCAGGTTAATCCTGCCTAACTCATCTATCCCTGTGACTTTAACCTTAATTTCATCCCCTATTTTGACTACATCCTCTACCTTCTTTATAAAACCTTCCGCCAGTTCAGAAACATGCACCAGCCCGTCTTTTCCGGGCGCGATCTCACAAAACGCTCCAAAAGCTACTATGCGCTTCACTTTGGCCGTATATATACGGCCAACTTCAACATCTTCAGCTATAGCCTTGATCATCTTTATCGCTTCTTCAGATTTGGCAGCATCGGTTGAAGCCACCAGTACACTGCCGTCGTCCTGGATATCTATAGAGGCGCCGGTCTGGGCGATGATCTTCTTTATGGTCTTGCCGCCCGGCCCGATAAGCTCTCCTATCTTTTCCGGATTAACCTTAATTACGCTGATGCGCGGGGCATATGAAGACAACTGCTCACGCGGATGCGCTAAGGCCGCGTTAATTTTGTCCAGAATAAAGAGTCTTGCTTCTTTAGCCTGCAGCAAACATTTGCTCAATAGATCCAGGTCAATGCCGTCTATCTTCAGGTCCAATTGAACGGCTGTAACTCCTGCCTTTGTTCCGGCGACCTTAAAATCCATATCGCCAAAATGATCCTCCAGGCCGGTGATATCCGTCAATATAACTGCTTTCCCGCCTTCTTTAACCAGGCCCAAAGCAATGCCACTGACCGCGTCTTTTATCGGTACGCCCGCGTCCATTAAAGATAAAGTGGCAGCGCATACTGTCGCCATGCTGGATGAACCGTTAGATTCCAATACTTCAGAAACAACCCTTACAGTATAAGGGAATTTTTCCTTGGGGGGCATGATCGCCAGAAGCGCCCTTTCCGCTAAAGCGCCGTGCCCTATTTCTCTGCGGCCGGGGCCCCGCACAGGCGCGGTCTCTCCCACGCTGAATGGAGGAAAACTGTAATGCAGCATAAAAGTTTTGTATTTCTGGCCTTCCAGCGCTTCCACCAACTGCTCGTCATCACCGGTGCCTAAAGTAGTAACTGCCAGGCTTTGCGTTTGCCCGCGGGTAAATAAACTTGAACCGTGCGTGCGCGGCAGCAGCCCTACGCGGGCCTGGATAGGCCTGATCTCTTTAAATCCTCGGCCATCTGTACGCGTATTTTCATTTAATATCTTGCCTCTTACCTGCGCTTTTTCTACTTCCTGCAGCCCCGTTTTGATATCCGAAGCGGAATATCCTTCTTCGACAAGCTTTTTTTCTAATTCCTTGGATAATAAAGCTACCTCTTCCTCTCTATCCTCTTTCTTGGTTAACTTATAAACCTCTTTTAGCCTGTCTTTAGATAACTCCTCGATCTTCTGTTGTAATGACGGATCTATGTTTTTATATTCAATCTTGGTTTTATCCTTGCCGTATAGCTTCTTGAATTCTTCCTGTATCCCGATCATACCCTGTAAATTATCAAAGCCGAATTTTACCGCTTCCAGATACACATCCTCCGGTACCTCTTTGGCCTTGGATTCAAGCATAACCACGCCTTTTTTATTCGCCACCACCACCACATCCAGATCGGAAAGCTCTAATTCCGCGTATGTGGGATTAAGAATAAATTCATTATTAAGCCTGGCAACGCGGCAGCAGGCCAAAGGGCCGTCAAAAGGAATATCGGATATTGACAATGCTGCTGATGCCCCGATTACGGCTAAGATGTCCGGGTCATTTTCCCCGTCACTTGACAAAACAATCGCCATAACCTGGACATCATTTAACAAACCTTTAGGAAACAGCGGCCGGATGGGCCGGTCAATAAGCCTGGCGGTTAATATCTCGTTCTCAGAAGGCCTTCCTTCTCTCTTGAAGAAACCTCCCGGGATCCTGCCTGCGGCATAGGTCTTTTCCTGATATTCCACAGTTAGAGGGAAAAAGCTTATGCCCTCCCTGGTTTCCTTAGACATACAGGCAGTTACCAGGACCACAGTCCCGCCGTACTGCACAGTAACCGAACCATTCGCCTGCTTGGCTATGGTCCCTGTTCCTAAAATCAAATCCTGTTTTCCAAACTTTACCTTTAGAATACTATCTTGCATAATATCTCTCTCTTAAGGATAGAGCCTCGATTTATTTTCTTAAGTTGAGTTTTTCTAAGACTTCTTCGTATTTCTTGATATCTTTAGTCTTGAGATAACTGAGGAGCCTGCGGCGCCTGCCTACCAATGAAAGCAGTCCGCGGCGGGAATTGAAGTCTTTTTTATGCTGCTTGAAGTGCTCTCCTAGGCCGTTTATTCTCTCGGTCAAGATCGCAACCTGGACTTCCGCTGAACCTGTATCGCGGGCGTGTGCCTTAAACTCACTTATGATCTTTGTTTTCTTTTCTTTTACCAAAACCAATTCTTTTCACCTCCCTCATTCTAAGTATTTCAGCTATTATATGTTAGTTTTTAATATAAGTCAACAAATTCGTATATTTTTTTATTATTCTATTTCCCGGACGCGCTGCCTGAATATTTTCTTCTGCGCGCGTTTACGCTTATCTTCCAAGATCCTTAATTTCAATCCCCTGGGGCGTTTGCGCTTTTGCCTGCGCAACTTTTCAACGCGGCCCCTCTCTTCGGACAATTTCTTTAAAATGCGGGCTTCGATCTTCTTCAACAAAAGCTTACGGGCAAAATAACGGTTTAAGGCCTGTACGCGCTCCTTTTGGCATCTTACCTCTATACCGGTAGGGAGATGTTTCAGGTATACGCAGGTGGAAGTCTTGTTGACATTCTGGCCGCCCGGGCCGCTGCTTCTTATAAAACTCTCGGTAATATCCTCTGGCCTTATACCCAGGCGGGACATCTCCCGCTTAAGCGCGTTCTCTTTATGTATTCCCACTCCGGAGCCGGGCATGCGCGCCTATTCCCCTTTATCCTTAAATACGTTTTTCATCTGCTTGCCGAAGTCTTTGAACTGCTTAAGGGTATTATTAATTTTATTTATCAGTGTATCCGGAGACTGGCTGGAAAGATTTTTTACTGCCGCCTTCAGGATAACCTTTTTTAATTCAGAAATACTTATGCCGGGATTATCCAGTTTCGTATTTATGATAAAATCCAGGTTCAGGTTCCCCTCTGTGTCGGTAAAAATATCCAGGGTGCTCCTGGTAAAATCCAGGCTATTCAGCTCCCCGCTCTCTGGCTGCTCTTCTTTAGCGTAAACCAGGTCGGAAAGTTTAAAAGAAGATTCTACATTTAAATCATTGTTCTTGGCCTTTAGCAAAGAAGAAAAATTCAGTTTTGCCGATAAAAGCTTTTTATCGGAAATGAAATCCCCGTAATAAGGGGAGAAATAAACGGCGTTTAAGTCTTTTATGCGCAAAACAGCATCCATGCTCTTGGTGCCGAAATCGATCCAGCCGGAGGCATCCATGCTGCCTAACGCGTTGGCGTCAGGATCAATTAAGGCTAAAGAAATTACGAATTTTGTATTTAACGACAACAGCGGAAGCGTAACCTTGGAAATACGGACGTTGATCTTATTAAGTATAACCTTATATCCTTCAGGGCTTATTTTTTTATCGGTAAATATGAACTTGCCGTTGTTTATAACTAACTTCGTCAAGAAAACCGGGGGTTGGCTGCCTTTTTGCTCAAGAACAGGCAGGTTAAAACTGCCGTCCTGGTTTTTCTCAAGGCTGATCACCGGGTTGGCCAGGGTTAACCCGTTAAGGACTATCTTCCCGGCAAAGAATCCCAATATGCTTGGGCTGACAGAGATCTTCTCGGCCTTAAACAAGTCTCCTGCCTTAAGGTTTATCAAATCAATAGTAAAAGGCAGCTTAAGGCTTATCCTGTCTAAACTAGCGCTCATTTTCAGGTTCTGCTCTATCAGGCTAAGTACCATCTTCTTGCCATAGGACGCGATAGCTATACCCAAAGAAACCCAGGCAGCAAAAACTATAATTAAAACCCAGATTATGATCTTATTTATTCTCTTCATTTGAAATCCTCTCGTATCATTCTACCAAATCAGGCAAGTTATGCAATAATTCTTTTTTAAGGGACGAGGAAATAAAAGGGACAGTCCCTGTCTTTAGCAGCTTTCGCGGCTTTGCTGGAGCGTGCATTAGAAAATTTTCAGCACACGGAACGCAAAGCCGGAAAGATGCTTTTTGGACTTACTAAACTTAGCTATTTGCACATAACCGAGAACGGGCAATATTCGCAGTTATGTTCCAGGCTGCTGTCTGCCTGGAAACCAAGTCCAGGATCAACTATCTCAGAAACAATAGCTTCTAAAGCCTTAAAGCTGATATCCATTACCTCTTTGGCTGTATCCGGGTTAGCCGATTTAATAAAATCTATAAATTCTATATCGCGCAAATTATACAAGGCGGCATTTAACGGCGTGTCTTTAAATTGACGGCTGGTAAAATAATAGTAAACCGGCAGCTGGAATGAATTAATAGCGCCTCTTATAGAAGCGCGGTCGCAGGCCATAGCCTTAAGCTTATTTAGCCCTGCCGGAGACTTAAGGTTGCCTCCGGTCTTATAATCGATAACCAGCAGCGATCCATCTTCAAGCTGGTCCACCCTGTCAATACGGTATTTGAACTTAAAGTCCCTGCCTAAGAAAGTTATTTTCTCCGCGGGCTTTCTGTCTTCAAGAGAAATTATCTTCTTTACTTTTCTGGCCCTTTCGCTATCAAGGAACTTCTTGAGCCGAAACTCCATTATATCCCTGACCATAAAAGAACCCGGGCCGAGCCGCCTCTCTAATTCAGAATCAAAGAACGCCTGGAATTCTTCAAAGAACTTCTTTTCGAATGCAGAATCAATAACCGGCTTCTTGCCGAGGAAACACCTGAAGGCGCGGTCAAGAAAAGCATGGATAAAATTACCTATATCCCTGCCTTCTAAGTCATCAAGCAGCTCTTCCTTCTTTTCCAGCTTTAACACATACAGATAGTAAAACTTAAGCGGACAATTAAGATAAGTATCTACGCTGGAAGGAGAATATTCAAATGTATGGGATAAATATTCTACTATTTTTTTATCTTTTTTAACGCTTACCCTCTCTTTCGGGCAGACATTCACGTTAAAACGGGCGCGCGACTCACTAAGCACATTAAGGGTCTTCTTTCTTTTTTGCTCCTGCCAGATAATTTCTTCTATAAACCTGCTTCTTTCCTTTTCCAGGTTATCATCGTAGACAAAATAAACATTCCTGGCTCCGGAAATGAGGCGCAGAAAATGATACCTTTGGATCTCCTCATCCTGTTTAAGCCG
Source organism: Candidatus Omnitrophota bacterium (assembly GCA_041651035.1). Taxonomy (GTDB): domain Bacteria; phylum Omnitrophota; class Gorgyraeia; order Gygaellales; family Profunditerraquicolaceae; genus JBAZKC01. Next base: position 139,217 of record JBAZKC010000003.1, on the reverse strand, counting down.
CTCTAAGCCTAATCCTTCCATAACCTGCCTGGGTATGAGCGGCTCGCAGACCCGCACGCGCGGCAGGACCGATTCATTAGCGTCCATAACGATCACGTTTTCAAAACTTAAAGAGCGGGTTTCAAAAAGGCCCAGTATCTGCAGGCCTTTTAAAGGAGAACCCTGAAAAGAGACCGCTTCGGACTGAAGTTTCGCGTCAAAGATATTGAATATTTCTTCTTTCGCGAATGGCTGATCTTTGAATTCAGCTCTCTTTAATTCATCTATGGACTCATAGACCTTTTCAATGATCTTTATGTTTAACGGGTAATTACCCAGGGGGCTTTTATTAAGGATGGCCTCGTTAAAGCGTTCCAGAGACTTTAGGAAGTCCCCAAAATTATTTATATCTTCCCATATGCCGAAGGCAAGTCCGTGTATCTCTAAAAGGGCTTTTTTAAGTTCCGGAACATCAAGCTTTATATCCATATTCAGCAGAGTATCTGCCGCGGACATATAAAGCTCTCCTAAGCCCTGTATTTCATCAAGCTCCACAAAGAGGCTCCCGCTGATAGCTGTTTTGAACATACCCTGGAGGACCTCTTCTACTTTATGGCAAAGCACACGGCTGACTGACTGGTCTCCCGCGATATCCAGGTTCTTGATCAAAGGATGCAGTAAAACCTTCAGGTAGTCTTTTGTGTAATATTTATTGCCCTTGCGGGTTGACTGGGCCTGAAATATATACCGAAAAAGGCTGTATAGCGGGCTTCTTTTCAAAGAATAACCCAGAGAAACATTAAAATCTTCCACGCATGAAGAAACCTCTGAAAGCAAAGGCATCAGATTATTGGGATCGGAAAGCACTATAAGTGTTTTATCCAGGCTCTTAGGGGGTATTTGCTTAACCAGTATTTCACGGACCAGCCCCACCTGCGAATGGCTGTCAAAACCTTTGTATATCTTGGGCTCGCAGCGTATTTCTGCCTTATCCGGCGGCGGTTCTATCTTGCACCCGAAAGACTTGGATAGGTCGTCAAATACAGGCCATTTTCTTTCATCCTTTTGGAAGAATAAGACCGCTTTCCCCTGTTCATAAAGGTGTTTTAAAATAATCTCCTCTGTTTTATGCAGATAGAAGAAGTTACATAAAAGAATGTTATCGAATTCTTCCAGTCCGGATTCTTTAATGAAGCTGGCAGCGTCTAGATACATAAGCCCGCGGGAATACAGGTTCTTCTCGCGCAGCTCCGCGTGAAACGCGCTTCTTATTTTTACAATATGCCCCAGGAGCTTATTAATACTCTCCGGGACTTCATAGCCTATATGGGCGCTCTCTTCAACCTGCCTTAGCTCCTGGTCATCTATATTTTCCAGGTCGATCTCATCTATAAAATCAGCTATTTCTTTTGCCCAGGGCAGGAACTGAGAAAACTTTTCCCGGTGGCGCAAGACCAGGGGAGCTTTTTCTTTAGCGGCGTTGTAAATTATATACGCGGCGTCAAGGCCGGGGACAGGACGAAAATCGTTTCTGGCGGAAACCAGATGCCTGATAAACTGATCGATCGCGAAAAACCGGGGAGGAAACAGGCTCGACTTGACTCTTCTGGCAAGCTCCCTTTTAAGGAATAGAGCCGGCCTCTTGCCGCCAAAAACAACGGCCAGGCGGCTTAAGTCTTTCCCTTTTCTAATGAAATTATCTTCAATATAATCGGCAAGGCGCGAAATAAAATCTTCATTAAAGTTATAAGTTATGATCTTATCCATTTATTTCTTCTACTTTAGCCTCTTCTAAGAACACCAGGTAACATTTGACGGTTTTACCGGGATAGATCTCTTTAATTATCCCCTTATAGGCGCCGAGCTGTTCTTTATAATCAGCAGCACCTTCTTGCTTTGTTTTATAATCAATTATCCAGATCTCTGTTTCTTTTATTATCAGGCGGTCAATACGCTTAGTAATTCCAAAACGGTCTATTACATCCTTCTCCCGGTAAACCAGGCCGTCGGTAACATAGAAAAATCTTCCTGCCGCCTCTTGCGCGAGAAGATTCCTGACTATTCTTTCCAACCCTGGCCAATCCTCAAAAGATGGAAATAAGGATCTTGCCTTACCTAATCCTTCCTCTATCGATTTTTCTTTATCCTCCTGGGTGAGGTTGCCGATAGAAGCAAGTATCCCGTGGAGTGCCTCTCCCCGCATAACATTACGCCTGTTCTTTACTGTATCTATATCCTGGAATTCATCTTTTAACAGGCTGTTCCAGTCGCGGTATTCAGGCGGCTCGATGAATAAAGAAGAAACATCCCTGATAGGCAGGCTTACATAACTGCGCTTACTCCCCTGTTTAAGCCGCTCTTCCGGAATAAGCAGCCTTGCTATGTTATTAGCTCTTTCCATCCCGAACGGGATAAAAACATAGAGCTCGTTTTTTGCCCTGGTCAAAGAAACATAAAGAGTATTCAGCTCGTCAATGAACGCCTTCTTGTATTCCCTGGTATATGCCTCATAAATACGCGAAGATAACAAGGCGTATTTCTTATCCAGCCTTAAAAGGGAGATCCCCTGGCCTGTCCGTTCAATCGTATAGGAAACTTTTGTCTTCATATCGCGCTCGCCGAGGTAATTTATATCCAGCTCAAAGAAGGGAATAACCACCGTGCCAAACCCCAGGCCCTTTGCCTTATGGATGGTAGTAACTTTTACAGCTTCAGTGTCTGATGAATTAACATAAAGCCGGTAATTATCCAACGCCTGGAAATATTCAAGAAAGTCGGAAATGCCCTGGCATTCCTCTTCACTGTCTTTTATAAGCTGGAGAAAATGCATAAAAAACCCCTGCTGGCCGGGGAAATGCCTGAATACGCCGAATTTCTTATATATATCTATGGTGAGTTCATATAAACCGACAAAACCTATGCGCTTGAAGAAAGGCTCTATAAAGTTATCCCAGGCATCAGGAAAAGCTTTCTTGAATTCCCGGTAAATATAGCACCCCTGGTCCCTGGACAATTTTTCCTTGATCTCGAAAAGAAAATCCTCGATCCTTTCTATATCCATCCCGGAGGCCTTAAGGAACATATCTCCAAGTATAAAAGAAGAAAAAGAAAGATTGTCTATCGGAGAATTCAGGAACATAAGGAAAGCTGTCAGTTCTTTTATAAGAATATTATTCTTTATGTTCAGCGTCTTGTCGGATTCAACGGGGATATTTCCTTCAATAAGCCACCCGCTTACAAGTTCTACTTCGCTGTTATCGCGGCAAAGCACAGCGATATCTCTTAAGCTAAACCGCGCCTCCTGCTTAAAATCATCCATGAGGGATAATAACCTCTCCCTTATCCGCTCATCCCTTAGCTCCTTATCAGCAGCCTCGATCAGGCCTATATTTACATAGCCGTCTTCGTGCTTTCCATCTTTCTTATATTCCTGCCTCGAACCGGAGAAAACCTCAACTATTTCCTTAATATCATCCTGGTTGAACCGCTTAAGCTGGTTATCTTCCGGCTGCTGGGCCGCTAAGAACTTTTCTAAATTCTCTTTGCCAAAAACCGCGTTATTGAATTCTACTATTTCCTTCTGGCTGCGGTAGTTGGTCTTTAAGGAATCTCCGCTTACGTAAGCGGCAAAATCTTTTTTTATACTGTTAAACAAAGAAGCTTCCCCTCCCCTAAAACGGAAGATCGCCTGTTTTTTATCGCCTACGTAAAAGAAACTGCCTCCTGTTGAGAGCGTTTCCTCGATCATCGGAAAAAGGTTACGCCATTGCAGGACGCTGGTGTCCTGGAATTCATCGATCAAGAAATGCCGCAAGCGGATCGCAAGCTGGTAATAAAGTTCGGGGACAGTTATCCCGTTTTCACTGATCAGGGAGTATGCCTGCTGGTTAAGTTCTTCCAGGAATAAAACATCATCCCTGCTGGCAGCCTTCCGGAAAACCTCATAAACAAGGTCGAATATATCGATATAACAGTTAAAAAGCGATAACGCCTCTTCTTCGGCAAGTTCGGAATTCCTTTGGCGGATACGGCTCCAGAGTTTTTCTATAGCCGCGGGAACTACGGGGCTGCCTTTTGTCACGGGAACGGTTTCCTGCATAAGGGTCTTTTTCGAAGTTATCTCCGCGAAATCAAAAGCCTCTTTATGCTCCCCTAAGAAATCCCTGATCAAATTACGGAATCTGCCATGCACGTTATCGGGAAGCTTTTCATAGAGAGACCTATACAACTTAAGCACTTCCTGCTTGCCTTTAAAGATATCCTCTCCCTTTAGATCGAATTTCTTAAATCCCGCTCCGTAGATATTTGAATAATAGAATAAGGAACCCATCAGGCCTAAGATATCCGCTTTCGGGAACCAGCTGGACCTCTCTTTTAAATAGATATACTGCTTTAGGAAATTATCGAAAGCCTTTCTTACCTGTTTGTCATAACCGGCCCTGTCAATACATTCATCAACGCTATACGCCAGATAATCCTGGCGGTTATCTTTTATCTTAAAGTTGGCGGATAAATTAAGCCTGTAGGCGCAGCCTAAGAGGATCATATTGATAAAACTGTCTATGGTCTTAACCTGGAAATAATTGTAGTTCTGGATAATATAATCCATCAACTCGGAGGCCTTAACACAGGCTTTCTTTTTATCAATGGATAAGCCTGAAAGAAGCCGGGCCTCTTCTGTTGGATCGGTAAATTTATCCAGGGCGATCTTTTTAAGCAACTCCAGGATACGCTCCTTCATTTCCCGCGCCGCCTTGTTAGTAAAAGTAATAGCCAGGATATTTTCTATCTGCCTGGGGATTGAAGAGTTATCCAGCAGGAGGCGTATATAGTGCGTAGCCAAGGCGTAGGTTTTACCGGACCCGGCAGAAGCGTCTGTGGCATAAACGCGGGGTTGGAGAGGATTAGATGGGTTTTTATCTTTCATATTATATAACCGTCCCCTTTATTTTAACTTGACAATAGCTTATTTTCAAGTATACTTTAATCCTTCGCAGAAATCACCGAGCTTTAGCCCGAGGGATTAATACTATTTATGATTTCTGCTTAAGGAGGGAGCCCCAGGCTTTAGCCTGTGGGGGGCTCCACTCTTTGCGGAAGAGAGGTGAAAAAATTATGTTAAAAAAATGTGTTTTATGCGGAAAAGGCGCGCTTACAGGAAAACTGGTTACCCGAAAAGGCCAATATAAGAGCAAAGGCGGCACAGGGAGCAAGATCAGCCGTTGGACTATGCGTAAGTTCTTACCCAACCTTCAGAAAATGCGTATCCTGGTAGATAACCACGCAAAGCAGGTGTATATCTGCGCCAAATGCATCAAAAAAGGCCTGTTTAAAAGAGCGGCTTAAAGCCTACCTGAAAAATATATCCTTTATTTCTAAAATAACTGACGAATTGCCCCCCCAGGTATCCATCCTGGGAGTATATACTAAGTCAAAATAATCCGCGTTCATAAGGCTGGCCTTCAAATGGCTCATTCCGAACCCTATCGCCTGATACGTGGCCTCGCCGTCGCTAACCCAGAATTTCAAAGTTTCCCTGCTTAAGGTTTGCGGTTCGCCCTTCCTTTTAAGATTCCTGGTATAAAATAAAGGTTCGGGGTTGCCGTTGCCAAAAGGTTCAAGCCTCTCCAGCTCCAGGGCCATTTTCTCATTCAGGCTGGATAAGGACAATTCCATCTCAATATCCAAACTGGGAAGCAGATCCTCCAATGACAATCTCTCCTGGGCTATTCGGTTAATATTACGCTTAAAATCCTCTATACTATTTCTGGTAATTAAAATACCCGCGGCGTGGGCATGGCCGCCAAAACTGTCCAAGAGCCCTTTACATTCCAAGAGCGCGTTAAATAAATGAAAGTTCTTTATTGAGCGGGCTGAACCTTTGCACAGATCTTCGCTTAAGGATATAACAATAGCGGGCCTATAAAACCTATCCGCTAATTTAGACGCCACTATCCCCAAAACCCCCTGATGCCAGTCTTCTTTGGCGATAACGATAACTTTATGCTCTTTAAAACTCACCTCTTTATTAATTAAATCCTCTGCCTCCTGTAATATTTTGCTCTCCACTTTCTGGCGCTGGCGGTTATGCGCCTCTAAGACCTTAACCAGCTCATCCGCTTCTTTTCTCTCCCGGCTCATCAGCAGATTCAAAGAAGTTTCTGCTGAGTCCATGCGCCCACTGGCATTAATGCGGGGGGCCAATATAAAACTAACATACGTAGAATTAAACTTACGGCCTTTCATGCCGGCATTCTCTATTAAGGCTTTTAAGCCTTCTTTTTTTGTCCGCGAAAGCCGCGATAACCCTTCTTTAGCTATAAGGCGGTTCTCGCCTGTAAGCGGGACACTATCAGCGATAGTGCCTAATGAAACCAGGTCTAAGTCTTCAAGCAGCTTCGAGCCTGTGACTGCCTGGCAGAATTTATAAGCCACGCCCACACCAGCCAGATCCCTGTATTTATAACCTGAATTCTTTAGTTTAGGGTTAATAATGCATAGGGCGGGGGGCAGGTCAGCCTGCGCGGGTTCATGATGGTCGGTTACAATCGTATCGATATTGTGGCGTTTGAGTTCTGCTATCTCTTTATGATTGCTCGTCCCGCAATCAACGGTAATCAAAAGTTTTACATCTTTGCTTGCGGCAAGGCGCGGGATGTCTTTAGTAAGTCCATAGCCTTCTTTGATCCTGTGCGGCAGGTAATGCACTGTATCCACGCCCATTTCCATAAGCGTGGATTTTAACAGGGTAAGCGCGGTTATGCCATCCACATCGTAATCACCAAAAACCATTACCCTTTCCTTATCCCTGGCCGCTTTCTTAAGCCGGTCTACAGCTTTACGCATATCCGAAAAAGAATAAGGATCCAGGAAGTGCCCTGAGCTTACGTTTAAGAATTTATCCGCCTCATCAATACTGCTTAAGCCGCGGTTTATCAATATCTGGGACAGGACACCGGATATGCCGAGCTCCTTGCTTAATTTATCCGAAAGCGCGGCATTAGGGGTGGGGATCTTTAATATCTTATGGCTGTTCATTTTAAACGAATGTATGCTTTACGGAGTGCGAGTGAACGTAAGTTGTTTGAGGGCGATCACATCTTAGCCGGGCTGGATACGCCTAATAACTCCAGGCCCGTTGAAATAACTGTTTTTGTTGCTTGGATAAGGGCAAGCCGGGCTTTAGTTAATGAATCACCCTGGCCTAACACGCGGTGCCGGTCATAGAATCTATGGAAACTCTCTGAAAGCTCCTGCAAATACACTGTTAACATATACGGATCAAGCGTGTTTAAGCAAATATTTAATGTGTCCGGGAATTGCAATGTTTTCTTTATCAGGGCCAGCTCTTCCTTTTCCTTTAGCGCTGACAAATCCGTATTGCTGCTTATTTTTACCGGGCTGTTTTGCAAAATACTACAGATCCTGGCATGGGCATACTGCACATAATATACGGGGTTTTCCGGTGTTTGCTTCTTGGCGATATCCAAATCAAAATCCAAGTGGCTTGAGGTGCGGCGCATCAGGAAAAAAAACCTGGAAGCATCCTTTCCTACCTCATCGAGCACCTCTCTTAGGGTTATATACTGTCCTTTGCGGGTAGACATTTCTATGGACTTGCCGTTCTTAAATATGGTCGCTAATTGCACGATGACTACCGATAAAGAATCGGCGGAATTATCCAATGCCTGGACCGCTGCTCTTATCCTGTTTATATAACCGTGGTGGTCCGGCCCCCAAAGGTTTATCAACCACTCAAAACCCCTCTTGTATTTTTCCCGGTGGTAAGCTACATCGGGTGCCAGGTACGTATAAGAGCCGTCGCTTTTTATTAATACCCGGTCCTTATCATCACCCAGCGAGGTAGATTTAAACCATAACGCTCCTTCTTGCTCATAGAGGAATCCTCTTTTCTTTAAAGAATCCAGCGCCTTATCGATCTTACCGCTCTTCCTTAAGGCTTTTTGAGAATACCAACAATCAAACTTTATCCCGAAATCATCCAGCTCTTTCTCGATTATATTCAATATACAGTTTGCTGCGAACTCTGAGAGGTCTTTTTCCTGGATCTTTCTGGAAAATCCCCAGCGCTTTGCGGCCAGGGACTGCTTTGCTATATCATAAATATAATCTCCCTGATAATATTCTCCGGGAAATTCCACATTCTCTCCGCTTAATTCCCTGCGCCTTAATGCCACGGATTTACCCAGTATATTTATCTGGTTGCCCTCATCGTTAAGATAATATTCCCTCTTAACCTTAAATCCCAGGTAATCCAATATATTCGCCAGGCTGTCGCCTACTGCTGCCTGCCTGGCATGGGCGACTGACAGGGGCCCTGTGGGGTTAGCGCTCACGAACTCTACTAAAACCCGTTTTCCCTTACCGAGGTCTTTACGGAGAGCCGCCCTTCCTCTTCTAAGTACATCTTTGAGCTCCTCATAAAAATACGTATCATTTAAATAGAAATTTATGAATCCCGCGCCTTCGATCCTGACTTCTTTTATGTAATCTTTAGCAGGGCCTTCCTCTAAGTTCTGCCTTATGATTTCTACGATATCCTTAGCGGCCTCAAGCGGAGCCTTCTTAACCAGCTTGCTTATCTTTAAGGCGATGTTACTGGAAAAATCACCAAACCGGCAGTCAGCCGGAAAATCCAGATATAATTCTTCATTATAAGGCTTATCCAGATTAAGGCCTTTTAACGAATCTTTTATCGCCATAACCAGCAAGTCTTGAATGTTATCCTTCACCTTAACACCGTCTCCTTGATTTATAACCTGTTTAAAGAAAAAACTCAGAAAGGGATAGTCGGGTGGGGAATTATTTTCTAGCGCCTCTGGGAATACTGACTCTCTTGGCATCACCCCATAAACGCTCTAAAGAATAAAATTCTCTCATCGGTTTGTAAAATATATGGGCCACAACAGAGGCGTAATCTAAAACCACCCATCCTGATTCATCGGTGGGGGAAACCTTCGAGAGGCATCTTATTTTATCTATATCCCGCCTTTCATCCGGCATTTCTTTATGCCCTGATGAAGGGCGGGACAGGTCTTCTTGTATGCCTGAGGCTATGGCATTCACCTGCCTCAATGACAACGCGCTGGCGATAACAAAATAATCGCAGAAGCCGGAAACCTTGCGCATATCAAGAATAATTACTTTTTGAGCTTTTTTGGCTTTAGCAACCGCGGCAATACGCAGTGCCGTCTGTTTTGAGTCTATTGGAGATCTCCCTCCTGCGAAGAAAATACTATTTCTTTCCTAAGATCTTATACATGCCCGTGCCGCAGCAAGTACACTTACCCTTTACGGCCAAGCGCTTGTTTTTCATGGTGACCTTCTGTTCGTCCTTCATTTCTTTCTTGCTCTTACACTTTACGCAATATCCGGTTTCCGCCATTTGTATCCTCCTTTTTAAATAAATGCTTGGGGTTATGGAGCCCGTTTTATACGTTCGTTTATATTAACATAGGTTAATCCGGCTGTCAATATATTCATATAATTTTCAAACCGTCCCTTATGTTTATTTGCGCCGGGATCCTATTTGGCATGGCGCTTGCTGTTATGTTTATCCTCGATCTCGCCGACTATCTCTTCGATCAAGTCTTCCAGCGTTAACAAGCCTAAGGTTTTCTTGTGTTCATCGACTACGATCGCGATCTGGATCTTATCCGCCTGAAAAGTCCTTAAAAGATCATTCACCTTCATCTTAGGGGGAACATAATACGCTTCGCGCACCAGATCCTGCAGCATAAACAAGCCTTTGTCCCTTAGTATATACAGCAGGTCCCTGGCATAGATGATCCCTATGATATTATCCACGGCTCCTTCATATACCGGAAGCCGGGCATGCCCTTCTTCCACGAAGATATTTAATAACTCTTCGGGAGAAATATTGATGCTGACGGAGACGATCTTTTCTTTTGGTATCATCACATCGCTTAAGCGCGTATCGCCGAACTCAAAGATGCGATGCAGCATCTTCCTTTCTTCATCGCTTACCACGCCTTCTTCTTTTCCCACTTCTATCATCAGACGTAATTCTTCCTCGGTTATTAAAGGCGATTTTTTAGAATATTTTATTCCGAACATCTTCAAAATAAAATTGCCTATCCACATGAATATGCTGATAACGGGACGGAATATCTTAATAAACAATTCCATTAAAGGCGCGGCAAATAAGGCAAATTTTTCCGTATGTTTTATGGCTAATATCTTAGGGATGATCTCGCATAAAATAAGCACCAATATTGTAGTTACTAATGTCGCTATAAGTACACCCCAGTCAAAGCCGAATACACGGACAAATATCGCCGTAATAATAGCGGACATAGCGATATTCACAAGATTATTCCCTACTAAAATAGCTACAATAAATTTGTCCAGGTTATCGACTAATCGCTGGATATGCTGGGCGCGTTTTATGCCCTTAGATAGCATATGGCGCAGGCGTATCCTGCTTAAACTGATAATTGATGTCTCTGAAACAGAAAAAAAGAATGAAAAAATCATAAGAATCAATATAAATATTATTTGGGGAAGAGACAATATTTGTTCCATTCTATTACTCCATGACGAGTTGTCTGCATACCTGTTCTTCGCTGTTTTCCAGCGGCCCGATAAGCGCCAGATTCAGGTTTTCTTTCTTGAATACGCGTTTAGCAACTTCTTTGACGTCTTCTCTCTTTATTCTGTTCACCTCTTTAATTATGTCTTCAAGGGAATAGGCCTTATCCAGGGCAGCCGTTGTTTCTCCTATCCAAAGCATATGGTCTAAAGTATCTTCCAGGGCGAGCATAAGCTGGCCTATGTAAAATTCCTTCGCGCGCTTAAAGGCGTCGGTGGTTACCGGTTCATATTTACATTTTTGCAGTTCTTTTAAGATCAATTTTATTGCCTCGGGCGCCTTACGGTTATCAATACCGGCATGTACTATGAAAGCACCTGTATCCTGATAACGCTTAACCATTGTGCCGATCTCATAGGCCATGCCTCTTTTCTCTCTCAACTCTTCAAAAAGCCGGCTGGACATATTAGCGCCCAATATCACATGCAGTATACCCAAAGCGTGCCTTAAAGGATGGCCCCGCTTAAAAGCGTGAAAACCCAAGGCCATGTGGGTTTGTTCCGTATCTTTATGAAAAACCTTAAGCTGAGGAACAGCCTGTTCTTCCTTAACTTTGGAAAAGGTGTTTATCCCCTGTTTTCTCTGTCCCGAAAAACACTTCGCTGTTTTCTTAACCAGCTTATCAAAATCCAACCTGCCCGCCGCGCTGATTACTATATTTCCCGGAGTATAATATTCCTGTTTAAATGAACTTAGATCTTGCCTCGTTAATTTAGTAACGGAGCCGGCTGTCCCTATTATAGGCGCTCCCAGGGGCTGCCCGGGCCATAGAAGTTCATCCAGTAATTCATACACATAGCTGGCGGGCTGGTCCCTATACATCTTTATCTCTTCCAAGATCACCGCCTTTTCTTTTTCTACCTCGGAACCGGGCAAAGAGGGGTTTATCACCATATCTGATAAGACATCCGACGCCAATTCCCAGTGAGAAGCGGGTATTTTTACCAGATAACAAGTCAACTCTTCGCTGGTAAAACCGTTTAAGGCTCCTCCTAAGCCCTCGATAGATTCTTTTAGCTTACGGCAGGAGTATTTTTTGGTGCCCTTAAAGAGCAGATGCTCTAAAAAATGTGAGATACCTTTAACTTTATCCGACTCGTATCTGCCGCCGGCTTTTATCCAGATACCCAGAGCCAAAGACAGCCTGTCCGGCATATCATGGGCAATGATCTTTAATCCGTTATCTAATATTGTATTTTTGTATTGCTGGATCATGTTTTTAAGCTCCTCACAAAAGCGCTTACCTTTTTAACTAAATCCGGGCTGCCGAGATTATCTTTGATATTTCTAACGATAGCGCTTCCCAGGATCACGCCGTCGGCGAATTTAGATATCTGTTTTACCTGCGCCTGATTAGACACCCCAAACCCCACGCATACAGGTTTACGCGTATATTTTTTTACTTCCTTTATTTTCTTAATAAGGCCTTGCGGCAAGCTCCTGCGCGCACCGGTAACACCGGTTAAGGAAACATAGTAGATGAATCCTCCGGAGACTCTGGATATAAATTTGATACGCTTAAGGCTGCTCGTAGGAGAAATAAAACATACCACATCAAGCCCGGCGATATTAGCACTTTTAATAAACGCCCGGCCTTCTTCAGGAGGAAGGTCCGGAATGATCACGCCGTCAACTCCGGACTCTCTTGCCTTACTGATAAATCTTTCTTCGCCAAAACAAAATATGGGATTGTAATACGACATGAGGCATATTGGCATATCCGTAACCTTACGGACTCTTTTTACCAGGCTTAATATGCCGGACAAACGGGTATTTTTCTTCAGCGCTTGCTGGGATGATTCCTGAATTACCGGCCCGTCAGCCAGAGGATCGGAAAAAGGCACTCCTAATTCCACGATATCCACGCCTATTTTAGCAAATTCCAATACCAGTTTTCCTGTAGTCTTAAGATCAGGGTATCCGGCAGTGATAAAAGCGATGAATGCCTTTCTGTTCCCCGCCTTTAACTCTTTAAACTTTTTGTCAATTCTATTCATTTGAAGACCTCTTGGGTATTTTACAAGTTTAATCTCTCCGCGACCGCGTAGGTATCCTTATCTCCCCTTCCGGACAGATTTACTATAACAAGAGAATTCCTGTTTATTTTAGCGGACAATGCCTTTAAATAGAAAATAGCGTGCGCTGGTTCAAGGGCGGGGATTATCCCCTCTGTCTCGGAGAGTAATTTAAAACCTTCCAATGCTTCTTTGTCATTAACTGCCGCGTAAGCTGCCCTGCCTATTTTTTTATAATAAGCGTGCTCCGGGCCTACCCCGGGATAATCTAAGCCGGCAGCGATAGAGTGGGCGATCTTGATCTGCCCGAATTTATCCTCCAGGACCATGGATTTTGAGCCGTGAAGGACTCCAGGCATTCCGCCTATCAAGGTAGCGGCGTGCTTACCTGAAGCAAGCCCCAGGCCTGCTGCTTCTACGCCGATGAATTTTACCTTCTTGTCTTTGAAAAATGGATGGAACAATCCCATGGCATTACTGCCGCCGCCTACGCAGGCAACCAGATAATCCGGAAGCCTTTTCTCTTTTTCTAAGATCTGCTTTCTTGCTTCCTTGCCGATCACCGATTGGAAATCGCGCACCATCATAGGATAAGGATGCGGCCCGGCGACACTGCCGATAATATAATGTGTTGTGCGCACATTGGTCACCCAGTCTCTTAGCGCCTCTGTCATAGCGTCTTTTAAGGTCTTAGACCCGCTTTTAACCGGAATCACGCGGGCACCTAATAGCTTCATCCGAAAGACGTTTAATTTCTGCCTCTCGATATCTTCTGTACCCATATAGATATCACACTTAAGGCCAAACAATGCCGCGACTGTAGCGGTAGCTACCCCATGCTGGCCTGCTCCTGTCTCAGCGATAATACGCGGCTTCTTCATTCTAAGCGCAAGCAGCACCTGGCCAAGGGTATTATTTATTTTATGCGCTCCAGTATGGAGCAGATCCTCTCTTTTCAGGTATATTTTATTTATACCTAAATGCCTGCTTAAATTCTTGGCAAGGTATAATGGAGTGGGCCGGCCGGCATATTCTTTAAAATAATACGCGAGCTGCCGGATGAACCTTTTGTCGCGCTTTGCCTTAAGGTATTCCTTCTCTAACTCATCTAAGGCAAAGATCAGCGTCTCGGGAACAAACCTCCCGCCAAAACCATTAAAATGCCCTGATTTATCCGGTAACATATCTCTCTCCTAAAAAATTTCCTGCTATAATTCCGGGGGGCTACCCTGAAGAAAATCCAGAGTTCTTTCCCAAAGCGCCCTGAAAACCTCGCCGAATTCTTTTAATGCCCCTTCTATGCCGTAGCCGGTAAAAGACAGGTAATGCTGCGAAAAATGAGGTTCAACGAAAAATATCTTATGAAAAGCGAATTTAAATGCCGCCAAGCTAAGGTATATAAATAATACTGCCAATATGAATACTATGATAAATACGATAAAACAATTAAAGAAACAGCTTTTCTGCCATCTCTTTTTAAGGAACTCGTTACAAAACCTGCATTTTATGGCGTCGTCCTGTATATTTTCCGCGCAATATGGGCATTTCTTCATTTTTACGCCCTCTCTCCTGCCGCCTTGATAAACTCTCTGACCTTCTTCGGGTCCTTTTTCCCAGGTTTTATTTCCAAAGAACTAGAAGCATCTACCCAGTCCGGCCGCGCGGATCTTACAGCTTCCCGGACATTCTTTTCGTTGAGGCCGCCTGATAAAAATACCGGACAGCTGATTTTATTATTTATCCGGCTTAATAACTTCCAATCGAACTTCCTGCCGGTCCCGCCCGCTTTAGACTTTACAAACGTATCAAATAAATAGGCGGATGTTTTATATCTTGATAAATTTTCCGGAGCTGCCGAGCCTTTTATTCTGAATACCTTAATTATTTTACAGCCGTCAAACCTGGCGCAAAATTCCGGAGATTCTCTACCATGGAACTGCAGCATATCCAGGCCGCATAATTTAACGGCGCGCCTGATCGTTTTTTCACGCGCGTTAAAGAATACGCCTATTTTTATGACCCGCCGGCCCAACTGCCTGATTATGCCTCTGGCCTTAACCGGGGCAATATAACGCGGGCTCTTCTTATAGAAAACAAATCCGAGCGCGTCGCATCCGGCATCCACCGAGGCTTTCGCGTCTTCTGAATTAGTTATCCCGCATATTTTTACTTTTGCCACTCACCATCCCATTATCTCTTCGATCTTCTTCTTTATATCTTGGGCTTCCATAAACACCTGGCCGACTAAAACCGCCTGGACCCCCAGTATTTTCAAGAACAAGATGTCCTGATAGCTTTTAATCCCGCTCTCTACAACTACGATCTTATCCTTGGGGATCAAAGGAAAAAGTTTTTCTGTAACCTTAAAGTCTACCTCTAAGGTGCGTAAGTTACGATTATTTATGCCTATAAATTGCACTCCTAAATTCAAAACCTTCTTTAATTCTTTTTCATCATGGACCTCAACCAGGTAATCAAGCCCTAGACTCTCAGCTATCCGCATTAATTCTGTTAACTTATCTTTAGTAAGCAGATCCGCGATCAAAAGTATGGCGTCTGCCCCATAAGCCCTGGATTCATAAACCTGATAAGGCTCTAAGATAAAATCTTTCCTTAACAAAGGCGCCTCTACCAAAGCCTTAACCTCTTCTAGATAGGAAATACTGCCTCCAAAATAATCCTCTTCGGTCAATACCGAAACCGCTTGAACTCCTGCCTCCTGATAAACCTTGGCGATATCCTGCAGGTTAAAATCCTGGCGTATCAGCCCGCGGGAAGGAGACATCTTCTTTATCTCAGCAATAAGGGATATTTGGCGGGGCTTAGTTATGGCTTCGATAAAAGGCCGGGCGGGCGGCAAAGCCTGTATCTTTGTTTTTAAGCCTTCTTCGGAAAGATTCTGTTTTGCCAGAAGGATCTTCTCTTTCTTCTTAACGATAATCTCTTTTAGTACGTCAGGCTTTGTCATCTATGGGAGTAGTCTCTTAATAACTCCAGTTTCTCTAACGCTTTCCTGGAATCTATGGAATCAATTGCTAATTTGATCCCTTCTTTCAGGGAACCGGCTTTATCCGCCGTATAAATAGCCGCGGCGGCGTTTAACACTACAATATCCCTCTTAGGCCCGGGCCTTCCTTTTAAGATATCGGTTATGATCCCGGCATTAGCAGAGGCGTCGCCTCCTGTTAAATCTTCAGGGCAAGCTTTAGCAAAACCAAGCGCCGCGTAGTCTATGGTATCTTTATCTACTTTCTTACCGCGTACTTCAAAAACATCGGTTAAGTCCGTAGTAGTTATCTCGTCTAAATTATCCCTGCCGCAGACGACTAGGGCGTGTTTTGTCCCTAAGTCCTTAAGCGTGTATGCCAAATTACGCGCCCAGGCGCTGTCATAGACTCCCACTAATTGGTGCGTCGCGTTGGCGGGGTTATTTAAGGGGCCCAAGAAATTAAAAATGGTCTTAGCGCCTATTGTTTTTCTTGCCTCCATGGCGTATTTCATTGCCGGATGCAGATTCTGCGCGAATAAAAAAGCGATACCAAGATCATCCAGGCAGGCCTCGAGCCGCTCTTTATCCATATTAATATTTATACCCAGGGCATCCATGACATCCGCGCTGCCCGACTTACTGGACACAGAACGATTGCCGTGTTTAGCTACCGCTACACCGGCTCCGCTGGCCACAAAAGCCGCCGCTGTAGAAATATTAAATGTGTGCTTCTTATCTCCGCCTGTCCCGCAGGTATCCAATACAACCTTGTGTTTCGTGCGTATCCTGGTGGCGTATCGGCGCATAACCTGGACAGCCGCGGCTAATTCTTCCGGTGTCTCACCCCGGGCATTCAGGTTGCTTAAGAATGAAACGATCTGGGGCGTGCCCGCCTTACCCGTCATTATCTCTTCCATGACCGCTTCCATTACGGAAGCGGTTAAATCACCGCCTTTTGATAATATTTTCGTTGCTTCCAATATCATTGCTTTAGAAAATTATTTAATATATCTTTTCCTGACTTAGTCAGGATAGACTCCGGATGGAACTGCACCCCCCATAAAGGATATTTCTTGTGTTTCAATCCCATTATCTCCCGCTCTTTTGTCCAGGCGGTTATCTCTAGGCAATCCGGCAGGCTCTTTTTATCTACCAGGAGAGAATGGTAACGCGTAGCTTCAAAAGGATCCGGTATGCCTTTAAATATCTCTTTGTGATTATGATAAATAAAGGAGGTTTTTCCGTGCATAAGTTTTTTTGCTATGATGATACGCCCGCCGTAAACAAACCCTATTGCCTGATGGCCGAGGCAAACACCCAATATGGGGATATTGCCGGCGAATTCTCTTATTACCTGGCAGGAAACACCCGCGTTCTCCGGCCTGCCCGGACCCGGAGAAATAACAATCTTCTTCGGCCTTAATTCCTTGATCCGTCCTATGGTTATTTTATCGTTCCTGAATACCTTAACATCCGCTCCCAGCAGCCCTAAATACTGGACGAGGTTATAGGTAAATGAATCGTAATTATCGATCATCAAGATCATTCTCTTTCTCTCCCGATCCTGGCACCTAACTTTTCTAACTTCTCTCCGATGTTCTCATATCCCCGCTCTAAGTGGTAAATCCTGGATATCGAAGTCTTACCGCTTGAAGCCAGCCCTGCTAAGACCAGGCAAGCGGATGCGCGCAGGTCTGAGGCCATAACCGGAGCTCCGGATAAACTTTTTACGCCTTCTATAATAGCATGAGGCCCTTCCCGCTGGATATGCGCGCCCATACGGTTGAGTTCAGCCACATGCATGAACCTGTCGGGATAGATCTTTTCGTTAATCACGCTTATACCGCCAGTTACGCTCATTAAACCCATGATCTGCGCCTGCATATCCGTGGGAAAACCCGGATAAGGAAGCGTAGTAATATTGACGGGCTTAAGCTGCTTCTTATAACGCACCCGCATGGATGTATCTGTCCTGGTTATACAGGCGCCTGCTTCTTGCAATTTATCAATTACCGCTCCCAGGTGCTGGGGCAGAATGTTCTTTATGAGGATATCGCCGCGGGTGATCAAAGCGGCTATCATTAATGTGCCTGCCTCTATCCTGTCGGGGATTATGGTATGAGTCGCTCCATGCAGGTGCTTTACGCCTTCAATTTCTATGACCGGCGTGCCGTGGCCTTTGATCTTAGCGCCCATTTTTATCAGGAATTCCGCCAAGTCCTGGACCTCAGGTTCGCAAGCCGCGGATTCTATTATGGTCTTGCCCTTGGCTAATACCGCTGCCATCATCACGTTATCCGTAGCCAGGACCGATGAACCGTAAACACCGCCTAAATACATATACGCGCCTTTAAGCTTATCCGCTTTTGCTACTACATAACCGGCCTCTATATCAATATCCACGCCCAGGGCTTCCAGGCCTTTGATATGCAGGTCTACGGGCCTGACACCTATAATACATCCTCCCGGCAAAGAGACCTTTGCTTTCCTGAGTTTACCTATTAACGGGCCTAAAACACAGAAAGAGGCGCGCATCGTAGAGACAAGCTTATAGTCAGCGATGTGATTTATGTTCCTGGTTCCTGATGAGACTACTGCTACGCCTTTCTCCATATCCGCGTTCTTGCCCAACGAACGCAAGATCTTAAGCATGGTATTGGTATCGCGCAGGTTGGGCACACCTTTAATTATACAGGCATCATCAGTCAATAATGTCGCCGCCAGTATCGGCAATACCGCGTTCTTAGCGCCCGAAACTGTTACCTCGCCTTTAAGTTTTATCCCGCCTTCAATAATCAGCTTATCCATTTCTATTTATAATTCTTGCGGTTATTACCCTGTCTATATTATTATAATCCTTAGCAATCCTTATTATCTCAAAATATCCGGATTTTTGGAAAATTTCTTTTATACTGTCCTTTTGTTTAAATCCCATCTCCATGATCAGGAACCCGCCATCCTTTAAGTAATCCGGCGCTTCTGCTATTATCCTGCGATAAAAGTCTAACCCTCTTTTACCTCCGTCTAAAGAAATAACCGGTTCATGCTTTATCTCCGGCTGTAGATCACCAATTTCGGCGGTAGCCACATATGGAGGGTTGCTTATGATCATATCGTAATTCATAAACCGTAATCTGCGATTCGTAAACAGGTCACTCTGAATAAACTTGATATTTTCAATAACGCTGTTTGACCTGGCGTTTTCTCCGGCTGTCTTTAACGCTTTTTCCGATATATCCACGGCATCTATCTTTACTTTGGGCATAAGCTTAGCCAGGGATACAGCAATACAACCGGAGCCTGTCCCCATATCCAGCATATTCAATCCGCGATCCCTCGGGGGCATTAAGAACTCTCGGGCGGCTTCTAAAGTTTCTTCAACTAAGATCTCCGTTTCAGGACGCGGTATGAGCGTATCTTTATTTACTTTAAACTCCAGCCCCATAAATTCTGCCTTGCCCAAAATGTATTGGATCGGTTCGCCCGCGGACCTTCTTTTTAAGACCGAAGCTATATAAGCTGACTTATCTTTATCTAAACAAGACCCTTTGTTTAAGAATAAAGACAGCCTATCGCAATTTAATACTTCAGTAAATAGAAGCTCAGCCTCGTTCACTTGGCTGCTCCTCTTTCTTTTCTTGATCCGCTTTTAACAGGGCGTCTGAAAGTTCATCCATATCGCCTTCAAGTATCCCCTCTAATCTATGTGATGTAAAATTTATACGGTGGTCTGTTACCCTGCGGTCGGGAAAGTTATAAGTGCGGATCTTCTCGCTGCGGTCTCCTGAGCCTATCTGGCTCTTCCTTTCCTGCGAAAGTTTTCTGGAGTCTTCTATCTTCTTGGCATCAAGCAGCCTGGCGCGCAGGATCCTCAATGCCTTGTTCTTATTCTTTGTCTGCGAGCGTTCATCCTGGCAGGCGACTACCACGCCGGTAGGGATATGCGTGATCCTGACGGCGGAATCAGTCTTCTGCATATGCTGGCCGCCGGGCCCCGATGACCTATAGGTATCTATTCTTAAATCCTTTGGCTCGATGACCAGGTCAACTTCTTCAGGCTCTATTAATACCGCTACCGTAGCTGTCGAGGTATGGATACGGCCCTGCGCCTCTGTCTCCGGGACCCGCTGGACGCGGTGCACCCCGCTTTCAAACTTAAGCCTCCTGCAGGCATCTTTCCCTTTAACGCTAAAAACCGCTTCTTTAAAACCTCCGGCCTCTGTTGGGCTCGAAAACATCAATTCCACATCCCATCCTTTGCTTACGGCGTATTTGGCATACATACGGTAAAGGTCGGCAACAAATAATCCCGCCTCATCGCCTCCTGTCCCCTGCCTTACTTCTACGATTATGTCCCTGCCCGCGTCCTCATCCTCGCCTGCTAAAATAACTTTCAGCCTCTGCTCTAGATCCTGCCTTTTGGTTTCCAGTTCCCTAAGCTCCTGTTTGGCTAATTCTATGAATTCTTTATCGTGCTTTTCTTTCAGCACAGCCTCCAGGTCGCTTGTTTCTTTAGATACGTTTTTGTATTCCCGGAACAAAGATACAGGTTCCTTAAGGCTGGACAGCTCCTTGGCGTTTTTATTATACTCTTCCTTATCGGAAACGCTCTCGTAGGAGGCCAGGAGGTGTTCTAATTCCTCATAACGCGTCTCTAACTTCTGCAGTTGTTCAAACATTTTTTTCATAAAGTGCCAGCGCCGCTGGCCCTGTTAGGGGTTTTTATTTCTTAGCGTATTTCTTCATAAACTTATCCACGCGCCCGGCAGAATCCACGAATTTCTGCTTACCCGTGAAAAACGGATGGCACTTTGAACATATTTCCACCCGGATACTCGGTTTGGTAGAACGGGTATGTATTGTCTCGCCGCAGGCGCAGACAATCGTGCTTTCTTTATAATTAGGATGAATCTTGTCTTTCATTTTTATCCTCCTGTAGTTTATTGATTCATGCTATTTAAGAACTCATCATTATTCTTTGTCTTGGACAATTTGTCAATCAAAAGCTCCATTGCCTCCACGTTACTTAGTTCATTCAATACCTTCCTTAATATCCAGATCCTCTGCAGCTGATCCGGTTTTACCAGCAATTCTTCATGGCGGGTATTGGAACGCTTGATATCTATAGCCGGATAGATCCTGCGCTGGAATAGATTCCTGTCAAGCTGCAATTCCATATTACCCGTGCCTTTGAATTCTTCGAATATTACATCATCCATGCGGCTGCCGGTTTCCACCAGTGCCGTGGCGATTATGGTGAGGCTGCCGCCTTCCTCTACCGCTCGGGCAGCGCCGAAAAACCGCTTTGGCTTTTGTAACGCGTTTGAATCTATGCCTCCGGATAATACCTTGCCGCTGTGAGGCATTACTGAATTATACGCGCGCGCCAGCCGGGTTATACTATCCAGAAGGACCACCACATCCCTCTTGTGCTCCACAAGCCTCTTTGCTTTTTCCAGGACAATTTCTGCTACCTGCACGTGCCTTTCCGGAGCTTCGTCGAATGTAGATGATATTACTTCACCCTTAACATTCCTCTGCATATCGGTAACCTCTTCCGGGCGTTCATCTATCAAAAGCACGATCAATACTACGTCGGGGTTATTGCCGGTTATGGCATTGGCGATCTTCTGCAGCAGTACTGTTTTGCCGCTGTAAGGCTGGGCGACAATAAGGCCGCGCTGGCCCTTTCCTATAGGAGTAAGCAGGCTCATCACCCGCATGGACATCTCTTCCGGCTTCGTCTCTAAAATAAACGGGCCGTTTGGATATATGGGGGTAAGATTATCAAAGAGCACTTTCTCTTTTACGTCCTCGGGATTCTCAAAATTTACCGCCTCGACCTTAAGCAGGGCGAAATATTTCTCCCCTTCTTTGGGCGGACGGATCTGGCCGCTTACGGTATCTCCCGTCCTTAGATCAAACTTCCTTATTTGCGATGGAGAAATATAAATATCATCCGGGCAGGGCAGGTAATTGTAATTCGGGCTGCGCAAGAAACCGAACCCCTCAGGCAGTATCTCTAAAACGCCCTCCCCGAACATAAGCCCTTCCCTTTCCGCCTGGGCTTGCAGTATCCTGAAGATCAGATCCTGCTTCTTCAGCCCGCTTACCCCGTTGGTATTTAATTCCTTGGCTAATTTGTTTAACTCCGTGATCTTCATTTCTTTTAATTTACCGATGTCTAACTTTTCCACGTCATCCTCCTAAATGAGCCCGCTAAAGATCAGGGGCGGATTGATCCCCGGAAGCCGCCTACCCGCTTTACGGCCGCAAGAGATTTCCAAATATCTGCTGCTTGTTTCCTGGTTTCCTGTATCGTACCATTATTGTCTATTATAAAATCCGCTAAACGCGATTTTCGCGCCAGGGGAATCTGGGATTTGATACGTTTTAAAATATCCGCCTTAGTAAATAAACCCTTGCTATAGATCCTTTTGACTTGTTCTTTCCTGTTTGTTTTTACTACGATTATTTTATCTACGGCCTTATTTAAACCGGCCTCAAACAAAAGAGGGGCATCTAAAACGATAACCCCTGCCTTTAGGGATCTTATTTTATTCCCTATGGCTCTGATAACCTGCGGATGTATGATACCGTTTAGTTTCAATAACAGGGGCCTGTTATTGAATACCACCCTGGCTAATTGCTTACGGTCAATGGTTTTATTCCCGCAAAGGATACCCTTGCCGAACGCGTTGATTATTTTTTTATAACCTGGCCCTCCCGGCTTTAAGCAGCCATGCGCCAGGCTGTCGGCGTCTATGATATAGGCGCCCAGAGACCTAAACATACCGGCAACCGTGGTCTTACCGCTGCCAAAACTGCCGGTAAGCCCCAGGATAATCTGTTTTTTATTTTGCTTTCGCCTTTTCATACAACTGCACGTATTTCTTAGCTGAGCCTTCCCAGGAATAATTGCATTTCATCGCGGCCACCACTAACGCGCGCCATTTTTTCTTGTCCTTAAACGCCGCGATCGCCGTCTTCATGGTCTTGACCAACTCATCGCTGCTGTAACGGTCGAATATAAACCCGTTGTCATTATTTACCGTGTCGGCTAAGCCTCCGGTCTTAAATACCAATGGGATCGTGCCGTATTTAAGGCTGATCAATTGGCCTAAACCGCAAGGCTCATATTTAGAAGGCATAAGGAATATGTCCGAACCCGCGTATATCTTATGCGCCAAAGAATCGTCGAATTTTAAGTGCAGAGAGATCACCTTGGGGTATTTTTTTACGATATCTTCCAGGATCTTATGATATTTCTGGTCGCCCGTGCCTAAGATCACCAATTGTAAGCCCATTTTACATATGGTATCTATGGCTTCGGCTAATATGTCAAACCCTTTCTGCTCGGCTAACCTGGATACAATACCAAAGACCGGAATATCCATCTTTACCGGGAGTTTGCAAAATGCCTGCAGGTCTTCTTTATTCTTATATTTATTCTGGATATCCTCAAGGGAATAATTCTTCACGATGAATTTATCATCCCGGGAATTCCAGATAGAATAATCCAGCCCGTTTAATATACCAAAGACGCAGTCGCGGCGTTTATTTAAAACCCCCTCCAGTCCGAAACCGAATTCTTCTGTCTGTATTTCTTTGCTGTATGTGGGGCTTACCGTATTTATATAATCGCAAAATTCCATACCGGCCTTTAAGATATTTATCTTGCCGTAAAACTCAAAACCTTCTATGTTAAACAGGCTCCAGTCTAAGCCCAGCTTGGAGAATTCCTCGCGGGCGAACAAGCCCTGGTAACCAATATTATGTATAGTCAATATTGTCTTTATACCCTTATAAAAATCGTCATTGGCGTAGCGGGTTTTTAAATATACCGGGATCAGCGACGCCTGCCAATCATGCACGTGGACAATATCCGGCTTGAATTTTATTTCTTTCAATAACTTTAACGCGGCATCGCAATAATAAGAGAACCTGTCTAAATTATCCGCGAAGTCTCCGGCCTTATCGCCGTATAAGCCGTCGCGGTTAAAATATTGGTCATTCTCGATAAAATATACCTTAATATTGCTTCCGATAATATAGTAGGGGATACCGGACTTCGTTTTTTTGATCTGCTCCTGTCCTTTAAAAGACTGGATAACCTTATATTTAGGGACAGCTACGATTACCTCATGCCCTAAGTCTTCCAATGCTAAGGGTAAGGCCCCTGCTACGTCTGCTAAGCCTCCGGTCTTGGCAAAAGGCACAATCTCAGATGCGGCTAAAAGAATCTTCATTCTACCTCCTTAGATGAGCCCCTTTTCGCATCCTACGAGGATGCCAGGAGCAATTGATTAAGCTTAAATAAAGATCAATAGGATGATAACTCCAGCCAATTAAGGCCGAACTTCATATCTACCTTGACAGGGACATCCAGTTCTAACACATTTTCCATCCTGTCTTTAACTAACCGCGCTAATCCCGCCAACTCCTGCTTGCTTACATCAAATACTAATTCGTCGTGGATCTGGAGTATCATCTTCGCCCGTAACTTCCCTGCATATATCTGTTCGTGTATCTTAACCATCGCTAATTTTATCAAGTCGGAAGCCGAGCCCTGTATAGGAGTATTCACCGCCTGGCGCTCGGCAAACTGCCGCATACCCTGATTTTTATTACTGATCTCCGGAATATATCTCCTTCTTCCCAGTAGAGTAGTTACAAAACCGTCTTTCTGGGCTTTGGATATCTGCTCCTGGATATATTCTTTTACCTTAGGATACCTTAAGAAATAGGCGTCAATAAACCCCTGGGCCTGGTCAACATATATTCCTAAGTCGCGGCTTAATCCGTACGAGGTGAGGCCGTAGACTATACCGAAATTAACTCTCTTGGCGGTCTCCCGCATTGTATCGGTGATGTCCGGCTCAGGCAAACCGTAGATTAAACTGGCGGTTAAACGATGGATATCATTGTCTTTCTTAAAAGCCAAGATCAGGCTCTCGTCTTTAGACAGATGAGCCAGGATCCTTAATTCTATCTGCGAATAATCACAGGATAAAAGATAATTATCCGGCCCCGAAGAGATTATCGCCCGCCTTAAGTTCTTCCCGATCTCTGTTTTTATGGGGATATTCTGCAAGTTAGGATTACTGGAACTAAGCCTTCCGGTCCCTGTCCCTGTCTGGTTAAAAGAAGTATGTATCCTGTCTGTCTGTTTGTCTACCAATCCGGGGAAAGTATCCACATAGGTAGTTTTTAATTTCATTAACTGGCGGTATTCTAACAGCAGCGCGGGTAATTTATGTTTATCCGCCAGGCTCCTTAACACCTCTTCATCTGTAGATGGGCCGGTCTTACTTTTCTTGACCACCGGCAGCTTTAACTTCTCAAACAGGATCTCCCTTAATTGTTTCGGAGAATTTATATTGAATTGGGTTCCGCTCATATCGTAAATATCTTCAATTAATTTTATCAGCCTTTTCTCTATGTCTCTGGAAAGTTCCTTTATTATCTTTAAGTCCAACTTTATGCCGTTTATTTCCATTTCCGCCAATACCTCAACCAGCGGCATTTCCAGGCCGGTAAAAAGGCTGGATAGCGATTTTTCCCGCAGTTCTTTTTCTAATTTCGGCCGCAATTGTATTATTAATTCTACAGCTCTCTGATTACCGATAACCTCGCCCGTGGAGATATCCAAATAATCCCATGCTATATCCTCTAAGCCGTATTCCGGCTTGGAGGGGTTAAGCAGGTAGGCGGCGATCATAGTATCAAAATATAATCCCTTAAGGCCGATACCCTCTTTCGCCAGAGATGTTTTTATTTTCTTAAGGTTATGGCCTATCTTCTTTACCCCGGGATCCTGTAATATGTTTTTCAGGTTCTCGCCTGGCCCATTTACCTTAAAGAACTTATCCTTCGCGTAAAACACCAGGTCTTGCGGAACCGAGCCATATAAGGCCAATTCCTCACACTGGCCCATCATGCCTTTTAGTTCCTGATCTTCCAATTCAGTTAACTCTTTATTCTCCAGGCTATGTTCCTCCTGGGGTAATTCATTTAAGAAGCGCTTAAACTCTAACTGTTTAAATAACCTGACCAGCTCTCCAAGATCCGGCTCAACGGGCTTTAATTCATTCAGGTTAAAATCCACATCCACATTTTTATTTAACACCACCAGGTCTTTGCTCAAATTTATCTGAATAGTATTATCCCGGATCGCTTTTTTTAGTTTTTCCTGCTTTACCTTATCAACATTGCTTAATAATGACTCCAGCGAACCGTAATCGCTGATCAACCGCAGGGCGGTTTTCTCTCCGATCCCCGGCACTCCTGGGATATTATCCACCGCGTCCCCCATTAATGCCATGATATCGGTTATTCTTTCCGGGCCGACGCCAAAACGCTCTAATACCTTTTTGCGGTCATAGACTACGCCTTCATCTTTATGCGGGCTGAATACTAACGTATCGTCATCTACTAACTGCAATATATCTTTATCCGAGCTTACTATGACCACAGATACCCCTTTTTCTTTAGCTTTCCTGGCCATGGTAGCGATAATATCGTCTGCCTCAAACCCCTCTTTCTGGAATATGGGGATCCTGTAAGCTGAGATTATCTGCTTGATCAAGGGTATCTGGCTGGAAAGCTCATCGGGCATCGGAGGCCTTTGTATCTTGTATTCCGCGAATTTCTTTTGCCTGAAAGTATCCCTGGAGACATCAAAACATACAGCTAAATATTCGGGCTTCTTCTCTTTTAAGATCTTGTTTAAAATATTTAAAAATCCATATACGGCATTTGTGGGCTGCCCTAAAGACGTGGAAAACTTAGGAAGCGCGTAAAATGCACGGTAACAAAAAGCCGTGGCATCGATCAGATACAATATTTTCTTACCCATTAAATAACATTAGGAATTTCAATTATGGTAGGGCTAAATCCTGTGGCTTTCGCTTATTTTGATAAGGCCCTTGTCCGGGTCTTATCAATAAAATCTTCGATCTGGCGATTAGAAGGATCCAACTGCTGGGCATCTAACGCTTCTTTTATGGCTGTCGCGTAATCACCCTTAAGATAACTCCTTTTTGCTTTATCAAAGTGGTTACGGGAGAGCCCTTTATCATCCTGCCTGGCAGCGGACTTCTGCGTCGCCACATCTCTTAATAATTCTATGACCTCCCGTTCCTGGGCATTTCCAGTGGAAGGATCATTTGATAAAGTAAGTTTTATGTCTTCCAGGCGCTTCTCTGCCTTCTGTGTCCAGGGATCATTAGGTAAACCTAACTCCGCCCTTTTCTGCCAATAAACGGCAGCCTTGCCAAGATCGCGCTTGTTCTCGTATAGCAATGCCAGATTCGTATAGGCGCTCATATAATCCGGCTCGATATTTATGGCCTTTAGATAACACTCCTCTGCCTGCTCAAGCGCTCCTCTTGCCTCGTATATTACACCCAGATCGTTAAAAGCTATGGCATACGAAGGATCCAACTCTACGGCTTTTTGATATAGGGTAAACGCGTCATCAATGTTACCCAGATGCTGTAATTCCAGCCCCTGAGCCCTATACAGCCTTGCCTCTTTCTGCAATCTAGACAGGTCTCTTTCTTCCTGTGGAGAAAGCAGGTCAGGGTAGCCATAATCACGGGATAAATCCAAGCTCGGCTGCTGCGGCGCGGCGTAAAGAAAAGAAGTAATACCCAAAACAAATAGTGTAATGGCTGTTTTTCTTATGCTATCTGGGAAGGAATTAATAGGCATTTGTTTTGAAAATATTATACACTGTAAACGCGCTTCGTCAAGGAAAAATTTAATGAGCGCATAACTTACGTTCGTGCGAAGCGCAACGTAAGTTATATGCGCGAATTATCCCGCCGAGTACATAAAAATTATCAAAGTTTCCGAAGGAAACTAAAGAGAATTTTTATGTGTTTTACGAGACGGGATAACGCATAACTTACTATTACATTATCGGTTCCATACCCAGGGCGGGATGGCTTACTTTTTCCAGGAACCTTAGCAAATCCTCTGTTGTCGTAGCTATGGTTTCGTCCGCGATCTTATCAATCAGATCCGGGCTTCCCAGCTCTTCCGCCCGTTTCTTCAATTTATCACCTAGGGCCTCTTTTAATTCCTTAGGCATCCAGACAACGCGTTTAAGGCCGCCCTCAGCCAAGATAAATTTCTTGCTTAATATATATAATTTGCCCACACCCAGGAAACCCGGAGTCTGGATCCCTCCGCCTACCGATCCGGCTAAAGCGGTAAAGGTCATCCCGCATGGCGTCTGGCCCGAATGATCGCGGTGCACAACCATCACCCCGTTTGCCTCCGGGATTATCGCGACGATACACTCAAAACAACCGCAGGAAGACTGGGGAGCTACCATTAGTGAATACATGCTCACACTCTCAACAGTCTTATTGGACTTCTGTGCCACGAATTCGTTGATATTATCCCACTGGCCCAACCTCTCATCGCGTATAGGGCCTTTTATTATGGGTTGATTCGGCCCTGTAGGAGTGATCTCAAAAGAGGCTTTCGCGTCCAGCCAGGAATACGCGCCGCATAATCCTAAGCGTTCAGGCGTAACAACGCAAACGTGATTAGGGGCAAATGACTGGCATAATAAACACGAATAAAACGTATCCACGCTCTCATCTACCATGCCGCTTATGCGTTCATCGCGCTCATCATAAACCTTCTTTACTCCGGCTAATAATCCCTCCAGGTCAGCTTGCCGCGTATAAAGCCTGACCTGCACTTTGTCCACGATAGCGCCGTATTCCTGATGTAACATGGCGTGCAGTATCACGCCGATATGTTTTAGCCTGAAGCCCTTATTAAAGGCATCTTTACTTATCCTGATCCAGTTCATATCGCGCTGGCCGATATGCATCAGGCCCATAGCGTAATTCATAAAACGGTGTATCTGGCGTTCCAGGATAGGCTCAAAATCCTTTTGCATCTTGCGTCCGGCTACCTCAACTACTATCGCCAGCGGCATAGACTTACTGCCTTTTTCAAGGCAATCTATATCCGGGCCTATCAATTCTACCTTACCGTCTTCAACCGCGCCGGTTTCTTTAGTAGTCAAATATTCAAAAGCCGTGCTGCTCTTTCCTCCGAACTCAGCATGCAATTGTTCTTTCCTGACACGCTCGCCTTCAAATGCCGCCGCGTAAGGTACCGGCACGGGAACGCGGGTGATCTTTACCTTAAGCCCTCTTATCTCTATGCATTTTGCCGCCAGTTTCGTATAATCCTTTTCCGTGACCAGGGCTTCAAATAAAGTAGTATCGATCTTGCCCAGCTGGGGAATATCTAAATCTGTAATAATAGGAAAACCCATGGCTAAAGCCCCCAGGCCCGTAGCCGCTAAAACCTCGTCTACATGCCCCAGGAGCAGGACAAACGCGGGGACTTTCTGCCGGGTGTATTTGAGAATGTCTCCCCACTGCCCGCTTTTTATCCCGCCATACATTAACGGCGCCCTTACCGCCCAGTTGACCGCGTAAATCGCGGATAGGTAATCTTCGCCTAAAGCCACTATATAATTATCCAAACCTATTTCTATATTTTTGCTCTCTAACTGCTTCTTCAGGCTCCTGCCGTCTATATTCCCCGCCAGGATACTCACGATGCTCCTGCTTTGGAAATCCCTTATCAGGCGCACTGCCGAATCTTCATCAGGAGCCGCGCCTAATATTACGGCAATACCGGCTATCCTGCCATCTACAAGCTGGATACCCAGCGACCTTAATAATGTATCCGGCAGGAATCCGGCATAATTCTCCCGCGGATGCTCTTTATTTGAATATTTAAGCGCCGCTAAGATCTCTTCGCAAAGAAGAGTTGCTAATCCCTGGTTAAGCAGGCCGCCTAAAGAATCGACGTTGAGGCTGCCAGGAGCTGCTTTATTATCGCCTAAGTCCTTGATCTGTTTTAAAGACTCCAGGCATCCGCCTAAATCTTTGACCTCTAATTTTAATAACGCGTTTATCAAAGGCAGATAATAATTAGTTTCCGGAAATCCTATGTTATGGCTGGCGCCTTTCTCTTTTATCGCCGCCTCTACGGCATCTTGGGCGGCTTTTAATATTGCCTGCCTGCCTGTAGCGGCAAGCTGAATTAAATCATCTAATGACATAGCACCTTCGCTTTTTCCTTCCAGCAGATTGATCAAATGCCGGCTGGCCAAAGTTCCCTCACGAACAGATTCTTCCCAGGTCTTTTCTGCTGCCGGAGAACCTTCTTTTTTACAAACGCTGCCGCAGGCAAACACGTTTTTAAGGTTCGTGCGCATATTATCATCTACTATAATATAACCCTGATCGGTTTTTATATCTGACTCTTTTAAGAAACCTGTCGAAGGGATGCGGCCTCCGGCTACTAATACCAGGTTAGTCCCGATAACCTTACCGCTGCTTAATTTCAACGCCTGCAAAGCTCCTTCTCCTATAAATTCCTGCGGCTGCGCTCCGGAAATTAACTCTATTTTGTCATTCTGGCCATGATAAACAAAATCCGCGTAAGCGACGATCTTGACCTCTTTACCTCTTAGCGCGGCTGCCTCAGCGATCTTTAAAGCCGCCTCATCCTGTCCTATAACACATACAGTCTGAGCGAGCATCAATTTATCTTTAACCAGCTTTGCGTCTTTTAGCGTATAAAAAGCCACTACTCCGTCTTTGGCCTTACCGGGTATATCAGGAAGTTTGATCACTGAGCCTGAGGCAATAACCAGATAATCATAATTGATCTTAGTATTGCCTTTTAAAATTATCCTCTGTTTCCTGGTATCTAGCCTCTCCACCTCTGATCCGGGCAGGAAATTTATATTATTTTTCTTATAATAATCCGCGCCGCATAAAAAAAGCTCATCATCCTTTACCGATCCGCTTAAATAATCGGCAAGCAAGTACCTTTTATACGCCGGATATTCTTCTTTAGAGATAACGGTTATTTCCTGGGCAGGAGATCCCTTAAGCAGATTTTCGCAGGTGGAAAAACCCGCCGCGGAATTACCAATGATAAGTATTTTAGCCATTGTTATAGTCCGGAGGCATCCAGGAGGCGAGGAAGAATTTTATCCTGGCCGATGGGCATAATATGGACACCCTGACAGGCACCTTTTAACTCTTTTATCAGCCGGGCGGCGATCTCTATTGATTTCTCCGTCCTGTTTTTGGCCTCTTCCATTTCTTTTATCAGGTTATCGGGCACGAATACTCCCGGGATATTTTTATTCATATACCTTGCCATATCGGCGGACTTTAGAATAACCACCCCCGCTAATATAACGGTTTTCAAGTGTTTTATCTTATTTAAGAAACCTAGAAAGGCCTTTATATCATAGACCGGCTGCGTCTGGAAAAACTCAGCGCCGGCAGCAATCTTCTTTTCCATTTTAATTATCTGCGGCTCTATGGGGTCTGCGCCGGGGTTAATTACCGCCCCCATGCAGAATTTTGGCGAAGCCCCCTCTAATTTATTGCCATTCATGTCAGAACCTTCCTGAAGTTTCCGCGCGGCCTGTAAAAGCTGCACTGAATCCAGGTCAAACACCGGCTTTGCTTCAGGATGGTCTCCTAGCGCGGGATGGTCTCCGGTTAAGATAAGCAGGTTTCCTATCCCCAGGGATGCCGCTGACAATATATCGGATTGCAGCGCGAGGCGGTTCCTGTCACGGCAGGTAACCTGTAATATCGGCTCAAAACCTTTTTGTTTTAAGAGCGCGCATACCGCCAAAGAACCTAACCGCAGCATTGAACTCTGCAGGTCAGTAACATTCATCGCGTCAACCCTGCCGCGGATAAGTTCGGCATTCTCCAATATTGCCTTGGTTTCTATTCCTTTGGGCGGGCCGATCTCTGAAGTAACCAAGAATTTCCCTGATTGCAGCTTCTCTTTAAAAGTCATGACAGCCCCTGTAATTTTGCCGCCGTAACTAAATTACGCATCAGCATTGTTACTGTCAAGGGCCCTACTCCTCCGGGAACAGGAGTGATCCAGGAAGCGCGCTTTTCTGCTGCCTCAAACTCCACATCACCTACAATTTTATCTCCCAAGTAGTTTATACCCACATCTATCACCACGGCGCCTTTTTTGATCCATTTTCCTTTTATAAAGCCGGGCTTGCCTACTGCCGCGATTAAAACTTCAGCACGCTTTATATGCTCTTCTAACTTCTTAGCTTTAGATGTCCCGCCATGGCAGATCGTAACTGTGGCTGATTTAGCCAGCAACATCATTGCCAAAGGCTTGCCTACGATCTGGCTGCGGCCTACTACCACGGCTTCCTTGCCATGAAGGTCTATACCTGTTTCTTTTAACAGCTCCATAACTGCCGCGGGTGTACAAGGCATCAAAGATAATCCGCCAACGGCCCGGCCACCTTTACCTTCATTGGCAAGCGGAACAGATTCTCCTAACAGCAGCCTGCCTATATTAACCGGATGCACGCCTTCCACATCTTTCTCCGGAGAAATAAACTGGCTTATTCTTTTATAATCTAACTGGGAAGGCAGCGGCAATTGGATAATTATGCCGGTTACAGAACCATCTAAGCTTAATTTTTGAATAAGCTCTATTAAAGATTCCTCAGAGGTATCCTGGCCTAATCTTTCCAGGCGGTAGCCTATGCCTAATTTTTCCGCGGCCCTCCGCTGTGATTCCCCGTAGGCGCTGGCGTCCGGATTATCGCCCACCTGGATATTTGCCAGGATTAATTTTTTCTTAAAGGACAAGACCTCAAGCCTTATCTTCTCCTGTAAATTCCGCGCGACAGGCTTACCCTCTAATAATTTTGCCAACTCTCTCCTCCGTCTTTTGCCTCATTTTACCGGCCAAGGCCAGCTTCCGCGCTAATTCTTTCCTTACGCTTCGGGACAGTTTTTTATCTCCCAGGCATTTTAAATTTATTTCCACGTTAAAATACGCCGAAGCCAGGGCTGATTCTAAAAGCGCGGCCGCTACTGCCACATCGCTTATTAATCCCTCATTCCCCTTTTTTATCAATACGGGGCATAATTTTATCCCTTCAAAACAGAGGCGGGCCACCATAATAGGGATATCCAGGCAGCCTCTCATATTTTTGCTTTTATAAACTACGACATCCATATCCACTAAATTTAAAAACTCGCTTCTTAATTTCTCTGACTTCTCCAATATATTCTTTAACTCTTTCTCATATTTGGCATAACGGGGCTTACCTAAAGTAAAATTGACCACCATACTGATCAAAGATGCCCCCAAGGCCGCGCCCAGGGCCGCGGCTGAACCGCCTCCCGGAGCGGGAAGCTTTGCTGACAGGTCATCCAGGTATTTTTTTAAAGATCCGTCTTTATATTTCATGATAATCCTGTGATCTCCCCTTGCCCGTCAATGTCAATACCTTCTCCCACAGGATGCGTGGGCAGGCCCGGCATGGTTTTCATTTCCCCGCAAAGCGGATACAGGAATCCCGCGCCGATAGAGGCGCGTACATCCCTGACAGGCAGGACAAAATCTCTTGGCCGGCCCTTAAAGTTGGGGTCATGCGACAGAGACAGGTGCGTTTTAGCCATACAAATAGGCAATTTATCCCAGCCCATCTGGGTGTATTTCTTGATTTTGGCATCAGCCAGATCCGAATATTCTACATCCGCGGCGCCATATATCTTAGCGGCAATGATCCTGATCTTATCTTTTATAGCCATATCCAAAGGATAAAGGAATTTAAATTTCTTGGGTAAGGCGGCGGCTTTTATTACTGCCCGGGCTAGATCCAACCCGCCTTCTGACCCCTTCTTCCAGACTTCACTTATTTCGCAGCCGTCCGCGCCTAATTCCAGGGCCGCCTTCTTAACGAATTCAATTTCTTTTCCGGTATCGGTGCTAAAAGCATTGACCGCGACTACCACAGGCACACCGAAGATCTTAACATTTTCGATCTGCTTGGCTAAATTACACAGGCCTTCCTGTATCGCCGGGATGTTTTCTTTCATGAGCCCTTCATCCAGGGGTTTACCGGCAACTATCCGGAATTTTCCGCTATGTGCCTTTAAGGCCCGGATAGAACAAACAATTACCGCCGCGTCAGGGACCAGTCCGCTCGCGCGGCATTTAATATCAAAAAATTTCTCCGCGCCGCAATCAGCCCCGAATCCGGCTTCGGTAACCACATACTCGGATAAGGCCAAGGCGATCCTATCCGCCAATATAGAATTATTCCCGTGGGCGATATTAGCAAAAGGCCCCGCGTGCACAAAACAAGGAGTATTTTCAATAGTCTGTATCAGGTTCGGCTTGATAGCGTCTTTTAAAAGCGCGCTCATGCTGCCGGCTACTTTTATGTCCTCGGCACTGACTGGCCTGCCGTCAACAGTATAAGCCAGGACAATCCTGCCCAAACGCTGGCGCAGGTCTTTTAAATTATCGCTTAAAGCAAGTATAGCCATGATCTCGGAAGCCACTGTAATATCAAAGCCCGTATCGCGGGGGATCCCGTCATCTTTAGTGCCTAAACCAACGCGCACATTTCTTAAAAACCTGTCGCTTACGTCCACGACCCTGCGCCAGGTAATAGTATCAGGGTAGATATCCAACCGGTTGCCTTTAAATATAGCGTTATCCAGGAACGCGGCGGTCAAATTATGGGCGATACCTACGGCATGCACATCGCCTGTAAAATGCAAATTAAAATCTTCCATGGGCAGAACCTGGGAATACCCGCCTCCCGCGGCACCGCCTTTGATGCCGAATACAGGGCCTAAAGAAGGCTGCCGGATACATGTGGAAGCCAGTTTTCCCAGTTTATTCAAAGCCATAGAAAGCCCTATAGTAGTTACAGTCTTACCTTCTCCTAATGGCGTAGGCGTGATCGCTGTAACGAGAATATATTTCCCCTGGGGTTTAGCCTTAATTTCTTCTAAGATACCTAAATCTATCTTAGCGATATGCCGGCCGTAAGGAATAAGATATTTCTTGCTTATCTTTAATTTCCCGGCGATATCCTCTATAGGTTCTCTTTTTGCCTTTTGGGCTATTTCTATATCTGTAAGCATCTTTTTAATAAGTAAAACTCCTGTCTAATTCAAAGGCATTCCTGATCAGATCTATTTTTTGCCCTTCTGCTGCCAACACCACAGAGACAACATCAAATCTAGCGCTCTGGCCTAATAGATCATTATTTTTAAGGAATTCAAGCGCCGCTTTAGAGATCTGCCTCTGCTTGCTTCTTAAAACCGCTTCCTGGGGAAGCCCAAACCTATCAGAACTTCGGGTCTTTACCTCAACAAAACACACTACGCCTTTTTCCCGGGCTACAATATCTATTTCACCTAACCTGGTCTTATAATTCCTGGCTATGATCTTATAACCGGATTCTCTTAAGAAACCCACGGCCAGATCTTCTCCGGTTTTACCCAAATACAGGTTTTGTTTAGACACCGCAAAAGCTTTTTCTATGGATCAGAGACGGCCCTATCCTCTTTAACACTGCCCTGTGCATATTTGTAGGGTAGCCTTTATGCCTGATGAATCCGTATTCCGGATATAGTTTGTCGTATGCTTTCATGATCCGGTCCCGGATGACTTTAGCCAGGATGGAAGCGCAGGCGATACTCTTGGACTTGCCGTCTCCTTTTATAATACTGGTATATGGCAAGGAGATATCCAGGGTTAAATTACCATCCACAATAACATGTATGCGCCGGGTTTTAGAAGGAGATAATTTACCTAACAGGGAGGCGATTGCCTGCCGCATGGCTATGCGCGTAGCCTCCAGGATATTCACGCGGTCGATCACTTTTTCATTTACTACGCCGACGCCAAATTCAGATTTATCGATAATCTCCGGGAACGCTTTCTCCCGGCTTAAGGAGGTTAATTTCTTCGAGTCATCTATGCGGTTCTTAAAGAGGTAGGTATTTAATGCCACTGCCGCCGCTACCACAGGCCCTGCCAAGGGCCCCCTGCCTGCCTCATCAACTCCGATGATCAGGTCAAAACCTTTCTTCTTCAGCTTTTTCTCGTAATAGAGCACGGAATTTATTCTTTTTCTTCCCTGGCCTCGATCTTTGTAGCTTGCTTTCCAACCTTGCCTCTTAAATAATAAAGCTTGGCTTTCTTTACCTTGCCCGAACGTATGACTTCGATGCGTTCAATGCTTGGCGAATACACAAGAAAGACACGTTCGATACCCTCACCGTAGGAAATTTTCCTCACCGTAAAACTCTGCTTTACCCCGCTGCCTTGTTTTACGATAACCACCCCTTCAAAAGGATGCAGGCGTATTTTATCAGGGCTCTCGGGTATTCTGACCAAAACCTTTACCGTGTCGCCCACGCCAAACTGCGGCACCTCTTTTTTAGCATATTCCTGTTCAATAAGCTTGAGCTTGTCCATTATTTATTTCTCCTTTCTATCGTTTCCACGTTGTAGAAGATCCGGTCTTCTTTGTTTTGTCCTCTTTAAAGCTTCCTTAGCTCTCCAGGCCTCTATTTTCTTATGGTCTCCGGATAAAAGAACCTCCGGCACGCGCATACCCTTAAAATCCGCGGGCCTTGTATAATGAGGGTATTCTAATAGATTACCTTCGAATGATTCAAAATTCAAGGAATTTTTATCACCCAGGACTCCGGGTATAAGCCGCGTAATAGAGTCGATCAAAACCATTGCCGGCAATTCTCCTCCGGTCAGGATATAATCGCCAACAGATATCTCTTCATCCACAAGGCGCCGCCTGACTCTCTCGTCTACGCCTTCGTAATGCCCGCATATTAAAACCAGGTGTTTGTGTTTAGCCAGGCTTCTTACTGTTTTTTGGTCTAATTTCCTGCCCTGGGGGCAGAGCAAGATCACCCGCGGACGGCCCGAGGAAGAAAGCCGTTTAATATGCTTAACCGCGTTAAATATAGGCCCAGGCCCCATCACCATACCGGAACCTCCGCCGAAAGGGCGGTCATCAACCTTTTTATGCTTATCGCTGGAATAGCGCCTTAAGTCATGGACGCGGAATTCTACCTTGCCTTTATTTTGCG
Source organism: Candidatus Omnitrophota bacterium (assembly GCA_041651035.1). Classification (GTDB taxonomy): domain Bacteria; phylum Omnitrophota; class Gorgyraeia; order Gygaellales; family Profunditerraquicolaceae; genus JBAZKC01. The sequence goes on along the minus strand of JBAZKC010000003.1, from coordinate 102,623 downwards.
CCCGTTTTACTATAGACTCATTCAGCACAGGCTTAAACATCTTTGGGAATATTGTAATAATATCGATACGCATAATATTACAGTAGGTAGTATGTAGTAGGTAGTAGGTAGTATGTAGGTAAAACCCTAATCCCTATCTACTACCTACTATCTACTTTTGTTATAATTATTCAAGAAGTTTTTCTTAAACTCCGTGAACTTATCTTCAACAACCGCGTCTCTGATCTTGCGCATTAATTCTAAATAGAAATGAATATTATGCAGAGAGACTAAGCGCGGGCCCAATATCTCATTGGTATTAAATAAATGGCGCAAATACGCGCGGCTGAAATTCTTACAGGTATAACAACCGCAAGCCGGATCCAGGGGCCTGAAATCTTTTAGAAAAGGAGAATTCCTGATCGTAAGCTTGCCTTCGCTCGTAAACGCGCTCCCATTCCTGCCGTAACGGGTAGGGATAACGCAATCAAACATATCCACGCCTGAGCCGACAGCTTCAATTATGTCCTCCGGCAATCCCACTCCCATAAGGTAGCGGGGACAATCTAACGGCAATAAACCAGCCGTAAGATCTACTATCTCATACCTTAAATTCTTGGGTTCGCCAACCGAAACTCCGCCTATGGCAAACCCTTCAAAACCTATATCCCTAAGCTGGCACACACACTCTTTACGCAGGTCTTCATAGGTTGTTCCCTGCACAATACTAAACAATAGGCCCTTACTGGCTCCAGACTCCTGACTATCAATTACAAACTGCTTTGAACGCTTTACCCAGTCAATAGTCCTCTTCATGGCGATCTCTGCCTGGCCCCTGGCACAGGGATAATGCACGCATTCATCCAACGGCATTATAATATCCGAGCCCAGATCCTGCTGTATGCCTATGATGTCTTCAGGGGTTAAAAAGTGTTTCAAGCCGTCGATATGAGACTGGAACTGGACTCCCTTGTCACTTACCTTTCTTAACAGCGCGAGGCTGAATATCTGATAACCGCCGCTGTCTGTCAGTATCGGTTTTCGCCAGGATATAAATTCATGCAGTCCGCCGGCAGCCTTGATTATTTCTCTACCCGGACGCAGGAAAAGATGATACGCGTTAGATAAAATTATCTGCGCGCCGGCTTCTTCTATATCCTGAGGCGATAAGGCCTTGACCGTGCCTTGAGTCCCCACCGGCATAAAACAGGGCGTGTCGATCTCTCCGCGGGCAATAATTAATTTTCCTAACCGGGCTTTACTATTTTTATCCTGATGAATAAAATTGAACATAAAGTTAAATTATAAGCATGGCGTCGCCATAACTGTAAAACCTGTATTTCTTATCTATGGCTTCCTGATACGCTTTTTTAGCCAATTCCTCTCCGGCAAAAGCGCAGACCAGCATAAACAGGGTCGTGCGCGGAAGATGAAAATTCGTCAGGAGGCAGTCTGCTATCTTAAATTTGTATCCGGGGTAGATAAATAGGTCCGTATGGCCTTCCTGGATCCCGCCGGCATAAGCCTCTAACGCACGCAATGAAGTTGTGCCTACGGCAAATACGCGCGACTTTCCTGACCGGGCTTTATCTATCAAGCTCCTCGCGCTTTCGGAGATCTTAAAGTATTCCGGCTCCATCTTATGCTGCGAGATATCATCTGCCTTTACCGGCCTGAATGTCGCGTAGCCTACATGTAAAGTTATATAAGCGACATCTGTTCCCGAGAATTTTATATTGTCTAAGAGTTCTTTGGTAAAATGCAGCCCCGCGGTAGGAGAAGCGATAGCGCCCTCTTCGTTGGCATACACTGTCTGATAATAAATATCGTCCGTATCCAGCGGGTCTCTTTTTATATATGGCGGCAAAGGCATGGACCCTAAGCTATAGACTGTATCGGCGTCTTTAGCGTTAAAAGTAATTTCATTCTTAGCGCTGACCAGCCCTGAAACACTGCCACCGTTAAATAGTACCCTCTCGCCAATCCTTACACGGCTGGGCTTTATCAAAGCCTTAAAAGTCAACCCTTCCTTACGGCCAAGTAAAAGAACTTCAACCTTGCCCGAGGTCAACCTGGAGCCTTTCAGCCGGGCGCGTAAGACTTTAGTATCATTTAAGACTATCAGGTCGTCTTTATTAAGATACTTCGGGAGATCTTTAAAAATACAATGCCTGATCTCGCCTTTCAAACGGTCCAGTAACAGTAACCGCGCGGTATCCCGTTCTTTTAACGGATATTGCGCGATAAGTTCTCCTGGAAGATCGTAATTAAAATCTGATAACCTTAACATCGGTCCCGGGGTAATAATATTTAAGTATCTCGTCTGCGCGATAACCCTGCTTTGACATAAAGTAAGCGCCCCATTGGCACAGGCCCACGCCATGGCCCCAGCCAACACCTTCGAATACCGCGTCATTTTTAATGACGCTTACGGTAAAATTGGCGCTTTTAATAATATTAGGCCCGACTATATTCCTAAAATCCTTAGCGCTGATCTTTAGATCCTTTTTCGCAGATACCATGTTTAAATCCGTAACGCGGCCGGACTTATCCCGGCCTGATACCACTATATTTTTTATGCCGTTTATCTTCAAACCAGCTCCTGCCAGGCTGTCCTCAATATCCTCTAAGGCCAGCACATAATGCCAATTAAAACGCGGCGAATCTTTGCAGAAATTACAGGGCAGGCCTTTTAAAGGAGGCATATCTATGTTCCAAAGTAAAGACGCGTCTTCGGTATGGCCGCCGCAGACAGCATGAAAATAAGCGGGGATTATTTTATCTTTATAAGTAAGTATGCGGCCTGAAGTAGCATCAACCGCTTCAGTGGTGCGGCTGCGCTCAGAGGTCCTGCCGCCGTAAACCTGGGAATATATATCGCTGGTGACATCGTAATCTTTGGACTTATTCTCCTGCATCTGATAGGCCGCGTAAGTACGGCTTACTATTGCCTGCGCCGCTAATGCCTCCATCGGCCAATAATGCGATACCTCATGGTATAAAATACCTTTTATGTAATTCTCCAGGTCAATATAATTTACTGCCAGGATCCTCGCGTCGTCCTTTTTTATCAGTTCAATACTGCCCCTGAACCTGCGCCCGTTAACTAAGATCACTCCTGTTCCATCGGTCTTTATAAAAAGCCTTGGTAAGCTGGGGATCGCCTTACCCAGTAAAATGCCGTTTTTTTGGGTAGTCGCCGTGGTCTTTAAACCATAACCGCTGGATAGGGTCCTTCCAGCGGCCGGATCAACTATTTCATAATAACCCGGCACCTTAAGGTTTAAGGATACCGCGTCCTGGGCTATCGCTACGCGGATGTATTTACCCGGAGGCTGCGCTAAGCATGCCTCTTGCGGCATAAATACCACCGAAATAATAATACTTGTTAATATAGCAGCCGCTTTCCCGGTTTCCCGCATCTTTCTATCTCCGAATAAATGCACCCGCAATACTTCTGGCAGTATATGCCCTTCGCCTTTGCTTCATCATGCGCTTTTTTAAAGCCGGGGCGAAAATCTTCATAATAAAATACTACCCCTTCTTCCCGGGCGATATCACATCCGATCTGTTTTAGTTGTTCCTGGTCCTGATAAGGGCTTACTAAAAGAGTAGTGGAAAAATAACCATATCCCATTTCCTTCGCGGCTTCGGCTGTCTTCTTAAGCCGTAGAGACCAGCATATGCGGCATCTCTGGGGATTATCCTCCTTAAGATTCACCGCCTGAAAGAATTCCACCGGATTATATTCAGGATAAATAACCTCTAAATTATGAGGACGGGAAAAATCCGCTACCGCCTGTTTCCTGCTCTTATATTCGCTGAAAGGATGGATATTCGGATTGTAGAAATATCCCCTTATTCCAAAGCCCTTATCTTTTAAACGCTCTAGAGGATATATAAGGCACGGCGCGCAGCAGGTATGTAATAATAGTTTCATATTAGCAAGGGACACTCTCCCGATTGGCTCTAAGGGTGTCCCTCGATTGGCAAAAAGGGTGTCCCTACAAGAACTCTTCTTGTTTTTCGTATTTTATGCCGAAGTGCTCGAATGTTAATTTTGTGGCAAGCCTGCCCCGCGAAGTCCGCTTAAGATACCCCGCTTTGAGTAAATAGGGCTCAACCGTGTCTTCAATCGTATCAACTTCCTCGTTAAGGCTGGCAGCTACTGCCTCTACGCCGACAGGGCCGCCGCCATAAGTTCCCAAAATCAACTTTAAAACCCTGCGGTCTAGATCGTCAAGGCCCGCCTTATCAATACCCAGGTCATCTAACGTCCTGCTGGCGATTTCAATATTTACCTTTTTTATCTCCTGAACCTGGGCATAGTCCCTGACCCTGCGCAATAATCTATTGGCTACGCGCGGCGTTCCCCGGGCCCGCCTTCCAATCTCCAATGCCGCCTCTTCATCAATATCCACGCCCAGGATCTTCGCGGAATGTTTTATGATCTTTGCCAGATCTTCAACTTTATAAAAATCCAGATTGTAGAATATACCGAACCTGCCCCTTAAAGCCGCGGTTAAGAGCCCGGAGCGGGTAGTAGCGCCGACTAAAGTAAAAGGCTTAAGATTGAACTTTATGGTCTTGGCGTACGGGCCTTTATCTATTACAAAATCTATCTGGAAGCTCTCCATCGCCGGATAAAGGAATTCCTCTACTATCTTAGAAAGCCGGTGTATCTCGTCAATAAACAGTATGTCGCCTTTTTCCAGATTAGTTAATATGCCGATTAAGTCCCCCGCCCTTTCAATTGCCGGGCCGCTTGTAGCAGTGATCTTGCTATTCATTTCATGGGCGATAATATGCGAGAGGGAAGTCTTGCCCAGCCCCGGAGGACCGCTTAAAAGCACATGCTCCAGAGGCTCCTTCCTCTGTTTTGCCGCCTGCATGGAGATTTTCAGATTATCCAGTATCTCCTTGTGCCCTACAAATTCCGACAGCTTCTTCGGCCGTAAAGAAATATTCAGGACCGCGTCTTCTTCTGCCTCTTTAGCCTGGCTGATTAAGGGAGCGCCCTTAAGCAATGCCTGTCTGATCTCTTCGCTCATATGGTATGATATTTTCCTTATTCCTTAAGATCTCTATATCCTGGAATAACTCTGTCTGCCGGAAAACAATCTCTTTCATTCTGATCAATTCCAATATCCCTAGGAATGTGACGATTATCTCTATTTTATGTTTTGCCCTGCCAAACAACTCCGATATCTGCACAGACGGCTTAACCAGCAAAAGATGCAGTATCTCATGGATCTTCTCTTCGATAGTAAATTCATCTTTCACGACCTCATAGAATACCTCTTTGGGGACATCTTTTAAGGCCTGCGAAAAAACGTTTATCAGGTCAAAAATGCTCGCCTCAAAATATACCTCTTTTTCATTTGAAGCGATTTTATCTATCTCGGCCTTCGGGCGTTTGAATACCTCCCGCTGGCTGGCTTCCTTCTGCTGTAAGGTTTCAGCTATTTTCTTAAACTTCTCATACTCCAGGAGGCGCTTTACCAGCTCAGCGCGCGGGTCTTCCTGCTCTTCCTCGCCTCCCGCTGCCTCCTCGGCGGGCAAGAGCATCTTGGATTTAATCTGCATAAGCGTAGCTGCCATTACCAGGAATTCACCGGCGATATTTAAATCCAAAAGCTGCATTAAATTAATATACTCTAGATACTGCTCCGTTACCTTGGATACCGGTATATCATAAATATTAAGATGGTCTTTCCTTACCAGGTACAACAGCAGGTCAAGTGGGCCTTCGAATATTTCCAGTTTTATCTTATAGCTCATTATTTATAAATTAAGCATTTCCCTTACGCAAGACATAGTCTCAACCGCGGATGCTCTTGCTTTTTTCTCTCCGTGCTCCAATATATCAAATATCCGGCTTTTATCTTTGAGCAATTCGTCCCTTTTCTCCTGTATCGGGGCCAGGAACTTAATCAGCTTCTCGGCTAGTTCTTTTTTACAATCAGTGCAGCCGATCTTAGACTTACGGCAGACCTCATCCAACTCCTTATTTTCCTCAGGGGCGAACACAGCGTAATAGTTCCGCACATTACAGTCCTGCGGATGGCCGGGATCGGCAAATTTTATCCTTAATGGATCAGTAAACATGCTGGAGACTTTTTTGCGCAGATCTTCGGGTTTCTCCGATAAAGCAATATAATTATCATAACTCTTACTCATCTTACGGCCATCGAGCCCTAAGAGCCTGTGTGCCTTAGTCAATAGCCCTTTGACCTGGGGGAAGAAATCTTTTTTAGCGGAGTACAGATTGTTAAATTTCCTGGCGATCTCCCTGGTTAATTCCAAATGCGGAAGCTGGTCTTCTCCTACAGGCACTGCCTCTGCTTTATAGAGCAGGATATCCGCTGCCTGCAGGACCGGATACCCCAGGAACCCATATGTGCTTAAGTCCCGGTTCTTTACTTCACGCAGCTGCTCTTTATAAGTTGGGCAGCGTTCCAGGAGCCCTAAAGGCGTAATCATGGAAAATACCGCGTATAATTCCAAATGTTCTTTTACGTGAGACTGGATAAATATCGTGGATTTATCCGGAGAGACGCCGCAAGAGATCCAGTCAATAACATTATCGAGTATATTTTCTTTTAGATCCCTGGTGTCCTCGTATTCGGACATAAGCGCGTGCCAATCCGCGGCCATGAAGAAACACTCATACTCATCCTGCAATTTTACCCAGTTATCCAGAGCCCCGACAAGATGCCCAAGATGCAGCTTGCCTGTCGGCCGCATCCCGCTTAATATACGTTTTTTCATATTTAGCCTGATAGAATTAAAGTGTTTATAATTTGCGCGCTATCTTCTCTATATCATAAGCTTCAATGGTATCGCCTTCATGCAAATCATCGAATCCTGAAAGGGTTATGCCGCATTCAAAGCCTTCCGCGACATCCCTCACATCATCTTTAAAACGCTTTAACGAAGAAAGCTTCCCTTCAAAAACCACCGCGCCGTTCCTTACTAAATTGATCAGGCCCGTGCGGTTGATCTTCCCCTTAACCACAAAGCAGCCCGCGACTGTGCCTGACCGCGATAATTTGAAAACCTTCCTTACCTCGACCCTGCCTAAAAAGATCTTTTTTATCTTTGGCTCAAGCATGCCCTCTACCGCGGCTTTTATATCATTGGCCAACTCATAAATAATATTGTAAGTCTTGATATCAACGCCTTCTTTTATGGCGTATTCCTTAGCGCGTTCATCCGCGGCAACATTAAACCCTAATATCAGCGCGTTTGACGCTACTGCCAATATCGCGTCGGATGAATTTATGCTGCCTACGCCGGTATGTATGATCTCCAGCTTGATCTCGGAGACATTGAGTTTACTTAACATCTCTTTTATCGCCTCCAGAGACCCCTGCACATCCGCCTTGATGATCAGTTTTAATTCCTTTATCTTGCCCTCTGCTATCTGGGAATGCAGGTCTTCCAGACTTATCCTTTTTATCGACTTGACCTGTTGCTGCCTCTCTTTCTCCAGGCGCAGCCCGGCTAATTCCTTAGCCTGTTTTTCATCTTCAATACCAAAGAACGGCTCCCCTGCCTCCGGTATACCGGAAATCCCCAGGACCTCAACCGGAAAAGACGGCCCGGCGGATGTAACAGATTGGCCCTTATCGTTAAACATCGCTCTTATCTTACCGTAGAACTTACCCACGATTATATTCTCATTGAGGTGCAACGTGCCATTCTGTACAAGCAATGTTACTGCCGGCCCTCTTCCCTTGGCCATCTTCGCCTCTATAACAACTCCGCGGGCAAGCCTGTCAGGATTACTCTTTAATTCCAGCATTTGAGCTTCCAGAAGTATCATCTCCAGCAGATCATCTATTCCTTCTCCTGTTTTGGCTGACACCGGCACGGTAATAGTCTTACCGCCCCAGTTTTCGGATTTAAGGCCAAGGTCCGCGAGTTGTTTCTTCACCCGGTCGATGTTTGCCTGAGGTTTATCTATTTTATTCATAGCCACGATTATTGAAACTCCCGCGGCGAGGGCATGGTCTATGGCTTCCTGGGTCTGGGGCATAATCCCGTCATCGGCGGCTACGACCAGGACTACCAGATCAGTGATACTGGCTCCGCGGGCCCGCATAGCGGTAAATGCTTCATGTCCGGGAGTATCCAGAAAGGTAATTTCTCCGTGAGGCAACGATACTCTATAAGCCCCTATATGCTGGGTAATACCGCCCTGCTCAGCTTCCGCGACCTTAGTTTTCCTTATCGCATCTAACAACGAAGTCTTGCCGTGGTCAACATGCCCCATGAAAGTTACTACCGGAGACCGCGGCTTTAAATCCTTAGGATCATCCGTTTCTTTGTGGGCGTGTAAAACCAATTCTTCTTCGCTAAGCGCTTTTTTTATCCTGTATCCGTATTTATCACAAAGTTTTATTACGGCAGGCTCCTCTAATGTCTGGTTTATGCCTACCATTACCCCCATACCCATAAGGGTCTTTATAACGATAGACGGCTTATCCTGTAATCTCACTGCCAGGTCTTTTACAGTAATGGGCAATTCTAACTCCAGTTCTTTCATCGGAACTGCCGGAGGAACAACGACAGGAACAGCTACGGGAGTTGCTACAGGAGCAGCCTTAACTTCTATTTTTTCTTTAGCCTTTGGAGGTTCCTGCCTGTGGAGCAAAACAGGCACAACCTGCGTAGGCTTCTCTACTACGGGAGCGGGCGCGGGCGCGACAACAGGAGCCGCTTCTTTCTTTACAGAAGGCTTACGCTTAGGCAAGATTGCTTTCTTGCTCTTAGCCGCGGGCGCGGGCTTCTCTTTCTTAGGGACAGCCGGTTTAATTTTAACGGCCTTATGCGCTGTTGCCTTCGGCTTAACCTGTGCTATTTTTTTATGCGCGGTATATTTTTCTTTTAGTTTTGTCATAATACTGCTCTTTCCTATTTATCCCCGGGGCCCGCTTTGGATTACGCTAAGCCCTGTTCCTTCGAAGAAGGGGATTGAGGTTTATTAAATTTTTTCGCTTCCTGGATTAACTTTTCCGCTTTCTTAGCACCAATGCCCTTTACCTTCATTAAATCTTCCGGCTTGGCCTTTAAGATATCTCCGATGGTCTTTATCCCCGCTTCCGTAAGGTTAGCTAAGGTTTTTTCTCCTACTCCCGTCAATTGCCCTAAAGGCACTTCCGCTTCCTTGGCGGCGGCTTCAACCTTTTTCTCGGCTTCCGCGCTGACTGTGGTTTTTGTGCGTATATCCAATTCCCAGCCTATAAGCCTGGAAGCAAGCCTGACATTCTGGCCGTGCTTGCCAATGGCAAGCGACAACTGGTCATCATCCACGATAACTTTTGCCTTCTGGTATTCTTTCTCTAACTTTATCTCGGAAACCTGGGCAGGGGAAAGTGCTGCTTTTATATATTCTTTTATGTCTTCGTTAAAACGCACGATATCGATCTTCTCTCCCTGTAATTCATTAACCACATTTCTTACGCGGTTACCCCGCATGCCCACGCAGGCCCCCACAGAATCAACTTTTTCATTTTTAGACCAGACAGCAAGCTTGGTACGCTCTCCCGCCTGGCGGGAAATAGACTTTATTTCCACAATGCCTTCATATATCTCAGGTACCTCTAACTCAAATAGTTTTTTGACCAGGTTAGGATGCGCCCGGGAAAGAATGATCTGCGGCCCCTTAGCATCTTTTCTTACATCCAGGACATACGCGCGTACCCGCTGGCCCTGCTTGAATTCCTCTCTGGGATTCTGTTCGCGCTTAATGAGCACGCCCTCGGCTTTACCTAAAAGGTCTATGATAATATTGCCCTTTTCAAACCTGTAAACCGTCCCGCTTACGATCTCGCCTACCCTGCCCTGGAATTCAGCAAACACCACGTCTTTTTCCGCCTCGCGCATCTTTTGTATTATTACCTGCCTCGCCGTGGAAGCGGCAATACGGCCGAAATCCATGGAAGTAACTTCTTCGTTATTCCTGAAGGCCTTGATCTTGCCTGTGCCTGTATCAAGTTCTATCCTTAACTCTTCATCGGGCTTGATATCTATTACTTTCCTGGCAGCGCTTAAAAGGGCGCTCTCTATTGCCTCGATCAAGACTTCTTTCTTTATCCCTTTTTCTCTTTCAATTTGTTCTATTATGCTTATTAGTTCTTGACTCATATGTCTCTCCAGTTATTTGTGTTAATTTATTATTTGTTTTGCCTTTACGATCTTTGGCAAAGGTACTCCTACGGCCTTGCCGTCCGCGTCAATATATACCGAGCTATCATCAACCGCCGCGATAACTCCTTCCAATTCCAACTTGCCGTCTACCGGATCACTAAAAAAGAACCTCGCGGCTCTCTTCAGGCAGCGGGAGAAATCGTTCTTTGTCTTTAACGGCCTATCCAGCCCCGGAGAAGATACTTCCAGGATATATTCCTGCGGTATGCCTCTCTCATCCAAAGCCCTGCTGATCCCTTTATTAAGGCCGGCGCACTCATCCATGGTTATGCCGCCATGCGGCCTATCTACCAGGATATGCAGGATCAGATCTTTTCCCGCCTGCCTGCAGGCAAAATCCACTAAATCCAGGTTTTGGCCCTTAAGGAAAGCCTCTATAACAATTCTTAGTTCCCCGTCTAATTCCTGCCTATCCATTGATAAACCCATCTATCGCTTCCCGGATCTCTGATCTGGGCTTAATGATCTTTTCCTGGCTCCGGCGTATCTTTAATTCCAGGTTATTATCTTTTTGCGATTGCCGGCCGATGATCACCTGTAGAGGTATGCCTAAAAGATCAGCGTCTTTAAACTTAACTCCCGCGCGTTCATCACGGTCATCCAGAAGCACATCGATGCCAGCCTGTTCTAATTCTTGATAGACCTCAAGCGCTGATCCCATGATATTCTTATCGGTCGCGTCCAGCGCCAAGACAATAACTTTGTATGGGGCAATTTCTTTCGGCCAGATAATACCGTCTTTATCATTGTTCTGCTCGATTATTACCGGGATCAATCTAGATACGCCTATCCCGTAACAACCCATGATCACAGGCTTAAGTTTTCCGTCAGAATCAAGGAAATTAGCGCCTAATACCGAACTGTATTTTGTGCCAAGCTTGAATATATGGCCTACCTCAATATTATTGATCTTGTTTAATTTAACTCCGCACTTAGCGCAGGTATCGCTTTTACCTTCCTTAAATGCCTCGGCCGAGTGGCATTTGGGGCATAACAAAACCAGGTCTTCGCCGTTTTCAGAAGGCGCCATATATTCATGCGAGAAATTTCCTCCCATCACGCCGGGATCCGCCTGAGTTACAATGATCTCTAACCCGCATCTCTTAAATACTTTTCTATAAGCTTCATACATCGCTTTATAATTCTCATCCAACCCCGCCTCATCTTTATCAAAACTGTAGGCATCCTTCATAATGAACTCGCATGCCCTGACCAGCCCAAAACGCGGGCGGATCTCGTCGCGGAACTTCGTCTGTATCTGGTATAAAACCAAAGGCAGCTGTTTATAAGAAGAAACATTGCTCCTGACTAGATCGGTAATAACTTCTTCATGAGTGGGGCCCAGGCTTAAATTCCTCCCCCTGCGGTCGGTAAATTTAAACATCACATCGGCGATATCTTTATCGCGGCCTGACCTCTGCCATAATTCCATCGGATGCAAAGCCGGCAACAATAATTCCTGCGCCCCGCAGGAATCCATTTCCTGGCGTATTATTTTCTGGATATTGCTTAATACCTTAAGCCCCAGCGGCAGATACGAATACGCCCCGGCCATAAGCATACGGACAAGCCCTGAGCGCAGTAATAATTTATGGCTTGTTGATTCTGCCTCCTGCGGCGTTTCTCTTAACGTGGGTATAAAACTCTTTGACCAAAGCATCTCTTAATTATCCTTCGCGTTTAACAATTCTATCTCTTTTAACAAAACAGCCACGCAGCCGGAAAAAGGCACTTTCTTAATTGCCCGGCCATTTCTAAATAACAGCCCTTCTTTTTTCCCAAAAGCGATCCCCGCGTCCGCCTCTTTTGCTTCTCCGGGGCCGTTGACTACGCAGCCCATCACCGCTATTTTAAGCGGCCTATGAGCGGATAGCGGATAACGGACACCAGACAATTTGCCTTCTAATTCTTTTACTACCCTCACCAGATCTACTTCACAGCGCCCGCAAGTCGGACAACTGATGATCTCCGGCCCGGACTTACGTAATCCTAACGATTCTAAAACAGCTTTAGCGGCTGTTACTTCCCGCGCGGGCGCGTCGGTAAGGGATACTCTTATTGTATCTCCGATCCCTTCCGATAGTAAAATCCCCAGAGCGATAGCGGATTTTATTGTCCCCGCGTATGGGGAACCGGTGGCAGTAACACCTAAATGCAAAGGATAATCACAAAGCCGGGCTATTTTGCGATACGCGCCTATAGTATCTATAATATTAGACGCTTTTAAAGAAATAACAATATCCCGGAACTTAAAACCCTCTAATATCTTTATATAATCCAGAGCGCTTTTAACCATTCTATCGGCCTGCGTCCTTGAGCCTGTATTCTTAGGCTCGGAGCCTCTAAGCGATCCGGAATTAATACCTACCCTTATGGGAATATTGTTAAGCTTTGCCGCCCTGGATATTTCCCCGATCTCTTTCTTCTTATAAATATTACCGGGATTAAGCCTTATCTTATCCGCGCCGCTATCTATTGCCGCCAATGCCAGGCGCCAATTAAAATGTATATCCGCTACTAAAGGAATGCTAGCTCTCTCCTTGATCCTCTTTAAGGCCTGGGCATCTTTCTCATCCTTTATAGCCAGCCTGACTATCTCACATCCGGCGGCCTCCAGTTCCCTTATCTGCCTCACTGTCCTCTGGATATCGCTGGTTTTAGTCTTAGTCATAGACTGTATCGCGACCGGGTTATCCCCGCCAATAAGGCAATTGCCGATCCTTATAGTTTTGGCCCTGCGCCTCTTCATCTTAATACCTTGTCTCCAAAGAGCCTTAAGATATCATTATAAGTCACAAATACCGCTAAAGATACAATTAACGTAACACCTATCTGCGTAATAACGCGTTCGGCTTTAATACCCAAAGCCCTGCCTCTTATCTTTTCTATGCCTAAGAGTAAAATATGCCCGCCGTCTAATACCGGTAAAGGCAGCAGGTTAAATATACCTAAACTTATGCTTAATACCGCTACCAGGTGCAAGACCGCGATTATCCCTAAGCTTGCCGCTTTAGACGTTATATCAAAAATACCCAACGGCCCGGTTACTGATTCGCGTATGGATATTTTTCCTGTTACCATATGCCATAATGACTTATAAGTTAAAGCTGTCAGGCTCCAGGTCTTCTTTATCCCCAGGAGGAAAGATTCAAAGAACCCGTGCCTTACCTTCACGATCTCATCCGAAGGCGCTATGCCCAGTAAGCCTACTTTGCGTTTATGCCCCGGGCGCCCGCCCGATTCTTTTTCTTTTATCTGGACATCCACTGTAAATTCTTTATTATCACGCAAGATAGAAAGTTTCACCTTAGAAGGCTGCTCTTTACTCTGGATTATATTCTGCAGGTCCTCCCAGAAAGCCACCTTCTCTCCATCTATGGCCGTGATCTTATCGCCAACTTGTAACCCTGCCTCCCTGGCTCCAAAACCATCAAGCAAACCCCCTACTTTAGTAGTAAACGTAGGGTAACCCGCGAAGAATATTATCCAAAAACATAAAAATCCCAATACGTAATTTAAGAAAGGCCCTAAGAATATTATCTGGAAGCGCTGGCCCGGAGATTTAGAAAGATACTCGTAACTTTTACCCGTGTATTCTTCCGGGTTATCTCCGGAGAACTTCACAAACCCTCCCAGCGGTATCGCGCTGATACTGTATTCCGTATCCTGCTTTTTCTTTTTGAACAACCGCGGGCCGAACCCCAGAGAAAATTGTTCAACACGGACTCCCGTCTTCTTGGCTGCCATAAAATGCCCAAGCTCATGGATAATGATTATTACGCTTAGAATAAATATGAAAATAATAAGGGCGATCATATATTTAGTTTAATCTCCTGACATTGTCATGGGCCTTAAGTCTGGCCCATTCATCCGCATGCAATATATCGCTTAAATCAGGATCGAGCTTATTGCGGTGGCTGTCTAAGACTTTTTCAATAACTTTGGGTATGGAAACAAACTTGATCTTCTTATTCAAAAACGCTTCTACGCTTACTTCATTGGCGGCGTTTAAAACCGCTGGCATAGTCCCCAGTTCATCCGCGGCCCGGTAAGCCAAGCCTAAACAAGGGAACTTCCTGAAGTCCGGAGCTTGGAAATGCAAATTTCTCAATTTGCAAAAATCTATGCTACTGGAGGCGTTAGGCAGCCTCTCCGGATAGGAAAAAGCATACTGTATGGGAATACGCATATCGGTAGCTGACAATTGCGCCAATATAGATCCATCTATGAATTCCACCATGGAATGAACCACGGCTTCCGGATGCAGAATTATCTCTATTTTATCGCTTGCGACATTAAACAAAAACATCGCCTCTAAAAGCTCTAAGCCTTTATTCATGAGGCTGGCGGAATCAACGCTGATCTTCTTGCCCATTTTCCACCTGGGATGATCCAAGACCTTCTTTATGGTAACGCTTTTCAGGTCTTGGCGCCGGGCCTGCCAAAAAGGCCCTCCTGAAGCGGTAAGATAGATCTTCTTTAGCCCGCTTAGCCTCTCCCCTTCCAGGCACTGCCAGATCGCTGATTGCTCGCTATCCACAGGAATGATATTTACTTTGTGGGAAGCCGCCCTATTCATTACTATAGACCCTGCCGCGACTAATGCCTCTTTATTTGCCAGCGCGACTTGCTTACCGGATTCTATCGCCTTTAATAAAGGCGATAGCGCGCAAAAACCGCTTATCGCCAAGAGGACCTCATCAACTTTTGCGTCCGCGGCCAGGGCTTCCAAACCTTCCTTTCCGACTAAAAGCCTGGTGGAGGGTTTAAGCCTGCCCTTCAATTCCCTGCCCGCCTTTGCGTCCCCGACGCAGACAAACAAAGGGCGGAATTCTTTTATTTGCTCATACAATATATCAATGCTGGAATTAGTACTTAGCCCTGTGACCTGAAACCTGTCGGGAAAATGCCTGATCACTTTTAAAGCATTTACGCCTATCGAACCGGTTGAACCTAATATGGCAATGCGTTTCATTAATGAGCAGATAATTTACGGAGACTCCGAAGGAGCGACGTAAATTATAGCTGCCTCTCTTTGATGCTAAATAAGCGTCTGCGAATTATCCCGCCGAATATGTCAAAATTAGCAGAGTTCCTTAAAGGGAACGAAGAGAATTTTGGCATATCTTACGAGGCGGGGTAAGTTTGAGCCATATAACTTATTTCAAAATAAGTACCATGTAAAAATAAAATGCCGGAGCGGTAAAGAGCAGGCTGTCGATCGTATCTAAAACTCCGCCTAAACCCGGGAAGATATTTCCGGAGTCCTTTACCTGGCAGTCGCGTTTCATCAAGGATTCGGACAAATCCCCTAATTGAGCCAAAACGCTTAAGCATATACCCAGCGATATGGTATGCAAAAATGACAACTGCAAGAACGAACTTGCCGCCAAGGACCCTGATACGCCGAAAACCAGACCCCCGATAGAACCCTCCACGGATTTCTTCGGGCTTATGCGGGGGATCAAAGGAGTTTTCCCGAAACGCATCCCTATAAGATAGGCGCCTATATCGCTTAATTTGGTAATAAGCAATACCGCAGCTAACAGGCCCAGCCCTCCTTCAAGATACCTTATCTTTATCAAAAACGAAAGAAGCCAGGAAACATAAACTATGCCGAATATGGTTGTCGAGATCCCCACTATAGCTCCGCTGTTCTGGCGGCGCCTGAATTGCATAATGATCAGGAATAGTAATATTAGAACAATACACAGTAATTCCCATTTCCTGGTAGGCTCAAAGCGGAAAACTATAGAAAGAGGGATTATGGCGCCTATGCCTATGCCGACATATTTATATATGCTTATCCCTTTACGCTCCAGCATGGTGAAAAATTCGTATAAACCCGCGATAATAAAAGCAGCCACTAATAACCCGCACAGCCAGTCAACAAATATAACCCCTCCGATAACTCCGATGAGTATTGTTGAAGTGATTATCCTGTTTTTTAACATTTGATCTCCCCGAACCTTCTTTCCCTCTTTTGGTATTCCCGGACCGCTTTCCTGAAATCTTCGCGTTTAAAATCCGGCCAATGCTTTTTAGGGAAATACAGCTCCGCGTAAGAAAGCTGCCAGAGTAAAAAATTACTTATCCTTATCTCTCCGCTGGTGCGGATCAACAAATCAGGGTCTGGTAAGCCGGCGGTATAAAGATAACGGCTAAAACTTTCCGCGTCTAAGTCATCTATACCGGACTCGCCCTTTAACACAGAATGCGCGAATCTTTTTGCCGCGGCCACTATTTCCTGCCTTCCCCCGTAATTTAAAGCCATGACCATAGTTAATCCCGTGTTATTCTTAGTCGCTTGCTCTACTTTCTTGATCTTATCCTGTATATAGCCCGGTAAAGGCTTTTCCTGCCCGATAGCCTTAAACTTTATATTATCCCTGTTTAATTTCTTGGTTTGCTTGTCCAGGAAATTATTCAAAGAACGCATCAGCATATCGATCTCTTTTTGGGGCCGGCCCCAGTTTTCCGCGGAAAAAGCAAATAATGTTACTACCTCAACACCCATTTCCCTGGCAGCATCCATAACCTCCTGGACCCTTTCGATACCTTTACGGTGGCCGGCGGTACGGGACAATCCCCGCTCTTTGGCCCAACGGCCGTTACCATCCATGATTATCGCCACATGCTTAGGGATATTATTTTTATCGACCATGATTTGCGACCGGTAAACAGCTCTCTGTTACTGGTGGACCCGGTAATCTATATTAGGGAATATATTATCCTTGTATTCAATATCAGACAGCCAATCTTCGTCAATGGAGTTTGACTTTATATCTTCATATAGACGGCCGAACCTTAAGAGGTGATCTTTTGTGCGGCGGACCGCGTAACTGGTATGCGTACCTGTGCCCATAATAAACGCCCAATCGGAACTCTGGGCCAAAAGTAATTCCCGCAGCGCCTGGTTTAACGCCCTCCGGGATAAGCCGTTAGGATCAGAGGCGTTCTTTACCAACTCGGTCATTCTCTCTGACGCCAAGTGTAAGTGCCGGTAAATCCAGTCATTTGAGCCCTGCAGCCACATCTCGCTATAGCCCTTTAATCCCCAGCTGGATAAAGACGGGCTGATCACCTGGTTACGCGGATTCTCCGCCAGGTATTCCGACGGAGTGATCAGGCGTATTTCATCCTGGTCACAGGCGATCTTCCTGAAAAGAAAATCCAGCCAGAGCGGCCCTTCAAACCACCAGTGGCCGAATAATTCCGCGTCATACGGAGAAATGATTATGGGTTTCTTCCCCATTAAGCCAAAAAGATGCTCTATCTGTTTCTGGCGGTTAAACATGAAATTCCCCGCCTGCTCGGCGCACTTCTCTCTCGCCCAGCCAGGCACATAAGGCTCTTTATGGTCCCCTGCTCCGGTGATACGGTAATATTTTATCCCCGTATTTACCCTTATCCCGTCAGGATGTATATATGGCCTTATATAATCGTATTCCAGGTCAAAACCCGCGTCCCGGTAGAATTCGCGGTAATTATAATCTCCCGGATAGCCTTCGATAGAAGACCAAACCTGCTTGGATGATTCCAGGTCCCTGCTAAAACAGGCTACACCCGTCCCGCGGCAGTAAACCGGAGCGAATACGCCGTATTTTGGCCGCGGAGTGCCATGCAATACCCCATGGGCATCAGTAAAGAAATAACGTATCCCTGCCTCTTTCAGTATCTCGTCGTGGCCGGGATGGTAGCCGCATTCCGGCAGCCATATCCCGCGGGGGCGCCTGCCGAATACGCTTTCATAATGGCTGGCTGCCACTTTGATCTGCGCTCTTACCGATGCCCTAGAGACATCCATAAGCGGCAAATATCCATGAGTTGCCGCGCAGGTAATGATCTCTAATTTACCCAAGTCCTGAAAAACCTTAAAGGCAGAGGCGAGATTACGGTTATATTTCTCGAAGCTATCCCGCGCTTTAGAAAACTGGCTTAAATACATAATAGCCAGCTTCTGGAAATCAGGCTGCCAATTCGTCCGCTCTATTTCCTTATGCGCTAACTCAATAAGCTTGTTTATGTGTTTTAAATACCGCTCCTGAAGTAACGGATCACAAAGCATGGAAACGAGCGTCGGGCTTAGGGTCAAAGTCATCCGGAAATCTATTTTATCCTCTACTAATTTTTCAAAGAGCGATATCAAGGGGATATACGTTTCGGTTATCGCCTCATAGAGCCAGCCCTCCTCTAAGAAATCTTCATGCTCAGGATGCCTGACAAAAGGAAGATGGCCGTGCAGCACTATACAGAGATATCCTTTGTGCATTTTTATCAGGGGTTACGGATTTGAGTTTCTCTATTTATAATAGGAGTAATGGTGCGTTCTTCCACATTATCGCAAGATGCCGCTTTTACCGGTATAACCTGTTTACCGTCCGGCAGCGCGAACCTTAAAGTAAAAGTCCCGTCCGGCCTTAATTTTATTTCTCTGCCCTGGACAGTAACTTTAGCATCGGATTCCGTAGCGCCGTAAACTATCAATTCACAATCTACTACCATCCAGAATTTCTTTCCTTTGGGCATCTTTTTTGCGGGGCTGGTCACAGAAGTGATCCCTGGAGAAGACAATACCCCTGAGAAAAGTTCTCTTTTTACTCTTTCCTGCCAGGCCTTGCCGACCGGAGAACTTTGCCCCAGCCCGAAACCCATGCCGTAAAGCCGGGCGAACATCTCTTCCGGGATCATCCACTCCTCATCGGTGATCCAGGACGGGCCTTCTGAAGGCGTTTCCACTATATTCGAACGCGCTATGGTAATGAATCTGCCCCCAGGCAATAGTAAACCTAAGTCTACGCACCAGGACCTTCCCGGGCCCCTGGTATTAATATACCAGTTACTCGCGGATTCATTTATCTGTATATCAAAGAACCTGTGGGCATTGCTGCCGTTAAAAATAATCTGGCTGACATCGTAAACACGCAGGACGTATTTTGCCCGGGGGAATTCATCCTTGAGATCATTCCTTAACTTTTCTAATGTCGCGCCCCTGACCTCCCAATAGGTATGTATCCACCAGGGATCGCGGACCTGTAACACTATTCTGTCCTGGTCATAACGGTAAGGCAGATCGGCGGGTAGTTCCCTGCGCGGACGGGCTGCTTCCGGATGAGAAAACTTTGTCTGCCCGATAGCTGCTTCCTGAGCGCCCAGAACGCCTGTTTCGATTTCTGTAACAGCATCCTTTCGGGCAGGTTTTTGTTCTTTCTTCCTTATGGCTTTCTTTTTTTGCGTTATTTTCTTCAACTTCTTTTTTGCTTTACGTAATACCGCCATGGTTTACCTCCCTCTCCTGCTGTAAGGCAAGCTGAATAAAAAAGGGGATGATTATATCCCCTTTTTTAGAACAAAAAAGCCGTTCTTTCCCCGCCCCTCCCTATTTCATTTTCTAGATTTCGCTGACTTGCTCTGGACTAACGCCTCTTTAAGGTCTTCCTCCAGGGCTTCTTTTAGCTTAGTCACCTTATGAAGTTCTTCTTTCACGCTCTGGTTCACTAATTGCTCCTGCACCAAGGCTTTTTTCGTAGCCTGATGGGCGGCTTTTTCTTCCGCTAATGCCGCCTCTAAGGCGGTTTTTTCCTGCGTGAACTTGCCCATCTTCTCTTCTAAGTCCAGCCTGGTGGACATTTCTTTATCGCGCGCGTATTTCTGGCGCGACGCGTTAGTGCAGGAATTCACCGTAGCGATAAAGAATATCGCGGTCAATATAGCTAATATTAAAATAATCCTGTTTTTAATGGTCTCATCCATAGAGTAAAAACCCCTTGTTTATCTTGACTTATTTAAGATTCTCTGCCGGTTCCTTA
Source organism: Candidatus Omnitrophota bacterium (assembly GCA_041651035.1). GTDB lineage: Bacteria > Omnitrophota > Gorgyraeia > Gygaellales > Profunditerraquicolaceae > JBAZKC01. The sequence continues at coordinate 82,620 of JBAZKC010000003.1, read as the reverse complement.
AGAGCCACTTCTTTTACTGCTTCTGTTTTCATGTCCTTTATTTTTGTAACTTGCGGCAGGATCACAATTTCAACTCTGCGGTTCAACTGGCGGCCGTCTTTCGTATCATTTCCGGCAACCGGATGATACTCACCATAACCTATCGCCGATAAACGGTCAGGCGATACCCCTTTTTCATTAACCAGATAATGCAGGACGCTTAAGGCGCGGGATGTAGATAATTCCCAGTTCGATTTCCATCCGGAATGCCTGATGGGCTGATTATCAGTATGGCCCTCTATTCCCACTTTTAACTGCGGCACATTTTCCTGCAATACCTGCGCTACTTTATCCAACACAGGATATGCTTCATGCCTTATCTTGGATTTGCCTGAATCAAATAAAAGGTCGCCTACTACGGTAATAACCAGGCCCTTCTCCATCATCTGCAGTTTTACCTGCTTATCCTGGATCTCCTGCCCAAGTTTATCCTCAAGAAGCTTCTTCGTATTGGCTAATTCGTCTAACTGCGCGGATAACTCCTGGATCTTCCGGGCATCCGAACGCCTGCCCCCCTGAAAGATAAACGTGCATCCGGCTAATGAAACGCTGGTAAGTACTATTAATACTGTTTTTAACAATTTGGTTTTCATAATTCACCTCTCCTTTTCTGAATTGTAACTATAACATAAGCCTTAATTCTAGTCAAGGGTTAATTCGGACAATAAGCCCTGTCTTTACTTTACAAATATGGTATCTTCCCTGGAAGACCCCACCGATACCATGGTTATCCTGGCCTTAAGCATATCCTGCAGGACATTCAAATATGCCCTGGCATTGGGATGTAAGTCTTTAAAACCCTTAGGCTTATTCAACTGCTTAACCCAGCCTGGCATTTCTTTATATACCGGTTTTAATTTATTTAACGCTTCCAGGTCATAAGGATACTCTTTGAATTCTTTACCTTTATACTTATAAGCTACACAGATCTTAACGGCCTTAAGCCCCTCTAACACATCCATCTTCATTATTGCCAATTCGGAAATACCATTTAGCGCGACTGCCTCTTTTACCATGACACTATCAAACCAACCGCACCTGCGGGGCCTGCCGGTCGTAGCGCCGAATTCATTGCCTTTATCCCGCATGAATTTCCCGAAACCCGGCAGAAATTCAGTCGGGAAAGGACCTTCTCCTACTCTTGTAGTATATGCCTTGGCCACGCCTATAACCTTATCTATCTTTACCGGAGAAACACCGCTGCCGATACATGCTCCGCCTGCGGTCGCGGATGAAGAAGTAACAAAAGGATACGTTCCGAAATCAATATCCAGGAATGTACCTTGCGCTCCCTCAAAAAGAATATCTTTGCCGTCCTTGATCGCCTTATTCAACAAATGAGAGGTATTGCAAATATACGGGGAGAATAACCTGCCGTAATTCAAATACTCTTTGTAAATTGCATTAAAATTAAATCCCGGATGCCGGTAGACCTTCTTGAATATTTCATTCTTTTCCTGTAAATTATCCTTCAATTTATCACGGAACGCGGCCGGGTTCATAAGGTCTATCATCCTTATGCCGCAGCGGGTGATCTTATCCGCGTAACAGGGGCCTATGCCCCTTCCGGTCGTGCCTATCTTATATTCTCTTTTTGTCTCGCGCAGCTGGTCTAGGATCCTGTGATAAGGCAAGATGACATGCGCCAGCGAAGATATCTTTAAACGGCCATCCATGGCGATGCTGCGCGGTTTTAAATCGTTTATCTCGCGGATCAAGACCGCCGGATCCACTACCACGCCGTTTCCGATAACGCAGACTTTCCCTTTATGCAGGATACCTGAAGGTATAAGATGGAATATGTATTCTCTGTTGCCGGTTATAACCGTATGGCCGGCGTTGTTACCTCCCTGGTAACGCACGATATAATCGACCTTACCGGATAAGATATCGATCATCTTACCCTTGCCCTCGTCACCCCACTGCGTCCCTACGATTATTAAATTCATTTTTGGTTTTCGTTATGGTGTCATGGTAAATATCTTGCGCGCGATATCCGGATACTTGGCGATGAATTTCAACTCATCGTCTACTAACGGCTTCTGGTTATGGACATTGGCGTATCTGACCAATTCCAGGACTTCTGTTGCCTCTTTGTTGTCGCTGAATTCCACTTCTAATTTTTCATATACATTCCTAAAACCCTTGATCCCTGAATATTCACCCGCGGTAATCTTGCGTCCGGTCTCAATGATCTCCGGCTCTCCCCGCCCTAATTCCTCAAAATCATAAAGTTCATAGTTACGCCTGTCTTTTAAGGCTCCATCGGCATGAATACCTGATTCATGCGCGAAGGCATTAGCCCCTACGCCCGGCTGGTTTATGGGTATCGGCACGCCAAAAGCATACGAGGCGTATTTGCAGATCTTCCAGGCCGCCTTTAAATTGATCTTTTCGCTAAGAGCGTATTCCTGCATGCCGTTGCCGTATTTAAGGCTCAAGATCACCGAAACCAGATCGGCATTCCCCGCCCGCTCACCCATGCCGTTAACACAGGTATTTATGTAGGCATCTACTCCTGAATCACAGGCGGCTTTTGCCCCGGCAATGGAATTTGCCACTACCAGACCCAAGTCATTATGGCAATGTATCTCTATAGGCATAGAGGTCGCTTCCGCCAGAAGCTTTATCCTTTCATAAATAGAAAAAGGCGTATCGCAGCCTAACGTATCGCAATAGCGGATCCTGTGGGCGCCTGCCTCTTTTGCCGCTAAAGCGAATTCAATCAGATAATCCATCCTGGTCCGCGAAGCATCCTCGGCGTTTACGCCGATGGATTCGGCTCCGGATCTGATCGCCTCTCCTGCTGCTTCTCTCATTTCTTTTATCACCGACTCATGGTCAAGCTTTCCTTTAAATTTATGCAGGATCATCTGGTCCGAGGTAGAAATAGACAAGTTCAGGTGTTTTATATGCGGCACTAACCGGAAAGCCGCCTTTACATCGTCTCTTGTCGCCCTCACCCATCCTTCTAATCTTAGAGAATGGAATGCCTCCTTCTTGGCCAATTCCAGATTAGCGTTTAAATAATTTGTCTCATGGCGCGTAACGGGAAAGCCGAACTCTGACTGGAATACCCCCAGCTCATCTAAATACAGGTTTATCATCGTCTTCTGCAGTTTGGAAAGGCAGATGCGGGAAGTCTGCACTCCGTCGCGGTTAGTCACATCAATTATATAGATCTTGGGTTTAGCATCCATATATCACCTCTTTATTATCTTTCTTAATTCCTCTTTTGCCGGCACGCCGTTTGAACTAAATACCTCCTGGTTATCCAAAAGATACACGGGGCCGAACATAACCTGAAGCTCTTTGTTAAGGATTATATTTTCTTTTAAAAGAGTATACCCTTGGCTGCCTAAGGCGCATTTTTTTATTTTTTGCGCGTCTGCTTTTGGCAGGCAGCGTTCGTACCGCGGCGAATTAATATTTCCCGCCCTGCAGCTGATATAATCCGGGAAGGTTTTAGGATAATATTTCTGAACGCATACCGCCCGCAGGCATTCTTCTACTTCTTTTTCTCCCTTTGCCGCGTCAAAACCATCCCCCTGCTCCACTGCCAGAAAATGCACGGTAGGATTGAATTCTCTTACCGCCTCCAATATCCCGCCGGTATTCTTGCTGTATAAACTTATGAACAGGTCCAATTTACCCTTTATTTTATTTCTATTGGCAAGATAAGAAAACCCGCTGAATTGAGGTTTCAACATATAGAACCCGCCTTTTATCTCCAGGTTTCTTTTCAGGCTGCCGAAATTAGCTTCTCTTTTGGCCTGTTTACCTAAAAGATAAGCTGGTAAAGCCGATATGCCCAGTTTCTTGATCAGCTTCTCTGACCTTCTGTCAGGATAATAAAGATAGGAAACTTTCAAATCCGTAAACTGCCTTTTTAAGAAGTTAACCACCGTTTCGGTATTACAGGTTAGGCAGTCCTTGGGGCTGATAACCAAAAGGCTGGCCTTATTTGTTTTAGCGCAGGCCAGGCCGGTAAAAATAATCCCGGCGGCAAACAATAAACAGAAGGATTTCCTGATCATAGTCTTATGCTCCTTGCTAACAAGATATTATCTATTTTCTTTATCTCATCCAATATACCAATGGAAACAGCGCTGTCGACGTTTAACACGCTGATGGCCTTTCCTCCCGGCTTTTCCCGGCCGAACGTCATTGCCGCGATATTGATATTGTGTTTGCCCAAAAACGTGCCTAAATTACCGATGATGCCGGGCTTATCCCAATTCTGTATGAATATCATATCGCCCAGGGGCGACAATTCCACGTAATAATCATCCACCTTGACTATCCGGGGCTGCTTATTTGAAGACAGCGTCCCGGAGATCGCCTTGGTTTCTTTATCGGTCTTAATTTCTAATTGTACCAAATTCACGAACTCCGCCTCTTTAGAAGACTTGGATTCTCTGATCATTATGCCCCGCTCTTTAGCTAAGGCTACGGCATTAACGAAATTCACCGTCTCTTTCAATATTGGCGCCAACAATCCCTTGACTAAAGCCATGGTCAAAGGGCTTAAATCATAAGCGGTTATTTCTCCGCTATAATTTATATTTAGTTCCTGAAACCTCCCCTCAACTAATTGCGCTGAAAATCCTCCCAGTTTTTCTGACAAATTTATATACGGCTCCAGGACCTTGCAAACCTCGGCTTCCAGGCAAGGATAGTTGGCGGCATTACGCACGCCTCTTTTTAAGAGCGCGTCGCGCACTATTTCGGCTACCTCAATAGCCACATTAACCTGCGCCTCTTCTGTGGAAGCGCCTAAATGGGGAGTGGTAATAATATTATCTAATTTCAAGAGCTCGCTGTCTGGCGATAAAGGCTCTTTCTCAAAAACATCCAGGGCGGCCGCAGCGACCTTGCCTTCTTTAACCGCGTTTATAAGCGCCTGTTCATCAATTATCCCGCCGCGGGCGCAATTAATTATACGCACGCCCTTTTTCATAATATCAAATTCGGCTTTTGAGATCATGTGCCTCGTATCTTCACCAAGAGGAGTATGGACGGTGATATAATCGGAACGCTCCAGGAGTTCTTTTAATTCCACTACTTCTATCCCCAGGGTCTGGGCGACCTCGCGCGATAAATAGGGATCAAACGCTAAGATCTTCATTCCGAACGATAAAGACCTTTTTGCCACCTCTGAGCCTATCCTGCCTAAGCCCACTATGCCCAGCGTCTTACCGTAGAGTTCAACACCCATGAATTTGGAACGTTTCCATTCGCCTTTCTTGGTAGAAACGTCAGCCTGCGGGATATTCCTGGAAAGCGACAGGATCATGCTCATAGTATGCTCCGCCGTAGAAATGGTATTTCCCGTGGGAGTATTCATTACGATAATGCCTTTTTGCGTAGCCGCGTCCAGATCGACATTATCCAACCCTACTCCCGCCCGGCCGATCACCTTTAACCTGTCAGCCGCGTTGATTATATCCTTACTTACCTTAGTAGCGCTTCTTACCACCAGGGCATCGTAATCTTTAATTATACTTTTAAGGGCATCCGGTTTTAAATCGGTCTTTACATCCACCTTAAACTCTTTGACCTCATTTAAAATATCCAGCCCTTCTTGCGATAAAGGATCACTGACTAGTATTTTTATCATCTTGGCTCCTTGAATTCGGACATACCCCGCTTATTTTAAAAAAACCGCTTCCGCCTGTTTTACGCCGGCTCCCAGATTAAACTTATACCCCATCTGATACAGCACCTTTTCTAAACATGAAATACCCATGATAATATCAAACTCTTCGATATATCCCATATGGGCTATTCTGAATATCTTGCCTTTTAACTCGTCCTGGCCGCCGGCTATAGTCACCCCATAAGTATCCCGCATAGTCTTAACCAGTTTTTCTCCGTCTATCCCTCCCGGGGCGCAAACCGCAGTCACCACGTCTGAAGCCGCCGTAGGCGCGAATAATTCTAATCCCAACGCTGCCATCGCCTGCCTGGTGGCATCCGCCATCTTTTTATGGCGCAGGAATACATTCTCCAGCCCGTCCTGTTTTATCATCTTTAAAGCTTCGTTAAGCGCGATAACCAATGATATCGCGGGAGTAAAAGGCGTATCGGTTTTATCAAACGCTTTTTTTGCTTTCCTTAGATCAAAATAATATTTTGGGCATTTGGCACTTTCTGCTGATTTCCATGCCTTAGGGCTTACTGAAATAAAGCCTAACCCGGGAGGAAGCATAAGGCCTTTTTGTGAACCGGATACTACCACATCGCAAAACCAGCCGTCCGAATTTAAATCAATGGCTCCTAAGCCGCTGATGGCATCTACGACTAATATCGCTCCGGTGTTCTTTACGATTTTGCCTATACCTTCAATATCATTTACCACGCCTGTTGAAGTTTCGCATAAGGTAACGAATACCGCTTTTATGGCAGGGTTGGCATTCAGCTTCTTTTCTATTTCCGAAGGCAAGACTGCCTTACCCCATTCTACTTTCATGACTTCCGTATTGATACCATAAGCCTTGCAAATTTCCGTCCACCTTTCGCCGAACTTGCCTGTTTCAACTGTCAACGCTGTATCACCGGAAGATAAAAAGTTTATTACCGCCGCTTCCATCGCGCCGGTTCCGGAAGAAGTTAATATAAAAATGTCGTTATTGGTCTGAAACACGTATTTTAAGCCTTCCACAGCCTCTTTTAATACCGCCTGGAATTGCGGCGTGCGGTGATGGATTATCGGCCGCGCCATCGCTTCACAAACCTCAGGCGGCAGAGGGGTAGGCCCCGGGGTTAATAAATAATTCTTTCTCATTTTTTTTGCTCCTTCTTGGTTCCGGGAAGGATCACCTCGTCAATAAGCCCGTATTCCTTTGCTTCCTGGGCTGACATAAAATAATCCCTGTCCGTGTCTTTTTGGATCTTATCTAAGGGCTTACCTGTATGAGTTGATAATATCTCGTTGATCTTGTCCCGCATCTTCAGGATCTCTTTAGCATGCCGGGATATATCCTCTGCTGTCCCCTGGAACCCTCCCCAGGGCTGATGGATCATGATCCGTGAATTAGGCAGCGTGTGGCGCTTGCCTTTTGTCCCCGCGGCTAAAAGCACCGCGCCCATACTGGAGGCCTGGCCTACGCAATAAGTCGCTACGTCGCATTTTACGAACTGCATGGTATCGTATATCGCCAGCCCCGCGGTTACCGAGCCTCCGGGGGAATTAATATAAATATTTATATCTTTATTTACGTCTTCCATCTGTAAAAACAGCATCTGGGCGATCAACAGGTTAGCCACATAATCATCAATGGAGGTGCCGATGAATATTATACGGTCTTTTAAGAGACGGGAATAAATATCATAGGCGCGTTCATAGCCTCTTGAGGTCTGCTCAATAACCATAGGTACTAAAAGCTGCGATTTCTCATTCATTCTTCTACCTCCTTTTTCAAAATAATAACTATGCTGCTTTCTGCCAGTCCGCTTCTTTTAACAAGAGTTCTATCACACGCGCCGGCATATTATCATCTAATGGTATATTTTCTTTTTTCGCTATCTCCGCTAAGACAAGGTAGACCTTAACCTGTTTTCTTGCCTCCGGTTCTAAATTCTTAACCAGTTCCTTTTCTTGTTCTTCCAGTTTTTCCCGGGGAACGCCCTTTAAAGCCAGGTCAACCTTAGTATGCCTTAACAATTCCTCCAGCTGCCGGTTAACCAGCGACTGCGGCAGCTTAAAATCCAGGTCCTTGGTTATATTTTGCACAAGCTCATTCTCTATATTCTGCCTCTGCTGGCTCTCTTTCTGCAGAAAAATCTGCCTCTCCAGAGCCTTTTCCAATTCCGACAGATCCGGATAGCCTAAACCCTTAGCAAAGCTATCGTCTATCGCCTCTGCCTTCCTGGATCCTTTTAACGAATCAATATTGCGCTTTATTTCCTCGGGAGTAACCGTAATATATTTATAGCTCACTTTTTGCTTTTTATAGCCCTTAACAGTTATCTCCGGGCTTACCTCTACAACCGCCTTAAACGTAAGCTTCACCCTGTCCAGCCTTACGTCGGAGATCTGCGGCAGCTCTATGACCTCAAGCCCTTCTTTCTTAATTGCCTCGCCGTAGATATCCGGCACCAATTCTTTAAGCACCTGCTCATGAGCGGAAGAGGAAAAATGCTTTTCTAAAACATCCCGCGGGGCGTGGCCTGGACGGAATCCCGGGACCTTGGCCTCTTTGGCGATCCTGGTAAAGACATCTTCGAATTTATTCTTTACAACCTCGCCGATTACTTCGATATTGATCTCTCTCTTTGTGCTGTCTAACTTTTTGACCTCTGTTTTCATTCTTTTTAAACGCCGGCCCTGGCGGATCTATCCGCGCGCGCCGTGTTCTCACATTTTAAACTTCTCTCCCAGGTACACCTGGCGCGCCTGGGCATTGTTGATTAACTCATCAGCTGTGCCGGAAATAAGGATCTTTCCTTCGGCGATCAAATAAGCCCTGTCCGTGATGGAGAGTGTCTCCCTTACGTTATGGTCCGTAAGCAGGATGCCTAAGCCTTTCGCTTTTAATTCCCTGATGATCTCCTGCGCTTCATTTACCACAATAGGGTCTATGCCTGAAAATGGCTCATCCAAAAGTATAAAAGACGGATTTGTAACCAGCGCCCGCGTGATCTCCAGGCGCCTTCTTTCGCCGCCGGACAATGTATACGATTTGTTTTTAGCAAGATGGGCGATCCCTAATTCCTCAAGCAGCGATCCCAGCCTGCGTTTTCTTTCAGCTTTGTTTATGGGCAGCGTCTCTAAAATTGCCATTATGTTGTCTTCCACGGTAAGCTTCCGGAATATCGACGGGTCCTGGGATAGATAGCCTATGCCAAAGCGGGCGCGTTGGTGTATGGATAGGCCCGTTATGTCGTTATTATCAAAAACAATAGAACCCGCGTTGGGAGAAATAACCCCCACGATCATGTAGAATGTGGTGGTCTTACCCGCTCCGTTGGGCCCGAGAAGGCCGACGATCTCTCCGCGTTTCACCATGATATCCACGCCTTTAACGACCTGCCTGCCGTCATAAGACTTACTTAGTTCTTTAATTTCCAAGAGGCGCATCTTTAAACTCTCCGCTTGAGTATATGACCAATTTAGGCCTTCCGTTTAAGGTGATCTTCCTGTCCAAAGCGTTATAAACCGCCTCCTGGCTGTAGGAAATATCCTCCCCCCGTACGATCTTAACGTTGCCGCGCGAGATTATCTTATCGATCTTACTGCCTGCCATCCCCTGCTCTCCGGCGCCGAAAGGCGCGTTATTAGCTCCTTTGACGATAAAATAAACATCCATCCTGTCGCTATAAATTATAGAATCGGCCTTTTCAACTTTAACGTTATTATTAAAAACAGCGATATTCTTTTCGTAATCTATTTCCAAGGGCCCGTCGCAGGTAATGACCATCTTTTCTTTTACGCCCTGGCCCTTAGGCTTATTTTGATCCTCCGGCTTGATATTTAACCTGATGTCTTTTTCCAGGGCTACCTTTTTTAGATTAAGCTCGCCCTTAGCGCCTACTCCGTCAATGATCATATTATCTCTTTGTATATTCACGGGGTCTTTGGTAGCCACAGACGAGGCCTTTCTATCCCAATCCAATGAATCCGTGGTCAACTTCATGCCCGAGGAAGTGGTAACTATGACATTCTGTTCTAAATGCACCTTGCCGTCTACTTTATTAAAATCCCCATTGTCGGCGGTAAGCTTGATATTCTCTTCTTTACCGTATAGATTGCCTGTTACACTCTTAAGCTTTACCACTTCCGTGAATATGTCCGCGGAATTTCCTGAAAGGTCCCAGCTCTTTTTGCCTTTCTCTCCGTAACCGGAAAGTGAAAATTCATTGATCTGCTGGTCTGACTCTCCCTGGGTTTTCTCTTCAGCAAAACACAAGCCGAAAGCCGCCAAAAATATCAAACCAGGGATCAGGATAAACTTCTTAAGTATCATAAAACTTTACGATCTGGCCCCATTTATCCTGTGACTTGAGGATAAGCTCGGAGATCTCGCGCACCGCTCCGCGGCCGCCCTCTTTTAAAGTTATATAGCAGGCTGCCTGCTTGATCTCCGGGTTGGCGTTGGATACCGCCACCGGAAAACCTACTTTCCTCATAACGCACAGGTCCACTAAGTCATCGCCTACAAAACATATCTCGGAAATATCCACCTTGTATTCTTTTATGATCCTGTCTAATACGGATGTTTTCGGAAAGACGTCCGCGAATACTTTTTCAACCTGCATATCGCGCGCGCGCGGCATTATTGCCCGCGAACCTTTAGCGGTGATCAGGATCGTCTTTATTCCCGCTTTACGCAGGGCGTAAACTCCTAATCCGTCGTGGACATCAAAGGATTTAATATCTCGCCCCCGGGAATCATAGATTATCCTGCCATCGGTTAAAACACCGTCTACATCCAGCAACAGCAGTTTGATCTTTCTTGCTTTTTCTTTTATATCTTCACTTATAGCGGTATTTGACATTTGAATTATACCAATCCTGCTTTTAAAAGGTCCTGCACATCCAATAACCCTACCGGCCGCCTGTGTTTATCCACCACCGGCACTTCATCGATCTTCTTCTCACGCAATATCCGCATAGCCTCAGCTGCCAGCATTTCTTTATCCACGCACGCGGGGTTCCTGGTCATTACTTCCTTGATCCTGCGCCTGGGAAGATTTTCGTCTATTCCCAGATGCCTGCGCAAGTCGCCGTCTGTAAATATACCTTTTAATTTTCCGTTTTTATCCACTACGGCCGCTGACCCCGCCCTGGCCTGGGTGATCTTTAGTAAAACCTCGGAAACCTTCTTCTCTTCATTAACAATAGGGCTGGCTGGACCTTTGCGCATAATATCTTCCACCTTCAAAAGAAGGCGTTTGCCCAGAGCGCCGCCCGGATGAAAAAAAGCAAAATCCCTTTCCTTGAAACCCTTTAGCTCCAGAAGGCATACTGCCAGGGCATCTGCCATGGCTAATGTCGCCGTGGTAGAAGCGGTAGGAGCCAACCCCAGAGGGCAGGCCTCTTTTTTTACCGATACATCTAAGACCGCGTCGCTGTATTTAGCGAGGGTCGATTTAGTATTACCGGTTAACGCGATAACCTTAGCACCGATCTTCTTTAACAAAGGCAAGAGCTGTTTTATTTCCGCGGTTGAACCGCTGTTAGAGATGGCTATCACCACGTCATCGGATGTAACCTTCCCTAAGTCCCCGTGTATTGCCTCAGCGGTATGCAGGAATAAACTCGGTGTGCCGGTTGAAGACAGGGTCGCGGAAAGTTTTTGGGCGATAATGCCGGTCTTACCCATACCGCTTACAACCACCCTGCCTTTTGTTTTTAAAACCAGGTTTATGGCTTTCTTGAAATCCCCGCCTATCCTGGATTTCAGATCTTTGATCGCGCAGGCCTCTATCTCTAAAACCTCTTTCGCCCTCTTGATAATATTTATTTTCATTTTAGCTTCAACCTTTATGATCCGCGGCTTCGTTTATTTTCTTTACCTGCTTGATCAATTTCTCTAAATCCTTTAAGTTGATCATATTCGGCCCGTCACAAAGCGCTTTATCGGGGTTTATATGCACTTCCAGGAACAACCCGTCGCAGCCAAAGGCAACCGCGGCACGCGACAAACCGGCGACAAACTCCCGCTGGCCCCCGGAAGATCCTCCCCTGCCTCCGGGCAGCTGGACACTGTGCGTAGCGTCATAGACCACCGGATAGCCAAACTCGCGCATTATTTTCAGGCTTCTAAAATCAGAGACTAAATTATTGTAGCCGAAAGAAACACCGCGCTCGGTAATAATAATGGACCTGTTGCCCGCGGATTCGATCTTCTTGATGATAGGCAGCATATCCCAGGGCGCTAAGAATTGCCCTTTCTTGATATTTATCACTTTGCCTGACTCAGCCGCGGCCACTACTATGTCTGTCTGGCGGCTTAATAATGCCGGTATCTGGATCACATCCAATACTTCTGCTGCCTCAAGCAAATCTTTCCGGCAGTGTATATCGCTTAATATGGGGACTTTTAATTGTTGTTTTACCTTATTCAGGATATCTAAGCCCTTTTTTATCCCCGGGCCGCGAAAAGAATCCCGGGAAAGCCGGTTTGCTTTATCAAAACTGGATTTGAAGATATACGGAAAACCGTGCTTTACGGCAATATCTTTTATCCTTTTGGCAGTGTCCAGGCATAGCGTTTCTGACTCAATAACGCAGGGGCCGGCAATTAATACCAAGGGGTTCCTGTCTCCGATCTTAATATTCTTTACGGCAACCTGTCTCATTATATTTTATCTTTTTTTAGGCAGAGCTTTACTTTCTCTAAGTCCTCAGGGGTATCCACTCCCACTGTATCGAATTTCGTCTCAATGACCTTTATGCGGAAACCTTCTTCCAAAACCCTTAGCTGTTCTAACTTTTCTATCTTCTCTAAATTAGAAACAGGCAGGTTTTTATAGGTGAACAGGAAATCCTTGGTGTAGCCGTATAAACCGATATGTTTATACCAAACCGGCGATTCCACCTCGGAACCATGCGCCCGGTGAGGGATCGGCGCCCGGGAAAAATACAGGGCAAAATTATTCTTATCTACCACGACCTTTACCACATTAGGGTCATTCAACTCTTGTGAAGTCTCTATCTTCTTCATGACCGTAGCCATGGAGATCCGGCTGTCGTCCAGCAGCGCCTGGGCGGCCGTGTCGATCATCAGAGGATGGATCAACGGCTCATCACCCTGTATGTTAATCACGATCTTCACGTCTAACGGGTTTATTACTTCAATGATCCTGTCTGTGCCGCAGGTATGGGACTTAGAGGTTACTACGACCTTAGCGCCAAACTCTCTGGCGATAGCGGCGACACATTCATCGTCGCAGGCGATGATCAGGTCATCTAAAAGCAGCGCCTGTCTTGCCCGTTCCCAGACGTGCTGTATCATGGGTTTGCCTAAAATATCCGCCAAGACCTTGCCTTCAAACCGGCTGGAAGAATACCTCGCGGGAATAACTCCGATCACATCCATTTTTTAACCTAGCCTCTCCAGTAATTCTTTACGCGTAGTAACAGCGGTACCTACTTTTCCGACCACGATACCGGCGGCAAAATTCGCGATATGCGCTGCCTCAAGCAAACTTCCTCCGCAGGAAAGCCCTAACGTAAAAGTACCGATCACTGTATCGCCTGCTCCGGAAACATCAAAAACCTCCTGGGCTACCGTCGGTATATGGGTCAGGCGTCCGCTTTTCTCCAGCAACTTCATACCGTGCTCGCCTAAAGTAACCAGTATTGATCCCAACCCCAGATATTCCAGTATCCCGCGCTGCGCGGAGTCAATATCTTCATCCGTGAATAATCTGTCATTACTCACCTTAAACCTGTTGGCCGTATCCTTGATCTTTAGGTTCCTTACCGCGTTTTCAAGTTCGCGCCGGTTAGGGGTAATGGCAGTAACCCCGCGGTAATACTGAAAATGGTCCTCTTTAGGGTCAACGGTGATAACTTTCTTACGGGAGCGGGCTAAATGAATAAGCTCCTCCAGCAAATGCATGTTTATGACTCCCTTGCCGTAATCCTCGATAACAATGGCGTCAAAATCATTTATATTCCTGCGTATAAAATTCATGATACTGCTGTTTAAGCCCCGGGGCAGCGGGTCTCTGTGTTCCCAGTCAACCCTGACTAACTGTTGATGCCCGGCAATTATGCGCGTCTTTAATGTCGTATGCCTCTTAGGCTCGATAAATACTCCCCTGGTGTTTATTTTTCTTTTCTTTAATTCAGAAAGTAAAATACCGGTGTTCTTATCCTTTCCCGCGACCCCCAACAAATAAGGCTCAGCGCCGAGAGAACGGATATTATTAGCCACATTGGCCGCCCCTCCCGGCACATATGTCCTTCTATTCGCCCAGACCACCGGCACCGGCGCCTCAGGAGAGATCCTGTCAACATTCCCCCAGATATATTCATCCAGTATCACATCTCCGATAACCAGTATCTTCGCTTTAGAAAAACGATTTATGATCGCCTTAAGATTCTTCATAGCTTCTCAATAACCGCCTGAGCCAATAAAGGCAGCATTATCTCGTGATGGCCGATAATATAATAACTCTTTCCTCCTGACATAACCGGCCGCAGGCAGATATTCTGCGCCGGCCTGTAGTGATACACCATATCAAAATTAGCGGCGGTAAAATCCTTGACCACATTACCCAGGTTACGCGCTAAATTCAATGCCTTTAAGAACACCTCCGGCAGGATCACCGCGGAGCCGAAATTCATGACCACGCCCCCGTTATTTATCCGGCAGATATTTTCTACCAGCAAATTAAAATCCCTGAAGCTTCCTTCTCCGGTAAGCGCGGCGTTAAAAGACGGATGCTGATGTATAATATCCGTGCCGATACCTACAAATACGCATACAGGTATTTTATGCTTATAGGCGTTATACAGCAGGCTAGAGTTCTTAAACGGAAGATCCGCCTGGCTGATCTTCTTAGCTACGGCATATCCTAACCCTAAGCCTTCTCTTACACCTTCGGTTACCGCGCTATTCAAAAACTGCGCGGTCTCCCGGGCCATGCCGAACTTCCCTGTTTTCAGGCTATCTCCCACATCCTCGGAAGTCCTGCCCTGGAAAGCGATCTCAAAATCATGGATTATGCCGGCGCCGTTTAAGCAAATACAGTCAATTACCCTCTTCTTTATCAATTCGATCAATACAGGATTCAACCCGCATTTTATAACGTGGGCGCCGCAGGAAAAAATAACCGATTTCTTTGCCTTGCGCGCCTTTACCAGCGCTTCGACTACGGCGCGTAAATCCTTAGCTTTTAATACCCTGGGCAAAGAATCGTAAAAACTTGAGAAACTGCTCCTCTTAACAGGAGGTTTGGCGAAAATGCTCATATCAACCTTATTGCGCCTCTTTTTTATCGAATATGTCTTTACCTTGCTTATATTTATCATCGGAATTTATAATTTTAGCACAAATCCTGCCTAAATCAACCTGAATTTTGGAGTTTCGCCTTTTTAACCCGCGCTGTATTCCTGCATAACCAAAGAATACCCCAACCCGGTTGTCCCGCTGATTTTTACGGGGATCCTGCGCTCATCCGCGCTTATCCAGATCTGGAATTTCTCCGGCCTGCTTTGGAAACGATAAGCCATAAACCTGCCGGCGGGGACATTGATCTCTTCTATCGCGGCCAGTTCTATTATAAACTCCTGGGTCGGCAGCACAACCATTAGATTATACCCGACTTCCAGCTTAGCTATATCCCGTACATAATAAGGAAGCAGGATCGCGTTATTTATAACGCTGCTCTTTTTAATCACCGACTCGCTCTCTCTGCCGTACTTTAATTTCTTAATAACCAAAGTAAACTTCTCCTGGTCATAATCCTCCGTGATCTTTTCAGGGAACGGCCAAGTGGATATATCCCGCTCCACCCTGACAGGAAGAAAACTCTTAGGATCGCTGTAAATCTTTTCTAGATCAACAAACCGCGTCAACCTTGTCTCAAAGGTCATCAGGTTTACTTCTCTGTCCTGGAACTTTACCTTTGGCAGATGCTTAAACACCGCCTTACCCAAATACAGCTTGCCTAACTGCACGCGGTAAATTATCTTTTCTCCCGCGCGGTCAACCCCGCGAGAAACAGATTTAGGCCCTTGGGCTAAAGCCGTATTTTTAGAATAAGCTTTGTTAAATATAACACAGGCTCCCGCGCACGATAGAATTATGAATAAAGACAGTAGTATTATTTTACGCACGCAAAACTCCTTGAGTAAAACACCTTGCCGATCAAGTTAAAGCGCGTCCTTAGCCAGGATCGAATCGGCTACACTTACAACATAATCCGCGCTTACCGCTTTAAGGCAGGCAAAACTCCTGGTGCAATTATGCGCTAAGCATTCGACACAGCCGGCTGTTTTAGAAACAACACGGTCTTCCTCGCCTAGAGGGCCCCAGCGTTTCGGGCTTAGGCCTTTTTGGCTCCTGCCGAAAATAGAGATCACCGGAGTGCCTAAGGCCGACGATATATGCACGGGACCGGAATCATTGGATATAAATAACCGGCACCTCTTAAGCACGCTTGCCAACTGGCTGACTGATATCCTGCCTGCCAGGTTAAGGACGGGATGCCGCATCCGCTTAATCACATTTTGCGCCAAAGCCGTATCTTTAGGTCCGGCTACGACTAAAACTTTAAACCCGTATTTTTCCGCCAACCTGTCGGCGGCCTCGGCAAACCTTTCGCTGGGCCAAACTTTAGAGGGGCAACTGGCCCCGGGATGAATAGCCAATAACCTGTCGCTATTCTTTATCCCCTCCTCCCTGAACAGGCCTTCTACATATTTTTCTGATTCCGGCCTGATCGGCATAAACAGGCTTTTATCTTCAGGTTCAATACTTAAATATCTTAACAGGTCTAAATTGTATTCTAATTCGTGCTTTTCACCAAATTGTTTAGTATGCTTTATCCTGTCCGTAAGCAGAGACCCCAGCTTAATGTCATAACCTACCCTTTTGGGTATGCCGGCCAAAAAGGTCAATAAATGCGCGCGGTTACTCGGATGGAGGATTAACGCCAGGTCAAACTTCTTTTTCTTTAAGTTGCGGCCAAGCTTGATAGAGCGGCCCCAGCTTTTATGCTTGCCGTCTTTATCATAGGTGATCACTTCGTCTAAATAAGGGTTGCCTTCTACGACATCTTTAGCGTAAGGCGATACCATCATGGCGATATATGCGTTTGGATAATTTTCTCTTAAGGCCTTGATTACCGGCGTAGACAACATAACATCTCCGATCCTGTCCGTGCGCGTAATGAGAATACGCTTGAAATTACCCCGGCTATAGGCTATAGGGTATCGGGTATCGGTAACTAATATATCTCTTATTTGCCTGGACACATCCTCAACCTTTATCAGGCTCATGCACTCTACAGTCTTAAAACGGCAATGCGCCTTTTTACAGGGCCGGCAGAAAATATCTTTAGTAACTATTCTATAATTATTTGACCAGGGGCCGTATTTTCTCTCATCGCTTGGGCCAAAAAGCGCTACTATGGGAGTATCCAGATAACTGGCTAACTGCAAAGTCCCCGTATCGCAGGTAACCAATAACACTGACTTTTTCAAAAGACGCGCAAACTGGCCAAGAGTAGTTTTTCCCGTAAAATCGAAAATTTTATTCGGGCAATTCTGGTAGATATACTGGGTTATTGGCCGATGAGGCTCAGAGCCGATTAAAACCACCTTATAATCCCTGCTTAAGGCAGCGCATAGCCGGGTAAACTTCTGGCTATCCCATCTCCTGGTATCGCCGCCGGTACCGGGGCTGACTAGAATGATCTTGTTCTCGCTGTTTATCCCGTTATCTTTTAGAAGACAATTAATATAATTCTCGTCCTCAACACTGCCAGAATAGAATAGCCTTGCCTGCTTTATTGCTAAAGGCTTCCTGCTTGCCAGGGCCATCTGCAACCGGTAGAGGTTGCGGTCTTTCATATGTTGGATATGCCCGGGGATATATAAAAATGGAGAAGTCCTATAACGCGCGGGCAGGAACGCGCCGTAGAAGGTATTGCGCAGGTCAATTATCAGGTCAAACCTTTCTTTCTCCAGTTCCTGGAACAACTTTATCTTTTCTCTTAATCTGGAATATTTATCATAGATAATAAGCCTGTCTATATGCGGGTTATCCTGGAGTATCTCTTTTGGCCTCGGGCCTATCATCGCCGTAATTTTAGCCGCGGGAAAATTCTCCCTCAAATAGTCCAGGACAGGCAGAGCCAGGATGACATCGCCCATATTGCTTGAAGTAATAAACAGGACCTTATTAATTTTAAGCGTCATTTTATTATAATCTTCTAACCTGCTCAATCACGTCTTCCGGAGTGACTGCTTTCATGCAGCGGTTATCCTGGCAATTCACCTGGTAGCAGGGTATTTTGCAACCTACATCCTTACGCAAAATAACGGCGTTCTTCAAAGGATAGGGGCCGGTTATTTCCGGAGAGGTCGGGCCGAATATGGCGATTATCTTTTTGGAGCCTACGCTGTTGGCAATATGCAGCGGGCCGGTATCCGCGGTAATGAATAGATCCACCCTCTTGCATAAAGCGCCCAGCTGTTTTATGTTAAATACGCCGCAGGCTATTGCCGGTTTTTCCTTCATGGAATTTTTTATGCTTAAGGCCAGCGGCAGGTCGCGATGATCCCCGGTTATAATGACCTTTGCCCCGCGTTCTTGGATTAATTTATCGGCTAATACAGCCCAGTATTCTTTTGGCCAGCGCTTAGGATTCCAGTTCCCGCCCGGGTTTAACCCCGCCAGGAAATCTTCTTTGTCTATCGAATTCTTAGACAAGAATTCGTCTACGAAAACCTCGTCTTCAGAGGCAACAAAGAAATCGGAAAACCTGTCTTCGACCCTTAAGCCCGCTTTTTCTATAATGTTCAAGTAGTAATCTATCCGGTGCAGGCTGTCTTTCCTGGGCACGCTGATCTTCTTTGTCAGCAGGAACCCGCGCTTTTTTGTGTAATAACCGATCCTCTGCGGGATACCTGCCAGGCGGCAAATAAGCGCGCGGCTAAATGATCGGTGCAATAAAAATACCGTGTCAAATCTCTTGGCTTTTAGCAGTTTTACGAAAGTCAGCTGCGCTAAAACGCTCTTGTGCCTGTCTTTTTCATCAAAAATGATAACTTCATCCAGAAAAGGGTTGTCTTTTAAAACATGATAACATCTGCTGGGGATTATACAGGCAATAAAGCCGTCCGGGAAATTCCGCCTGATATTCCTTATCGTCGCGGTGGAAAATAATACGTCGCCCAGCCAGTTGACATTAAAGATCAGTATCCTTCTTTTGCTTTCGGTCATTTATGCTTAAGCTCCCGTATAAAGTTATAATATCCGCTCGTTTCTATCCAAAAAACAAGGAGATTGCCCGCGTTAGAAGATATCCTTAGTCTTTTTAAAACAAATATATCCTTATTGCTGAATTTCTTCCCGGGGTTTGAAGCAACGGCCAGCTTATACCCTGCCTCAACTACCAGCTGCCTTACATGGCTGTTAAACCCTCCGGCAGGATAGCTGAAGGCATTAACCGGAATGCCCAGTTTTTCTTCCAGTATTTTCTTTGAATCAAATATCTGCCTTCTTAATTCCGGCTCAGAGTCAACCTTTATTAAATATGGATGCGTCAAGGTATGGCTGCCGAAAGTGATTATTCCGGAATCCCGCATAGTTTTAATTTCATCCCAGCTTAACCTGTCATTCTGCGGCCTGTCCATTTCATTAATGATAACGAATATGGTCGCGGGTAAATTATATTTTTTCAGTATGGGAAAGGCATGGGTATAATTATCTTTATAACCATCATCAAAAGTCAGGGCTATTGTCTTAGGAGGAACTTTCTTTTTATCCCTGATCAAACTCGCGGCTTCTTCCAAAGAAACCACATTATAACGATGATCCTTAAGGAACCGCATCTGGCGCTCAAATATATCCACGGATACGGTCAACTTATCATCCGGGGAGGCATTGGAATTGACCAAATGGTACATAAGTATGGGGATAACGTACTGCTGCCGGATAAATCCGGCGAGCAGTAAAACAATTATAAATATCGCGCCGAAAACAGCTGTAATTAGTGTCTTGCGTCTGGGCACTGTAAGTATACCTCCTCTGTCTCTTGAGCCATTTTTTCCAAAGAAAAATTACGGCAGATAAAATCCCGGGCATTGCCTCCCAGGTATCCCCTTTTCTGTTCATCCTTAAGCAGCCCGGATATAGCCTTCTGTAACTGACATGAGTCCTTGGGCCTGACTAATAAACCATTATATCCATCCTGTATCAAGCTCTTTATTCCCCCGGTATCCGTCCCTATAACAGCAAGGCCAAATGCCATTGCCTCCATTAGCGCCAGCCCCAGCCCTTCTTTTAAAGAGGGCATGACAAATAAATCCATGGCAGACAACACATCCCTTGTATCTTCGATCTCAGGCAAAAAGACTACGCTTTTTTCGATCCCCAGGCTTTTTACCAGGCTTACTAATCCTTCCTTCATCTTGCCTTCTCCGGCAATAAGCAATGCTGCCTCCGGGATATCCTTTAAAACACCCTCCATAGCCTCAATAAGATAGGTATGGCCTTTTACATCCGAGAGCCTCGCCACAATGCCTACTACCGGCCCTTTGCCTAAGCCAAACCTTTCTTTTATGCCGGCTCTCGTTTTCGGGTCCCGGGTATGGGGTTCACTGGTATCTACGCCGCTATGTATCACTACTATATCTTTCTCATTTACTTTAAAATCCCGGATCAAATGTTCCTTTACGGGCTCGCTTATGGCTATTACTTTTTGACCCCAGCAAGGGAAGATCTTCCGGAAAAGCCTTTTCTTAAAGAACCCGTGGCAGGTAGAAATATGTTTTACCCCGAGAAATTTGCTCAACAGGCAGCCTAAGACCTGCGTGGTGCGGCTGTTAGAATGCAAGAGCTCTATTTTGTGCTTCTTTATCAATCCCGATAATTTAAACATGCTTAATAGTATTTTCGGGCTTACTTCTTGTTTTGTCCTTATAGGTATGGAGGCATACGTTATCCCTTCTTCCCTGAACTTAGAAAGCATCCTCCCGCCGCTTGAGGCTATATACACATTATGGCCTCTATGCTTCATGCCGGCGGACAGGGACAAAAGATAACTGGTAATGCCGCCGATATTAAGATGATTGGATATGTAGAGAATATTCATTTTATTAATTTATCTACCGCCTCCAATACCTCCTCGGGCCTTATCAACTCCATACACTTCTTAGACTTGCACTTTGACTTATAACATGGGCCGCAGGCCAGGCCTTTATTGATCACTACGCAATCTTTCACCAGGGATAGATGCCGGCGCGGGTCTGTCGGGCCAAAAAGCGCTACAAAAGGCGTGCCCACGGCAGAGGCAATATGCAAAGGAGATGAATCGGCTGAAATAAATACGGCGCATCTTTTGATCAAAGACGCCAATTGGTTAACCGAGGTCTTGCCGCAGGCATTAATAATCTTGGCGTTCTTGACCATATTCACTAATTCCTGGCCTTTAGCCGAATCACTTTCTGTGCCGGTGATCACTACCCGTATATCTTTATGCCCCAATGCCTCGCACAGTTTTACTATATGCGCCTGAGGCCAGCTTTTAGCCAGCCACCTCGGGCTTGCGCCTATATTTATGCCGACGATCTTTTGATTGGCGCTTAACCACTGCGAACTCAATAAGTCGTCAATATAACGCTGATCTTCCTCCGTCGGCCAGAGCTCTAAACGGCGGTCTTCTGAATCTATGCCTAACATCTTTAATACCCTAAACTGATGGGCTACAGGATCGATAGGCGGTTTTTCATCTTTAATACGGTTATTCAGCAGGAACCCTAGCTTTTTATTATCATACCCAAAACGGCGGGTACTAAGGCTTAAAAAAGACAACAAATGGCTCTTACGGTTATTCTGCAGGTCAATAACGATATCAAAGTTTTTCTTTCGTATAATTTTCCCCAGCTTCAGGAGCCCGGCTAAACCTTTATCTTTATTTTTAAGGTCAGCGACCAAGAGTTCGTCTATATACGGGCATCTTAACAGCACGTCTTTTGATTCTTCTCCTACAAGAAAAGTTATCTTAAAGTCAGCCCCCGCCGGAGGAGATGAATGGCCGAATTTCTCTCTTATCGCCCTTAAGCCCGCCGTAGACAATATAACATCTCCTAAAGAACTGAATTTAATTACCAAGATCTTAAAATTATTCAGGGCGTCTTTATAGACATCCAGCGTATTCTTCACCATCAGCTCAACATTATATTTTTCCTGGACTTTTTTATAGGCATTCTCCGCTAAACTAAGCGCTAAGTCCTTATCTTTGAATATCTTTATTATCGCCCCTGCCATACTGTTAGGATCCGCCGGAGGCACAAGCAGGCCGGTCTTTCCGTTCTCGATAATATCGACTACTCCTCCTACCTCCGTAGCCACTACGGGCACGCCTGAGGCCTGCGCTTCTATAATTACGCGGCCGAATGCCTCTTGAGTAACGGTCGAAAGCACAAGCAGGTCTAAATTAGATAAAATCTCCGGAATATTCCTCTGTGTGCCCAGGAATTCTGTAGAATTCCAAAGCCCCAGCCTCCTGACTAAAACCTGTATCTCTTCTTTATACGCTTCACGGGAAGCCGGCGCGTCTCCTACTATCCAGATCTTAATCCGCGGCACGGACCTGGCCACTTTTGCCATAGCCTTGATAAAATGCAGGTGGCCTTTTATGGGAGTTAACCTGCCGATAATACCTACGTTGAATTCTTCTCTCTTCCTCTTATCCGGGCTGGTATATGTGAACCTCTCCAGATCCACGCTGCGCGGCACCAGCCTTATCCGCTCATAGGGGACGCCAAAATCATCGATCATATGGCGGGCGATAACATTGCTTAAGACGATCACTCTTTTCGCCCAGCCCATAACCTGGCTAAAAGGATGTTTCTTATAATAGCCATGGCAGGTAGTGATAAAAACTGTGTTGGTCTTACGGGAAGCGAAATAAGCAGCCCAGGCGGGGACACGGGAACGGGCGTGGACGATATCTATTTTTTCTTTTTTAATGATCTCGGCTAAGAGCGGGACCATCTTTATTATCGAGAAAAGCGATTTTTTATGCACCGGCAGCTGGTAATGGACCGCGCCATGCGACTCTAACTCTTTTACCAGTTCTCCTCCGTTAGAGACTACGACCGCTTTATGGCCCAGCCTGACTAAATACTTTGCCAGATCCAGCGTTCCGGTCTCAACACCGCCTACATGAAGTTCAGGCAATATCTGCAGGATATTCATAGTATTCTCTTTAGCGCTTCCCTAACCAGGTAATTATCTTTTGAAGTATTTACCGGCGGCTTATCCCGCCAGATCTTTTCAATAATACCGCTTAATTCACTTTGCTCGCACATATGTATATATTTATCTTTTAGGAAATTATCCAGGAACTTCTCATGCCTTGCCCCTAACGTGCCCGCGTTAAAAACCACCACGTACTTCCCGCTGTTTGCCGCCTCAGATATCATGGATATGCTCTCAGGAGAAACAATTAAGATCTGGCTTAGGCCCAATATCCCGCCAACCGCTTCCGGGATATTCTTTTCATTAGCTATAACCAGAAGTTTGCAACGGGGATAATCCTGGAATTCTTCCTTTAGCCGGGCCTCGACCTCCCTAGAAGTGCGCCTTGAGGTTGTAACCAGGATATCCGCTCCTAATTTTTCAGATACCGATTTTATCTGTTTAATAACTCCGGATATCCTGCCTTCATCCAGGCAGAAACCCTTGGCATCTCCTCCGATCAACAGCCCGATGCAGGCACCGGAGACGCTAAGCTTAAGGCCCAAAGCCTCAAGCAATTTTTCAGATTGTTCTTTTAAATATTGCCCATCTACCAAATTCAGCGCGCCTGAGGTTACTACAATATTCTTCCTTCGGCGGGGATTATCGTGCCTGGGGATGATCGCCAGGTCAAATCTCCTGGCGCCTAAAATTGACGGCCGCATAACCACTATGGACTTAGCCAGGTTCTCCTTAGAAAGTATCCGGTTAACCGGCGCTGCCGCCTGGCCGCAGGAAATTATAATATCCGGTTTTATACTTATCAACGATCTATAATCGTCTTTTTGCAAAAACTTCCTTAAGCACCAAAGACAGCCCTGGCAGCTGCGCTTGCCTGCCAGGCAGCTGCAAAACGCCAATGCCGCCTTAGAAAAAATATTCTTTGGCCTTATTTCCACTGTATTGACATTAACAGACATCCCCTTCTCTTTAAAAACGCTACTGACTATTCCTGCTGCTGCCTGCGCCTGCCTTAAGTGCCCGGTTTTCCCGTCGGAAATGATCAGTATGCTGCGCTCCCTGGAATATTTCCATATCTTATAGGACCAAAGATAATCCCCGGGGTATTTTGTAATATTTTTCTCAAAAGTGCGGACGATCTCCTGTAAATTATCGCGCAGGTCCTTTTTGGGGTCTTTAGTCTTCTTAGCCTCAAAAGGAGCCCCGATAATGGTCCGGATATGCGGCCCACGGATCCTGGCGTAAAAAGACGGCAGGATAACAGAACCGTATTTCAAGCTCAGCCTTACCGCGCCTGTCGCCATAGAAGCATCCTTGCCAAAGAACTTAACCGGCATACCGTTCTTGCCGCCCTGATCCACTGTCATGCCTATTGCTTCGTTTTTCTTAAGAGCGTCTATTAAATACCGCAGTTGATTTTTTCTCTGGATTATCTTACAGCCCCGGTTCTTACGGTATTGATTAAGAAGCTTGTTTAAACGCGGATGCCTTAAGTCGCGGACAAAAAGATTAAAAGGAAACCCTGAATTCGCGCAGATAATATTGGAAAGTTCCCAGCTTCCCGAATGCATACCCAAGAAAATTACGCCCTTTCCCTTTTTAAAGGCCTCGCCTACATGTTCTAAGCCCTCAAAATGTATATATTTATCCATGTAGGCCCTATCAACAACAGGGATAAAAAATATCTCAATAAAACTCTGGCCGAAGGCGCGGTAGAATTCACGCGTGAGGCCGCTTATCTGGCGGGGCGATAATTTGCTGCCGAAGGCGGTCTTTATATTAGAATAGGCAACGCGTCTCTGTTTTGCGTTAAGACGGTAAAAAAGCCCGCCCAGCCTTCTGCCTAAAAAAAGGCTGAAACCCTTAGGCGGTAGCCTGATAATAAAACCTACTGCCTTAAAGAGAATACAGCTTAAGTAATCTATTATGGAATCTTTGTTCATCTTTAATTACCATACCGATACGTAATACTAAAAAGCGTAAAGCGCCTGGCGCGTAAAGCCTGGCAGCGTCTTTCTGCGTGGTAATGATCGTATCTATATTCTTATCCCGGGAACTTTTTATGATCTTATCTAAATCCTGCAGGGTATAATTATGGTGGTCCGGGAACTTAAAGGATAAACCGGCATTAATACCGAGCCCGCGGATCAAATTCTCAAACGAATCCGGATCACCGATACCGGAGAACAAAGTTACGGTTTTCCCTTTTAAGAGCGCGGTATCAAGTAAGCCTTCCGGCTTATCAATACTATAAAAACCTAACGGCTTATGAATTGATTCTACGATTACCGCCGAAGGATTTAATTTACTTAAGGTGTCTTTTATATAATTTGTATCCGCGTTAAGGTTTGTTTTAGTCAGCACAAACACATCCGCCCGCTTAAGAGAAGAAACAGGCTCACGCAAGATCCCCCTGGGTATCATCTGCCGGTTGCCAAAAGGATTGACGGCATCTATAGTCACAATTTCTAAGTCTTTCTTTATCCTCCACTGCTGCATACCGTCATCCAAAACAACCGTATCTGCCCCGTAATCGCCTATCGCCTGCCTGCCGGAACTCACCCTGTCAGCTCCTACGACTATCGGCACATCTTTTAAATTCATCTGCAGCATATACGGTTCATCGCCCATATTCTCGCAACTGAGAGCCCCCTCGCCCTGATCCTTGGCCTTTCTTTTATAGCCTCTGGTCAATATGGCTACGCTATGGCCATGCTGTTTTAAATACCCGGCGATATATTCCACAAGCGAGGTCTTGCCTGTGCCGCCTAAGGTGATATTACCCACACTGATAACTGTGCAATTCAGCCGGCGGAGTAAAAACCGGTTAAAGAAATACAAGGCCCTGACTGCTAAACCGTATATAAGAGAAAGCGCGAACAAAAAAACCTTGATTATCCCCGCGGTAAATCCTGCTGTCCTATCAGTAGCCAGGCCATATAGATATTCTCTCATATACTAAATAAGTTTAAGCAGCATCAATAAACCGATGATTATGAACAAAGCCGCTCCCGAATACCTGATGACTTCAGGTTTAATGTATTTACCTAACGCCGCCCCAACCAAGACCGTAATGGCGGTAATAACTATATAAGCGGATACCGAACCAAGCCAGACCGCTAAAGGCCTTCCTGTCTTAGAAGACAATCCTAAACCTACTAATTGCGTCTTATCCGCTAATTCCGCCAAGAATACCGCTCCAAACGCCATAAAGAAGATTTTCCAATCCATTTTTTCCTCCGTAGCAATGCAGATTGCCTATTTGCTTTTGGCGTAAAACTTTAATAAGAACAAATACTTAGAATAATTATTTTATCATAATGGCGAGTTTGAAGCAACAGGTTTTGGATGCGGCTAGTCCGCGGACATAAAAGACAGATTTCTTTCTACAAACTCCACTAGTTTCTGCTGGACAGGCACAGGGACATTGTGAAATTCCACCCCTACGCCGGGATAAAAATGAGGCTGTACCTGCTTGTCAGGCAGCCAGACCACCTTTGCCTCTAATTCTATTTCTTCGGATTTAGGCGGCAGCTTAAGCCTCAAGACAACCTCATCATCCAACTTAAATTGACTGCAGCCGAATACGAAAGCGCCTATCGCGCTTAAATTTAAAATATCTATCTTCAGGCAGGTTGTGCTTTTATCAAATTTTGCCCTTAATTCCGCTTTTATGTCAATAGGCAGACGTTTAAACCTGCGCCGCAATTGCATTTTCTTGATATCTTCGATAATTTTATCTTCCTGAAAACTATTTATTGCCAAGTCTTCCGTAGCGCAGATCTCAATGGTCTTGTCCAGCCCGGAAACGGAAAATGCCCCCCTGACATGCGCGGGAATATTAACAAACTTCAACCGGCCTTTATTGTTGATCACTTCTTTATAAGCGATAACTATTACCGAGATACCCATATAGTCTATAAAATCGACCTCTTCAAAATTACAGAGGATGTCGCGGTAACCGTCGTGCACACACTGGCCTATAACTTCTACCAAATTGGCGGAATCCACATCAATGCGCCCGGACAGATCCAATACAATAACGTTATTCTCCTGCCTTATTTTGATTTCCATATTCAGGTAGACCTGCCGCAAGGCAGGCTGTAAACGGCCTTTATATATTCCGCGTTCCTTTTAGTCGCGCCCCGGTTTTGCGTAATAAGCTGCCTGGCGCGCTTGCCTAATTCGGCTGCCCGTAAAGGGTCATTTAACAAACCCGCCATGCTTTCCTCTAAGCCTGCTTTATCGCGGACTGCGATAGCGGCCCTGTTGTTTAAGAATAGATCGGCGATGTCGCGGAAATTAAACATATGCGGCCCAAATAATATCGGTTTGGATAAACTGGCCGGCTCCAGGATATTATGCCCGCCTTTTTTTATCAGGCTGCCGCCCACAAAAACAATATCTGATGCGGCATAAAAAGAGACCAGTTTACCTACTTCATCAAGGACAAACACCGGATCAGTAATACAGGTGGAACAAGTAAGCGGTGAACTGGAAATAAAGGCGCTGCGGAATCCAAATTTCGATATTACCTGCGCGACAGCCTTGCTTCTCTCCGGATGCCTGGGGGCGATAAGAAGCTTTAAATGAGGAAAACTTTTTTGCAGCCCTTTATAAACTTCTAAAACCTCTTCTTCTTCTCCGTCGTGGGTGGAACCTGCCACAAGAAGCTTGTCTTCTGGAGCCAGTCCCAATTTCAATCTATAATCCGCGTTGGCCTGGGCCCCGTCCGGATAATCCTGTGTATCAAACTTCATATTACCGGTTACGCGGATCTTCTCTTCAGGAACCCCCAGGCGCGTTAATCTTCCCGCGTCCCGCTCAGACTGCACACAAAAAAGACTGATCTTATTTAAAAT
The DNA here is from genome assembly GCA_041651035.1 of Candidatus Omnitrophota bacterium. Lineage (GTDB taxonomy): Bacteria > Omnitrophota > Gorgyraeia > Gygaellales > Profunditerraquicolaceae > JBAZKC01. The sequence continues at coordinate 54,827 of JBAZKC010000003.1, read as the reverse complement.
AGGCTTAAGCAGGAATTTTATGCTCAAGTACCCTCTGAAAGAAGCGTCAGATACCCTGCCGTTTACTGTGATAATAGGAATATTTCTTTTATAAAGACAGGTTATGAGGCTCGGCCAGATCTCGGTTTCCGCGATGATGAATAACGCGGGCCTGGCCCTCTCTATTACGCGCCTTACGATGAAACTTAGATCAAGGGGAAGATAGGTTACAAAGTCGCCTTCCTTAGCGATACCCCGGGCAATTTTATTGCCGGTTACGGTTACGGTAGAGATTATGAATTTCTTATCCGGGTAAATCTTTCTTAATTCTTCTATGAGGCCCCTTATCGCCATCACTTCCCCCACGCTTACCGCGTGCACCCAGATGGAACCCTTGGCGTTTAATCCTTTAGGCAAAAATCCTAACCGCTCCCAAAAGTCCTTATGGAATTTACCCTTTAATAGATACACCGGAAGATAGACCAACAAGAGGGCCAAAAATATCAGATCGTATATTATAAACATTTTATTTAGAAACTCCTAACCCCTGCCTGCTAAACTATGCCCGCGGATGAGCCTTATCATAGACGCTCTTCAACTTCTCAGTAGTAAGATGAGTATATATCTGCGTAGTAGAGAGATTCGCGTGCCCCAGTAATTCCTGGACGGTCCTAAGGTCCGCCCCGCGGTTTAAAAGATGCGTGGCAAAGCTGTGCCTTAATGTATGCGGCGAAATTCCCTGCCTCATACCGATAATATGTATGTATTTATCTACCATACCGCGCACGCCTCTGGCGGTAATACGCTTGCCGTTCTTGTTTAAAAATAACGCCTGGGATTGCTTACTCCTTTTATCCAGATATTTCCTTATAGCCTTAATCGCGGTTTCTCCAATAGGCACTATCCGCTCCTTCTTACCCTTACCCATTACCTTAACAATACCGCTGATAAAATCAACATCCTCTAAACTTGCTCCGACCAGCTCCGAGATCCTCATACCGGTTGAGTAAAACGTCTCCAGGATCGCTTTGTTGCGTAAACCCAGCTCGTCTGACTCATCTTTAGGAGATGCTGATTCAATTAATTTAGCAGTCTCCTCTTCCGTCATAAAATCAGGCAGGTGTTTATCGAGTTTTGGGCTGGAAATTATAAGTATGGGGTTAGCCTTTAAATAACCTTCGCGGGTAAGAAATCTGAAAAAACTGCGCAAGGTAGAAAGCTTGCGGCCGACAGTCCTGGAACCCAAATTCTTCTCTTTTAAAACTACCAGAAATTTCCTCAAGGTAAGATAATCTACTTTCTCTAACGCGGTTTCGCCTAGGAATTTCCGGAAATCTTCCAGATCCAGGCGGTAATTCAGGACCGTATGCTGGGAGTAATTCTTTTCAACCTCCAGGTAACGTATAAATTTCTCTATATACTTTTCCATAAAAACTACGTTTCAGAGACAGCCCCTTTTTCATCCTGGGCTTCGGGGGCGGCCCCTTTGGCATCTTGAGGCAGGGTGCTGGACGTAAACTTACATTTGGGAAAGTTGGAACAGCCGTAGAAGAATCCCCGTTTTGAACGACGCTCTATCAATTCCCCCCCGCATCCGGGTTCAGGGCATTTAACTCCCGAGGTGATAGACCGGGAGTTCTTGCATTTCGGAAAATCCGAGCAGCTTAAGAATTTTCCGCGGCTGCCCCATTTGATGATCATGGGCTTGCCGCACTTATCGCAAATATCGCCGGTAGCGATCACTTCTTTCTTGATATTGGCCTGGGCAAAATCCAGGCTTTCTTTGAAAGGGCCGTAGAAATCTTCCAATACTTTTGTTTTATCAAACCGGCCCTCTTCAATATCATCAAGTTCTTCTTCCATAGCGGCGGTAAACTTTATATCCATGATCTTGGGGAAATATTCCACCAGCATATCGCAGACCATGAATCCTAATTCCGTAGGTTTAAAATACCCCTTCTCGCGGCGCACATAGTTACGCAGGATAAGCGTGTAAATTATAGGCGCGTAAGTAGAAGGCCTGCCAATACCATCTTCTTCCAGCGCCTTAACCAGGGAGCTGTCTGAAAACCTGGGCGGCGGCTTGGTAAAATGCTGCGTGGGCGATAGCCCTGCTAAACGCAGGACCTCTTCTTTTTCCAAGATGGGAATTATATTCTTCTCCTCTTGCTCATCATTGTTCTTTTTGTATACGGCCATAAACCCGTCAAAAAGCAAGGTGCTTCCCGAAACCGTAAACAGATACTTTCCCGCCTTAATATTGGCCGTAGTTACCAAAGAAACAGCGGGAGCCATCTGGCTGGCTACTAAACGGTTATAGATAAGCTCGTACAGCTTAAGCTGGTCCTCGCTTAAAAAGCTCTTTATGCTTTCCGGAGAATTGGAAACCGAGCTCGGCCTTATAGCTTCATGCGCCTCCTGCGCCAGTTTTTTTACTTTATAGACATTAGGCGATTCAGGCAAATAATTCTTGCCGAAATTATCAACGATATGGCTCCTTACTTCTTTTATCGCCTCAGGCGCGGAACGCGGAGAATCGGTGCGCATATAAGTGATCAAGCCCACGGGATTATCGCCTCCTATATCTATACCTTCATAAAGCTGCTGCGCGATGATCATGGTCTTGGTGGCGCTAAACCTTAATTTATTAAACGCTTCCTGCTGTAGCGTGCTGGTAATAAAAGGAGACAGGGCATACCGTTTTTTCTCGGCCTTCTTTATCTCAACGACTTTAAATTCCTTATCTTTTAAGTCCTTGACGATATCATCAGCTTGCTGCTGGTTATCTATCTGCGCTTTTTTATCTTCTATCTTTGCTAACTCCGCCTTAAAGGCCGCCTCCTGCTTATCCTTAGAAAGAAGCGCCTCGATCTCCCAATACTCCTGCGCTATGAATTTCTGGATCTCCCTTTCTCTATCCGTGATCAGCCTTAGGGCCACAGACTGCACCCTGCCGGCGCTTAAACCCCTGCCTATCTTTTTCCATAATAAAGGGCTTAAGAAATAACCCACGATCCTGTCTAAGATACGGCGGCCGACCTGGGCCTCTACCATCTTAACGTCAAAATCACGGGGATTATTAAATGCCTCATTTATCGCCGCGGGAGTTATCTCATGGAAGACTACCCGGAAAATATTCTTATTTTTCAGGATACGCTCTTTTATCTGCCAGCCGATAGCTTCGCCTTCCCTGTCAGGGTCGGTAGCGATATAAACATTGGCCTTCTCTTTTAATCCCGCTTTCATGGCTTTTAAAACCTTCTGCCTTCCCGAAATGATTATATATTTCGGCTCAAAGCCGTTTTCAATATCCACTCCCAATTCTTTTTTGGGCAGGTCAATGATATGGCCCATGGAAGAAACTACCGTAAACTCACTCCCCAGGATCCTGCCTATAGTCTTGGCTTTTGTAGGCGACTCAACTATAACTAAATTTTTATCTTTCATTTATTTTTCGCGAATTGTTTACCCGGTAATTGCCTGACCAGCTTCTTTATCTCTAGCTTTAGAAGTATATCAGAAATCTTGGGGATGTCAAAACTCGTCCTTTCCGCTATTTCATCCATCAAAATGGACTGCTTTTTTATCAATTCGTATACCCGCCTTTCTTCATCATTTACCGGCGAGCATTCCTCCGGGGCTGCCTGCGGCTTACAATTCTTATTCAGAGGCGCTACCAATAACTCTTCCAGTATGTCATCCAGGCAGGAAACCAATTTTGCCCCTTGTTTTATTAATTCATTGGTCCCGTAAGACGTACTGGAATCAACTTTACCCGGCAAGGCAAATACTTCTCTGCCTTGTTCCAAAGCGAAATCCGCGGTAATAAGCGCGCCGCTGTTTCTGGCCGCTTCAGCCACCAATATGCCTAAACTAATACCGCTGATCAGGCGGTTACGGCGGGGAAAATTCTGCCTAAGAGGCAGCATGTTTATAGGAAATTCAGAAATCACCGCCCCTGACCCGGATATTTCTTCAGCTAATCCTTTGTTCTCCTGCGGGTATATATTATTAAACCCGCTGCCTAAAACCGCGATGGTGCGCCCGCCCGCTTTCAAAGCCCCGCGGTGCGCGTAAGTATCTATGCCGCGGGCCATGCCTGAGACGATAGTAAGGCCCTTATCCGCCAGGTCTAAGGCGAACTTCCGCGCGTTATCCAAGCCATAAAACGACGCCCTGCGCGAACCAACGATCCCGATACTGAACTTATCCTCCGCCTTTAACTCACCCTTAACATACAACACGATCGGCGGGTCAGGTATATTTTTAAGGTTCTCAGGATAGCCGCTGTCATCTAACGTCAGGATTTTCAAGCCGTGCTTCTTGGCCAGCGAAAACTCTTTATCCAGTTCCTCTTTTTTAAGCGAACGTATCTTATGTGCTGTCTTTTCCCCGATCCCCGAAACTGCCGTTAATTCTTCCGGAGAAGCTTTTAGGATATTTTCCGGCTTATGGAAAAACTCAAGCAATTTATTAAGCCTGATGCTGCCGATATCAGAAACAAGGTTTAAGCCGATAAGAGCTTCCAGACGGTTCATTTTTTCTTAGAGGTTAATTTCAAGATCTTGCCTGCTGCCTCTTTTACGGAAAGTTTAGAGGTATCAATAGTTTCATCTGCCCGCGCGTAGTAGTGGGCGCGCAATTTAAGCAGCAGTTCTATCTGCTTAGCGGGATCAGGCACATTTAAGAGAGGCCGGTGCGCGTACGCTAGAGTCCTGTTTAATATCACCTGGGTGTTGGCGGTCAGGCAAACCATAATTCCCGTATGTTTCATTATCTCTATATTGGCCTCGTTTATAACAATACCGCCTCCGCAGGCAACCACGAATTTCTTTTCTTTAGAAATCTCTATTAGGGCCTTATGTTCTATCCGGCGAAAATACGGCTCTCCCTCTTCGGCAAATATATCGGCGATGCTTCTCTTCTCTTTTAATTCTATCAATTCATCGAGGTCCGCGAAGCGCCATTTCTTTTTTTTGGAGAGCTCTTTAGCTACCGCGGTCTTGCCCGTACCCATGAACCCGACTAAATAAATATTTTTCATATTAATACGAATTAGGGACAGTCCCCTAAGAACAGCTCACCGGGAGCGATATTTCGGGGACAGTCCCTACTCTGCTAATTACTCCTCATACGCTGCTAAAACTATATCCGTAAGGCCCTGCCGCGCTTCTTTGGTCGCGGGATAAAAGGAATTATACCACTTACCGTCCTTTGCCTTTTCCTGCGGCATAGACAGAAACAATCCCTTCTGCCCCTCTACAACGCGTAAGCCCTTAACGATAAAATCCCCGACAGCAATATCGGCAAAAGCTTTTGTCTTTGTGTTGCCGTCAAAACGGTGCAGCCGCACGACCTTTAAACATGGTCCTTCTGTCATCGTTATCACCCCCTTCCAATCTAATAGACGGAAAGGAAATAACTTTCTAACAGAATATTTTTATCCAAAGAACGGCTACCGTTTGATCCTCTTCTTGTAATCAGAATATGACTTTTTTATATCCGAAAGGCTGTCGCCTCCGAATTTCTCTAAAAATACATCCGCCAATACAAAAGCGCAGGCTGATTCCGCGACCACGCCGGCTGCTTCCACTACACAGGTATCTGAACGTTCCACGGCTGCCTTAGAGGCCTTTCGGGTAACAATATTTACTGAATCCAGCGGATCCATTAACGTAGCTATGGGTTTCATACAGGCGCGCAGAATAATATCCTCGCCGTTAGAAATGCCTCCTTCAATACCGCCGGCATTGTTTGTCTGATGAAAATACCCCTTGGACTTACTATGGTATATCGCGTCGTGGACCTGCGAGCCGAATTTATCAGCATAGCCAAAACCTAAGCCGATCTCAACTCCTTTAATCCCCGGTATAGACATCACACTTCCGGCCAGCCTGCCGTCTAAGCGCCTATCCGGATGCGTATAACTGCCCAAGCCTACGGGCGCGCCTTTTACCAGAACTTCAAAAACCCCTCCCACTGTATCTCTTGCCTCAATCGCCTCGGTGATCTTCTCTGTAATCTCCTGCTTAGAATCCATTCCCCCGACAGATAACGCCTTGCTGGATATTTCTATGCCAAATTCGCTCAAAAAGATCCTGCATATCGCGCCCGTCCCCACAGTTGCCGCGGTACTTCTGGCTGAAGCGCGCTCCAGGACAGCTCTTATATCGCTGAACCCGTATTTTAACAAGCCTGCCAGATCCGCGTGCCCCGGCCTGGGGTCAATTACTTTCTTCAGTTTTTCAATACTGAAATCTTTATTCTCGATCAATATGGCAATAGGGCTGCCCAAAGTTGCCCCATTCTTTAAACCGGAGATTATTTGCGCGCGGTCATTTTCGATCCGCATACGCCTGCCGCGGCCGAATCCCTGCTGCCTGCGTTTTAATTCCTTATTTATCCTGCCTGATTCCAAACGCAGCCCCGCCGGCATACCCTCTAAGACCGCCACCATGCCTTTTCCATGTGATTCACCCGCAGACAAACATCTTAACATTTTTACCTCCGTAATATTATATTATTTCCAGAGCCCTTTATGGCCTTCACGCGCCTGCCGGTTCAGCTCTAAGAACATGCTGGAGTATTTAACGTTCGGGGATATGGTCATCAAAGAAGCATACCCCTGTTTTACGATCTCCGCGTTCAGGAATGTGCCGTCTTTTAAATAAACATAAGCCAGCAGCCGGCCGTATCTATCCCGTTTTTCTACATCAAACTCAAGGCTGGCGCGCTTACCCTCTGCTAAATTTTTCGTAAACTCATACGCTCTTGTGCCTAATTTCTGGATAGTTTTTCTATCCTGGCCGGAGCGCCGGGCGTCACGGGAAAGCTTATTGGATTCATGCATCTCAGGAGTATCTATGCCTATAAGCCTCACCCTCTCCCCGTTCTCCAACACCAAGGTATCACCATCAACCACTCTCTTAATAAACACATCGGCATAATTATAACTCTTGCCAAAAGGAACGCTAAACGTGCCGTCTTCGGAATAATAAACCGTTGCCTGGTCTTTATTGCAGGAATAAAGAGTTAATAACAGGAAGGCGGAAAAAAATACATAAATCATTCTAAAAGTTTTCATCAATTTATATCCTCCGTGTTTTAGGAATAATCCCTTATCATAAACTCGCGGCTACAATACCTGCCAACACTATTATATCTTCAGTGCAGAATATCGCCTTTATACTCCTGTCAAAAAGCATGTTCGCGTCCGGACCGAATTCATCGTCGCTGCCCCAGAGCTTGATCAACGCAGGGACTCCCTCAAACGCCTCCAGGATAATAGAAACATCCGGCTCCATTGCTCTCTTAGCCGGCAGCCTCTCTAAAACCTGTAATATCCCTAAAGGGTTATTGCCGTATTTCCTGATCACCGGCTCTATAGCCCGTTTTCTGAAAGCAGGATAATAACCTTCTATGCCTGATAATTCCCTGAACGTAAGCCACTCTCCCGTCAGATCCGGCAGCCCTTTTAACTTTTGCCTGGCGTAATGCAGTATCAGGATCGCCGTAAAATCACCTGCTACGGTGTTACAGGACAAGGAAAGGACTTTTTTAACCCCTAAGTCAATAGTATACTCGTCGGCCAGGAATTTAACTAAAAAGGTATTGCCCGGGTTTAACTTAGCAAGCTCATCCCAGGCCTTATTTATGGCTATGTCGTAACTCATTTCAACCCCTGACTATATCGACGCTCTCATTCATTTTACTATTTTTATTAGATAAATCAACAAAATTAGGTATAATGTGCTTATGCAATACGACCGTTTCCAGCAGGAGGCAATTGATCATATAAACCAAAGGTTCTCGGTAATAGTATCCGCGCCCACAGGCGCGGGTAAGACGGTGATTGCCGAGCATATCATTAACTCTTCGATCCAAGATAAAATAGGCGTGATCTACACCGCCCCCATCAAAGCCCTGTCTAACCAGAAATTCCGGGATTTCCAGGGCCAATTCGGAGACGATATAGGTATTTTAACCGGAGACGTATCCATAAACCCCTACGCGCCGGTCCTGATCATGACCACCGAGATATTCCGCAACAAGGTCTTAGACGAACCGGACAGCCTGAAGAAATATTCCTGGATCATCTTCGATGAGATCCATTATATTGATAACCCCGAGCGCGGGACCGTCTGGGAAGAATCCCTGATGTTCCTGCCGGCCCATATGAATTTACTGGGGTTGTCGGCGACCATACCCAACATAAAACAGCTTGCCTCCTGGATAGAATCCATACATAAAAAGCCGATCAAGACGGTGATTGAGGAAAAAAGGCCCGTCCCCCTGCACTTCTTCTTCCAGTGCGCTAATGAAATAGTGGACAAGGTAGATTATCTAAAAAGATTCCGCTACGCTAAACCGGGGAAATTAAGCTTTCTTATAAATTATCTGCGCGAGAAGAACGGCCTGCCCGCCATATATTTTGTGTTTGGCAGAAGGCGGGCTGAAGAGCTGGCTTTTGAATTATCCAGTTATAATTTCTTGAATAAAAGCGAAGAACAAGAGATCATATCTATGTTTAATTCTCTCTGCCAGCGTTTTGGCTTAAGCAATGAACGGGCCGCCCAGGAATTATACCCCTTGATCAAAAGAGGCGTTGCCTTCCACCACGCCGGGATGCTTCCGACCTTAAAAGAAGTAGTGGAGCGCATCTTTACCAGCCGCCTGTTAAAAGTAATTTTTACCACCGAGACCTTTGCTTTAGGCATTAATATGCCCAGCCGCTCAGTATGTTTCGACGGCTTAAGAAAATTCTACGGCCGCTACGTAAGGAACTTAAAGACCCGTGATTTCTACCAGATGGCCGGCCGCGCCGGAAGGCGAGGCATAGACACAGAAGGCTTTGTATATTGCCGCGTCAACCCGCAAAGGATAACCCCGCCGGAGGTACAGCGTATTATTTTCGGCCAGCCCGAAGAAGTCCGCAGCCAATTAAATACATCTTATGCCACCATACTTAACCTTTATGAGAAACACAAAGAGGGCTTACTTAAGATCTATCCGTTATCCTTGCATTATTTCCAATCCCGCCAGAATGAACAAAAAGAAGCCCTCAGGCTGCTGGAAAGCAAACTCAAACTGCTTAAAGATTCAGGTTATATAGACAACGGGGAATTGACTGAAAAAGGCCGGTTTGCCAAGACGGTTTATGGCTATGAATTAATATTATCCGAACTATACGCGGAAGGAATGCTGGAACAGCTAGACGAATTCGGCTTAGGCGTTTTAGCGGCGGCGGTTGTATTCGAACCGAGAAAAAACCAGCGTATGCCTCTGGGGCTTTCTAAAACCACCCGCTCCATAAAAAGAGCCTGCGAAGAGATATACGATAAAATAAAACACCAGGAGCGGCGTTACAGGATATACCCTTTTAGTAAATTGCCTTATTTTCATTTAAGCGCCGGCATAGAAGCATGGCTGCGCGGCACTAATTTTGACAAAACACTGCGGCTGACGGATACTGACGAAGGCGAGGTAGTGCGCTACTTTAGAATGAGTGTGCAGATCTTAAGGGAAATAAAAGACGCCCCAGTCTCTTCGCATATCTTAAAAGATAAGATCAAAGAAACCATCCGGGTGATCAATCGGGATATCGTAGACGCGGAAAAACAATTACGAGAGGGATAGAAAAAACAGGGACTGTCCCCGAAATGCAGCTCCTGCTGAGCTGTTCTTAGGGGACTGTCCCTGTTTTATATTTTATATAATCCTGAATAATTTTCTTATGGTCAAAAGCGAACTCCAGATCGGAGATCTCACTTAACTTCACTACCTTTACTCCCGCGGCATCATCCCCTGCTTTAGGTTTGCCTTTTGCGCCGGCGATAAATACCGTCCCGATTGTATGAAAGCGCGGGTCACGGTCAGGATCAGAATAAGTATGAAATTGTTTTACTCCGGTTAATTCCAGGTCGGTTTCTTCCTTTGCTTCTCTTATCACCGCTTCTTCCAGGCTCTCTCCGTAATCAACAAATCCCCCCGGCAAAGCCCAGCCAAAAGGAGGATTACTTCTTTTAATGATCACGATACCTCCCTCAACCTCAATTATAGCGTCTACCGTAGTAAACGGCCCTGCCTGTAATTTGCGTGTAACATATTCCAGGTATCCGGTTACGCCTTTATTAAATACCGCGTAAGCCTCTTTATCGTAAAGGCATAAAATTATTTCTTTTAGAAACGATTTCTCCTGGCGTAAATGCTTAAGCACCTCCTGGGCCATGATCTTAGCTGAGGCCAATAAAGGAAACCCTCCTGTGCCGCAGCCTAAAGCAGGAAACGCTATTGAACTTACCTTTAGCTCCTCGGCTACCCTTAAAGCATTCTTGCAGGAATTCCTGATCTTGGTTTCATCCGTATGAAAATCCATTCCCATGGTCGCGGCATGTATCACGTATTTGGCGGGAAGTTTCCCGGCGGAAGTGGCAACAGCCTGGCCGATATCTATCGAGCCTGACTTAACCGCTTCTTCTTCAATAACCTTGCCCCCTGCTTTCTTTATGGCTCCCGCGACCCCTCCACCCATCACTAACTCATTGTTAGCCGCGTTTACTATTGCCTCAACTTTTAATCCGGTAATATCGCCTTGGATAACTTTGATCTCGGTATCTTTTATTCTCATCGCCTCTTCCTCTTTCTTTATACTGCCTTTATACTAACGCGACCTAACTACTCCTACCCTCTTACAAAGTTTACGCGCGAAACACCTGCCGCAAAAAGGAGAAACCGGTACGCATATATTCTGGCCAAAGGCTACCAGCAGCGTATTTAAAACTATCCACCGGCCCCTAGGTATGATCTTTTTTAAAGCCTCTTCGGTATCTTCGGGTGCTTTTGTTTTTACCCAGCCCAGGCGGTTGGAGACCCTGTGCACATGCGTATCCACGCAAATAGCGGGTATATTATAACCTAACCCCAGGACTAAATTAGCGGTTTTTCTTCCCACGCCCTTAAATTCCAGCAGGCCCTCTAATTTATCCGGGACCCGGCCCGCGTGGTCCTTGATGATCTTCCTGGATGCCTCCAGGATAACCTTTGTTTTATTACGATAAAAACCTACGGGATATATCAACCGCTCTAAGCGCCGGCCAGGCAATCTTACCATATCGCCCGGGGTGCTTGCGGCTTTAAACAATCTGCTGCTGGCCTCAAGCGTAGTTTTATCTTTGGTGCGCAGGCTCAAGATACAAGAGATCAAAACCCGGTAAGGGTCTTTCTTATAAGATATCTCGGTAACCGAAGGCACCTTAAAATCCTTAACCTGCCCCTTAATCAATTTTAACACTCTTAAGATAGCGCGCATAGCTTTGACAGGGACTGTCCCTCATTTTTATTTTAGGGACAGGCTCCTAAGAACAACCTTTCGAGAGCTACATCTCGGACCCAGTCCCTGATTATTGCCCAAACAAAGCATCCTTTAGGCCTTTAATAATGTCTACTACTGCCGGCTGAAATTTATATTTCGGCTCTTTGAGCGTGCCTTTGATCTTTATCACCCCGAACCTGCCCGCCTTATCTATTATAGCGGTGGTAATATCTTTAAAAGTCCCCGATAAGGGGACCATCTCATTTAAAACCTCCACATCAAGAGAAGCGGCAATGGAGTTATCAAAACCTATTTTTACCGAACCGGACAGGTTGGTAATATTGCTTTTTAATTTTAAATTGTCGGTAAAAATATACTTATCGGCAATAGAAAAACTACAGGATCCTTCATTAAAAACAATACTGGCAAAATCTCTGGCAAAAAGCAGCGAACCTAAACCCTGGAATAAATTCAATTGCCAGAGCTTGCCTTCGCTAATAAAAATATTCCCCGCTCCGCTTAAGCGGGAAAGGTCATCAGAAAATCCGCTTAACTTAACCTGCGCCTTGATAGTCCCTGCGATATCCTTGTCTTTTACGCCCGTATCAAGCTTTAATTTCTCGATCTTTACGCCTTGCATATCCAGGCTAACCCAATAAGGAACGTTAGTTGAATTAAGGTTCATCTTGGCAGCGGCCTCGATAGTCCCGCCATACAAGGATAAACGCGCCAGCGGAATGCTAATAACCCCGCCTGCCTGATTATAATCTAAAAACAGTTGTTCGGCTTTGAATCCATAGGCCGAAACCCCAGAGCCGGAAAGGCTTACAGTAACCGCGCAAGTTTTAATATTGTTTACATTACCGCTTACGCCAAACTGCGCCTGTATCAAGCCTTTCGGGTCAGCCTGCTTCAGAAGGGTCTTTAATTTTGGGTAGAACTCTTTAACATCCTCCAGATTTATATTTAACTCTCCTTTTATATCCGTATTTAATTCAGGCGGGGATTCGGTGTTGATAGACCCTGCAAACGTAAATTCCGAATTAAGATACCGGCCCTTGCATTTTAATAAATCAATTAACTTATGGCCGACCACCAGGCTTGATTCCAAAGAGAAGTCTTTTGAATATGCCGTAAATTGTATTCGCGGATATTGAAAATTAGTCACCGTCCCCGATGCTTTATAAGGTATTCCCAGGTATTTAAAGTTTAATTCAGGGCATTTAAGCTGAGCCTGCTTGAATTCTATCCTGCCATTTATATCACTAACGACAGGGCCTGCTTTGCCAAACCTTAGTGCGCCGCTTAAGATATCCAGGTAGCCACTTATATCCAAATGGTCTACAGACGGTATCTTGGCCTGTATTGTCAAAGATAAATTACTTTTTCCGTAGACATCACCAGGAAGACTAAACCTGAATTTATCCTTTAATATGCCCTGAAGAGCAGCCAGGCTAAAACTGGAAGTAATATTAACGCTGAGTAAAGAATTAGTAAAACCTGCTAAGCTTATCCTGGCATTTACCGGCACTCCCCAGATATTAGCGCTAAGTTTATCAGCGAAAATCCCGGAATTATCAAATGTTATTTCTCCGTTGATGCCGCTTATCCGGCCAAGGTCCCCTACCCCTGTAGCTTCAGAGTCAATGATCGTTATCTTACCGCGGGTTTCGATCTGTTTACTTTTCAGGTTATATTGGAAGCTGGCGTTTATAACCGAACTCAACCTGGCCGCGGCCTTTTCTTTAGATATCTCTAAATTATTATTCTGTGCTGTCAGCCCGGCAGAAATTATCCCCTCTTTAAACTCCAGGTTTATCAAAGCGTTTATTAAACCTTCTCCAACATTGATACCCAGATGCTGATAGTAAACAGAAAAATCTTTCGGAGAAAGGTCCTGGATAGAGGCCTTGGCGGCCAATTTCCCCTCGGGGATCTTAAATTCGCCTGCCACGTTTATTTTCATGGGCCGGCTTGACGGGACTTCCGCTTTGAGGTTAAATTTTACGCTTGCAGGCAGGGATAAATGCAGAGTAATATCCAAATTCTTGATATCCGTGGTAAATGGCGGAGCGAAATAATTATCCTTAAAATGGGCTTCAGAGCCGGTTATAACTATTTTATAAACCAACACCTTGAATCCCGCGGCTTGAGCTGAAGATGATGCGGCGGAGAATAGATCCTGAAGGCTAAACGTCCCATCCTGCTTCCGCTCTAAGAATATTTCCGGGAATTTCAGCTTTACTCCGGGGATAATGACCATTTTCTTAAAAAACGGCCAGATAAGGAACGTGCATGAGCCTTCTTTCAGTTTCATAATAGGCCCCTTATCATCATAAACAGCCAGATCCTTTAACACCAGGCCCTTAAATATATTTAACCGCAATGACCCGATACTGACTTTTTTCCCGGTCTTCTCCTGGAGGCTGCTAACGATCAAATTCTTTATTTTAGTGGGCAGGACGGTATTATTCAAATAAACAATACCGGCGCCGATAAGCGTAATCAGGATAATAATAGCAAGGATAATTTTCTTTTTCATAGGTTTTCTCTCTATTGCTTATCGGAAAACCATCCCGCCGAGTATGCTAAAATTATCCGAGTTCCTAGAAAAGGAACGAGAAAAATTTTAGCATATCTTACGAGGCGGGACACAAAAATCAAACTGCTGTCCCTAACTTAAATAAAATGATGCCCCAAATGCTCATGCGGATGGGTATGCACCTGGTCTTTATGCCTATGGCTATGGATATGGACAAGATTATGCTCTTCTAAAAACCGGCTGTCCTCCAGTAATTCATGCGGCGGACAGGCCCTGGCTATTTTTTTATCACGGCTTAACACATAGACTGTGTCGGATATTTCTTCTACGATATGCAGGTCATGAGTAGCGGTGATAACCGTTTTACCGTCGAGGTTGGCCTGAATAACGATATCTAAGATATGCCTTGAGGTCAAAGGATCAAGCCCGGCGGTAGGCTCATCTAATATTATGACATCCGGCTCAACAGCCAAAGTAGAAGCTATAGAAACCTTGCGCTTTTCTCCTACGCTTAATTGATACGGCGGCCTGTCTAAGAGGCCTCCTAGCCCCAAGATAGCAACCAGCTTATCCAGGCGCTTTTTGATCTCTTCTTTTGCAACCCCCAGCTGTAACGGCCCGAAAATAATATCTTCTTTTACCGTAGGGCAGAACAACTGGGCATCGGAATTCTGAAAAGCTAATCCTACTTTGCTCCGGAAATACTTAGAGAAACTTTCATCGTCAAACGCGCTTTCTTTTAACTCCCTGCCAAAAGCCTTCAGGCTGCCCTTATCGGGAAAGATGATCCCGTCGAGGATTTGTAAAAGCGTGGATTTCCCGGAGCCGTTAGCGCCTATCACCGCCAGCTTCTCGCCCCGCTTTATATTCATATCTATGCCGCATAAGGCGGGGAACTTAGCCAGATACGAAAAATAGACACCCTTTAATTCATATATCAAATCGCCCATATCTTATCCAAATAGATAACCAAAACAGAAATTAGCGCCGCGAAAAATAACCAAAGCCAATCCCCGCTGTTAATTCTAAATTCATCTAATAAACGCGGCTCTCCCGTATAACCCCTGGAGAGCATGGCCTTATACACCTCTTCATTTAAATGCCTTGACCTCTGCCAGAGGCTGGCCATATTCCAGGCCGCTATCCCCCGGCCTTGCTTATAGTCTGCCCTTATGCCGCCCGCGCGGCTCTTAATAGCAAAATAAGTATTTTCTAATATACCGGCAAAAAGATAGATATACCTGTAACACATACCCAGCGTCATAACAAAAACCTGGGGTATCTTAAAGGTTCGCAAAACCGACAGCAATTCGTTATGCCGGGTAACCAAGCTTAAAAGAATGGCAAGGGATACGCTGGTTACGACGCGCAGCAGGAATAATACTGCCGCGGACAACCCCTGCCTGCTAATGATCAATCTTATCCCCGCCAGCCGGAGAATAAATAACGGCTCTCCCGGGCTGATGATACTGAATAACGCGGGTATGGCTATAAAAAGAGAAAACAGCGGTATAAACAACCAAGTCCTTCTTAAGAAAAACCCTAATTGTATTCCAGAGGAACAGGCCAATAAAAGGCATGTTAAATACATAAATGCCAAAAGCGGGATACTTTTTATAATAAGCGCGGATATCAGGAACAACGCAAAAGATACTGCTTTAACGCGGGGGTCTATAAACTGCAGGAATCCTTTTCGCGAAGCTATTTCATCCGAGAAAACGGACTCCTTTAAGAAAGAAACGGCGCTAAATACCGAGCGCTCTATAAAATTATCATTCCTGAAGCTCAAGGTCAATTACCTTTGTTAGTTTCCCGTTTATTTACGCTGATAGTACCCAACATACCCGCCGCAGCCGCGGCAATATCTTTGGATAATTTTATATAGCTATTATATATGCCACATATATTAGGTAAGGGCATTTGCCATCTTCTACTTCCTTTTAGAATAAAGGGGACGGTTCTCTTTGAGAACCGTCCCCGCGTTTTATCGGACCCAGTCCCTGTTGCGCCTTCTTTATATCTCCAACCGTAGCCGCTTTTTTACCTTCTAAAGGATACTTTAAGCCAAGGTTCTTCCATTTATGTTTTCCCAGGGTATGATAAGGCAGGAATTCGAGTTTACGGCAATAGCGAAAAGTACGTACTAAACTGCTCAATTCATTTAAATCCTGCTGGGAATCGTTTAAGCCGGGAACCAAAACATAGCGTATCCAGTATGGTTTCTTATTATCCTCAAGCAGCTTAATGAACCCGGTTACCTGCTCCAGGTTTTTTGAGGTCATGCGCTTATGCAGCTCTTTGCCGGCTGCCTTTATATCCACAATGAACAAATCAGTTAAATCCAGGAGCGCGGCTAGTTTTGATTCATCGCTTTCGCGGTAAAACGCGCTGGTATCTATGGCAGTATGCACTTTCCTATCTTTACAAAGCCGAAACAGCTCGCGCAAGAAATCCATCTGCAAAAGCGGCTCTCCCCCTGAAACAGTTATGCCTCCATGGGAAGATTTAATATAAGGCAGGCATTTATCCAGCCTTTTTATTATTTCTTCTGCCCACATCGTTTTTCCCGCGCCTTCTTTCCAGGTATCGGGATTCTGGCAATAGACACAGCGGCTTAGGCAGCCTTGCAGGAAAACTATAAACCTGATCCCCGGCCCTTCATTAGCGCCAAAGGTTTCAACAGAATGGACATTACCCGCGGTCTTTCCTGCTTTACATACTTTCATGGAACGTCCTTGCTAAAACTTCCTTTTGCTGTTCAGCGGATAATTTATTAAAATGCACCGCGTAACCGGATACCCTGATAGTAAGCTGCGGATACTTATGCGGATGCCTGATGGCGTCTCTTAAGGTATTTTTGTCTATGACATTAACGTTTAAATGCTGTGCGCCCTTCAGGAAATAACCATCCAGCAGGCCTTTTAAATTCGCGATCCTGCTTTCCTGGTTGCTGCCCAACGCCTGAGGGATCGCGGAAAAAGTATTGGATATCCCGTCGCGGCATTCAGTATAGGGAATAGCGGCTACGGAATTAAGCGAAGCGATGATCCCGTTCTCATCCCTTCCGTGCATGGGATTAGCGCCCGGGGCAAAAGGCACACCCTTAGCCCTTCCATCAGGAGTAGCGCCTGTTTTCTTTCCGTACATCACATTTGAAGTTATGGTAAGTATGGATACTGCCGGCACTGAATCGCGGTAAAGCTTATGTTTCTTTAGTTCCGCCAGAAAAGAACTCACCAGGTCAACCGCCCTGCCGTCAACGCGGTCATCGTCATTGCCGAATTTCGGAAAATCCCCTTCAACCTTAAAGGAAGTAGTCAGGTTCTTTTTGTTCCTGACAGCCCTTACCTTAGCGTAGCGTATGGCGCTTAAAGAATCAGCGGCCACTGAAAGCCCGGCAATACCAAAAGCCATATAGCGGGTGAGCGCGGTATCCAATAACGCCATCTGCGCCCTTTCATAATAGTATGTATCGTGGCTGGAATGGATAATATTAAGGGCCTCCACATAAGTGCGGACTGTCCACTTTAAGACCTGCTGGAATTTTTCTTTTACTTCACTATGGTTTAAAGGATTAGACTGGATAGGCGTGATATCGGGGACGACTTTTTCACCGGTTATTTCATCCCTGCCTTCATTTAAAGCGTACAGCAGCACCTTAGGCAGATTGCAGCGCGCCCCGAAATACTGCATTTCACTGCCATTTTTAAGCAAAGACACGCAGCAGGATATACTGTAATCATCTCCGCCGATAAGGCGCATTATGTCGTCATTTTCATATTGTATGGAGCTGGTCTTTATGGATACCTGGCTGCAAAATTCCTTGAAAGACTCAGGCAGGCGAAACGACCAAAGCACAGTAAGGTTCGGTTCAGGCGCTGCCCCCAAATTAAAGAGTGTCTGTAAAAACCTGTAAGAGCTTTTTGTGATCTTGTGCCTTCCGTCTATCCCTACGCCGCCGATACTCTCCGTGATCCATACCGGGTCCCCGGCGAATATTTCCGAATATGATTTTGTGCGCAGGTGCCTTACTAACCGTAGTTTTATTACGAAATCATCTATCAATTCCTGGGCCTGCTCTTCTGTAATAAGCCCGCGCTTTAAGTCATTTTCTATGTATATATCAAAGAAATTGCTCACACTGCCTAAGCTCATGGCAGCACCGTCCTGCTCTTTTATGGATGATAAATAAGCAAGATACGTCCACTGCACCGCTTCCCTGGCGTTTTCCGCCGGTCGGGAAAGGTCAAACCCGTACATATTGCCTAACGCTATAATATCTTCAAGCGCCTTGATCTGCTCTGCCAATTCCCCTCTTAATCTTATAGCTTCCGGGGTAGAATGATCTTCAAGCGTCTTTTTATCGTTATTCTTGGCGGCGATAAGCTTTTTTACGCCATAAAGCGCTACTCTTCTAAAATCGCCTATTATTCTGCCGCGGGAATAATTATCCGGCAAACCGGTGATTAACCCGGTATGCCTGGCTTTTAATATATCCGCGGTATAGGCGTCAAACACCGCGTCATTGTGGGTCGTGCGGTATTTAGTGTAAATTTCTTTTACACGCGGGCTGAGTTTATAGCCATAATCCTGGCAGGCCTCTTCCACCAGCCGGATACCGCCTAAAGGCTTAATAGCCCTTTTTAACGGCTGGTCTGTCTGAAGCCCTTTAATGATCTCCAGCTTTTTATCTATATAACCGGCCTTATGGCTGGTTATGGTAGATACGGTTTGCGTATCTATATCGTATACGCCGCCCTTTTTTCTCTCCTGCTCAAAAAGTTTCAGGCATTTTTCCCAAAGAGCCTTTGTCCTTAGAGTAGGCCCGCTTAAAAATGCCCCGTCACCGTCATAAGGAGTATAATTCCTGTTGATAAAGTCCCTTACGTCTATCGTCTTGTCCCATCTTCCTCTTGTAAACATGCTACCACCCCCTGCCCAGAAAGGGCGCACCCGGCAATCCAATAAGCCGGGGTGCTTATAAAATAAAAACACCTGGTTTAAAAAACCCAGGTGTACGGTTTTAGCTATCTGTTAGAAGCGCTTCCTCATGGTTTCCCATGTTGACCACCAGTCACGCTCTGCCAAATTGTCAATACTAACTATACCACCAAAAAGGGCATTGTCAAGGGAAAACTAGGAGAACTGCTCAAAAACTAGGGGACGGTTCTCGAAGAGAACCGTCCCCTTGATTTTTCCCTTTGATTTAGACATCGCGGTAATACTTCTTCATTGTCTCAAGCAATTCTTTGTTGGGCGCCCGCCTTGAGCCTGTTATATCTTCCCCTAAAATATCATCCAGGCTGCCTGAATCCGCGCTTTCGCTGTCCATAAACCTGCCTAAGATATCCCCTTCTTCCAGGAACCGCGATACCGAAGTAAATACCGACCCGCTGGCATCAAAATAACTCCTGGGTGACCTGTCAACGCGGGGCTTTAGCAGAAACAAGTTCTCTTTCGCGCGCGTTACAGCGACATAAAAAAGCCTGCGCTCCTCTTCAATCGCTTCGCTGTCTTCCAGAGACAGATATGACGGCAAATGCCCTTCTGCCACATAAATAACAAATACCGTATGCCACTCAAGGCCTTTGGCGGAATGAATAGTAGATAAAGTCAGAGTGGAATCATCCTTGTCCCTCCTGCCGCTTTCAATAATGTTTTTCTCGGGAGGTTCAAGCGCCATATCTGTAAGAAATTGTTCCAATGTTTTATACCTTGTGGCTATACGCTCCAGCGAATCCAGGTCATTAAGGCGCTTGTTAAAATCATCATATTTTTCCTTAAGCAGCGGCTGGTAATATTTCAGGAAAACATGGATTATATCCGCGGGGCTTTGTTTCTCCGCGTCTGTTTCCTTTAATAACTCCAACAGTTCTTTTAAACCCTCTATCTTATC
The DNA here is from genome assembly GCA_041651035.1 of Candidatus Omnitrophota bacterium. Classification (GTDB taxonomy): domain Bacteria; phylum Omnitrophota; class Gorgyraeia; order Gygaellales; family Profunditerraquicolaceae; genus JBAZKC01. The sequence continues at coordinate 35,099 of JBAZKC010000003.1, read as the reverse complement.
AATAAACTTAGGGCCAATGTTAAAACCGGATTTATGCGCCATTAATTCCCCGATTACGCGCTCGGCGGTCTTAGGGCCTACGCCCTTTAACAGCAAAAGCACCCGGTAATAACTTACCTGGTCAAGGCGGTTAGAGGCCAGGCGCAGATACGCTATCACATCCTTGATGTGCGCCGCCTCGACGAATTTCTGGCCGCCGTATTTGACAAAAGGAATATTGCGGTTTGCCAATTCTACTTCCAGGTCGTTTGAATGCCACCCGGAACGAAAAAGCACCGCGATATCCCCCAGCTCTACGCCCTCTTCCCTTAATTCCAGTATCTTATCCGCGATAAACCTGGATTGGCCATTTTCATCCTTAGCATCGATAAAAACAGGGGGCTTTCCTCCCCGCCTTTGCGTAAACAGGCTCTTTTTGAATTTTTCTTTCGCGAAACGTATCACCTCATTGGTCATATCCAGAATGGGCTGCGTGGAGCGGTAATTCTCCTCTAAGGTAATAACTTTAGCGCCCTTAAAAATAGCGGGGAAATCCATGATATTTTTGAAATTGGCGCCGCGGAAAGAATAAATACTCTGCGAATCATCCCCTACAACCATGATATTCTTATGCTCACAGGCTAAGAGGCTGACAATATAAGCCTGCAGCTTATTGGTATCCTGGTATTCATCAACCATAATATACTTATATTTATTCGCCAGGGCAAGGCGCACGTCGTCATGCTTTACCAGCAGATCTTTTAAATAAACCAGCAGGTCATCGTAATCCAATAGCGACTTGGAATATTTATACTCTTTATAGCCCTTATTTATTTTCTCAATTTCATCCGTCCACTCCATAAATTGCGGGTATTCGTCGTAAACCACGTCTTCAATCGCCTCGGATTTATTGACGCTGATGGAAATTATTTCCGCGATCGCCCGCTTCCTGGGAAAACGCTTATCCATCTTATTAAACCCCATCTGCGCGCGCACCAGGTTTACCGCGTCCTCGGAATCGGAACGGTCCATAATGGTGAAATTATTGGCTATCCCGATAAGCCTGGCGTATTTCCTTAAAGTAGCGTTGGCAAAAGAATGGAACGTGCCTCCGGAGACTTTCTGGCAGCGTTCATCCAAAAGCAATGAGGCGCGCCTGAGCATTTCTTCCGCCGCTTTGCGGGTAAAAGTAAGCAGCAGTATCTCGTCGGGCCTGACCCCTTTTTCAACCAGGTAAGCTACGCGGTATACCAGCGTGCGGGTCTTGCCGCTGCCTGCCCCGGCAATAACCAGATACTGGCCTTCGGTTGATCGCGCGGCCTCAAACTGGGCGGGGTTTAATTCTTTTTGGTAGTCTATTTTTTTATTCAAGGTAGCTGACCGAACTGGCTACATTTTGGTTATTTGATACCGAGTGGCCGTCTGTTATGGTTTCGCCAATCGCTGTGTTTGAATATTTTACTTTTACTTTTCTGCCTGTCTCTAAACTAAGCAGGTTACCGGGCAACTGCTTATTATCAACATCGCTAATAGCGGTATTTTTAGTTATGTAAAAAGTAGCGCTGCGCCCTTTATCGTTAGCGACTACGATCTTACAATATGGCCTTATTGATCTTGTATGGGCAACCTTCGCGATGGATTCAATCGTTCCTTTGAAAGTATTGGGTTCCTGGGCCTTTTCATCAGCTTTTTTCGACGGCTCCTGCGCAAAACACACAGAACCGGCAAACGCGGCTGCGATTAATACGAGAAATATCTTTTTCATATTCCCACCTCTTTCATCTGTTCTATACAATCTTTTTATCTTCCGCTTCACGCTTCTTTCTGTCCTCTATCTTCTGCCTCAGTTCCTTTTCTCTAAGGTCTCTTCCTTCCCTAACCTTATTTACATTAGCTTCCAATTCTATACGCAGCTTTCTTTCTTCCTGATCCTCAGATGCCCTTTCTTCTGCTTTGATCCTTCTTTTTTCTTCTAACCTGGCATTTTCTCCCTGCTGCCTTTCTTTTGATATATGGTTTATACGGTTTCTCTCCGCTACTCCCCGATTATACCCTATAACAAACCATATAACTATTACCGCGGTTATTATGATAAGTGCCAAAAACATAACTACCTCCCATTTAAACTGACCACTCTCCCTGCTCCATTATATAACCCTCAATAAGGCATCTACAACTTTAGGATTAAACTGCGTGCCGGAATCTTTCTTAAGCAAGGCTATTGCCTTTTCCTTACTCATTGCCGGACGGTATGAACGGCTGGAGGTCATCGCGTCGTAGGCATCGGCAACCGGGATGATCTGGCATATCAATTCCAGGTCCTTACCTTTGATCTTATTTGGATAACCGCTGCCGTCATAGCGCTCATGATGCGACCTGACCATAGCTATTAATTCCTCATCAAAGGCTATCGGCCGCAAGATCTCTTCCCCTGTCCTGGGGTGTTGATGAATTAGCTCTAATTCCTCTTTAGTCAATGAAGAAGGCTTGTTCAGTATCCTTTCATCTATGCCGAGCTTACCGATATCATGAAGTTGCGCCGCTCTTTTCAACAACTCTGCCTTTTCCAAAGCAAAGCCCATTGCCCGGGCGATCTTCTCCGAGAAATTGGCAACCCTGTCAGAATGCCCCCTTGTATATTGGTCTTTTGATTCCAGGAGCCGCACCAAAGATTGCATCGCGCGATAAAAATAATCGTGCATTTTGCGGCGCGCTTCGGCAATATTAACAGCCATGCTATTAAAAGCATTTGCCAACTCGGCGATCTCATCTTTGCCTTTTATATTTACCTGATAATTCAGGTCTCCGGCAGCAATATGGCGGGTGCCTTTAGCCAATTCAGCGATGGGATCAGTAACTCGCCGAGAAACAAGTATGCCCAGGGCCAAAGAGAAAATAAGGCCAAAAACTAAAACCAATATCCCGCGCTGCCATACCGCCTTTTCCACCAGATACACATCATCGGCAGCCATATCTACTCCCAGTATAGCTATAACCCTGCCTTCCTTATCCCGGACAGGAGCGTAAGCTGAAAGCGCCTTGCCCCACTGGTCTGACTCGATCTTTTTATCCGAGACTGCCTCATTAAAAGCATTAAGCATCTCGGGAAATTGCCGCGCGTCATATTTATCCCCGGGATACGAAGTCGCGCCAAAGGTCTTTGTCCGTGGAGTAATGGCATCAGGATCAACGATGAACTGCAACAACCCTTCTTTGCCTGTTTTTGCCATCGTATAAATGAACTTGATGCCGGTATTGGCCTGTTTTATCGCGGCCAGTTTTTCCACGACCGCCCGATACGCTGGGCTATTTATGCCCTCGCGGCTCAAAGGCACACTGGCAAGCTGTTCAGGATCAATTGCCAAAGCCGCGGTCTGAGAGACCACCTTAAGCTTGTCTCTTAACTGGCTGAAATTGGAATCAAAGGCAAATTTATAAATGAAGTAATTTCCCAGTGTCGCGGCAAACAGCAAAGAAACTACCATCACCAGCGCCACCTTCATGCGGAAACTGCTAAAGAAACTATTCAATTTAGGCACTCAGACGCTTCCTCAGCGGAAAATAACTTATAAATAACGCTTTATTCTATCTAGAATTCCAGCACTTGCTTCTTTATCTGCGCTCACCCCGCCTACGCGGACTTCTACCTTTGTAGAAGTATCAGTAGTTTTTCTGACATCAATCCAAATCTCCTTACCATCGGTATAGTGACTCCTGAACGTTGTGACATCTGCCTCTTTCGTTTCCTTTGCTATTTCTAAATTTAAAGACTTTAAAGCTGATTTAGTCGCTTTTACTGTCCTTTCATAAGAAGCGTTGAATTGCTGCGTCGATTTCCCGGAAAGCCAAACTGCTGTTCCAGCCCCGCTTGCTGCCCCCGCGAATAAAGCAAAACAGCCATACATATTTAAGAGTAAAAATCCCGAGAAGACGAAAACCGCTGCTTTCTTAAACATATCTTCCTCCTTTCGTTTACAATGACAGGGCTTTTTTAAAAGCCTCTTCCGCATAAAGAGCCGGTTATAATTACTTAAACTGCTGTTTTACTTTAACGCGCGTGAGATAAAAGATTACTCCTCCTGCTAAAGCGAACCGAGCTAGAAAAAGGAGGATCGCTATTATACGATATCCTGAATTTGGCAGGCTTCTTATTACCTCTAACCATCTATTAAATAGCAATACTCCGCTCAACATAAGCAGAACCATAGCAAACAGAGTGATCCATCGCGCCCATTTCTTTAGCATAAGGATCCCTGCTCCAATACCAAGATATAAAATAGGAAGAACGACTAAATCAAAATGATGCAATCTTTTTCCTATAATATTTACTATCCCGTAATATACTCCTATCAGTAACCAAAAGCTACCTAATATTATTATACCAACCGGCCTTTTCTTCTCCATCCTGCCCTCCCATCTTTTCTATTTTACTCCAAACAAAAAGCCCTCACAAGTAGTTTATTTGCAAGGGCTTTTAAACGTATAATCTCACTTATACACTAGCTAGATAAAAAATGGCAGGCGTTCAAAGGGCTAATTAGGGTTTGAATAAAGGTAATTAGTATAGTCAACTGTGCCGCTGAACTTAGCAGCATCAGGCGGGGCCTGTCCCCACCAGTTGTGCTGGGCGCTGACAGACAGGCCGGAGGATTCGTTATTGACATCCAGGGTATTGCCATAGATAGAATTGTAACCCATAGAACCAAGAGTGCCCCCGCCTAAGTCTACGTTGTATACCCCGGATGTTGTGAGGTTGTGGACATGCACTCCCAAATAATTATTATTTATGGTATTTTGGTAAAGTTTGACGCTGGAAGAGACGCTATCACCTGCTACAATCTGCACAGCCCCGCAATCAAGATCTCCAGACTGTGTATGAGGATGGAGGAATCCTGTGATGGTATTGCCGTATACGTCTGCCGACAGGCTGGAAGTCTGATATGATTGAATTTCTATGCCCAGCCAACTGGTATCAGCGTTGTATCCGGTTATTGTATTATCGAAGATAGTGTAGGTGGCATTGGCATTATCCCAGCTGCCTACATCTATACCCATATCACTTGTTAAAGAATTACCGCTGATTACCGCGGTAAGCGTAGCGTCATTATTTGGACCGCCGAACGTAAACGGACTATACGTGGCGGTAGACAAATAGGAGTTTCCGGTAATTGTATAATTTGCCTGGCTATTCTCATAAGCGTCATAGTAGATCCCCGTCATGTAATCCCCACTAAAGATGAAAGAGTTTCCGGTAATTATAAAATCCATTTGGCTGGTATCAAAAGCGCAACCGTAAATCCCCATGGAATTATCCCCGCTAAAAATAAAAGAATTATCCCTGATCACGCAGTTAACCGGGCCCGTAGAGTAGGCATAAACTTCCATACCTAAGTGGTATACAAGATTGTTTTCAAAATTGTTCCTGAGTATATTTGCCGTTGTTAAACCGCTTCCGTAATTTTCTATACATATATCATCGTATGAATCAATGTCATTAGTGAAAATGTTGTCGTTAATGTTATAATTAGCCGCTACTGCACCGTTGTTGGCCAGAGATACTCCATTATAACCGAATTTCTTAATTATGTTATTTGTGATATCTGCCTGGGTCCTGTCTGTTGCGATAATGCAACTTCCTCCGGTATTCTGGATCTGTAGCCCCATGATGGTGTTCTTATCCCCGAGGGTAATGATATCATCATCCGAGCCCCCTCCATCAATAACCGGATATCCCGGAGCAGTTATACCCTTAAAACCCCCATCGTAGCCGCTGCCCCATAATACAACATCATCATGGCTCGTAAGGTCAACCGCGGCATAATATGTAGGGGTAGACTCTTGGCTTAAGCCTTCTTTAACATAGACCCACTTGTCGCCAAAGGCATTGTTAACGCCCTCCTGTATTGTGTTATACGGGTGCTGGAGGGAGCCGTCTTCAGTGCCTGAGGTATTGGAGTTATCCACGTAGACTAAGTCATTCTCTTTTGACTCTGCAGTAGAGCTCTTACTCTGGATATCAATATCCCGTACTACCCTGTCAAAAATACGGTCTTCAATATAGGTATTGGGAACTGCCGGGGATGAAGATTCCTGCTTACTCTTCTTTCTAAAGAGCTTGGTCCATTCAAAGGGAAGAATGACCCTCGCCCCGCCGTAGAGTTTAGTCTGGCCGTCAGACTTAGACTCAAAAGTTGCGTCCAGGCTAAGCCATTTAGCAAGGCTGGTCTCGGTCCTGGTGCGGAATCCGTTTACGTCTTTGCTCAAGCGGGACTGGTAAAAAAAGCCGCCGAGATAAAGGCGTGTCTTAGTGTATTGGTCAAAGACAGGGACACCAACTTCAAAATCAAGGCCCTGGAGAGGTTCTTCTTTACTGTCATACTGGATTAAACTTGTGGAACCGAAGCCGTAGGTTGTATCTACTACTTTAGGCCTGGTTAAAGGCTTGTACCAGTTCAGGCGTACATCCAGGGGGTGCGAGAGGTATTCTAAACCTAGGCCTGCCTGGGAATACCACTTGCCTGAATGAGCGAGGCGGCGGTCGAAGAAGATGTTTATCCCTAAGATAAACGAATCATCGAAGATGTGGCGCAGGCCTATGCCTTGGTTGATCTCATCGGCATCCGGGGTCGTGTAGGTATATTTAGGGTTAAAGAAAAAGAGTGTGTTTTTGTTTTCAGGATAATATAGAGGAACGATAAAGTCTGTGGTAAAAAGCCCTCTTTGGCTCCTTTCGTTGGAGCCGTAGGCTGAGATTTGTACTTTTACGGGAGAGCTGTTGGGGCTATCGGCAAAGGCAAGGGTGGTGGTAAAAGATAATACCAAACAAACTAAAGCGACAAAAGCAACAAATTTATACTTAAACATAAATTATTTTATAGCATAAATAGCAAGATTTTCAAGAAAATAATTTATAAATACCTTTTTATTTTTACTCCCCGTGTTGGTGTAAGTAATAACTATATCTCTTATATAACTTCCTTACTATAGGTATGATTAATGACCAAATACACGAAAACTCCGAGCTTTAGAGATAAATTTATAGGTGAGATTAATCTTAAAAATTAATGATTTCTGCGAGACGCGTAGGTAAATGGCAAGAAGTAACTCCGCCAAGAGCCTTCTGAAGAAATAAACTGGTTTACCCCAAAGAAATAATCAACAATTGCTTCTCTCAATCGGGTAATTTCCTGCAGATGTGCATAATTTTTTTCATTTTCTAATGTTAAATCGATTAACTCAAGGGCTCGTTCAAATGCCTTTTGAGTATAATCAACATTATTCTTTATTCGCCAGTTAAGCGCTCGCTCAACCTCGCTACCAATATTTGCCATTTGCTCTATCAAGGATAGCTGACTCCAACGGCCAGCAGCTAAATCTTTATGTTGATAGTTCATCGCTTAATCCTTTTTGTAGCTATTGCAATAATCTTCTTGCGCATATCTTCATTCTCAACACCGCGGCTTCTATTCCCTTGAGACGGGCGCATATTAATCATGGAGTCAAATTCAACAAAATCATCCCCCTTAATTTCTGGATAGAAATTAATACCCCAGAGATTCTTTTGTTTTGAGCCGTCTTTTAAAAGCAACGCTTCTAAATCAGAGTGAAGCTCCGCATCAACTGCAATAATTTCTCTATCGATATCAACTACAGCCTTTACCAAATTACCAAAGGTAGCCTCAGCCATCTGCTTAAGTTCATCTGATAATAATGTTTCTGTTATTATTTTCATAAACTAATTATACCTCAACAAAAAACCCTCTGCAAGTCATTTGCCTGCTTACCGGCAGGCAGTCTTATAGAAGGCCTTTTCGAACCTTGCGAAAATCGCAAAGTTCGAGTTATATTTGGCTCCCCGCATGGGTGTTACTAATAACAGTATCTCTTACCATGCAGTCCTTATTATAGGTATGATTTTTGCCAATTGCAAGGAAATTACGGGCTTCAGAGATAATGGTTAATACGATAATTTGTCCGTTTTGTCCGCTTTTATCAGAGATAAATTGGCGTAATTCGTTATACTAGAGATAGATAAGGCCTGTCCACCCGTATATGGGCGGACATTCACTTATTCTCGCTTATTACTGTTTCATTCTTGGCTAATAACGGCCTATTTAGCAAGGGGTCTAAACGATCAGCCTGCTGTTTGGCCCAATCTTTCCACTTATCAAATGCACTACCGGGTTCGATCTTGCCGTTCTTTTGAGTATATGCCTTTGTAGCGGCTTCCACATAGGAGCGGATTATCTGGCTATTCTGCCAGCGCATAGCTTCTTTTTCAAGGTAAGCAACGCGCTCCTGCTCCAACTCTTTTAATCTTTCTAATTCATCTCTCTTCTTCTGTTCTTCTTTCCATTTATCGCGTTCCTTCTGTAGCTCTTTCTCTTTCGCTACTGCTGCATACAAACCTTCGATAAAACTATCTATTTGATCTTCTAGCTTCTTACGGTCACCGTCTTTCCATTCGCTGCGATTAGCATAGGTATTTTTAATCCTTAAAACCAGCTTACCGTTAGGGATATAATCTAATTGGTTATAACCAAATTTATCCTGCCCATTCTTTAGAATATTTATTTTCTCATAAATGTCGAATTCAAGGGTTACGCCAGAAAGATTAACACAAGTGGGATTCTTATAATAGTCTTTCTTAATTATAGAAACCTGTCCTCCTTTTGCTTCTAAGGCTTGAATCAAGGTATCCATAATCTTTAATGCTCTATCTACACTATCGGGACCTACGCGGATATCAAGTCCTTCGCGCCTACCAATAAGACAACCTTTGTCTAAAGGATATTTACTAATGCTCTTTCTTGTTCTTTCTACTAGGGGATGAAAATTTGGATTAGTTTTCATGATAATTTATCATATCAGATCTTAATTAAAACGAGGTACCCCGCTAAAGACGCCCAGAAATACGGCGCGGCAGAAAGACTCTCTGTATAGAGCTTGGAAATATAGAAAAGGCTACGATTAGATGTTAAAGTCTACTGGAGAATATTTTATACAGATTTTATAGGCGCTTAAAAAGAGGATCCCAGTCACTACCCTCTTCCCATAAAATTGGAAGGCAATTGTTCGGACACGATTCCTCAAACACTACGGTAGCTTGACAATCTCCATAACCTAATGGGGCTTCTTTTAGCAATTTCGTTCCTAGCCGGGAGCAAAGCTCCTTCGCCTTTTCCCTCTCTAACTGATTCGGGAAAATCTGTGATTTATCAATAAAACACTTCGCAGAATCATCTAATGGATCGCACACATGTACTTTCACAGAAAAATTTAATTTACTAAGTTCATTTTCGAGATTAACTTTTGCTACTTGAAAACCAGCAATGGCAACATAGAACATTTGTAATTCAATACTTTTTAAAAATACACTATATTTATCAAATAATTTATTAAAATTTTCTTTTGCAGAGTTTCCTGTACCCATAAAATCATCGACAAAAACCAAAACCTGAATCCCATTGTTATTTTTTACCAGACGTTCAAATTCATTAGGCTCAATTATGTTCTTATAATAAATACTGTTCTCATCAGCATAAAGTCGTGCAAATTCAGCACCACTTTTTCCTACGCCATCCAAATAGCTTACTGCGATATTTGATACCTTACGCTGCTTTTCTTCGTATTTCTGAACTAGTCCTCTAACCACGATTCCATGAGCTTCTTTCAATTTAGCCCTTATTTTATCATTACTATAAAATCGAATATTTTGTAAAATACAAAACGCTAGTCTTTGACTAGAATTATCTCCAAATTGACCAAGCCATGCTCTCACCCGATCTTCAGTAATTAATCTTCCTTTATATGTACCCCAATTATTTACCAATCTTACAACTTCATCTGAACGAACATATGCTTCCTCTTCTTGTTTTTTTCTTAGCAAGATACTGTCTAAATCAGTAAATGTAGTTATGATTTCATTGACCCCTTTTTCTTTTAGCCATTCCTCAAAAAAATGCACTTTACATTTATACCCTGCTGCTCCAGAAATAAGCACTTTTCTACGCTCAAGCTCTCTAAGCTCGGATTCAATAATTAACTCAACTCCATAGTTCTTTGCTTGTGCTAAAACTTGTTCTCTTTTCGCAACTGGGTGCTGCCTAAATACTTCTGTCAACGCAAGCAAAACTTTTCTTCTGTTCATGGAAATTACTTCTGCTTTATCCCCTACTTCAAAAATATCATCCTCCCAAAAATGCTGAAAACTATTACTACCAGTAACATGCAAAGCTTGAACCATGGCTTCTTTTACTTCTAATTCAGCTATAAAGCTATCCTTTCTTTCTAACATGATTTTAAAAATAGAGCGGCATATTAACTTAGTGAAATACGGATTCCCTGCGGTTTGATCATACAAAGCGAATAAGGCATTATCTGGAATTTCAAACCAATCGGCAACTGGTCTTCTAACAAGCTCTTCAAAGTCATGCCAATGCTGCTCTCTGTCAAAATAATCAACTCTAATTGGTTGAAATTTGTTCAAAACGTCACCTTGGCAACTTAAAATATGTTCCATTTTCTCTCCACCAACTAGGACAAATCCAAAAGATTTCTTATTACTTATACCCCTAATTGTTTGGAAAAATGCATCTCCAATAGAACCTCGTTTGTAAAGTTCGATTGGGAGCTCATCGAATTCATCTAGAATAAATAATATTCTTAAATTTGAGACTATTCTCAATGTCTCTTGTAAAAAATCAGATAGTGGAGAAAGCGCACTTTCAAAAAAAGGAATTTCCAAACTCTTAAAACGTAAATCTGATTCCTTTATTTCTTTGCATATTTTTCTCCCTAAATTTTTTATGGTATTCCTAGAGTCTGGATCGATATAATCACCGGCTTCTAGATAAATGGCCATATAATCCTGAGAATGCAACTTATTAAGTTGCATCTTTAATGTCTTCACTATTGAAGTTTTACCAACGCGTTTTTGGCCATAAACATATGATGAACCAATGCTATCTGCTTGAGCTTGCGCCTTCAATTGACGAATAATTTCATCTCTACCAACAAGCTCACCCTCTGTGCTTATTGGTTCAAGACTATAAGGATCTTCTTTTGCAATTTCATCCCATTTAATATTTGACCGTTGCCCATCTAACTTAAAATCAAACTCCTGGATTTGTTCAGTCTTATCGAAATTGTTCCAACTTAGCCTAATCTTAATATTAACAGAATCCGAAACTTGATTAATAGTTGCTGGAATTTCAATAGTCATTAAACCAGGTTCAAGATTCCCTAAATATATCTTTTCTTTATCTATCTGAATCTCTGAATTAGTCCCTAAATTAACATTAAAAGCATAACCCGGTCCCAAATTTTCTACAATAAAACTTAACTTTATAATTTTGCCCACAGCCCAAAAAGGATATTTCTTTATGGAGGGTCTTATTACGACATTGGTTGATTTCGTTAAAGGGCTTTCGTTAAAACTCTCTACAATTAATAATCTTAATTTCTTAGCCAATTCTCCAAGGTAATTTTTGCTATACTTAGTTCCGAATTCATCAGCAATATTTATAAATGATGTAAAACTTGATTTAACTTTCTCGAAAACCTGAACAGCCTTATCACCTTTAGCCTCAAAGTATTCTTTAGCAAGACGGAAAAGTCCAATCAATCTAACATCTAATAATTCCTTTGGGCAAAATGGCCATATAATTCTTTTCGCTCTTTTAGAACGAATTATAGAAATAAACCTTTGACTAAAATTTGGTAACGACTCCATATTATTAAAAGAGGACAATAAGGCATCCAGCTCGCTTTCAATAACCGGGACCAAGTCTTTCAACCTATTTTCCTTCTCGTAAGTTTGGCTTGAGGGTAAAATACCAAGTTTTATGTAGACTTCATTTAAAAAAACATTATCAAAAAGCTTAAAAACATTCGCCCTAAAATTAACGTCTTTTTGCAAAAACTTATCATTTGCCGAAAGCATCCTAAGTAGACATATAGCAACAAATTGTTTATTCTCTTGACTTAAATTCTGTTCAAAAATTGTTTCACTAGATTTTGTAATAAATTCACTTTCACTACTTAAATTAAGCTTCTTTGAAATCGCATCGCAAAATAACTCTAACACTGGATTAATTTCCTCTTCTGGGACCACAAGAGAAAATTCAATTACTCGATCAATAACAACAAGGGGCTTGGATTGCAATATATCTTTCATTAATTTCATATCAATCTTTAACATATTATTGCCTCTCCCACGTTAAATTCAGGGTGATTTAAAAAAATCAAATGATTATAAATTAGCAATGTTTCTATATTTCAAAAATTAGAACTGTCAATTAAAAAAGACAACCCCCCTATTTTTAGGAATTGCCTTCAAATTTTGCTATTCAAACCTCATTTACCACCTCTTAATGATGGATTTATTCTATACCTCATCTTCCCCATTGTAAATCCTTTTTTAAATTTTCTTATCGTATATCATAAGAGGTAATCCCTAAGAGGCGGCGTAGAAATATGGTATGTCAGAAAAACTCTCTGTACACGCAATTGGAAGTGGCACAGTTTTAAGGGGTAAGATTAACCAACTGATCTCTCTACGCGAACACTTGGTAATTCTCTAAATTCAATACGGCATCCGACCGTTATACTCCCGGAGTACACCTTCACATGCGATAGCTCATTATTTAGTAATGACAGTATACATTCCCTGTCTTCTGCAACAATCTCTGGGCCGAGATAAATGGCGGATAATTCTTTTGGATTAAACTTATAGTACGAATATTCTCCATTTTCTCCTGTTCTCTTGAAACTTACTATCCTCCATTCCTCCTGATATGACCAATCCGATGTTTTAGTATAACAGCTTTCATGAAAAATGTATTTTGTAGCCGCATCTTGATTCAAAGTTAGCACTCTTCCCCAACCAACCTTATCCAAAAAAGAAGGCCTGTACTGAACTGGTTCAAATATAAGCCACGGGCTATCAAGCTCCTTCAAACAAGAAAACTCAAGAACAACACCCCTATATTTATCCGCATAACGATCCCACATCAGTTCAATGTTATTTCTAGCGCTGAGACATAGAATACGAGAAATTAAAACCATATCTTCCCACATTTTTCTTAATTCGCCTAAGGCAGAAGACTCCATAATTGGCTCATTCTTCAAATCATAAAGCGAACGAATAATTTCTTCTTTTACATCATTTCTTCCGGATTTCCTTAAGGTCTCTATCATAAGACATACTTTAGGATTAAACTCCGAGCGCACCTCTGTATTATTCTTAATTAAGTCTATTATACTATCAATGAGACATTCTTGTATTTCAGAAGCTTTAATATCCGCGGCTAATACGCGAGTCACGTCAAATGGATCATCAAACAGCAAAGGGGAACTCCATTTCAAAGTTTTATTTGTAAGAACACTCTTTGCTACTTCACTTGAGACGTACTTGTAAAATGAAGGTCTGTCGTGAGTTTGGTTTGTTATGTTTGCTTTCATTTAATCCTTAAAGAGTAGTCAAATCGGGCAAAGCAGGAAATTGATGCGATTCTACTTCCTGCTGGATTGTCTCAGATTTACCAGAAATTAAAGCTACCGTTTTTGTCTGTACCTGAACCGAATTAGAATGGACAATCTTTAATGTATCGTACCTTTTCTTCCATAGCTTAACATGATCCTGGCATTCCTTTTTTAACTCCTCGTACATTTCTATTGTTTTTCTTATAACAATATCTAATGAGTTTTTGAATTCAGGGCCGCGCAAATATTCAAAAGTTTTTTCAATAGCTTCTTCTCTCTGAGCCTGAGTTAACTTCATCTGGGCAATCTTTACGATTTGCTCTCTAAGGATACTTGCGATTGCTAAAGCTCCTCCAGGATGAACCACAACAACTCCTTTTTCTAAAAAGAATCCTCCTCCGCCTTTCTTTGACGCATTTGTAACTAAAATAGCAAAATCGGCTTTTCTTTGTAATTTAGCTTGAGCTGCCTGTTCAGCGTGAGCTATTTGCCATTGGCCAACTTTTTTGCACTCATAAACAATTATTCCGCATTGTTTTTGATTATGGATTGTAAATTGAATAATATCGCCACCCTTACCGGGATGTTCAAATTTATCTTCCGGGAATTCTTTTTTCAAGGCTTCAAGTAAATTATCCTCATACAGCAACCCCTCTATTTGCGGAGTCGTCTCTTTCTTAAGCTGGGTTTCCAAATTAGTTATGCGCTGCTGCTGTTTTGAATTTTGTTCTTGCAGGGTCGACATTTGTTTTCTTGTTGCATCAATTGTTCGATCTTTCCGTAGCAAATCTTTTTGAACCTTGGCTGTTGATTTTGCAACTTGCTTCGTAACCGATTCATCTATTTTGCTCTTAAGATCCTTATTGATTTCTTTCCTAGTTTTCATTTCGGCAGCCCTGACAGCAGCCAATATCTTTTTATCTGCCTGCTCTTTAATTTTATCTTTTTCTGACCGAATCTTCTCTAATTCTAAAGAATGTTTCTTTGTTTTTTCAGCGATCTTCTGTTCAATTACTACTTTTTGCTCAGCTTTTAATTTTCTGCGTTCATCTAATAATTGTTTTTTATCCGCTTTTTGTTGCTTAATAAGCTCTTTTTCTTTTTGCTTAAATTTCTTTTCGGCTACTTTTTGTTCTTTCCAAATACCTGTGATCTTACCATATAGCTCTTCAGTAACTGGCTGTTTGCATAAAGGACAATTAAACTCCATAACAAGACCCCTCCTATCTTTGTATACCAACTAATCTTTACCTCTTCACCACGCTTTGGACACTTAACGGTCTTCTTCTTTTTATCAAAGTATATGCTAAACCGTAAAACGTTTCTCTTATTCCCAGAGTAAGATGCTTTTTCCTTTAGCCCGTAATAGAAACCCTTTACCAGCAATATAACTTAGGTCTCCGAATTCCCATACTTTTGGGTTCTTAAAATTATGATTAATAACATCTAATACATTATCAAAAACTTCTACTAGGCTTTTTTCCACAAATAACCAACCGCATGGGAAATGTTCGCGAATTTCATTCAACTTGTCTTTAAGAATATCTGGGCTTGATCCTTCAATTTTAAGATAATTTTGTAGCATTGCTGCCAAAAGATTGGTAAAGCGGTTGAGCTGCAAACAACTATTAAACCCTTCATCTCCTAACGCATTGCTTCTGTATTTTAATATTGGATAAACTGTAACAAAAGAATACAAAATTGAAACAATGCAAACTTCAAAAATATCTTTTTTTAATATATCTACTCCTAAATCAGGCCAAATATCTTTAGAAGGTGTTTTAAACGTAAGCAAACCCAATGAATTGCATGATTCAATAACAAATTCATTCCAATCATCATCGCTAACGCAAGAATGCCTTTCCTTGTCATCCCCAATATAATACCGGTGTAACTTTGGCATGTGCGGCAATGCTATCAGTGAAAAATAAGAGCTTCTTACGACAGGATCTTTAATTGATTCATTCTTGATAAAAACCCTTCTCCTTGATTTCAAACGCCTCGATATTGCATAAAGAATATCTACTTCCTGCAATTGAGCCTCTGTTGACTCTTGAAGCTTTTGATCGTATTCTTCAAACTCCTTGTCCTGTTCGGTATTAGTTACGTCTTCTTCCATAGAGCCGGCTTGCCGTCTTTCACGCAATACTGAAATTACATAGTCTAAGCCTTCATTAAACCCCAGCCCAGCGGTTGACTCACCAGTCTTCTCTATGATTGGCGTTTCAGTTTCAATATTTATCGTTGCTACGCCCTTCATTGCATCATCTTCCTTAAGTGATACCCTGGAAGAACTAACCTTTGCTTCAAGCGCTTTTAAAGAATCTTCTATTAAGCTATCAAAGATTAGATCAAGATAATTATCCCTGTTTAACTCATTTGCAGCACGCAGGAAACTATCCTTTAGTTTTTCAGCTTTTTCAAAGTACCTTCTTGATCTCCTCTCAATTTCGGCTACAAATAATATTGGCGTCCATTTGGTATACAGATCTTTCTCTGCCAATATTCTGGCTGCGATAGCAGAGAACAGCGCTCTTCCTTCACAAATAAAAGTATCTTTTGAATCTTTTTTCTGTGTTAATACGATCGTTCCTCTTTTGTTATCGCTATAGCGCAGTTCTGCATCCAACGTTGAATGTTTCTCGGCACCAATAACCGTGAAATAGCATTTGCCGCCATAGCACTCGGAAGAAATTAACTTAAATTTAGGGCCTTCCGATTCTTTAAATGCTATTTCGACAACCGTTTCAGGCATCTTATCTAAAGATATGGGCTTTGACATTTTTTCTATACCAAGTCGTTCAAGTACACTGTTTTTCAAATCTACACGCGTATATACACAAGCTTCATAATTAAACGCTTTTGGCCTTCCAAGAAGCGCCACATCAGACAAGTTCGCGCTTCCGGATAAAACATGCTCTTCTGCACCGGTAGTGGCTACAATCATTTTTGCGTGTAAGTATCTTCCTAGATAATTCTTTGGCTCAAATGCTTTTAAAGTAATGTTTGGATTTGCCTTAACAAATGAGATGAATTTCTTAGTAGTTACGCTTGTCTTACCAGGCTGAATAAGAAGCTCTATCTTCTTGGGCTTACATTCCGAAACAACTTTTTTTATTGCGCTTAAATCTTCATCATAAAATGGAGCAGTTAAAAATATATTTTTTACAGGTTTTCCCTTAAGTCTTGCCTTAAACTGCTCAAAGATATTAGTTTCAGCAGGATATCTTATAAGAATCGATAGATTCTCATTTTCTTTCTCAAATTGCTGAGGATAACTGTACGATAACCATTTCTTTACCAGTTTTGCCGCTTCTCCGCGGCATGATCCTAGAATTACATTGAAATATTCTGATACTTCGTTCCAAAACTGAGGTGGACGCCCAGTCTTTTCCCATATCTCTTCAACGAATATTTCTTGATTGGTATTTAAGCCAGGATACGTGAGATTGCCACTTCCTACAAAACATAGCAAAGAAGTAGTATCCTTAAGCACTTTTTTAAACAAATAGATTTTGGGATGGAAAGCAAAGTCGGAATGAATTGGTATTAATAGATACTCTCTGCCAAGTTTGTTAATGTATGAGGAATTGGTTTCTAAATTTTCGCTGATTTTGTTACTATCTGCAATAACTATATTCTTTGTACATCCAAGCTGTTGAATCAGAGGTAGAAAAAATCCTTCATAATAATGAAGGTCAATAGAGAAGGTTAAAACATATGCTTCTGTTGGTTTAAAGTCCTTAATTCGCTGTATTAGATCAAGCTCCACTAATTACCTCGTGAAAATACTTTGTACCAATATCTTTATCAATAATAGAAAACCCCTCTTTTGCTTCATTCACAATTTTAAGGTCTGCCATCATCTGAAGGCTTTCCCTTAAACGCGGGCTGGTATTCCCAACATAATCATATTCAATCTCACTATGTCTATATATATTGTCTTCTCTTAAGAAGCGGAAGGTCGCAAGTCCCTCTGTATAGAGCTTTCGAACAGCTACCTCTATATGTCTATTTAATATATACTCCATGACTAATTCATGAACTACTTCGAAAATTTTCATTTTGTGCCATCGATCATTATAGTCTTTTCTTAATTTACTAAGATTTATAGGGTATTGGCTAAAAATTCCTTTAAAATTTATACCCTGAGGTTCACCTTGCTCATCCTTAATAGCACGAATTACTAAAGATAATAACACCAGCCCTCCAACTAAAAGTGAATCTGGGGGAAACTGTTTGTTATCCAAGAATTTACTAATACTAATTTCTGAAAGCGCATCCTTATCCCAGGCCTTATCAATGGCATATACTGAATCTAAATATCCTATGAATTCTGATAAAGTAGGATTCTTTTTTAGTTTTATTAGACATGGCTTAAGGCTTGCCTGTAATTCATCCGGGTTACAGTTTAATAAATAGCGTTCCCATAACCTTGCTCCAATTTCAGAATTTACTAGGCCATTATCATCAAGAAGATGTTGCGCGCTTACAAATAATGATAAGAGTGCCATAGAGAAAAATTCATGCTGTACGTAGTATTTCCAAAGAGTGGCTGTTTCGGTTAGACCGGCTGGGATTTTAATCTTCTTATTATTATCGCTTACTCCATAGTATAAAGCGTTTAATAATTCCCAATAATCGGTTGTCTTTTCTGTTTGCTCCAGAAGTAAAAACATGAGAGCAAGCGAATCGCGTCTTTTATATGTCGATTCACGTACATAGGGGTCATCTTGTCCTTTGAGGAATTCTGATAAAAGTTTATACTCAGAACTATTTCGCTTTAGATTGCAGGCGCAAAGATCGTCTTTCATAATATCTAACTCTTTCGCTGTAACTTTATCATTTAAAACACATGTAATGAAAGTATCTTTAGAATTTCCTGAAACAAATGCATTTGCCAGCTCAAGGCCTCTAGGATAAAGCGCAAATTCAAGATTTCCTTTTCTATCTAGTATCCCATTAGCAATTAAAACACCCAAATAATACTGCCCAAATCCACCTAGTCTATTTTTGAAATATCTCTGATTGCTTTCCTCTAGGCTTGTATATTTCGAAAGAACGATCTTTTTATTGACGGTTAGCTCACTAGTCGCCTGCCCCATTACCATTGTTCCAACCATATGACCAGACCATGATGGTTCATTAATATGGTGATAAGTTGTGATAACGCTAAATAAAAATTCAGCGCGTCTCAAAAATGGTACAAAATCTAATTTAATATTCTCGTCTTTATAGAGTTTGAGAACCCATGGGAAAAAAGAATAGTAGCGCAGGCGATCGGTAACGTTGGTTATTCCAGGGACAAGAAGACTATATAAATGAATGTTAATAGCCTGGACACCTAATGGGTCTCGGCCGCGAAGGTTCTTGCGATATTTTAACCAATTGATATTCATACAATTTATACTTCTAATGATTGATACCATTCTACCGTAAAACCACGGAGAGTGCAAAAATTATGCAACTATTCTGAAATAGCAAACTCCACATTGACCACGGCATTAACCTTCTTTTCTAAGGAGCTAGTATCATTCATACCCCAGTCAGAAACATCATAAGAATTAACCGGCGTGATCTGAAACACCCCCATACGTGCAGAGCGGATGCTGCCAATTTTGTTTCCTGAAGCCTTAGCCATTGATTCTGCGCGCTTTTTGGCATTCTCAGTTGCCTCAGATAACATGGACAACTTAAGCTCAGGAAGCTTGGTATAAAAGTATTCGGGAGCCTGAGAAATAACCTCAAGACCTTTTTCGATAAGCTCAGTAGCTTGCCGGGAAACTTCGGTGACCTTAATGACATCGTTTGAGCGAACTTCAATCTCTTGATCCAAGATATAACCCTCTATTTCGTTAGTATTATTTCCTTTCTCATTCTTCTTATACAAGACAGTAGTTGTAACCGGGGCAATGATAATTTCGCTCTCCTTAACACTCTTGCTAAGTAAATATCCTTTTACCATCTTAAGGTCTTCCTTAAGCAGATCAAAAGCACCCACCATCTTAACGTCCCGACGCGAGAAACTCAGCTTCCAAACCATGGCGTCAGAAGTGATGTTCTTCTCGGCTGAACCAGTAACCTTAACTACCTGCTCTGAATACTTCTTCATCTGCAAAAGCCCCTTAGAAAGAATAACCGTTGAAGTAATTGTTGCCACCACAAAACATATTCCCAGAATGATTATCTGGGTGCTGCGTAAAACCTTTACCCCGTCCATTTCTTACCTCCCCTTAGCAAAAATGGTTAATAAAACAAAAAACCCTCGCTTGGCAAACTCGCCTGTAGCGAAGGTTTTACTTTTTTAACGTCCGGGACTTCCCCCTTCAAACACGGGACACACCTGATTGTTGACTTTATATTACCGCTTCTCTGACTATTGTCAAGGAAATTCGGTTTTTGACTCATAATTTGCCTTGTAATAGCCACGATCTCCCTACATCTCTTACATCCTACAAAATGCTCTTCTAGCTGCCCTACCTTATCCTCGGACAGCAATCCGTCAAAGTAACAGGCCATATCGTTCTCATCTGGACAATGAACCATATCTCTCCATCTCCTATTATAATAGACGTAGGAAGTGGCAAAATCTAACTAAAATTATTAAGTTTCTGACAGGGGGGTGTATTCTGAATCTTTCATATTAAAAGTCCAAGCAATCGCCTGTTTTACTGTCTTCATTCTTGGTGGTACCCGTAATGTGTAAAATACACCCGTAGAAGGGCACCTGACTTTAACCAAGAAAATTGATTCTTCGCGCTTATGCCAATCGATTCTTACAAGTTCACAATCATCATCTTTAGAAATAACCTCGTGGTTAACCTGAAGCAGAAATCTCTCATAACCAAACTCTTCAAGGCAAATTCTTCTTAACGCGGTATTGCGCATTGCGATAATATACTGTGCTGACAGTTTTCCTGAATCAATGATTTTTTGAATCTTAGGAGGGATAATTACGCCTCGCACATAAATCTTCTTTTCCTTCAATTCTCCTTTTTCATCCCATTTCATGCAAACGCCGTTCATTAAACCGCTTTCATAGCTTTTTCTTTCAATTAATTGCCCGTTTGTATGCCACTCCAAAGCTAAACCGTGACGCCTGTCATTTAAATATGTGCATTGGCTTTTTAATCTCCCATCCAAATACCATGATTTAGAAATTCCGTTTCTTGATCCGCTCTTGTAAAATTCTTCTGATTCAAGATTGCCATTTGAATACCATTCTCTTCTTATACCATTCACCTGGCCATTTACAAAATTCTCCTCAAGACACAAACGCCCTCCTTCATCCCAAAACCTGCCGACTCCATTTAGTTCGCTATTCACCAAGAAATACCTGAATTTCGGGTTGCCGTTTGGGTGATACCCGATTGCTTCTGATCTGTTTCTTCCAGGCGCGCCGATAAGCTTATATTTTAACGTGCCTTTTAGCCAGGAATATTCATCAATCTCTAACATATCTCCAGCCTCTTGGTTCATATTCTCTTTGCCTGATTACCTTGTATTCCCCTGGCTCAAACTCAATTGCCTTATGTTCCGGATGATTAAGCGTTGAGACCTCACCATCTGAAACCTTAAAATACAATATTCCTTCTTTCTCATATACCTCGCCTTTCTCAAGCTCATGCACATGTCCGGTTGTTTCGCCTTCTGCCAATATCCTGCTCTTCTGCCTGACAGCATCATCAGGGATACTATTTACCTTAACTATCAACAGATCTCCTTGGCGTTTCATTATTGCGTACCTCCTTTTATCTCTTTAATTAAAACTCTCAGTATTGTATGAGCCACAAGCTAAACATTGATTCCCGTGTTGACTAAACCGAACAAACGGGCAATCTGACTCGCCTGTAACATATGGTTTGCAACCTACTGTTTTACAATCTTTACATCTAAGTTTAGGATGATTTACCCGATGTTCATAAGCAATACTCCCAGGACCCATGCTGGTTAAATCATTAGACCTGCTCGTTGTTGAAGATTGACCGGAAGTAAACCGACCTAATGTACCCGATTTTAATGCCCACCACAATACAATTACTATCCCTATTCCAATAAATATACTAAATATAACTTGCCCATTCTGAGTGCGATCATACTGTTTATCTTCAATCAATCTTTTTTCATTTTCAGCTTTCACCATCTTATCAAGCTGATCAGATGTTAATTTATTCCCTCGATATAGATACGAGGTTCCACCAAATATTGCGTTGCACTTAACAACCTTATTCAGCCCCTGAGAATAACCTGCACAATCCTTCCAAGTATATATAGTAGAATCTCGTGGCGGTACATTAACCTCAAGACCCTTGTAATATTCAGTCTCGCACCATCCAGTAACTGAAATTGTCAAAAGGATGACCAATGCTATTAATATATTTTTCATTTAAGAACCTCCCTCTTTTTTACCCAAGGAACATCGTGTCGTCTTAAAATATATTTTTATCTATACAACACAAAAGAGCAGTCCCTTTAAGGACTGCTCTAATTTTATAGCGCTTCAAAAACATCGCTTTTCCCCTAATTTACAAATTTTTCTAAAACATGGCTAAATCTACCATCATATGTGTATCCTGTAAATAATTTTTGTAGCAGTTAGGAGTATACACCATCATATGCGGGGGTGTCAAGAGCTATAACATCATGCAATAATAGGTGTTATGAATAATACTACAGGGATAAAATTGGGTAGGAAAGTTAAGGAACTACGCCGGAAGCGAGACATTACACAAGAACAGCTTGCTGAACTTATTGCGACCAGCTATAAATACCTTCAAAGAATTGAAGGTAAAAACCCTCCAGATGTGCGATTAACTACCATAGTAAGGATTGCCAAAGCGCTTAAAGTCAGCCCTTCAAAGCTATTGGATTTGTAGCATGGGCCGTAGCTGTCCATATCCCGATATAAACCAATTATAACCAATTTAATTATTTACGGATAGAGAAAACAGAAACCCCGACTGCGATATCAAAACAGGTCGGGGTTTTATATTTGAGTTGGAAATCTGAATTTATTGTGTAGGCTTATTATCTGACGCCGAGCCTTCTTTACCTTTATCCTCCTCTTTGGCTATCTCTTTATCAAGATTCACTATATCCTTACGCAGTTTTTCTATAAGCCTATCTTTATCCATGGGGCCCAATAACGAATATTGCCTTTCGATTTCCTTATTCTTCTCGGACATTTCTATCAGGTTTTTTTCTGCCTCGCTGGAGTTGCCGGTATATGCCTGACAATGCTCCGGAAGAAGGAAACCAACCGCACGAAGCTTATCAATTAGCTCAGCATAGACTCTCCAAGCCAAAAACTCTGCTTGTATTTTTTCGCGTGAAGACGCACCTGCCTCACGGGCCATCTGTTTAAGGCGCGAATTATGACTTCTAGCATTCATAATAAACTCTCCTATAAACATCTGAGTAAGTTGCGGGCTAGAACTAAGGGCGTTTTTGCTGCGCATGGCTTCCACATCCCTGCGGATAGTCCGATCACTTCTCTTCAAAAGACTTGCTATCGCGAATGGCTGATATCCCTCAAAAATCAGGACTTCAACGCAGAGCTGCCTTATTGACTTGGGCAACAGCTTCGAATCCAGCAAACCATCCTTTATCTTCTGCAGTGTTTCATAGACCGGGGAATCATTCAGTTTTTTTGCATATTCTTTAGGCATTTGTCGGCGTCCTCAAGTACTTATTTCTGATTTCTTCGCTCACCCCATCCGCGCCGGCAAAACTTATGTAGCGCCTGACCATTACATCGCAGTATCGTGGATCTAGCTCCATGCCGTAACAGACCCTAGATAATCTTTCTGCAGCGATTAGCGTTGTTCCTGAGCCTAAGAACATATCTAGTACGATATCGCCCCTTTTGGAGCTATTCTTTATCGCTCGCTCTGCCAGAAGAAGTGGTTTTTGAGTCGGGTGCTCCAGATCGCAGGATTGTTCCCTGTGTATCTGCCATAAGGTTGATTCATTCTCAGAACCGTACCAGTTGTGCGCGCCATTATCTTCTTTCCAGCCGTATAGACAAAACTCGGTTTGCTGGTTGTAGTCACCGTAACCCGGGGAAAAACTCTCCTTTGCCCAAGTGATTGTGCAGGCGACATGCATTCCTAGCTCAAGCAACATCTGATGCATAGGCCCAAACTGTCTATGTCCGTTAAAGATATAGAATGCAGCCCCTTTCGCCAGATAAGGATTAATGTTTTGGAAAACCTGTTTAAGCCACTTCTCGTAATCCTTTTGAGGAAGGTTGTCATTAAGAATCTTCCTCCAGCGCTCATTCGGCTTTACTTTTATATCTATAGAGACAGGCCGGTTTTCAGCGGAATAATTAACGCAGTAGGGAGGGTCGCTAAAAATTTGGCTTACCTTATTATCCGTTATAAGCTTAGCCACATCATCTGGGATTGAAGAATCGCCGCAGAGAATCCTGTGCGGGCCAAGCAGGATTAAATCGCCCTGCTTGGTTACAGGCTCGATAATGGCTTGCGGATCTTCGACTGAATCGCCTACTGCTGGCTCTAGGTAATTATCGAATATTTTGGATATTTCCGGGATATCGAACCCCGATAAGCTAATCTCAAAATCAGGGATTTTTACTAATTCATCCAGCAGGATCGCGAGCTTATCGTTATCCCAGGCACCCTGGATCTTATTTAAGGCTAAATTTAGGGCCTTTTCCCGCTCTAAAGGCAGATTGACTACGCTTACTTCTACTTCCTGAATGCCCTGCTCTTTAAGTATCTTAAATCTCTGATGGCCACCAACAAGATTACCTGTGGCCTCGTTCCAGATTAAGGGGTCTACGTAGCCAAATTCTGAAAGGCTTACTTTGAGTTTTTCATATTCCGGGTCCCCTGGCTTAAGATCCTTACGCGGATTATATGCCACGGGGTTAATTTGATTTATGCTTAATTTTCTAATCTCCATTTGGTTTTCCTTTCTTTTTAAGTTGATAAGTTACAATAAGAATTTAATATTTTTATGGGTTACGCTAGAACATATATCCAAGTTAACTTTCTTATAGGGCCGGAGGAAAGTATGCTGGTCTTTAATAATTACCCTAAGGTCGCTGATTAGCCGATCATACACGCTAGACTTGACGACCCCGGCATTAAAAACCCAAAACCCCAGAACCCAGACTGTTTTTGACCTTACCAATTCGACTCTAAAAATTAATCGTCTTTTTTCGCTAATTTTAACTTTCCATGCACTTGCAAGATTACCTCCTCCCAAAAAATTCCACTCATAGTTTAGGCTTTCCAAAAATTCATCTTTCATGCTTCCTCCTTATGTGCTGTGTTTTTAAATTATTTTACCTGGGCCGGGGATATTAAGTTTCCCGGGCATTACCTTTTCTCCTTCCTGGCGTAAGCCTCCCAAAAACAAAAAACGGTTGCCCAAAAGGTTCGATCTGCCCTTTGATCAACCGTTCTAAAACTAGCTTTTAAACCGTATAACCGTTACTTATTGTGCCACCATTTTATCTCTTTCCTCCTTCCTGGCGTAAGTCTGATAAAAACAAAAAACGGTTGCCCAAAAGGTTCGATCTGCCCTTTGATCAACCGTTCTAAAACTAGCTTTAAACTGTATAATTGCTACTTACTCGTCAGGCTTTCCCACGTGTATCTAGCCTAACCCCGTATTCTTTTACTACAATATATGGTAATTGTCAAGATAAAATAATGCAATTTTAGGTTCTTCTTCTAAGTTCTTTTGCTTCGCTTTTTAAATAGATCTGACAATGCTCCGTTTATAAATTCTTCATCTCCTAACTCAGCATGACGTAACTCATCAAAACCGGAGAAATCGTCCAAACTTTGAATTTTCTGATCCTCAAAGCCTTTTTTCTCCATAACCTTATCCACGAGAAAATAGGTTATAATTTTACCTTCTTTCTCCAGAAGTTTAAGAACCTTTTTCCGCTCATCGATTTGTTTTGTTTCGGCCAGATGTTTACCTTTAACGTCTATCACTGCCCATTTACCTTTTATATACGCAAGGAAATCGGGATAAAATGGGGCCGGACGGGCCTCTATGGGATATTCTGTTTTCGGCTCGTTTCTAATCCAAAAACTTTTCCCGGTTTTGTCCAGGGTGCATAAATATTCGAGTTTATCAGCAACCCATTTCTCTGGCGGAGAATCAAACTTGACATATGGCCGTATTGAATATTTATAACCTTCAACTACGACACCTTTCTGCTGCAGATGTGATGACATGGGCTGGTAAGAAGGAATCAGGTTCGTCCATCCTTCTCTTTTTC
This sequence comes from Candidatus Omnitrophota bacterium, assembly GCA_041651035.1. Taxonomy (GTDB): domain Bacteria; phylum Omnitrophota; class Gorgyraeia; order Gygaellales; family Profunditerraquicolaceae; genus JBAZKC01. The sequence continues at coordinate 9,370 of JBAZKC010000003.1, read as the reverse complement.
TTATCGTCACCGCACTATCCTTAAATAGTTCTTTTACGTTTGTCTGTCTAATCTTAAGTTCCTTTTTAAACATTAATTCGTATGAACGATCTCTGTGAAAAGATTTTATACTTTTCTCTAAGGCTCTTAGCGCCTTCCGATAGTCTTGGGAATAGGCAGCATCAACTTCTATGCCGGCTTTAAATATTTCTTTAATACGATTTAGAATTGATTCAAATTCGATATTTCCAATGAAAGGTGCCGTTTCTTCAATAAACCTCCAGGCCCATCTTCCCATGTCTTTTTCATCCAGTGTCAGCGTACGTCTGGTGGTTTTAGGCTTTTCTTGATGCAATTCAACTTTATCGCTTGTTACTTCAACCTCTTCAATTGACGCCAATACTTCCGGTTTCAAAACTTTTGCTCCGCGAATGATTACACACGTTTCTTTAATAAATTGATCTATACTTAATTTTTTGTCTTTTAACGCATCTTTAAAGGTTACACCGGTTGCAACAGACCTAATATTCAGAACCGGAAGTTTATAATCATCAATTAATTTTACCTTTATGCTATTGGTTTTCTCCTCTTCTTCAACCGGTATCTCAATGATCCCTTTGGCCAAATCGAGTTTTTGCCGGATATCTTCAACTATTTTGTCAAAACGCTTGCCTTTTTCGCATATCACGTGCAATATTTCGCTTTGTTCCTTTATGTCACAATCCAAAATGTCATATTCGCGTTTTTCCTTAAAGAGTCTGAGCCCTCTGCCGATAAGTTGGGCAGCTGCAAGTCCAGCATTTTCCACAGTATCCCCAAGAACCACAATGGTATAGAAATGGTCGTAATCAACGCCTTCGGTGAAGACCCTGACCTGATTGACTACCTCGGCCTTATTTTCATCCAGAGTTTTGTAATCAGTCCATACTTCTTCTTCGCTTTTGTTTTCGCTGTGTATCGTAAATACCGACTTGGCAACCCCGGTTAAATCCTTGACCAATCTTTGACGGTCTTTCTTCTGGTGGGGCAAATACTTGCGAAGCATTCTTACAATATCAGTTTGCTCACGATTAACCTGCTCTAAAACATCATCCAGCTCTTTTGATATGGTTTCCGGCCAATTACGCAAATAATTATCAACGTTTTCAGCATGCTGTATCGATCTGGCCTTTACCAGCATCATGGCTTTTTTGAGGGGGGCGTCTACGGTTTTCAAGGCTTCTCTTTTAAGAAGATGAACGATCATTCCCCAGATTAGTTTCTGCTTATCGCTCTCCGTTACCGCGTCAGTAATTTTTACCTCTGGGGTACCACAACCTAATGCAAAAATTCTTTTCCCGTATCCTTCGCCAATGTATCGCTGCATCGAATACTTATACAGATTGTCTTGACCCAAACCCCTTAAAGCATTCTTCTCAACGGAAGTCCCGGTAAATTCCACTACTACACTAGGCAACATCTCAAAAATGGCCTCTCTCGTTGTCTTCTGTTGATAATGATGGGCTTCGTCTGAAATAATCACCGGCCTCCTTTGTTTCAAAAACTCCATGAATGAAATTGTATGCTTCCCGGATTCATCTTTCCAAAGCGACTCTTCCAAGGGTCTCCTTACATAAGGCATGCCCTTCATTGTATCTTCGCCTTCATCGTCTTTACCTTTTGAAGCTTTTTCATAAAATTTTTGCATGTTAAAAACATAAAATGATATATCACGATCAATTCTGTAATGACACGTTTTATCCCGATAACTATTTCCGGTTATCAAATTGTATTTTAAATTCCACCCGTCGCCAAAAATACTCTTAACCGCCCTTGGCGTGAAATTTTCTACAGTTTTATCAAATAGAATCGTATTTGGGGTTAAAATCAGAAAATCTTTATAATTTTTGTGCCAAAGATATAAAATAATCGCCCCCATCAGCAGGGTTTTACCCGAACCAGTAGCCATTTCAAACCCGATTTTTGGCCAATTTAAAACGTTACCACCGTGCCCGGTTATAGTCTCTATTGCCTTCTGCTTAATACTACGGCTATCAAAACCGTCTTTCCAGAATAGTTGAAATGCGCTAAGGGCTTCAAGCTGATATGGACGCAGCGGATATTTTAATAACCTCTGAATATCCTTGAAATTTTCGATATTTTCAAGAGAATGCGATCCGACCGCTATTTGGTACTGCGGATCATGCGTCACTAGATCATAAAAAGTATTTTTATCGTTCTTTTTCATATTAGATTGTACTCACGCAATATTTTAGCCGGTATTTTCTCAATGGAAATGCGATCGTCCATAGATTCCGGCGATACGGCCACGGGCATATTTGTAAAGATGGTTAGGTGTTTGAATCTCTTTTCTTTGGCAAGAAAATCTGTAATCTTTTCGTATAGTTCTTCTTTAAATATTTTTATTTCCCGCGATGCAAAACATATGGCAAATTGATAGGGCGTATCCCGGTGTTTTCCTAAATACATGTTCTCTTCTTTTAACCAATCACATCGTTCTATCTTATACTGAAAGTGCAGGAAAACCGCTTCTGCCATTTCCTCCGCTTTCATCTCCCAGTTCATATCGTTATCGTAAATAACGCTTCTGCCTAATTTGTAATATTGAAAACCGCCGCCCCCTGTCCATCCGCACAGCTGGGATATGCCTGAATTGTCTTTACCGGAAATAACCCTTTTCAATCGCGTTATGCATAAATCCTCTGCATGTTTGCCTATCTCTATGGAAATCCACCGTCTGTTCAGTTTGTGGGCAACTGCCGGAGTCGTGCCGGATCCGGCGAAAGAATCTAAAACCACATCGTTTTCTTCCGAGGCCAAAGAAATTACTCTGGCAACCAGTTGTTCTGGTTTTTTAGATGCGGGGAATCTGACCCCGCCTTCGTTCTGCGTATTGTTAAAATCTATGTCATCCCAAAAATCGCACACCAATAAAGAAATTGCTTCTTTTAACTGATTGCCAAAACCAACGTTATTGACACTTTCACTTAAACTCGCCAAACGCCTTCCATTAAAAGCAAAAAGCTGCCGACCCTTTTTATTGGTGAATGTTATTATCTCACCTTTTCTCTCCAGGCTCTTTTTTTTGACTTCCGGCGGCAATTCTTTTGTTGTCTGTATTATATTTTCCCGGTTTTCCAAATAAAATTTTCTGAATTTCGGATCCTTAAGATCCAAATCTTCCAAAGATTGCCTCTTTTTAAGAAACCCATTCCGGATTAAAATATCAAGAAGCCTGTGGAGTTTTTTCTTCTTGCGGTCCAGAAAATAATTGTAATGGGAGTCCCAAGCTTCTTTAGATCTATATTGCGGATTAAATCTCGTTTTTCCGGATATTTTATAAACCAATATATACGACTTTGTTTTGATTATTGTTTTGTCTTTGTGGGCCGTCTTCATGCCGCTTGGATGAGAATCGCGAACGCAAATCGTAGACACAAAATTATCTCTACCAAAGATTTCATCGCAGATTGTCTTTAAATAATGCAGTTCTTCGTCATCAATATGAATGAAGATTGACCCATCCTTCCTCAGCAACTTATATAACAACTCCAGCCTGTCCCTCATCATGGCAAGCCATTCGGAATGTCTCAGGTTGTCATCGTATTTTTCGAAAGCCTGACCAGTATTGAATGGCGGATCGATATAGATACATCTTACTTTGTCTTTCTCTTTTTTCCCCTTGAACATCTCCACGAGGCTTCTTAAAACCAGAAGATTATCACCCTTGATAAGCATATTCTCGCTTGACAGATCACCATAGCTTTTTGTAAGGTTTAAAATCCTCGGTTCCGCAACACGAATATCATTTTTAGGTACCCAAACCGGACGAATACCTCTGCCTTTTTTTTCGTCAATTTCATAATATAGCGAGTAGTCCTTATTAATCCAATCTAAGCTCAGCGATCCTTTATAGGAATTATTGTTTTTCATATCACTTTTTGTCATCATACTTACGCACGGCTAATTCTTATTGTTTTAAGCTCATCTGCAGTAAATAAGGAGGGATTACGTTAACATTTAATGCTGAGAAAATTTTATTTATTTCTGTTAGATTATGCCCTTTCTTACGCCTATTATACCAGAAAAGGGTAAAAGCCAAAATGAAAAAATTGCTAAACATGATTAGCTGGATAAAAGTTTATACAACTCAAACCAGATTGCGTACATGGCATAGGTATCAAGTCCACAGTAAGTTTTCAAATCGCTGATGGCTTTCTCTTTCTCTGTTTCACTAAAAGAACCATTCGTAATCTTATTCCAAGTCGCGGCCGCAATTTCTCCCCCCTGTATGGCAAGTTCTTTGTAGGATAGTTTAGGAACGAGAACTGGTAGGATTATTTTTATCGAAGAACCACCCCTAAAATCTCTATGAACATGGTATTGTTTTTTAAAAATATCTTCTAAGTCATAGATACGAGCCTTCACAGAATCCATAAGCACCTTTGTTGCTGGAATTCTCACCGCGATTTCATCGTTTCTCCCGCACTCAAAGCTTTTATGCCAAACAATAATACTCCCAGTTTTTCCTATATGCTTTTTTAAAGAATCAGCAAATGCCTTACTTGGGTCATCAGGAGTAATATGTAAAAATTCATAGTGTTTGGGATTACTTTCCGCAGATTCTAAAATATGAACTGAATATTGAAATGGTATTTGGTTATGAGGAGAAAAACCATCAAAGCGAGGAATCGCCGCAGGGAAAGTTTCGTAATCTAAAAAGTAGAAGGGAAAGGTTAAAATTTTAAACTCCTCTGTGATTTTTTCTTTATCAACCAAAACTTTATTGGAGACATAAGTAGCAACTTGGCTTTGTTGAATATCACTTAGCTTTATATGTGCTGGAATCTTATCAAGATGGAAAATATTGCTATCTACCAGCTCTTTAAGCTTCGCTTTACTATTCCCTATGCGCGCAATATCGTGGACGCTATATTCTGGGACATCGGGGTTGGCATATTTAAATGTCGAGCAATGATTTGATCTACCTTTGTAGATGCAGCAACAGAAACCTTTTGGTTCTGAATCCTTCGAGAGATATTTCAACGCCTCCGCCGCTTCTGTTTCTACGCTGGCGGCGACGCTCTCTACCTCGGCGCTCACATCAACAATCTTAAAAAGCTCTTTTATGTTCAACTCACCGTAACGGACATACTCGGAATTAAGATGGATAAGATATGCTCTATTTATCTTCAAGCCACATTTCCTAAGTAAATTTACCTGAAAAGATAAATCATGATAATGCGTTTTTTTATCAACATCGTTGCTTGATTTTACTTCATATACAGAATAGGCATTTAATTTTGGCTCGAATTTTAGAATATCAATGACGGCTAGATAGCCGTCTTTAACAAAAATAGATTGGAATAATACCTCTTGTTTTTTCTTTAGATAATTCTGTGTAGCTTCCTGTCCTTTCTCGTCTCTACGCTCGATTAGGATTCCTTCCGGAAATAGCTTTCTTGCTACCAGTTCAACTTCGTTGCCAGTTTCCATAATTGATTTTTCAAACTCGGACAATTCAGATTCATAATATATCTCCGGCTTATGGATTTTATACCAAACGTTTTTGGGACACTCCCTATAAAGAATATAATCTTTTTTTGTTAAAATTGTGGACATTTAAATAAGTTAATTAGAAATTGAGCGAGTACCTCTATTTATTGCCTAATTGATGAAACAATTATAACACTTTTTCGGCGTTACCGTGTTTATATATTATATAAATTTGAGTGTCTAAAAAATGACTCGCGAGGCAGAAAGTAGAATTATCATGTTACGCCTTTCGATGCCCCGCGAGTATTTCTTCTTATGCCTCTCCATCAAGTCGCTTGCAATGTTCGCATTTCGGCTTACCGCCGGTACCTTCTCTGCGATTCTCTCGCTCGATGTTGTTACCTTCCGTACAAGCCGTATTGTCATGATGCACATCCGTTTTGATAGAGTGCCACGGTGATGTCTTCATTGATTTAATCACCTCCTTTCTATTACTAGTGTATGATTAATAAAAAGCTTTTGAATCTCAATCAATAGGTAATAATAATTTTTACTCAACATACCCTATAAAACAAAAAACCTCCGCCTTGTGAGCGAAGGTTTGAATTATTTTAACGTGGCAGTTCCCCCTTCAAACATACCACTATATGTAAATAATTATATGCTATATTTTGTAAAAGTCAAGAGTTTTTGCTCAAAAGTATCTCAAAAATCTTTCCCAGGCGCCTCTGCCTTTCTTCCTCAGGCATATCGTTATCCAATTCCCAGATAACCTTTAATTTCCTTGCTTTTTTCTTGCGGCTTTTTCTTAACATTCTTTTTATATTGTACTACTAAAATTCAATGCTCAAGAAAAGCTTTAATCTTATCCAAATTCCTGCCTACCGGCTTAATACCCCCTGATCTCCCAATTTATCACCGTATCCTCCGTAACCCCTATTTGCCCGACAAGCTCCTTAATCATCAGGCCGCTATCCATCCTGGCCTTTCTTATCCTTTAGCCCAAAGTCCGAGGATTCTTGGGGTATTTGGGGTTGAAATCAAGAGGGTTTACCTCTATATCAAAAGCGTAAATCAGCGGGCAAAAGTTTGTATTCTGTGCCGCGGGGTTGCCCACCTGTTGCACATACTATAATATAACCATAAGAAAAGTTAGCTATCAAGCTATTACTACAATTACAAAAATGCGATTTTTTCTCAAAAAAATAGGATAAACCAACGAAAACCTTGTTCAATCCTATCTCTAAAATAGCTATAAACATTTATCTCTTTATTGACTTGACTTACCTCGAATCGTATGTCCATATGTGTACTGATGAAAGGAGGCCAATATGAGCGAGAATACCATAACCAAAATAATGGACCTAAAAGGCATGTCTTTAGGTGAATTACAGAAGAAATATGAGGAGGTATTTGAAGACGATAAGACGCCCTCCAATAATAAGGTGTACCTATGGCGTAAGATCGCCTATCGGATCCAGGAGCGCGAATGCGGCGAACTTGCCGAAAAAACCCAAGGCAAAATCGAGGAGTTTATTCAAAAATATGACCCAATAAATAATAAAGCTCTCAAGCCAAATAACTCTGAAGCTCCTGAACCTAGTAAGAAGCTTAAGCGAGATAAGCGCCTGCCGATTCCGGGAACGATCATAACTAAGGAATATAAAGACAATAAGATTCAGGTAAAAATCCTTGAGTCTGGGTTTGAATATAACAACAAGACATATAAAAGCCTAAGCGCTATTGCCAAAGAAACAACCGGAGCCCATTGGAATGGGTACCTCTTCTTTGGCCTATAAGGAGTGGACATGGAAAAAGAAACCAAGAAACGTATTTACTGCGCCATCTACACGCGCAAATCTACAACTGAAGGCCTAGATCAAGACTTTACTTCTTTGGATGCCCAAAGGGAAGCTGCTGAAAGCTACATCAATAGCCAAAAACATGAAGGCTGGGTTGCGCTGCAAGGGCAATACGATGACGGCGGTTTTACAGGAGCAAACACAGACCGTCCAGCCCTACAAAAACTTCTATCTGATATAAAAGTTGGCGGCATAAACTGTGTCGTCGTATATAAAGTAGACCGGCTCTCTCGTTCCCTTATGGATTTTGCTCATCTCTTAGAATTCTTTGATAAATATAATGTCACCTTTGTTTCCGTAACTCAAGCCTTTAACACTAATACATCAATGGGGCGATTAACGCTCAATATACTCCTCTCCTTCGCACAGTTTGAGCGAGAAATCATAAGCGAACGTACCAAAGATAAAATGGCTGCTGCGCGCAAGAAAGGCCAATGGCTAGGTGGCAGGCCGCCATTTGGGTATTATAGGGAGAAGGATGGCAAAAAGCTGCTTATTAACCCAGAAGAAGCTAAAATTGTACAAGAGATATTTAAACTTTATCTCGAAGGTAATTCATTGTTAAAAGTAGCGCTAATCCTCAATGAAAAAGGCTATAGGTCAAAACAAGGAACTTCAAAGAATGGTAACGCCTATGGAGGAAAAAAGTTCGGCGTCACCCAGATGCAGGCGATGATCAAGAATGTTTTATTTATAGGCAAAGTAAAATACGCAGACCAAATATACGATGGCCAGCAAGAGCCAATTATCGACGAAGAAACCTTCAAGAAAGCCCAAGAAAAGCTTAAACAGAACCGGGTTGAGCGAAAAGTAATCAAAAATACTGAATGTACTGGGCTCTTGACGCATCTACTGCATTGTAATACCTGTAACACCATTATGTTTCATACCTATACTATGAAGAAAGGAACGCACAAATACCGTTACTATGTTTGCACGAACGCCCAGAAGCGAAGCTACCAAGCATGCCCGAATAAGTCGGTAAATGCCCAGGCTATCGAGGATGCCACGATTGAATGTCTAAAACGCATATTCTCGGATAAAAAGAAATTCAAAGATCCTACCAAAGAAATGGAAGCTCTTCTATCGCCTATCTGGGATACCCTTTATCCGGAAGAGAAGCGGCGTATTTTAAAGATTCTCGTTAAAGAGACCTCTTACGCGGTTGAAACAAAGAAACTTGGGGTTATTTTAAACGGAAGCGATCTCAAGCTTGAGTTTGACGTTGATTTAAAACAGGTGCGGCCTTTAAACAAGTGGCACAAGGAAGAAGAAGTTGAAAAAGAGCCCAAGATCCGGAGGAACTTAATGCTGGCTTACCAGATACAGCAGTTCATCGATAAAGAAAAAATACCAAACCTAAAGCAGGCGGCTGAATGGCTTAATATGAGCCAGGTAAGGATAGATCAACTAATGAATATGCTGCTACTTTCGCCAAAGATCCAAGAAGAGATAATCAGCTCGGATAGCGCGATCCTCGCCTCGATTCCCGAATACAAGCTACGTAGCGTAATCAATGAAGCCGACTGGCAGCAGCAAGGCCAACTGTGGCGCGAACTAGTCAAAAACCCAGCCTAATACCTAAAGCCTTATCTCTCTTTTTCCCAACAAAAACTCCTAGTTAATGCCCAGAATCTAACTCAAATAGCGCCAAATACCGTCGATAAAGCCATTAACTAGGAATCATTAACTACGAGGCGATTCGGAGATAGTGAGATACTTTGTGGAGTGTTTTCTGGCTACCTGTGGCAGATTCCTGACTTCCGAAGATTTCTACGATTAGATCAATGATATACAACACGAAATATTGCCCTAACCCTTTGACACGTCGCGACATAAAAATAGCCCTGAATGATTGCTACATTCAAGGCTACTCTTATCTCTCATTATGAATTTTGAGAGATTTAATTGGCTCCCCATGTTGGTCGTACATAGAAATCTATCTCTCGATTAATGATCCTTATTATACCACAAAATTGCCAACTTTGAAGATTTAGAGATAAATTTTGTCCAGATATTTGTCCGTTTATGTC
>JBAZKC010000002.1:0-385813 GCA_041651035.1 Candidatus Omnitrophota bacterium | reverse complement strand
ACGAATGGTTTAACAACCTGATCGCTGTCTCAACGAGAGACTCGGCGAAATTGTAGTGGCGGTGAAGATGCCGTCTACCCGCATCAAGACGAAAAGACCCCAGAACCTTTACTGCAACCTGCTATTGAATTTTGGTCCAATATGTGTAGCATAGGTGGGAGGCTTTGAAGCTTTGGCGCTAGCTAGAGCAGAGCCGCAATGTGAAATACCACCCTTATTGTACTAAGTTTCTAACTACTTGCCGTGAATCCGGCGGAAGGACAGTGACAGGCGGGCAGTTTGACTGGGGCGGTTCCCTTCTAAAAAGTAACGAAGGGGCTCAAAGGTTGGCTCAGGGCGGTCGGCAATCGCCCGTGGAGTGTAAGCGCATAAGCCAGCTTAACTGCGAGTCCGACAGGACAAGCAGATACGAAAGTAGGAGCTAGTGATCCGGTGGTTGAACGTGGAATCGCCATCGCTCAACGGATAATAGGTACTCTGGGGATAACAGGCTTATCGGGCTCGAGAGTTCATATCGACAGCCCGGTTTGGCACCTCGATGTCGGCTCATCCTATCCTGGGGCTGTATAAGGTCCCAAGGGTCCGGCTGTTCGCCGGTTAAAAGGGTACGCGAGCTGGGTTCAGAACGTCGTGAGACAGTTCGGTCTCTATCTGATGTGGGCGTAAGGATACTTGAAAGGGATTTCTCTTCAGTACGAGAGGACCTAGAGAAACGAACCTCTGGTGTTCCGGTTGTCCTGCCAAGGGCAAAGGCCGGGTAGCTATGTTCGGAAGGGATAAGCACTGAAAGCATCTAAGTGCCAAACCCACCCTAAGATTAGGTATCCCTGTGCCGCAAGGCACTATAGGCTGGTCGTAGACTACGACCTTGATAGGCGCTATGTGTAAGATCCGTAAGGATTTCAGCTAAAGCGTACTAATAAGCCAATCGGCTTGGCCTTTTTTTCCTGCTAAAGCGGGAAAAAGATCCCGAGATTCCTTCATGCAAAAGTGTTGGAAACGGAGGATCAATCTGGTTATCGGTTATATTTGTAGTTGTACCTTACTTTGTATGTAGTTGTTGAGGTTTTTCTCATGTTTGTCCTTGCTCGCAAAGATGCATCAAAATTCTCTTCGATAATTTTGATGCGCTCGCAGGACAAATTGGACGCATTCAATAGATTCAATTTGGAGTGCTTATACCGAGGGGGAAACACCCGTTCCCATTCCGAATACGGAAGTTAAGCCCCTCAGGGCCGATGGTAGTGTATTCGTAAGGATATGTGAGAGTAGGTCGGTGCTCCTTAAATTAAAAAAGCCCATTATTCTTTTTGAGTAGTGGGCTTTTTTAATTACTCCCGAGCTTACGCAGAAATTTTCTTGTGTTTTTACACAAGGAAATTTCAAGTGTTTAAGCTCGGGAGTCCAACTCTAAATTCCATTAAAAAACCCCGAGGTCATCGGGGTTTAGGGTGGGTGATAGGCTCAGGCCTATCTACCAAGCCTCTTTTACAATAAAAGTATACACCATTTCTCCTAAGAAATCAAGTATAAAAAAAGGGGCTGTTCCCGCAAAAAGAAGGGACTGTTGATTTCTCCTCTATTAGATGTCTGGAAATCATCCCGCCGAATGTGCCAAAATTATGGTACAGAATTTTGGCACATCTTATGAGGCGGGACACCGATTAACAATACCTATTCCTGATTTATCCGGTTAGATTCCGCCTCTTTCTACGTCTATTAGATTAGAAAGGGGGTAAATATGGCTAACGTGATTTCGGCAGAGGTGATTGCAGCAAGGATCTTTGAGATAAGAGGCAAGAAGGTAATGTTAGATAAGGATTTAGCAAAGTTATATGGAGTAGAGACGAGAAGGCTTAATGAACAAGTTAGAAGGAATATTAATAGGTTTCCGGATGATTTTATGTTTCAATTAGTAAAAGAAGAGGCTCTAAGCTTGAGGTCGCAACTTACTACTTCAAGTTCAAGGTCGCAAATTGCGACCTTGAAACAGGGCCAGAATATTAAATATCTTCCATATGTTTTTACCCAAGAAGGCGTAGCCATGCTCTCAAGCGTATTGAATAGCGATAGAGCCGTGCAGGTCAATATCCAGATAATGCGCGCCTTCGTGAAGTTGCGGTATATCCTATCGGTAAATAAACAATTCGAAATGAAATTAAGGGAATTGGAAGGTAGGCTTAAAATACACGATAAGGATATTGAGGATATCTTTGAGGCAATCCGGCAGTTGATGGGTTTGCCGGATGAAAATAGAAAGATAACCGGCTTTAAAGCTAAATAGCACTAAAGAAAGGGACAGGTCCCGAAAAGTAGCTCAAAGCTGGCTGTTCTTAGGGACCTGTCCCTGAGTTTATTAGGTAGCATGTCCTACAGTAGGCGGGACACTTATCCCCAAAGGAACTACTAATAACTATCCACTCGAAACCCGCCAGAGGCATTTAAGGGTTGACAACCATATTGACAGGGGTAAAATAAGAGTACTAATTAGAACGAACTATGCACCAGAGTCGCAATCCGAGGGACGGTTTCTACGAAATATAACCGTTCCTATTATTTTTTAAGAAAAGGAGGATTCATGAAAAGAACGTTTGTGGTAATTATATTAGCAGTATTTCTTTCTGGTTGTGCGTCTGCTGCTCGCCATGCGGAACTCACTCAGAATAGCAATGCTGATAGGATTACAGTTGGAAAGGTCCAAAAAGAGATTAGAATAGGCATGCCTTCGTCTCAGGTTATTGAAGCGTTGGGTTCTCCTAATGTGGTTACTACTGATGAGGAAAGAAGAGAAGTCTGGGTATACGATAAGATAGCCACGGATGTTTCTTATTCAAATAGTGAAAGTGGAGCCGGCGTTTGGTTATTGATAGTAGGAGTCGGTGGATCTGGCAGGTCTGGATCACAGTCAACCTCTCAGCGAACCTTGACTGTTGTTGTCAAGTTCGATAAGGATCAAAAAGTCCGTGACTTTGCGTATCATTCTTCTAGTTTCTAAGACAAGCTGGCTAGTATGAAAAAAGTATCTGGATCTTTAAAATTTTTGGCCGCTATATTATTATCTTTAGGCGTAATTGGCTGCGCCAGTACACCCAAAGGTTTTTTAAAACCAAGCGAAGGTTATTTAGAAAAAAGGCAGTTACAGATACGGCAATACGATACAACTAATGAGGAACAGATTATAAGTGCCGTTGCTGGAGTCTTGCAAGATTTAAGCTTCACCTTAGACGAGAGCGAAACCGAGTTGGGCTTGGTAGTCGCTTCTAAAAAGGCTGACGCAACGAGTAAAGGCCAGATTGCCGGCGCGGTATTCCTTGATGTATTAGCGGCTTTCGGCGGTAGTTATTCTAATAATGCCGCGCGGTGTGATAAATCTCAAGTAATCAAAGCGTCGGTAATTGTCAAGCCAAGCCTTGAAGGCAAAAAGACAATGGTCCGGGTTACGTTCCAGCGTATTGTTTGGAATATGAGTAATCAAATAAGCAGAGTAGAAACTATTACCGATCCGCAAATATATCAGAGGTTCTATGATGGTCTATCAAAAGCGATATTCTTGGAGGCTCAACAGGTATGAGGAAAAGAATAAAATATTATAATATTCTTGTAGCTTCGTTTTTTATAATCACATTATCTGGGTGCGCTACTCCAGCCGGAAAGGCTTTTGAAACTAATGAAAGCCAGGTTAAATTAAGAAGCATCCAGACAAGGGCTTTTGATACAACTGATAAGAAAAAAATGATGCAAACGATAATAAGCACAATGCAGGATTTGGATTTCGTGATTGACAAAGCCGATCTCACACTAGGATCTGTTACCGGTTCTAAGTTTCTCGGGCAGGCAGTTGTTACTATGACCGTGACTGTCAGGGCCAGAGGCGAGAAACAGTTGTTAGTAAGGGCAAATGCCCAATATGGAATTAGTTCTGTAGAAGACCCGGGAACTTACCAGGATTTCTTTACTGCTTTAGAAAAATCTATATTTTTAACAGCCCAACAGGTTGATTAGGATTTCTCGTTAGGTAATTATGAAGAACGAATACTTTTAAATCCCAGCCCCCTAAAAGGGCTTGGGATTCTTGGTTGACAAGGATATTGATAGGGCTATAATAAGACAATAACTAGAGCTTAGTTTGCATCAGAGTCGCAATTCGAGGGACGGTTTCTAGAAAAATAGGACCGTCTTTATTATTTATTAATCCGAGGAGGTTCAAATGGTAGTTGATAAAATAAAAGCTATTCATTCGAAAGACATGGAAAAATATCTTGAGAATATTGGTATTTTAGCAGATGTAACATCAGGTAAATATAAATGTTCCGTTTGCAATAAAGAAATAACTCTTTCTAACATAGCATTTTTGTATCCAGAGAATAATGAAGTAAGATTTTGTTGCGATGATCCACATTGCTACGAAATAATTATAAAAAAGAGAATGGAGAAAAATGGTTGAAATTTTCGGGATTACAATTAGCGGGGCTGTAGTTTTTGGAGCAGTTATTTGGCTATTAGAACATCAGGAGCTATACGATAGGATTAAGGCGGGCATCATTAAGCCGTTTATCAAAAGAAGAGAAAATTTACAGAAAATTTATATCGCTAGCGACATACAAAATAAAATTAATACTTTTACTAATAGTGTTTCAAGAGAAATTGGAGAAAAAGAAAAGTGTAAGGTTAAAATAGAATGGGTTGATAAAGAGAGTAAAGAGTCATTCTTTAAAGATGACAAATTAATAATTAGAATGGATTATAAAGATAATATGCATAGAAATCTCTCTTTAGCCACTTTAGTTTTTGTTTCCGAATCTTTAATTAGGAAAACAAGGCCCTATATTGATAAAACTTTGAATAACGCAATAGATTTAATGGTCACAAAGAAGATTCTGGAAGAAGAAGCTAACGAGCAGGAAAAGGACTACTATAATAATGTATTTATGTTCCCTCAGTTAGAAAATTCGAAAGAGCTAAGAGACGTTTGCAAGAATATCGAATTTATGGGACAAAAAGGTTATTTTACAAGGCTCTTTCTTAGAGAGTTAAAATTCCTTGGAGAAAGCTTACAGGGATCTTTGCCTACCGACGAAGTTAAAAACGAAGTTAATGATTTTATGAAATATATTGTAATTCTATCTAATAGTCCTTTGGTGCAAGAAGGCGGACATTTCTTAGCACCTGAAGAATTCAGATTCGAGAGACGATATTTAAAAATTAGAGTAATTTTGTTTGCATGGATAGGAAATGTTACATTAAGTAACATAAGGCCATATTTTAAAAGAGTAAAAGAAGGATTAAAAGAAGGTGCAGAGATATTTTATTTGTTATCGGCAGAAAGAAGCTTGGAGCTATTAGAATTTTTTGATGGCGAATTAAGGAATAGGTTAGTAAAACACGGACTTTTAAAAAAAATTGACGATAGAACTTATTTAATAAAGAAGTCAGATCGAAAGGAAGAAAAACATCGGTGCATTATTTATAGAAAATTAAAAGCCTTAAAAGGAACAAATTGGGAAAGCATATTTGAGAATATATCACCATAATGACCGTTTCCCTGTAAGTTTCCATATAGCATAAGCTTCCGCAGGATCTGTCTCCCGATAAATTAATCCCAAGCTCTTTAAGGCTTGGGATTTTTGGTTGACAAGCATACTGGTAGGGGTAAAATAAATATACTAATTTAAGCACTTATACACCAGAGTCGCAATCCGAGGGATGGTTTTTGTAAAATAAGCCATTTTATTTTTTAGTCATTAATCAAAAATGGGTTGTATATGAAAGTAAAACCAGAAGATTTTAAAATTCCTGCCGAAGATATTTTTAGGAATGATAGACTTAAGCGAAGTGCTCCCATAAAAAATCTTACTACTATCTTTGAGAATACTTTAGAACCTTTTGTCCTTTGTGTCGATGCTCCATATGGACAAGGCAAGACAACATTTGTACAACTTTGGCGTGCTTATTTGAGTTCTAGGGGCATAAACTCAATTCTTTTTAATGCTTGGGAGAACGACTATACTGATAGTCCATTAGCATGCTTAATCGCAGAGATAAAAACTTCTTTAGATGCAAGATTGAAATCCGTTCCTCCTAAATCTAGAAATGAGATTAAAAAGCAATCGAAAAAGTTTCTAGAGATTGGTGGTAAAGTTGTAAAAGCAGCGTTGCCTGCAGTGGTGAAGATAGCGACAGCTGGAGTTCTAAAGCTGGATGATTTTAAGGAAGACGTAATTGCTGAATTTCTTGAGAAAACGACGCAAACTGCTATCGAAGAATACTCAAGAAATAAAGATTTATTGAATGATTTTAAAAAAACTTTGCAGGAAAATGTGAAATTAGTTTCTAATAATCATCAATTTTTTATCTTTGTTGATGAACTTGATAGGTGTCGTCCTAATTTTGCGATAGAAGTTCTAGAGACAATTAAGCATTTATTTTCTATTGATGGAGTGGTATTTGTACTTGCCTTGGATGAAGCTCAGTTAAAAACATGCATTGAGCATGTTTATGGTACGCAAACTAATTCTTGTGGTTATTTGAGGCGTTTTATAGATACAACTTATATCTTACCAAGTCCGGATATTACAGATTATTGCAGGGAAATGTTTCAGCGTTTTGATTTAGTAGATTATTTTACTAAGAGAGAAGACGGACGTAATCTTGTTGAGTTTGAGAAATTTAAACACATAGAAGCGAACGCTATCGATCTGATCAAGCATTTTAAGTTAACATTAAGAGAGATCGAAAAAATATTTACTAGCTTTGTTCTAGTGTTAAAGTCAATTGAAAATGATGATTGTCTATTTCCTGACATTCTTTTTTTATTGCTTTTAATTAGACTCCGCAATCCTTTGATATATAAAATGATTATTGAAAAGAAACTAAAGATGAGTGATATCTTGATTTATCTTACGAAAGAGATGACTATTTCTGAAAATGAAATCTTAATAGGAGATAACTCTGTTTTGTTTATTTCTTTGGCTTGGTTAAATCTTACCCTAAACGAATCAAGAAATGAATCTAGCTGGAAATATTTTTATGATGAGATCGATAAAAAATATCCGAATAACTCACAAATACAGAGGGTTACAGAATGGTCGAGGAGGTATAGTGAACGAATTAATTTCCATTGGCCATTCGGAAAGATGCTAGATTTAATGGATGAAAGAATTGCTTTTTTGAAAGATATAAAGGAATTAGTTTGATAGCCTATAATTTGGATAGATTAGTAGTGAGTTTGCAGAGGTATTGTTTATTTATAATTTAAAAACCCAGTTTTGGTTATAGGTAAATCAATAAATATAGATAAGAATTATTTTTTTTGTCTACACTAGCGTTGCAATTCGAGGGGCGGTTTCTAGGAAAATAGAAGCGTCCTTGTCATTTCATTTTCAAAAAAATAATAAGACGGCTATTCAAAATTATGACTAATACCAGAGATAAGCTAACCGAGGCAAAGCATTTCTTAGAAGAAATGCAAAGGGTTTCTTATGACCCTGACAAATTTAGGTATGAGCTAACTGCTTTTTTGGCAGCAAGTCGTAGTATTACGCTTATTATGCAAAAAGAATTTTCAGAAAAAACTGGTTTTGAGGATTGGTATATCCATAAACGGAACGAGATAGAAAATAATCCTACTTTGAAATACTTGCATAGGCAAAGAAATATTTCTCATCATGAGCATCCTGTGCTTCAGCATAACTTTGATCCGACAGCGCAGATTACAGATAGCAAAAGTACAAATGTTATTCTTACTGGTACTGGGGGTAGTATTGGGATTTTATCTAGTCCATTCGGTAGTTTTCCAAAAATATACCCAGACATTAGCGTAAAGTATTATTTTAGTGATTTTACTGATAAGAAAAAAGATGCAATAACTTTATGTCAGGAAGCAATAGATGTAATGGAGCGTATTGTAAATGAGTGCGAAAATAAATTTAAACTGGGGATGGACTGAAAGGGATATCCTTGAAATCCCAATTTCCTAAAAGGGCTTGGGATTTTTGGTTTTTGGGATATAATATAGACTATGAAAAAATTATTACGCAATTTAGGGATTTTGGTTGTTTGTATAGCGGTTGCCTGGTTTATCTATGCGCAGGCAAAGAATAAAACTGCCCTTTCCAAAGATGGCGTAAAGATTGTCTATTCCGCCTACGGCAAAGGCGAGCCGGCATTGGTTTTTATCCACGGCTGGTGCGGCGACCGTTCGGTCTGGCAAAAACAGGTGCCGTATTTTGCCAAAAAATACAGAGTGATTGTTTTAGATCTGGCAGGCCACGGCGCATCCGGCCGCCAAAGAAAGGCCTATACCCAGGAAGCCTTTGGCGAGGACGTAGCCGCGGTAGTGAATGCAGTAGGAGCCGATAAGGTTATCCTTATCGGCCATTCCATGTCAGGCACGATAATATTGGAGGCAAACCGGCTTATTAAAGATAAAGTAATCGGGCTTGTCGCTGTTGACACCCTTGAGAACTTTGAATATATGGCTACTCCGGAAGATAAAATAAAATACATTGAGCCTTTGAAAAAGGATTTTGTAAAGAACTCCGGCCCATTTATGAGGGATATGTTTAACAAGAACGCAGACCCCAAGCTGGTTGAGTTGGTAGTTAGGAATGTTGCCCGGTCTAATCCGGAAATCGCGATTAATACCATGGAATATTATTTTGATACCCCGATCATCCCGCTTTTGGCTGACGTGAATGTACCATTGTGGTGCTTAAGCGCCGACCTTTGGCAGCAGTATCAGCATCCAGAGATTAACAGCAAGTATCTTAAGTCATATCATTTAAGGATAATGCGGGGAGTAGGGCATTTTCTGATGGTTGAGGCGCCGGATGAATTCAACCGGCAGTTAGATGATATTATTAATCAAATCAGGGAACCTAAGTAGGATTTATTAGATTAAATATTTAATTTATTATCCCAGACCCTAAAAAGGCTTGGGATTTTTGGTTTGCAGGAGTATAGTATATTTATGGATGAGATATATTTGACCAGAGGCGGCCATGAGAAATTAACCGAGGAATTGGATCGTTTAAAAACTCAAAAGCGCAAACAGTTAAGCAAGGCGATAGGAGAGGCCAGGGATCACGGCGATATCAGCGAGAATGCCGAATACGACGCGGCAAAAGATGCGCAAGGGTTGAATGAAAAGCATATTGCCGAGCTGGAATATAAATTAGCGCACGCGCGGATCATCGACAATGAGAATATCTCTAAAGATGAAGTCCTGATAGGGGCAAAGGTAAGGATCAAGGACCTGGATACAGAAGAAGAACTGGAATATATGTTAGTTTCAGGGGCAGAGGCTGATTACGCGGAAGGAAAAGTTTCTATTGCCTCGCCCGTAGGAGCGGCCTTATTAAATCATAAGATAAACGATACAATAGAAATTAAAGTTCCGGCAGGGATCTTAAGATACAAGATATTGGAAATATCAAGATAATATAAGAGAGGAGCCAATATGAAGGAATTTTTGATCGGTTTAATTTTTCTAATTGCCGTAGGTATCCTGTCGGTTATAGGGATACTGCTTTTTCCTTTGATCATAGTCTTGGGTTTTTTATTAAGGATAATACTTACCCTGATCTTTGTAATACTTTCCATCTGGCTTTTAGGAAAATTCATTATTTTTGTCTGGGAGAGTATTTTTAAAACAAAATAGCCAAAATGGAAAGGTTATAATAATGGTATGAAGAAAACTCAAGCTGTAATGATATGGTTTCTGCCGCTTATTGTGATAGGCGGATTATTTTATCCGCTCCTGGGTTATTTGGTTGTGGCGATGATGGTATTCTTTTTGATCCTGGCGATCTTTGCGAACAGGTACTGGTGTTGGAACCTGTGCCCGCGGGGCGCATTTTTGGATATAGTGATATCAAAATTAAGCGCTAATAAGCCTCTACCCGGGATTTTTGTTAAGCATTGGTTTCGCTGGTCAGTCTTTATCTTGTTTATGGGTTTTGTAATATACCGCATCACTCGTACAGGCGGCAACCTTTTGATGATAGGAGCTGTGTTTGTGAGTATGTGCATGATCACAACCATTATCTCAATTATTTTGGGGGTGGTTAGTAAACACAGGGGTTGGTGTACGATATGCCCTATGGGATTTCTTCAGGAGAAGATCGGCAAAATAAATCGTTCTAAGAATTAATTTTAAAGGAGAGAAGGATGAGCCTGTTTACGATTGATAAATCCAAATGTAAGGGTGACGGCAAATGCGCCCTGGTTTGCCCGGTGCAGATCATCGGCATGGACGAGAAGGCCCGCATCCCTTACCCGATTGATGGCGCGGAAAAACTTTGTATCAACTGCGGCCATTGTATGGCAGTGTGCCCGCCCGGAGCGCTTAGCCTTAAGACCATGGCTCCGCAGGATTGCCTGGCCTTAAAAGAAGGCTGGAAGCTTGACTCGGACAAAATAGAGTTTTTCTTTAAGGGCCGGCGTTCAATCCGTAATTACAAAGACCAACCAGTTGGCCAGCCGGTTATCACAAAGATCATAGATATTTCCCGCTACGCCCCTACGGGGATCAACCGTCAGCCGGTGTTATGGGAAGTGATCAGCGGAAAAGAAAATATCCGCCAGCTTTCAGAAGCCGTGGTGAATTGGATGCGCGCGATGATAGAAGAGAAATCTCCGTTGGCCGCTATGCTGCGGCTTGAAAATATCGTAAGTGCCTGGAGTAAAGGCGTTGACCGCGTTTGCCGCGGCGCCCCCCATATTATCCTTGCCTATTCCGTTAAAGATGAGCCTACCGGAGCGCAGGCATGTACCATTGCCCTTACTTATTTTGAACTGGCAGCTTTGTCTTTTGGCCTCGGCGCCTGCTGGGCAGGGTATGTCAGCATGGCTGTGAATATGTCGAAGGACGTGCGGCAGCTTACCGGGCTTTCTGCGAGGGCAGCCTGCCATGGCGCGATGATGCTGGGTTTCCCGAAATACGATTACCACAGGATACCTTTGCGCAACAGCCCGAATATCAGGTGGCGTTAGTAAATTAAAAGGTACAGCCGCTAAAATTGCTTGCAATTCTGTAATTTGTGATAAAATATATTGCAGAGCGGCATTAACCGGAATAAAAAAAGGAGGCAGGCATGTTATTCACAATCGCAATTGTTCTGCTCGTGCTTTGGCTGTTAGGGTTGGTTTCGTCATATACAATGGGCGGGTTTATTCATATCCTGCTGGTTATTGCCATTATCGTTATTATTTTGCGCCTCATCAGCGGCAGGAAAACGATTTAATCGCCAAAAACCCTAAAGGTAGATGGTTCTAATTCTTTGAATCCCAGGCTCGAAAAGGGCTTGGGATTCTTAGTTAAAGAGTTATAATAAGTTTATGCCGAGAAAATATTTATTCTTACTTGTGTTCTTAACTTTAACCTTATCAGGATGCGCCACCGTAATGGCCCCGCCGCCAAGTGTCCCGCTCAGGCCGCCACCGCTGCTGGGGACTATCCAGAATCCTATCGTGGATAGCAAGATCACATTATCTGACGCATTGAGGAAATGGGCTCCGTATGAATTTAAACAACGGCAGAGGATCGTGGATGTATTGTATTATTCCTTTGACGGCAAGGTCCACAAAGGGCAGGTGGTTATTGATCAAAGGCTGGTAAGGGATATTCAGCAGGTATTCCAGGTGGCTTTAGAAAACAGGTTTCCCATTAAGTCCGTTATACCTGTTTCCCACGATCGTTTCTATAGAAATGGGGAATGGAATAGCGACGGCCAGTCCATGTTATCCAATAATACCTCTGGTTTTAATTATAGGAAGGTAACCGGAGGGAAAGTCCTTTCCATGCACGCTTATGGTTATGCTATTGATATTAATCCCGCGCAAAATCCTTATATTAAGAAACGGATCGTATTGCCTAGAGGGGCAGTATATGACCCGCGTAAGCCGGGGACGCTTACCCGTGGTTGCCCTGTGGTAAGAATTTTTAAGCACCTGGGCTGGACGTGGGGAGGGGAATGGAAATCTTTAAAGGATTACCAGCATTTTGAGAAAGTCCTGTCGCTATAGGAATAAAAGGTTATGGGTAGAATTAAATTAAACTTACACGATATCTTCAGCAATGGCCGGGCAATTGAGACGGAACTAAACCGTGTGATCCAGGAGGCGGTGAGCAAGAAGATAGAGTTGGTGGAAATTATTCCGGGCAAAGGAAGCGGACAGCTGAAGAAGGGGGTGCTGCGTTTTTTAGAGCAGCCGCAGATCAAGAAGCTTTACCGCCGCATTGAAAAAGACGACAAAAATTTCGGCAGGATATTTGTGCATTTCAGGTATTAGGGTTTTGGAGAGTTTTATTAATTCGGGTCGGAGGTAAGCCAGGGTGTGTAATCCGCAGCCGTAAGGCCGTAGAGTTTACCCGTCTCCGGAGACGCTTGGCCCCACCAGTTATTTTTTGCTGAGATGGTGGCGGATGTAATATTTTTAACATCATAAGTAGTGCTGCCGTATATTGAATTCTGCCCTACGGAGCCAAGAGATCCTCCGCCCAGGTCAATGTTGAAGGTACCGGTATCATAGAAGTCGCCAATAGAAATTCCAGTAGGAAGGCTGCCTGAGACGGTGTTATAGGAAAAAGATACAGAAACAGCGCCTCCTGTTCCCGCATTGAAACAAACTCCGTAGCTGTCATATGTTGCGCCACGGCCATTATTTAATATGCTATTGCCTGAGATAGTGGCGGAAAAAGTACCTGCCCCGCTAGTCCCTACATCAAGCCCGATATAATAATTACCACTGATAGTGTTGCCTGTAGCGATTAGAGAATAGGTAGTAGTATCATTGGCCCAAAGCTGAACCCCTTCACCATCATTGTTCGTAATAGTATTTCCTAAAATGGTTAAGGATGTACTGCTGGTATCATTGCTACTGGAGTAGATTCCACCACTACCGCCATTATTGCCAATCGTATTACCTGAGATGACGGCAGAAACAGTGCCGGAATCAAGGGAGTAGAAATCTATTCCATTATAGTCATTATTATCAATCGTATTACCTGAGATGACGGCGGCAGAAACAGTGCTGAACTCATTGGAGTAAAAACCTATCCCATCATACCAATTATCCTTAACCGTGTTGTTAGATATGGTAAAACCCGACATTGAGCCGTAGCCGTAGCCGTATGAACTTATCCCGGTACTCCAATTACCATTAACCGTATTGTTAGATATGGTAAAACCTGACATTGAGCCGGAGTCGTCGTTGTAAAAACCTATCCCATCATACCAGTTATCCTTAACCGTGTTGTTAGATATGGTAAAATCGGACATTGAGCCGGAGTTGTAGTTGTAAAAACCTATCCCGGCATACCAATTATCAGTAACCGTATTGTTAGAAATGGTAAAACCTGACATTGAGCCGGAGCCGTAGTTGAGTAAACCTATCCCGGCATACTCATTATCCTTAATCGTGTTGTTAGAAATGGTAAAACCTGACATTGAGCCGGAGTTATATGTTAAATCTATCGCGATATACCCATTACCATTAATCGTGTTGTTAGATATGGTAAAATCAGACATTGAGCCGGAGTTATATGTTAAATCTATCCCGGCATTATCATTTGTCAGGATCTTATTATATTTAATGCTCCCGCTTAACGTGGTACCTTCGGTATGTTTAATACCATCATTGGTCCCATTCTGTATCTGGAGCCCCATTACCGTATTATTGTTCCTGATGGTGATGACATCTTTACCGCCGTTAATTACCGGGTATGCTCCGTTTACAGTAATGCCTCTAAAGCCTCCATTGTAACCGGCTCCCCAAAGCACCATGTCATTTGGCAGGGTAAGGCCGCCTGAATAGTAGGTAGGGATTGTGTCTTGGCTGAGGCCTGTATTTACGAATATCCACTTATCTCCTATGGCGTTATTGATAGCATATTCTATTGAAGTGTATGGGTTTGTAAGCGTGCCGTCTGGCGATGGGTTGGTATTGGAATTATCTACGTATGTAAGGTCGTGCAGTTTTGAAGTTTGCGTAGACGAAGAGGCTCGAACGTCCAAGTCCCTTACTACCCGCTCAAAGATCCTGTCTTGAATGTATGGGGTTACAGGAGCGGCCTTTAAGGGGTTGCCTCCGGTGCGTACCCTGCCCCATTCAAAAGGTATAGTGACTCTTACTCCGCTGGTTATGTCCAGCTTGCCATTATTGCTTCTCTCTAAGGTGTTGTCTATAGCAAGCCAGTTGTTGAGGTTAGTTTCAGTCCGGACCCTTAAGCCACGGATATCTTTGGAGAGTTTGGAGTTGTAGAAGAAGCCGCCGATATAGGCCCTGGTCTTGGTATATCTTTCAAAGACAGGCCCGCCGAATTCAAAGTCAAAACCCTCTAAAGGCTCTTCCATATTGTTTTTTTCTAAGAGGCTGGCGGGGCCGAATTCATAGGTAGGATCTCCTATTGCCTTAGCGCCTGTTGTGGGATTGTAGTAGTTGAAACGTAAGTCTATAGGTTGCGAGAGGAGTTCAAAGCCCCAGCCGTTCTGGCTATAGAGCTTATCATTTATTGAGTAGTTCTTGTCGTAGAAGTAGTTTACTCCCAGGATGAAGTCATCATTAAAGATCTTACGAAAGCCTAGGCCTAAGTTAGTCTCTTCCGCAAAAGGGCTTTCGAGGTGTTCTTTAGGATTAAAGAAGAGCAGGCTGTCTCTGTCTTCGGAGTAGTATAGGGGCAGGAGGTAATCTATATAGAAGATGCCCCTGCCGTGAGTAGCGCCGCCGGCAAAGAGGCGTACTTTAGAGGGCCAGTAGCAGTCGTCACTTGGTGGATTGGCCGGGATGGACGGAACATTAAGAGGCTGGTTAGGAGTATCTTTGGCAAAGGAAGGAGAAAAGACGAATAGAGAGGAAATGATAAAACCGAACAGAAAGACTCTGTAAGCGTTTTTCATATTGTTGTTATAATTACACGGCGGAAATTAAATGTCAAGGTAAAAACGGGAAGAAAAACAACAGAACAGCTATAATCGGGAAAGCAGGATTCCAATAAAAAGGCTTGGGGTTTTTGGTTTTGAGAGGTATAATAAAATTTAAGATACACCACGGCTTATCGGATTGCCGGGTGTGCCCTTTCTGCGGCACACCCCGCGCTTAACGGAATTGCGCGGGTATGGCCTTGTGGCCAAGGAGGACGATATGTGCGGAAGCTGTAAAGCTCACAAGAAGAAGGCGAAAAAGAAAAAGAAATAAATTTCTGCATAGTGATTTATGCCGCGAATAAAGGCGTCGAAGAATCGGCGCCTTTTGTGTTTGGGGAATGGTGCAAGCCGTAAATTGTGTAAGCTACGGAAACCCCTAGCCTAAACACTTGTCAATTTCTGGCGCTTCGCGCCCAAAATTGACTGCGTAGGCTCGGAGTTGTTCGGCCAGACAACTTAGCTTCGCTATCGCTCGCTAAGTTGTGGCCTCACAACAAAAAACCCCGATTTTTTTCGGGGTTTTCTTGTAGGTGATAGGCCTAATAGCTTTCGCTATCCCGCCAAACCTCCTGTTAAGTGATTATTTAATTCTCTTATAAATAAGTATGCATTATCTTTTACAAGATTCAAGGGCAAAATAGCCTATTTTAGAAAGCGTTTTCTTTTTAGGGACTGTCTTCAATCAGGAGCCCATAACTAAAGTGCTTGGGGTTTTTGGTGTAAACAGATATAATGTAGCCATGCTTAAAATCGGTAACCTGAAATTAAAATCTGATCTGATACTAGCGCCTATGGCAGGCGTAAGCGACCTGCCTTTTCGTATGCTTAACCGTAAATTCGGCTGTGAGCTGGGATTTGTGGAGATGCTTAATTGCCGCTCCTTAAATTATAAGTGCAGAAGGACCCAGGAAATGCTGACCAGTAATTCTAAGGACAGGCCCCTGGGCCTGCAATTATTAGGATGTGAGCCGAAATTCATCCTTAAGGCGGTGGAGATACTAAGTAAATACAAATTTGACCTGCTGGATTTTAATGCCGCCTGCCCGGCGAAGAAAGTGGTGCGCAGGGGAGAGGGTGCCAGCCTGTTAAAAGAACCGAAGAAATTACATAGCTTGTTGAAATTAGTAGTCGGCCATTCCCCTGTTCCGGTTACGCTGAAAATACGCATCGGCTGGGATAAAGATTCTATTAACGCGGAGGAAGTAGCGCTTTCGGCTCAGGATGCCGGTATCAGCGCGTTATTTATTCACGGCAGGACCAAGCAGCAGGGTTATAGCGGAGGAGTGGATTATCAAGAGATACGTAAGGTAAAAAAGGTATGCGGGATACCGGTTATTGCCAGCGGGGATATATTCTCAGCAGAGCTGATAAAAAAGATGTTTACTGAAACAGGCTGTGATGGGGTGGCGGTCGCGCGCGGCGCGCTGGGTAACCCCTGGATATTCATGGGTTCAGAGAGGCCCGCTATAAATGAGTTGACGGCGACTATGGTTGAGCACTTAAACGGCTGCGTTGATTTCTACGGAGAGAGGATTGGAGTAACGGTATTTCGTAAATTCTTTAGCTGGTATACAAAAGGGCTGCGTAAGGTGCATCCTTTAAGGGAACAGGCCTGCCACGCGAAGACAAAAGCGGAAATGGCAGATGTCATTGAGATCTGCCGCACTCTTACAAAACAGAAGGCCGCTGATATAAATTGAGATTCTTGATTTTAGGGGTATAATATCACTATGGACGAAGCAGTTTATTCGCAAAAACAAAAAGAGGAAGAAGAGAAGTATGAGGCGCGGTGCAAAAGGTGCGGGTCCTGCTGCGGGGCTGCCAGCGGGGATGTCTGCACTCGTTTAAGTAAAGATGATGCCGGCAGATATTATTGCACTGTTTACGATACGAGAATAGGGCAGCAGAAAACTATTTCAGGAGTAGAATTTTCCTGCGTGCCTATCCGTTATCTTCGCGATAAATTGCCTTTTAAGGATTGCGCGTATTATAAAGACGGGCAAGAGGATCCTGGCTGTTTTTGATCCTTGCCCGCTGTTTTATAGATAGGGATTGATATTTTCGCGGGGAGAGGTATAATAATATGTAGGTGTGGATTTAATTAAGTTACACCCGGCGCTTATCGTGCCCGGCGCTTAATAGGTATTGCGCCGGCATGCGCTTGTGCGCAAAATTGCGCCGGTGTGGCCTTGTGGCCAAGGAGGTCATATGGAAAATAAGAAGACGTGTGTCATAAACTCGATTTTGTGGTGCGTGGGGATATTGTTGCTTTTAGCGGCAGCCTTTGATGTCCTGCCTATAACTGACAATTTGGCAATATTTCTTGCTCTTGCCTGTTTTATCATCGGCGTTACAGCCAAGAAGATCAGGAAGAGTGTTGGCAGCAGCAGCTGTTGTAAATAAGAAACAAGAGGGGTTCTGGAGTTAATATAAAAGTGTCCCCTGTTTGAGGGGGCACTTTTATATTTTATTTCTGGGGTTAAGTAAAATAAGCTATGGAATATACCAAAGGTAGTGTAGGAAGGTTATTTTTGCTGAAATTCAAGGACGATGATATTTTCCTGGATGAGCTTTCTTTACTGGCAAAGAAAGAAAGGATCAAAGCCGCGGCAATTGTTTTTATCGGAGCGCTAAAAAAGGGCGATCTGGTTACCGGGCCCAAGAAACCCGTAATACCTCCTGAGCCGAATAAAGCCTGTTTTAAAGACGGCTGGGAGGTAATGGGTATAGGCACGATATTTACTAATAAAACCGGCCCGCAGATACATGTCCACGCCAGTATGGGAAAGAAACAAAAGGTGCTTACCGGATGCGTGCGGGGAAAATCCAAAGTATTCTTAGTCATAGAAGCAGTTGTATTTGAATTAAAGGGAGTAAAAGCCTCCAAATCCATCGATCCTGAAACCGGGCTTAATCTATTGAGGATATTATAACTAATATGAGAATTTTTGTAGGTAATTTGTCGTTTGATGCTAAAGACGCGGACGTGTATAATCTTTTTATGCCTTTTGGGAGTGTTACGTATGTCTCCATTGTGATGGATAAGAAAGGGAAGGAATCCCGGGGGTTTGCTTTTCTGGATATGCCTGATGAACTGCAGGCGCAAGCCGCCATAGCCGCGCTAAATGCCAAAGATTTCATGGGCCGGCCCCTTAATGTGGAACCATCGCGCCCGAAACCGGAAGGCAGGGTGGAAGCTCCGCGCTTATCCCCGGATAATGAAGGCAAGGGGCAGGAAGAAGTAAAGGCAGTTTCTCCTTTTGCTATTGCCGGGAAACGCCGGATAGGCAGGCGCACGCGTAGTTTTATAAAGAAACGTATTGAAGCCGGCGTTAAAGAACCGTTTATACCTAAAAAGAAATATAAAGAAAACCCCATGCGTTGGCGGAAGAAAAAACCTTGGGAGGCGCGTAAAAGTGAGCCTAAGCCTTGGGAGAAAGCCGGAGTTAAATCTGAATCTAAACCCTGGCAGAAAAACCAGGGCGGGCCTAAACCTTGGCAAAAGAATAAGGGTGAGCCTAAGCCTTGGGAAAAATCCGGTGCTGAACCTAAGCCTTGGCAGAAAAAGAGCAGGGGAAAGCCTAAGCCTTGGGAAAAATCCGGTGCTAAGCCTAAGCCCCGGCAAAAAAGTGATAAGCGCAAGAAACCATTTCATTTTAAGGGCCGCGGAAGCCCGGGCCCTAAAAAGTAACTTCAATTCTTGAGTTATTTTTATTTCTTGCAGTTTTTGTTTCAGTCGTTATAATAAAAACATGCCTAAATCCTCCAGTCGCAAGAAAATAATTGAGTGCCATAAATGCAAGGCGCCATCTAAGTGCTGCCGGATGGGGGCGTGGGTGGATTTAGGAAAGGCAAAGAAAATACTGGCACTGGGTATAAAAGGGGGAGATTTCTTTCATCTGGAGAAAGATAACGACTATCCTTCGGGATACAGGGTGGGCACGAGCATAGAAGATGAATCCTGCACTTTTATTACTCCTGAAGGCCTCTGCGCTATTCATAAGATCGATTACCGGCTCAAACCTAACCATTGCAAGGAATTTCCTTACGAGAAAGATAAGTTGTCTCCTCTTGCTAAATATCTGTGTGTTATGGTGAAGGAGAAACGCAAAAAAAGAAAGTGAGGCAGGTTTCATGGAGAACGAGAAAGCAGATTACATAGTTGAACGGGGAGAATATAAAGGTAAGCCGTTGATCATCTTAAAAAGGAACGGAGAAGATAAATACCCGTTTTCTTTTGGCGTAAGCAAGGCAAAGCTTATATTGGATAATTTGGAAGAGATCAAAAGATTCGTAGACGAAAACAACAAGGAATAGAAGGGGGCGGGATGCTAAAGCATGTCATAGGAGTTTTATTCCTTATATCTGCTATTGTAAATATTCCGAAAGGAGCTTGGGGCATGGATAAGATCGCGGTGTTGGAAACTAACCAGGGGATAATAGAAATTAAGCTGATGCCCGAAGCAGCTCCTAAGGCCTGCGAAAACTTTATCGGCCTGATCGAAAAAGGGTATTATAACGGCTTGATATTCCACAGGGTAATAAAGGGTTTTATGATCCAGGGAGGAGACCCTACGGGAACAGGTATGGGTGGAGAATCTTTATGGGGCGCGCCGTTTGCGGATGAAATCAGCTCCGCTGTTAAGTTTGATAAACCGGGTATTCTGGCAATGGCAAACGCCGGGGCCAACACAAACGGAAGCCAGTTTTTTATTACTACAGCCGCGACCCCCTGGTTAAATATGCACCATACTATTTTTGGAGAAGTCATTTCAGGTTATGATGTAGTGCAAAAGATCGAGAGCGCGCAGGCCGGCGCTAATGATAAGCCTAAAGCCGAACAGAAGATCATAAAGGCGTATTTAAAAAAGTAAGAATAGGGATATTCCCCAGCTGCAGGAGAAAACAGGAAAGGCGGGTCCTATGAAATTCGATGAACTTAAAAAAGAAGTAAAGTCGCTTCCCTTTGACGCCCTGCGCCTGGATTGTGATAATAATTTTGAAGCGGTGATCATGAAAGAGGAGCTAGATCAACTTATCATCCGGCTGGAGAAATTTTTTGGTTCCCCGGTATTCCCTGCCAAAGAAAAAGTGCCGTTCCAGATACGCCAGATAATAGATGGTTTCGGCGGAGTTTTACCCGGCCAGACCCTCTATTTCTTTAACCAGGGCAAAGATGTGATATTCAGCATGCTGTGGCCCTGGAAGGACGGCCAGCGCACCACCATAAAGATCATCAAAAAAGAATAAAATCCCCAAAGCGGCCCTGAAAATAACCTTTTAACCCTAGAAGGAGCGGTCATTAAAATGAGCTGTAGGATGAAAACGGCGGCTGTATTTTGTTGGGCGCTATTCTTGATCTTGTCGGTTTCCACTCCTGATTCATACTGCGGCTTACCAAGAAATAATAATTCCAGGTTCAGCAGGCCCGGGCCTAGGCTTTTATTCCCGGTTACCGATGATATTGTTTTATCCGGCAAAGATCATCTGGAATTTAAATGGACGAGAGATCATTTAGCACAGACCGATCATTTCTATTTCAGGCTGTATAAAGGATACAACACTACCGCGGGAAACCTGGCTTTCAAGCAGGATTATTCTATAGATGAATACCCCATCAGTATACCGGCGGCGTTGTTTGAGAACGGCCAGGTGTATACCTGGGTTTTGATACAGGTATTTATCGGCGGAGAAAAAAGCGACCGCAGCTTCAGTTCGTTTAAGATAATAAAGAAATAGGTTCCGGCCTGAATAATGCTAAAGAGCGTACCTATACGATATATAAAGGGAATCGGCCCCCAGAGAGCAAAGCTGTTGGATAAAATGGGGATACAGGACCTAGAAGGCCTGCTTTACTATTTTCCCCGCCGTTACGAAGACCGCTCTAATTTTATATCCATTTCTAAGTTACAGGAAGGCCAGACCTATACCATAAAGGTCCGCGTATTAGCCAAAGGCGCTCGCCGGTCATTCAGGCGGCGCGGTTTTAGCATAACGGAAATAGCGGTGGGCGATCAGACCGGCAGGATATCCTGCGTCTGGTTTAACCAGCCGTATCTTAAGGATTATTTTAACATTGGTTCAACCCTGATCTTATACGGCAAGGTTGAGCGCTGGGGCAGCCGGCTGCAAATGAATTCTCCTGAATTTGAGATAGTTTCCCAGGATCCTGATGAGCCTGTTTCTTCTCCGGAGAAAAGCGAGTCGCTGAATATCGGCAGGATCGTGCCGGTATATTCTCTAGCGGAAGGCATAACCCAGCGCAATTTTCGTAAACTGGTTAAGTCCGGGCTGGATGAATACCTGCCGAAGATAAAAGATTTCCTGCCTTATGGCATGAGGTCCAGAAGAAACCTGCTTAACCTTGCTTTGAGCCTTATTAATATACATTTTCCCGAAGATCCTGGCGCGCAAAAGCGGGCGTATGAAAGGCTGGTTTTTGAAGAATTCTTTTTCTTGCAGCTGCCTTTGGTTTTAAGGAAATTAAAGAAAGAAGAGAGGCCGGGCATAAGCCATCAAGTGGAGGGGGCATTAGTGGATAATTTTATCTCCAGCCTTCCTTTTAAGTTGACGGCATCCCAGCAGAATGTGCTTACGGAAATAAAGTCTGATATGTCTAAGCCGCATCCTATGCAGCGGTTATTGCAGGGAGATGTGGGTTCAGGCAAGACTGTGGTTGCTGTTATTGCCAGCCTGATGGCAGTCCAGGGAGGCTACCAGGCTGTTTTTATGGCACCGACGGAAATACTGGCAAGGCAGCATTTCCAGAAGATCAATTCCTGGCTTATGAGCCTTGGCTCCGGGCAGAAAGAGGTCAAAACCGCCCTGCTTACCGGCAGCCTGGATAAGAAAGAAAAAAGTAAGGCCTGCCAGGGTATTAAAGAAGGGGAAATAGATTTGATTATTGGTACGCACGCTTTGCTGGAAGAAGAGGTCAGATTTAAAAAGTTAGGTTTGGTGGTTATTGATGAGCAGCATAAGTTTGGGGTGGGGCAGAGGGCGCTGCTGCCCGAAAAAGGGACTAATCCGGATATATTGATCATGACTGCTACTCCCATACCCCGCACACTGGCTATTACTTTATATGGAGACCTGGATTTCTCGGTTATAAGGGAATTGCCGCCCGGCCGCGGCACAGTCAAAACATTTGTTTTCACAAAGAAAGAAGAATCCCGTGCTTATGATATAGCCAGGGCGCAGGTAAAGCAGGGCAATCAAGTATACATCGTTTATCCGGTGATAGAAGAATCTTATGCCTTGGATATAGCCGGCGCCAAGAAGATGTATAACGAATTTAAGAAACAGGAATTTAAGGACTTCAGGCTGGGGCTCATCCACGGCAGGTTGAAACAATCAGAGCAGGAAGAAATAATGTCAAAATTCAAAGAAAAGGAATTGGATATTCTGGTCGCGACTACCGTATTGGAAGTAGGCATTGATATCCCCGCTTCCACCTGCATGATCGTCCAGCACGCCGAGCGTTTTGGCCTGGCTCAATTGCATCAATTGCGCGGCCGCATAGGAAGAGGTAAGGAAGAATCTTTTTGCGTGCTTATATCTGATGCCGAAACGCAGGAGGCAAGCGCCCGCCTGGAGGCAATGGCGCGGTATAATGACGGATTTCAGATCGCGGAAGAAGACTTAAAACTTAGGGGGCCGGGCGAATTCTTCGGGGTAAGGCAGCATGGCCTGACCGGGCTTAAGCTTGCCAATCCCTTAACGCAGATGCAGATATTAAAAATAGCCAGGGAGGAAGCGATAGGGCTCCTGAATTTGGATCCCCGCTTAGAGGCGCGCCCTAATTCCCTGCTTAAGGAAAAATTATTGCAGAGATTTCCCGAATACGAGAAATTGATGCTGGTAGGATAATAAAAATGCGCATAATATCCGGTAAATTCAGAAGCAGGGTCATAAAAATGCCCGAAGGCATACGGCCCACCCAGAATAAAGTAAGAAAGGCGCTGTTTGATATCCTGGGAGATATCGAAGGCCTGTCTTTTCTGGAATTATTCGCGGGTTCCGGGGGGATCGCTTTTGAGGCCGCGTCAAAAGGCGCCGGTAGGATAACCCTGGTAGAGAGTAACCGGGATTGCCTGCTGGTGATCAGCAAAAATATGGCGTCTTTAGGTATCGAGTCCGGTAATTTATACCCTTTTGAGGCAGAAAAGGCGGTTAAAAGTTTCCATAAGGATGGGCGTAAGTTTGACATTATCTTTCTGGACCCGCCGTATTATAAACTCAATAGTTTGTCGCCTACTGTCACACCCCGCGTTGATGGGAATTGCGCGGGTGTGCCGCTTTCTGCGGCAAAAAAAACCTTGCAAATGTTAGGGGCTTATGATATATTAGCGCCCAATGGTTTTGTCATTGTCCAGCATTTTAAGAAAGATGTCCTCCCTGATAAGGCAGATAACTTAGCCAGATTCAAACAAGCAAACTACAGGGATACGGTGCTGTCGTTTTATGCCAAGGGGTGATTTTTTCCCCGTAAGATAAGCGTTGATCCAGGAGATGCAAAATATGTGCCAGAAAGCTATTTACCCGGGGACGTTTGATCCGGTTACCTATGGGCATATAGACCTTATAAAGAGGGCCCAGGAGATATTCCCTGAGCTTGTGGTGGCAGTGGCGCAGGGCCCTTTTAATAAAAACCCTCTTTTTAGCTTGAAAGAAAGAGTGGCGATGCTTAAGAAAGCGGTAGCCGGGATGGATGGTGTTGAGGTTACTTCTTTTGACGGTTTAGTGGTTGATTTCGCGCATAAGCTCAAGGCAAAGGTCCTGATCCGCGGGTTACGGATGATCTCTGATTTTGAATACGAATTCCAGATGGCTTTGACCAACAGGAAGATCTCTCCGGACGTAGAAACCATCTTTCTTATGCCCCAGGAATCATATAGTTATCTTTCTTCAAGGCTCTTAAAAGAAACAGCTTCTTTAGGCGCGGATCTGTCCAGTTTTGTTCCGGATTTTGTAGAGAAAGAGCTTAAAAAGAAGCTGCGCAAGAACGCGTGAAGATAGATGTAAATCAGATACCTGCTGGTGGATTTACCTTTTCTGAAGAACTTAGCCCTTTAGAGCTAGGCCTGGAGACCGAAGCGATAAAGTTCCGTTCTCCCATTAAGATAACGGCGGATGTTTCCAGGATCAGCAATGTAGTAAGCGTGGATCTGGCTTGGGATGCTTTAGTGTATACTAGTTGCGGCCGCTGCCTCAAGGAAATTGAAGCTCGTTTTAAGAAACGCGTAACGTTAAATTATCCGATCAATCCCGCTCTGGCGAGCGGAAAATGGAGTGGTAAATCAGATGCAGTAACCGGCGGCGCTTCGATCCCGCTGGAGCGTCAAGACGAGTGGGGACGGGTCATTGACCTGGATCCGGAGATAAGAGAAGAAATAATCCTGGATTACCCCGTGAGGTTACTGTGCAGCCCGGATTGCAAAGGGCTTTGTCCAAAATGCGGTAAAAATCTGAACGAAGGAGGATGTTCCTGTGGCACTACCTAAAAGAAGGCATTCTAAGGCGCGCGGAAGAAAGCGCCGGACACATTGGAAGTTATCCCATATGACTTTAGTACCTTGCCCGCAATGTAAAGAACCTACACTTCCGCACCGGATTTGCAAGGTTTGCGGTTATTATGACGGCAGGCAGGTTATCAAGGTCAAGGCTAAAGAAAAGAAGAAGAAAAAATAGGGGAAGGATAACTTCTTACAAGAATTAATACCTCACGATAAGACGCGTGTTAGACGGGAGATATACTAATGAAGATTGTAGTTGATGCTATGGGCGGGGATTATGCCCCGGATGCGGTAATCAAAGGCGCTGTAGCTGCGGTAGAAGAGTATGGCCGAGAAGTTGTCCTTGTCGGAGACGAACAAAAAATAAAGTCTCACCTGGCCAAGGCAGGTTATCATGGCGATAAGATCTCCCTGGAGCATGCCGCGGAAGTAATCCAGATGCATGAATCACCCGCCTCAAGCGTAAGAAAGAAGAGGGAGTCTTCTATCGTGGTGGGAATAAATATGATTAAGGAAGGCAGGGGAGACGCTTTCTTTAGTGCGGGTAATACCGGCGCCGTAGTGTGCGCGGCAACTTTAGGGTTGGGGCTTATCCCGGGAGTTGAACGCCCCGGGATCGCCATCATTACTCCCGCATTAAAAGGGATATCTTTGATCGTTGATGTAGGGGCCAATATAGATGCCAAGCCGATGCATTTATTGCAATACGGTATCATGGGCAGCGCGTATTTGCATAATATCTTTGGCATAGAAAACCCTTCTGTGGGGCTTTTAAATGTCGGTGAAGAGGAAACAAAGGGGACGGGTTTTGTGAAAGAAACCTACGAACTCCTGTCTAAGAGCAAACTTAATTTTATCGGTAATGTGGAAGGCAAAGCCATTTTTTCCGGCAAATGCGATGTGATCCTCTGTGACGGGTTCGTAGGCAATGTGGCGCTTAAAGTCATGGAAGGCAGCGCTGAGGCTATACAGACATTCCTGAAAAGGTATTTAATTAAGACAAGCCTGCTGGGAAAGTTAGGCATACTTTTATTAAAAGGGACATTCCAGAAGTTTAAAAAAGAGCTTGATTATTCCGAGTATGGCGGCGCGCCTTTATTAGGCGTAAACGGGATTGTAATGATCGGCCACGGCCGTTCAAACGTAAAGGCCATAAAGAATGCGATACGCGCCGCGGGCGAAGAAGTAGAGCGCCAAGTCAATGTAAAGATTTTAGAGGCAATCAAGGAAAGCCAGAGCGCTCCGGAGGCACCTCTTGGCAGCATAAACTAATTTTAGGAGTTTTAAGAAAATGAAAAAGGTTGGGATAATAGGCGTAGGCGAGTATCTGCCCAAGAAAATATTGACTAACGCCGATCTGGAAAAAATGGTGGATACTTCCGATGAGTGGATAACTACCCGTACCGGGATAAAAGAGCGCAGGATCGCCTCAGATAACGAAGCAGTTTCGGATTTAGCTATAAAAGCCGCCAAAGATGCCTTAAAGAGCGCTCATTTGTCTCCTGAAGATTTAGGTTTAATTATTGTGGCCACGGTTACGGGAGACTTACCTTTGCCGTCAACAGCGTCAATTGTCCAGCACGCCCTTTCAGCCAAAAACGCCGCGGCATTGGATATTTCCGCTGCCTGCGCGGGTTTTGTCTACGGCCTCTCTATAGCGAATCAATTTATCAGCAACGGCACTTATAAAAATGTTTTAGTCGTCGGAGCGGAGAAGCTTTCTTCGGTAACCGACTGGAAAGACAGGAATACCTGTGTTTTATTCGGGGACGGCGCCGGAGCGTGCGTATTATCGGAAGTTAAAACCGGCGGGATAGTTTCCATTTATTTAGGCTGTGACGGTTCTAACTTGGACCTGCTGTATCTTCCCGCCGGAGGGTCGCGTAAACCCGCCTCCCGCGAGACTGTGGATAACCGTATGCATTATATTAAGATGCAGGGCAACGAATTATTCAAGATCGCGGTTAAGACCATGACTGAAGCCGCGCAAATCGCGTTAAAGCAGGCGGGGATCACTTTTAAAGATGTAGACCTTATAGTCCCGCACCAGGCAAATTCCCGGATCATTATGGCGGTAGCAAAGAGGCTCGGTATTCCTGAGAATAAAATTTACCTTAATATAGAAAAATACGGAAATATGTCCAGCGCTTCTACTGTTACGGCATTGGTGGAAGCGATAAAAGAAGGCAGGGCCAAGAAGGGCGATACGGTTTTATTGGATTGTTTTGGCGCGGGCCTTGTTTGGGGCGCCTGTGTTATAGATTTGTAGATATGGAAGAAAAAACAGCTTTTTTATTTGCCGGACAGGGCTCCCAGTATGTAGGCATGGGGAAAGACCTGTATGAGTCTTTTCCTGAAAGTAAAACGGTCTTTGATAAAGCGGATGAGATCCTGGGTTTTCCTCTTACTAAGCTGTTGTTTGACGGCCCGCAGCAGGAGTTAACGCAGACCGTTAATTGCCAGCCGGCGATCTTAACCATGAGTATTGCTTGTTGGGAGGCGTTTAAATCATCCGCGGGCAGCCGCCTTTTGTCTGTAAGTTATGTCGCGGGATTGAGCTTAGGAGAGTATTCCGCGTTAGTGGCGGCAGGGGCAATAAGCTTTGAGGATGCGGTATACTTAGTAAGGCGCAGGGGCGAGTTCATGGAAGAGGAAGCCCTGAAGAAACCGGGGAAAATGCTGTTTATAATCGGGCTTGATAAAGCCTGTGTAGGGCAGATCTGCGTTGAAACAAATACCGAGATCGCCAATTTGAATTGCCCGGGGCAGATAGTGATTTCCGGAGGAGCGGCAGAGATCGAGAAAGCGCAAAAGCAGGCTAAAGAACGGGGCGCTAAGATGGCTGTTACCTTAGATGTAAGCGGAGCGTTCCATTCTTCGTTCATGAAGGAAGTGACCTATAAATTAGCTAAAGAGCTCCAGCGGATAAAGATAAATAAGCCCGGGGTTCCTGTGATATGTAATGTTACCGGAAAACAGGCTGGATCCCCTGATGAGATCAAGGATAATTTGATCAAACAGGTTGCCTCCAGCGTTCTTTGGGAAGATTCCATGAGGTTTATATTGTCTAAAGGCGTGCTTAATTTCGTTGAATTTGGCCCTGGTAAAGTCTTAAAAGGCCTTATGCGCCGCATTGATGCCAGTGCCCAGGTAATGGCTATAGAGAAGAAAGAAGATATTTTGGCGTTACAATAAGGGTTTTAAAGAAAAAGGAGGCTAAATGCGTCTTAAAGATAAAGTTGCTTTGATAACCGGCGGAGCAAGAGGCATAGGCCGGGCGATCGCCCTGTTGTTTGCCCGGGAAGGGGCAGACATAGCTATCGGGGATGTTAATATGGAAGAAGCAGCCAAAACCTGCGCTGAAATAGAATCCTTAGGCAGGAAGGCTTTACCTATAGTAATGGATGTTACGGATTACGCGAAAGTAGAAGAAGCGGTAAATAAAATTCTTGACAAATTAGGAAAGGTTGATATATTAGTTAACAACGCTGGCATAACAAAAGACAATCTTTTGCTGCGCATGAGCCAGATGGAGTGGGACGCGGTCTTGGGCGTTAACCTGAAAGGGTCTTTTAACTGCCTGAAGGCTGTGTCTCGGTCGATGATAAAGCAGCGGCAGGGGCGGATTATTAATATAGCCTCTATCATTGGCATAATCGGTAATCCCGGACAAGCAAATTATTCTGCCTCTAAGGCAGGTATAATCGCTCTTACAAAAACAGCCGCGAAGGAATTAGCCAGCCGTAATATAAACGTTAACGCGGTAGCACCCGGCTTTATTCAGACCGAAATGACGGCTAAGCTTCCGGAAGACCTGAAGGAAAAGATGAAGCAGGCAATACCGTTAGATAGGTTAGGCGAGCCTGATGACGTAGCAGCCGCATGTTTGTTCCTGGCATCCGAAGATTCCAGTTACATTACCGGCCAGACCATAGTGGTAGATGGTGGGATGGTAATGGCGTAATGCCCGGTATCAATTTACTAAGCCCGCCAGACGCGGGTAAATCAAGGAGGAAAAAGAATGGCAGTTCAAGAAAAAGTAAGGTCCATAATAGCGGAACAATTGGGTGTAAAACCAGAAGAAGTCACTCCTGAGGCATCGTTTGTTGATGACCTGGGGGCGGATTCTCTTGACACGGTAGAGTTGGTAATGGCTTTGGAAGAAGAATTTGGCGTGGAAATACCCGATGAGGACGCGGAAAAGATCACTACTGTCGGCGATGCTGTTAAGTATATTGAAGAGAAGTCAGCCAATAAATAAAATTTTTAATATAAATTATCTATGCTACCCCACATCCAAACAATGGGTGTGGGGTTTTAGTTAAAAATGAATAAAAACAGAGTAGTGGTTACAGGTTTAGGAGTGATTTCTCCGGTAGGAAATGATGTCCAAAGTTTCTGGGCGTCTTTAAAATCCGGAAAGAGCGGCTTGGGGCCGCTTACTACTTTTGACGCTTCGGCATTTGATTCCCGCATTGCCGGAGAAGTAAAAGGTTTTGACCCCAGCCTTTACGGATTATCTCCTAAAGATACCAAGCGCATGGATAAGTTCGCCCAGTATGCCGTGGCCGCTTCCAAGCAGGCCTTAGCAGATTCGGGATTGGTTTTGGATAAAGAGGACCGGACGCGTATCGGTGTTCTTATCGGTTCAGGTATAGGCAGCTTACATACGATAGAGAAAGAGTTCCAGGTTTATCTGCAAAAAGGCCCTTCTAAATTATCCCCTTTTCTTATCCCTATGTTAATCGTCAATGAAGCAAGCGGCCAGGTAGCTATCATTTTCGGCCTGAAAGGGCCTAATTCCTGCGTAGCTACCGCTTGCGCTTCCGGTTCGCACGCGATCGGAGACGCGTTTAAGATCTTGGAACGCGGCGACGCTGATGTAATGCTCTGCGGCGGCACGGAAAGCTGTATCACATTTTTAGGCGTGGGAGGATTCTGTGCTTTAAAAGGACTGTCCACCAGAAATGACGAGCCGCAAAAGGCCAGCAGGCCTTTTGATAAAGAACGCGACGGTTTTGTCATAGCTGAAGGCTGCGGCTTGGTGGTATTGGAGACTTTAGAACATGCCCAGGCCAGGAACGCGCGTATATACGCGGAGATCGCCGGTTACGGAATGTCCTGCGACGCCTATCACATAACCGCTCCTGACCCTGACGGGGACGGCCCTGCCAGGGCGATGAAAGAGGCGTTAAAGGACGCGAAATTGAATCCTGAAAACATAGATTATGTAAACGCGCACGGGACATCCACAAAATTAAATGATAAAATAGAGACCCTGGCTATAAAGAAAGCCCTGGGAGCTCACGCTAAGAAAGTAATGGTTTCTTCCACGAAATCGATGACCGGCCATCTCCTGGGTGCTGCTGGAGGAGTAGAATTTGTTGTTTGTTGCTTAACTTTAAGGGACGGAATCCTAGCACCTACGATAAATTATGAACATCCCGATCCTGATTGCGACCTTGATTACGTGCCTAATACAGCCCGCGAAGCAAAGGTAGATACCTGCCTGTCCAATTCTTTGGGCTTTGGCGGGCATAACGCCGTCCTTATCGTAAAGAAGTTTAAGGGATAGCTTAAAACCTCACGTTTTAACTTCACGCTTCAGGTAAAAATAAAATGCCTTACACAATAGCTGAAAAAATATTACTGGCCCATACTGATAAGAAAGAGATAAGGCCGGGGCAATTTATTGAGGTCAAGCTGGACCTGGCTTTAGGTAATGATATCACCGCGCCTATCGCGATCGAAGAGTTCAGGAAAAGCGGTTTTAAAAAAGTATTTGATAAAAAAAGGATAGTCCTGGTTCCCGACCATTTCGCTCCGGCAAAGGACCAAAGGAGCGCTAATCAATGCAGGATCCTGGCTGACTTTGCCAAAGAACAGGGGATAAAGAACTATTTTGAAGTAGGGCGTATGGGCATAGAACACGCGCTGCTGCCGGAACAAAAATTAGTCCTGCCCGGAGATATGGTCATCGGGGCGGATTCCCATACCTGCACTTACGGGGCATTGGGTTGTTATGCCACGGGAGTGGGTTCTACCGATTTAGCCCGGGCTTTTATTGACGGGAAATGCTGGCTTAAAGTGCCTACTACCGTTAAATTTATATATAAAGGCAAACTGAATAAATGGGTAGGCGGGAAAGACCTGATATTATTTACCATAGGCGATATCGGCGTAGACGGCGCTTTATATAAGGTAATGGAATTTAGCGGCCCGGTTATACGCGGCTTATGCATGGACGACAGGTTGGCGATGTCCAATATGGCTATTGAAGCAGGCGGCAGGGCGGGCATTATTGAACCGGACGCGGTGACCTTAGAATATATCCGGCCGGCGCCCCGCAAGTACAAAATATATAATAGCGATAAAGACGCTGTTTATGAAAAGATCTATGAGTATGATCTATCAAAATTAGAGCCGCAAGTTGCCTGCCCTCATCTGCCGAGCAATGTAAAGCCGGTGAGCGCGTTAAAGAAAGTAGGGATCGGGCAGGTGGTGATAGGTTCTTGCACCAACGGCAGGATCAGCGACTTAAGGATCGCCGCCAGGATACTCAAAGGAAAAAAGATCAAACCGGGTTTAAGGTTAATTGTGTTCCCCGCTACGCAGAAGATCTATCTTCAGGCGGTAAAGGAAGGTCTGGCGGAAATATTTGTTAAGGCAGGCGGTATATTCTCTACTCCTACCTGCGGGCCCTGCCTGGGCGGGCATATGGGTATCTTAACTGAAGGCGAGGTTTGCCTGGCTACCACAAACCGTAATTTTATCGGCCGGATGGGCAGCCCGGGATCTTTTGTTTATTTAGCGAATCCAGCGGTAGCAGCGGCATCGGCAATAACAGGAAAGATCACGCATCCGGCAGCACTGTAAGATTTTAAAATGGTTATTAAAGGAAAAGTACATAAACTCGGCGACGATATAAATACCGATGATATCATTGCCGCCAAATACCTGGTTTCTACTGATGCCAAGGAATTAGGCAGGTATTGCCTGGAGAGCATAAAACCCGATTTTGTAAGCACGGTTAATCCCGGAGATATAATCGTAGCAGGCAGGAATTTTGGCTGCGGTTCAAGCCGTGAACACGCGCCATTAGCTATCAAAGGCAGCGGGATCTCCGCGGTAATAGCCGGTAGTTTTGCCGCGATATTCTTCAGGAACGCTATAAATATAGGCCTTCCGTTTTTGGAGTCAGAAGACGCGGATAAAATAACAAACGGGGACATACTGGAGATAGACCTATCCAGCGGCATAATTAAGAATTTGACCCAGGCTAAGACCTATAAGACCCAGGCTTTTCCTGAATTCCTGCAGGATATCGTAAAGCAGGGAGGGCTTATGAATTGGATGAAGCGCAGAAAGGAGCGGGTTAAATGAAGGTAGAAAAAGAGAAACACAAGGTTTGCATTACCTGCATAGACGGTTCCCTGGTAAACGGGTTTGTATATATTAACCCGGGCGAGAGGATTACCGATTTCCTTAATGACCAAAAGAAAAACTTTATAGCCATAACAGAATCCGATAAAAAAGCAAACGCGGTGATCGTGAATAAATCATCTATAAGATCAGTTGAAGAAGTCTAGCCAATAGGGGTAGTTATGTATAAAATAGCAGTTATTCCCGGAGACGGGACCGGGCCGGAAGTGATCCGCGAGGGCTTGAAGGTATTGGAGGCGGCGGCCAAAAAGTATAATTTTCAATACACCACATCCGTATTCGATTATGGCGGTAAGCGTTACCTGGAAACAGGCAAGACCTTAGAAGATAAGGATATCCAGGAGCTGAAAAAATATTCGGCAATTTACCTGGGGGCAATAGGGCATCCTGATGTAAAGCCAGGCATACTGGAAACAGGGGTGCTGCTTAAGCTGAGGTTTTCTTTAGACCAGTATATAAACCTGCGGCCGGTAAAGCTCTATAATGCCGACTTTTGCCCCTTAAAAGATAAGAAGCCGGAGGATATTGATTTTGTGGTAGTGCGGGAGAATTCCGAAGGCCTGTATAAAGGTATGGGTGAGTTTAAGGATAAAAATACCCAGGATGAAGTAGCGACCCAGGTTTCCTATAATACACGCCGCGGGGTTGAACGCTGCATACGTTATGCCTTTGAGTATACCCGCAAGCGCGATAGGAGAAAAAAGCTTACTCTCTGCGGCAAGACCAATGTTTTAACCTATGCCTGGGATCTATGGCAAAGGGCATTCAATGAGGTTGCCAGGGAATATCCGGATATTACCACGGATTATGCCCATGTGGACGCGACTACCATGTGGTTTGTAAAGAATCCCGAATGGTTTGACGTGATCGTCACGGATAATATGTTCGGGGATATCATTACGGATCTGGGCGCTATGATCCAGGGCGGTATGGGTATTGCCGCCGGCGGCAATATTAATCCCAAAGGGGTATCTATGTTTGAGCCTATCGGCGGGAGTGCCCCTAAGTATACCGGAAAAAATATAATTAACCCGTTGGCGGCGGTTTGCGCCATGGGAATGATGTTAGAGGATCTGGGAGAGGCCGAGGCAGGGAAAGCAGTGGAAAGATCGGTGATAAAGATTGTCAGTAAGGATTTAAAATCCCTGGCAGCGGGAAAGATGGGTTATTCCACAACTGAAGTAGGCGATTTAGTAGTGAAGTATTTATAGAGGAGAATACAAATGAAGAAGTTGAAGTACAATGTAGCTGTCGTAGGCGCCGGAGTCGTGGGCGTGGAGATGCTGCGCGTTTTAAAGCAGCGTAATTTTCCTGTCGGTAAATTACGCGTGTTCGCCCGTTCAGCCAGGGATATAAAAGTAGACGGGCAGGTTTATTCTGTTGAGCCTATAGCCTCAGAAGGTTTTGAAGGCATAGATATCGCTTTGTTTGCCGGGACCGAAGGCGAAAAAGGCGCCAGTCTCACCTATGCTTCTGAAGCGGTAAAGAGGGGAGCGATAGTGATCGATAACGGGGCGGATTTCCGTATGTATCCGCAAGTGCCTTTAGTTGTCCCTGAGGTGAATGCCAAAGATATAAATCCCATTAGAAATTGGTTCTTTGCAAAAAGACACAGGCCAGAAGGCCGTGGTTTGGCCTCCGATAGCCAAAGCCATAGAGGGATAATCGCCAACCCGAATTGTTCTACTATCCAGATGGTCGTGGCTTTATGGCCTATTTATAAGAAGGCGGGGATCAAGAGAATAATCGTTACTACTTTACAGGCCTCTTCCGGGGCCGGTAAGGGCGCGGTTGACCAATTGAACGAAGAAAATAAGGGGATAGTGGCTTCCGGTATTGGGATAGGCAGGGGGATATCTTTAAGCGCGTCACTGCCGGTCCATATCGAGGTAAAGAATAAAGTCATGCCTCAGCAGCTCGCTTATAATGTTTTTCCGCATATCGGGTCTTTTGTTGAATGCGATTATACCAACGAAGAGTGGAAATTGGTCCGCGAGACCCACAAGATCATGCATGATAATAAGATCAAGATCTCAGCTACTACGGTAAGGGTGCCGGTAAGGACAGGGCATTCTGAGTCGATCTACATAGAGACCAAGGATGCGATTGAGCCGGATAAAGTAAAGGCGCTGCTTTCTAAGTCTCCGGGGGTTGTAGTAATAGATGACCCTAAGAATAATCTTTATCCCATGCCTAAAGACGCCGAAGACAAGGATGAGGTTTTTGTCGGGCGTATCCGCAAGG
The DNA here is from genome assembly GCA_041651035.1 of Candidatus Omnitrophota bacterium. Taxonomy (GTDB): domain Bacteria; phylum Omnitrophota; class Gorgyraeia; order Gygaellales; family Profunditerraquicolaceae; genus JBAZKC01. The sequence continues at coordinate 351,687 of JBAZKC010000002.1, read as the reverse complement.
ATTGTTTTGTAAAGAACGGTTTATGGCTTTGGGTTGTAGCCGATAATTTACGTAAGGGCGCGGCGACCAACGCGGTGCAGATCGCAGAATGCGTAATCTCAAGCTCAAAATAGAGTACGACGGGACGAATTACTGCGGTTGGCAGGTCCAACGGAACATCCGCCAGTCAATACAGGCAACGATAGAAAAGGCCCTCCAGAAGATCCTGCAGGAAAAAGTACGCTTGATCGCTTCAGGAAGAACCGACGCGGGTGTTCATGCCCAGGCCCAGATAGCTAATTTTAAAACCAAGTCTGGAATAGATCTAAAGAAATTACAAGGGGCCTTGAATGGGCTCTTGCCGGCAGATGTGGTTATTTCCGGCATAGAAGAAAAGGGCCTGGATTTTCACAGCCGTTTTGACGCGAAGTCAAAGATCTACCGTTATACCATATTAAACCGTCCGTATCCTGCGGCTCTTTTAAGAAATACGGTTTATTTTTACCCCTTCCCTTTGGATATAACCATTATGCGAAAGGAAGCCAGGGTTCTTTTGGGAAGGCACGATTTTAGTTCGTTTAGGGCATCCAGTAAATTAGAGAGAGGCCCGGTAAGGACTATAAAATCAATAAAGATAACTAAAGATAAAGACAGTATCTATATGGACATTGAAGGAGACGGCTTTTTATACAATATGGTAAGGAATATCGCAGGTACGCTTATTGAATCAGGCAGGGGAAAACTGCCTGAAGGGAGCATTAAAAAGATATTGTCAGCTAAAGACAGAAGATCGGCCGGCCCTGCCGCTCCCGCCAGGGGGCTTTGCCTGGTAAAAGTAAAGTATTAAAAAAATATTTGACTTCATCTAAATTTATGTTATACTATTTCATTCTACGGATTCATCCGGCTCAAGGCCGGTAACCATTTCTAAATAAAATGAATAAAACGTATATAGCCAAAAAAGAAGATATAAAGAGGCAGTGGTATGTTGTTGATGCCAAGGATAAAATATTAGGAAGGCTTGCCTCTAAAATAGCTGCTATCTTAAGGGGCAAGCATAAGCCCATATTTAGCCCGCATCTTGATACCGGTGACGGCGTTATTGTAATAAATTCCTCAAAGATCAAGGTTACGGGAAATAAGCCCAAACAAAAAGTTTATCGCCGTTATTCAGGTTATCCGGGAGGATTAAGAGAAGTTACCTTAGAGGTATTGCTGGCTAAAAAGCCGGAAAAGGTTATGCAGCTGGCGGTAAAAAGAATGCTTCCCGGCGGGCCCCTGGGACGTAAAATGTTAAAGAAACTAAAGGTCTACGCTGATGATAAGCATATTCATAAGGCTCAGAATCCCGTAGTTTTGGAGGTATAATGGCAGATCAGATCACAAAGTATAGCGCGGTAGGCAGGCGTAAAGAATCAGTGGCAAGGGTTAATCTCATACCCGGCAAAGGGGATATCGTGGTTAACGACCGGTCAATTGACAGGTATTTTCTTAGAGAAACAGACAGGATCATCGTAAAACAACCCTTAGCATTAACCAATAATACAGATAAATACGACATCCGCGCTATTATCAGGGGAGGCGGGCTTACCGGCCAGGCAGGCGCTTTACGGCTGGGTATTTCGCGCGCTTTAATATTAGTCGATGCCGCCTATAAAGATCTGTTGCGTAAACAAGGGTTTTTAACGCGCGACCCGCGCATGAAAGAACGCAAGAAATACGGGCAAAAAGGCGCGCGTAAACGCTTCCAGTGGACAAAGAGATAGAAGAAATCCGGAAGGCGTTGGTTTTTAAACTCAGGATTTATTTAAATCCCGCTGGAAAACAGCGGGATTTTTATTTATAGGCGCGATAATTTTCTCAAAAAAACTTTACAGTTTATAAAAACTCTGTTATAATCAAAAATCTACCTTTGTCCTACTAATGCGTTGTTTAATACGGGATTTCTTCCTTATAACTATCTGGCTATAAAGAAGATATAGAACGCGGGGCCCATAGCTCAGTGGTAGAGCAGGTGACTCATAATCACTTGGCCGGAGGTCCGAATCCTTCTGGGCCCAGTAATATTTAGAACGAAATAGGGCGCATGGCTCAGCTGGTTAGAGCGCCACATTCACATTGTGGAGGTCATAGGTTCGAATCCTATTGCGCCCATTTTAGAGAATTATAATAAGGGAGTAAAATTGCCTACGCTTGACCTTAAAGCACAAATAAATAACTTATCTAAACTGCAAACATTAGACAGCGAAATTTACGCTCTGCGGAATGAAAAAGAATCTAAGCCGCTGGAGATCAAGGCGATAGAAGCATCTTTTGAGGAGAAGAAACAACACCTGGCTTCGCTTGATAAACAATTGCTGGATCTGCAGAAACAGAGAAAAGATACGGAGTTGGAATTAGGCTCTAAGGAAGAAAACACGAAAAAGCTGCAATCCCAGCTCTATTCGCTTAAGACTAACAAGGAATACCAGATTATGCTGCAGGGGATACAGGATTCCAAAGCCGATGCTTCCATAATTGAAGATAAAATCTTAAAGTTATTCGAACAGGCGGACTCGGTAAAGGCGGATGTCGAGAAAGAAAAACAAAGGCTTAAGGAAGAGGAGAAGTTGTCCCTTGAGCAGAAAAATAAAATTGGGGACAGGGTAAAAGAGATAGATGGCCACCTGGCGCAATTAGAAACCCAAAGAAAGCAGATTATGCCTGATATCGAGCCTAAGATCCTGGAGCAGTATGAAAGGATACTGCTTAATCGCGACGGTTTAGCCATAGTCAGCGTAAAGCATAATACCTGCGAAGGGTGCAATATGTCTGTTCCGCCCCAGGTAATAAACCTTATAAAGATGTATGAGCGTATAGTTACCTGCGAGATCTGTAACAGGATATTGTATGTTAAAGAATGAAAGAGCTGGAGATCTATATTGACGGAGCGTCAAAAGGTAACCCTGGCCCCAGCGGCATAGGCGTGGTTATCTATTGCGGCGGCAGGAACATCAAGAATATCTCCACTTATATCGGCAATACCACAAATAACGTCGCGGAATACACCGCCTTGATCTATGGTTTACAAGAGGCGCTTAAACTTAAGGCGGAAGTATTAAAGATAAAAACTGACAGCCAGCTTTTATGCAGGCAGATAAATAAGGTCTACAAGGTAAAGAGCCCGAATATATTAGGGCTGTATAACCAGGTTTTGGGCCTTATGGAAGCTTTTAAGCTGGTTTCCATAGCGGATATCTCCCGTGAATATAATCAAGACGCGGATAAATTAGCTACTCAGGCAGTTAAGAAACAATTAGGATAATCTTTGATAATGGGGCAGGTAGGAGGTGGTCACCCCTGATATTTTGCTTCACAAAGCAAAATAGCGCGGGAGGAAAGTCCGGGCTCCAGAGGATAGCGCAATGGGTAACACCCATCCCTACAGGCCAATTGCAGCTATATCCGATAGGAATATCGGCAATTGGCGTGTAGGCGGATTAGAGCCACAGAGACGAGTCCCTGCAGCCGTAAGGCAGCGGGGGGTGAAACGCGGCAATCTCTGCGTGGAGCAAGGTGAAATAGCCTCGCCTTTACTACCTTTTGGTAGGGATAAAAGCGATCCGCTTTAAGCCCTCTAACTGAGGGAAGGCGGGAGGGTAAACTGCTTGAGCTTTGATGGTAACATCAAGGTCGAGAGAAATGATCACGCAAGGTGCGAATTCTGCATCGGGACAGAACCCGGCTTATTCTACCTGCCTCTAAAAAATGCAAAATTCAAAACGCGAAGTTAAAAGTTAAAACTCAAAGTTTAAGGAGGGTCAAATATGTCCGGTCATTCTAAATGGAAGACGAATAAATCTAAAAAGAACGCGGCTGATGCCAAAAAAGGGGCCGCCTATACCAAGGTCATCAAAGAGATCACCGTTGCCGCGCGTGAAGGAGGCGGCAACCCGGATACCAATCCAAAGTTACGTACTGCTATAGCCAAAGCCCGTGAGGAAAACATGCCTTCGGATAACGTGAAGATGGCGATAAAGCGCGGGACAGGAGAAATCCCGGGAGTGATCTATGAGACGGTTTTATATGAAGCATACGGCCCCAGCGGGGTAGCGGTTTTGGTTGAGGCTTTGACGGATAACAAGAACAGGACTACGGCGGAATTACGCAATATCCTTTCTAAAAAGGGCGGCAATATGGCAGGCGCTGGTTCTGTCAGTTGGATGTTTACAAAAAAAGGCTATTTCCTTGTTGAGAGGAGCCAGGCAAAAGAAGAAGAGTTAATGACTATCGCTTTAGACGCGGGTGCAGAAGATTTTAAATCGGACGAGAAGAATTATGAAATTATCACTTCGGTGCAGGCCTTTGAGAGCTTAAAGCAGATCATCCAGGATAAAGGCATAAAATGGCTTGATGCCGAGGTTACTATGATCCCGTCTTCGCTGATCAAGGTAACCGGTAACGACGCGAAGCAGATTTTAGGATTGATAGACAGTTTGGAAGAGCACGACGATGTCCAGCAGGTTTACGCTAATTTTGATATACCTGATGAGATACTGGAACAGGCAGCTTCCGGATAGGGAATGATAATTTTAGGCGTTGACCCGGCTTTAACAGTTACCGGATACGGTGTTATTGGCGCGGAAAACAGGAACCTGCGCCTGCTTGAGGCGGGGATAATAAAGACTGCCTCAAAAGAGATATTGCCGGAACGCCTGGATAAAATATACCGCGCTGTGGTGAAATTGATATCTGATACCGCCCCGGATGTGATGGTGCTTGAGAAGTTATATGTGCATCACCGCCATCCTACTACCGCGTATCTTCTGGGGCAGGCCCGCGGCGTAATATGCCTTGCCTGCGCGACCAAGAATATTCCCTTAGTTGAATACGCGGCCACCCGCGTGAAAAAGGCGGTTGTCGGGCGCGGGTTATGTTCTAAAGCCCAAGTGCAGAGAATGGTTGCCGGCGTCCTTAGTTTAAGCGCCATACCTAAATATACAGATGTAACTGATGCCTTAGCGCTGGCTATCGCGCACAGTTATATAAGCCGGAGCATAGATTATAAAATAAGGTAACAGGGCTGGCCAGGTAAATATGATAGCGATCATTGATTACGGCATGGGTAATATCCACAGCGTGCAGAAAGCATTGCAGCTAGTCGGAGCCAAAACCATTGTTACTAATAGCCCTAAAGATATACAGGCGGCTGATAAAGCGGTCTTGCCGGGAGTAGGGGCTTTTGATGATGCCATGCAGGAATTAGAGAAGCAGGGCTTAGTGCCTGTCTTAAATGAATACGCAGTTAATAAAAAACCGCTTTTGGGTATCTGCCTGGGCATGCAGCTTTTGTTTGAGAAAAGCGAAGAAGCAAAGAAATCTAGAGGTTTGGGGCTGCTAAAGGGAAGTGTTAGAAAGTTTGAAGAGTCAAGCGGGGTCAAGATACCCCATATGGGCTGGAATCAGCTAAAAGTAGTTTTAGGAGAATGCCCGTTATTAAAAGGAGTGGAAGGTGGCGCGTACGTTTATTTTTGCCATTCCTATTATCCCCAACCGCTGGATAAGGGTATTAGCGCTGTTAATACGGATTACGGAATAGATTTTACTTCTGTGGTCTGGCGTGATAATATATACGGCGTGCAATTTCATCCGGAGAAGAGCCAGAAGGCAGGATTAAAGATGTTAGAAAACTTTGTTAATTTATGTTAATTATTCCGGCTATAGATCTAAAAGACGGCTGCGTCGTGCGCTACGTCCAGGGCAGGCTAGATAAGAAAATATATTCGCGTGATCCCCTTAAAACCGCCAGGCACTGGCTGAAGGCGGGAGCAAAGCTGATACATGTAGTTGATCTAGACGGCGCTTTTCTGGGCGTGCCAAAGAATTTAGATAAGGTCAAGGAGATCGCCGGGAATGTCGATGTGCCCATACAATTCGGCGGGGGCGTAAGAAGCCTGGAGGCAATAAAGGAATTGCTTGATTCCGGGGTTTGGCGCGTTGTCTTAGGCACAAAGGCCGTCCTGGACAAAGCTTTCCTGAAGAAAGCTTTTCTTAAGTTTGCCGATAAGATCATCGTAAGCCTTGATGCCAAGGAGAATGTTTTATCTATTAAAGGCTGGCAGAAAAGTTATAAAGAAATGGACGTTTTAACATTTGCCGCGATGTTAAAAGACATGGGGTTTGGGCAGTTGATCTATACGGATACATTAAAAGACGGGACATTATCCGGCCCGAATATAAAGGCGGTAAAAAACCTGTTAAAGGAAACCGGACTGAAATTAATTGCCTCCGGAGGTATATCCAGCCTGGAGGATATATGTAAACTTAAGAAATTAGAAAAGCAGGGTTTGACAGGCATCATTACAGGCAAGGCTTTATATGAAGGCAGGTTCACTTTAGGCGAGGCCCAGGCTTGCGGGGCATAATAAGTTAAGGATACGCAGGTACAACGGAAGGAACACCCGGAGTCACCGGGGGGGGTAGTTTTTAAAAGGAGGAGGGTATGTTAAAGAAGGCGTGTGTGTTTTCTCTGGCGTTTTTCACCTTGGTCTTACTAAGCGGGTGCGCTACGGGGCGTAAACAAAAAGACTTAGAGATCCAGGGCTTAAGGAATCAGGTCTTGGTTTTAGAGTCTCAAGTTCAGTCCAAAGACGAAGAGATCAATAATTTAAAAGAATCTTTAGCTAGGGCCGCCGCGGAAAAAGAAACATCGCAGGTTTCCGCAAAACAATCGGGTAAGAGAAAAGCCGCGGGAGAAATAAAATCCCGGCCAAAGGCAAGGCAGATCCAGTCCGCTTTAAAGAATGCCGGATATGATCCAGGGCATGTTGACGGCAGGATGGGTAAGCAGACCCGCGATGCCGTAAAGGAATTTCAGAGAGCGAATAATTTACCTGTTACCGGAAAAGTAAACAAAGGGACCTGGGCTTTATTAAGAGAGTATCTTAATAAAAAAGTTAAATAAGCCCGCAGGCGCTTAATAGATAATTTCACAACGCAGCTACAACTTACGCTGCCCGTTATTTAATGTTAACTAAGCGTATAATACCTTGTTTGGATATTAAGGATGGCAGGGTGGTAAAAGGCGTAAAGTTCCTGGGGTTAAAAGACGCGGGCGACCCCGTGGAGGCGGCTAAGGCTTACGATGAGCAGGGAGCGGATGAACTGGTGTTTCTGGATATCACTGCCAGCTTCCAGAAACGTAAGACCCTCCTTGGCCTGGTAGAAAAGATAGCCGAGAATATATTCATGCCTTTTACCGTCGGAGGCGGGATAGCGGATATCGGTGATATCAGGGATCTTTTAAACGCGGGAGCGGAAAAAGTATCCATTAACACGCAGGCGGTAAAATATCCCGATTTGATCTCTGAAGCTTCCCGGAAGTTCGGCAGCCAGTGTATCGTAGTGGCGATAGATGCCAAGTCAGTGGATAGCCCCGAGGCCAAGAAATGGCAGGTATACATTAACGGCGGCAGGACTATTACCGAATTAGACGCTGTCGGGTGGGCAAAGCAGGCAGCCAGTTTAGGCGCGGGCGAGATCCTCCTGACCAGTATGGACTACGACGGGACAAAAGACGGTTTTGATATAGGCCTGACTAAAGCCGTGGTGGGAGCGGTAAATATTCCGGTTATTGCCTCCGGCGGAGCCGGAAAACTGGAACATTTTTATGAGGTCTTTGCCCAGGCAGGCGCTGACGCGGGCCTGGCAGCTTCGATCTTTCATTATCAGGAATATACAATAAAACAGGCCAAGGCTTATTTAAAAGAGAGAGGGATACCTGTCCGACCATGAAAAATACTTTATTGAATAGCTTTAAGTTTGACAAGAAAGGCTTGATCCCGGCCATAGTCCAGGATTACAAAAATAACGATGTTTTAATGCTGGCCTATATGAATAAAGAATCGCTGCGCAGGACGATAAAATCGGGTAAGACTTGTTTCTGGTCGCGCTCCAGGAAAGAATACTGGGTCAAAGGGGCGACATCCGGGCACTTTCAACTGGTAAAATCTATTTTCTATGATTGCGATATGGACGCGCTATTGATCAAGGTAAGGCAGGCAGGGGTTGCATGTCACACGGGCAGCCGTTCCTGTTTTTATAGAAAGATATAATTTATGGATATGTACCGGCCGTCATTAAAAGAATTCATAAAACTGTCTAAGCAGGGCAATGTTATCCCGGTGTATAAAGAGATCAACGCTGACCTGGATACTCCGGTGTCCGCTTTCTTAAAGATGAAAAAAGACGATTACGCGTTCTTGCTTGAGTCCGTGGAAGGCCAGGAGAAGATCGCGCGGTACTCTTTCCTGGGCAGTAATCCGTCTTTGGTATTTAAGAGCAAGGGTAAGAATATCCAGATACTTTATCCGAGGCAGAAGCGCGCCAGCCGGTTTACTACCGAGTTATCTCCTTTAGATGAAATTAAAAAGATCATGAAGGGCTTTAAAGCTGTTACTGTGCCTGGCCTGCCGCGTTTTTACGGAGGATTGGTAGGTTTTATGGAATATGATACTGTGCGGTTCTTTGAAAGCCTGCCTGACGAGAACCCCGATGACTTAAAACTTCCGCACTCCATGTTTATCTTAACCGATACCATCATGGTTTTTGACCATGTCAACCATACTATAAAGATCGTCAATAATGTTATGCTGCCGGAGGAAACCCGGGGGCTCTCCGCGGCAAAGTTGACAGCCGCTTACGGCAAGGCGATAAAAAGGATAGAATCTATACGAAGCGATTTTATGAAGCCCGTTGCCGAAGAAAAAAATAAGGGTTTAAGGCCGCTTAGGAAAACAAATATAGAATCCAATTTCAGTAAATCGGCTTTTATGGATATAGTAAATAAAGCCAAATCCTATATACGAAAAGGGGATATTATCCAGGTGGTTTTATCGCAGCGGTTCAAGCTAAAGATCAAACGGGACGCCTTCGGGATATATCGAAGCCTGAGGAGCCTGAATCCGTCCCCCTATATGTATTTTTTAAAATTAAAAGACGCGGTATTGATCGGGTCTTCACCTGAAATGCTGGTCCGTTGTGAGGATGGGTTGGTCCGCATGAGGCCTATCGCGGGCACAAGGCCGCGGGGGAAGACGGAAGAAGAGGACAAGAAACTGGAGAAAGAACTTTTAAACGACAAGAAGGAAAAGGCAGAGCACCTTATGCTTGTGGATTTAGGAAGGAATGATCTAGGCAGGGTCTGCCGGACAGGAACGGTTACGGTAGATGAATTTATGGGGATAGAGAGGTACTCCCATGTGATGCATTTAGTAAGTGAAGTAAGGGGTCAGCTTGATGCCAAGAAGCAGGATATTTACGATGTGTTAAAAGCGGCTTTCCCCGCGGGCACAGTTTCCGGAAGCCCGAAGATACGCGCTATGGAGATCATTGATGAATTGGAGAATCTAAAGCGCGGCCCCTATGCCGGATGCGTGGGGTATTTTAGTTTTTCGCATAATATGGATACCTGTATAACCATAAGGACAATAATTGTCAAGGGTGATTCCGCTTATATACAGGCAGGAGCGGGTATTGTCGCTGATTCTGTCCCCGAAAAGGAATATCTTGAATCGGTTAATAAAGCAAGGGCTTTAATTGAAGCGATCTCAAACTATTGAAAGGAGAAACCAATGGCAGTGCATGTACGTTTAAGAAGAATTGGCAAGAATCCGAAAGGAAAACCGCATTTCAGGATCTCTGTTTTTGATGAACGTAAGGGCAGGGACAGCAGGACTATTGAGGAATTGGGTTTTTACAGCCCTGTTACGGGAGAAGCGAAAATAAAGCAAGAGCGGATTGATTTCTGGGTGAAAAACGGCGCCGTGTTATCACCGACGGTCAAGAGCTTGATCACTAAACAAAAAAAGGAGGCAAAAAATGCCACAGGGACAGCAAGCAGCTAATCCGATAATAAGTTTTTTCCCTTTAGTCCTGATATTCGTTATTTTTTATTTTCTGCTTATCAGGCCTCAGAAGGCAAAGGAAAAAGAGCATCAGAAGATGATCTCCAATTTAAGCAAGAATGACGAGATCGTAACCTCCAGCGGTATCCATGGCACCATAGTCAACATAAAAGAGAAGACGCTTGTTTTAAGGATAGACGATAACGTAAAGATAGAGGTAGAGAAGAATTGCGTTGCCTATAAAAAGAAAACACAAGAAGCGGTTTAGCGGTAAGCGCGATTTTAGACAGGAGCTGATAAATGGAAAGAAGGGTTATTTATAAATCAATTCTTATCTTGGCAGTCTTGGTTACTTGCCTGTATTTTACCTTTCCTCTAGATAAAAAGATAAACCTGGGCCTGGATTTAAAGGGCGGAGTCCATCTTTTGCTTAAGGTAGATACCAGCCATCTTGCCGGACAGGCTAAGGAGGAGGCTGCCGACAGGGCGCTGGAGGTGATCAGGAACAGGATTGACCAATTTGGAGTGAGAGAACCTTCTATCCAGAAACAAGGTGAAGATGAAATAGTAGTGCAGCTGCCGGGGGTTACCGACAGGGAGCGGGCCATAGATATAATAGGTAAGACCGCTATGCTGGAGTTTAAACTTGTTTCTAATGATCCGGATAAGCTGAAAGACGCGATGGCAGGAACCCTGCCTGACGGTTATGAATTAAAATACGCGCAGGAAGATAATGAGCCGCTGCTTTTGGAGAAACAGGCGGTTTTAAGCGGCGACATGCTGACTAACGCCTCTATGCGTTTTAGCCAGTCTGAATTCAATGAGCCCGCGGTGGCCCTGCAGTTTAACGCTGAAGGAGCAAAAAAGTTCGCTGAAGTTACCGCAGGCAATGTGGGAAAGAGATTGGCTATCGTCTTAGACGGAAAGGTCCAGTCCGCCCCGCGTATAAAGGAAGCGATACCTTCCGGTGAAGCGGTAATAACCGGGCGGTTTACTATTGAGCAGGCGCAGGACTTAGCGCTTATTTTAAGGATCGGCGCCTTGCCGGCTCCGATGTATATAGAGGAAGAAAGGACTATCGGCCCTTTATTAGGGCAGGATTCCATAAATAAAGGTATCAAAGCCAGTGTCATCGGCGGCATACTGGTGTTTGTTTTTATGGCCGGCTATTATCTTTTACCGGGGATCATAAGCGATATAGCGCTGATGATGAACTTAGTGATGATCCTGGGAGGATTGGGGCTCCTGCCTATTCTTTTCCCCGGAGTAGCCGCGACATTGACCTTGCCGGGAATTGCCGGCATCGCGCTGTCACTGGGCATGGCAGTAGATGCCAACGTGCTTATCAATGAACGCATAAGAGAAGAATTATCTTTAGGGAGGAATTTGCGCGCAGCGATAGCCAATGGTTACAACAAGGCGTTTGGCGCTATTTTTGATTCCAACCTGACTACTTTGATCGCCGCGTTTTTACTGTTCCAATTCGGCACGGGCCCGATAAGGGGTTTTGCGGTAACCTTGACTATCGGTTTGATCAGCAGTATGTTTACCGCTATAGTGGTAACCCGCACTATATTTGAGATCCTCTTGCGTTTTGGCCTGATAAAGAATTCCCTGCCCATGTTTCAGCTCATCAAGCAGACTAAATTCGATTTTATCGGGAAAAGAAAGATATTTTACACCATCTCGTTAATTATAATAATAACCGGACTTGTTTTTTACTTTAAGAAAGGCGCTCAGGCATACGGTATTGATTTTGCCGGAGGGCAGTTACAGGAATACAGTTTTAAGACGCCGCCGGCCATAGACCAGGTACGCCAGGTCCTAAAAGAGATAAACTCAAACGACGCGTCAATTCAGCAGTTTAAAGAGAACCCGCGGGTTGTCCTCATCAGGACCACGGAAGATAAGAGCAGTATTTTAACCGATACGCTGAAACAAAAGTTCCCTGATCAGGATATACAGATACTCAGGATAGAGCGCGTGGGCCCTGTAGCGGGTAAACATTTAAAAACAAAAGCAATTTACGCGCTCATCTGGTCGTTAGTTGGTATCTTGATCTATGTTGCTTTCAGGTTTAAACACGTCAATTTTGCCATAGCAGGCATAATTGCCCTTATCCATGATGTCTTAGTGGCATTAGGGTTTTTAGTCATGACCGGCAGGCAGATAGACCTGTTGACCATTACCGCGTTTTTAACTATCGCCGGTTTCTCTATTAACGATACTATCGTTATTTACGACAGGGTAAGGGAAAACGCCAAGCTGTTTAAGAAGATGAGCCTTTATGAGTTGATCAACTTAAGCGTCAACCAGTGCCTGGGCAGGACAGTCCTTACCTCCGGAGTTACGCTGATGGTGGTAGCGGCTATTTTCTTCTACGGCGGAGAAGTATTGAGCAATTTTGCTTTTACTTTGCTGGTAGGTTTTATCTCCGGCGTTTATTCTACTATTTATATTGCCTCGCCTTTAGTCCTTGCCTGGAGCCGCAAAAGCTCAAAGTAAGCGGGGGGTATAATTTATTTACCCGGGTTTAAATGTTTAAATCATTCAAGATCTACGCAGGTTTAAACATTGATCTAGAAAACCTTCTTTCTGTCTTGGCCGGATATGGATACAGCAGGCAGGAGAGGGTTTCCAGCGAAGGTGATTTTTCCTGCCGCGGGGGAATTATCGATATATTCCCCAATTCATTCGAACTGCCCATACGCCTGGATTTAGACAACGACACGGTAATCTCCATAAAAACGTTTAATCCTTCTACCCAAGAGGCGCTCTGGGAACACAAAATAGTTATTATCCTCCCTATAAGCCCGGCGTCCGCCAGAAAGAAAGCCGCCTTTACCGAAGACTTCCCTTTATCAAACTTTGTAGATTTAAATATCGGCGATCTTGTGGTCCATAACCAGTATGGTATCGGAAGATTCCTGGGTATGGATAAGATAAAGATACAGGATAAATACAAAGACCACCTGGTTATCGAATATGACCGCCAGGAGAAATTGTATGTGCCGGTTGACCAGATGCACCTGGTGCAGAAATATATAGCTTTTCATATAAGAAGGCCCAAACTTTACAAGCTGGGCGGCAAGGAGTGGCTTAAGGCAAAAGAAAAGGCAAGAAAAGGGATACAGAAGTTAGCCTGGGAGCTTTTGGCATTACAGGCAATGCGCTTAAGCTCGCAGGGTTTTGTTTATTCCAAAGATACGGATTGGCAAAAAGAATTCGAGTCCGCTTTTCCTTTTAAGGAGACCCCTGACCAGATAAAGGCAACAGAAGAAGTAAAGCAGGACATGGAATCCTCCAGGCCCATGGACAGGCTGCTTTGCGGTGATGTAGGTTATGGCAAGACTGAAGTAGCGATGCGCGCGGCGTTTAAAGCGGTGATGGACAATAAGCAAGTTGCTTATCTTGTGCCTACTACGATCCTCGCCCAGCAGCATTACCAGAATTTCCAGGCACGGCTTAAAGACCTTCCTGTTAACATAGAAATGCTATGCCGTTTTAAAACAGGCGCGGAGCAAAAGAACGTGATCGAAGGCCTTAAGCGCGGCAGTGTCGATATTGTGATCGGGACCATTAGGTTATTATCCGATGACATGGCTTTTAAAGACCTGGGGCTGGTGATAATTGACGAAGAGCAGCGTTTTGGGGTAAAGGCCAAAGAAAAATTAAAGAAGTTGAGATTGTCCATAGATGTGCTGACTTTGACCGCGACACCTATTCCCCGGACTTTATACATGAGCTTGATGAATGCCAGGGACCTGTCGGTGATCAATACCCCGCCACAAAATAGGTTGCCTATCAAGACTATTGTGGTAGAATATGATGAAGACTTGATCCGTCAGGCGGTCATGCGGGAAATAAACAGAAAAGGGCAGGTTTATTATCTGCACAACCGGATCGAGGATATCCAAAAGGTTAAAGACAAGCTCTCCAGGATTCTGCCTTCCCGCGTCAGGTTGACTACGGCGCACGGGCGCATGCACCCTAAGGATTTAGAAACGGTAATGTCCGGGTTCCTGCGGGACCAAGTTGATATCTTGTTATGTACCATGATCATAGAGTCGGGGATAGATATACCCAATGCTAATACCATTATCATAGATAATGCTCAGGAGTTTGGGTTATCCGACCTGCATCAGCTGCGCGGCAGGGTAGGAAGGTTTGACCGTCCCGCCTACGCTTATTTTCTGGTCCCCAAGAACAAGGTTTTGGATACGGACGCGAAAAAAAGGTTAAGCGCGATCCAGGAATATTCATATCTGGGGTCCGGTTTTAATATCGCCATGGAAGATCTAGAGATCAGGGGCGCGGGGAATCTCCTGGGAATGGAACAGCACGGTTTTATCGCCGCTGTAGGGTTTGACCTCTATTGCCGGCTGTTAAGAGAAGCGGTGGAGAATTTTAAAAAATTACTGCCCAATGCTAAAATACAGGTTACAAAATAAACTAAAGGCCCGAAGAACAAACACCAGGGCAATGGCTGCCCTGCCGTTTGCTATTTCCGCTTTATGCTTATTTTTGATCTCCTGCTTGGGCATTTGGAATCCCGCGTTATATGCCGAGGATAAAATAATCGCTGTTGTTAATTCCGATGTGATCACGCAAAAAGACCTGGATGATTTTATCAATTTCATGAATATGCAGTTGTCGCGGCAATACAGCGGGAGCGAATTAGAAAGCAGGCTCCAGGCGGTAAAACAAGATTTGCTGAATAAGCTGATCGAAGACCGCCTTATTTTACAAGAAGCCAAGAAGAGCGGCATAAAGATAGAGGAAAGCAGGATCAAGGCAAGGGTAAACGAGATCAGGAGGCGCTATCCTTCAGACAGGGAATTTAAAGACGACTTGATAAGGCAGGGTCTGACACAGGCAGACGTAGAAAGCAAGATCAAGGAACAGTCGCTCATGTATGAAATTGTGGAAGCGATGATAAAGGATAAGATCGTTATCAGGCCGGAAGAGGTCACGAATTTCTATAATAGTAATACAAAAGAATTCGCGTTCCCTGAAGAACGCGATATAGAAACTATAGCGTTAGAAAATGAAGACCAGGCTAAAAGCGTTTCCTATAGCTTAAAGACCGGCCAAAAGTTAGCGGATCTGGCCGTCAGATACCCTATGACGGTCAATGACTTAAAAGTCAGGCAGGGGGAATTCAGAAAAGAGATTGAAAGCGCGGTGTTTAAAATGAACATCTTGGAAATATCAAACCCGGTTAAAATTGATAACAAATATTATATTTTCAAATTAAATAATATAGTCCCGCCCAAACAGCAGACGCTGTCAGAGGCCCAGGCCGGCATTCATGCTTTCTTGTTCGATAAACAGATGCAGGAAAGATTGGCGAAGTGGCTCGATGAGCTCAGGAAGAAGTCTTACATTAAGGTCTTGCATGATTAAAGTCGGTATTACCATGGGCGACCCTTCAGGCATAGGCCCTGCTATAACGGCCGCGGCAATTAATAAACTTAAAAGGCACCGGGCGGATTTCCTGGTGATCGGAGATGAATGGGTATTTAATAAAGCCTCAAATCCCAAACTCCATCCCCAAAATTATAAATTCATAGACCTGCATAACGTTTGCCGCGATAATTTTTCCTTTGGCAAAGTCAGGGCTGAATACGGCAGGGCGTCTATTGAATATTTAGATAAAGCCCTGGAGTTGCTTAAGGATAATAGTATTGATTGCCTGGTAACCTGCCCGATATCTAAAGAGGCGATAAAGAAGGCCGGCTTTACTTATGGAGGCCATACAGAATACCTCTCAGAGCGCACAGGCGCGAAGGATCCGGTGATGATGTTGTTGAATAAGGAATTAAGGTTCGCGCTGGTCAGCAGGCATATCCCTTTAAAGAATGTATCTTCGGCAATAAGCCGGGAAGCTTTGCGCAAGACGATCTCTCTGGCCCGGGAGTCTCTTAAAAAACTATTTTTGATCAAAGAGCCCCGTATCGTAGTCTGCGGCTTAAATCCCCATGCTTCGGATAACGGATCCATTGGCCTTGAAGAGAATAAGGTTATACGGCCTTTATTAAATAAGCTAAAGATAAAAATGAAATATCTATCCGGCCCTATTTCAGCGGATGTGGCTATCGCCAAAGCAAACAGGAAGGAATACGATTGTGTTATCGCGATGTACCATGACCAGGCGCTGATACCTTTAAAATTATGCCCGGGCAATAAGGGGGTCAATATTACCCTGGGACTTCCTTTTATAAGGACATCTCCTTTACACGGGACCGCTTTTGATATCGCGGCAAACCGTATTTCCGCTAATCCCGATTCATTGATGGAAGCAATACTTCTTGCCGTAAAATGCGCGCCAAACCTAAAAAAAGATTAGGCCAGAATTTCCTCGTGGATAAGAATATCCAGAGAAAAATAATCGGCTGCCTGGGATTAGGGCCTTCCGATGTCGTTTTAGAGATTGGAGCCGGCAGGGGCGAATTGACCGGATTACTCGCTACGGAAGTCGAGAAGGTTTACGCCTTGGAGATCGATCCCCATTTATGCGCGGTTTTAAATGAGGGCTTAAAAGGCCAGCCGAATATAGAAGTTATTAATCAGGACATATTAAAATTTGATTTTAAAAAGTATCTGGGCGGAGTAAAGAAAAAAGTAAAGGTAGTAGGCAACATTCCTTATTATATATCCAGCCCCATTGTGGAATACTTAGTCGGCGCCAGGGATAATATTGACAGTGTGTTTATCACCGTGCAAAAAGAATTCGCCCAAAGGATGGCTGCCGCTGCCGGTTCTAAACTTTACGGATCTTTTAGTTGTTTTACGCGGTATTATTTTACCCCTAAGATCGTTCTGAATATTAAGAAAACCTGCTTTTTCCCTGTTCCTAAAGTAGATTCCTGCCTGGTAAGATTAGAGCCGCGGCCAAAGCATACTGTTAAGCCGGAAAATGAGAAGCTGTTTTTTAAGATCATCAGGGCTGCTTTTAATTACAGGAGAAAGACCTTAAGGAACAGCCTTACAGGTATAATCCCCGCGCCTAAACTGGAGGCATTCTTTGACTTATACGGTATTGACGTTAATATCCGCCCGGAAAAGCTTTCCCTGGAAGACTTCGCGAATTTAAGCAATGCCTAAATCCCTCTGGGCCTGTTGGGGCCATTTGCCCCAAGCCTCAGTTTTAAAAAAAATGAAAATAACTATTGACAAAGCGCCGCTTCTCATATATACTTCTTTATTTACGTAAGTCCCTAAACACGCTTTTCAGCGATTTCCACAAGAGGTTACAATAAAAGGGCATATGAAGAATTTCATAAAATTCTTTAATGGCGGTTTTTTTACTCTTGCGGAAAGCTTACGACAGAGCATTCCCAGCTGCTGGAGTAGCTCAGTCGGTAGAGCACGTCCTTGGTAAGGACGGGGTCACGGGTTCGATTCCCGTTTCCAGCTTAATTTTTTTAAAATATGCGCGAAATAATTACTTTAGAGTGCACGGTTTGCAAAAGCAGAAATTACACTACGACAAAGAATAAGAAAAAGCATCAGGATAGGCTGGAAATGAGTAAATTTTGTTCGCCCTGTCGTAAGCATGCCCCTCATAAAGAGATAAAATAAAAAATAGGGGTGTTGGTTAATGGCAAACCACTGGTCTCCAAAACCAGGACTGGGGGTTCGATTCCCTCCACCCCTGGAGAAAAATGATGGGTAGCCCTGGACCGGTTTTGGCGGTTTTTATATGATCCCCGTCGGCAGCAAGGATCCGAGGGGATGAGAAAAGGATTTCTATAGGATGAACATAATCCAGAAGCCCGTAAATTTTGTAAAAGAAGTAAGAGCGGAATTAGGAAAGGTAGCATGGTCAACGCGCCAGGATCTGATAAGCTCAACTATTGTAGTTATTGCCATAACGGCCATATTGGGTGTATTCATAGGGCTGATAGATATGACTCTTTCAAAATTGTTAAGCCTATTTTTCAAATAAAGATATGAAGAGCTGGTACGTTATACATACACAGACAGGTTCAGAGGATAAAGTAAAAGTAGTCCTGGAGAATAAGATTGCCGCGGAAGGCATGCAGGAATCGATCGGTAAGGTGATCATCCCCACCGAGCAGGTTTCGGAAGTCCGGTCCGGCAAGAAAAAACTTTCTAAAAGAAAATTCTTCCAGGGGTATCTGCTCATAGAGATGGAGTTAAACGAAAGGACATATCTTTTTGTTAAGACAGCTCCCGGGGTAACCGGATTTATTGGTTTGGGAAAGAAACCCATGCCTTTGCCGCAAGGGGAAGTAGATAATATCATTAAAAGGACGGAACAGACACAGGCAAAACCCAGCCCCAAGGTTGTTTTTGAAAAAGGCGAGCAGGTCAGGGTAACCGAAGGGCCTTTCTTGAATTTTAACGGCAGTATCGAGGAGATCCATCCTGAAAAAGGCAAGATCAAGGTCAGTGTTTCTATATTTGGCAGGGCGACACTCGTAGAATTAGAATATTGGCAGGTGGAAAAAGTTTAAGCAGGCTAGATAGCGACGCATGGCAAAAAAAATAACGGCACAAATTAAATTATATGTTTCGGCAGCGCAGGCAAACCCTGCTCCGCCTGTTGGGCCCGCTTTAGGCCAGCATGGCGTCAATATCATGCAGTTCTGCAAGCAATTCAATGATCAGACAAAGGGCAGGGATGGTTTGGTCTTGCCCGTGATAATCAGCGTTTACGAAGATAGGACGTTCTCATTTATTATCAAGAGCCCGCCTTCTTCGGTGTTGTTAAAGCGGGCGGCTAATTTGGCCAAGGCTTCAGGAATGGCCGGTAAAGAAACAATAGGCAAGGTAACTAAGGCGCAGGTAGAGGATGTAGCCAGGCAGAAAATGCAGGACTTAAATGCTACGGATTTGCGCCAGGCGGTTAAGATTATCGAGGGGACCGCCAAAAGCATGGGCATTGTTGTTGAGGGATAACGCAAGAAACCAAAAATGAATACACGCAGTAAAAGATATAAAGAATCCGAAAAGCAGGTTGACAGGAGCAAGGCGTATCAGTTAAAAGATGCCATCCTGATCCTTAAAAAGATGGCAACTCCAAAATTTGACGGTTCCGTGGACCTGCATTTTAACTTAAGCGTGGATACTAAGAAATCCGACCAGATGGTCCGCGGCACAGTAGTCCTGCCTCACGGTACAGGCAAGAAGGTAAGGGTAGCGGTTTTTTGCAAGGGTGAGCATGAGAAGCTCGCCAAAGACGCGCAGGCGGATTTTGTGGGCGCCAATGACCTGATAGATAAAGTGGCAGCCGGTTTTTTAAGTTTTGACTGCGCCATCGCTACTCCTGAAATGATGAAGGACTTAAGTAAATTAGGAAAGGTTTTAGGCCCCAGGGGCCTTATGCCCAGCCCTAAGACCGGGACAGTAACAAATGACATCGCCAAAGCGATCGAAGACGTCAAAAGAGGCAAGGTTGAATTCCGCGTTGATAAACAGGGGGGTGTTCATTTGTCGGTCGGCAAGCTTTCTTTTGATGAGGATAAATTATACGATAACGCCATGCGGGTTATCGAGGCTATAAATGAATCTAAACCCGGCTCAGTAAAGGGCAAGTTTGTTTCCGGACTTTCGATCTCAACTTCCATGAACCCGGGCTTGAGAATAGCGGCTTAAGCGTTAAACGATAAAATAAGAAAATGAAAAAAGTCAGCGTATTATTTAAAGAAACATCAGAGAATCGTATCAAGGGTTATTTAAAAGACCATGGTTCCGTCTTAGTTATAAAATATTCCGGTTTATCGGGCCCGGACTTAAATACCCTAAGAAAAGAATTAAGGTCTTCCAGTGCTACTCTTTTTGTGGTAAAGAATTGCGTTGCCCAGCGGGCGCTGCACGATTCGGGTATAGATATTCTGGTCAACAGGATAGAAGGCCCCTGCGGGTTGATATTTGTTAAAGAGGAGCCGGTAGAGGCTTCCCGTGTCCTGTGCAATTTCTTAAAAAGCCACGAAAAATTAGGATTAACAGGGGGAGCTTTAAAAGATAAACTTTTAGAGAAGGCGGACATTGAGTTAATGGCGTCTTTGCCTTCCAAAGAAACCTTAAGGTTTAAGGTGGTCGTAGCTTTGAATTCGCCGATAAGCGGATTAGTCGTAACATTAAATCAGGTATTAACTAAATTCGTTTATTGTTTAGATCAGATAAAGAATAAAAAAGGACAATAGCGTTGCTAAGCAGGGTAAGCCTGCGATAAGGTAAACGCAACGCGGGAACAAAAACAAAAGGAGAGTAAAATGGCAGGAAATCTGGAAGAGATGATCAAGTCCATAGAGAGCATGACGGTCCTTGAGCTTTCGAGTTTGGTTAAGGCCCTGGAAGAGAAGTTTGACGTAAAAGCAAATATGCCTATGATGGCAGCACCTGCAGCCGGCGGCCAGGCTCAGGGTGGAGCTCCGGCTCCAGAAGAGAAAACCACTTTTGCCGTAGTATTAACTAGCGCTGGCGCCAACAAGATCGCGGTGATCAAAGAAGTCAGGACCATGACCAGCCTGGGTTTAAAAGAGGCCAAAGATTTAGTGGATGGCGCGCCAAAGACCGTAAAAGAAGGGGTACCGAAAGAAGAGGCTGAGGAAATGAAGAAAAAGCTTGTAGCAGCCGGCGCCACAGTAGAACTGAAATAACTAACCCAAAAGCACAATAAGCCAAACAAGTACAAAAATGCTTAAACGAAAAAGTTTTGCTAAACTTAAAGAGGTCTACGATCTTCCTAATCTTCTAGAGGTGCAGCTTGAGGCCTATCGTGAATTCCTGCAGATGGATGTGCCTATCAGCGAGAGAAAACGGCAGGGACTGCAAGAGGTTTTCGAAGACATATTCCCCATTGAGAGCCCCAACCGTTCCATAAAACTGGAATTTATCAGTTACACGCTGGCAAAACCAAAATATAATATTGCTGAATCCAAGACGCGGGCCTTGAATTACGCGGCACCTCTAAAGGTGAAATTCAGGTTAACTACCCCCCGTGAAACCAAAGAACAGGAAGCATATTTCGGCGAGCTGCCGTTGATGACTGAAACCGGCACGTTTATTATTAATGGCGACGAACGCGTAGTGGTAAGCCAGCTCCAGCGTTCACCCGGAGTTTCTTTTGAAGAAGAAGAGCATCCCACGGGCAAGAAGATATTTTACGGCAGGATCATCCCCTACCGCGGCGCCTGGCTGGAATTTAAATATGACCTGACAGAAACCATCCTTGTCTATGTTGACCGCCGCAGGAATTTCCCCGCTACCCAGATATTAAGAACTCTCGGATTTTCTACCGATGCCGAAATTATCTCCGCTTTTGGAAAAGAATACGCGGAAATCACCAATACCCTGAAAAAAGATTATACCAAGAATAAGGAAGAGGCGTATCTGGATTTTTACCGTAAGATGCGGCCGACAGAGCCGGTTACTAAAGAAGCGGCGGAAAGCTTATTCTATAGATTATTCTTTGACCCGGCAAGATACGACCTGGAAAGAGCGGGCAGGTTTATCCTGAACAGAAAGTTAGGTATGGATGTCCCCTTGGAAAAGAGGATCCTTGATTCCGCTACGGTTATCAAGGTAATAGAATACCTGATCAAGCTTAAAGAAGGTATCGGCAAGATCGACGATATAGACCATCTGGGGAACCGGCGCATCAAGACGGTCGGTGAACTGGCCCAGAATCAGGTAAGGATCGGCTTAAGCCGTGTTGAGCGTTCGATAAGAGAGAGATTAAGCATATTAGGCGAATTTGACACCCTTAATGTACACTACCTTATAAATTCAAAGTTATTATCCAATCAGATACGTGATTTCTTCGGGCGCAGCCAGCTCTCCCAGTTTATGGACCAGGTTAACCCTCTGGCTGAGATGACCCACAAAAGAAGGTTAAGCGCCTTAGGGCCCGGCGGTTTATCCCGCGAACGTGCGGGTTTTGAGGTCAGGGATATTCATCCTTCTCACTATGGCAGGGTTTGCCCTATTGAAACTCCTGAAGGCCCGAATATCGGGCTTATCGCTTCATTAAGTTCTTATGCCAGAGTAAATCCTCTGGGGTTGTTAGAAACTCCTTACAGGAAAGTAGAAGACGGCCGGGCTACCAAAAAGATAGAATATTTGACCGCTGATATTGAAGAAGACAAAATTATCGCCCAGGCTAACGTTCCTTTAGATGAGAATGGGTATTTTGTAGAGCGTGAAGTTTCCTGCCGTTATAAAGCTGATTTTCCCAAGGTTCCCGCCAAGCAGGTCCAGTATATGGATGTTTCCCCTAAACAATTAGTTTCAGTCGCGGCTTCCTTAATTCCGTTCTTAGAGCATGATGACGCTAACCGCGCGCTTATGGGTTCAAACATGCAGAGGCAGGCAGTGCCTTTGATGATCACCGAACCGCCCCTTATCGGGACTCTCATGGAAGAAAAGGTTGCCCGTGACTCCGGGACGGTAGTAGTATCTCAGGATTCCGGAAAAGTGACCAGCGTGGATACATCCGCGATTACCGTTGGCAAGAATATTTATCACCTCAAGAAATTCCTGCGCACAAACGCGGATACCTGCTTAAATCAGAGGCCCTTGGTTAAGCTTGGCCAGCATATCGAGAAAGGCGAGATCATTGCCGATGGCATAAGCACCAAGAACGGGGAGTTAGCCTTAGGAAGGAATGTATTATGCGCTTTTATGCTCTGGCGCGGTTATAATTTTGAAGACGCGATACTGGTCAGCGAGAAGTTGGCAAAAGAAGACGCCTTTACCTCTATACATATAAAAGAATTTGAGCTGGAAGCAGTGGAAACCCGGCTGGGTAACGAAGAAATAACCAGGGATATTCCTAACGTAAGCGAAGAGGCCTTAAGGAACTTAGATGAGACAGGCGTCGTCCGTATTGGCGCGGAAGTCGGGCCGGGAGATATACTGGTCGGTAAGATCACCCCTAAGACAGATTCAGAGCCTTCTCCGGAAGAAAGGCTCCTGCGGGCGATATTCGGCGAAAAAGCCGGAGATGTGCGGGATACGTCCATGATCGCTCCGCCGGGAGTAGAAGGCGTGGTAATAGACGTGCATGTATTTTCCCGTAAGGACCGCGGCAGAAAATCCAAAGAGGAAAAAACAAAAGAACTGGCCAAGATCCGGGAATTGAAAGCTTACTATAAACAGGAAGTAGAATTTGTGCAGACAGAGAAAACAGTGGCTTTGGCCCAGCTGTTAAAAGTGGATAAGAAAAAAATAGAAAAGCTGGACTTTAGCGATAACGAAGAAGCGAAGATACTGGCTGCCTCTTTTGATGAGCAGGTCCAGGAATTGATCGCTGAAGAAGAGCAGGAGATCGAGAAGGTCAGGCGCGGCGATGACCTGCCGGCCGGCGTATTAAAAAGAGTGGTAGTGTATATCGCTACAAAACGCAAGCTTTCGGAAGGCGATAAATTAGCCGGAAGGCACGGGAACAAAGGTGTGGTGGCTAAGATATTACCCGAAGAGAGTATGCCTTATTTACCGGATGGAACACCCATTGAGATCGTGTTGAACCCCTTAGGCGTGCCTTCTCGTATGAATATAGGCCAGATCTTAGAGGCTCATCTTGGCTGGGCGACCAAGGCCTTAGGCCTGCACGTCGGCTGCCCTATTTTCGACGGAGCTAAAGAGAGCGAGATCAAAGAGATGCTTAAGAAGGCGGGGCTTCCTGAGGATGGAAAGATCACTCTTCGCGATGGTTATACCGGAGAGCCTTTTGACCATAAGGTAACCGTAGGTTACATGTATATAATGAAGCTGATCCATCTTGTGGATGAGAAGATCCATGCCCGTTCCATAGGGCCCTATTCTCTGGTTACGCAGCAGCCATTAGGCGGAAAGGCCCAGTTTGGAGGCCAGAGGTTAGGAGAAATGGAAGTCTGGGCATTAGAGGCTTATGGAGCAGCGTTTACTTTACAGGAGATGCTTACGGTAAAGAGCGATGATGTATCGGGCAGGACGCGCATATACGAAGCTATAGTTAAGGGGGAGCAGAGGCTGACGCATGGCACGCCTGAATCGTTCAATGTTTTAATAAAAGAGTTGCAAGGCTTAGGTTTGGATATCCGCACAGAAAAAACAAAATAGGGGCACTAAAAATGGAAGAAATTATTGCTTTTGATAATATAACTATAAAGATCGCCTCGCCGCAGATCATAAAATCCTGGTCAAAAGGAGAGGTAAGGAAGGCTGAGACCATTAATTACCGCACGCTTAAGCCTGAGAAGGATGGTTTATTCTGCGAGAAGATCTTCGGCCCTGTGCGTGATTGGGAATGTAATTGCGGTAAATACAAAGGCATAAAGTTTAAGGGTATTACCTGTGACCGCTGCGGAGTAACTATAGACCGTTCCGCGGTAAGGCGGGAACGCATGGGTCATATCGAATTAGCGACACCGGTTACGCATATCTGGTTCTTCAAAGCCGTGCCCAGCCGCATGTCCGCTTTATTGGATATAAGCTTAAGGGACCTGGAAAAAATAATTTATTACGAGGAATATGTCGTGGTTGACCCGGGGACAACTCCTCTAAAGAAAAAAGAACTCTTAAGTGAAGAAAAATATCAGGAGGCTTTAGAGAAGTACTCTACGAATTTCAAGGCAAAGATCGGTGCTGAGGCAGTAAGGGACCTGTTAAAAGGCATGGATTTAGATGCCCAGTGCCGTAAATTGCGCCGCGACTTAGAAAAGTCCAAAGACGTACTAAATAACCGTAAGGTACTTAAATCATTAAAAGTCGTGGAGGATTTCAAAAAATCCGGCAATAACCCCGAGTGGATGATCTTAGAGATGTTGCCCGTTATCCCGCCGGACCTAAGGCCTTTAGTCCCGTTAGACGGCGGCAGGTTTGCCACGTCGGACTTAAATGACCTGTACCGCCGGGTTATTAATCGTAACAACCGTTTAAGAAAACTTATGGAGTTAAGTGCCCCGGAGATAATTATCCGTAACGAAAAGCGGATGCTCCAGGAGGCAGTAGACGCGCTTCTGGATAATGGCAGGCACGGCAAACCCGTGCTTGGCGCCAACAGCCGCCCCTTAAAGTCTCTTTCCGATATGCTTAAGGGTAAGCAAGGCAGGTTCAGGCAGAATCTCCTGGGTAAGCGCGTGGATTATTCCGGCCGTTCGGTGATCGTGGTAGGCCCGGAGCTCAAGCTTCATGAATGCGGGCTTCCCAAGCAGATGGCCCTGGAATTATTTGAGCCTTTCATCATAAAGAAGCTCAGAGAAAAAGGTTTCGTGCATACCATAAAAGGCGCCCGGAGGATGGTAGAGCGAGGCAAGATCGAGGTGTGGGATATTTTAGACGAGGTGATCAAAGACCATCCGGTCCTTTTAAACCGCGCGCCCACCCTGCATCGTTTAGGTATCCAGGCGTTCCAACCCGTTTTGATAGAAGGAAAATCCATAAAAATACATCCCTTGGTGTGTACCGCCTTTAACGCTGATTTCGACGGAGATCAAATGGCAGTGCACGTGCCTTTATCTTTAGAATCGCAGCTTGAGGCCAAGGTCCTCATGCTTTCCACGAACAATATATTTTCTTCTGCAGACGGAAGGCCGATAAATACTCCCACGCAGGATATTATCTTAGGTATTTCATATATCACCAAAGACAAGGCTGACGCGAAGAAAGAAAGCAGTGTTTTTGCCAATAGCGAAGAAGTTTCTATCGCTTATGAAGACAGGGTAATCGTTCTTCATGATAGAATAAAATTGAAGGTAGAAGGTATTTTTGACCTGGAGGAGAAGAAGTTCACACCAGGAAAACAGATTATCGTCACTACCGTAGGCAGGGTATTATTTAACCAGTCCCTGCCTGGAGGGTTTGGTTTTGTGAACAGAGAATTAAATAAGACCCTTGTAGGCGATCTGGTGGTTGAGTGCTATAAAAGATTCGGGCATACCGCTACTATTACACTGCTGGATGACCTTAAAAAACTGGGTTTTGAGATGGGGACCTTAGGCGGGATCTCTATCGGCATAGATGACCTGCAGATACCTAAAGAGAAGCAGGAAGTTTTAAAAGATTCCCGTGAGGAAGTGGCTAAGGTTGAAGATCAATATCGCCGGGGTATAATAACGGAAAGCGAGCGCAAATCCAAGGTCATTGACATTTGGACGCATGCTACCGATAAGATCTCAGATTTATTGTTTAAGGGCATGGATGCTTTTAATCCTATATTTATGATGGCCGATTCCGGTGCTAGAGGCTCAAGGTTGCAGGTCAGGCAGTTGGCGGGCATGCGCGGTTTAATGGCAAAGCCCTCAGGAGAGATCATTGAAAGCCCTATTACCGCTAATTTCAGGGAAGGGTTGAATGTTTTGGAATATTTTATATCTACGCACGGGGCGCGTAAAGGTTTGGCTGATACCGCCTTAAAGACTGCCGACGCGGGATACCTTACGCGCAGGCTCGTAGATGTCGCGCAGGAAGTTATCATCTGCGAGGATGACTGCGGCACCTTAAACGGCATTACGGTTTCGGCGATCATCGAAGGCGACGAAACTGTGGTAAGCTTAAAAGACCGTATCGTAGGAAGGGTAGCCATGGATAATACCGTGGATATCGTCACAGATCATGTTATCGTGGAAGCGGGAAGCGAGATCACCGAAGAGAAAGCGGATATGATCGAGAAATTGGGGATCGAAAAAATACGTATCCGCAGCGTATTGACCTGTGAATCAGGTAAAGGTGTCTGCACTAAGTGCTACGGCAGGAATCTGGCTACCAGCAGGCTGGTTGAACTTGGGGAAACGGTGGGAGTAATAGCCGCCCAGAGTATCGGCGAGCCGGGCACTCAGCTTACCATGAGGACTTTCCATATCGGCGGTACCGCTTCCAGGATCGTTGAGCAGTCGCTTATAAAATCAAAAAATAAGGGTATAGTTAAATACCATAGCTTAAGAGTTGCTTCTAAAAATAAAGAATTCATCGTTTTAAACAGGAACGGCTCTGTAAGCGTAAATGATAAACAGGGGCGGGAACTTGAGCGTTATACCATTCAGCAGGGGTCATTCTTGAGCATTGGCGACGGAGAAGATGTGGCTAAGGGAGTCGCTTTTGTGCGCTGGGATCCATACACCTCTCCGGTCTTGACAGAAGTCAAGGGTCATGTAAAATTTGAAGACTTAAGAGAGAATATTACTGTCAGAGAAGAATTAAACCCGGTCACGAAATTAACTGAACGTGTCGTGGTTGAACATAAACAGGAATACCATCCGCAGATATTGATCTTAAATGAAGATAAAGAAGTGATGGGCATTTATCCTATCCCCATAGGCGCGCATATTCTGGTAAAAGACGGCCAAAAAATGGACGCGGGTGATCTTCTGGCTAAAATACCCCGCTTGGTAGTTAAAACCAGGGATATCACCGGAGGCCTCCCCAGGGTCGCGGAATTATTTGAGGTCAGGCGCCCGAAGGATCCGGCGGTGATCAGTGAGATCGACGGTTTTGTGGAATTCGGCGAATCCAAAAAAGACCAGCGCGTGATCATTGTCAAGTCTCCTACAGGTATGCAGATAGAGTATATGATACCTCACGGGAAACACCCCAATGTCTATAAAGGGGACAAGGTCGCCGCCGGCCAGCAGTTAACCGACGGGCCGGTAGTATTACAGGATATCTTGAGGGTCTGCGGAGATAAGGCGCTGCAGGAATATTTGGTTAATGAGGTCCAGGAAGTTTACCGTCTTCAGGGCGTGCGTATAAATGATAAACATATCGAGGTGATCATCAGGCAGATGTTAAAGAAGGTAAAGATTGAAGACCCCGGTGATACGGAATTTCTGGCCACGCAGCAGGTAGATAAATGGGTTTTCCAGAAAGAGAACGCCCGCGTGATCAAAAAGGACGGCAAACCCGCGCAGGCTACGCCTTTATTGTTAGGTATTACCAAAGCGTCTTTGACTACAGAAAGTTTTATTTCGGCAGCAAGTTTCCAGGAAACAACGCGGGTCCTTACTGAGGCGGCAACTTCAGGCAAACGCGATGAATTGTTCGGATTGAAGGAAAATGTCATTGTCGGCCACCTTATCCCCGCGGGTACCGGTTTCCGTGATCATCTGAATATCGAAGTAGTTAAGACCGCCAAAGAAGACAAGGCAAATATAAAGGAATAAAAAATGCTGACTATTTCACAATTGATCAGGCACGGCAGGGCATCTAAGAATAAAAAGACAAAGTCTCCGGCTTTGAAGGCATGCCCCCAGAGAAGAGGAGTTTGTCTGCAGGTCCGTACCATGACGCCCAAGAAACCTAATTCCGCGCTAAGAAAGATCGCCAGGGTCCGGTTAACCACAGGCATAGAAGTTACCGCTTATATACCGGGCGAAGGGCATAACCTACAGGAACACTCTATAGTCTTAGTCAGGGGCGGGCGCGTAAAGGACTTACCGGGTGTTAGATACCATATCGTAAGAGGGACGTTGGACGCCTCTGGTGTTAACCAGCGTAAGAAATCCCACTCTAAGTATGGAGCGAAACTGACTAAGCCGACGGCTAAGTAACGTATTTAACTATTCAAGGAGCAAGTTAGAGGATGAGAAGAAGAAGAGCCCAGGAAAAAGAGATTTTACCGGATCCAAAATTTAACAGTAAGATCGTAGCTAAGTTCATAAATATGGTGATGGAAGAAGGCAAGAAGTCACTGGCAGAAAAGATGGTCTACGGCGCCTTTGAGATAATAAAGAAACAGCTCAATGAGCCGGATATCATAAAAGTATTTCATAAGGCGCTGGATAACGCCAGGCCCAGATTAGAAGTAAAACCCCGGCGTGTGGGCGGAGCTACTTATCAGGTCCCCATAGAGGTGCGCCAGGAACGCGGCACGTCTATCGCGTTACGCTGGGTAAGGGATTACGCCAAATCCAAAAAAGGAAGATCTATGAAAGAAAAGCTGGCGGAAGAAATTGTCGCGGCTTACAAAGGGGAAGGCTTAGCCATAAAAAAGAGGGACGATACCCATAAGATGGCCGAATCAAATAAAGCCTTCGCGCATTTCAGATGGTAAATGGAGCATCATGAAGAAAATAGCATTAGAGAAATTAAGGAACATCGGGATCATCGCCCATATAGACGCGGGTAAGACCACTACCAGCGAACGCATCCTTTATTATACCGGCAAGACCTATAAACTTGGCGAGGTGCATGAAGGGACCGCTACCATGGATTGGATGGTCCAGGAGCAGGAAAGAGGCATTACCATAACATCCGCCTGCACGACGTGCAAATGGAATGAGTTCACCATAAATATTATAGATACTCCCGGCCATGTTGATTTTACAATTGAAGTAGAGAGGTCCTTAAAGGTCCTTGACGGGGCGGTAGTCGTTTTCTGCGGGGTGGGCGGGGTAGAGCCCCAGTCTGAAACCGTCTGGCGCCAGGCGGACCGTTACGGTGTCCCCAGGATCGCTTTCGTTAATAAGATGGACCGCGTAGGAAGCAACTTCTTTGAGGTAATAGACCAGATGCATAAGCGCCTGGGAGCAAATGCCGCAGCGATACAGCTTCCTTACGGGACTGAATTGGAATTCAAGGGCCTTGTCGATATCATCGAGAGAAGGATGCGTTTACATAAGGATGACCTGGGCAAGGATTTTGAGGATACCCAGGTACCGGCGGAAATGGTGCCTGAAATGGAAAAATACCGCGCTATCCTGGTAGAGAAATTAGCGGAAGTGGATGATAAGATCATGGAAGATTACCTCCATGGCAAAGAGATACCCGCGCAGGAAATAAAAGACGCTATCAGGAGAAGCACTATTGCCAATAAATTTGTTCCCGTACTTTTGGGGACGGCGTTTAAGAATAAGGGTGTCCAGATGCTTTTGGATGCCGTCTGTGATTATCTTCCTTCTCCTATAGATCTGCCCCCCATAAAAGGGACTAATCCGGAGACCGGCTTTTTCGAGGAGATCAAGGCTTCTGACGAGGCGCCATTCTGCGCGTTATGTTTTAAAGTTGCCAACGATCCGTTCGTGGGCAAGATTTACTATATCCGGGTGTATTCAGGGGTATTAAATTCAGGCGCCTATATTTATAACGCTTCTAAAAGAGAGCGTGAGCGCGTAACTAAAATAGTTAAGATGCATGCTAACAGGCAGGAAGTCGTGGATAGCGTTTCTACGGGCGACATCGCGGCCGCGGTAGGCTTAAAAGAGACTAAGACCGGCGATACTCTCTGCCTTGAGAAAAATCATATACTTATTGAAGCGATGCGTTTTCCGGATCCTGTAATACAGCAGTCGATTGAGCCTAAATCAAAAGACGCCCAGGAAAAACTCGGGTTCGCCTTACACAGGCTTGAAGATGAAGATCCTTCTTTTAAGGTTATTTACAACCAGGAAACAGGCCAGACCCTTATCGCGGGTATGGGGCAGCTGCACCTGGAAATTATCATAGACCGTATACTGCGTGAATTTAATGTTGAGGCGCAGGTAGGTGTGCCGGAAGTAGCTTACCGGGAAACCATTACCAAGAAAACCAATGTGGTGGGGAAATTTATTTCGCAGAGCGGCGGGCGAGGCCAATACGGCCATGTGGTTTTGGAAATGGAACCGCAGGAAGCTCCGGGGACGGGCATTACTTTCGAAGATAAAATAAAAAGCGGGGCTATCCCGCGTGAATATATCCCCGCGGTAAAAGAAGGTATCATCGGGGCCGCTAAAAGCGGAGTGCTGGCAGGCTATCCCGTTACCGACGTAAGGACAGTTTTAGTCGACGGGTCATACCATGATGTTGATTCTTCGGAATTGGCTTTTAAAATGGCAGGGTCCATCGCCTTTAACGAAGGCATTAGAAAAGCAGGGCCTATATTACTTGAGCCGATCATGGATATGGAAGTAGTAGTGCCGGAGGAATTCATGGGACAGGTCATCGGCGATTTGAGTTCACGCAGGGGCAGGATTGTTTCTTTGGCGCAGCGTTTAAACTTGCGCACTATCAGGGCCAACGTGCCGCTGGCAGAAATATTTAATTACGCTACTGTAATAAGATCCTTGACACAAGGGCGCGCATCCTATACAATGGAGCCCTCTTTTTACTCAGAGGTGCCTGCACATATAGCGGAAAAAATAATTGCCGGGTTTTCAACTTCAGGAAATAAAAGGGTAGGGAGAAACTAAAAACGGAGGTGTTTAAAAATGGCTAAAGAAAAATTTGTAAGAAGTAAACCACACGTTAATATCGGGACCATCGGCCACATTGACCATGGTAAGACTACGTTGACCGCGGCCATTACTAACGTTTTGTCGAAATTAGGCAAAGCGCAGGCAAGGGAATACGCTGATATCGCCAAGGGCGGGACAGTAAGAGACGAAACAAAGGTTGTTACTATTTCGGTAGCGCACGTTGAATACGAAACAGATATACGCCATTATGCCCATATAGATTGCCCGGGCCATGCTGACTATATCAAGAATATGATCACCGGAGCGGCCCAGATGGACGGGGCGATACTGGTGGTATCCGCGGCTGACGGCCCTATGCCTCAGACCAGAGAGCATATTCTTTTAGCCAGGCAGGTTAACGTTCCTTCGATGGTGGTTTTCCTGAATAAGGTTGACCTGGTAACTGACGCGGAACTTCTGGATCTGGTGGAAATGGAAGTCAGGGAGTTGTTGACAAAATACGGATATCCGGGAGATAAAACTCCTATCATCCGCGGGAGTGCTTCGAAGGCATTGACGACAACCGATCCTAACAGCGCTGAGGCGAAGCCGATATTAGACCTGATGAAGGCGGTAGATGAGTTTATTCCTATTCCTGTAAGAGAGCTCGATAAGCCTTTCCTTATGGCGGTAGAAGATGTTTTCAGCATTGAAGGTAGAGGAACCGTAGGTACCGGAAGGATAGAGCGTGGAAAGGTTAAAATAGGAGAAGAAGTAGAATTAGTTGGTTTAAGGCCAGAGGTAAAGAAGACGGTAGTTACAGGAATAGAAATGTTCAGAAAGCTTCTGGAAGAAGGCCAGGCCGGAGATAACGTAGGCCTGCTTTTAAGGGGCGTGGAAAAAGGAGATATAGAGCGCGGTATGGTTATAGCGGCGCCTAAGTCTATCACGCCGCATACCAAGTTCAAGGCCAAAGTTTATATCTTAAGCAAAGAAGAAGGCGGAAGGCATACCCCGTTCTTTAAGGGTTATAGGCCGCAGTTCTATTTTCGCACCACAGATGTAACCGGATCCGTTACTCTCCCTCAGGGAGCAGAAATGGTCATGCCCGGTGACAACGTCGACTTGGAAATAGAGTTAATCATACCCGTTGCTATGGAAAAGGAATCCCGCTTCGCGATACGTGAAGGCGGACACACTGTAGGCGCCGGGGTTATCACAGAGGTAATTGCTTAAAAAACTAGTTCTTGGGTTCTCGAGTTCTTGGGTTCGCCAATGCGGACACGGGAACTCGGGAGCGCGGGGACACGAGAATAAAACATGCAAAAGATACGCATAAAACTAAAAGCTTATGACCATCGCCTGCTGGACCAGGCGGTAGGAGAAATTGTAGAGACCGCCAGGCGCACCGGAGCAAAGATATCCGGGCCAGTGCCCTTACCTACTAAGAGGGAGATTTACACGGTGCTGCGCTCTCCGGTTATTGATAAGAAGTCGCGTGAGCAGTTTGAGTTATCCACGCATAAACGCCTTATCGATATATTTGAGCCTACTTCCAAGACGATAGACTCATTAAGGAAGCTGAACCTGCCTTCGGGCGTGGATGTGGAGATAAGATGAACCAGGTAGTAAAGTTGGGTTTAAAAGGCATATTAGGCAAGAAGATCGGCATGACCCAGGTCTTTCGTGAGGATGGGGAGCTGGTCCAGGTTACCGCTATTGAAGCAGGCCCCTGCCCGGTATTGGCGGTAAAGGAAAAAAGCATACAGGTAGGATTTGACCTGGTTAAAAAAGAGAGCCGTTTGAAGAAACCGTTACTGGGCTTTTTTAAGAAAATAAATATTGCTCCCTGCAAGGTGATCAGGGAATTGCTAAGGGAGCCTGCGAAAGAATATAAGGTCGGGGAAGAGTTGAAGGCGGATTTATTTAAGCCCGGAGATTTTGTGGATATCACGGGCGTATCTATAGGCAAGGGTTTTCAGGGCGGGGTGAAACGTTGGCATTGGCATGGCGGGCCGCAAACACACGGTTCGATGTCTCACCGCCGTATCGGGTCCCTCGGTTCAAGCACCACCCCCGGCAGAGTTTGGAAAGGGCATCATCTGCCCGGCCATATGGGAGTAAAGCAGACGACTTTACAAAATCTTCTGGTAATAAAGGCAGACCCTTCAACTAACCTGTTGCTGGTAAGAGGAGCTGTCCCCGGGCATAAGAATAGTTATTTGATCATAAAAAAAGCTAAAAAGAAAAACGCGAAAACTAAATAATGGAAGCTATAACCTTACCTATATATAATACAGAAGGGAAAGAAGTAGATAGTATTAAACTGAACACCTCGGTTTTTGACGGCGACGTTAATACCGCCGTTATACACCAGGTAATTAACGCCTACAGGGCTAATCAAAGAAAAGGCCTGGCAGCTACCAAGACCAGAGGAGAAGTATCAGGCGGCGGCAAGAAGCCGTGGAAACAGAAAGGGACCGGCCGCGCCAGAGTTGGTTCTACCCGTTCTCCCCTATGGCGCCACGGCGGCGTAGTATTCGGGCCGCATCCCAGGGATTTCTCTTACCCAATCCCGGCTAAATTAAAGGCCTTGGCGTTAAAATCCAGCCTTAATATCAAGGTTGGGGAAAATCATCTGATCGTTCTGGATAAGATATCCTTAAAAGAACCCAAGACGAAAGAAGTGGCCGCGATACTTTCCAATTTAAAGATAGTGCCAGTCAAGGGCTCAAAATCCAATAAATCCCTGTTGCTGTTGGACAAGGTGGATGAGAATTTAAAGATGGCCATACGCAATATTAATTTCTTAAGCGTCGATCTTGCTTCCAGCGCCCATGCCTATGAAGTGATGAGCCACCAGAAGCTGATCATTACCAAAGATGGATTAAAGAGCCTTTTGAATAGGTTTGGCCCCGCCAAGAATACTAAATCTCCGGCGGTAAAGAACAAGGTTCCTGATGAGGTGAAGAAATGATCGCCGCCGAAATAATTAAAGCCTTAATACGCACGGAAAAAGCGACTCAATATGAGCCGCAAGGCAAATATCTGTTTCTGGTTAGGATAGGCGCGAATAAGATCCAGATAAAGAGCGCGGTAGAACAGTTATATAAAGTAAAAGTAAAGAACGTAAATACCTTTACTTCGGCTGGGAAATTAAAAAGGGTCAGATATCAGTTAGGAAAGACCCCGGACCTTAAGAAGGCGGTAGTCACGCTAAAAGAAGGGCAAAAAATAGAGACAGCAACATAGGATAATCAAAATGGGATTAAAAAAGTTTAAACCTACAACTAGTTCCAGGCGCTGGATGAGCGGGCCTGATTTCTCGGAAATAACCAAAAGCGAGCCGGAAAAATCGTTGATCCTTCCTCTTAAGAAGAATGGGGGACGGAATTCTTATGGCCGCATAACTGTCAGACATAAAGGCGGCGGGCATAAGCGCCTGTTGCGTATAGTTGATTTTAAAAGGGACTTGTTTGAAGTCGTGGGAAAAGTTATAGCTATTGAGTATGACCCGAACCGTTCAGCAAGGATATCTTTGATAGAATACCCCGAAAGCAAGAAAAGATATATTTTGGCTCCTTTGGGCTTGGGCGTCGGTGATACAATTATTTCATCGAGTCAGAAAGAAGTTGAGATCAAGCCCGGCAATTGCCTGCTTTTAAGGTATATTCCATCCGGCACAATGATCCATAATGTTGAAATAAATAAAGGGCAGGGCGGACAGATCGTAAGGTCCGCGGGCTCCAGCGCTCAGATCATGGCTAAAGAAGGAGAGTTCGCCCATATAAGGCTTCCTTCCGGAGAGGTAAGATTAGTAAGCCTCGATTGCCGCGCTACGATAGGCCAGATGGGTAACATTGAGCATGAAGCTATAAGTATAGGCAAGGCGGGAAGAAAACGCTGGCTGGGCATAAGACCGACGGTAAGAGGCCTGGCAATGAATCCCGTGGATCACCCGCACGGCGGCGGTGAAGGAAAATCAGGCCAGGGTAACCCGCATCCCGTGTCTCCGTGGGGAATGCCCACCAAGGGTTATAAAACGAGAAAAAAGGGAATTTATTCGGATAAGTTTATTGTTAAACGAAGGAAATAACTATGCCCCGTTCATTAAAAAAAGGTCCATTCGTAGACGAGAAGTTGTTAAAGAAAGTCCAGAAGTTAAGCCACGCGGGAATGAGGCAGGCAATAAAGACCTGGTCCAGGCGTTCAACTATAATACCGGATTTCGTGGGATTAACTTTCGCGGTATACGATGGCAGGAAACATGTCCCGGTTTTTGTTACCGAGAATATGGTCGGCCATAAACTTGGGGAATTCTCTCCGAGCCGGATCTTCAGGAAGCACGGCGGAGTAAAAGCTAAAAAGGCTGTGGAAAAAACCTAATATGATAGCAAAAGCAGAAGCAAAATTTTTAAGGGTTTCACCAAGAAAGGCTAAACAGGTAGCTGATCTTATCCGCCATAAGGACGCGTTAGGCGCGCAAAGCATACTGGTTAATCTAAACAAGCGGCCAAAAGAATATTTAATAAAAATATTGAAATCCGCGATAGCTAATGCTAAAATAAAAGGCTTTAACGTTGAGCAGTTGTATATATCTAAAATAAGTTGTAATCCGGGCCCGGTATGGAAAAGATTTAAAGCGGCTGCTTTCGGCAGGGCGGCATCCATAAGAAAAAGGACCTCGCACATAACAATAGAACTGGATTTAAAAGGATAGTAGGCAGCACTACTACATACTAAAACATGGGTCAGAAGGTACATCCGTTTATACTAAGAGTCGGCTTTATAAGAACCTGGCACAGCCGCTGGTTTGCCAAGGCCGGTGATTATCCCCGGTTCATCCGTCAGGATTACTCGATTAGAAAGTTCATTAAGGAAAGATTTAAACAAGCGGCAGTTTCTAATATTATCATAGAAAGGCTGGCTGACAGGATAAAGATCCGCATATTCTCCGCCAGGCCCGGTATCATAATCGGCCGTCACGGCGCTGATATCGAACGCCTGCGTGAAGATTTAAATGGTTTGATAAAGAGCGAAGTTTCTATCGATATAGAAGAGGTGAAGAATCCGGCATTAGACGCCCAGCTTGTGGCGCAGAATATAACCTTCCAGTTAGAGAAAAGAGTCGCTTTCCGCCGGGCAGTGAAACGCTCTATAGAACAGACGATAAACGCGGGAGCCAAGGGTATAAGGGTCAGTTGTTCCGGCAGGCTTAATGGGGCGGAGATGTCCCGGACAGAAACATATAAGCGGGGTAAGGTGCCCTTACAGACTTTGCGCGCCGATATAGATTATGGTTTCGCGGAAAGCTTAACTACTTATGGCCTTATAGGAGTTAAAGTCTGGATCTACAAAGGCGATATACTTATTAAAAAAGAGATCCGGGAAGTTCATACTCCGGATAAAGAAACAGCAACCAAGGAATCTAAAGATGGTAATGATGCCCAAGAGGGTAAAATACCGTAAGTTGCAAAAAGGTAAAAGGCGCGGGATCGCTACCAGAGGAGCTAATCTGGCTTTCGGCGAATTCGGCTTGAAAGTTCTAGAGAACGGCTGGCTTAAAAATACCCAGATTGAAGCGGTGCGCGTTATCCTGGCCAGGCAGCTTCATAAGGGCGGAAAGCTCTGGATCAGGGTATTTCCCGATAAATCCATAACTAAAAAACCAGCAGAAGTGCGTATGGGTAAAGGAAAAGGTGATATTACCCATTGGGTCGCGGTCATCAAAAGAGGCTGCGTGTTGTTTGAGTTAGGTGGCGTGCCGCAAGAATACGCGCGCCAGTGTTTCAGGTTAGCGGCGTACAAATTGCCCTTCAGGACCAGGTTTATCACGCGCACGCAAAAATAAAAAAGAAGGAACTAAATGAAGATACAGGAATTACGCAACCTTTCAAAAGAAGAACTAAAGGAAAAAGAAAAAGAATTAAAAGGCGAGCTTTTCAAGCTTAATTTGCAGCGTTACGCGGGCAGAGTGGAAAAGCCGCACATGTTCTCTTTGATCAAAAAAGATATTGCCAGGATCGATACGATCTTGAATGAGAAAAAGGACTAATAAAATGGGCAAGAGAAAAGAATTTACCGGGATAGTTATCAGCGACAAGATGCAGAAGACCGTTATTGTCAGGACCATGCGTTTAAGCAAGCATCCTAAATACGGCAAGATCGTCAAGAAGTATAATAAATTTAAAGCCCACGACGAGAAGAATACCGCTAAGACCGGCGATACCGTGCGTATAGTAGAAACCAGGCCTTTGTCAAAAGATAAGCGTTTCAGGGTTATTGCCGTCCTTAAGAAAAGAGAGGCGCTGCACCTGGATTTAAAAGAGGAAATTAAATGATCCAATTACGCACTATTTTAGATGTGGCAGATAACACCGGAGCAAAACGAGCTTCGTTTATAAACGTCTTAGGCAAGAAGAACTGCGCGCATGCCGAGATCGGGGATGTCATTAATGTAAACATAAAAGAGTCGTCTCCGAATGCCGCGGTTAAAAAAGGAGAAAAGGCCAGGGCGGTTATTGTAAGGACTAAAGAGGCGATAAGGCGCCGCGATGGTTCTGTCCTGCGTTTTGACCGCAATGCCATAGTATTTATAGACACGCAATCAAATCCCAGGGGTACGCGCGTTTTCGGGCCGGTAGCCCGCGAATTAAGAGAGAAAAATTTTACGAAGATTATATCTTTAGCTCCAGAGGTTATTTAATGTTTAAGATCAGAAAAGGCGATACAGTACAGGTGACCAAGGGCAGGGACAGCGGAAAAAAAGGCAAGGTCTTGAGTGTCCTGCCCGCGGCCGCTCGCGCGGTTGTAGAAGGCATAAATCTGGTGAAAAAACATAAACGCCAGACCCGCCAGGACGAAAAAGGCGGTATTGTTTCCATTGAAACGCCTATCAGCGTTGCTAATCTAATGCTGGTTTGCAAGAACTGCGGCCGGGGTGTCCATGTGGGATTCAAGATTTTACAGGATAAGACAAAATCAAGGTTATGCAAGAGCTGTAACGAGGTAATATAATGGCCCCCCGATTATTAGAAAAATACAGAGATGAGATCGCCCCGCAGATGATGCAGAAGTTTAACTTAAAGAATAAGTTCGCCGTCCCGCGCGTAGATAAGATAGTAGTTAATATGGGAGTAGGCGAAGGCGTACAAGATATCAAGATCCTGGAAAGGTCAATGGAAGAATTAAGCGCTATTACAGGGCAGAAACCTATCTTAAGGCGGGCTAAGAAAGCGATCTCTAATTTCAAGATCAGGCAGGGTTCTCCGGTAGGATGCAAAGTAACCTTAAGGCGCGCGATGATGTATGAGTTTATGGACAGGCTGATAAATATCACCCTTCCGCGTATTCGTGATTTCAGGGGGGTTCCGCCGGATTCCTTTGATATGGCCGGAAACTATACCTTAGGCCTTGCCGAGCAAAGCATATTTCCCGAGATAGACTATGATAGGCTGCCCCGTGTACAAGGTATGGATATCACTTTCGTGATCAAGAACAGCAAGGCCAAGGAACAGGCGAAGGAATTGTTAAGATTATTCGGGATGCCTTTTAGCGATAAGAATGATTCGTAAGTCCGTAATTAGTTACTCATGAGGAGTGAATAGCAAAGAATGGCAAAGAATTCTCAGATAGCGAGATGGAAAAGGGCGCCAAAATTCTCTACACGCAAGCATAACCGCTGCGGTATCTGCGGCAGGAGCGGCGGTTATTTAAGAAGGTTTCAGCTTTGCCGTATTTGTTTTAGGGAATTATCCTGGCAGGGGTTAATACCGGGAATAAAAAAAGCGAGTTGGTAAGATTCACCCGGCGCTTATCTGAATTGCGCCGGTGTGCCCATGTGGGCTAGGGGGAGAAATGTCAAGGACCGATTTAATAGCTGACGCGTTTACGATGATACGCAATGCCAAAATGGCCAAGAAGGAGACAGTGGATGTCCCTGCCTCAAATACCATAAAATCTATCTTAGATATCTTGAAAAAAGAAAGCTATATCGAGAATTTTAAGTTAATAGAAGACGGGAAACAGGGGCTGGCCAGGATTTACCTTAAATACGTCGCGGGTAAGTCCGCTATAATAAATATAAAACGCGTATCACACCCGGGCCTGCGCGTTTATGTAAAACATAAGAAAGTGCCTTCAGTTTTAAGAGGCAGGGGCCTGGCGATCGTTTCAACTTCCAAAGGTGTTATGACAGACGGGCAAGCCCGTGACCTAGGGTTAGGCGGAGAGATACTCGGTTATATTTGGTAAAAAGCAGCGAGGAGTTTATTAAAGATGTCCAGGATCGGAAAAAAATCTATAATTGTGCCAGGAGACGTCAAGGTAGAAATTAAGGATGGCCGGATGATTCTTGTGGAA
Source organism: Candidatus Omnitrophota bacterium (assembly GCA_041651035.1). GTDB lineage: Bacteria > Omnitrophota > Gorgyraeia > Gygaellales > Profunditerraquicolaceae > JBAZKC01. The sequence goes on along the minus strand of JBAZKC010000002.1, from coordinate 312,365 downwards.
GGCCCAAAAGGAAAGCTTAACCGTTCTCTTCCGGAACAGATCACCGTAGAAATAAAAGACGGCTTGATTTTTGTTAAACGCTCGGGTGATACAAAATTAGAGAGGTCTCTGCACGGGCTTTACCGCGCGCTTATCGCTAATATGATCAAAGGAGTTACTGAAGGCTATTCCAGAGAACTGGAAATAATCGGCGTGGGATTTAAGGCGGCTGTACAGGGTAATAAATTGAATATGCTCATGGGTTTTTCTCACCCGGTAAATTTCCCCATACCCGAAGGGATAAAGGTCGAGACTCCAAAACCGACATTTGTTATAGTAAGAGGGATTGATAAGGAGCTGGTAGGCAGGGTATCCACTGAAATTCGTTCCGTATATCCGCCTGAGCCGTATAAAGGCAAGGGGATCCGTTTTGTCGGAGAACACGTAAAGAAGAAAGTCGGTAAGGCCCAGGCCACATCCAAATAGCATGAATAAAAAAGAACAGTCAAGGTTAAAGAGGCATAACCGGATCAAACTAAGAATGCACGGGACAGGCGATGTCCCGCGCCTGATGGTGCATCGCAGCTTAAAGAATTTTTCAGCTCAGATCATAGATGACGCGAATAATAAGACGCTGTTTAGCCTTTCTACTCTAAGTAAAGAGATAAGGCAAAAACTTTCTTCATCCGGCAATGTCAAGGCCGCGGCATTATTCGGTGAGACTTTCGCCGGCAAGGTAAAAGAAAAAGGCGTTACCAAGATCGTCTTTGACTGTGCCGGTTATTTATATCATGGCAGGGTAAAGGCATTCGCAGATGCCTTACGTAAAGGGGGACTGGAGTTCTAGAATATGCGCGAATTAAATATTGATCAACAACCGGAATTAATAGAAAAAGTTATCTCCATTAACCGCGTAACTAAGGTGACCAAGGGAGGCAAGAAGCTCCATTTTAGCGCGCTGGTCGTAGTAGGGGATACAAAAGGCCGCGTAGGCTTTGCCCAGGATAAGGCAAACGAAGTCGCAGACGCGATACGCAAGGCCCTTACTAAAGCGAAGAAATCGCTCTTCAGGGTCCCGTTGGAAGGCTCAACTATCCCTCATATGATCATAGGCAGGTTTGGCGCGGCGAAAGTCATGCTTAAGCCCGCCTCAGAAGGAACAGGCGTTATCGCCGCCGGGCCCGTAAGAGCGGTGTGCGAGGCAGCGGGTATAAAAGATATTTTAACTAAATGCCTTAAATCGAATAATCCTGTAAATGTTATCAAGGCTACGGTAGACGGCTTGGAGAATTTAAAGGTAAGCAGGAATACCGATACCGGTAATTAGTATGGTAAATAAAATGTTAAAAAAAGATAAGGTATTAAAGGATAAGCCAAAGCCCTTAGGGCTTTTTAACCTAAAAGCTCCTAAAGGGAGCCATAAAAAAAGAAAGATCAAAGGCCGGGGGCCTAGTTCCGGGCACGGTAAGACTTCCACCAGAGGCAGCAAAGGGCAAACTTCGCGGGCAGGAAGGCATTTTTATCTTGGGTTTGAAGGCGGACAGTCCCCTTTGATACGCAGGATGCCCAAAAGGGGCTTTACTAATCAGTTCAAGAAAGAGTATCAGCTTCTTAATTTAAGAGATTTGAACCTGATAAAAGAATCAACCATCACCCTGGAGCTGTTAGAGGCAAAGGGTATGATTAAAAACAGCAAGAAATTGGTAAAAGTCCTGGGAGACGGAGATATTAAAAGGCCTGTTAATATACAGGCCCACGCTTTTTCTAAGAAGGCGTCTGAAGAGATCGTAAAGGCAGGCGGAAAAATAGAGATCATAAATGTTTAGCGCGATAGCCAATTCATTTAGGATCCCTGATCTAAAAAGAAGGCTTTTAATTACCGGCGCGCTTATCGCTATATATCGCGTCGGTTGTTATATCCCTACGCCGGGGATTGACGGGGCGGCTTTAGCGGAATTCTTTAACCGTATCGCTAAAACCCAGGGCGGTACTATCTTTGGCATCATTAATATGTTCTCCGGCGGGGCCATGGAAAGGCTTACTATCTTCGCGCTGGGGATCATGCCATATATTTCCGCTTCAATTATCCTTCAGCTGTTGACCGCGGTTATACCGGCGCTGGAGAAGATCGCCAAAGAAGGCAAGGCCGGTTATGAAACAATAAATCAATACACCCGTTACAGCACGGTTGTTCTTTCGATAATTCAGTCTTTTTTTATCGCGCTCTGGCTTGAGAACCCGGCCCGCTTCGAGGGTTTAAAGATCGTAATGCAGCCGGGATGGGGTTTTAGGATACTCACCGTGCTTACTTTAACTACGGGCACAATATTTATTATGTGGCTGGGTGAGCAGATCCAGGAAAGAGGCATTGGCAACGGCATATCCCTGATCATCACTGCCGGTATCATTTCCAGGATACCCGCGGCAATGCACCAGTTATTCGTTTTAATTTCTCCATTTTCCCCGTCCCGCAGGCAGATCCAGCCTTTTACATTGCTGGTCATGGCGGCACTATTGGCAATCGTTGTTTTTTCGGTAATTATGATCACGCAGGGACAGAGGAAGATCCCTGTTCAGTACGCGCGCAGGGTTGTGGGAAGAAAGATCTACGGAGGGCAGTCGACCTACATACCGTTAAAAGTAGATACCTCAGGTGTTATCGCCATTATTTTCGCGCAGTCTATAATCCTTTTTCCGGCTACACTGGCGTCTTTTATTCCTAACCCGGCATTTCAAAGAATGGCGCAAAGTTTGATCAGGGGCCATTTACTTTATACGTTTGTTTACGCGTTACTTATAATATTCTTTTGTTACTTTTATACCGCTATTGTGTTTAATCCCGCGGACCTCTCGGAGAACATGAAGAAATACGGAGGGTTCATACCGGGTATCAGGCCAGGGGCCCCCACCGCTGAATTCCTGGATTACGTAATGACCAGGATCACGCTGGCAGGCGCTATGTTTATCGCGGTCATCGCCATACTACCGGATTTTATTATGGCCTGGCTTAAGGTACCGTATCTGGTGGCTTCTTTCTTCGGAGGCACGGGGATACTGATCATCGTAGGTGTCATGTTGGATACCTTAAAGCAGATCGAGTCGCATCTTTTGACGCATCATTACGAAGGGTTTATTAAATCCGGCCGTATTAAGGGGAGAAGGTAATGCGCATGATACTATTGGGGCCTCCCGGAGCGGGAAAAGGTACTCAGGCAAAAACACTGGCGAAGAAACTCAGCCTGCCGCATATATCCACGGGAGACATACTCAGGCAGAATGTAAAAGATGCTACGCCTTTGGGTAAAGAAGCGCAGCATTTTATGGACCAAGGACTGCTTGTTCCGGATGAAATAGTCGCCAAGATGCTGATGCAGAGGCTTGATGATCCCGATACCAATAAAGGCTTTATATTAGACGGATATCCGCGCAACCTAAAGCAGGCAGAGACATTAGACGCCATGTTGAGCGCAAGTAAGATGGATATAGATTTTGTAATTTATCTGGATACACCCGATGCCGTGATCATCCAAAGGCTTACGGGCCGCCTGGTCTGCAGTGTCTGTAGCGCTAACTTCCATGTTACGAATATGCCTCCTAAGGTAAGCGGAATTTGCGATAATTGTTTGGGCAAGCTTTATCAAAGGACGGATGATTCGGTAGAGACGGTAAAGAGGCGGATAGAGGTTTACAAGAAAGAAGTATCTTCGTTGATAAAATATTACGAATCAAAAGGTAACATCTACCGTTTATCGGGAGACGAAGATTCGGATTTAGTGTTGGATAAGATCGTGGCTCTGGCGCGTAAATACGATGATTCCCTTAAAGTCTGAAAAAGACCTGGAGATGCTAAGAAGGTCTGGTAAGATTTTAGCAAGGGTATTGAAAAAGCTGGAAAGATCTATAAAGCCAGGGATTTCTACCGCTGAAATAAACGGGTTGGCGGAAGAGTTGATCCTCAGAGAGCATACCGTAGCAGCTTTTAAAGGTTATAAGGGTTTCCCGGCAAGTATATGCACGTCCATAAACGAAGAGATCGTGCACGGTATACCGGGTGAACAGAGGCTTAAAGAAGGCGATATAATAAGCCTGGACCTGGGTATAGATTACGAAGGTTATTTCTCAGACAGCGCCGTTACTCTTGGAGTAGGGAAGATAAGCCCTCAAAAGAAAAAATTGATTGAGGTGACTAAAAAGGCGCTATACGCGGGCATAAAGCAGATGCGTCCGGAAAACCGTTTATCTGATATTTCTTCCAGTATCCAGAAATATGTGGAGAATAACGGGTTTTCCGTAGTGAGGCAATTCGTAGGCCACGGCATAGGCTGTAATTTGCACGAGGAGCCGGAGATACCGAATTTCGGCAGGCCTGGGGAGGGCCCGGTATTAAAGAAGAACATGGTTTTTGCTGTTGAGCCCATGGTAAACATGGGGACATGGGAAGCTGAGATACTGGATAACGGCTGGACCGCTGTAACAAAAGACAGGTTTCCCTCGGCGCATTTCGAACACACGGTGGCAATAACAGAAAAAGGGCCGGAGATCCTGACCAGATAGTTTTCAAACAGGGTAAAACCTTATATGGCCAAAGAAGAATTAATTGAGACTGAAGGCAAGATACTTGAAGCACTGCCTAACGCGATGTTTAGGGTCGAATTAGAAAACGGGCATATTGTGCTGGCCCATGTTTCAGGAAAAATGCGCATGAATTTCATAAGGATACTGCCCGGGGACAAGGTAAAATTGGAATTATCTCCCTACGATTTAAGCAGGGGCAGGATCACCTTTAGGAGCAAGTAATACAAACAAGAGGAAGGTGTAAGGGTGAAGGTAAAAGCGTCAGTAAAAAAGATCTGCGATAAATGCAAGGTTATTAAAAGAAAAGGGGTAGTACGGGTGATCTGTTCTAATCCAAAACATAAACAGAGACAGGGATAGTTAAGCGCTAAGGAGCAATAGATGCCAAGAATACTGGGAGTGGACATTCCAAAAGAAAAAAGGATCGAAATATCTTTAACATATCTGTATGGCGTGGGAAGATCACTGTCTAATAAATTACTTAAAGATGCCCAGGTCAGCCCTGATAAACGCGCTAAGGATCTAAGCGAAGAAGAGATCTCGCGCATTGTCAGCTCTATACAGAAGAGCGGATATAAAGTTGAGGGTGATTTACGCAGAGACATAGCGCAGAATATAAAAAGGTTGATGGATATTGGTTCCTGGAGGGGGATGCGGCATAAAAAAGGCCTGCCGGTAAGAGGACAGCGTACGCGTACCAACGCCAGGACCCGAAAGGGCCCGCGCCGTCACGGCGGTATGGCGGTTATAAAGAAAGCTGAGCCGGCAAAGGCGGCGCCAGCGGCAAAATCCGCTAAATAGCCTTTCCTTAAACAGGAGGAATTAAGAATATGGCAACAAAAGATAAAGCAAAGAAGAAGAAAATCGCCAAGGGTATTACTTCAGGCATCGCGCATATCCAGGCAAGTTTTAATAATACCATAATTACGATAACCGACAAGCAGGGAAATGTATTGGTGTGGTCTGCTCCCGGCATTGTGGGCTACGGTGGTTCCAAAAAGTCCACCCCTTTTGCCGCGCAGATAGCAGCGACTGACGCAGCAAGGAAGGCCAAAGAGATTGGGATCAAAGAGGTGGATGTCTGCGTAAAAGGCCCTGGTTTTGGCAGGGAATCAGCGATCAGGGCTTTACAGGCCGCGGGGCTCATTATAACTTCCATAAAGGATGTAACTCCTATTCCTCATAATGGTTGCCGGCCCAAGAAGAAAAGGAGAGTATAATAAATGGCTCGATATATAGACGCGGTCTGCAGGTTATGCCGCAGAGAAAAAGAAAAATTATTCCTGAAAGGCACAAAGTGTTCCGGCCCTAAATGCCCTGTTTCCAAAAGAGATTATCCGCCGGGCCAGCACGGGCAGAACAGCAGGTCTAAACTTTCTAACTATGGGCTCCAGTTAAGAGAGAAGCAGAAAGTAAGAAGGATATACGGGGTCTTAGAAAAGCAATTCCGCAAATATTTTAAGATGGCCACAAAGGCAAAGGGTGTGGTAACCGGCAAGATGTTATTACAGCTGTTAGAGAGAAGGCTGGATAACGTGGTATTCCGCCTGGGCCTGGCGATCTCCAGGTCTCAAGCCAGGCAGATCGTGCGCCACAATCAAATTTACGTAAATTCCAAACGCGTGAACATTCCGTCATATTTGGTAGATAAAGATGATATCGTTCAACTGAAAACTAAAGAAAAAGCCCAGGCCAAGATCAAGGAAAACCTGGAGATTTCCAAGGACAGGGATGTTCCCGGATGGTTAGAATTCAACCGGGCTGAAATGACAGGCAAAATTTTGAGATTGCCGGAAAAACAAGATATCCAGCAGCCGATCCAAGAGCAGCTGATCGTTGAGTTATATTCTAAATAACTTAATTTACCCCTTAAGGAGGAAATAGATGGGCATAAAATGGCGTGATTTCCAATTCCCGAAGAGATTAGAATGTGATGAGTCCACTTATACCGATACCTACGGTAAGTTTTCCGCGGCTCCTTTTGAAAGAGGATACGGGGTTACCTTAGGCAATTCTTTAAGAAGGGTTTTACTTTCTTCCATAGAAGGCAGCGCGGTTACTTCGGTTAAGATATCCGGAGCCCAGCATGAATTCTCGACGATACCGGGGGTGCTGGAGGATATACCCGAAATAATCTTGAATATAAAATCTTTGGTATTGAATTCACATTCAAAGATACCCAAGACGATATATATAAAAGCCGACTCCAAGGGCGAGGTAAAGGCAAAAGATATACAGGTGGATGAAACAATAGAAATAATCAATCCGGACCTGCATATCGCTACTTTAACCAAAGATGCGAAGTTCCATGTGGAGATGGAAGTTTCCAAGGGCAAGGGTTATGTACCCGCGGAATTAAACAAAAAAGAAGACAAGGTCATAGGGGTGGTCCCCATAGACTCGATATTCACCCCTGTTAAAAAAGTTGATTTCTATGTCGAGAATACACGCGTTGGGCAAAGAACCGATTACGATAAATTGGTGCTAGAGATACAGACCAATGGGTCAATAACTCCTAAAGACGCCCTGCTTTACGCTTCCAACATTTTACAGAGGCATCTGGATATCTTTGTCAATTTCGGGCAATTACCGGAAGACGCGGCGGAGGAAGAGCCGGAGATGTCTAAAGAGGAAATAGCGCTCTATGAGAAATTGAGGCTGCCCATATCCGAACTCGAATTATCGGTAAGGAGTTCGAATTGTTTAAGAGAGGCAAATATCAAGACCATCTCTGATCTGGTAAAGAGAGGCGAAGAGGAAATGCTGGGTTTTAAGAATTTTGGCAAAAAATCCCTGACCGAAATAAAAGAGCTTCTTGTGGGCATGGGATTAACTTTAGGCATGCAGATAGATCCTAAAAAATTAAAAAAGGCTTAAAAATATGAGGCATAAAAAAGCAAGATTACAGCTAAACCGTTTTACCAGTTGGCGTAAGAGCACGATAATAAGCCTTACGAAAAACCTGCTCATACAGCAAAGTATTAAGACTACGCTGCATAGAGCAAAAGCCGCGAAACCGTTTATAGAGAAATTGATCTCTTTGACCAAGAAAAATTCTCTTGTCGCGAAAAGAGAAGCGTTTAAGATATTAGGAGACCATAAGTTGGTGAGTTTTGCCTTTAGTGAAATAGGCCCGCGTTTTGCCAAGATCCAGGGCGGGTATACCAGAATTATCAACTTGGGTAATAGGCGGGGCGATGACGCGCGGATGGTGATCTTTGAACTTACGCAGATAAAAGAAAAGGAAACCACAAAGCCTAAAAAAGAGATTAAATCTGAAGCCAGGCCTGAAGAGCATAAAGAGATTGAAACAGCCGCGGCCGTTAAAGAGAGGCCGCCGGTTGGAAAGAAGCCCGCCAAGAAATTCCTCGGCGGATTAAGAGGTATATTCAAAAAAGAAAGGGATTCTCTATAACGCCATACTATCCCGATGCCCAGAAAAACCAGGATAGCCGAACGCTTAATAAATATACATCCTTCTTTGACCCTGGCTATAACCTCAAAGGCTAAAAGGTTAAAATCTGAAGGCGTGGATATAGTAAACCTTGCCGCGGGTGAGCCTGATTTTGATACCCCGGATTTTATAAAAGATTCCGCGCAAGAAGCGATCAAGAACGGATTTACCAAGTATACGCCTACCACGGGTATCCCGGAATTAAAGAAGCTGGTCTGTGAGAAGTTCAAGAAAGATAATTCCTTAGAATATTCCCCCGAGCAAATAATTGTTTCCTGCGGAGCCAAACACAGCGTGTTCAACGCGTTGTTCGCTTTGCTCAACCGGCAAGACGAAGTATTGATACCTTCCCCGTATTGGGTAAGCTACCCTGAAATGGTAAGCCTCTGCGAGGGCAGGGCGCGTTTCATTCCAACCTCCCCGGAAAATAATTTTAAGATCACGGTTAATGACTTAGAAAGCCATATTAATTCCCGGACAAAGGCGCTTATCTTAAATAGCCCGTCTAATCCTACAGGTTGCGTATACAGCTTAGATGAGTTAAGCCGGATAGCCCGGATCTGCGTGGCAAAGGATATCTTTGTGATCAGTGATGAGATCTACGAGAAAATTATCTATGATAACACCAGGCATGTCTCTATCGCCAGTATTAATAAAGATATATACGCGCAGACTATTACTGTTAACGGCGTGTCTAAAAGTTTCTCTATGACTGGCTGGCGTATCGGGTATCTGGGGGCGCCGCCGGATATAGCTGAAGCGATAACCAAGATCCAGGATCACTCTACATCCAACCCTGCTTCTATCAGCCAGAAGGCGGCAGTGGCGGCTTTAAGCGCGCCGGATGATTTTTCCAGGAAGATATGCCGGGAGTTTGAGAAGAGAAGGGATTATTGTATTTTAAGGCTTGGGGGGATGAAAAAAATAAGTTATTTCCGGCCGCAAGGAGCATTTTATATTTTCTGCGATATCTCTAAAACCGGCCTTGATTCAGTCAGCTTCGCGGAGCGGCTGCTCCAGGAAACCTATACCAGCCTTATTCCGGGAAAAGGTTTTGGCATGGATAATTACGTGCGTATCAGCTTCGCGACCAATTTAGAGCAATTAGAAAAAGGCATGAATAGGCTGGAGGCCTGGCTTACTAAGAATGGATAAAACGATTGCTGAAAAAATATTAAGCGCGCACGCCTTAAGGGACCTTAAGGCGGGAGATTTCGCTATATGTAAGGTTGATTTTACTTTCGGCCAGGACGGGACATCCCCTATTATTATAGACAGGATAAAAGAGCTCGGCGCGGGGAAGTTAAGGGCTAAGTTTTGCATGGTTATTGACCACAGCGCTCCTTCGCCAAATCTTGGTGTTTCCCGGGTGCATAAAAAAATGCGTGATTTTAGCCAGGAATACAAGACCAGGCTTTTTGATGTGGGATGCGGCGTCTGCCATCAGGTAATTCCCGCCTCAGGCCAAATCCTGCCCGGAGACCTGGTTTTAGGAGCGGATTCCCATACCTGTACCTATGGCGCGTTGGGCGCCTTCTCCACGGGCGTAGGTTCTACTGATATAGCTGTTAGCCTGGCTACGGGAAAGAATTGGTTCAGGGTGCCGGAGACGGTTAAAATAATAGTAAGCGGGAAAATACCCAAGGGCATATTTGCCAAAGACATCATATTATATATTATTAAGAAGATAAGGTCTGATGGTGTTACATATGAAGCCGTGGAATTTCAGGGCCCGGTTATTGATAAACTGGATATGGACGGGCGTTTTACCATATGCAATATGGTAGTAGAAATGGGAGCAAAGGCCGGGTTTATGCCGCAAGATAAGAAGACGGTTGATTGGTTAAGGCAGAGGGTTCCCCGTGATAAAGAGATATTGCCTGTTAAAGCAGGCAGGAACGCGAAGTATAAAAAAGTCCTGGAGTTCGATATCTCCAGGCTTAAACCGCAGGTTGCCATGCCTCATAGTGTAGATAACGTGACTTCTGCCGGCGAATTAAAGAACATCAGGATAAATGAAGCGTTCTTAGGCACATGCACTAATGGCAGGTTAAGCGATCTTAAAGCCGCGGCCACTATATTAAAATCAAGGAAGGTGTCTGCGGAAGTAAAGTTTATTATCGCGCCCAGTTCCCGGGAAATATTCTTGAGCGCTTTAGACCTGGGACTGGTAGATATATTTGTTAAGGCCGGCGCTGTAATTGTCGCTCCCGGATGCGGCCCTTGCGTAGGCACGCATAACGGTATCCCCGCCGATGGAGAAATAGTTATATCTTCCGCTAACAGGAATTTTAAGGGCAGAATGGGCAACCCCAACGCCTTTATTTACCTGGCTTCACCGGCAACAGTTACCGCTTCAGCGGTTAAGGGTTTTATCACCGACCCGAGGGATTACTTATAATCAAGGGGGTTTTAAATGGAAATACGGGATTTACTTTTATTGTGCGTTGAAAAATCCGCCTCTGATCTGCACGTTACTGAGAATGAACCTCCGATATTGCGTGTCGACGGGAAATTGTTCCGTACCGACCTGCCGCGCCTTACCAAGCAGGACTTAAAGATAATGATCTATGCTGTCTTGACTAACCAGCAGAAAGAATTATTTGAAAGGGAATTAGAATTGGATTTTTCTCTAGCGCTCCCCAGTTTAGACAGGTTCCGCGTAAATGTCCATATCCAAAAAGGCTCGGTAGAAGCGGCCTTCAGGCGCATTCCCTTGAATATCCCCACCCTTGAAGACCTCGGTTTGCCCGGCGTGGCTATGGAACTCGCGCGTAAACCTAACGGCCTGGTCCTGGTTACCGGGCCGACAGGCATGGGAAAAACTACGACCTTAGCAGCCATGATCAACCTTATTAACAATGAAAGAGAATGCCTGATCATATCCATAGAGGATCCCATTGAGTTTATATTTTCTAACAAAAAAAGCATTATTAAACAAAGAGAGGTATATTCGGATACCCGCAGTTTCGCTGAATCCTTAAGGCATGCCTTAAGGCAGGATCCCAATGTCATAGTGGTAGGAGAAATGCGCGATTTAGAGACCATATCTACCGCGCTTACGGCGGCAGAAACCGGCCATCTGGTATTAGCGACCCTGCATACTCCTGACGCGCCCCAGACTATCGAGAGGATCATAGACGTATTTCCGTCTCATCAGCAGCAGCAAGTGAAGCTGCAGCTGGCGGATTCTTTGCAGGGGGTGATCTCGCAATTATTGCTTCCTCATTCCTCCGGCAAAGGCCGCGTGCTTGCCACTGAAATAATGCTGGGAACTCCCGGGGTCAGGAACCTTATTCGTGAACAGGAGATAGAGCAAATACCCACTCTCATGCAGACAGGCGCTCAGTATGGGATGAAGACGATGGATAAGTGCTTAAAGGAATTAACCCATAGCGGGCATATCACTTTAGATGTAGCCATGTCTAAAGTAAAGAACATCGAGGAATTTAAACAGTTATAAACTCTAAAAGAAGGTGCGCTGTTGAAGATAAAAGGTAATTCCATAAAGCTAGGCGATAATATAAATACGGACCTGATTATTTCCGGCAGGTATAAATTCTCGATCACGGATATGAAGGAATTATCCAAACATATCATGGAAGATATAGACCCGAGTTTCCATACGAAGATAATCCCCGGCCGGTCGATCATAGTCGCGGGCAGTAATTTTGGCATGGGTTCTTCGCGTGAACAGGCCCCTTTGGTAATAAAAGAAGCCGGGATCGTGGCGATCGCGGCTAAGACATTCGCCCGGATATTCTACCGTAACGCTTTTAATATAGGGCTGCCTTTAATCGAGACGGATACGGATAAGATCGGAGAATCGGACTCTCTGGATATAGACCTGGATAAAGGAGTGGTTAGGGACTTAACCAAGAATATAGAACTCAAGATCAACCCTTTCCCGGATTTTATGCAAGAATTATTAAAAGCAGGCGGGATAGTCGCTTATATCAAGAAATATAACAGGCTGCCGAAAGTCTAAATATTTAAACGCGCATGACACATAAGATTACTTTGATACCTGGCGATGGGATCGGCCCGGAAGTAACTGAAGCGGCAAGAAGGTGCGTTGAGGCTACCGGAGTCAAGATAGAATGGGAAGAGGTTAATGCCGGGCTTAGCGCCTGGGAAAAAACCGGCAATATTCTTCCCGAAGATGTCCTGAAATCCGTCAAAAGGAATAAAGTCGCTTTAAAAGGCCCGATTATTACTCCCATCGGAGAGGGTTTTCGTTCGGTGAATGTAGCCATAAGGCAGGCTTTAGACCTGTATGCCTGCGTAAGGCCCGCCAAATATTATCCGGGAGTAAGGTCTTATTATAAAGACATAGACTTAGTTATTGTCAGGGAAAATAGCGAAGACTTATACGCGGGGATAGAATTTGAAGAAGGGTCACCTGAAACAAGGTCATTGATCGCGCAAATAGAAAAAGACACGAAGAAGAAGATCCGCCCCGACTCAGGCATCTCTATAAAACCCATTTCTAAATACGCCTCTTACAGGATCACCGAGTTTGCCTTTGAATACGCGCTAAAGCATGATCGTAAGAAAGTCACTGTGGTAACTAAGGCAAACATTATGAAGTTTACCGACGGGTTGTTCTTAAAGGCCGCCCGTGAAATAGCCAAAAAATACGAGGGCAGAGTGATCTTCGAAGAGGCTCTTGTAGATAATATGGCGATGCAATTGGTGCAAAAACCAAGGAATTTTGATATTCTTCTCCTGCCTAACCTCTATGGGGATATAGTTTCTGATCTATGCGCGGGCCTTGTAGGGGGGCTGGGAGTTACTCCCGGAGCGAATATCGGAGACGATATGGCGGTATTTGAGGCAGTGCACGGTTCAGCGCCAAAATACAAAGGCCTAAACAAAGTTAATCCCACCGCGATGATCCTCTCAGGGGTCCTAATGCTTGAATACATAAATGAAAATAAAGCCGCGCAGCAGCTGGAAAACGCGGTCCGCGAAGTTATTGCTGAAGGTAAGGCCGTAACTTACGATTTAAAATCAGACCCCAGCGACCGGACTGCGGTAGGGACTAAAGAAATGGCAGATGCCATCATCTTTAAACTCAAGGACCGTTTCTAAACCCAATCAGGGGACGTTTCTTGAGCCAATCGGAGACCTGTCCCCAAAAAAAGGAAATAAAATGAAGATAAGTGTAATCGGCGCGGGAAACGTCGGCAGCCTGGCAGCGATGCGGATAGCTCAGGAAGGCCTTGGCGATATTGTCCTGGTGGACATAGTAAAAGGATTGGCGCAAGGTAAAGCCCTTGACTTAGAAGATGCCCGTCAGATTTTAAAGCGCGATTACCACATCACAGGCACAGACGATATTGATCAAATAAAGGATTCGGATATTGTTGTAATTACCGCCGGCCTTACGCGTAAACCGGGAATGAGCCGTGAAGAACTGTTAGATAAGAACGCGCGGATACTTAAAGATACCTGCCTTAATATAAAGAAATCAGCGCCTCATTCTATCGTTATAGTAGTTACGAATCCGCTGGACTTGATGACCTACTTTGCTTTAAAGGCGACTGGCTTTGATCCTGCGAAAGTTTTTGGTATGGGTGTTAGCTTGGATGCGGCGAGGTTCGCGAATGCCATAAGCCGGGAGTTAAATATTCCTCCTGTTGATATTGAAGCTTACGTGATCGGCAGCCACGGCGAAGGGATGCTGCCTTTGCCCGGGCTTACTAATATAAAAGGCGTCGCGTTGAGCGAATTTCTTGATGATAATAAAATAGGCCTTTTGGTAAATAAGACTTTGAACAGGGGTTTGGAGATCGTATCGTTATTGGGAAGCGGCAGCGCTTATTTCGCGCCTTCGGCAGCGATTACCCAGATCGTCAAGGCCATTGCCAAAGATGAAAAGCGAACTATTGGGGTATGCGCGTATTTAAACGGAGAATACGGGATAAAGGATGTCTGTATAGGCGTTCCTTGCCGTTTAGGCAGGGAGGGGATTGAAAAGATCGTGGAATTGGATTTAAGCAAAGAGGAAAAAGAGAAATTAATTAAATCCGCTGAACATATCCGTAACCTTATCTTTACCTACACTTCCGTCTCCCGATAAAAATTATGTATGATTTGTCAATTATAGGTTCTGGCTGGGCAGGGCTTAACGCTGCCATAAGAGCAAATAAATCAGGTTTAAAAGTCTGCTTAATTGAAAGAGCTCATATCGGCGGCGCCTGCCTGAACTTAGGATGTATACCCACCAAGACATTAATTCATTCCGCGAAAGTATACGCGCTGGCCAGGAAATCCCAGAAATTCGGCCTGGAAGCCGCGGAGCCCAAAATAAATTTCATTAAAGTCCAGGAGAGAAAAGACGCTGTTATCAGGCAGCTGCGTCAAGGCGCGCAGGGCATGTTAAAAGGCGTAGATTTCCTGAATACAGAAGCCCGGATCCTCTCTAATCAAGAGATAGAAGCGGATGGCCGGATCATAAAGACGAAGAACATAATTATCGCTACGGGTTCCAAGCCCGCCGAGCTTGCCGCGGTTCAATTCAATTCTAAGGATATTGTTTCCAGCGACGATATTTTAAATATAAAAGAAATACCGGATTCGCTTTTGATCATAGGCGGAGGGGTGATAGGCTGTGAATTTGCCAGCTTATTTTCCTGCCTGGGGGCTCAGGTGACCATAGCGGAAAAAATGCCCCAGCTGCTTCCGCAAGAAGACACTGAGATCGCCAGGAAAATAGAAAGCATTTTTAAGAAAAGAGGTATCAGGGTAAATACCAATACCGATGTTGCCGGTATAAATTTAGAAGATTACGCCTTGAAGTTAGTCTGTGTCGGCAGAGTGCCGGAGACAGAAGGCCTGGGGTTAGAAAAAATAGGGGTAAGCTTGGATAAGGGCAGGATCGTAGTAAATGAATACCTTAAAACGAGCGTGGATAATATCTACGCGGCTGGCGACAATACGGGTAAGCTTTGCCTGGCGCATTTTGCCGCCTATCAAGGGAAGATCGCGGCAGAGAATATCATTGATCCTGATAATCTTAAGAGTGCTGACAACATAAATATCCCCAGCTGCATTTTTTGCGATCCGGAAATTGCCAGCGTAGGCTTAAATGAACAAGAGGCCAGGCGCAGAGCCGTAGATATAAAAATAAATAAATTCGATTTTATGGGTTCCAGCATGGCCCGCATATTGGATGAAACAGAGGGTTTTATTAAGATAATCTCCCATAGCAAGACGCAAGAAGTGTTAGGCGCCTCAATAATCGGGCCGCGGGCAACAGAATTAATCGCTGTCTTGGCCTTGGCTGTTTCCTCGCGCTTGAAGATTTCTGGAATTCGCGACACCATATTTGCCCACCCGACATTGTCCGAATCGATACAGGAAGCATTAAAATAAATTTATGCGTATGCGGCTGTTGGATCTGGGATTAATAGATTATAATAAGGCCTGGGATCTCCAGAAAGAGACATTTGAGTCAGTAAAAACCCGGGTTCTTCCTCAAACGGTAATACTCTGCCAGCATTATCCGGTGATCACTTTAGGCAGGGCCGCGGATAGAAATAATGTTTTGGTTGACGGCCGGCGGTTAGAAGCTAAAGAGATCCGCGTATATGAAATAGAACGGGGCGGGGATGTAACTTATCACGGGCCAGGGCAGCTTACTGTTTATCCCATACTGGATTTGCGCAACTTTAAAAGAGATATACATCTGTTCCTGAGGTATCTGGAAGAGATGGTTATGGAATTATTACGGGATCTTGGGATCAATGGGGTAAGGTATCCCGGGTTAACCGGTGTCTGGATAGGCAAGAGAAAGGTCGCCTCTATTGGCATTTCTATCAGGAATTGGATCAGTTCCCATGGCTTAAGCATAAATGTTAAACAAGCGGACCTGGATAATTTTCGTTTGATCCGGCCCTGTGGAATGGATGTTGAAATGACCTCGATAGAAACAGAGCTTAACAGAGATGTCGCGATCGCTGACATAAAAGAAATAATCATCCGTAAATTCAGAGCCCCAATTTTAGTAGAACAGGATAATGTTTCTTATTCTTGAGGAGGAACTTTAATGACTAAGGTAGTCTTGCCTGAATTGGGCGAGGGGATCAAAAAAGCGACTTTATCGTATTGGTATTTTAAACAGGGAGAAGGGGTAAAGGAGGGGAGCGACCTGGTGGAATTAGCCACAGATAAAGCTACTTTTAATCTGCCCAGCCCTTGTTCAGGGGTACTCTCAGAGGTTCTTTTTAGCGAAGGCGATACCGTAAACGTAGGAGAGGTATTAGCAATTATTTCCGAAGCTTAACAAACCATATATAAAACAAGGGGACGGTTCTAGAAAATAGAACCGTCCCCATATTTTTTATGCGGTTAGCTTGAATAACCCTTGACAATACTTGATTATGTTAGTATATATATGACTATCGTAAACATTACAAGGTGAGGTGGTGATATGCCTAAAAATAAAGAGATCTTTACTGCCAAGGAGGTCGCTGAATATCTGAACATCCATCCGCTTACAGTCCATAAGTATGCCCGCGCAGGTAAGATTCCTGCTTTTAAGATCGGCACGGACTGGAGATTCCACAAGAAATATATAGAGAGATGGATCAAGGAGAAATCAGTCTATAGGCCTGATGGCAAAGAATCCAGAAGGTCTATATTAGACAAGGCTTAACAGGGCAAGAGGAAGGGGTGTTATGAATCTATTCGCGATATCCGGATTACTTATAACTCTTACTTCGGTAGTATTAATAGCCATACTTTCGGTTTACGGTAAGAATAAGCTCCATAGGTTATGGACTGTTTTTAACTTTTCCTTGATTTTCCTGGGGTTTAGTTTATTCAAAATAGGCACTTCGGTCAGCCCTGGCGAGGCCTTAATATGGTGGAAGGTCGCCAGCGTGTCCGGGGGGTTATTGGCACCCTTGTTCCTTAATATAATATATATATTTTGTAATTTACCTAATAGAAAAATACTCTACTCTTCTTACCTGCCGGTCTCTATCTTCATAATGCTGGACTTCATGAATTTGGGTACTTACCGCCTAAGATTCATCTATGGCCCTTTCTATTATCTGGAGCTCACGGGTTTTGTATTGCCTTTGTTTTTGTGCCTTTGGGCAGCCATCTTAATATACGCTTTTTACGCCTTATACAAATTCTATGTTTCTTCAAAAGGGCTGGTCAGGAACCAGGCGGTATTTATATTAGTGGGGTTCTTTTTCGGGTTTATCGGGGGAGGAACATACCTGCTTACGACATTCGCGCATATTCTATTTGGCAAAAATATCTATCCGTTCGGGCAAACTGGAATAGTCATTTACAGCACGATCATTACCTATGCCATCATTAAATACCGGCTTCTGGATATTAAAGTAGCCATAACCCGCACGGGTATCTTTGTAGCGGTATATACTCTGGTTTTAGGCCTTCCTTTCCTGATCGCGATATGGGCAAAGGGATGGCTTATTGAAACATTCGGCCCGGAGTGGTGGATACTGCCGCTGGGATTAATGGGGATTTTAGCTACTGTGGGGCCGTTTGTCTATATTTATGTCCAGCGCAAGGCCGAAGACGCGCTGCTTAAAGAACAGAAACACTACCAGCATATACTTAAACAGGCTTCAATAGGCATGACCCGTATCCGTAATTTAAGGAAGTTGCTGGATTTGATCACCCGTATAGTTACTAAGATTGTAAAGATATCTTACGCGGCGATCTATCTTTATGACAAGGAGACCGGTGATTATATCCTGCAAATAAGCCGTGATAAACACAGGATATCTGTTCCTAAATTAACTTCGGATAATCCTTTAATTACCTGGATCAGGCTGAAGCGTGAGCCGTTGATTTATGATGAAATAAAGCGCCAAACGGAATACGCTAATAACCCTGTTTATAAACAACTGGAAGAGAATATGCTCCTGCTTACTGCCTCTGTAGTTATTCCCAGTTTTCTGGAAGATAGATTTATGGGGTTTTTTGTCTTAAGCGATAAGATCTCCGGGCAAATCTATACGGAAGACGACTTAAATGTATTCCAGGTTTTAGCCAGCCAGACAGCCTTAGCCGTTGAGAATGCCCAGTTCTATGAGGAGGCAAAAGATATGCAGGAGCAGGTTGCCCAGGCGGAAAAGATGGCCACGATCGGGACTATGGCCGACGGGCTCTCGCACCAGTTAAATAACCGTTTCTACGCGCTTTCGCTGATCGCCGGAGACATTATGGATACCATAAAAATGACAAATACCTCAAAATGCACTCCTGAGGTAAAAGAGATGATCCGCCAGATTAATTATGCCTTTGAGCGCATACAGGCAAACGTTACCCAGGGCGGCCAGGTCGTACGCGGGCTTTTAAAATATTCACGCAAAGGCGAAGCGGGTTTTGAAGCAATAAGTTTAAATACCCTTATAGACAATACCTTAGAGATGGTGCAATTCAAGGTGAGGCTCTCAGAAATAGACATCATCCGTGATTTTCCGGAGGATATCCCGAAAATAAAAGGAAATATTGTGCAGTTAGAAGAGGCATTCTTTAATTTTATTGATAATGCCTACGACGCTATCCTGGAGCGCCACGCGTTATTAAAAGAAGAACACTACAAGGGAAAGATCATTATTTCCTCCGCCGCCAAGAATAATTATTTAGAGATAATAATAAAAGATAACGGGATGGGCATAAAACAGGAAGATCATGAAAAGATCTTTACCCCATTTTTTACAACCAAGGTTTCAGCGCGCAAAGGTACGGGCCTGGGGCTTTATGTGATAAGGCGCATAATCAGCGATATGCATAAAGGCAGGATTTCTTTTGAATCAGAATATAAGGCGGGGACTAAGTTCCTGCTGGAGTTGCCGATCGCCAGGTAAATATCCTTGAATCAGTTGACAATTCCGTTGATTTAAGTTATTTTAAAAGAGAAGGGGGCGTAGAAGGCATGCCAAAATTATTAATTGTGGATGACGAAGATGATGTGCGGGAATTTGCCGCCAGTTTCTTTCGCAAGCGCAAGGTTGATACGATCACCGCTTCCAGCGGAGAAGAGGCCTTGAGCATATCGGAAAGGCAAAGATCGGACCTGGTATTACTGGATATAAAGATGGCCGGCATCGACGGAGTAGAAACTCTAAGGCGCATAAAAGAACTGGATAAGGACGCCAGGGTAATAATGGTTACCGGCAGAAAGCCTAATGAGCAGGCATATTTTGATAAATGCCGGGAATTAGGAGCGATAGACTATATCCATAAACCCCTCCAGCTGGATGAATTAGAAACGATAGTCTTAAAAGAATTATTTAAATGAAGATAGATTACAAAAAAGAACTCGAATCCGCGGCAAAGAGCATGATACTCGTGCATGATACGCATACTTTGATCAAGATCATCGTGCGCATGATTGTGCATAAAGTCAAAGTGGGCCACGCGGGGATCCTGCTGCAGGATAAAGACAGGGATACCTACGTTCTGACCGTTTCCCGCGGCACTGCC
Organism: Candidatus Omnitrophota bacterium; assembly: GCA_041651035.1. Classification (GTDB taxonomy): domain Bacteria; phylum Omnitrophota; class Gorgyraeia; order Gygaellales; family Profunditerraquicolaceae; genus JBAZKC01. The sequence continues at coordinate 292,879 of JBAZKC010000002.1, read as the reverse complement.
GGCTTAAAGATCCCCTCGGGATTCGCCCGCATGGACGCGGATAATCCCCTTATACGTTTTTTCAGCCAGCACCTGGATGAGAAATTCTTTTCCGGCGGAGTTGTTGTTTATAAAGAAGCGAAAAAAATATTAGACAATAAGAATATCAGGCCTGAAATAAAAGAACTCGTAAAAGGCGCTTTGCATCAGATGGAGATATTTGAGGCGGTAGTCTGTATCCCGAGTTATTTCAGGGACGATATGCTGGGATTGTTGTTATTAGGCGCTAAAAACAACGGCAGGAGATTCGACAAGGATGAGATAGATTTCTTTATTGCCCTTACTTCAGATGTGGCTATGGCTATAAGGAACGCCCAGCTTTTTAAGGACCTGGAATTGGAACTGGAAAGAAAGCAGAACCTTTTTATCCATACGACCATTACCTTAGCCGCTGCCATTGACGCCAAGGACCATTATACGCACGGGCATACCGCGAGGGTAACCGCCTTAAGCCTGGCTATAGCCAGGAAATTGGGTTCAAATAATAAAAATACCATTGACGATAAATTCCTGGAACATTTGCATATAGCCGCCCTCTTGCATGATATCGGAAAAATCGGGATACCTGAATCCATATTAAATAAAGAAGGGCCGTTAACCGACGAGGAATGGAAGAAAATGCAGGAGCACTCAACTTTAGGCGCGGTGATATTGCAGCCTATAAAGGAGCTTGAGGACGCTATATTGGGCGTAAAGTATCATCATGAAAGGTATAACGGCTCAGGATACCCGGAAGGCTTAAAGGGCAGCCAGATACCTCTGATCGCCGCTATAATCACGGCGGCTGATTCATTTGACGCCATGACTACGGATAGGCCCTACCACCACAAATTACCCAAAAAGCAGGCGATCGAAGAGATCAGCAGAGCCAGCGGAGAGCAATTCGACCCTCAGATTGTAGATGCCCTTGTCCAGCTTTATCAGGAGAACAAGGTTTAATCCCTATGGCCCCTAAACGCGTAATCCTAATGTATATATCAGAAGTATCCGGGCATCACAGCGCGACCATAGCCATAGAGAAGGCGCTAAAAATACTGCAGCCGCAGGTGGAAGTTTTAAATATCAACGCTTTTAATTATACTAACCCCATATCGGAGAAGATCGTAAACCGTTTATATATGGGCGTGCTTAAAAGGACTCCGCAGCTATGGGATTATCTTTATGATAACCCCGCGGTAGTAAAAAAAATAGAGGGCATCAAGGAGACCATCCATAAATTCAATTCTCCAAAACTGCGCGTGCTCTTTGATAAGTTTAAGCCGGATGCCGTTGTCTGCACGCAGGCGTTTCCCTGCGGCATGTGCGCGGATTACAAAAAAACTTACAATTCTAACATCCCTTTAGTCGCGGTACTCACGGATTATGTCCCGCATTCTTATTGGGTCTACGAGGCGGTAAACCATTATATCACGCCTTCAGAAGACGTAACGTCGCGTTTAATAAAGAAAGGGGTCCCTTCTGATAAGGTACTCTGTTTTGGGATTCCATTTGACCCCAAATTTAATGAGTTGTTGGATAGAGTTAAGACCGCCGGTAAGCTCAAAATGGACCCAAACCTGCCTACTATTTTGATCATGGGCGGCGGGCAAGGCCTTGGCCCAATTAAGACGATCGTTAAATCTTTGGAGAAAGTGGAAAGCGATATCCAGGAGATCGTGGTTACCGGCACAAATAAGAAGCTTTACAATTCCTTAAAAAGAAAAGTCCGTAAATACAGGAAAAAGATCCTGCTTCTCGGCTACGTCAACAATATAAATGAGCTGATGAGCGTTTCAGACGCTATTATTACCAAGCCCGGAGGCGTAACCTGCGCTGAAGTCCTGGCAAAGCATTTAGCTATGGTTATTGTTAAGCCTCTGCCCGGACAGGAAGCCAATAATACCCGTTATTTGACTGAGAAGGGGGCCGCGGTCAAGGTGGACGACCCTAAGGATATAAACCGGGTGATTGAAAATTTAACAAGAGAGCCCGGGCAATTGGACCGTCTTCGCGAATCCGCCGGCGCCTTAAGTAAGCCCAATGCCAGCTTAGATATAGCCAGGTTATTATTAGGAAAGTGTTAGCTATCAAATCCAATGCTTGATTATCTGCTTTATAGGACCGGGCAGTTTATTGTTTTGCATCTGCCATTAAGATTGGGTTATAGGATAGCGGAATTTTGCGCCGATTTGCATTACGCGTTTACTGGTAATGACCGCAGGCAGACAAAGGAAAATTTAAAAGCGATATTCCCCAAAAAGCCTGATAAGGAGATCCGGAAGATAAATAGAAGGATATTCCGGAACTTTGCCAAATACCTGGTGGATTTCTTTCGTTTTGAGAAACTTAACGAAGAATATATAAGAAACAATATCCGCGTGGAGGATATCCATTATTTTAAAGAAGCGCTTTCCGGAGGCAAGGGCGTTATTGTATTAACTGCCCATATAGGTAATTGGGAATTGGGGGGAGTAGTTATAGCTCTTTCCGGATTTCCTTTTTGGGTAGTAGCGCTTCCGCATAAAGATAAGAAGGTAGATGAATTCTTTAATTTCCAGAGGGAAAGCAAAGGCATAAAGGTGATACCTTTGGGTAGGGCGGTCAGGAAAAGCCTGGAGATTTTAAAAGAAAACAAGCTCCTGGCTTTGGTAGGCGACAGGGATTTCTCCGAAAAAGGGATAGTCCTGGATTTTTTTGGCAAGCCGGCTCTTTTTCCGCAAGGCCCGGCAGCGTTAGCTCTAAAAACGGGAGCCGCTATTGTACCCGGGTTTATGGTAAGAAACGCTGATGACACCTTTACCTTAAAAATAGAGAGCCCGCTTAAATTCAACCCTACGGGAGATAAAGAAAATGACCTGCGGGAATTGGTCAGCTTATATAAAACCATTTTTGAAAGCTATATCCGTAAATACCCGGACCAGTGGTATATGTTCAGGAGATTCTGGATATCATGAGAACCTGCGTTATTATACCTACCTATAACGAAGCCAATAAGATCGCCGGATTACTAAAAGAAATCGCCATGCAGGAATTAGACGTCTTGGTTATTGATGACGGCTCAAGCGACGATACTTTCCGGATCGCCAAAAACTGCGGGGCTATCACGTTAAGAAACGAGAAGAACCAGGGCAAGGGAGCATCGTTGATCAAGGGTTTTGATTACGCCTTAACTTATGGCTACGACGCTGTGATCACTATGGATGGCGACGGCCAGCACCTGCCGGAAGATATACCCTATTTCATGCGCTTAGCCAAATATTCCGACAGCGCGATATTTATCGGTAACAGGATGCAGAAAGTAAAGAATATGCCTTTGGCGCGTATTATAACCAATAGGTTTATGTCGTGGTTCTTGTCCTGCCTGGCCAATCAAAGGATACCCGATACGCAGTGCGGGTTCCGGTTGATCAAAAAAGAGGTGCTAAAGAGGGTGGAGCTTAAGACTTCCAAATATGAAACCGAGTCCGAGATACTTATTAAAAGCTCGCGCCTGGGGTTTAAGATCGAATCCGTTTCTATCAAAACCATATACACGCAAGAGAAGAGCCATATTAATCCCTTCATCGATACGTTAAGGTTTATAAGGCTGGTATTAAGAGAGTTACGGGAGGATGCCTTTCCCAAAAAATGATAGATATAATAGCGCATGGGTTAAAAGGCATACCAAAAGAATGTATCGTAATATTTGCAGGAGCCCTGCCGGTAACAGAATTAAGGGGCGCTATCCCTCTGGCATTATATTATGGTATGTCTTTTAGCAAGGCCTTCTGGCTCTCAGTGCTGGGTAATATTATTTTTGTAGCGCCCGCGCTGCTTATCTTTGAGCCGATTTCTAACAGGCTAAGAAAATTCAAGTTATGGTCGCGTTTCTTTGATTGGCTGTTTGAGCGCACCAGAAGGAACGCGGACAAAATACAAAAATATGAAGCATTAGGCCTGGCGATATTTGTAGCAATACCGCTTCCCATGACCGGGGCCTGGAGCGGGGTAGTAGCCGCGTCTTTATTTAAGATCAAATTCAGGTACGCCTTTATTGCCATATTAGCCGGGGTAATCAGCGCGGGGTTGATAGTTTCTGGCCTCTGCGCGTTAGGTTTGATCAGCTGGAGCCTGGCGGTAAATTAATATGTTATCCGGGAAGGCATTTCAAATAGCTTTGTTAGTTTCTCTGGCCGCGCATGGGGTTATTTTGTTTAAATACCCCGGCATCTATCATCATCCCGCGCGGGAAAAAGAACAAAAATTAGAAGTTAGCTATATAAAGAAGCCCCAGGAAACCAGGCTTGAGCCAAAAACTAAAAACCCCGCCAAAAAAGAGCCATTTTTAAAGCTGCCTCCGAGGATCAGCGCGAAAAAAATAATTCCGCCGCCGTTTATAGACAAAGAGAGCGTTTTTAAGAAGGATGACCAGGCCGGCAGGCAGGACGTAAACCTGGGTTTTCCTAAACCGGCTTTTATAAGGCCCGATGTTATCGCTATTAAGAAGAAAATAACCGTCCCTCCCATAGATTTAGGTAATATCGATAACCCGTCCTATATTACTTATTATCAGGTTGTGCGCGAGAAGATCAAGCGGGCGGCATACCAGAATTACTCCGGTACGGAAACAGGAGAGGTTATGATCTCGTTTATCATATCGGAGGATGGATATTTAAAAGAGTGGAGGTTCATAGAAGATAAGTCTTCGCTTAGCGTGTACTTAAGAAAAATAGCCTTAAGCAGCCTAAAGGATGCTTCTCCTTTTCCGAATTTCCCTAAAGAATTGAATTACCCGCAGCTTTCATTTAACCTGGTTATAACCTTCGAAATAGAATAGAAAAGCAGAAAATCATGGGGACGGTTCTGTTTTTTAACAGAACCGTCCCTTAGTTTTTAAACAGGGTTGACACCCGCTGAAATCGCTGGTATAATAAACCTCCAAAATAAGAAAGGAGATGATTATATTGCCAGAAATAGAGATCAAAAGAGATGAATCTTTCGAATCAGCCTTAAGGCGCTTTAAGAAAAAAATCGAACAGGAAGGCATTTTAAGGGAAGTAAGGGACCGTAAACATTACGAAAAGCCCAGCGAGCGCAAAAGAAAGAAAGCTAAAGGAAGAAGATAGCAATGGGCTTGGCTCTTTCTATGTCATGGAATGCCTTCCGTTATGATAACGGCAGGGACGCGCTCTTTGAGATAAAGGCGCTGGGGTTTAGAGGCCTGGAATTGAGTTTTAATCTGACTTCCGCGATCGTCAGGGATATCGGGAAGGTATTAAAAGATGGCAGGGCCGGCCTGAATATCAGGAGTTTGCATAATTTTTGCCCTATACCTGATGGCCTGGAAAGGAAAGAAGCGCTTCCTGATTGTTATTCATTAGCTTCTTTGCGGCAAAAAGAAAGAAAGCTCGCTGTAAAGTATACCAAGAGGACTATAGATACAGCTGCGGACTTAGGTGCCAAGGCAGTTGTTTTGCACTGCGGCAGAGTTGATGTCCCTGACAGGACTAGGGATCTTATCCAGCTCTTTGAAAGAGGCTTAAAAGATTCAAAGGAATTCAAAGCGTTAAAAAATGATATAGTAAGAGAGCGTGAAAGCCTTTCTAAACCGTTCTTTGAGAGCGCGCTTGGCAGCCTGGAAGAATTAAACAGCTACGCGGAAAAGAAAAATATACTTTTGGGCGTTGAGACGCGTTTTTACTACCGCGAAATACCTTCGCTGGAAGAAATAGGTATGATCTTGGATGCATTTAAGAATTCCAATATTTTTTATTGGCACGATACCGGCCATGCCCAGGTGATGGAGAACCTGGGGTTCTATAGCCATGAGAAAATTTTGGGTCTATACGGCAAGGCGATGATCGGCATACACCTGCATGATATTTCAGGATGCAGTGACCATAAGGCTCCCTCTAAAGGGGAATTTGATTTTAGCCGGTTAAAGCCTTATCTTAAAGAAGAGACCTTAAAGGTGATAGAAGCGCATTATCCGGCTACCAGCCAGGATGTAAAAGAAGGCAGGGAATTCTTAGAGAAGGTATTAGATGGCAGCATCTAAAATAAGAAAAGCAGCGGTAGCCGGTAAATTTTACCCTTCTTCCGCTGGAGAGTTAAAAAAGCAGATAAAAGATCTTATCGGTAAAGAAACGGATAAAACCGATGTGATCGCCTGCATGCTTCCTCACGCGGGTTATATGTATTCAGGAAGTGTCGTAGCCGGAGTCCTCTCGAGCGTTAATATCAAAGAGAGGATAGTGCTCCTGGGCCCTAACCACACCGGCTTCGGAGCCCCGTTTAGCATAATGACGGAAGGCATATGGCAGACGCCTTTAGGCAAAGTCAAAATAGATTCTGATCTGGCCAAACAATTATTACGCGGCTCAAAATACCTTGAAGATGACAGCGCCGCGCATATATACGAACATTCCCTGGAAGTCCAGCTGCCTTTTTTGCAGTATTTAAAAACTGATTTTAAGATCGTGCCTATCGTGTTCTTGTCGGATGGAATTGAAGCTTTAAAAGAGATAGGGGAAGAAATAGCCGGCGTTCTTAAAGGCCTTAAAGGCTCCGCTATGATTTTAGCCAGTTCCGATATGACTCACTATGAGCCTCAGGAAGCGGCCCGGAATAAAGATAAAGAAGCAATTGAGGCGATATTAGCGCTTGATGAGGATAGGCTGCTGGAAAGAGTCCGGCAGTTGGGTATATCCATGTGCGGATACGCACCGGTAATAGTTATGTTAAGGGCGGCTAAGATGCTAGGCGCCCGTTTCGCTTCATTAGTTAAATACCAGACCAGCGGCGATATAAGCGGTGAGCTGGACAGCGTTGTGGGATACGCGGGGATCACTATATATTAAAATCATGGACGAAAATAAAAAGAATGTAGATGAGAGCTGGAAAGAGACGGTAGGCAAAGAAAAAGAAACGCTTAAGAAAGAAGGAAAATTCGTTCCACCCGAGCCTGATTTCAGTTTTTTTGTTACTACTCTTTCCTTGCAGGCATCCATTGCCTTGGGCCATATGCCTGACCCGGCTACAAATAAGAAGGAAGAAAATCTTACCCAGGCTAAGTTCCTTATTGATACTTTGGGCATGTTAAAGGATAAGACCAAGGGGAATTTAAGCGCGGATGAGGCAAAGCTTCTGGAAAATTTGCTCTATGAATTAAGGATGAGTTATCTTTCCAAAGACAAAGGTGAGGTAAAATGATCGATAAAGAATTGCTGGATATCTTAGCCTGCCCGGCCTGTAAAGGGGATGTCGAACTGAAAGACAATAAAATTGTTTGTAAGAAGTGCGGGAAAAGATATCCCGTGAAGGATGGGATACCCGTAATGCTTATCGAAGAGGCGGATAATTAACAGGCGGACAAACGTATGGCAAAAAAAATCTTAGTGATCCATGGGCCGAATTTAGATTTATTAGGGCAGAGAGAACCGGCCGTGTACGGCAAGGTAACATTAGGGCAGATAAATACTGAATTAAAGAAAACTGCCTTAAAAAAGAAGGCCAGCCTTAAGATCGTTCAATCCAACCACGAAGGCCAAATCGTAAGTTTAATAGGCAAGGCCAAGAGTAAATACGATGGTTTATTAATAAACCCCGCCGCCTATACGCATACAAGTGTAGCGATAAGGGACGCGATCGCTGCCTCCGGCCTGATAACGGTAGAAGTGCATCTTTCTAATATCTATTCCCGGGAAGAATTCAGGCAGAAATCCCTGATAAGCCCGGTGGCCAGAGGCACGATATTAGGCTTTGGCGCTAAAAGCTATATCCTGGGCCTTGAGGCGTTATTAGATCTGGTCTGAGCAAGCCCATAATTTATGTTAAATGAATTCACGCCTAAAGAATATTTATACCAAATTAGAACAACAGCGCTTGGATGGGTTAATTGTAAGCCTGCCTGTCAACATCACCTACCTTACTAAATACCAAAGCAGGGATTCCTATTTTTTAGTTTCCAGGAAGAAAAATACCTATTTTACGGATTCGCGGTATATCGAAGAAGCTAAATTAGCGCTTAAAGGGGCGGCGAGCCTGCGCAAAGTAAACGGTTCGGTTTTTAAGTTAATAGCCCGGGACTGTTTAGACAAGCGCCTTGGGCGCGTGGCCTTTGAAGAGAGGTATTTGCCGTTTGCTGAATATAAAAAGATAAAGGAATACCTGGGTAAAAAAACGCTTTTGGTGCCGGCCCACGGATTAATAGAAGAACTAAGGCAGGTCAAAGAGCCGGAAGAATTAGAAAAGATAAGAAAAGCGATCGCGATAACCGATAAGGCTCTTCTGTTTATCAAAGGCTTTATAGCCCCCGGGAAAAAGGAGATAGAGGTAGCGGGGGAAGCGGAGCGTTTTATAAGGTATCAGGGGGCCTCCGAGGCAAGTTTTGACATAATTGTCGCCTCCGGGCCTAATTCCAGCTTCCCGCACCATATCCCCTCAGAGAGAAAGATCAGGAATAATGAGCCGGTATTGGTAGATATAGGTGTGGAATACCAGGGATATAAATCCGACTTGACACGGGTATTCTTTTTGGGTAAAATAAATGTTCTGGCTAAAGAGATTTATGACATTGTCCTTGAGGCAGGGGCCAGGGCGATAAGGAAGATAAAACCGGGCGAAAAGATGTCCTCGGTTGATAGAGCCGGCCGGCAATACATTGGCCAAAAAGGGTTTGGCGGTTTTTTCGGACATAGCCTGGGGCACGGAGTCGGCCTGGAAGTGCACGAGGCCCCGCATATATCCAAAGATAATGAGGACAGGTTAAAGCAGGGGATGGTATTTACCGTTGAGCCGGCGGTTTATCTGCCTGGAAAATTCGGCATAAGGATAGAGGATATGGTTTTAACAACTAATGATGGATGTGAGGTGTTAAGTGTCGCTGTCAATAAATGAAATAAAATCAGGAATAACTGTGTTGGTTGACGGGGAAGTATACGTGGTTGTGGAAACCCAGCATGTCAAGCCGGGCAAAGGCGCGGCTTTTGTGCGGGTAAAATTAAGAAATTTAAAGAACAGTAATATGCAGGAAAAGACATTCAGAGGAGACGAAAAGATAGAAGAAGCATTTGTTGAAGAGAGGCGGCTCCAATACCAGTATGTTTCAGGCGATATGTTTAATTTTATGGATCAGGATAATTTTGAGGAAATAGGCATCCCTGAAGCCAGCGTGGGAGACAAAAAAGACCTTTTAAAAGATAACCTTGAAGTTATGGGCTATTTTTATAAAAATGAGACTTTAAATATCAATCTCCCGAACTTTATAGAATTCAAGATTATTAATACTGAGCCCGGGATAAAGGGCGATACGGCAAAAAGCGGCACTAAGCCGGCGCAAGTAGAGACAGGGGCGACAATACAGGTCCCTCTTTTTGTTACTGTGGGGGACGTGATTAAGGTGGATACCCGTACCAGAGGGTATGTGGAAAGGGTTACGTAAGTAAACCCGTGCTTATCGTGCCCGGCGCATAACAGGTATTGCGCCGGCATGCGCTTGTGCGCAAATTGCGCAGGTGTGGCCTTGTGGTTACACCCCGCGTTTATCGGAATTACGCGGGTGTTGTCTTCTGGTTACACCCAATCCTATCGGATGGATTGGTGTGCCCTTCTGGGCAAAAAGGAGGAGTTTAAGGGGATGAATATCAAAGAAATCAAAGAATTAATAACCCTCATGAATGAGAGCGGCCTTCTGGAATTAGAGATAGAGAAAGACGGTATGCGTATTAAGCTAAAGAAGACCTTATCCGGCATGGAAGGCTCCGGCGGCCCTATTATAGTAGAAAGAGAAAGATTGCAAGAAGCTTTTCCTAAAAAAGAGCCTGCCGCGGCAGCCCCTGAAAAGGCGCAGGTAAAGACAGTGGAGATCAAGGCTCCCATGGTAGGTACTTTCTACCGCGCGCCTTCTCCGGAAGCTCCGCCTTATGCTGAAGTCGGCCAGGTAATTGAACCGGGGCAGGTCATATGCATCATCGAAGCGATGAAATTGATGAATGAAATAAAATCGGAAATCAAAGGCAAAATCTTAGAAACTCTTGTCGATAATGCCGAGCCCGTGGAATTTGGGCAGGCTATGTTTCTTATCGAACCTCTCTAAAAAGATGTTCTCCAAAATACTTATTGCCAATAGGGGCGAAATAGCCCTGAGGATCATTCGCGCCTGCCGCGAACTGGGGATACGGACCGTAGCCGTTTATTCAGAAGCCGACAGGAATTCTTTGCATGTGCGGTTTGCTGATGAGGCTATCTGTATCGGCCAGGCTTCCAGCGCCAGTAGTTATCTTAATATACCCGCCATTATCAGTGCCGCGGAGATCACCGATGTAGAAGCGATACATCCGGGATACGGATTCCTCGCGGAAAACCCCCACTTTTCCGAGATCTGCGAATCATGCAAGATAACATTTATAGGCCCTACTCCGGATAATATCCGGTTGATGGGCGATAAGATGGCTGCCCGGTCTACCATGAAAAAGGCAGGGCTTTCAATAGTTCCCGGCAGTATTGCCATAGTAAAGAATAAAGAAGAGGCGCTTAAAACGTCTAAAGCTATAGGGTATCCGGTAATTATAAAAGCCGCCGCCGGCGGAGGCGGTAAGGGCATGAGAATATGCCATAATGACTTAACGCTGGTTTCCAGCCTTATGACCGCCCAGGCGGAAGCAGAGGTTAATTTCGGTAATCCTAATTGCTATATTGAAAAGTATGTTGAGAAGCCGCGCCATATTGAAATACAGATCCTGGCGGATAAATACGGCCATATTCTGCAACTAGGAGAAAGGGATTGCAGTATCCAGAGAAGGCACCAGAAATTACTGGAGGAATCTCCGTCTCCGGCTGTAGACAGCAAACTGCGTAAACGCTTAGGTGAAGCGGCATTAAAGGGAATAAAGACAATGGGCTATGTCAGCGCGGGGACGATTGAATTCCTGCTGGATAAGTACGGTAATTTTTATTTTATGGAAATGAATACCAGGATACAGGTTGAACATCCGGTGACCGAGATGGTAACCGGGATAGATATAATAAAAGAACAGATACGTATTGCCTCCGGAGAGAAATTAAAAATCCAGCAGGAAGATATCCAGGTAAAAGGCGCTGCTATAGAGTGCCGTATAAACGCCGAAGATTACGAAAATAATTTTATGCCTTCTCCGGGAAAGATAGAAACGCTTAATCTGCCCGGCGGCCCGGGAGTACGCTTGGACACTCATATCTATCAGGGATACGAAATTTCCCCTTACTATGATTCTTTGGTCGCTAAGCTGATAACCTATGGCAAAGACAGGCAGGAAGCGATAAAAATAATGCACCGGGCCTTAAGTGAATTTGAGATCGCCCCTATAAAAACAACTATACCGTTCCATCTGCGCCTTTTAGAGAACCCGTTATTCTTAAAAGGCGATATATCAACCCATTTTGTCCAGGAAATGCTGAAAGAAGAACAAAGAGGGGAGGAATAATGCAGTCAGATGAATCACGCAACTATTTTGGGACGATCAAGATACATAAGAAAGTCATAGCTTCCATTTCTTCTCTGGCGGCGGCGGAAGTAGAAGGTGTTAAGCGCGTGGGAGGGGATCTTAAAAGCGGTTTTCTGGAACTGATCGGCAAGAGGTCTCTTTCGGCTATCAATGTCGAGATAAGCAAGAGCGAGGAAGTCGGATTAGAGATCCCGCTGGTCATAAAATATGGTTATAATATTCCTGATATAGCCGGCAGGGTCCAGGAAAATGTCAGGAATGCTTTAGAGAAGATGACAAATCTGTCTATAAAAGATATTAATATAAATGTCCAGGGTATAGAAAGGGGGTAGTATGAGGATCTTTACGGTTTTAGGTATATTATTTTATGCCTCTGTTATTATCTTGATCGGCGTAAGTTTAATAGTTTTCTCGTTAAATCTATTACAGCCCCAAGACATAAATAACTTGCTGGTATTTACGCAAAACAGCTCGAATTCAAGGATAATCGTCGGGCTTTCCGGGCTTTTATTGGTATTGATCAGTTTTTCCTTCGCGCAATTGATCCTGGGACGTTTCCAGCGGGAAAGGACGATCGCTTTTACTACGGCGTCCGGAGAAGTGACTATCGCGCTTTCCGCGGTTGAGGATCTCATCAGGAGGCTTACCGGCATCATACCCGAGATTAAAGAGTTAAGGCCCGATGTTATTGCCACAAAGAAAGGGATCATCGTAGATTTAAGGGTAGTTTTAAGATCAGAAGCGAATATCCCTGAATTAACCGCGCGTCTGCAGGAGATAGCTAAATCTAAAATACAAGAGGTGCTGGGGGTTGAAGAACAAATAATCATCAAGATCCACGTGGTAAAGATTATTTCCATGGAAGAAAGAGAACGGAAGAGAAAGGAAATAGACAAGCAGGAACCTGCGATACCGTTTAGCGGTTACAGGGCTTAAGGGGGGATAAATGGCAAAGATAGGCATACTTACAGGCGGAGGGGACTGCCCGGGGTTAAATCCCGTGATCAGGGCGGTGGTCAGAAAAGGGTTGATCGAAGGTTATGAGATCGTCGGTATTAAAAATGGCTGGAAAGGGTTGATCGATAACGATACTATGCCATTAAATATAGAAGCGGTTTCGGGGATACTGCCTAAAGGAGGCACGATATTAGGCACAAGCAGGACAAATCCCTACAAAAAAGAAGGCGATCTAAAAAAGTTAAAGGAAAATTTTAAGCAGATAGGGTTGGAGGCATTAGTCGCGGTAGGCGGAGAGGACACGCTGGGAGTAGCGGCTAAGTTAGTAAAAGACGGCATACCTAATATTGTCGGCGTGCCTAAAACGATAGACAACGATCTTTCCGCTACTGATTATACGTTCGGGTTTGATACAGCGTTAAATACCGCCATGGAATGCGTCGATAGGCTGCATACGACAGCAGAGAGCCATCACCGTATCATTGTTGCTGAGGTAATGGGCAGGCACGCCGGCTGGATCGCCATCGAGACAGGCATTGCCGGAGGAGCGGATGTAATATTGATCCCGGAGATACCTATTGATATTGAAGAAGTCTGCGGTGTCATAAAGAAAAGGCACCAACGGGGAAAGACTTTCAGTATAGTGGTTGTAGCAGAAGGCGCGCATTTTAAAGAAGGGACAATGGTTGTCCAGGAGCAGAAGCTTGACGCCTTCGGTCATGTCAGGCTGGGAGGTATCGGCGAAGCGCTGGCCCAGGAAATAGAAAAAAGGACAGGATATGAAACAAGGGTAAGCGTCCTCGGCCATATTCAAAGAGGAGGCTCTCCTACAGCCTTTGACAGGGTCTTAGGAACCCGGCTCGGGGTAAAAGCCGTGGAGCTGGTGAAAAATAATAAATTCGGAAGAATGGTCGCGTTATCAGGCATTAAGATCGTAGATGTCCCTTTAGAAGCCGCCATCAAAGAATTAAAAACAGTAGATATGGAGCTTTACGAGATCGCCAAAGTTTTCTTTGGATGATCAGCAAGCGTTTCAAGGAGGCAGGAATGAGAGACAGGGTCAAGGATATATTACTGGAGAGTATACAGGTCAAGGAAGAGTTATTACGCACAAAGATAGGGGAGATCCTGGAGATCGCCAATATTATAATAGACGCTCTCAAGAAGAACGGTAAGGTGATCCTGTTTGGGAACGGCGGTTCAGCAAGCGACAGCCAGCATATTGCCGCTGAACTCGTAGGCAGATTTAAGAAAGACAGAACAGCTCTTCCAGCTATCTCCCTCACAACTAATACTTCGATATTAACGTCAATAGCCAATGATTACGGTTACGATATAGTTTTTGCCAGGCAAGTTGAAGCGCTTGCCCAAAAGAACGATATTATCATCGGAATATCTACTAGCGGCAAAGCCAAAAACATCGCCTGCGGGATCAGGCAAGCCAAGAAAATGGGCTTAAAAACGATTGCCCTTACGGGTTCTGACGGAGGAGAGCTGGTTAAAATAGCCGATTTTTCTTTGATAGTCCCGTCTTCGGTCACAGCCAGGATCCAGGAAGCGCATATAACCATAGGGCACATTATTTGCGAATTAGTGGAAGAGAAGTTGTCTAATAATTCCTAACATGATAAGCAGCAAGATTAAGACGCTGGCGGAATTAAGGAAAATTATCCTAAGGTTAAAAGCCCGGGGTAAGGTGGTAGTGTTTACCAACGGCTGTTTTGATATACTGCATTACGGCCACGCAAAATATCTTGAGGACGCCAAGAAAAAAGGGGATATACTTATCGTCGCGGTAAACAGCGACGCTTCCATAAAAAGAATAAAAGGCGATAAGAGGCCTATTGTAGGCCAGTATGACAGGCTGCGCCTTATAGCGTCTTTAGAGAGCGTGGATTACGCGGTTTTATTCAATGAAGATACTCCTTTAAAAACCATAAAAGAGCTTAAGCCTGATATATTGATTAAGGGCTCAGACTGGGATAAGAAGCAGATAGCGGGAAGCGGTATTGTCTTAAGTCGCGGCGGTAAAGTTTCTACGATAAAGCTGATAAAAGGCCGTTCCACCACTAACCTGATTAAAAAGATTGCCAAAATATTCTGAAAGCAAAGCCATTAACAGGATCATTGACGCTAATATCAACCGGACAAAAGAAGGCCTGCGTGTCTGCGAAGAAATAGCCAGGTTTATGCTTAACAGCCCCAAGTTTACATCAGGGCTTAAGGAAATAAGGCATGAAATAGGCTCTCTGGTTAAGCGCTTCCCGCCCTCCATAAATTTGCTCAGAGAAAGGGAAATCTTAAAAGACGTCGGCAGAGATATCTATATAAACGAATTAAACAGGAAAGATATTCCCGATGTCTTCTATGCCAACATCCAAAGAGTAAAAGAATCTATACGGGTCCTGGAGGAATTTACTAAGCTTATAAACAGAAACCTAGCGGTTAGATTTAAGAAAGCCAGATACAGCATCTATGAAATCGAGAAAAATATTGCTAAAAAACTCTCGGCTTTATCTGATCATTGATAAGAAAACTGCCGGAAAGTGTTCTTTGCCTGCCATAGCTGCTAAGGTAACAGGCCCGGGAGTAGATATAATACAATTCAGGGACAAAGAGTCAAAGAGAGAAGATGTTTTAAAGAACGCCTTACTGATCCGTAAAATATTATCAGGCGCTAAAAAGTTGTTCATTGTAAATGATTATTTAGATATTGCCAGGATCGTAGACAGCGACGGGATCCACCTGGGGCAGGAAGATATGCCCATAGAAATAGCCAGGCGCGTATTAGGTAAAGACAAGATCATCGGTATCTCTTGTCATAACCTAAAACAGGCGCTTAAGGCGCAGGGGGAGGGAGCTGATTATATAGGCATAGGCCCGGTATTTTCCACGCCCACAAAACCCGGATACCTGGCGATCGGCCCGGATTTATTCAGGGCGCTTAAGAAAAAGATCAAAATACCAATTTTTGCTATCGGCGGCATCAACCTTAATAATATAAACGGGATATTGTCATCCGGAGCAAAAAGGGTATCCGTTTGCAGGGCGATTTTAGCGGCGGAAAATATACCTTCGGCAATCGAGGAATTATCAGGGATCTTACATTAAAATGACCCAATTAGAATACGCCAGAAATAATACCATAACGCCTTTAATGAAGAAGATCATTCAGGATGAACACCTGGATCCCGGGCAATTCTTAAGGCGTATCAAAGAAGGCAAAGCAGTAATACCGTTAAATTCGGGGCGCAGCATAAAGAAGCCCTGCGGCATTGGCTTGGGCCTTAAGACCAAGGTGAACGCGAATATCGGCACATCTACGGATAAGTCACGGATCAAAGACGAATTAAAGAAACTATCGGTAGCTGTAAAATACGGTGCGGACGCGGTTATGGACCTAAGCGTGGGGGGCAACCTTAAGAAGATAAGAAAAGAAGTATTGGCTTCTTCGCCTATCCCCGTGGGGACAGTCCCGGTCTACGAAATAGCTGTAGACGCTTCCAGGAAAAGAGGCGATTTCCTGGATTTCGATATCGAGCATATACTGGATACCTTAGAGTCTCAGGCAGAGGATGGAGTGGATTTCTTTACTATTCATGCCGGGGTCAACCGCAGGAGCCTGGGTGTTTTAAAAAAGCATAGAAGGATACTGGATATTGTTTCCAGGGGAGGGGCGATCCTGGCCAGTTGGATCGCCAAACACAAACAAGAAAACCCTTTTTATGAATATTTTGACAGGGTTTTGAAAATAGCTTATAAGTACGACGTAACCCTAAGCCTGGGTGACGGCCTTAGGCCGGGGTCGATCTTGGATGCTACTGATAAAGCGCAAATCGCGGAGCTGGAGATCTTAGGGGAACTGGCATCACGCGCTAAGAGAAAGAATGTCCAGGTTATGATAGAAGGCCCGGGGCACATACCTTTAGACCAGATCAAGGAAAACATCGTCTTAGAGAAAAAGATCTGCCATGGCGCTCCTTTTTATTGCCTGGGCCCGCTGGTTACGGATGTGGCCAGCGGATATGACCATATAACCTCTTCGATCGGAGGCGCTTTGGCCGCCAGTTTCGGAGCGGACTTTTTATGTTATGTTACTCCGTCTGAGCACTTAAGGCATCCTTCTATTGAAGATGTAAGGGAGGGGGTTATAGCCTCCAGGATCGCCGCGCACGCGGCAGATATTGCCAAAGGGATAAAATCCGCTAAAGACTGGGACAGGAAAATGTCGGAAGCCCGTAAAAAGCGCGACTGGAAAAAACAAATTGAGTTATCCATAGACCCTGATAAGGCGGCTGATTACCGGGTTTCTTCAAAACCCGTCCTTTCGGATGTGTGCACAATGTGCGGTAAGTATTGCCCTATTAAATTAATGGATGAATGCCTGCCTACCGGCAGGTAGGCCTGCCTACCGGCAGGTAGGCCTGCCCTGACCGCCGGCAGATAAAGATTGCGGGTGTAGTTCAGTGGTAGAACACCAGCTTCCCAAGCTGGATATAGGGGTTCGATTCCCCTCACCCGCTCCAGAGTGCAGTAGGTAGTAGTTAGTATATAGTATGTAGGGAGAGAGTAAAATGAGAGAACATATATTTAATAATAGGAAGAAAATAACCTACCTACTAACTACTATATTCTACCTGCTGTTTTTTGCCGGTTGCGCCTCCGCTCCTTATATAAAGCCGGCCGCCCCTGTAGCGGGAATACCGGGGGTTTATCATCGGGTAGAAAAAGGCCAGACCCTCTGGAAGATATCTAAGTTATATAACGTGGACTTAGACAGGATCACCCAGATAAACCATATTTCCGATACCTCAAACATAGAGATAGGCCAGTTAATATTTATCCCTAACCGTCAAAAGCAGGTTTCTTTACCCGATAGGTACGCTTCTGAAGATTTTATGTGGCCGGTCAAAGGAAGGGTTATCGCCGCTTTTGGCCAGGTTTTTAATAATATGGTTAACAAGGGTATTAATATACAGCCGTATGATAACTTAGAAGTGGTCGCCTCGCGCGCCGGCAAGGTAGTCTTTTATAAAGACAACTTCAGGCATTTTGGCAAGACTTTGATCATTGATCACGGCGACGGATTTTCCACTGTTTATGCCCGTAACGCGCAGGTATTTGTTAAGGCCGGGGATAGCGTGGGAAAGGGGTCCGTTATAGCCAAAACAGGCTGCGGCGGCAGAAGCAAAAGCACATACCTGCATTTTGAAATAAGAAAAGGGTATGCTCCGCAGAACCCTATTTTCTATTTGCCATGATAACAGATAAAATATTTGACCGCAGATCTTACCTGGATATCTTAGAAAAGCGCATAGGCGGCTTAAAGGATAATTACCGCCAGAATATCGCTATTATCGGGGAGGAATCCATAGGCAAGACTTCGATGATATTCAAGCTCCTGAATAGTTTCTACGATAACCGGATCATCGCGGCCTATTTGGAAGTAAGACAGGAGCCTCTGCATTCTTTTGCCAGGAGGTTTGTCGGCGTACTCCTGTATAATTTTCTGCTTAACAGCAATATTGCCTTAAAAGAAGACCTGGGTTTCCTGATCACGAAATCCGAGAAATATATACCTAAGACGGTAGAAAAAATAAGGCTGATACTCAATGCCGCCGACAAGAGGAGAAGGAGTAGTATCTTCACGGAATTATTCTCATTGTGCGATACCATATATCTTGAGACGGGTAAGTCCTGCGTAGTGATCTTAGATGAATTCCATAATCTGGAAAATATAGGTATTAAGAACTTGTACCGCGAATGGCCTAAATTACTGATCTCCCAGAAGAATACGATGTATATCATTGTAAGCTCCCTGAAATTCAAATCCAGGGCGATACTCTCAAAGAACTTATCCTTATTATTCGGTAATTTTGAGCTGATCACTGTAGAGCCCTTTGACATCAGGACCAGCGAGCAATACCTGGAACACAGGCTGGGCGACCTGGGCCTGAATAACGCCTTAAAGAATTTTATAGTCCATTTTACAGGAGGATACCCGCTGTACTTAGAAGCCATATCCGATTCCCTGCTAAAATCAACACAAGAGGGCAATCAGCTTAATTTAGCCGATATACTGGAAAGCCTGCTTTTTGATTCTTCGGGGATGTTGAACATAAGGTTCTCTAATTATATCAAACGTTTCCTAGGCTTAAGCCATAACGATGATTACATATCGATCTTATACCTGATTGCCAGCGGAAGGAATAAGATCAAGGATATCGCGCACATATTACACAAGAACAGGAAAGAGTTGATGTCAAGAATAAACCGGCTCCTGGAACTCGATGCCGTAATACGCAGCGGGGATTTTTTAAAAATTAACGATAGGGTGTTTGGTTTCTGGTTAAGGTATGTCTACCAGGAGAAACTGCATTCTTTGACTTTCGACGCCAAGAACCAAAAGGCGAAGTTCAGGGGCAATATAGAAGACATGATCCAGGATTTCTTTTTAAGCGCGCGCAAGCCTGTCACTGAAAGATTGACCGAGGTCCTGCATCTTTTTGAAGACGAGGTAACGCAAATAGAGAGGAAGAATATAAGGCTCAATCATTTCAGGGAGGTAAAGCCCCTGGAATTTAACGGCAGCGGCCTGAAAGACGGATTGATCGGGCGCTGTAACGACAGCCTCTGGATAATGGCGTTTAAACGCGGGCTGTTGACCGAAGAGGATATTACGGAATTCGCCAGGGAATGCAAAAAATACCGCCATAAGACGCAGAGGAAGATCATTGTCACGCTTCAAGACATAGACGCGAATACCCGTTTAAAAGCCATGGAAGAGAAGATCTGGACCTGGGATATAAATAACCTGAATCAGGTATTAGACCTGTTTTCTAAGCCCTGGGTGATAGCATGAGAATTTGCGTGATCTCGGATACCCATATCCCCGACAGGGCTCAAGATATACCCCGGCAGGTATGGGAAGAGATCAAGAAGTCCGATATGGTCATACACGCCGGAGACTTTGTGGACTCAAGCGTATTGGATAAATTAAAGTCCGCTTGCGGCAATGTAAAGGCGGTCTGGGGGAATATGGATTCAGAGGAAACAAGAAAAACCCTGCGCCAGAAAGAAATATTCAAGATCGGAAACCATGTTATCGGCATAATGCATGGATACGGAGCCCCGAATAAATTAGCAGACCTCATGGCTTCTATTTTTAAAGACGACAACGTAAATTTGATCATTTTTGGGCATTCGCATATTCCTTTAAACGAGAAAAAAGGGGGCGTGTTATTCTTTAATCCCGGCAGCCCCACTGATAAAGTTTTCTCTCAGTACAATTCTTATGGTATAATTGAGATCAACGATACAATAGAGGCGAAGATAATCAGGCTTTAAAGCCTGAAGAATTAAAGCTTAGTCTATAAAAGAATGCTGGATCAAGAACAGATCAGAAAATTAGAAGATATCACCCTGGCACCTTACGCCATGAAAAGCTATAATACCAGGGGAAGGGTCTATAAAGAGGAAGAGCATCCTTATAGGTCGGCGTATCAAAGGGACCGCGACAGGATCGTCCACTCCGCCGCTTTCAGGAGGCTGGAGTATAAGACCCAGGTATTCGTAAACCACGAAGGAGACTATTACCGCACTAGGTTAACCCATACTATAGAAGTCGCGCAGATAGCCCGGACAATAGCCTCCGCTTTAAGGCTGAACGTCGACCTGACCGAGGCTATAGCCCTCGCCCACGATTTAGGCCATACACCGTTCGGCCATTCAGGCGAAGAGGCCTTGAACGAATTAATGGTTGAACTCGGCGGGTTTAATCATAACCTGCAGAGTTTAAGAGTGGTTGATTGCCTGGAGGAGAGATACCCTGATTTTCCGGGGATTAATTTAACCTGGGAGGCAAGAGAAGGTATTGTAAAACATTCTTCGGCTTTTGATATAGCGGTTAAGATCAAGGACCTTGCTCCAGGAGAGATGCCTACTTTAGAGACCCAGGTGGTTGACATTGCCGATGAAATAGCTTATGATAACCATGATCTCGACGATGGGCTCACCTCCGGGTTAATAGGGGAATCTGACTTAGAACATCTATTGATATGGGATAAGCTCAACAGGCGCATTTCGGAAAAATATGCTAAAATTGAGCCGGACAAGAGGAAATACCTGATAATAAGGTCGTTAATAGATATCCAGGTTACAGATCTGATCCGGGAAACGGAAAAGAATATAGCAGAGTTAAAGCTTGGATCATACTCCGATATTAAGAAAACAGGCAAGAAAATCGTGTCTTTTAGCAAAGACATGTTAGAATTAAGAAAGCCCCTGCGTGAATTCCTGGTGAAAAAGCTGTACCAGCATTACCGCGTGATCAGGATGAGCACTAAGGCAAAAAGGTTCATTAAGGAGTTATTCGAGGCTTACATAGATAAACCCGAACAACTGCCGTCGGAGACGCAAAAAAAGATACCGGCGGACGGGGTAAAACGGGTAGTCTGCGATTATATCGCGGGAATGACGGACAGGTGCGCGTTAGATGAATACAAAAAATTATTTAACCCCTACGAAAAGGTGTAAATCTTTAATATCGGCCAGCCATAGTATTTACCGCCTGGTTAATTCTACCTATGAGCTGAAAGACCTGATCATCCGCTTAAGCCGGCTGATCTGCCAGATATTCCATTCCCAATACTGCTTAATTGTGTTGCTGGATCCCGCTAAAAAGCACTCTGTATTAAAATGCCTGATAAGCGACAGGAAAAAATATGTCATTGATAAAAAGATAAAGATAGCCAGCAGGATAGAGAAGAAGATAATAAAAAAGCTTTCCGTTGTAAGAAGCGACGACATGCTGGGGATCCCTTTGATCTCCGAAGATCTGATCGGGCTTATAATCATAAAACGCAAGAAAAACGATCCTGCCTTTAATCAGTTTGACCAGGAGCTGCTGATGATGCTGGTTGAACAGGCAATAACAGGGATAAGGAATCTGGAGCTTTACGAAGAGCAGCAGAGGATAGTCCTGGGAAGCATAAAATCGCTGGTAACGCTCCTGGATACGCGGGTCCCCCAGGAATATACCCATTCGCCTTATTTTAGCAGGTTGGTAACCGCGATAGGGCATCAAATGCATCTTGATGAAAAGAAGATCGAGAGCTTGAAATACGCCAGCTTGTTACACGATACGGGAAAAATCGATATCCCGCTAGAAATACTTACAAAGACAACTAAATTAACCGTTAAGGAATATAATATTATCAAAAAGCACCCTCTTAAGGGCGCGCAAATACTGCGGCCTTTACAGGTATTAAAGCCGGTCATCCCGATAATAATGCACCATCATGAGAGATACGACGGCACGGGATATCCCTCCAGGTTAAGAAAAGGGCAGATACCCCAGGGCGCGCGCATTATGGCGGTAGCTGACGCGTTTGAGGCTATGGTATACGGCAGGCCTTACCGGGAGAGGATGAATATTGCCTCCGCGGTAAAGGAGATAAAGAAGAAGAGCGGCACGCAATTTGACCCTAAAATGGTAGAGGCCTTCCTGAAAGTCATTAAGAAAATAAATACAAAAAATTACTTGTCCCGTTAGAAATATTAGTTTAGAATATGATAAGAATGGAAAATCAAGATGGCTTTCAGTTAGAATTATTCGGGCAAAAAGAGGGGCTCGGTGATCCGGAGTCCCGCAAAGCCAGCAATTCTTTCCTGGCGCGTATCTGGAATTACGAAAAAGCGATACTTTTGATCATCGCTTTAATAACCACAAGTATTATCTCGTTTTCTTTGGGAGTAGAAAAAGGCAAGAGGCTGGCAATGTCCAGTAATTCCCGTTTGGATTTAGCGCTTACGGCTATACCGCAGCCGCAGCCGTCTAATACGTTAAGCCAGAAAATAACTGTTCCCCTTCCCGCCGCTATTGCCGTAAAAAAAGAAGAGGGCGTAAAACAGCCTGCTTTATTTGAGAAGCAAGGCTACGTTATCCAGCTGGCCAGTTATAAAACTATAACGCACGCGCAAAAAGAGGCGGAATTATTAAAGAAAAAAGGGTTCTCCGCCTTAGTTTTGCCTAAGGGGAGCTATACCGTGTTATATGTAGGTAATTTTTCTAATAGAGAAACAGCGCAGTCTATGTTATCGGAACTAAAAAAACGATATAATGATTGCTATATAAGGAGGTTATAAACCATGTCTATGCATCCCTCATTAGCCTTGTCAGATAAAAACAAGAAACAACAGTCGGTATTAAAGCGCACGGAGCGCCTGCGCATACTGATGGAGAAGGGTAAGTGGAAAGAAGGCGACAGTGTTTACGGATTGCCTAAGCTAAAAACCGTAAGGATCAAGATAAAGAAAGAAAAAGCAGAGAAGACGGAAACCGCGGCTACGCCAGCAGCAGCTCCGGCCGCCGCCGAATCTAAACAACAGCCCGCCGCTAAGGGTGCTGCCGCTAAGGGCGCGGCCGCCGGCAAAGCCCAGGAAAAGAAGTGATCGATGCGTATCGTATAAACCGGCTCAAGCATATAATACCTGCCGTATTGATCTTCGCGTTCTGGTTACAGTTTAATATTTGCCCCGCGCAGCCTGATCCCCCGTTATTCCAAGGCGAGGTTAACGCCGATAATATAAACCTGCGTTCGGATTCCAGCGTTACTTCCGAAGTAATCTCCATTCTCAATAAAAACGAAAAAGTGGAAGTAGTCCTGGAGCTATATGAATGGTATAAAATAAGGCTGCCTAAGCCCGCGCCTTGTTATATTAAGAAAAACCTGGCCGAATGCTCCGGTATGTCTCCGGAAAACAAATGTAAGAATGCCAGGGTATTAAAGAATAAAGTAAATATCCGGCTGCATCCGGCCGAATCGTCCCCCATACTGGGGGTAGCCGATAAGAATGAAACAGTCAATGTTATTAAAGAAAAAGGGGACTGGTATAAAATTGAACCTACGCAAAACAGTTTTGGCTGGATAAACAAAATATTTATTAATAAGGCCCCGGTCCGGGATAAAAAGGTAAGATAAAATGAACCTGTTTGCCCACATGACAACTTTCGTGGTATTCTTTGGATTATTGATCATCGCCATGAGTGTGCATGAATTCGCTCACAGCTGGACGGCGTATAAATTAGGGGACATGACCGCCAAGTATTCAGGAAGGCTGACATTTAACCCCTTAGCACACATAGACATTTTCTGGACGGTTATCTTGCCGTTGTTGTTTTTTATTACTACCGGTTTATTCATCGCGGCAGCTAAACCGGTTCCCATAAATTACTGGGCCCTAAAAAATCCCAAGAGAGATATGATCTGGATAGGTATAAGCGGGCCTTTGGCAAACTTTGCCCTGGCAATACTCTTAAGCGTTGTATTCAAGGCTGTGCCGTTGGATTCGTTTGTAAGTTATCTTATTCGCAGCCTGGTATATATTAATGTCATGCTGGGAGTTTTTAATCTTGTGCCTATTCCGCCGTTGGACGGTTCACGCGTGGTAATGGGCATACTCCCTGATGAGTTGTCTTCTAAGTACGCGGCGATAGAGCCTTATGGGTTTTTCATCATAATAATGCTCTTTGGGCTGGGAATGCTCGACCGCATAATCTGGCCAGCTTTAAACTCTATAATGCGTATATTAGGGGTTCCTTTCTAAGTGAGGCAGCAAGTCAATGAAGGCCATAAAAGTAAACCTTAAAAAACGTTCTTACGATATAATCGTAGGTTTTGGCATAATAAAACTTTTGCCTAAATTCATAACCAGGCTGGGCATAGGCCGCGATGCCTATATAATTACTAATGCTTCCATAAGAAATAAATATGGAGATAAATTAAGCAAGATACTAAGACAAGCTGGTTTTGGCGTAAGGTTCAAGACAGTCCCTGATACGGAAAAGAGCAAATCCGTGGAAATGGCAGCTTCTCTGGTTAAAGATATAGCGCGTTACGATAAGAAAAAACGTATTTTTATTATTGCTTTCGGCGGAGGAGTGATCGGAGACCTGGCGGGTTTTACCGCCTCTATTTATAAGCGGGGGATCCCGTATATACAAATTCCCACCACGTTATTAGCGCAGGTAGATTCCAGTATAGGCGGTAAGACCGCGGTTGACTTATCCGAGGGGAAAAATCTGGTAGGCGCTTTTTATCAGCCCGCGCTGGTGCTTAGCGATATAAAGTTCCTTAATACCCTTGATCAAAGGCAGATACGCGCGGGTCTTGCGGAAGTAATAAAATACGGGATCATAAAAGACAGGCAGCTATTTTCTTTCCTGGAAAGAAAATATAGGGATGTCCTTAAGCTTAATCCGGATGCTTTAGAATATATCCTCAAGCGTTCCAGCAGTATTAAGGCCGGCATTGTTTCTAAGGATGAGAGGGAAGAGAAGGGGTTGCGGACGGTCTTAAATTTCGGCCATACCATAGGACACGCGATAGAGGCGGCTTGCGGCTATAAAGCGTTTAACCATGGCGAGGCATTAGCCTTGGGGATGCTTGTGGCTGCTGATATAAGCAGGAGCTTAAGTCTTTTAAGCAAGGACGCATACGGCCGGATAGAGAATTTAATAAAAAATATCGGCCTGCCCACAAAGATAAAAGGCACCTCTCTGCAACGTATAATAAACGCGCATTACCGGGATAAGAAGTTTACCGGTAAAAAGAACCGGTTTGTCCTTATTGAAGGGATCGGCAAAACAAAGATAATAGAGAATATACCGGTAAGGGTAATAAGAGAAGCTATAATCCGCAGATCCGCTTCCTAAGGTATTGACATCCTTATAAATATATGTTATATTTCTACTTAAGATTAATAAACCGCAGTTTCCTTTCTAACCGAGAGGTAAAATGGTAACTAATCTTGAGGATAGAAGGCGTTTTCCGCGAAGTACCCTGCGTGAGCCAATACGTTTCCAGGTTAAGGGGTTTCCTCAATACAGTAACGCGGTCACTGAGAATATCAGCATTGGGGGATTGGGTTTCCTGGCAGACAGGTTTATTGCTCCGTCTACCCAGGTGATAATGGAGATCAGTGTATTATCCCATATCCTGCGTCCCATAGGAAAGATCTCCTGGTCCTCGCCTTTGCCTCATTCAGACAGGAACAGATTAGGCGTAGAATTCATGGAGATGGTTCCTGAGGAAAAGGGCTATCTTTCGGATTATTTAGATATGAAAATGGGTAAATTTTAATCCACAGAAAGGAATAGTAAAACAAATGACAGCCGAACAAACAAAGACTGCCGAAGCAGAAGCAAAGCCTAAAGTAGAAAAACAAACCAACTGTTTAGCTTGCAATAAACCTATCAAGAAATTAAAAAGGTATTATCGTGATGGGAAATTCTACTGCAGCAAGAAGTGCTGGAGTGATTTTATAAAGAAATCCAAGGAAGAGAAGGATGATAAGAAATAATAAGGCGGAAAGAAGGCAGTACCCCCGGCTAGAACAGGAGCTTCCTTTTAGGGTGGCAGCCAACGGATACGATTTTTCTACCTCCACCCTTAATGTCAGCTGCGTAGGCGCTTACTGCCATATAAATAAATATATACCCCCGTTTACTAAAGTCATGGTCAAATTGGCCCTTCCCGTGTCCGCGTCCAAGGGTAATAAGAATTACAATGCTGAATGTAAAGGCGTGATAGTCAGGTCTGAAGATTCAGATAAGGGCGGTTTTAATATCGCCATATTCTTTAATGATATCGGGGATAGCCAGCGGCAGAAAATATCCCAGTACATAAACAGGTTCTTGCCTAAAATACCTGTGGCCGTAAAAAGTTGTGGTAATCTCCGCGCCAAATAAATAATCGCCCTAATGGGACAAATAAGAAAGCAGCAGCCGGTAAAACTAATTACCGGCTTTATTTTTAAGGAAGAGGTAGCTTTTGATAAAGCCAGGCTTATTCTGGAGAGAAAGTTCGGGAGAATAGATCTTGAAAGCCTTACGCTGCCTTTTTATCAGACTGACTATTACGAAAAAGAATTCGGCAGGGGCTTAAAAAGAAAATTTGTAAGTTTTAAGAAGCTGTTTTGCCCGAGCGTCCTGCCTGGAATAAAGATTTATACAAATAAGATTGAAAAGCTGTATTCTAACGGCCAGTCCCGTTTAATTAATATTGACCCCGGCTACCTGGATCTGGCTAAAGTCGTCCTTGCCTCTACTAAAGATTACAAACACCGCATATATTCTGATAAAGGCATATACCTGGAAGTAACTCTTTTCTACAGCGGGAAATCCTACAGCCCCTGGGATTGGACTTATCCTGATTACAGATCAGATGATTATATCTCGGTATTTAACCAGATAAGAGAGATCTATGCCCAGCAGATCAAAACAAAATAGCCAGCCGCGCGATTATCCAAGCTATCTGGAATCTTACCATAGCGGCAAAATAAAGACGATCATTGAAAAGGTATTTAAAATGCTCTCTTCTTGCTGTATATGCCCACGTAAGTGCAAAGTGAACCGCTTAAAGGGCGAATTAGGTTTCTGTAAGACAGGACTGCTGCCTAAGGTATACAGTTCTCTGGTGCACCATGGAGAAGAGCCCCCGATTTCAGGCACAAAAGGTTCGGGGACGATCTTCTTTTCTTACTGCAATATGGCTTGCGTGTATTGCCAGAATTATGAATTCAGCCAGAGAGGACAGGGGAGGGAGGTAGATTTTGAGGAATTAGCGCGCTTTATGTTAGAACTTCAGGATTCCGGATGCCACAATATAAATCTGGTTACCCCTACGCATGTCCTGCCGCAGATCTTAAAGGCCCTAAGCTATGCCATACCTAAAGGCTTAAAAATACCTATTGTGTATAATACCGCAGGCTACGAATCACCCGAGATCATAAAGTATCTTTCCGGTATAATAGATATATATCTTCCGGATATGCGCTACGCTGATTCCGCCATGGCCATAAAATATTCTTCCGCTCCGGAATACCCCAAATATAACCAGGGATCAATAAAAGAAATGTACCGGCAGGTCGGTACTGCCGATATTGACAGCCGCGGCATTATGGTCAAGGGTTTGATTATAAGGCACTTGGTCCTTCCTGAGAATATCTCAGGCACTGATAAGATCATGAAGTTTATCCGTGATGAGATCTCGCAAGATACATATATCAGCCTTATGAGCCAGTATATGCCTTATTATAAAGCGCCTGAATTTAAGGAGATATCACGGAGGCTGAAACAGCGGGAATATGAATCAGCTAAAGAAATAATGAATGAGCTTGGCCTGCATAACGGCTGGATCCAGGAATCCTACGGTTCAGAGAGGTTTGCGGGCGTAAATATAAAACCTTCAATAATATGAAGAAAGAAAACATCTTTAAGCTGCTTTACCTAGAACTCTTTAAGATAAATGACTCTCCCCAGAAAATCGCCCTGGGCCTGGGCCTGGGTGTATTTTCAGGTATTTTTCCTGGCACAGGGCCTTTGGCTGCTTTATTCCTGGCATTTTTACTGCGGGCAAACCGCGCCAGCGCGCTTCTGGGAAGCTTACTTACCAACACCTGGCTAAGTTTTGTAACTTTCCTTCTGGCAATTAAGCTCGGTTCAGCTCTATTTGGGGTAAGCTGGCAGAAGTTGCAACAAGATTGGGCATCTTTTTTATCGAGTTTTAGCTGGTTAAGCCTCTTTAAAACAGGCATTTTAAAGATTATCCTGCCGGTTATAGCAGGTTATTTATTAATTGCTTTTTGCTTAGGCCTGCTTGTTTATCTAACCGCGCTTTTGGTATTGCAGCGAAGAAAAACATAAAAAAGGAGGGGTATATGGAAAACTCGGTGTTTCTGGCTAAGATTCTTGGCCCATACTGCATCATCGTTGCGCTGGCATTTTTGTTTAACCTGAAAAGCTATCAGAAGGTTGTAGAGGATTTCTGTAAAAACTCTGCCCTGATTTATCTGGGCGGGGTATTTGCGTTTCTCGTTGGCATTCTGGTAGTATTATCTCACAATCTATGGATAGCTGATTGGCAGGTAATCATTACTATCTTTGGTTGGCTTGCGATTATTAAAGGCACCTGGTTAATCCTTTTCCCGAATACAGTAGCCAAACTTACTCAATCTTACCAGAAAAAGACAGCTTTATTGACGATTGAGTTAGTAATACTCTTAGCCCTTGGCATACTTCTGACAGTCAAAGGGTATGGGTTAGCATCTTGTCCTTTCACCCCCTAAAAAAAGTGTCTATCCTCGCAGGTGGACATCGCTAATTGATTATATATCAACCAGAATATTATTGATATATCAAGGTATTGAGCCTATAATTAGTCTATTAAATTTAGAGAGGTTTCCCCTTATGAAATACGAGAGGGACCCTTAAACATGGTACCTCATTGTGGAACAATGAGGTACAACGAAACACCGATAGGGTAACTTATCGGTGTTTTTTTATCTATCGTGTTTCTTAGGAGATGTGGTATACTGGCGTATGCACGGCGATTTAATTTTACCAAGGTTGGCGTGGAAGCGAATGGGTCCTAAGGCTTAGCGCTTAGGCAATTAGAGCAGGAGGCACGTAAAAGAAGCATTTACTTGCCCCCTAAAATAAGCAAGGTTAAAGCGTAATAAATCTATGGATAAACAAGAGATAGGGAAAAGAAAAATTGCCTATTTTACAATGGAAGTAGGCCTTGATTCTAAAATGCCTACCTATAGCGGCGGATTAGGGGTTCTAGCAGGAGATACTATAAAATCCTGCGCGGATTTAGGCGTACCACTTATCGCCGTAACCATGCTTAATGAAAAAGGTTATTTTGCGCAAAAGCTGGATGGAGAAGGAAGCCAGGCAGAAATTCCTGTGGAATGGCTAAAAGAGAAATTTTTAACTCTTTTGCCGATAAAAGTAAGCGTAAATATTGAAGCAAGGGAAGTCAAAATTCAGGTTTGGGAGTATATTGTAAAGGGCGTTACCGGCGCGATTGTGCCGGTTTATTTTCTGGACACTGGCCTTACTGAAAACACTGAATACGACCGCAGCCTGACCAGCTTTCTTTACGGAGGCGATCAGTGGTATCGCCTTTGTCAGGAGATAATCCTTGGAATAGGGGGATTGAGGGCGATTGGAGCTATTGGCTATCAAAATATCGAAAAATACCATATGAACGAAGGCCATGCCAGCCTCTTGGCTCTGGAATTATTAGGGAGGACAAAAAAAGACGGCGAAGAAGATATTTATAAAAAATATGACCTTGAATCCGTAAGAAATCAATGCATCTTCACCACGCATACTCCTGTAGCTGCCGGGCATGACCGCTTTCCTCTTGATTTTGTAAAAAGAGCTCTACGCAGCAACTTGCCTTTTGAAATGTCTGATATATTTATCCGGGATAATGAAATGAATATGACCCTGATTGCTTTGAATTTGAGTAAATATGTCAATGGGGTAGCCAAGAAACACGGCGAGGTGACGCGGGAGATGTTTCCTGGTTACATCATAGATTCTATCACCAACGGTATTCATTTGTTAACCTGGGCGGCTACTGCGTTCAAAAGGCTTTACGATAAATATATCCCCGGTTGGCAATCAGATTATTTTTCCTTACGTTATGCCTTAAGTATCCCCAAAGAGGAAATATTGGAGGCGCACAGGGAGGCAAAAAAAGAACTTATTGATTATGTAAATAGCCAAACGGGCATCGGGATGGACTACGATATCTTTACTATAGGGTTTGCCCGGCGCGTTACGCCTTACAAAAGAGCAGACCTTTTATTAACTGATATAAAGCGTTTAGCTGAAATTAATGATAAGGCAGGCAGGATACAAATCGTTTATGCGGGAAAGGCGCATCCTAAGGATGGCGGAGGAAAAGAGCTGATAAAAAATATATTTTCAAGGATTAAAGAATTAAGCCCAAAAATCAAAATTGCATACTTAGAGAATTACGATATGACGCAAGGGAAATTAATTACTAGCGGCGTTGACCTTTGGCTGAATAATCCCCTTCCTCCGCGAGAGGCCTCTGGCACAAGCGGGATGAAGGCCTGCCTTAACGGCGTACCGAATCTAAGCGTCCTGGATGGCTGGTGGATAGAAGGATGTATTGAAAATGTAACTGGTTGGGCGATTGGGCCGGCGAACAAGAAGAATACCGATAGCGCCCAAGACGCCCGCGATTTATATCAAAAATTAGAGGGGATAATAATTCCTATGTTTTATAAAGATAAAAATAAGTGGATTGAGATAATGCGGCATGCAATTGCCCTGAACGCCTCATTTTTTAATACCCAGAGAATGGTTCAGGAGTATGTGCTAAATGCTTATTTATAAAAAAGCTAGGCATAGTGAAGGAATTCTATGGTTAAGACTAAGATAATCTGTACGCTCGGTCCGGTATCGTCAAGCGAGACGGTCCTCAGGAAAATGATGCGTAGCGGTATGGATGTTGCCCGCTTGAATTTTTCCCACGCTAAACCGCAGGAATTGTTTAATAGGATAGGCTTTATCCGGTTTTTAAACGCGAAATACCGCAGGCGCATAAAGCTTCTTGGTGATCTCCGGGGCCATCGGATAAGAATAGGCGGGCTCGCCGCTCCGCTAGAACTTAAAAAGCGCCAGGTAGTTTGGCTTACCCGGGAAGACATAAAAGGCTCTCATGCCAAGATACCTTTTGATTATCAAGGCCCGCTACGCAGCATTAAGAACGGCCACCAGATATTCATAGATGACGGAAATATTGCCTTGGAAGTTACCGGCAGGACTAAAAACAGACTTAAGGCCAAGGTAATAGCCGGCGGCTTGCTTAAAGGGCATAAGGGCGTGAATATCCCAGAAGCAAGGCTTGAATTCGGCGGCATAAGCCAGAAGGATATGCAGGATATATCTTTCTGCGAAAAGCACGGCGTGGAATATGTCGCTCAGTCATTTGTACGTGCCAAGAATGATATTTTAGATATAAGAAAATTGCTTAAACCGGGCTCAAAATGCAGGATTATTGCCAAGATAGAGAGCAGGGAAGGCATAAAGAATATCGATGAAATAATCAAAGCCGCTGATGGCATTATGGTAGCGCGCGGGGATATGGGGGTATCGCTACCAATCTATGAAATCCCCGTTATTCAGAAGATGATCATAAAAAAATGTAACCGTGCGGGTAAATTTGTCATTACCGCAACGCAGATGCTTGAGAGTATGACCGAGAACCTTAGGCCTACGCGTGCTGAGGTAACTGATGTAGCTAACGCCATCATAGACGGCACTGATTTTGTCATGCTTTCGGCAGAATCAGCCGTAGGTAAATACCCTGTTGAAACGGTTATCATGATGAACAATATAATAAAGTTTACTGAGGAATATTTAAGGAAACAGAGCCATGCCTGAAGAAATACTGGATTTTACTAAAGAATTTTGGCATGCGTTGCCTGCCGATGAAGTTATCAAGCGGCTGGAAGTAGATGTTTCTGCAGGCCTATCCTCGGACGAGGTCAAGAAACGCAGGGAGCGTTTTGGATTAAATCAGATCACTCCTAAGAAGGGCACGCCCCTGTGGCTACGGTTTTTATCGCAGTTTAATCAGCCTCTTGTATATATCCTTCTGGCGGCGACCGCGACTACTCTATTCTTAAAAGAATGGGTTGATGCCTCGGTAATTTTTGGAGTAGTTTTTATTAATGCTATCGTCGGTTTCTTGCAGGAAACCAAGGCTTTAAAAGCCCTGGAGGCCCTTTCCCGTTCAATGACTTCTTCTGTCTCTGTATTCAGAGACGGCAAGGAACAGCATATTTCATCTACCGAATTGGTCCCCGGGGATGTGGTCATGATCGCTTCCGGTGATAAGATATCCGCCGATATGCGCCTTATCAATATCCGGGACCTGCAAGTCAATGAGTCTCCTCTTACGGGTGAGTCTGTGCCGGTTGGGAAGCAAATTGACGCTATCGATGCTAAAACTGTTTTGGCAGATCGGTTAAATATGCTTTACGCCTCTACTTTTGTTACCTATGGCAGAGGAAAGGCTATTGTTATCGCCACAGGAGACGCCACTGAGGTCGGTAGAATCTCTGAGTTAATCACTACCGCTGAGGATTTAGAAACGCCTCTTACGATTAAAATAGCCCACTTTAGCCGGTACCTTTTATACGTTATAATGGGCTTGTCCGTAATTGCTTTCGTTGTGGGTGTAATGAGGGGTGAATCTGCCGCGGAAATGTTTATGACCGCGATCGCGCTCGCGGTAGGGGCGATACCTGAAGGATTACCCGCGGCTGTAACGATAACACTCGCGATAGGCGTGGCAAGAATGGCTAAGCGCCGCGCTATCATTCGAAAGCTGCCGGCAGTGGAGACGCTAGGCAGTACCGGGGTTATTTGTTCTGATAAAACCGGAACGCTTACCGAAAATCAAATGACTGTGCAGGAGATATTTGCCGACGGTCATATATACAATGTTTCAGGGGTGGGATATGGTTTTGAGGGTTCTATTCAAGATCCTTCGCGTAAGTCCGGGGCAATATCTTCTATGGCTCTTAAAGAATGTTTGACAGCCGGCTTCTTATGCAATGATAGCAGGATCGTGGAGAAAGAAGGATTATTTCAAGTGGAAGGTGACCCGACAGAAGCGGCCCTTATTGTATCCGCGAATAAGGCAAAGAGTTTATTTGCCGGAGGCATGCCCCAGCTGCCCCGCAAAGATTCTATTCCGTTTGAATCGGAATATCAATATATGGCGACCTTTCATATTTTACCTGATGGAGATGGGGTTGTTTATTTAAAAGGCTCTGTAGAAAAAGTTTTAGCCAAATGCGTTGATTATCTGGATGAAAATGGAGATATCCGTCCTTTGAAACGCGCTATTATTGGGCATCAGGTTGAAATTATGGCGGCAAAAGGGCTTAGAGTGCTTGCTTTTGCCCGCGGCAGTATTTCTTCGCAGAAAGACAGGATTGATCACGGTGATATTACTGAATCTCTGACATTCTTAGGATTACAAGGCATGATAGATCCTCCACGGGAAGAAGCGATTGATGCTGTGCGGCGTTGTCATTCGGCCGGGATATTGGTTAAGATGATAACCGGAGACCATGTATTGACGGCTAAAGCTATTGCTGAGCAATTAAACCTTAAAAGTCGGCTTGGGTCCGGAGATCCAGCTAAAGGTTTGGCAGCGTTAAGCGGAAGCGATCTTGAGACTATGAATGACGAAGATTTACAGAAATCCGTTGATCGGGTTAGCGTCTTTGCTCGTGTGACGCCGGAACAAAAGTTACGGCTTGTTAAAGCGATCCAAACAAGAGGCTATATTGTGGCGATGACCGGAGATGGTGTGAATGATGCTCCGGCGCTTAAACAAGCTAATATAGGTATTGCTATGGGGCGCACAGGTACAGAGGTCGCAAAAGAGGCGGCGGATATGGTTTTAACCGATGATAATTTCGCTTCCATTGAGGCTGCGATAGAAGAAGGGCGCTGCGTCTTTGATAACTTGAAGAAGTTTATTGTTTGGACCCTACCGACAAATTTGGGGGAAGCCCTTGCTATCATGGTCGCTATTTTTGGCGGAATGGTGCTGCCGGTAGCTCCTGTTCAATTGCTCTGGATAAACATGACTACCGCTCTATGCTTAGGTATGATGCTAGCCTTTGAGTCTAAGGAGCCCGATTTGATGCAGCGGCCGCCACGTGACCCTAAGATACCGATTATGACGGGTGAGCTTGTTGCGCGCACAATCATCGTGGGCGTACTTTTAGCTTTGGGAGTTTTTGGATCATTTTTCTACGAAAGGAATAGGGGATTAAGTATTGAAGAGGCTCGAACAGCGGCTGTTGGTGTTTTGGTTATAGGGGAGCTGCTCTATCTTCTTAATTGCCGTTCGTTGTCGAAGTCAATGTTTGCGCTGGGGGTATTTTCTAACCGGTGGCTTATTTCCGGGGTTTTGATTATGATAGGCTTACAGGTTTTCTTTACTTATTCCCCCGCCATGAACCGCTTTTTTCATAGTGCGCCGATTTCGCTGGATGCTTGGGTTAGGATTTTCTTGATAGGTTTATTGATTCACATTGTTATAGAAATCGAGAAGAAGGTTCGTGATTATCTCTTAAAAAGGAAACGAGTTTGATTAAGAAAGCTTGGGAGACTCAATGAAGCTTAGCGGTTGGATTTTTATGATTATTTCATGGGCGTTTATTTTGAGCATGCTGGTATTTTGTTATAGCAGGATATTTAAGAAAGGTCTTGGGGGCGAAGATTCCAAGGTTTTAAAGAGGCTCAAGAAATAAAAATGGGGGGGGTAAATATGGATAATTCCATAAGACGTTAGAAACATATAAAGGTACTATTGATGAAAATTCAACACTGATTTTGACTACTGATAGCGATTACTATAAATATCTTAAGGCTTTGGATAAATAAAGACTTAAAATCCTGCCGCTATAGATAAAAGATCTCCTTATAGAGAAAGGGTATAAAATGATGAGTAACTATCTGTTTTCGGGTATTCTAATAGCATCCGGTTTTACTGCCGGGTGGGTATTTTATCTTATTATTTCATTCTTACTTAAGCGGGGGAATGCTTTTTTTGCCGAAGGGCTTAAGGTCGACTTGAGGCACCTTAAAAGCCCCTTACGTTTTTTGATACCTGTTTTGTGTGTCTCGGGGGTTATCCCTCTATTGCAGCTGCCGGAAAAGACGCGTTTATTAATCGGCGACTTTATCCGTATCCTGCTTATTGCGTTCTTTGGCTGGGCTGCCGTAAAGATCGCTTACATTGCCCGCGATGTGCTTTTGCACCGTTATGATATTAATACTCGGGATAATCTGCGTGCCCGTGGCATACATACACAAATGCGTGTGATTACAAATGTCATAGTCGTGCTTATAGTTTTATTAACTATTTCTTTTATATTGATGAATTTCGCAGAAGTCAGGCATATAGGCGTAAGCATATTGGCCTCGGCAGGAGTTATCGGGATAGTTATAGGTTTTGCCGCGCAAAAAACACTGGGGAATTTAATTGCCGGTATCCAGATAGCCATTGCTCAGCCAATCCGGCTAGGCGATGTGGTCATTATTGAAGATGAATGGGGCTGGATTGAGGAAATTACCCTTACTTTCGTAGTGGTGCGTATCTGGGACCTAAGGCGTTTAGTAGTTCCAATATCATATTTTCTCGAGAAGCCATTTCAGAATTGGACGCGAACTTCGGCAGATTTACTGGGAACTGTTTTTATTTATACTGATTACGCCATACCCGTGAAAGAAGTCCGTAATGAATTAACAAGTATTCTAGAAAACAGCCCAAAGTGGGATAAAAAGGTCAATGTGCTGCAGGTTACCAATACAACCGAGAAAACAATTGAACTGCGGGCGCTGATGAGTGCGGCGGATTCTCCTACCTTATGGGATTTACGTTGCGAAGTCAGGGAAAAGCTTCTTGGGTTTTTACAACAACGTTTCCCGGAATGTTTACCGAGGATGCGCATTGATATAAATAATTAGGATTTTATCTGATTTAAAAGTCCGCCTGTCCTACATATATACTATCTATAGCTAAACAATAATTAGATAATATTTATTTTAAAGTTGTCCAAAGGTATATAAAATCTATGAAGAAAATACTACTTATTTCATTTGAATATCCTACCGGCAAGTCATACTGTGGCGGCGTGGGTCAGATTGTAGAGCAGAGCAGGGATGTTTTGTTGGCTATGGGTTATGAAACCTACGTTCTTATAAGCCCTGATTTTGCCAGGAAATATCCTGTTAAGCTGTTATTTCCGGATGATACCATAAAACACTACAACAATCTCGGGGCGTTTCTAAGGGAACATAACTGGTGTAAGTTTGGTTACATAATCCATCATTTTGTGAACTGGACTAAAGAACTTAAAAAAATTATGTTACTAAAAGGAAGAAAGCCTAAAATTATATACCATTTCCATAGCATATTAAGAAGAGAGAAGGAATCCGGATTCAGGACGTTAAGCCACTTTTTGCATAATCAGGAGAAGATGATTGTATTGGCAGAGAGAATAATTTGTCCTTCTTCTTACGAATACGATAATTTTATCAGATATTTTCCCTCTTTTATAGATAAGGTGGTTGTTATTGAGAATACGGTTGAAACCTTCAAAGCGGATAGAAAGAGGATAGAAGAGATAAAGCGTTTACATAATATCAAAAAGAATGATATTGTTTCGCTTTATGTAGGTAGGCTTGAAAGAATAAAGGGGGCTCACATTTTGCTTGAAGAAGCGCCTAAAATTCTGGAGAGGCACAGGCATCTTAAGCTCTTTTTTGTGGGCAGGTCGCTAGAGAAAGACCTGTATAAAAAATTATTAAGCGTATGCAGGAAATTCCCCTGCCAGTTTTTCTATAAAAGACATCTGGAGAAAAGCGAATTGTTCCAGTATTATTATTTAAGCGATATCTATATAAATAGCTCTTTAAGCGAGTCGTTTTCTTTAAGTACCCATGAAGGAGCATTTTGTGGCAGTACCCTGCTTTTAAATCGGCTTCCGGTTTTGGATAAATTCAAGGGTGCCGCGTTATTTTTTGAAGCAAATGACGGGAATTTTTCCAATAAATACGAGTCTCTGGTAAGAAATCGCGCTTTAAGAAAGGAGCTCTCGGGTAGAGCGAAAGTAATAGCTAATACATTTATCCATAATAATAGGTTTAAAAATAATTTTTGTAAACTTATTAATAGTTTTGTGGTTCAGAGTAAAGTTTGTTCTTTTTAATTCTACCTGTATAACAGAGATTTTTTCTGTCGCGCCGTATTTCTGGGTGTTCTCATGGGGAGTGAAATCTTGCCTCCTTAAACTATGAAAATCCGCGAAATCCAGTGTAAAACCCTTCTGAACAAATCCAGCCTGAGCGACTTTACCCTGAATTGCTATGTAGGCTGCAGCCACAGATGCCTGTATTGCTATGCCCGGTATATGAAGAAGTTCAAAGATAGGCCTGAGGACTGGGGCGATTTTGTGGATGTTAAGATAAACGCTCCGGAGGCTCTGGCTAAACAGCTCCGCAAGATCAAGCCACCCAAAAAGGTATTTATGAGTTCTATCTGCGATGCCTGGCAGCCAATAGAGGCAAAATATAAGCTCTCACGGGCCTGCCTTAAACTGCTTCTGGAGGCAGGTTTTGAGGTAGACATACTCACTAAAAGCAGCCTGATCTTGCGCGATTTAGACCTTCTGGAGGCCTATAAAACCCCCAGGTTAGGCATGACCATTACTACCCTGGATTTAAACCTGCAAAAGGCCTTAGAACCCTATGCTTCAGAGCCTCAAGATCGTTTAAATACCCTAAAAAAGGCCAAGGAAAAAGGCATTAAGACCTGGGTGTTTTTAGGGCCCTTGATACCTGAATTTACCGATACTCCGGCTAATTTAGAAGCCATTTTTAGTTCCCTGAAAGGCCTGAATTTAGAGCGGATCTATTTAGATAGATTAAATCCCCGCTGGGGTGTCCTGGATGCCATTAAAAAAGGGTTAAGCAGGGGAGAGTATACTAATTGGAGATTATTGCTCTATAAAACTACCAATCCCGCCAAATATGCCGAATACAGCCGGCAACTGCGCCAAAGAGCCAGGGAACTTGCCAGCCAATCCGGCCTGTCAAATAAGCTCACCATTTGTTTCTAAATGTAAAGCTTAAAGAAAGTAAGTAAGTCGAAGTAAGTCAAGTTTGGCTTATACACAGGAAAATACATACATAACTTAACTCATTATAACACAATGCCTTAGGGCAATATATTCAATATGCTCAAGTTAACATAAGATATATTATAGGAAGTTGAGCACAAGGGTATTTATAGGGCAAAAAGTGCGGTTGGCCCTGTAAATGCCTATGGAATTGGTGGTTTTTTTAAGCTATCTGGCGGGGAATTCTCACGGGAACTGATTATATAAGAACCTCCCTGGATCTTGATAGCGGCTCCATTAACCAAGCCGTTTGCCAGGGATTTGCGCGCCTTTTTAAGCACGCGGCTAAAGGTTTGTTGGGATATGCGCATTGATTTTGCCGCTTCTTTCTGTCCCAGGCCCATGTAATCAGCCAGCCTTATAGCCTCGAATTGATCCATACTAAGCTCAACTTCATCCGGCCTGCCAGGCTTCCCTCTTGGGCTAAATTGGCTTATCCGCGGGTCTTGCCGCACTATTCGGTATTTTTTAGGCCTTCCTACAATATTAGGCATTTATAGTCTCTTATAAAGCGGCGTTTGTGCTTATCAGGATTTACTTACTTTTACCTATTCTTAACGCCCCGGTTATAATGAGTATGTACTCTTAATTATTGTTTTAGCGACTTGCTAAACCAGGCAGCTGTGCGACGCAACCCTTCTTCGAAGCCTACCTTTGGTTTATAGCCTAAAACTTTTCTGATACTGGAAATATCAGCACAGGTGCGGAAGACATCTCCTGGCCGCAGCGGCAGGAATACGGGTTTTGAGTCTTTCTCGAGTATTCTGTTTAAGAGGTCAACCAGCTCCAGGATCGTGTGGTCTTTGCCATTGGCTACATTAAATACTGCCTCCCTTATGCCCGCTGTGGTAGCAGCCAGAACATTGGCTTGGACAACATTATCTATATAGGTAAAATCGCGGGATTGTTTGCCTGTGCCGAATACCGGAGGCTGTTGATCGTGAAGTATGCTATAGATGAATTTTGGTATAACTACCGCGTATTCGTCATCTAAGGCCTGGCGGCAGCCGAAAACATTAAAATAGCGCAAAGACACGGTTTCTAACCCGAAAGATTGGCTGAATACGCGGCAATAATATTCTCCTGCCAGCTTGGTAAGCGCGTAAGGAGAAATTAACCTGGGGTAATCCTTTTCTTTCTCGGGGATCTTATCCGTATCTCCATATACGGAGCTTGATGAGGCAAATACAAAGCGCTTTATGCCTGCCTTTAAAGCTGCCTGGAGCATAAAAAGTACGCCATTTATATTAACATCGTTATAACTTTGAGGGTCTTTCATTGATTTTGGGACTGAGCGCAGGGCTGCCTGATGAAGCACATAATCAATGCCCAGGCAGGATTTTTCGCAGGCAGATTTATCGCGGATATCCCCGTCAATAAGCTCAAACTTCGTGGGGGGCAGTTCTTTGGTGAAGCTTAAATTTTCGCGTTTACCGCTGGAGAAATTATCCAGGACGCGGACAAAATGGCCTTGTTTAAGTAAATATTCTGCCAGGTGGGAGCCGATGAAACCCGCTCCCCCTGTTATGAGATAACGCATCAAGAAAATCTTAAGGTTTTTGCGCGGGTGCCTGCTGCGGCATGGGGCGCGGCATAGACTTAGACGGTTGTATTATGCTCCTGTTGTAATAGCGCGTTTTTGGAGCTAAGAAGAACGCTTGCGTCAAGACATTGATGACAAGATAGGTTAATGATAGTGTTATGATCACGGCACCCAGGAAATAACCCAGGAATTGCAGCCTTTTATCTTCTCTTTTGGCAAGATACAGGACTATGTAACCAAAACCTAAGGCGATCAATAATAGCGCTTCAAACATACCTGAAAATCCCATCATCGGAAACCTCCCTGTTTAAATTTCAGTTTCTTTTACCAGCTTACGGTAATAGTCAACGCACTTATGGCAGGTTTTTTCCTCTTTTTTCCATTCAGGATGGTCCCGCCTTATTAAGTTAATTATGTACTCTTCCGCCTTTATGTGCGCAATGCTGGCGAAATCATCGATATCTCTGTCGCAAATCTGGCACCTGTATTTCATTGCTGGCTTATCCTTTCCTTAGTTACCTTACGCAATCAGGCCTCCAGCAGCAGGCCATTTGGCCGCAATTTCCGCGGGCTGTCCCAAAACAGTCAAAATTACCCTCTTTACGCTGGATGGTCTTGATCAACTCCCTTTTAGAGTATTTCCAGGTGTCTTTAACACCCATGCTTCTTGCCTTTTTCTCAATTTCTGAAAGCCTCATCCCTCCTCCTTCCGTGCTAGACACTATAAACCATATCTCCGTTTCTTACTCTGGAATCAACTAATAACCCGATCTCTTGGCCTTTTTTCGCGGAGTTTATGGGAACGCGGTCTATCTGCAGAGAGATTATGCGTTGTTTAAACTCCGTAGTGTGGCCCTTGATCCTGACCGTGTCTCCTGTTGATAGCGGCCCTTTTAATTTTATTACAGCTGCCCTGACATGAGGAAAATAATGCGTGACCTTTCCGATAACATTTTCTTTCGCCTTCTTAGCAGCCGCTGGTTTCTTGGTTGCCCGTTTCTTAACTACCGGTTTCTTAACCTTGCCCCGTACCGGTTTCTTAACGGTGCTTTTCTTCTTGGCTGGTTTCTTTTTTACAATTTTTCTTTTTACCGCCTTTTTCTTGGCAGGCATCAGGCACCTCCTTGGTTAATATTTTTTAGAGGCAATTTTTTATATAGTAATGTTGTCAGCAATATCTGAGATTATGGGGAAGCGGGGATACTTGCCCATTAATGCCTGAAGGATCCCCCATAAGGAAAAAATACTGAATACCGCTAAGCCGAATGTACCCAGCAGCCAGCCAAGCAGAGGGACGATGGAGATGATAAAAGCCGCTACTTCGAATACAAAAAGCACAAGGCCTTGCTTAGCGTGGTAAAGAGCGAATTTGTTGCCTTTCTTTAAAAGCAGGGTGATTACGCAAAGAAAACTTATATAAGAAATTACCGCGAAGAATTTTCCTTCCTGAGCGTCTTTTTTTACTTGCGGAGTAGTCATAAGGGCTTCTATCCTTTAACTTCTATTAAGGAATCCACCGAGCCGTAGGGGTTTATTTCCTTAACGGGGTTATTCGCGTCTTCTTTCCACTCCCCGTCAATTACAAAGCGGTAACGGTACTTACCGCTGGAAAGGCTGACCTTTTTTTTCCAGGCGCCGTTATTATGCTCCATTCTGCTCGTGGTATCTAACTTCCAGGAATTAAAATCTCCCGCCAGATAAACTTCTTTTGCCTCCGGCGCGGATAATGAAAAAGTTATTTCCATCAGCCTGGGCAGTTTTTCTTTTAAGATATCCTGCATCTTTTTCTCTAATGCTCCGGAGGAAAGAGGCGTAGTTTCTTGCATGATGAGCTCTTTGGCTAAGCTGAAATAGTCTTTGGCGCCGCGGCAGTATTTATCGTAATTAAAGATATGCTCCCCTTCGTTCTGGGCCTCCTTTAATTTTACGTTTACATGCACTATAGTATTGAATAATTGAGATTTGAAATTAGACTTTATGCGCTCAAGCATTTTAAATGAGTGCCTGAGCCGGGAGTCAAAGTTAGTTACGAGTACCTTAAAACTTACGTTATGGCTCAATCTTTCTTTTACCAGGTTTATTATGCTGATAAGTTGGTCAAGGCCCTCAAGAGAAAATCTGCTTGCTTCTACCGGCACGATTATCTCATGCGAGGCGCGGATGGCGTTTATAGTCAGTATCCCTAAATTGGGAGGGCAGTCTATTAATATATAATCATAGCTGGTTTTAAAATTATTCAATGTTTCCCAAAGGCGGGATTCTCTTCCTATTTCTCCGGCTAACTCCTGTTCCAGCGTGCTTAATACTATGCTGGACGGGGCGATATCGAAATTAACCCCTAAGTTCTGCACGATATTTTCTAATTTAGCTTTCTTGTGGGTTATTTTTGAAAGGACGTTATAGATGCTTAAGTCGGCCTTAATATTTAACCCCAAGGTAGCATGCGCCTGCGGGTCTAAGTCTATCAGCAGGACCTTCTTGGAATTAGCAGCTAAAGACGCGGCTAAATTTACCGCGGTGGTCGTCTTGGCGCATCCGCCCTTCTGGTTAGCCGTAGAAATAATCCGCATATTCTTGTCTCCTTTCGGGCATGCAAGCCATGCCTTCTTCTATTTCAGTAATCTTACATTATCTATATAGACTATGCCTTTTTTACTCTGCGCGTTCCATTCTTCAACGGAAAAAGAAAGGCTGGATATTTCCGACCAGTCGCTTATGCCTTTAAACTCAGAAAGGTTTATTCTAAAATCATGCCACTTATACGGTATATCTTTAAAATAGACTTCAGACCTTTCCTTAAAAGGAGTGGTAAACTCAACCCTTAAGGAAACGGCATTCCTATGGTCGGTCTTTTTTACGGAAAATGCCAAGGACTTAAACCGGCTTAAGCTTAACTTGTTTAAATTGAAGGAATAGGTTTCTTTCCTGGCGGGGTCAAAGTGGAAGTTAAGTTTCGCCGCCTCAGGCAAAAGCACAAGTGCCAGCTCTGAATTTAAGGCTTTTTTCCGCTGGGAATTGTTAAATAATATAAGGCTGGACGCGAATACGAAAACAGCGCTTACTAAAATAAGGTTTTTAGAAAACTTCGGGTAATTGCGCGCTTTTTTCTTCTTGGAAGAAGCATCCAGATAGATCTTGGCCAGGTGTTCGTAGATATCTTTCTTGTCCATTTTTAATTTTTATAACACAAAACCCATTGTCTGTCAATATGTTTCCTTTCGTCTGTTAGTTCTGATAAGAGCTATGGGATAAGGCGCGGAACTAAGGGTTTCTTCAGGTAGCCGGGTATCTCCTTACCTATTATAGTATAGAAGTTAGATAAATGCATGCGGAAAAGCCTGTCGAAATCAGGTTGATCATCTCCATACCACCAGAACCAATCGCTGCCTTCTGCGATATACATCTGTTTCCAGGCCAGGCTTAAGTTAATCCCCTCTCCTCCTGATTTGATTACTTCTTCCAGCTTCTTTCTTGCTTCTGCCAGGCATTCCCAGGCGTATACCTTATAGGGATTGCCTATCCACTTACCGAATTCTCCGTATATCCAGGAACCGGCGGCAAGGCGTTTGATTTCAAACTTCGGAGAAAACATCTTTAAGTAATCTCTTATTGTCGTAGTCGTTATAATCTTGGAATCGGATAACCTCTGGTAAAACAGTTCTAGAAAATCATGGCCGTCATTAGGGTAATATTCCCAGGCATTCTCGCCATCCATGGCAATGGTAACAAGGGTATCCTGTCCTTTGAATGCCTGCGCGATATTCTCTAAGTGTTTCATCATATCATCTACGGCGTCTTTGGCCTTCCAGGAGTGATAGGTAAACCCGATCAGATCCGAAAGATTCCTGTCACGAAAGACTATATTTAATGCCCCCTTTTTTCTCTTTAGAAGATACGGCCTGTATAAAAGCCTCGCGTCTCTTTTTTTCTTATTCAAGGATTTAAAGAGAATAGCCTCATCAGTAACTATCCAATTTAATCCCGCCTGAATTATAAACGGCAAGATATGTTCGCTTACCGCTTCTTCAGACGGCCACATGCCTGAAGGAGGGCTATTAAATCTGGCTTGATAGAATTTTACGGCTTCTTCTATCTGGGTTTGGGCGTCTTCTGGATAAGCGAATCCTATCCGGGGCAGGACAGTCTTTGGGTTGGCTTGTTTGGCAATATTAGTGTTGTAGAGCAAAGGTAAAATAGGATGATAGTAAGGGGTGATAGAGACTTCTATTTGTTGGCTGTCTGAAAATTCCTTATAGGTAGGGATGATATCTTTTATGATCTTAAGGTGTTTGTTTAGCACGGTCCGCTTATCTTCTTCGCTAAAGAACCTTCCCTTGGCGATCAAGTCCTTTAGTTCAGGTATATCCTGCCTGAAACAGGGATCTATCCAGGCCAGATTAAACCATACTTGCAGGTCTAAATAGTCCTGCGCGGTAAAGCCCGCCCTCCGCTGTTTCTTAAGGTATAATTCGTAATAGCGCGGGTGGATAGAAATTACTTTTTCCGTGTTAATGGAAAAGAAATTCTCTGTTAGGAATATTTTATCCTGAGAAGTTAAATCTTCGGCGGGTTTCTGGGATAATGTCAGGAATTTATCTTTTACCGCCAGATTATTATAGTCTTCTATCTGTTCTATTAATGACGGCACGAGGTTGAAGTTCTGGCGGATCAGGGGGTATTTTTTCAGGATCAAGACCATATCCAGGTAATCCTTGGCCCCGTGCAGGCGTACCCAGGGTAGATCCGCCTCTTGGGTTAAGAGGTCCTTGTAATACGGCTGGTGCATATGAAAGATGAAGGCCAGATAAAGCATATCTTAATAAGTTCTCCGGTGTGATGTCGGTATTAAAAAACCCCCAGGGGATTACTCCCCCGGGGGTTTGTGACTCTACATAAACAGTTTTAGAATGTAACCTTCATTGAACCGATTACTTCCGCGGCTGTGTTACGATTTACTTTCGCGAAAGATTTACCAGGAGCTAACCAACCGGCGAGGATGCCGAACTGCACATCTTCGGTGTAGTCATAGGTAGCAGAAAGATCAATTTCCTGCCCTAAGAACTTTTTCCCGGTCATAGTTGCTGGTAGTCCGGTTGCCACGTTGGAAACGGTATCACCATCGCTGTGTCTCTTATCCCACCAGTATGCGTAATATTCAGCTTTTAAAGTAACATCATCAGTTGCTTTTGCCTGGATGATGCCGCCTATGATATGCATATTGGTCTGGTTAAAGATAGCATTAGCGATACTGCCAAAGGTCTGGTTTTCATACATCGGGTCCCAACCTTTGTAGGTTTCAGTTCC
Source organism: Candidatus Omnitrophota bacterium (assembly GCA_041651035.1). Lineage (GTDB taxonomy): Bacteria > Omnitrophota > Gorgyraeia > Gygaellales > Profunditerraquicolaceae > JBAZKC01. The sequence continues at coordinate 247,999 of JBAZKC010000002.1, read as the reverse complement.
GCTCTTGCTTCCCCTGTCACCGCTAAAATAAGCATAAAGCGCGCTTACTGTAGGCACATATTTTGCCATATTTTTTACATTCTTTAGATCGTAGGTAGCCATGGTTTCTAATGCCCAGGCTTTGCGCTCAAGATTTGCTGATGAGCTGGTTGACTTGCCGAACTGAAACGCTGACTCTAACTCGTAAGTTAGATTTTCAATAGGCTTAGCAACGAGACGGGCGCCTACAACATTGGTAGTATCTGTTTTCAGAACACCAGAGGCGCTTTTATCATTCTTGCCTATTCTTCTCTGCCAGAAGTATCCTTCTACATTCGTATCTTTGTTAACAGCGTAATTAGCATTAACGCCTATTAGAGTCTCCTGGGTATCAATATCTAAGGCGCTGCTGCCGCTGCTGAGATTATATGTCAGAGTACGTGAATTCTTTCTAACCTGAGCTGCTACGACATCAACCACCAACGGATCATAATTTAAGGTTGCGCGGATAGAATCAAATGACTTGCGCATGCTTAAATCTTTGTCAATGGTTGTGTTGAATACGCTAGCCTTGGAAGCGTGGTTATTGGTATAAGCATCGCCAACAATCATGTCACTTCCGAAATGCAATTCCTGGCGGCCTACTGTTAAAGTCAGAGGCGAATACAGGAATTCTTTTAAGGTTACATAGGCTAAATCAAGATCGATATTGGTATTATCTGACGTTGCTGAAGAGCCATAACCGGTAGTATTCTGGTTAGTGACATCTTCTCCCCAATATCTTTCATTGATCAATCTTACTGTGGCGGTAACATTATCGGTTAAGTCAGCGTCAACTCTTAAACGTATAATGCTGGCCATAGTAGTTTCAGCCTTTTGAGATGTAAGGGATAAAGCACGGCCTAAAGCTAAGGCAGTGATGTCTCCGCTTACTTTTACATTCTGGACTTCCGCGTAGGCGGCAAAAGCTGAACCGGCCACAAGCGCAAGAGCCAGGAGTAATATTAGATGTTTCTTCATTTAGGTTATCCTCCTTTAAAAAATCAATAACACAACTATAATCAACTAGGGTTTAATATTTTATTCCTAGGTATTTTCTATATATGTATATCACTGGATTTTGGCTGACTTTGGGCCTGTTTTGGTCTTCACCTCCCTTTCGCCTGAGATTAAAGTCATCTCCAGTGGTATAACCTAATTTGTTTAATTTTTAACATATAACTCGTTGTTTGTCAAGTGTTTTTTAATAAGCAGATAACTTATGGAGCCCTGTATCTACTTTACGGGTTGTTTAGGCTTTTTCTGGGAAATTTGCTGTGGTTTTGGGCCTAAAGAGACCGTAATAATAGAGGTGCTTCCTTTGGACAATAAGCTTATTATACAGGTTTCATTTTCGCGGTCAAAATTCATCAGGCGGTCGCCATACTCTACGATATTCAGCAGGTTCCAGTTATATAGAGGCATCTGTTCTTTGTAGAAGTTGATCAACTGGTCCGGGTTTGCCTTGCCCTGGTATTTTAATACGCCTACGCGCACGCCGCTTGTTTCAAAAGAATAGGAGCCTTGCGGTAACGACTTAAATCCCATGGGAACAGGCACATCGTTGAACTTTAGCGCAGCGGATGGCTCTAATAGGTTTGAGTTTTTTGACAGGTTATCGTTTTTGTTAGATAGATCGGCGCATCCTAAGAACCCAAGAGCGCAGGAACCCAAGAGCGCGAGAATCAATACTTTTGCCTTCATCTTTCCTCCTTTTCGCGTAAGAAATTATTCACGTCTTTATAAATCCTGTTTATTCCTTCCGCGCTTAATCCCGCTTTCCGCCCTATGTTTATTAATTGTTCAGGCGTTATAATATCTTCGGGAGCGTGGCTGTCATTATTTAAGATCAATTTAGCGCCTGCTTTTAAAGCGCGCCTGACGACATGAGAGTTAGCGTCGCGATGGCCTTTACGGGACGTGACCTCTAAAAATATTCCTTTTTTCTTGGCTAATTTAACTTCCGCGCCAGTGATCAAACCCGGATGGGCTAATATATCTATATCCGCTTCTAATGCCGCGATGTTAGTCCCTTCTATCAGCGGCTCAGCCGTGGTCTGGCCATGCCCGATAATTATCTTTATGCCTTGGTTTCTGGCGTAATCAGCCAGGGGCTTAAATTGCCCTAAAGGCAGATGCGTTAATTCTATTCCCGGGAGGATCTTGATCTTTGAATCTTTCGGCCATTTGCGGCAGAATTCTATGACCGCCTGGCAAGTAGGCTTTATATTGCTGTAATCGGCATGATCGGTGATCGCGATTACCTTATAGCCTTTTTTAAGATAACGCACAGCTACCTCGGAAGGAAGCAGCTGCCCGTCACTTAGCAAGCTATGCGCGTGTAAATTATAATTATACATTTTAATTTTACGTGCCCCTGGCAGGAATCGAACCTGCCACACACAGTTTAGGAAACTGTTGCTCTATCCTTATGAGCTACAGGGGCAGTTAATATTTGATCAGCGAAAAAACCGGGTAATCTTTTAATTTATCCCTGCCTTTTAGATCAACCAGTTCGATCAAGAAAGCGATGCCGGTAATTTTCCCATTAAGGTGTTTAACCAGCTCTACCGTCGCCTTAACAGTGCCTCCGGTGGCTAATAAGTCATCTACGATAAGCACATTATCTTCGGGCCCAAAGGCGTCTTCATGCATCTGGAGAGTATCTGTGCCGTATTCCAATCCGTAACTGACCGATTTAAACTTCCACGGCAACTTGCCTTTCTTGCGCGCCGGCACAAATCCCGCCCCTAATTTATACGCTAAGGCGCCTCCCAGGATGAATCCGCGGGCTTCAGTCGCGACTACAATGTCTATTTTTTTATTTTTGAACTCCTCCGCCAGCAGATCAATCGCGTGGTTAAACGCTTCTTTGTTCTTGAATAATGTGGTAACGTCATAGAATAAAATACCCGGTTTAGGAAAATCGGGTATTTCTCTGATACAGTCTTTAAAGTTGAATTCTTTCACCGGAGACCTCGCCTTCCTGCTGTTCGACAAATTTTCTTAATTTCTTTAACGCCGTTTCTTCTATCTGGCGTATCCTTTCACGCGAAACGCCTAATTTTTTCGCGACTTCCGCTAAGGTATGCGGTTTGGTATCTGCCAGCCCGAAACGCAGATCCAGGATCTGCCTTTCCCTGCCGGCCATTATATCCAGCAGGCTGTTTAACCTTTCTTTATCAAAAACATGCTCGATCGCCGCGTCCGGAGCCTGGGTAGTATGGTCTTCTACCAGTTCGGATACCTGTTTCTCGTTATCGTCGCCGATCGGCGCTTCCAAAGAAGAAGTCGTGGTGGACATCCAGAAATTTATTTGTTCTATTTTGTCTTTTGGTATCTTTAGTTTTTTGGCGATCTCCGCGTCGGTAGGCGCGCGTTTTAATTTTTGCGTTAAATGCTCTTTATGCTTTTTCCATTTGGTGATACGGTCGTTCATATATACCGGAACGCGGATCATTTTCCCTTGTTCTGATATCGAGCGCGTGATGCTCTGTTTTATCCACCAGGCGGCGTAGGTTGAAAAACGGAATCCTTTTTTATGGTTGAACTTGTCTACCGCTTTCATTAACCCCAGGTTCCCCTCTTCGATCAGATCCAAAAAAGGTATCCCCAGATACATATATCTTTTGGCTATGTTGATCACCAGGCGAAGGTTGGCGCGGATCATTTGTTTGCGCGCCTGTTCGTCACCCCGCTTTGCCTTTTTGCTTAACGATATCTCTTCCTCGTGGGTCAGCAAGGGTATGGTTTTAATTTCCTTAAGGTAAGTCTTTAAGGCTTCCATTATTTTTTAGTTTTCTCCTTAAGCACTGCCTGTGCCGCGGCTAATTTAGCGATGGGTACCCTGAAAGGCGAGCAGCTTACGTAATCCATGCCTACCTTGTGGCAGAACTCAACCGTCTTAGGATCTCCGCCGTGCTCTCCGCATATGCCGACCTCAAGCCCTTTATTGGCCTTGCGGCCTCTTTCAATTGCTATGGTTATCAGTTCGCCGATGCCTTTCTGGTCAATAGTCTGGAACGGATCATCCGGCAATATCCCCTTCTTGATATATTCAGGAAGGAATCCGCCGATATCGTCGCGCGAAAAACCAAAACCCATCTGGGTAAGGTCATTGGTTCCGAAGGAGAAGAATGAAGCTACTGTTGCTAATTCTCCTGCCATGAGTGCCGCGCGGGGAATTTCGATCATTGTGCCAAATAAATGTTTTATCTTTTTAATTCCGTATTTTAAGAGTGTTTCAGCGTATACCTGCTTGGCGATAACCAACTGGTCCTGGAGTTCTTTTACATCGCAGACAACGGGTATCATTATTTCAGGATAAGGCTCTTTGCCTTCTTTGATAAGCTCAGCTGAGGCTTCAAATACAGCCCGTATCTGCATCGCGCTTACTTCAGGATAAGTCACGCCTAAACGCACTCCGCGATGGCCCATCATGGGGTTTGATTCATGCAGGCCTTCGGCTCTCTTAGCGAGTTCTTCCATGGATATGTTTAGTTCCTGGGCTAGCTGTTGTAATTTTGCTTCCTCGCGGGGGACAAACTCATGTAACGGAGGATCCAGCAGGCGGATTACCACAGGATACCCGTCCATTGCCTCAAGAGTTCCTTTAATATCTTTCTTAACGTAAGGGAACAATTCTTCAACTGCTTTTTTTCTTTCTATTTCGGTCTTAGAGACAATCATCTTGCGTAGAATAAAAAGCGGCTCATCAGCGCCTTTGCCATAGAACATATGCTCGGTCCTGAACAACCCGATCCCTTCCGCGCCGAACTGGCGCGCCTTCTGGGCGTCAGCAGGCGTTTCGGCATTAGTGCGGATACCTAATTTTTTGACCGAACCGCAAATATCCAGGAAATCGCTTAAGAGTTTGTTTTCCGCGGTAGCATCCATCATTGCCAGTTTTCCCGCGTAAATATTGCCTTTGGTTCCGTTAAGGGTGACCCACTCTCCCTCTTTAAATGACCTGCCATTAATGACCATTTCTTTTTTGAAATAATCAACATGGATGGCGCTGCATCCGACAACGCAGCATTTTCCCCAACCGCGGGCAACAAGCGCGGCGTGTGATGTCATGCCGCCCCTGGCAGTCAAAATTGCCTCGGCCGCGCGCATACCTTCCACATCTTCAGGATTTGTCTCCTCGCGCACAAGGATCACGCGCTTTCCCTGGTTTTTCCATGCTACCGCCTCTTGCGCGGAGAAAACGATCTGGCCGCAAGCCCCACCCGGGCCCGCGGGCAGGCCTTTTGCCAACGGTTTATTCGCCAATTCAACTTTAGGGTCGATTATAGGATGCAGTAATTCATCTAATTGCGCGGGAGTTACGCGCATAACCGCCTCATCTTTTTTAATGAATTTTTCTTTTAACATATCCATGGCGATCCTTACTGCCGCCGGGCCGTTACGTTTTCCTATGCGGCACTGCAGCATGAATAATCTGCCTTTTTCAATGGTAAATTCGATATCCTGCATATCGCGGTAATGTTTCTCAAGGTTCTTTTGGATCTCAAAAAGCTCCTTGTAGATCTTAGGCATTGTCTTTTCCAGGCTAAGCAGCTCTTTATTATGCTCTGATTTAGAGGTTTCGTTTATCGGAGCGGGTGTGCGGATACCGGCAACTACGTCTTCGCCCTGCGCGTTTATCAGGTATTCGCCGTAGAACTTATTATCGCCGTTGCCGGGGTTGCGGGTAAAGGCAACACCGGTAGCGGAGTCTGTCCCCATGTTCCCGAAAACCATGGTCTGGACGGTGACTGCTGTGCCCCATTCATCAGGAATATTTTCTATGCGGCGGTAACTTATCGCGCGTTTTCCGTTCCATGAAGAAAATACCGCGCCTATGCCTCCCCACATCTGTTCCATAGGCTCATCAGGGAAGTCCTTATTTAAGGCTTCTTTTATCTTGGCTTTAAATGAGGCGCATAATTGCTTTAGATCCTCGGCGGTTAAGTCTGTATCTGTGCTGTAACCTTTTTCCTTTTTCATTGCCGCCATGATCTTTTCTAATTGTTTACGGATACCGGATTCTTCATTTTTTGGCTCAATGCCGGCGGCCTTTTCCATGACTACGTCTGAATACATCATGATCAAACGGCGATAGGCATCGTAAACAAAACGGCTGTCACCTCCGCTCTGTTTGATCAAACCGGGAATGGTTTTTTCAGTGAGCCCTACGTTTAAAACCGTCTCCATCATTCCGGGCATTGATTTTCTGGCGCCCGAGCGCACGGAAACAAGCAGGGGGTTCTGGGCATCTCCGAACTTTCTCTCCATCAGCTTTTCTATTTTCTCTAAGGCCTTAATGACCTCTTCCCTAAGCCCTTTGGGGTAAGTCTTTTTATTTTTGTAATAATGAGTACAAACTTCCGTGGTAATGGTAAAACCCGGAGGAACGGGAAGCTTTAGATCTTTGGAACCGGCCATTTCAGCCAGGTTAGCACCCTTGCCTCCCAGGAGATTTTTCATACTTTCGTTGCCGTCTGCCTTGCCTCCGCCGAAACTGTAAACATATTTTTTTGTTGCCATTGCTTTTAAAACCCTCCCTCTTGTTTTATGGACTTGTTCTTAAGGAACGTCCCCGGTTATTTTTTCTGAAAGATAACCTCTTAGTTTATCAATACTGATTCTTTCCTGAAGCATGGTATCCCTGTTACGGACAGTAACCTGTTTGTCTTCCAGTGTCTGGACATCTACTGTTACGCAGAAAAGCGTGCCGACTTCATCCTGCCTGCGGTAAAGTTTGCCTATTGCCCCGGTATCATCATAAACAGTAACCAGGGTTTTTCTTAGATCCTGGGATATTTTTTTGGCCAATTCCACGATCTCGGGGCGGTTCCTTAAAAGCGGCAGCACCGCCGCCTTTATGGGCGCTAAATCCCTGTGCAGCTTAAGGACAACACGGGTATCATCCCGGACAATTTCTTCGGCATAAGCATCAACTAAAAACGCTAAGGTGGCCCTGTCTATTCCGCCGGAAGGCTCAATTATATACGGGAAAAACCTTTCTTTAGCCGCGTCATCATAATATCTTAAGTCTTTGCCGCTATATTCCGAGTGTTGTTTCAGGTCAAAATCAGCGCGGTTAGCTATACCCTCAAGTTCTGAAAAGCCAAAAGGAAAATTGTATTCTATATCCGTGCACGCTAAAGCATAATGCGCGAGTTCATCCTTGGCGTGCGCGCGCATTCTTAAATTATCTTTTTTAAGCCCCAGCCCCACATACCAATTGTATCTGTAATCCACCCATTCCTTAAACTTATCATCGGCATTTTCCGGGCGGACAAAGTATTCTATTTCCATCTGCTCAAACTCGCGGGTCCTGAAAGTAAAGTTTCCCGGCGTAATTTCATTGCGGAAAGACTTTCCGATTTGAGCAAGCCCAAACGGAAGTTTAGGGTGTTTTGAATCAAGGATATTGAGGAAATTTACAAATATGCCTTGAGCGGTTTCAGGGCGTAAATAGATCTGGTTTGTGGTATCCTCAATTGGTCCCTGATGGGTCTTAAACATCAGATTAAACGGCCGGGATTCTGTCAGTTCTCCGCCGCACTCCGGGCATTTTAAGGAGCCCTTTAAATCTTCTGACTTGAAACGTTTCTTACAGTCCTTGCAGTCGCTTTTTAAGTCAAAAAAGTTCTGCACATGGCCGGATGCCTCCCAGGTTTTAGGATGCATGAGGATAGCGGCATCCATCCCGAAGATATCGTCGCGCTGGTAAACAACTGATTTCCACCAGGCCCGCTTAAGGTTATTTTTAAGCTCAACCCCGTATGGCCCGTAATCCCAGGCATTGGCCAGGCCGCCGTATATATCCGAGGATTGGAATATGAACCCGCGGCGCTTGCATAGTGAAACGATCTTATCCATTAAATTCTCAGTCATAACTTTTTATTTTTAGCGCATATTGAACAAAAAGTCAAGTACAATTCAACGCTTCCGTCAGGAGCGGGGGCCTCAATTTACCGTAGAGACTATCGTTAATACTTTATCTAAATCTAAATTAGCGCCTTTATCTTTAATATAGATCTTAAAGAACGCACCTTGGGCGTTAATTACGTTACAGTCAAAATAATGCTCCGGCCCAGCCAGGTTATAATTTATAAAACCTTTTCTTCCCGCTATGCTGAATTGCGCCATCTTCGCGTTTCTTTGATCTCCCAAGTCCGGGATAAAAATGCTTTTCATGATCAGGAAAAATGCCCCGGTGATATCTTTTATATCAGCCGGCTTGGCGTACATTACGCGCTTCAGGAATTCATAATCATCGGCTATCCCCTCTTTCTTTAACCGGGGGTATAAGTTTATAAAGAAACCAGGCTCTTGGCGGAGAAGGTATATAATGGGTTGTTTTTGTTCAGGCCTTCTCTTTTTATAATAGACCCTCTTGGTCCTTTGCTGGACTATAGAAAAACCCTTTGGTATTGAGATGGTCATTGGTATTGAGATGGCCATCTGAGGGAATTTATGGGGCACCAATTCCGCGGCGTAGGCTTTATTTATCTCAGAGTTGATTGTCCCTTCGGGGGCCAGGCATAATATGGGTATTTTAGAACAGGTGCCGATACCGGTCTCAATGTATAATCTTAAAATAGCCGGGCCGCCAAATTTAGCTATAAACAAAATGCCCAGCAGTAGAAGTACGGCGATGGAAATATATTTTTTAAAGCCGGCCTTACCTTTCATTTAATTTTTTAAGTTCTTCTTCCTGTATGCTGAAACTGTGTTCGGCGGCGGGGAATTTTTTACCTGTTACCTCAAGTTTAAATTCTTCTACGGCCTTAGCGATTAACGCGGATAGATCAACGTATTTCTTGGCAAATTTCAGCCTGCGGCGCTGGGAGAGCCCCAGCATATCATACGTAACCAGCACCTGGCCGTCGCAATAAGGCCCGGCCCCTATCCCTATCGTAGGGACCTTTAATTCTTTAGTGATCAATTCCGTGATCCTGTCGGGGATACATTCAAGGAGAATGGAGAAACAGCCCAGTTTTTCCAATGCCGTTGCCTGTTCGATCAGCCGCCTGGCAGTATCGGCATCTTTTCCCTGCACCTTAAAGCCCCCTATTTTATCGGCAGTCTGCGGAGTAAGTCCAATATGCCCCATCACAGGTATCCCTGCCTGAATAATTCCTTTAGCTACCTCCAGGCATTTATCAAACCACTCTAATTTTACCGCCTGGCACAGGGCTTCATTAATGAACCTTAAGGCATTTTCTACCGCGTTTTGCGGATTGACCTGGTAAGAATTATAAGGCATATCGCCAATTACCAGGGAATGTTTTACCGCGCGTGTTACTGCCTTAGCGTGATGCAGCATCTCCTGCATGCCTACCTGGGTTGTTGAATCCAGCCCTAAAACTACATTGGCCAGGGAATCGCCTACCAGGATCATGTCTATGCCAGCCTTATCGATCAGAGAAGCTATGGGATAATCATAGGCAGTAAGCATGGTGATCTTACGTTTTCCTTTTAAAGACAATATGTCTTTAATCTCCATCCTTGCTTCTTCCATTCTTTCTTAGGGACACCCTTTTTGCCAATCGAGGGACACCCTTTCAACCAATCGGGAGGGTGTCCCCTATTAGGAATTATTTTTATTTAGGGGACACCCTTAGCTTTAGCAGATTGGGTGTCCCTGATATATTTGTCTATAGCGGCGGCGGCTTTTTTGCCTGCGCCCATAGCTGAAATAACCGTATCCGCGCCGGTAATAATATCTCCTCCGGCAAAAATTCCAGGCAGAGAGGTCATAAAATTATCGTCTACAAAGATCGTGCCGTTTTTATTGGTTTTAAGCCCGGGCGTAACTTTGGATAATAACGGGTTGGGGTTTTGCCCTATAGCTACAATAATAGTATCTACATCCAGGATGAAATTGGAATCCTTTACGGGGACAGGCCTTCTCCTGCCTGATTCATCAGGTTCTCCCAACTCCATTTTAATACATTCCAGGCCTTTTACAAATCCTTTATCATCGCCAAGGACTTTTACCGGCTGGGTTAAGAATTTAAAAACCACTCCTTCTTCTTTGGCATTTTCTACTTCTTCAGCGCGGCCGGGCATTTCTTTTTCCGTGCGCCGGTAAGCCAGGGTTACTTGTTTGCCTAACCTGAGCGCAGCGCGCGCGCAGTCAAGCGCGACATTCCCGCCGCCGATAACCGCGACCTTTTCGCCTATATTTACAGGGCTGGCGTATTCGGGGAATTTGTACGCCTTCATAAGGTTAATACGGGTTAAGAACTCGTTGGCAGAGTAAACCCGGTTTAAGTTTTCCCCCGGTATCCCTAAAAATAACGGGAGGCCCGCGCCTGTTGCTACGAATATGGCCTTAAAACCCTCCTGTAATAATTCATCAATAGTATGAGTATAACCAATAAGGGCATCGGTTATTATATTTACGCCCAGGCTTTTTATGTATTCAACTTCACTTCCCACGATTTCTTTAGGCAGCCTGAATTCCGGTATTCCATAGGCCAATACGCCTCCGGGTAAATGCAAAGATTCAAAGAGAGTAACCCGATAATCCATTTTTGCCAGGTCCGCGGCACAGGTTAGTCCTGCCGGCCCTGAGCCTACTACCGCGATCTTAGCCTGCATCTGCTTGCTATGGGTTATAAGATCTTGGCTATGGGTTGATTTATAATCCGCGGCGTATCTTTCCAGGGCTCCGATATTTATAGGTATTTTTTTCTTGTTGAGGACGCAGGCTGCTTCGCACTGGTTCTCTTGAGGGCATACTCTGCCGCAGACCGCCGGAAGATTATTCTTTTCTTTGATTTTCTCCAACGCTTCTTTATGCTTACTTTCTTTAAGCAGTTTTATAAAGCCGGGTATATCTATATTGACGGGGCAGCCTTTTACGCAGGCAGGGTTTTTGCACTGAAGGCAGCGGCTTGCTTCTTTTTCCGCCTCTTCTTTGGAAAGCCCCAAAGCGACTTCCAGGAAGTCTTTTGTCCGTTCTTTTGACTGGCGCCGTAATACTTGTATTCTCATTTTATTTATAACCGTAAAGCAGGAATAAATAACTGCGCGATCTTAAAATATATGATAAGGCCTATCACATCTACAACGCTGGTTGTGATAGGACCGGCTAGAACTGCCGGGTCTAAACCGACTTTCTTGGAAAAAAGCGGCAAGAAGATACCGGTAGCAATTGCCAGTATCGCGATCAATAGCATGCTGAAACCTACTACACTGGCAAGCACAAAGTCCTTTTGCAGAAGAAACGCCCTGCCAAAAGCTACGCTGCCTACGATGAAGCTCATTAGCATGGCCGCGCTGAATTCAAGTTTGATCACTTTAAAGATATTCTTCAGGTTGACATCGCCTGTTGCCATGCCGCGGATGATAGTAATAGAAGTCTGCGCGCCCGCATTACCTCCGGTATCCAGCAGCATCGGGATAAAGAACGTTAAGGCGACCACCGAACTTAAAACATGCTCAAAGTTTTTCAAAACAGTCCCCGTTAAGAAATCAAATATCAAAAGCATAATCAACCATCCGGCGCGCCTTTTTACTAATTCCATTGTAGTCGCGCGCGCGTAACTGATTATTTCTCCTCCCTCGGAGCTCATCTTACCTATTTCGTATATTTCTTTGGTGGTCTCTTTTTCCATTATATCTACTATGTCGTCAACAGTGATAATTCCCAAAAGCGTATTTTCCTTATCTACTATCGGTACATCAAGTAAGTCATATTTTTTAAACTGTCCGGCAGTATCTTTAATGCCAGTTTCTACGTCTACTTTAATTGATTCAGCGCTTAGCATTATATTCTTTATGATAATATCCGGCGGGGCCTTCAATAAGTCCTGGAGGGCTATAATCCCGAGAAGTTTATGGGCATCGTCTGTGACAAAAACAGAATAAACATTTTCCCTGTAACCGGCCCTTAAGGCTTCCTGGGTTGAAAGGATCGCCTGCCTGCCGGTCATATCCTTTTTTAATTCTACGAATTCCGTGGTCATAAGGCTGCCTGCTTTGCCTTCAGGATAAACCATAAGTTTTCTTAAGTCGTTCTGGTCTTCTTTATTGACTAACTGGAAGAACCTTTTTGAGACTTTCTCAGGCAATTCTTTAAAGAGATCAGCCCTTTCATCGGGAGCCATAACGTTGATGACCTGCGAGACCTCGGCATTATCCAGGTTGTTCAAGATAAAGGTTTGTTCGGGCAGGCGTAAATTTTCAAATACCTCAATAGATTTCTTGATCCCCAGCAGCTTAAAAGTCAGGATCTTTTCAGTCGGCTCAAGATACTGCCAGCCTTCAGCCAGGTCAACGGAGTTGATATTCTTTAAAAATGCCTTAAGGCCGTTAAAATCCTTGTTCTGCAGGAGTTCTTTTATTTCGGGAAGGAAAAGCGCTATGATATCTATAGTTTTACGTGTTCCGTTTTTCATAGTAATTTGATCTCCTCATCCTTAAAAAACCGCAGTCTTTTTTCTAATTCCTCAAAATCCAGGCTGTGGCCGTCAAAATCCGGGCCGTCCACGCAGCCAAAGAGCGTTTTTCCGCCTACGGTGCAGCGGCAGGAGCCGCACATGCCCGTAGCGTCTACCATTATAGGATTAATACTTACTATGGTTTTTATCCCGTATATTTTAGTCAATTCTGAAACCGCCTTCATCATGGGGACCGGGCCGATCGCGTAAATTAAGTCCGGATATTTGGTATGCGTAGATTTATCTATCGTATCAAATAATTCCCTTAAGGCATCCGTAACAAAACCCTTTCTTCCGCAAGATCCGTCGTCTGTGACAATGAATAACTCATCGCAGGCGCCGAGCATCTCTTTTTCCAGGATCAATAGATCTTTTGAGCGCGCGCCGACTACTCCTATAACACGGTTGCCGGCTTCTTTAAAAGCCCTGGAGACCGGATAGACTTCCGCGATCCCTACTCCGCCTCCGACACAAACAACGGTACCCAGATTCTTTATTTCTGTAGGATGGCCTAAGGGGCCCAGAATATGAGCTATGGGGTCGCCTATTTTTAAGGCTCCTAATCTTTTAGTGGTAAAACCGACCTTCTGGAATATTAAGGAGATAGCCCCGGTATTTTTATCCCAATCTGCCAAGGTTAACGGTATACGTTCTCCTTTTTCATCCAAGATCAGGACCACAAACTGTCCTGCTCTTGCTTTTTGCGCGATTACTGGAGCATTGACTGTGATCTTGGTTATATCTTTAGCTAATTCTTGCGTAGTTATTATGTCAAACATATTAAGAACCACCTTTATCTTCGATGATCTTTACTTCCGTAGAAAAACTTTTGGCCAGTGCCTTGCCTTTTTCTTTTCCTAAAACAAAGATAGCTGTCGATAGGCAATCGGCAGTCAAGCCGTCAGATGCAATCACCGTTACTGAGACGATCCCTGAATTCGCGGGGTATCCGGTTTTAGGGTTTATTATATGTTGATAACGGGTATTATTCTTAATAAAATACTGTTCGTAATCTCCTGAGGTTGCCGCGGACTTGTTTTTTAATTCCAGATAGCCTATAAAATTCCCCCCCCGCGGACCCTTAATCGCTATTTTCCAGGGTTTACCAAATTTATCTCCTAAGGCATAAACCTGTCCTCCGGCATTGATCAGGCAGCTTTTTATTCCCGCTTTTCTTAATTTATCCGCCGCGCAGTCTAACGCGTAACCTTTTGCTATCGCTCCTAAGTCTATCTTCATTCCGGAAAGCCTAAATTCTACCACACTATTATCCTCGCGCAAAATAATTTTATCAGAGCCTATCAGCTTTAAGGTATTTTTAATTTCTTTTTCCCGAGGCAGGCAATACTGCCCGTTGGTAAAACCCCACAGGTCTAGAAGCGGGGCTACGGTAATATCGAACGCGCCGCCGCTTGCCTGCCAAAATTCCTTAGCCTTTTTTATAATAGAAAATGTGTCCGGGCTGGCATTTAATTTGCCTGATCTGTTTAACTCTGAGACTTCGCTGTCCGGTTTATATTTGCTCAACAACCCGTCTATTCTTTCCATCTCGCTAAAAACAATGCCCGATGCCTCTTTATACACAGAGGTTGTTTCCACGATAGTCCCCATCATTACGCGGTTATCCGTATAGAGTTGTTGATTTTTGCAGCCAGCCGTAAGAACGCAGGAACACAAGAGCAGGAAAGCAATAATATTCGTCATTTTTTTATTTCTTTTAATAACGCTTCAACTGAAAGCGTGTTAATAACGTCATTTTTAGTAAGCCAGCCGCGCCGCGCTACCGAAATGCCGAATTTAATTGCTTCTAAATGCCTGGCCGCGTGCGCGTCCGTAGAAATGGTTAATTTTACGCCCATTTCTTTAGCCTGCCGGCAATGCGGGCTGTCTAAATCTAATCTTTGCGGAAAAGAATTTATCTCTAGATGCGTATGGGTATCTTTGGCTGCTTTTAAGATCTCGCTTAAGTCTATATCATAAGCCTCGCGCACACCCCAGAGCCTGCCTGTGGGATGCGCGATAATATGCACGTATCTATTCTCACAGGCTCTAATTATCCTTTTTGTAAGCTGTCCTCTTGATTGTTTAAATCCTGTATGGATGGCAGCCACTACTATGTCAAAATCTTTTAATATTCCGTCTGTATAATCTATTTTTCCGTCGGAACCTATATCCACCTCTGTCCCAAACAAGACCCTGAAATCCTTGAATTTCTTATTCAGGCTGTCTATTTCTTTCTTTTTCTTTCTTAGGTCCGCGATGCTTAATCCATGCGCGACCTTAAGGCTCTCTGAATGGTCAGTAATAGCCACATAAGAGTACCCTTTTTTACGGCAGGCAGATGCCATTTCGCCTATACTATTAGCGCCGTCAGAATATTTAGAATGCGCGTGAAGGTCGCCTTTTAAATCCTTTAGCTCTATTAATTCAGGAAGCCTGAATTTCCGCGCCAGTTCTATTTCTCCCGTATCTTCCCTTAATTCCGGTTCAATATAGGACATACCTAATGCCTTGAATATCTCTCTTTCGGTCCTGCCGCAGATAAACCTGCCTTGCTTAAAGACCCCGTATTCATTTATCTTTAATCCTTTTTTTATCGCCAGCTGCCTGAGCTTGATATTAAAATTCTTTGAGCCTGTGAAATAAAGAAGGGCCGCTCCGAAAGACCTCTCTTTCACTACCCGGCAGTCTATTTGCACATTATCTTTTGTGCGCAAGGAAGATTTAGTCTCTCCTTCAGCCAGGATATCCGCGGCTTCGGGCATCTTAGTGAAAGCGCGCATTATCGCCTTCGGCTTATCAGAGATCACCAGTATGTCAATATCCCTTACTGTTTCTTTTTGCCTGCGTAAACTTCCTGCCTCCGATACCTTCTTGGCTTCAGGCAATTCCCGCAGGGGGTTTATGAATCTTTCTGCTATAAGCCCCGCTTGGGCAAGGGTCATCCTTTCGCTGCCTTTTTTAAGTATCTCTATCCCCTTTAGAATATTTTCTATGGTTTTTTCTTTTATCCCAAAGATCCCCTTAAGTTTATTCTTTGCTATTGCTTTTTCCAGGTCCGCGACGTTTTTTATCTTTAATTTTTCATGTAAAAGCTTGGCGGTCTTTGGGCCGATGGATGGGATGTTAAGCAGGTCCAGTAAACCTTCAGGCAGGCTTTTTATCAGGTCTTCGCGCATCTTGATCTTTCCGGATGCGATGAATTCTTTGATCTTTTCTGAAATATCCTTGCCAATACCGGGGATCCCGGTAAGCGTGCCTTCTTTAGCGATGTCTTCTATGTCTTTACTTAAGCCTTCTATATTCTGAGCCGCCCTTTCGTAGGCGCGGATCCTAAAAACATTACCGCCTTTGATCTCCAGGATCCTGGCGATATCGCGTAATATCTGTGCAACTTCTAAGTTTTTCATAACCTATATTTTTAGGGACAGTCCCCTAAGAACAGCTCGGCAGGAGCTACCTTTCGGGGACAGTCCCTGTTGAGGGGTGTACCTATCTCTCAAGCGCGAAGTGATGGCTGGATTCAAGGGTTTTTACCAGATCCACGAGTATCGTATTTACCGGCACCGGGATCCCTAATTCCTGGCCTAAGCGTACGACTACCCCGTTTATATAATCTATTTCCGTGCGTTTCCTGCGTAAGACATCCTGCAACATCGAAGAAACATTACCCGATGTCGCTTCGCATACCGCCTCTACCTTTGCCAGAGGGTCATCATAAATAAGCTTGATGCGCTTGCGTTTGGCAATTTTTACCGCTTCAGTTACCGCGTCCCGCAATATCCTGCGTGTTCCTTCAAATTCAATTAAACGGCCGTTATGCAGCCGTGTCAACGCGGAGAGCGCGTTTATACCCGCGTTGATGATCAGTTTTGACCATAAGATGCTTTTAATATCCCGGGAAATTTTTGTTTCCAGCTTCATTTTGTTAAATAATTCTCTTATATTGCGCAAGATCACCGGAGTTGAGCCGTCAATCTTTCCGATAATTGTCTCGCCGTATCCGGCATGCCTTATATGCGTATCATCAATTAAAGCAGATCCTAAATTAGTTATGCCTCCGATGACATTGTCCGGCCCTGAAACTTCACTGATAGTTTCAATGTTGCCTATGCCGTTTTGAAGCGTCAGTATACCCGTCTTATCTCCGATGAGCGGCTTTGCCTGCGTAATAGCGGCTTTTGTATCGTAGGATTTTGTGGAGATGATTATTAAATCCGCTGCTCCTATATCCTTAGGATCAGCCGTTGATTTTACCTTCGCGTTCCATTTTCCTGAAACGCCCTCAATAGATATCCCGTTTTGGGCTAATTTCAGCGCCCTCTCTTTATTTTTGTCCAGCAGCCAGATTTCTTCCTTTGATTTAGATAAAAAGGCGGCAAATAAGCAGCCCATTGCCCCGGGGCCGGCTATAACTATTTTCATGTCACCTCCTGGTTTTAGGGGTAGTTCCTATACTGCCACCGCTAACTTATTCAAAACCCTCTGCGATTTTAGTTCTCTTTCTAAATGAAAGTTAAGGAAAGCGTTGAGTATAACATCCAGTTCTTTTTTTATCTGAGGGTTCATCCCTAAATTAAGGTTAGTTTTGATATCATTTCTTTCAATATGCAGGACTGAGGCTACTGTGCCGCGGAATATAGAGCGGCTGCTTAAGTCTTTTTGATAGCATTTCCCGCAGAGTAATCCTCCTAATACCAGGCTGAATTTAGACTGGCCCATGATCTTATCGCCGCAGGAGACACAGGAATCAAAATGGGGCTTGAATCCCGACAGTGACAACATCCTGATCTTGAATATGGTCATTACTTTATCCGGATTATTGGCGGCTTGTAATTCCGTAAGGCAGGTTAGAGCCAGATTAAATACGTCCTCGTTCTTATCTTCCGCGGGCATTACCACCCCTAATAGTTCCATTATCAGGCTGGCCATGCCGGTCTTTACGATGTTCTGCCTTATATTGTCAAAATTGTCCTTTTTGTCCGCTTGAGTTACCAGATGCAATGATGAATTCCTCTTCCTGTAAAATATAATTTCATTAAGAGAGAACGGCTCTAAGTTGCTGGCGAACTTAGCAGGTTCTGTCCGGATGCCTTTTAATAAGCCGCTAAGTTTGCCGAAATCCCGCGTATAGAAATCAGCTATAATGGAAGTCTCCCGGAAATTCCGCCTGTTTAAAATTATCGCTTCAGTTTTATGTATGGACATATTCCCTTTCTTTTTGCCGCATCAATTGTTTTTGCCTCCGGCCTCGGTGATCGTAACCTAAAATGTGCAGCAGCCCGTGAACTAAATATAGATAAAGCTCGTAAAGGCGGGTAGTTTTAAAAACCCTTGAATTCCGGACAGCGGTATCCGTAGATATGGCTATATCGGCCAGCAGCGGGCTCAAACCTTTTGCCTTAGACATATCAAAAGCCAATACGTCTGTAGGGGTATCCTTGCCCAGGAACCGAAAGTTTAATTCTTTGATCTTCTGGTCATCCGCAAAATAGACGGTTATTTCGCCGGCGGTTCTTTTATTCTCTTTTGATAAGACCTTAAGAATTGTTTTTTTAATCCTTTTCGGATCGATAGGGATCTTCTTTTGGGAATTTCTTATGGTTATTCTCACTTATTTTCTGCTCTTCAGGATAGGTTACGCGGCTATGGTATATGCCGCTTAATATGCGGATGAACACTTTAGATATTTTTTCCAGGTCTTTTAAAGTCAGGTCGCATTCGTCGAGCTGGCCGTCAATAAACTTATTGTTAATGACCTTATGCACTACTTCTTCGATTTTTGCCGCGGTTGGTTCTTTTAAAGCGCGCGTGGCCGCCTCTACGGAATCCGCCAGTAACACTATAGCTGTTTCTTTTGTGTTCGGCAGCGGGCCGGGATAGCGGAATCCTTCTTCTTTTACTTCCTGTTCTTCTTCCAGGTTCTCCAGCGCCCGGCGGTAAAAATAATAGACCAGGCTGTTGCCGTGATGTTGCAGTATAAAATCTATCAGGGCGGGGTTAAGGTTGTATTTTTTAGCCAATTCCACGCCTTCCTTAACGTGGTTCATAATTATAAGCTTGCTCATGGTGGGGGCTAAGGTATCGTGTTTGCTCATTGAGGCGTCCTGGTTTTCGCTAAAATAATCTGGTTTTTGGAGCTTGCCTACGTCATGGTAATACGACCCTATCCTGGCTAACAGCGCGTTGGCCCCTATTGCTTCGCAGGCGCTCTCTGAGAGGTTGCCTACCACCAGGCTGTGATGATACGTGCCTGGCGCTTCTAATGCCATCCGCTGTAAAAGCGGGTGGTGAGAGTCGGTTAATTCCAATAAACTGATATTAGTAACTGTTTTAAAGAGATATTCAAAAACAGGCAGCACTCCCAGCACAATTACGCTGGATACCACGCCGTTAAGCATAAGGATCAGGTATCGTTGGGGCTGGTTGATCAGGAAATGGTCCATAAGGATAAACGAAATCACCTGTACAATTCCTACGAGTATCCCGGCACGGATGATGGTGGTGCGTTTACGCGCCCCTAAAATAAAGATACTCGCTGATATGCCGCTGATCAAGGATGGCAGTGCCAGCTCAAAAGGGCTGTTGGAAAAAGAAGCGATTGATAAAGAAGATGCCAATGTGATCAGCAGGGATATTTCCAGATTATTGGATAACAGCACGGTCAGCATCGGTATTACCGAAAAAGGTATATAGAATGCTTCCCATTTATTTATTATAAAGTAACCGGCGGTTAAAAATATCAGGAATAACAAAGCTAGATTCAGGAAATTCAGGCTCTTTAGGTTTAATCTTCTGGCCTTGATGTAGGCGCATAAAGAGACTAATAACGCCGGGATGATCAGGCTGACTTGCGCGATCGCGCCGATTATGAATATTGCCGCGGCCCAGAAAATAAATTTTAACTTATTTTTCCCGATTTGTTTTGTCATAAGCTTCGATGATCCTTTGTACCAGGGCATGCCTGACCACGTCGGAGCCGGTAAAATAAACGAAACCTATTCCGTCGACATTTTTCAGTATATCCTGCGCTTGGAGCAGCCCTATGGGTTTGCCGTCCGGTAGGTCGCTTTGCGTTATATCTCCGGTGATGACCGCTTTAGAATCAAACCCCAGCCGCGTCAGGAACATTTTCATCTGCTCGGCAGTGCAGTTTTGCGCTTCATCCAGGATAATGAAGGCGTCGTTTAAAGTCCTTCCTCTCATATATGCCAGGGGCGCTACTTCGATAATGCCGGTTTCTAAATACTTCTCGATGCGTTCGGCCTCCATCATATCGTAAAGCGCGTCGTAAAGCGGCCTAAGGTACGGCGATATCTTTTCGTACATATTGCCCGGCAGGAACCCTAAGGATTCGCCCGCTTCGATTGCCGGACGGGTAAGAATGATCCTGCGCGCTTCCTGTTTTTTTAAGGCTTCTACGGCGCAGCTCATAGCCAGGTATGTTTTGCCTGTCCCGGCAGGCCCGATGCCGAATACGATATCGTATTTTTTTATTGCTTCTATGTATTCCTGCTGGCCCTTAGTCCTGGGGCCCACATACTTACGGCTGGATGAAACGGCAGTATTCGGTTCTTCGAAATCAGCTGTTTTACCGTTCTTTTTGCCTTTAAAACTTGCTATCAAGCCGTATAGGTCCTGCCTGCCTAACTCTGCCTGGCCTCTCCGCAGGGCGTTTAATATATATTCTATAAGCTCCGAGGCCTTCTTTATATTAGTGGCGGTGCCGGTTATCTTCAGGTGGCCGCCGCGCATAGTCAGTTTGGCCTTAAGTTCTCTTTCTATTATTTTGATATTATCGTCGTGAGGGCCAAAAAGAGCCTGCGCTTCTTGGTGAGTTTGAAGTTTGATTACTTTTTCCACAGGCTTTACTTAAGGTTTTCTTTGGGTTCCATTAACGGCTCAACGCCTTTTCTTAATTCAGGGCCGGCCGGTATCTTTATAGTCCGCCCAGGGTAAACTTTATTAGGGCCTTTAAGCGTATCCCTGTTAGCGTCGTATATTTTTGTCCAATTCTTGGTGGTACCGTAAAACTTTTTAGAGATCTTTTGCAGGGTATCTCCTTTTTGCACGGTATAATTCTCATAGGATGGCTCGGCAATTGTTTGGGGTTCAATGGACTGGGTGATATACCCGCGGTTACCCTCCGTTGTCTGCTCTGTTGTTTCTTGCGTAAGCACTGTGCTCTGAACCGCCCTCTTGGATGTTTTCTCGAATTTTATCGGAGAACCCAGTTCGATTTCCACAACTCGAGTGGTGCGGGTGGTTTTTCTTTCTTTTTCCGCTCCTGTGGAGGCAGGGGCCTGGCCCATAAGATACCCGTGGTTACCTGTAGTTAAATCCTGGTCCACTCTTTCTTTTACCAACGGATAGGTCCTGACCACGCATCCTGATAGCACTAAAGCAAAACATAAGCCCGATAAATAAAACAACCCTTGTTTTTTCATTGTTTTTCCCTCCCTTTCTTTATGGTTAAATTCAGCTCTGTTAATTGTTTTTCATCTACATCCGAGGGCGCGTCTGTCAATAAGCAGGAACCAGCGCTCGTCTTGGGGAATGTTATTACTTCTCTGATGCTTTCTTCCCCGGCCAAGATCGCCAGGAGCCTATCTAAGCCTAAAGCGATCCCGCCATGAGGCGGAGCGCCGAACTGGAACGCCTCTAAAAGGAACCCGAAACGTTTACGCGCCTGTTCTTTATCAATACCGATGATCTTAAAGATCCTCTCTTGTAATTCCGGGCTGTGGATCCTTATGGAACCGGAGCCCATTTCCATGCCGTTTAACACCAGGTCGTATGAACGGGATTTTACTTTTTCCGGATCACTCTCCAAAATACCTAAATCTTTTTGAGCAGGGGATGTGAAAGGATGGTGTTCGCTCTCCCAGCGTTTCTCTTCTGTATTGTATTTGAACAATGGAAAATCTACTACCCAGGCAAAGGCAAATTCATTATTCAATTCTTTTCTTAAATCGGGTTTATCCGTGCCATATTTTTTTTGCGCTTCGTCAAAGGTTATGCGCGGAAAAGGCAGTTTAATATCCACCCCTTTTATTTCTTTTAATATCAGTCGCGTCATTTGTTCAGTTAAAGAGAAAATGTCCTCTTCGTCAATAAAAGACATTTCTATGTCTAACTGGGTAAATTCAGGCTGGCGATCAGCGCGCAGGTCTTCATCCCTGAAGCATTTGGCGATCTGATAATACTTTTCAATGCCGGCTACCATCAGTATCTGTTTGAATAATTGCGGTGATTGAGGAAGCGCGTAGAATTTGCCTGGATTAAGCCTTGAAGGTACCAGGTAATCCCGCGCGCCTTCCGGGGTAGATTTTGTAAGAATAGGCGTTTCGCATTCTATGAAATCACGTTCACTCATAAAATTACGTATGACTTTAGAAAGATTGCTTCTCATGACGAGATTACCGAGCACCCTTTTTCTTCTTAAATCAAGGTAGCGGTATTTAAGCCGCATTTCTTCCGTGACATTAAGGCTGTCTTCTATTTCAAAAGGCGGAGTAAGGCTGGGATTCAGGATTTCCAATTCCCGGGCCAAAATTTCTATTTCTCCCGTGGGTATTTTAGAATTTATAGTGCCCTGCGGCCGGCTGTTTACTTTGCCCTTAAGGAGAATGACAAATTCGCTTCTTAAATTCTGCGCGTTTTTATAGGCTTCCGGGGAATCTTTGGGCACAAAGACAACCTGGGTAATACCTTGCCTGTCGCGGATATCAATAAAGATAAGCTTGCCGTGGTCGCGCCTGCTGGCTACCCAGCCGCATAATGAAACTTCTTCTCCGACGTTAGCGGCGTTTAATTGGCCGCAGGTATGAGTGCGTAACATGATATTTAATTGGGGTGCGGCAGCTGCCGGGATTTTAATACCCCGGTTTCTAAAACTGTATTAACTGCCTGCTCCTTATTTATCTCCTTTTGTTCTCCCGTGGACATGTCTTTTAAAATTACTACGTTTTTCTTCAGTTCGTTCTCCCCTATAATTAAAACCAGCTTTGCGCCTAAGTCATTAGCTGCTCTTAAGGCTCCCTTAAGGGATTTATTTTCGTAGTCCGTATCACAGGTAATGCCGTGCTTACGCAGATCGTCTAATAACTTTAAGCCATGCCTTTTTGATTCCCCGCCTAATGCTATCAGGTAAACCAGATCTTTGCCTGCGGCCTGCGCTTTCCGGCCGGCAGCCAGCAGTAATCTCTCGACCCCAAAAGCAAACCCAACAGCCCCGAGATCCGGGCCGCCCAATTCCTTGATCAGGTTATCGTATCTTCCACCCGCGCCTAGGGCATCCTGAGAGCCTAAGTCTTTATGCGTAATTTCAAATACTGTGCGGGTATAATAGTCCAGGCCTCGCACAAGATAAGGCGCCGTCTCGTAATTTATTCCTAAGTCGTCCAGCCCTTGCCTTACTTCAGAGAAATGCGCGCCGCATTCCGGGCAAAGGCAGGTATCCGTAATATCTAATCCCCGGACTACTTCTTGGCAGGCGTCATTCTTGCAATCTAATACCCTTAAGATGTTATTTTCAAACCTTATTTTGCAGTCTCCACAGAGTCCGCGCAGTTTATCTTTAAGGCCCTTATGTAATATTACCGATAATCCCTTTTTATCTTTCGCGCAGCCCAAGCTGTTGATCTTGATTTTATAATCATCTATAGAAAGGCCTTTAAGCAGGTTATCAGCCAGGGATATAACTTCTATGTCCAGGCCCGCGCACGAGGAACCGATCGCTTCGCAGCCTATATGATGGAATTGCCTAAGCCTTCCTTTTTGCGGCCGTTCCAGCCTGAACATCGGGCCGATATAGAAAAGTTTAGCGAATTTTGATATTTTATCGAGGTTATTCTCAATATAGGCACGCGCGATAGAAGCTGTGCCTTCCGGGCGCAGCGCGTAAATATCTTCTTTGTTCTTGATCAGGAACATCTGTTTCTGGATTATTTCCGAGGTTTGTCCTAATGAACGATCGAACAAGGACGCCTCTTCAATCAAGGGCGGGCGTATCTCTTTATAGTTGTAAAGAGAAAAAATGCTGCGGCTGGCCTCTTCTATTTTCTGCCACGCGCTCGCTTCTTCCGGCAGGATATCTTTTGTCCCGGGGACCCTTTTAAACATAACCTGATCGCAATTAAGCTGCTTTAGATAAAACTATTGACTTAGGGTTATAGAGGATATTAATTATTTTATTTTTTGTTTCATATCCAAACCGGCCTTAAAGACTACTACTTTTCTGGGCGGGACAGGAATTACCTGATTGGTGCGAGGGTTCCTACCTGTGCGGCTCTTTCTCTGTTTTACCTTAAAGACCCCAAAATTACGTAATTCTATCTTTTCTCCTCTTACCAATGCCTCAATGATCGTATCAAGGGTCTTTTGGATGACCTTTTTTACATCTATTTGTTTTAATACGGTTTCGTCAGATACTTTTAGAATGATATCTTTTTTAGTCATTAATCTCCTCCCTGCCTGCCGGTAGGCAGGCTTATTTTCTAACTATAATAATACCAAAAATTTACAGTGTCAAGCGATTTTAACTAGACCACCAAAGACAGCCTTTCTTCTCCCAAAAGCTCTCCTATATCCTGGATCAATTTCTCAGACGGAGAAACATAGAGGTCAGAACCTACGACAATATGTGTCCTGGCTTTTGTAGGAGTATCCAGATGCAGATAAATAGGGATGGTGCCGTGTGAAACAGCCAATAACCCCTTTAAACTCTCAAAAATGTTCTCACGTATGCCTGAAAGGTTTATATTTATACCCGTGATCAGCTTATAGATCGCCTCAAATGGAATTAGATCATTAGCTATGATCTTGGGGGTATCTTCTTTAAGGTTAAGGGTTCCTCTTATCAGCACGACTGTGTTGGGTTGGATATAACCGGATACCTTCTGGTATGTCCGCGGAAACACCAGTACTTCTACCCCTCCCTCTAAGTCCTCTAATTTTAAGATCGCCATCTTCTCTTGCTTAGCGCGGGTAGTGGTCTGTTTGATTTTGGCGATCAGCCCGACTATCTTTATTTCATCCTGGTCTTTATGCTGTGTTAAGCTGCTGGTGGAGGCTGAGGCAAAAAGCCTTAGTTGTTTGGCGTAACGCGCCAGGGGATGGCCGCTGACATAGAAACCGAGCATCTCTTTTTCAAAACTAAGCAATTGGGGTTCAGGCCATTCTCTTACCGAGGGCAAGTTATTCGCGGTACTCTTAAAAGCCTGGTCAAAAAAAGAAAACTGCCCCTTGGCTTTTTCTTTTTGCGAGCGGGACGCGGACTCTAAGATCATATCCAGGGAAGCCGTCATCTGCGCGCGGGGCATATTAAAATAATCCAGCGCCCCGCATTTTATCAGGCTCTCCAGTACTTTTTTATTAGCCAGCCGAAGGTCTATGCGGCTGGTCAGGTCTTCTAATGAGGCGAACTTTTTATTTTTTCTTGCCGCGACTATTGACTCCGCGGCCCCCGTCCCTACGTTTTTGACAGCCAGTAAGCCGAACCTGATAGTATTCTTGTCTACGACTTTAAACAGGCCCTCGCTCTCATTTATATCCGGAGGCAGCACTTTTTGCCCCATGCGTCCGGCTTCATTGACGTATTCTACTATTTTATCAATATTGTCGCGTTCAGACGTAAGCAGCGCGGTCATGAATTCTACGGGGAAATTCGCCTTTAAGTAGGCGGTGCGGTAAGAGATCAGCGCGTAGGCGGTGGAATGGGATTTATTGAATCCATATCCGGAGAAATATTCGATCAGATCGAATATCCTGTTGGCGACTGATTCCTTGATCTCATTTTTAATGCAGCCTGTGAGAAAATTTTTTCTTTGTTTTTCCATGACTTCGGGGATTTTCTTGCCCATCGCCTTACGTAAAATATCCGCCTGGGCCAGGCTAAAGCCCGCAAGGCTTGAAGCTATCTGCATGATCTGCTCCTGATACACCATTATTCCGTAGGTCTCTTTTAAGATCGGCTCCAGCTTAGGATGTTCATATTTAATGGGTACCAGTTTGTGTTTGCGTTTCATAAAGTCATCTAACATCCCTGAGCCTATGGGGCCGGGCCGGTATAAAGCCAGGAGCGCGATCAGATCTTCAAAACAGCTCGGCTCCAGTTTCCTTAGCAGGTCCCTCATGCCTGAACTTTCAACTTGAAAGATGCCTATTGTGTGGGCCCCTGATAAGAGCTTGTAAGTCGGGGCGTCATCAAGAGGCAGTTTTTCAATATCGACCTCTATACCCCGCGTCTGTTTAACCAATTTTACAGCCTCATTGATAACTGTAAGGGTCCTTAAACCCAGGAAATCTACTTTTAACAGCCCGATCTTTTCCAGGACCCCCATACTGTAGCCTGAGGTTATTTGATCGTCACCTGTCTTAAATAGAGGCATATAGTTATTCAGCGGCCTATCCGCGATAACTACGCCGGCGGCGTGCACTGAGGCATGGCGGTTAAGGCCTTCCAGCGACATGGCTGTATTGATCAATTTAGTTATTTCAGGGTCGTTCTTGTACATATTTTTTAATTCTGTTTCGCTCTCTAAGGCCTTCTTTAAGGTTATATCGAGTTCAGGAGGTATCATTTTGGCGATGCGGTCAACGTCGGCATAGCTTATTCCCATGACCCTGCCCACGTCTCTTAATACCGCCCGCGCCTGCATTGTCCCAAAGGTAATGATCTGGGCAACGTTTTCCTGGCCGTATTTCTTAGCCACATAATCAATTACTTCTTGCCGTCTTTCATAACAGAAATCAATATCAATATCAGGCAGGCTCAAGCGTTCAGGGTTAAGGAACCTTTCAAATAACAGCCCGTATTTTAAAGGGTCTATGTCGGTAATTCCTAATAGATAACTTACTATGCTTCCTGCGGCTGAGCCTCGGCCAGGCCCTACGGGTATCCCTTGAGTCTTGGCGTAATGGATAAAGTCCCAGACGATCAGAAAATAGCTGACAAAGCCGGTGCTTTTAATGATCTTTAATTCGTGCTCCAGGCGCCCGGTTATGGCAGGGGTTATGGATGCGTATCTTTCTTTCAAGCCTTCTTCGCAAAGCCGCATCAGGAATTCTTCTTTAGTTTGATCTTTGGGCGGATCGTATTTAGGAAGGTGGATCTTGGAGAAATCTAATTCCAGGTTACAGCGACGGGCTATTTCAACAGTGTTCGTAACTGCCTCGGGAGTGTCTTTAAAAAATTCTTTCATTTCCTCCGGAGAGGTGAAATAGAATTCATCCGTTTGAAAACGCATCCGGTTGGGGTCATCCAAGGTAGTCTGGGTCTGGATACAAAGCAGGGCTTCGTGGCTTGCGGCCCTGTCGCGGGAAAGGTAATGCACGTCATTAGTCGCCACCAGCGGGATATTCAATTCTTTGGATATTTTTATTAATCCGGCGTTGACTATTTTCTGCTCAGGAATGGAATTTCCCTGGATCTCTAAATAGAAGTTGCCTTTACCGAAGATATTCAGGTAGGTGTCCGCGGCTTTTAGGGCGTCGTTAAAGCGTTTTTGCTGCAATAATGAAGGGATCTCTCCTTTTAAACAGGCGCTTAATCCGATAAAGCCTTCGGAGAACTGGGCGAGCATTTCTTTATCCACGCGCGGGCGGTAATAAAAACCTTCCAGGTAGCCTATGGATACCAGTTTCATTAAATTATGGTAGCCTGTTTCATCCCTGGCTAAAAGTATCAAATGGTTTGCCGCCTCTTCGATGCCCCCGGACGATTTATCTAAGCGGCTGCCTCTGGCAACGTAAACTTCGCAGCCGATGATGGGTTTTATTCCCGCCTTTTGGGCTTCTAAATAGAAATCTATCGCTCCGAACATGTTACCGTGATCGGTAATAGCGAGTGAATCCATCTTGTATTGCTTGGCGAGATCCAGGATTTCGGGTATGCGGCAAGCGCCGTCAAGAAGGCTGTATTGGGTGTGTAAGTGTAAATGGATGAAATCGGAGTGCGGCATTAACTAAATTTATTCCCATTCAATAGTTGCCGGGGGTTTTGAACTTATATCGTAGACAACGCGGTTGACGCCTTTGACTTCATTGATAATGCGGTTGGAAATCTTTTCCAGGATTTCATAAGGCAGTTTTACCCAGTCCGCGGTCATTCCGTCTAAGCTTGACACGCAGCGCAGGCTTGCCACATTCTCGTAAGTGCGTTCATCTCCCATGACACCTACGCTTTTTATAGGCAAGAGTATGGCAAACGACTGCCAGACTTGTTCATAAAGATTGGCGTTCCGGATCTCTTCGATCACTCGGCGGTCAACTTCTCTTAATAATTCCAGCCGTTCGGGGGTGATCTCTCCGATGATCCTTATGGCTAATCCCGGGCCGGGGAAAGGCTGGCGATAGACTATTTGCTCGGGCAGATTAAGTACTTTGGCTATCTGGCGCACCTCATCTTTAAATAATTCACGCAGAGGCTCAAGAAGCTTTAATTTCATGTGCGCCGGGAGCCCGCCTACATTATGATGGCTTTTTATGCGGCTGCTGGGAGCTCCGGTGGGGGATATGGATTCAATTACATCCGGATAGAGTGTCCCCTGTGCCAGGTATTTTACCCCTTTTACCTTGTCCGCTTCTTCCTCAAAAACCTTAACGAACTCGTCTCCGATGATCTTTCTTTTCTCTTCGGGATCGGTTATGCCTTTTAAACGCAGCAGAAACCTTTTGCTCCTGTCAACGTAATCTAAATTCAGGTGGTACATATTGCGGAATATCTTTTTGATCTGCTGCGGTTCATCTTTACGCAGGAGCCCGTTATCAATAAAGATACACCTTAAGTTCCTGTTTATGGCTTTATGGATCAGTAACGCTGCCACGGAAGAATCTACCCCGCCGCTTAAACCCAGCACTACCTTGTCGCGGCCTACGGTTTTCTTTATATTATCTATGGATTCCTTAACAAACGACTGCATTGTCCACCGGCCGAGGCAGCTGCAGGTTTTAAACAGGAAATTGCTTAAGATCTGGCTTCCTTTTTCAGTATGCGTTACTTCGGGATGGAACTGGACCCCGTAAATTTTTCTGTTTTTATTGGCAATAGCGGCATGGGGCGTATTTAAGGTGTAAGCGCTGACTGAAAAACCGGGTGGTAATTTTGTGACGTAATCGCCATGGCTGGCCCAGCAGGTAAAGTTACCGGGGAGATGGCTGAATAGATCACGGGTATCGTTAATAAATAACTCTGCTTTCCCGTATTCGCGTTCTTTGGTGTGCTTGACTTTGCCGCCCAGCATTTCGGTGATAACCTGCATACCATAGCAAATGCCCAGTATGGGAACACCTAACTTGAATATCCCCGGATCAGGGCAGGGGCTCTTCTTTTGCGTTACTGAAGCCGGCCCTCCGGAGAGTATTAATCCTTTTGGCGAAAGCTTGGCGATTTCTTTTGCCGGAGTATTGTAAGGGACAATAATAGAGAAAATCTTATTTTCCCTGACTCTGCGGGCGATCAACTGCGTATATTGAGAACCAAAATCTAATATAATTATAGCTTGCCTGCTCATTTTCCCATCCCCACTCTTTGATCAGCCTGAAATATTTTTCCTTCTGTCTGTATGGAAGGCGCTATGATGATCTCTACGTTATGCATTTCTTTTAAATTAGACGCGCCCAGAGAACCCAGCGAGGTCTCTAAAGCGCCCATCAGGTTTTGCGATCCATCGTCAACCTTAGCCGGGCCAAAAAGGATCTCTTTTAAGCTGCCGGTGGTGCCTACATATATGCGCGTGCCGCGCGGAAGATTTACATGTGAAGTAGCCATGCCCCAATGGTATCCTCTTCCCGGAGATTCTATAGCGCGCGCGAAACTTGAGCCGATCATTACCGCGTCCGCCCCGCAGGCAAACGCCTTACAGATATCGCCGCCGCGGTTCATGCCCCCGTCGGTAATTATAGGCACATATTTGCCTGTCCTTTTATAATAAAAGTCACGCGCCGCTGCCGCGTCTACCGTAGCGGTTACCTGTGGCACTCCAATGCCTAATACGCCCCGCGTGGTACAGGCAGCTCCCGGGCCGACGCCGATCAATAGTCCGGCTGCCCCTGTTTCCATGAGTTCTACCGTTGTCTCATAGGTTACGCAATTGCCGATGATCACGGGGATCTTTATTGATTTACAGAATTTAGCTATATCTAAACTTTTGTATTCTTTGGAGATGTGCCTGGTGGTAGTTACCGTGGATTGCACGACTACTATATCGGCGCCGCTGGCAACCGCTATTTTGGCAAACCTTTCGGCATGGGCAGGAATACAGCTTACTACTGCCGTGCCTTTTTTCTTTTTGATCTCAGCAACCCTTTTCGCGATCAAGTTCTCTTTTACGGGTTTAGTGTATACCGACTGGGTTAACGCTGTGGCTTTCTGGGGCGAGGCTTTGGCGATCTGCTCTAAGACCGTATCCGGGTTTTCGTAGCGGGTTTGCACACCGTCTAAATTTAATACCGCGATACCCCCCAACCTGGACATCTCTACCGCGAATTTTACATCCACTACCCCGTCCATAGCCGCGGCTAATATAGGAATCTTGAATTTCTTGCCCGCGATCTGGAAGGTAGTATCTACTTCTTTAGGATTTATAGTCTGCGCGCCCGGCACAAGCGCGATCTCATCAAACCCGTAGCACCTGCGGGAACGCCTGCCTATACCTATCCACTCTGCCATTTCTTTACTCCTTTATATAACGTATTATACCTTAATGGGTTATGTAATTCTACAGCCGTTATAAAGATTTTTGAGAAAGGTTAGATTTTAATTTTACAACAGCTTTAATCCCTTGTCAATAATTATCTTTTAGCTGGTTATTTAAGAAATAAAAACCCCGAGGTTCGCGCCTCGGGGTTTTTATGATCAAACTGTTATTTTTTATTTAAGTTAAGGAATCTGTGAGCACCAGCGCTTCTTTATATTCATTGCTTGCCTCTTGCAGGCAGCACTGGACCTCTTCCAATATCCCTATTTTTACCAGTAAGACCATCAAGCGCTCTCTGTTAGTCTCCATCTGTCCCTTTTGCGAACAGGCAGCCAGGGCTTCTTTTAGCCTTTCGCCGGAAGGGACTATTTGGCCTTCTACCATTCGCTCCATATCGGAAAGCTCGGTATCAATATCAAAACCGGCTAATTCCGCTTTGTTTAAAACTGGAAGATTCAGGTTCAGGCTGGCAAAATTACCCATCGGTTCGTATTTGATCGCCATAGCATTAGCCCGGAAATCAATACCACCTTTATCACTGATCGGCGAGCTGGTGGCGGTCTCTGTTTCTAAGTTAATGAAGGTTTGTTCGATCTCATTTCCAATAGCTTTATGCTCTTTGGAAAGTAAGTCATATATGCGCTTTTGCACTGTTTCTAGATCGTCTCTAAAATCAGCTATATTATTGAGTAATTCTGTTTCCAATTTAACTCGACTTTCGTCAATATCATCTTCCGACATAGTTTGCATAGTTTCACCAAATCTTCTATTAAATGCCGATTTTAAGAGGTCTTCATATATTACGCGCGCCTCTGTGCCTTTAGGCTGGCTTCTTAACCATTTAATTACAATTCCCATGCCAAAATCATCGGCTTTGATCGGAAAATATATAGGGCCTTTATATCCTTCCAGCATCGCCGCGACATAGGCAGTTGCTATGACTACCGACGGTTGAGCAGTATAGTCCTTTTCGTTTAAAGCTAACTTAAGTATAGCTTTTTCACCTTTTGCTTTTCTGAATATTATACGCATCTGTTCTAAGGAATCTGTCCTTATCTCGATCACAGGAACCGTTTTCTCATCCAGGCCAAACATTGAATCGGGATAAATACCGTCCCCTTTGCCTCTTGCGGCTATTATTTTAGCAAAACTTGGATTATCCTTGGCCTTATCAAGCAAGTTAAGCAAAACTTGAGGTCTAAGGATAACAGGCGATGACGAAGAAATCGCCAATTTATCCAATGTTTTATTTGCAGCGTTGAGCTCTTCATTTACAAGGAAGAATAAACCTACCAGCGTAACTTCTTCTTTTTTATCCGGTATAATGAGAGTCTGGGATTTATCCAGGATGATATTCGAGCGATTAGCCACAAAATTACTTGAGGTGGTATCCTCTGTTTCTATGCCTGGTATGTTCTTTAGCAATTTATGGACAGCATCTTTATCAATCAATCCTTTAATTGCGAAAGTTGCAAACAAGTATGATCCGCTGTTTACCGGAACCTGATAAGCCTGATAAGGTATTCGCTTTTCATCGAGTTCGTTGATTTTTACAGGTAATATATTAGCTGGAACTGAAGTCCCCTTTCCAGAATCCAGGAGTTCTCCTCCCGGCCTGGTGGACATAGAAATAACCGCCGACAGCAATTTTGCGTCCAATGACTCCAAAGAGCCTATTATCGCAGTAATCATCTCTAAGTAAGAATAGTTTATTTTAGTAACATCAAGGACCTTTGCGCTAGAATCCAAACTCTCCGGCAGGCTTGGTAGGACCCTTACCGCACGCTTCACGGATTCTGACTGAAAAACCAGATACATTTCATCTTTATCAGTAAGTACCGGGGTGATTTTGACGCCTTCCAGATTGCCTAAATCCGTAGAGTAAATTATACTCTGCGCAAAGGCCTTCATTGAAGCATCAAAAGTATCGTTATCTATACCGTCAACAATAATGGCTTTAATATTAAAGCTAGGGTCACCTAATAGCATTCTTAAAATAATCTGTCCATAGCGTGACGCCTGCTTTTCTTTTATGCCAGTTAAATAAAGATCAGTAACATTATCTGTGGCTGATTTTTTAGCAGGGATAAACACAGGCAAAGCGCCTTCATTAGCTAATCCTTCAAGCTCAAAAGCAGGGGTAACTTTAACTTCTTTTGTTGCTTTGACTGCCTTTGTAGGAGCTTGGAAGTCTTTTGTCCTTTTTCCTTCCTTTTGTTTAATTAAAGCTGATTTTAATGTGTCTAATCCGCGCTTGGCATATCCCCATTCATTATCATACCAAGTAGCTATTTTAATGGTTTTACCATCTTCGGATACCTGGATAGAATCCAAGTCCACTATTGTGGAATGCGGATCCTTAACGATATTCTTAGATGATAAATTATGTCCTATGCCGAAGATTCTCGGATTATCTTGGTTGGCTTGAATAAATATACTTTTTACTTCTTCTGCGGTAGTAGCCTTTTCCAATTCAGCAGTATATATAACTACTGAACCGGTTAAGGTTCCCACGCGGATTGCCTTGCCATCATTAGGGCCTATACCTTCTATAAGTTTACCTAAGAGCTTAGCGGCTCCGGTTTTAGCAGGCGATTGAACCTTATGCCCCGGACGCGCCCTGGCAGGCTCATCTCCTCTGAATGTATCATACGGGGTCTGGTCTGAGGTTTCAGCATGGACAGTCAAAACAACGCCCCTTTTTACGCCAAAAGCTTTATGCAATTTATTGGCCACTGGCGCAATACTATTAGTAGTACATGAGGCATTTGAGAAAACCTGGGCATCTGCTTCAAGGCTTTCCTCGGTTACACTCAAAACTACTATGGGAGTTCCTTCATCTTTTGGCGGCGCGCCAAATTCAACTATAGCATCACCAGCATTAGCAAGGTGCACTTTCCTGGATTTCTCGGATTCCAGGTTCTGCCCGGAAGTTTCAATTATTCCTAAGCGGGTTAAATAACTTTCTCCGAATAATTCACCAACCATATCCCAATGAATAGCATCTTTGCGGTCGTTTAATACCAGGATTTTCTGGCTATTTATCTCAATAATCGCGTATTTCTTTTCTGTATTTTTTTCTATAACTTTAACATCTATGCCTGGAAATAACACACCATATGTGCTATCCGGAGAATAAAGTTTTTTAATAAAATCATCCAGGTCTTCCAAGGGAACGCCGTTTAGAGCGACTATCCTCATATCGGAATATGTTTCATCGTAAAGCAGGCTATGAAGATATAAGAGCCCCATGCGCCCTCTAGCTCCGTTTATTACAACATTAAATTTTATTTCAGTATCCGCAGGAGTTGATTTCTTAAGCTCCAATTGTTGCTGTCTGCGGTCCAAAGCCTTTAATCCCACTAAAGGTTCATTAGCAAGAATATTAAGAGGCACTCCTCCTCCGGTAAAAGTAACCACATTCTTTTCTCTATCCAGCCCGTATTTCTTGGCTGTGCTGCCGGCATCGCCACCGATAACGATAATGCGCACTCCTCGCCGGGCAAGCTCAATAAGTTTTTCCATTACTGCCTTAGTCCCTTCCTGATATTGGCCGCTATCATGTTCCATAAATCCCATAGTTCCGTTATAAACCACTGTTTGGCCTGCTTTAAGAGTATCTAATTTTGCAAGGAACTTAGCAATTGTCTCTGGGCCTATATCAAATTTAGTTTGATCTTTATAATCCAGAGCTATAATTACTCTTTCCGGATCGCCTGCGCGTAGTTTATCAAGAAAATCTTTCTTTTCCGTATTAAGCATCGGAGACGGTCCACTGCCGATTAAGGCAAAGCCAGCTTTCTTCATTGCAGCAACCAGACGATCCAAGAGATCTGCTTTTTCAAGTTTAGCTCCACCGAAAATTAAGGCATCAAAACCACCCAGCATACTTTCCAGAATATTAAACTCTTCTACCATTGCCGGACCTGTATAGACTTCTTTTGCCAGAAAAGGAACGGTTTCTACTGATGCTCCGCTTGAGCCTATATCTCCAAAAGCATCAAAAATAAAAATCCCATCGGAAAGAGCTATTAAGGATTTAGCAAATATCATTCTCTTCGCGCCTATTTCATAATCGTCGGCAAAACGCACGTTTTCTAAGATATTAATTGCTCCCGGCACAATATCGGATTTATTTATCTGTAATCCCACACCAGTATCTTTAGGTACACTGTTTTTATGAAATACCACCTTAATATCCGGAAAGAGCTTTTGAATATAATTTGCCGCATCTTCCAGAGATTGGCGTTCATCTTTGCCCTTCTTTTTATCCAAGCGGCCGTTGTGCCCGTAAAGTATCGGCGTCCCGCCATTATTTAAAATAAAACTTACAATCCGAACTACCGCATCAAGCCTGGCAGTATCATCAATTACACCGTCTTTGGATTTAACATTCATGTTCACCCTGATTAAAACATTTTGTCCGGTTAGGTCTCTATCTGCTAATGCCTTAGTCGCCTCAGGAATTTTTCTTAGTAACTCAAAGTTTTTATTAATTGTTACTGGCGAAGATGCAGTTATGGCCATACCATCTGGCGCGACTAGCCCGGCTTTTCTAAAAGTATCCATAAAAGTATCCATGGGCACAATAGGGCTGCTAGTTCTTGGCCCGTTGATTGTCAGAGTATCCCCAAGGTTCATGCCGCCGCTAAAATATGTCCTGATCACCTGTCCTGTCGGAGTGCGCATGGTTTCTTTAACATTATATTCACCTTGCGCGAATGATTTTTTATAAGCCTCAAAATAAGTAGTTTTTGACCAGACAGTAGCAGAAGTAAGCCCGGTAAGGTCCCTGGTATCAATACGCGAGGCATATTGTCCGGTTTGTCCGGCATAATGGGATTTAAACCAGCGGGAAAGGATTATGGAATAATACACCTGCCTTAAAGCAGCGTAACGCTTGGAAAGATTTACTTCTTTGGTTAATTTAGGAATAATTAATTCGCGGATCAACTGGGAAGAATACTCGTTAAGTTCCTTGGCGCGGGCATCTTTAAAGCTATAGGCAGCTGAATCCTTAAGAAAATCCTGCTCCAGCATTACCTTTAATGTTGCTTTATAAATATAAGCGCTATCATTAGCCTCGCGGACAATGATCTCATTAGGGA
Source organism: Candidatus Omnitrophota bacterium (assembly GCA_041651035.1). Taxonomy (GTDB): domain Bacteria; phylum Omnitrophota; class Gorgyraeia; order Gygaellales; family Profunditerraquicolaceae; genus JBAZKC01. The sequence goes on along the minus strand of JBAZKC010000002.1, from coordinate 212,728 downwards.
CTATCCAGGGACGGGTCAAGGTAGGAATATTTACTTCCTGGTAACCGTAGAGCTCTTCAGCTTTCTTATAAAGCTTGTTCCAGTATTCCCTGCCTTCAAGGGTTTCCGGTGAAGTAAATTGCGCGGTATCTTTTTTTAGCTGCAGGTCCGCTTCCAGCATGATCCTGCCTACATCAGTCCTGGCCAAGTAGTCATCTATAATGTTATTTTCAGAATCCGGGCGCAGGTTTACCCAAAACTTATCATTAGGGAGGTTTATGCCTACTAGAAAATAATTTAATAATTCCTGGGTGGACGCGTTGAGCTTATCTCCCTTAAGGCCCTTGACATCGCCCCTATCTAACATTACCTTAATATTATCATTCCGGGCGTCGTAGGAGAAGAACCTGATATGCGCGGGCCTGAATCTGTCCTGGACAAATCCACCGGACATTTTGCTTAAGTGCCCCGCTATGTTAAGTTCTGCCGTCATACTGGCAAAACCTATCTGCTGGAAGATTAAAGAAAAGCTGATCAAAAGAGAAAAGATCTTACGCGCCATTTTTATATTCCCCTTTCTTTTGTTGGTCATAAATAAAAAAAGTCACAGTTCTCCTTTTAGAAAACCGTGACCTGCGGTTTAAAATTGGATTCTTAGACTTTACGAAAGCTTTTAGAAAGCGTTTTCTTAACTATAAAAAAATATAACATATAAAATCTATTTGTCAAGTTTTTTTCATTGTTTTTTTAAGCCAAAACAGGATTAAAAAAGGGGCGAAGTTATTCACTCCGCCCCTTTGCTTACGACTTACGATTTTCTGCTAGTTCTTAATACCCGCCGCCCATTCCTCCCATTCCACCCATTCCTCCCATTCCACCTGGAGGCATAGGCATAGGTGAGTCCTTCTCGGGTTTATCTGTAATGAGCGCCTCAGTTGTCAGCAGTAATGCGGCAATGCTTGCGGCATTTTGTAAAGCTGAACGCGTAACCTTGGTAGGATCAATTACGCCGGCAGCAATCATATCCACGTAGGCGTCTTGAGCTACATCATAACCTACGTTGGTTTTTTCTTGCTTTACTTGCTGCACAACCACTGAGCCTTCTAATCCGGCATTATCAGCTAGTTGCCTGATCGGTTCCTCTAAGGAACGCTTTACGATCTCAACTCCGATCTTCTCATCGGACTCAAGCTTTAGTTTATCTAATGCAGGTATTGTACGCAATAACCCCACACCGCCTCCGGGAATTATCCCTTCCTCGACCGCGGCGCGAGTCGCATGAAGCGCGTCTTCAACACGAGCCTTCTTTTCTTTCATTTCGGTTTCAGTTGCCGCGCCTACGTTAATTACCGCGACGCCGCCTGCCAGTTTTGCCAAGCGCTCCTGAAGCTTTTCTTTATCATAATCTGAATCGGTATCATCAACTTGTTTCTTAATCTGGGCAATCCTCGCGTTAAGGGCCTGGCTCTTGCCGGCGCCTTCGACAATGGTGGTATTTTCTTTGTCGATCTTTACTCTTTTGGCGCGGCCTAGATCTTCGATATCCACGTTCTCCAGCTTAATACCCAGATCTTCGGTTATGGCTTTGCCTCCGGTGAGGATCGCGATATCCTCAAGCATTGCCTTGCGTCTATCTCCATAACCGGGCGCTTTCACAGCGCAGGTTGTGAGCGTGCCGCGGATCTTGTTAACTACTAATGTCGCCAGCGCCTCGCCTTCAACCTCTTCAGCTAAAATCAAAAGTGGTTTTCCGGTGCGGGCGATCTTCTCCAATAAGGGCAATAGGTCCTTTAAAGAAGAGATCTTCTTCTCATGGATAAGGATGTAAGCATCTTCCATTATTACTTCCATTCTCTCCGCGTCAGTAACAAAGTAAGGCGAGAGGTAACCCTGGTCAAACTGCATACCTTCTACCAACTCAAGCGTAGTGGCCGTTGATTTTGCCTCTTCAACCGTAATAACTCCGTCTTTACCAACCTTGGTCATTGCTTCCGCGATCAAATCACCTATATTATGATCGCCGTTAGCGGCAATACAGGCAACTTGCGCTACTTCTTTCTTCTCAGCCAAGTTAATGGGCTTGGAAAGTTTTTTTAACTCTTCAACTACCTTCTCTACGGCCTTTTCAATTCCCCGTTTTAAAGCCATCGGGTTTGATCCCGCGGTCACGTTCTTTAAACCTTCGCGGTAAATTGCTTCTGCCAGAATTGTCGCTGTTGTGGTGCCGTCACCAGCTATGTCAGAGGTTTTTTCCGCGACTTCTTTTACCATCTGCGCGCCCATATTCTCAAACGGATCTTCCAAGTCTATTTCTTTAGCTACTGTAACGCCGTCTTTGGTTATGGTAGGCGACCCGAACTTCTTGTCAATGACCACATTGCGGCCCTTGGGCCCTAATGTTACCTTGACCGCCGCGGCTAACTGCTCAACACCGCTTAAGATCTTCCTGCGGCCTTCATCCCTGAATAACAATTGCTTTGCCATACTTCCTCCTTTTAATAAACTCTTAATTTACTAGTTACCTGTGTTATTACTTAATTATTGCCAAGATATCTTCTTCGCGCATAATCAACAGCTCTTCGCCTTCCTTGGTCGTAATTTCGTTGCCAGAATATTTCCCGTATAATACCTTGTCGCCTATTTTTACTTCTGGCTGCTGCACAGAGCCATTTTCTAAAACCTTGCCTTTACCTACGGCAACAACCTTACCCTCCTGGGGTTTCTCTTTAGCTGTATCCGGCAATAATATGCCACCTTTTGTCTTTGATTCCGCCTCTAAAGGCTTGACAACCACACGGTCACCTAATGGTTTGATATCCATTCTTCCTGCCTCCCTTTTGTTAGTATGAACTAAATTAGCACTCTCTTTTTCAGAGTGCTAATTATAATTCAAAAAAAAATCTTGTCAAGAAGTTTTTTAATCGAAGCGCATCCTGAACATAGAAAGTAACTGCGCGGGATGCTTCAGGAATCCTTACCGGCAGAGTCTCTGCGATTCGTAGATTAAGCTCAAACCTGTAAGCGTTAAATCCGCGTTTATCCCGTCGAGTCTTTTGCAGTGCCTTCCAATCAGGCTGATATTGCCGCCGGTGCCGATAGCCAGCGTATTCCTGCCTATTTTTTTCTTTATCTGTTTGATCAGTTCATCAGTTAAGGCGGAAAAGCCATAAATTATACCGCTAAGCATGCTGCTTTGTGTATCCCTGCCGATAAACTCCTTAGGCTTGTTTAATTTTATCTTGGGCAATAACGCGGTCTTCTCCGCGAGCGCCTCTAATGAGGCCTTAAGGCCCGGCAAGATCATGCCCCCCAGGTATTCTTTATTCTTGGATATAACATCAAAAGTTACGGCAGTGCCAAAATCGATAATAATTAAAGGGGTTTTATAAAGCAGGACTCCCGCGTAGGCATTGACCAGCCGGTCCTGCCCAACCTGTTCGGGCTTACGGTAAAGGTTCTTTATGGGCACCTCTATATCCTTACCTATAATAAGGGGCTGCTTACCTAATAGTTTTTCCAGGTCTCTTTTTAGGGCCTTAGAGGCCTTAGGCACAACGCTGCAGATGAGAGTATCATCTATATTGGCATTAAGCAGCTTTTTCTTTAGTTTTTTTAAGCTGTAGTATTTTGTGGGGATCTCAAACTTTTTTATGATCCTCATAGCTTTGAATATCCCAAAGCTGATATTGGTATTGCCTATGTCTATAGCTAATAGCATTTCTTAACTCCTGGGGACACCCCTGCCTGCCGGCAGGCAGGCTTAGCTTTGGCAAGTTGGGTGTCCCTGAATTTTTTTATTTCGTCTCTGATGAGCGCTGCCTTTTCAAATTGTAAATTTCTTGCCGCTAATTCCATTTCGTATTCTAATTCCGAAATATATTTGTTTAATTCGTATTCATCTTTCTCCTGCCCGGTCAAGTTAGCCAGGAATTCTTCTGATTCCTGCAAATCCTCTATCCCTTCCCTTATTGCCTTTTGAATAGAGCGCGGGGTAATCCCATTATTTTTATTAAACTCCATTTGCATTATTCTGCGGCGGTTGCTTTCAGTGATCGCTTTTTTCATTGAGCCGGTTACGGTATCCGCGTACATAATTACCGTTCCGTTTATATTACGGGCCGCGCGGCCTGAAACCTGGATCAAGGAAGTAGCGGAACGTAAAAACCCCTCTTTATCGGCATCAAGTATCGCGACTAAAGATACTTCGGGCAGATCCAATCCTTCCCTTAACAGGTTTATCCCTATAAGGCAGTCAAACTCTCTTTTTCTTAAAGCCCTTAAGATGCTGGAACGCTGGATGGTCTTTATTTCAGAGTGTAGATATTTTACCCTTAATCCCTTCTCCTGTAAATAACTTGTTAGGTCTTCTGCCAGGCGTTTAGTTAAGGTGGTCGCCAAAACCCGTTCATTTTTCTTGGCGCGTTCTTTGACTTCTTTTATGAGGTCTTCTATCTGTCCCGTGGTAGGTTTAATGATTATCTGGGGGTCAACTAACCCTGTAGGCCTGATTATCTGCTCAATTATTTTCTTTTTGCTCTGCTTAATTTCGTATTCATTAGGCGTTGCCGAGACATAGACCGCCTGTTTTATAAGTTCATTGAATTCATCAAACTTTAAGGGGCGGTTATCCAGACATGACGGGAGCCTGAATCCATATTCTGTTAAAACCTCTTTTCTGGCGCGGTCACCTTCATACATACCCCTTATTTGGGGGATAGTCACGTGTGACTCGTCGATTATGGTCAAGAAATCCCGCGGGAAATAATCAATCAGGCAATAGGGCCTGAAACCGGAGGGCCTTCCGGAAAGATGCCGGGAATAATTCTCAATTCCGTGGCAATAACCGATTTCTTTTAACATTTCCATATCATAACGCGTGCGCGTATTGAGCCTTTGGGCTTCCAATAACTTATTCTTACTCGTTAGGGCCTTAACCCTGCCTTTCAACTCCTTTTCTATAGATTCCATAGCCGCGTCGATCTTATCTTGAGAAACAGTAAAATGCTTGGCCGGATATACCGCTGTTTTCTCCAGGGTATTTAAGATTTCTCCCGATACTGGATTTATCTCGCTGATCCGTTCTATTTTATCGCCAAGAAATTCTACGCGTAAGCCTTTTTCCTGATAAGAAGGAAAGATCTCCAGCACATCCCCTCTGACCCGCAGCCTTCCGCGTATAAATTCATGATCATTCCTTTCGTATTGTATCTGAATAAGACTCGAGATCAACTCATCGCGGGAAACGTTCTGTGCCTTCTTAATAAGGACCAGCGACCCGCGGTAATCCTGGGGGCTGCCGAGATTATAAATACAGGAAACGGAAGCGACGATCAGGCAGTCATTGCGCGACATAAGCGAACTCGTCGCGGAAAGCCTTAAGCGGTCCAGCCTGTCATTGATGGCGGAATCTTTCTCTATATAAGTATCTGTTGAGGGTATATAAGCTTCCGGTTGGTAATAATCGTAGTAGCTGACAAAATACTCCACCGCGTTATGCGGGAAAAACTCTTTAAATTCTGAATACAGCTGGGCGGCTAAAGTTTTATTATGCGAGATCACCAAAGTCGGCAGGTTTAATTTAGCGATAACATTGGCAAGGGTGTAGGTTTTTCCGCTTCCGGTAACCCCCAGAAGAGTCTGGAACCTGTTGCCTGAGAAAAGTGTTTCAGTCAGCTCCTTGATTGCTTTAGGCTGGTCTCCGCAGGGCTCATAAGACGAAACCAGTTTAAACTTTTCCATAAATTATAAAATTTCCAGGCTCATATCAACTGAATTTACGGAATGGGTTAAGGCTCCGATGGAGATCATATCTACTCCGGTGGAAGCAGCTCTTTTGACATTCTTTAAAGTAATGCCGCCTGAGACTTCTAGTTTAAGCGGCAGGCAGCCCCTGATCTTTGCCGCTTTCTTTATGGTTTCGATATTCATATTATCCAGCATAATGATATCCGGCTTAAGCCCAAGCGCGCCTTTAAATTCCTTGAGGCTTTTTACTTCTATCTCTACTTTATAGCTTGTTTTTGTTTTAGGCAGTTTCTTAAGGCCCCCTATTACTTTTAGATGATTATCTTTGACAAGCACCATTTCATCCAGGCTTAACCTGTGATTAAACCCTCCGCCGGTCCTTACCGCGTATTTCTCTAAGAGCCTTAAACCGGGAATAGTTTTGCGTGTGTCCAGGATCTTTACCTCAAACGGCTTAACCGCCTTTACGTATTTTCTGGTAGTGGTGGCGATACCGGAAAGCAGGCTTAAGAAATTTAACGCCACTCTTTCCGCGGCTAGTATGTTTTTAGCTTTTCCGGAAACATAAGCGATGATCTTACCCTTTTTTATAAGGCTGCCTTCCTGGACCAGGGGTTTAAATTTAATGTTTTTGTCCTGCGCCTTGAATACAAGCAAAGCCACTTCTAAGCCGCAGATCAGGCAATCTTCTTTTGCCAGAAGGACGGCTTTTACAGATTTATTTTCCGGGATGATCAATTCAGTGGTAATGTCCTTCTTGCCGGTATCTTCTCTAAGGGCGCTTTTTACAATCTTTTCTAATTGTGTTTTTTTAACGTAATTCATCTGCCATCTTTCTAAGGCGGGCCAACTCAGCGTTTAGCTTAACCAGGCTTTCCTTTTCTTTATCAATGATCTCTTTTGGCGCCTTTTTGATAAACTCGGCATTTTCCATCCGGGGCCCCTTAGATCTAATAATTTTTTCTGTGTTACTTATTTTTTCTTCTATCTTATGTTGTTCCCCGGCAAGATCAAGCAGGCCTGTAAAATGCAGGTATATATCTATATCTTCTGCTATGGCGCTGATAGTAGCCCCGGGCCTCTGGCTGGAAACAAGGAATTCCAGGCTTTCCAACCTGGCAAGGTTATCAATTATCCGCGCGTTATCCTTAAGCAGGCTATGTTTGGCCTTAGAATGCGCATAGATAGAGACTTTAACTGCTTGTTCCGGTTTGATCTCTATTGAACCGCGCAGGTTCCTTATCTGCGTGATCACATCAAACAGGCATTGCGTGTGTTTTTCCAGTTTTTTATCAATCATCCGCGCCTGTATATGGGGCCAGGGCTGGATCATGATACTATCCCCGGCAGGGGCTGTTCCCTGCTCACGTATCCTCTGCCAGATTTCTTCAGTGACAAAAGGCATAAAAGGATGCAGCAGTTTTAGGCATTCTTCCAGGACAGTATACATAACGGCCTGGTTTTCCCTATTTTTTATATCCGGTTTAATTATTTCCAGGTACCAGTCGCAAAATTCATGCCAGAAAAACCCGTAGAGTGTATTCGCCGCTTCATTAAATTTATAGGTATCCAGATCCTTACTTACTTCTTTTAAGGTTGAGTGGAGCCGGCTTAAGATCCAGCGATTAATAATGTTTGAATTCTCCTTAGGGACAGCCTCCTCTAGAGAAAGCCCCTGGTCCAGATTCATCAAGATAAACCTGGAGGCATTCCAGATCTTATTGGCAAAATTCCTTCCCTGCTCGAATCTTTCTTTGGATAAGAATATGTCCTGGCCCTGGGCGGTTATGGAAATAAGGCTGAAGCGCAGCGCGTCTACGCCGTATTCATTTATGATGTCCAGAGGGTCAATAACATTGCCTAAAGATTTGGACATCTTTTTGCCTTCAATATCGCGCACTGTACCATGGATATAAACATCCTTAAAGGGGATGTCTTTCATAAATTCCATGCCAGCCATGATCATGCGCGCGACCCAAAAGAAAATGATCTCCGGCGCGGTCACTAAGACCGAGGTAGGATAAAAATATTTCAAATCTTCTTTAGGGGCAGCTCCCCTGCCTGCCGGCAGGCAGGCCTTCAGGGACAGTCCCTCTGGCCAGTAAAACGCGGCAAAAGGCCATAGCCAGCTTGAAAACCAGGTATCCAGGACATCCGCGTCCTGATAGATATCCGCTGAACCGCAATCCGGGCATTTTTCAGGCTTCAGGCGGGATACAATTATACCTTTCTTGCCCTGATTACAACAATCTTTACAGTAGTAGACAGGCAGGCGATGGCCCCACCAGATCTGCCTGGATATACACCAATCCTGGATATTATCCATCCAATTAAGATAAACTTTAGTCCAGCGTTTGGGGAAAAATTTGATCTTTCCTTTTTTGACCGCTTCTATTGCCGGTTTTGCCAGCGGCTGCATCTTTACAAACCATTGTTCTGAAAAATACGGTTCAATTATAGTGTGGCAGCGGTAACAATGTCCGGCGGATAAGGTATGAGGTTCTATTTTCTCAAGCAGGCCCTTGCCTTCCAGGTTCTCTAGGATAACTTTTCTTGCCTCAAATCTGTCCAGGCCTTTGTAATTGCCGGCGTTCTCATTCATGCCTCCGCGGGGGTCCAGCACATTTACAAACTCCAAGCCGTGTTTCTTGCCTAAGGCGTAATCATTGGGGTCGTGAGCGGGAGTTACCTTGACCGCGCCGGTGCCGAATTCCATATCCACCATACTATCCGCGATTATTTTTATTTCTTTATTAACTAAAGGCAAAATCAGGATTTTACCGACAAGCTTTTTATAACGTTTATCTTTAGGATTGACCGCTACAGCGGTGTCACCCAGCATTGTTTCGGGGCGGGTAGTAGCGACTACTATAAATTCAGGAGCTGTTCCCATAGGAAACTGCCCCGGCTTAAGCGGATACTTTAAATAATACAAATTGCCCTGTATTTCATGATGAGGAGCTTCTTCATCTGAAAGGGCGGTTTGACAGCGCGGGCACCAGTTAATAATATAATTACCTCTATATATTAGATCTTTCTCGTAAAGCCTTACAAATACTTCAATCACCGCCCGGGAATATTCTTCGTCCATGGTAAACCGGGCCCTTGCCCAGTCACAGGAAGCGCCCAACTTTCTTAATTGGCGCGTAATAGTCGAGCCGTATTGTTCTTTCCATTCCCATACCTTCTTGATAAATTTATCTCTGCCTAAATCCTGGCGTTTAAGCCCTCCCTTGGCAATTGATCTTTCTACTACGTTTTGCGTGGCAATACCGGCATGGTCAGTTCCCGGCATCCAAAGGGATCTTTCGCCTTTCATGCGGTGATAACGGATAAGTATATCCTGAATAGTGTTGTTTAAGGCATGGCCCATATGTAATATCCCGGTTACATTCGGGGGAGGCATAACTATAGAGAAGGGTTTCTTGGCAGGATCGGGCTTCGCGGAGAAAAGATCCTTTTCTTCCCAGATCTTATACCACTTATCTTCTGTGTCTTTGGGATTATAGCGGGATGGAATATCCATTTAATTTATAACCGCGGCTGCCTGCTTTGGTCTTTTAACAGTTTGTACTCTACGCTGTCTACCAAGGCCTGCCAACTGGCTTCAATGATGTTCCCTGAAACTCCGATAGTATTCCAGGTATCTGTTTCATCCTGGGACTGAATAAGCACGCGCACTCTGGCGGCAGTGCCGGTTTTCTCATCCAGCACGCGCACTTTAAAATCCGAAAGGTGCATCTTGGTTAACGCGGGATAAAAATCCTTTAATGCTTTGCGCAAGGCATTATCCAAAGCGTTAACCGGGCCATCGCCCTCGGCGGCAGTATGTTCTTTAACCCCTTTCACCTTTAGCTTAATGATCGCCTCTGAGGTTATTTCCCGGTTTGATTGCTTCTCTATCACCACGCGGAAACCCTCTAGTTCAAAAAATCTATCATATTTCTTTAACGCTTTTTTCATGAGCAGCTCAAAAGATGCTTCTGCCGCTTCGAAATGGTATCCTTTATGTTCAAGCGCCTGTATAAGCTTTAAGATCTTTTTTGTTTTAGGATTATCCCTGCTCAAATCTAATTCCAGGTCTTTGGCGCGGCTTAATATTCCGGTCTTCCCGGCTAATTCGGAGACCAGGACCCTGCGGCGGTTCCCTACAAGCTCTGGATTGATATGTTCGTACGATTTAGAATTCTTCATTACGGCGTTAATGTGCATTCCGCCTTTATGCGCGAAACTGGATAAGCCTGTGTAAGGCTGGTCGTCTTTCTGCTTCATATTGCTTATTTCGCTGATAAAATGAGATACGCTGGTTAATTCTTTTAACCGCTCATCGCTGATACAATCTATACCCATTTTTAATTTAAGATTGGCAATGGTTGGAATTAGATCGGCATTGCCGCAGCGTTCGCCATAACCGTTGATCGTACCCTGGACCATGCCCGCTCCCGCTTCAACCGCGGCAATAGTATTTGCTACAGCCAGGCCCGCATCGTTATGGCAATGGATACCTAAGCAGGCATTTATCCGCGGCCGGATCTTTTTAATGACGCTGGTGACCTCTGAAGTAAGCGTCCCGCCGTTAGTATCGCATAAGACTATAGCTTTAGCGCCGGCTTTGCAAGCGGCTAATAAACATTTTAAACTGTATTCTTTATTCGCGTTATAAGCGTCAAAGAAATGCTCGGCATCATAAAATACCGTAAGGCCTTTAGAAACCAGGAAGCCTATGGTATCCTTGATCATGTTAAGGTTTTCATCAAGAGTTGTTTTTAAGACGTCCTTAACGTGCATATCCCAGGTTTTTCCCACAATAGCTACAGTCCCTACTTTAGATTCTATGAGGGCTTTCATATTGCTGTCTTGCGCGGCTTTAGTATGAGGCCGGCGGGTCATACTAAAACCAACGAGCTGGCTGTTTTTAAGCGGCTTTCTGGCCATCTTTAAATAAAATTCCATGTCTTTGGGATTAGAGCCTGGCCAGCCTCCCTCGATATAATGTATGCCCAGCGCGTCTAATTCCCGGGCGATCCGGATCTTATCCGTAACAGAATAAGATATACCTTCCCCTTGCGCGCCGTCACGCAGAGTCGTATCGTATAATTTTACCCCGCTGGAAATAGGGGAGTTGGTTTTAGGCATATAATCCTCCCTGTTTATTTTCCCAAGCCGAATTTTTCATGTAATGCCTTTACTGCCGCTTCCACGTACTTATTCTTTATGATACAGGATATGCTTATATCAGAAGTGGAGATCATTTCAATATTGATCTTGTTTTTAGCAAGGGTGCCAAACATGGTGGCCGCGACCCCTGAATGGGCCCTCATGCCTACACCGACTACGGAAATACGCGCTATATCCCCGTCTTCCAGCACTTCTCCTGCTTTGATGCGCGTAGCGACCTTCTTAGTAAGCCTTGTTGTTTTTAAGGCCTCTGATTTAGCCACGGTAAATGATATATCCGTCTGGCGTAGATGGCTTACGTTTTGCACGATCATATCAATATTTATACCGGCGCCGGCCAGCTCCTGGAATATGGTTGCCGCGACTCCCGGGCGGTCAGGAACATCACAAATCGTAATTTTAGCTTCACTCCTATTTAAAGTTACGGCACTTACAACCACGTCTTCCATTCTTTTGACCTCCTTGATGATCAGGGTTCCCGGCTTATCGGAAAATGATGAGCGCACATACACAGGCACGTTAAATTTTTTCGCTACTTCAATGGAGCGCGCCTGCATGACCTGCGCCCCTAGTGAAGCCATCTCCAGCATTTCGTCATAAGTGATCTCTTTAATCTTTTTGGCCCTGGGTTCTATGCGGGGATCAGCAGTATAGATGCCTTCCACATCGGTATATATTTCGCATTCTTTGGCGGATAGCTCTTTGGCCAAGGCTACCGCGGTCAGGTCTGAGCCGCCGCGGCCTAAAGTAGTAATATCCTGCTTTAATGTTACACCCTGGAATCCGGCTACAATAACGATCCTGCCTTTATCCAGCTCTTCTTTTATTTTATCGGCGTTTATTTTGATGATGCGGGCGCGGGTATGGCTTGCGTCGGTAATGATCCCTACCTGGGCACCCGTAAAAGATATGGCTTCAAACCCCATCTTTTGTATTGCCATGGCAAGCAATGCCACGGAAACCTGCTCTCCCGTAGATAACAACATATCCATTTCGCGTTCAGACGGCAAGGGATTTATTCCATTCGCCAGTTTAATTAATTCATCGGTAGTGTCTCCCAGCGCGGAAACCACCACTACCAGGTCATAACCTTTCTTTTTATAGCTGACTACTCTTTTTGCCACGTTTTTTATACGTTCTACGTTAGCTACTGATGAACCGCCGAATTTCTGGACGACCAACCCCTTACGCATATATTTCTCCTTACAGATTAATTTAACCGTTAGAGGTATTAATAAAATACCCCATTAATTCAGGACCCTTTTCAAAACAAAGGCTGGATTTCTCCGCCTCTTTCTCGCTGTAGTTTAAAAAGCCTTTTGCTATGATATCCTTGCCGAACATCCCGAAAAGTACCGGTTCAGCCGTGTGTGTTTTAACCGAAACAGGCGTGGCGTGATCCGGTAAAACCAGTATCCGGAAATTCTTCTTTCGTTTAAAAGCATTTAATATCGTGCCTACGACCAATTGGTCAAATCTTTCTATCGCGGATATTTTCTCCCTAAGGTCTCCGTTATGGCCGGCTTCATCAGGGGCTTCTACGTGCACGAATACGAAATCTTTGTCTTCAAGCGATTTTAACGCCGCCCTGGCCTTGCCTTCGTAATCGGTATCATAATATCCGGTTGCCCCCGGAACGTTTATTACTTCCAGGCCGAGGATCCTGCCCAAGCCTTTTATTAAGTCAACCGCCGATATGACGCTGCCTTTCAGGCCGTATTTCTCCTTGAATTTAGGCATAACCGGTTTCTTTCCCTGCCCCCACAGCCAGATCATATTTGCCGGATTTTCTTTCAGGTCTATTCTTACCAGGTTTATTTCATGATTTTCCAAGACCTTGCGCGACTCCTCCATCAGTTTTATTATGGCCCCGGCGCCGTCTCCCTCAGGCAGGTTAGCGGATATACTTTGTCCGGTGATATCATGGGGCGGTTTACATTTTAAACCGTCAAGACGATGGTCCTGTTCTTTTTTTATCAACATTAAATGCCGGTAGCTGACCCCCGGGAAGAATTTGATCCAGTCCGTACCCAGGCTTTTATCAATAAACCTTATCAGGATCTCGGCTTCTTTCGAGCTTATATGGCCCGCGCTATAATCTACGAGAGTATCTCCGGAAGCCGTAACCAAGTTACAGCGGAAAGCGACCTCATTTTCCTTCAGGTCTATGCCTAAATTTGCCGCCTCTAGGGGGCCCCTGCCGGTATAAAACTGCTGCGGATCATAACCAAGAATAGAAATATTGGCAACGTCTGAGGCAGGGCTCATTCCTTTGGGTATTGTCCTTACGCGGCCCAGTATGCCATGTTTAGCGATAAAATCCATATTTGGAGTCCGGCCAGCCTCTAGAGGCGTGCGATCACTTAACTCTTTTATGGGGTAATCCGCCATTCCATCGCCAACTAAGACTATATATTTCATAAAGTATTTAGAATTTTACCTCTGGAACTGTTTTAGCCTTTTCTTCCGCCTTGAAATATTCCGTGGCAGTTTTATATCCAAACATACCGGCAACAATATTACCGGGAAAACTCCTTACCGTAATATTATACTCCCTGACCGCCTCATTATAACGCATCCTTTCTACTGCTATGCGGTTTTCTGTACCCGCTAACTCATCCGAGAGTTTCAAGAATGTCTGGTCAGCTTTTAGATTAGGATAATTCTCTACTACTAAAAGAAGCCGCGCTAATGCCGCGTCAGTGCTTGAGGCAGCTTTTACTTTTTCTTCTACGTTACCGGCCTTTGCCCATTGCGAACGCGCGTTGACAATATCTTCAAGCAGGTTCTTCTCGTGAGCCGCGTAGCCTTTTACGGTATTAACCAGGTTAGGTATCAGATCATTGCGCCTTTGTAACTGGTTATCTACCTGTGCCCATTTAGCAGTGATAGTTTCATTCTTTGCGACTATCCCGTTATAGGTCAAAGTAAAAGATATGATTACTAATAATATTACTACCGCAGATATTACTAAGAATTTCTTCATTGTTCCTCCTGTTTAGAATCCCCCGCCCGCTCCGCCGCCTCCACCCCCTCCTCCGCCAAAACCCCCGCCTCCGAAACCGCCGCCGCCAAATCCTCCCCCGCCTCCGTAGGTCCCCCCATAGTAACCCCAACCGTCACGGTAATGGCGCCCGTCCTTTCTTTGTATGCTTGATACTAAAACCGGCAAACCTATCGCGAATAAGAAGAAAATTATGGGGAGTATGGAATTTTTAGCCGTCTCGTTTTCTGCCGGCGTTTCTTTAAATCCCTCTAACGCTGTTAAACTAACGTTGGCATCTCTGGCTATAACTTGAGAGATCTTAAGTACCCCCCGGTATAACCCCTGTCCGTATTTACTTTCCTTAAAATCAGGCACCATATAATTTCTGCCGATTTCACCGCAAAGTCCGTCAGGCAGGATACCTTCTAAGCCATAGCCGGTTTCAATACGCCAACGCCTTTCTTTAACGGCTAAAAGCACTAAGACGCCGTTATCCTTACCCTTCTTACCCGGTTTCCAGCTATCAAAGAGCATTCTGGCGTATTCGGTTTCTCCGTATGGAGAGATTGAATACGTAGTTACCACCGCTATCTCAGCGGTAGTCTTTTGCTCTAACTCATCGATCAAAGAGGCCAGCTTTTCTTTATACTCAGGGCTGATAACGCCCGCAAAGTCATTTATCCTGCCCTGAGGTGAAGGAATATCCGCCGCGTAAACAAACAGCGTCAGGGACTGGAAAAGAAGCAGGAAGCATATCTTACGCATTAAAACGTATCTATAAAATTGGTTATTTCTTCTACGTCTTTTACGAAATTAACGAATAACCGCTTGGCCTCTTTAGCGTTTAATTTTACTTGTTTATTTTTTGCCGCCAGTATCTTTTCCCAGGCGGCCTTATCGATCTGGAATTCCGCCTCCAGGTCTTTTAAGATATCCTGTTTTAAATAAGGCGGCTGCCTGCCTTTTATCCTTAAGACGTTCCTTAATATGTGCGTGATTGAAGTAAAGGCCTTCAATAATGACGCGGAAAGCTGTCCTGCGCTTTCACTATTTCTTAGATAGCATTGTTTTAAGGCGATAATTTTTGCCTTTAACTCTTGTTCGCATTGAAATCTTAAGTTCCTGGTATCAATAGTAATATTCTTCAGCGCGTCGCTTCCGGATAAAACCGTATAATTCTCTTTCATATCCAGGAATTCAATAGGAAAAACGTCGTTTGAACTCCGGATATAGCTTTCACTAAGGAACAACGGATGGATTAATCTAAACCTTCGTTTATTGATCAGCCCTGAAGCCCTTGCTAAATTATCCAAGTCAGCATTTTTTAAGACCACCAGGACGTTTAGATTAGAATGTTTATTAATAAATTCTCCGCTTGCCGCGCTCCCGTATAAGATAACGGAAACCAGGTTATCTTTATAGATATTCTCTATATTCAGCGTAAAATCCTGGGATATGTTTTGCAATTCTTTATTTAATCCGGGGTCCGGCATAGGTTTTTTTGGATTTCCTTGATCAATGTTTTAACTAAGGTGCTCTTTGAACATATCAACCCTGAAACTTTATTTTGGTTTACTATATAGGCGTTATAACGGCCGCGACAGGAGGTATTAGCGACTACCAAGTCTGCCCTGGAATGGCGCATAAGGGCCCTGGCTTTATTAATCAGCCCGGTTCCGGATGACCGCGGTTCAAATTTAAAGCCCACCAGGAATAAAGAACTATCGATCTTTTTTATCGAGTCTATTATTTTTGGTGTGGGTGTCAAAGTAATGCTCCATTGTTTTATACCGGACTCTATTTTTTTATTACGGCAACCCTTGGGCTTATAGTCAGAAACTGCCGCGCAATGTATCAGGATATCGTAGTGTTTATGTCCGAGCTCTTTTTCTACTAAGTTCTTTAGATCATCAAAGAACTTAAAGCGGATTATCCTGATGTTTTTATTTGAATAACAGAATCCTGCCAGCCCTAATAGCAGGGTAACTTTAGCTCCCGCGCCCTGCAGCCGCTCTGCCAATAAAATCCCGGTTTCACCGGTAGATACATTGCTAATTACTCTGACCGTATCTATAGGAACCGATGTGGGCCCCGCGGTTATCAAAATTCTTTTATTCTTTAGATTCATACCTGCGTTTTGCCTGCAGAATTAATATCCGATCTCTCTTAATACCGCCTTCAGATCTACTTTCACGGTTTTTGGTTCTTTTACGGTTTTTATAGCCCTGTCCGGGTCTTTTAAGCCGTGGCCGGTCAATATGCAGACTATTTTAGTGATCTGCGATTTAGAGCTCTTAACCCGCGATCTCTGGAAATAACCGCTTCTGACTAAATTTAGCAATCCGGCGACTGAAGCTGCGGAGGCTGGTTCGACAAAAACGCCTTCCTTCGCGGCTAATAATTTGTAAGCGTCGATTATCTGTCGGTCTGAAACCATGTCGATTAAACCCTTGGATTCATCGCGGGCTTTCTCCGCCTGCTTCCAGCTTGCCGGATTTCCAATGCGTATAGCGGTAGCTAGGGTTTTTGGATCCTTTATAGGATGCCCTCTGACGATCGGAGCTGAACCTTGGGCTTGAAAACCTAACATCCTGGGTAGTTTCTTTGTTTTTCCTTCTTTAAAGTACTCTTTATATCCTTTCCAATAAGCGGTAATATTCCCGGCGTTTCCGACAGGCATAACCTGGAAATCAGGCGCGCTGCCTAAACTATCGCAGATCTCAAAGCTCGCGGTCTTCTGGCCCTCGATGCGGTAAGGATTTAAGGAATTGACCAGCGTTATCGGGTATTTTCGCGCGATTTCCTTTACCAGGGTTAAAGCCGCGTCAAAATTACCATCCACGGCTAAAACAACCGCGCCGTGGATTAACGCCTGGCTGAGCTTGCCTAAGGCGATCGCTCCGCTGGGAATAAGGACTACGCATTTAATTCCCGCTTTGGCAGCGTAGGCTGCTGCTGAAGCGGAAGTGTTTCCCGTAGAGGCGCATATTACGGCAGCCGAGCCCTCTTCGCGGGCTTTTGAAATAGCCAATGTCATGCCCCTGTCCTTAAAAGAACCGGTGGGATTTAGGCCTTCATATTTTAGATAAACCTCGGTATTTTTTCCGGCTAATTGGCTCAAGGAAGAAGCGTATATCAAAGGAGTGTTGCCTTCCTGCAATGTAATTATGGGCGTTTTGTTGGTTACTGGCAGGTATTTTTTATACCTTTCAATTATGCCTTTGGGTATTTTCATACTTCCTCTATCTTTATGGCCACCGCTTTTTCTTTTATCGCCTCAATCCGGCCTATTTCTTCCAGTGCCTGGCGTAAATTCTTCTCTTTTGCTTCGTGTATTATCATTACGATCGGCACAACCTGTTCCTCGCATCTTTCCTTTTGCGTAACAGAGGCGATACTGATCCCGGATTTAGCCAGGATCCCGGCGATTTTAGCTAATACGCCGGGTTTATCTACAGCCATAAAACGGATATAATAGCGGCTCTTGAAATCATCGGGCTTCCACAATTTCTTTATAGATTTATCCGGCATTATATTTAAAGTCGGCCTGAAAAGCCCGGCTTTAATATCCTGGGTTAGATCTATAATATCCGCGACTACGGCGGAAGCAGCCGACATCTGCCCGGCGCCCGGGCCATAAAACAAGAGATCACCCGCAAGATCACTGGATACGTATATAGCATTAAAGACCCCGGATACCGACGATAGTAAATGGGTTTTTGGTATAAGAGTAGGATGCACTCTTACTTCCAATCCTTCGCCTTCTTTTTTAGCTATAGCCAGTAATTTTATTTCAAAACCCATTTCTTTCGCGTAATGGACGTCGGATAGCGATATACTGGAAATGCCTTCAATAAAGACATCATCTAAGTTTACAAATTTTCCGAAACACAGGTAAGTAAGTAAGATCAATTTGTGCGCGGAATCAATGCCTTTAATATCCAAAGAGGGGTCTTTTTCCGCGAAACCTTTTGCTTTAGCTTCCCTTAAGGCATGGTCAAATGCGCAGTTAGTACCGGACATCAGGGATAATATGAAATTAGAAGTGCCGTTTAAGATACCGAATACGCTGTTAAACCGGTTAGCGACCAATCCTTCGCGCAGGGATTTTATGATGGGAATGCCCGCGCCTACTGATGCCTCAAAATATATATTTCTTCCTCTGTCTGCCGCTTCGGCAAATAATTCCTGCCCTTCCTGGGCGAGAAGCGCTTTATTCGCCGTAACGATATTCTTGCCTTTTTTTAATGCCGCGGTTATATAATCCTTTGCCGGGTGTATTCCGCCCATTAACTCTACGACAATATCTATATGGGGATCATTAATGATCTCAGAGGCATCCCTGCTAAGCAGTTGCTTATCCACGCTGATGTTCCTCTTAGAAACAATATCCTTATCGCAGATCTTCTTGATATTTATCTCCAGGCCTATTTTCTCGGATAGAAAAGCCTTCTTATCGCGCAGTATCTTAATAACCCCCGAGCCGACATTGCCGAACCCGATGAGCCCTAAATTTATCTTCCTCATGCGCTATCCTTTCTTTAAATAATAATCTACGGTCTCGTTTATAACTTTTTTATGCCTTTCGTCCATGCTTAAGAATGTGATCCTGGTGTCATAGATCAGGTTGCTGCTGATCTCTTTTGACTCTAATACCTTGGCGATCAGCATAATAGGATACGGGTCAAAAGGCAGGCGTATCTCTAAAGCAAGATGCGTACCCCGTTCAAATTTCCTGTTTGTAGTAAGCAGCATCCCGCCCAAGCCCACATTCTTTGTCTGGGATATATCCGTGTTGTTCATTTCGTCGAGTATACGGTAAGCTACAATGAAACGCCCGTTTATGCGGGGGAACCTGCGCCTTTCTGGTCCTGCGTATTTCATTTGGAGCCTCCTTATAAAATTTTATCGGGGAGGTGGGACTTGAACCCACGACCTTTTGAACCCCATTCAAACGCGCTAGCCAAACTGCGCTACTCCCCGTAAATCTTACTCCTCTTTTTTCTCCCTGGACAGCAAAGACTTAAGCGCTCCAAGAGGAGACTTATTCTTATAAAGAACGTTATAAATTTCCCTGGTTATGGGCATGTCTATTTTATATTTTAACCTTAGCGCGTACGCTGATTTTGTCGTAGGCACGCCTTCGGCTACCATTTGCATACGGGTTGTTATTTGTTTTAAGGTTTTTCCTTTTCCGATCTGCTCACCGACAAGCCTGTTCCTGCTATAAGGGCTGATACAGGTAGTTACTAGATCGCCTAATCCGCTTATTCCGCTAAAAGTATTCATTTCAGCGCCCATGGCATGCCCCAGCCTTGAAATTTCCGCCAGGCCGCGGGATAAAAGCGCTGCCTTGGAGTTTGTCCCAAAGCCCAGGCCGTCGGATATGCCGCAGGCAATGGCTATAATA
This sequence comes from Candidatus Omnitrophota bacterium, assembly GCA_041651035.1. GTDB lineage: Bacteria > Omnitrophota > Gorgyraeia > Gygaellales > Profunditerraquicolaceae > JBAZKC01. The sequence continues at coordinate 193,430 of JBAZKC010000002.1, read as the reverse complement.
TTTTTAAGGCTGCCTCCCAGCTCTACGCCGGCGACATCAGCGCTTGTATAGATCCGAAACCTTTCGGTGGCAATTATATCCTGCAGAGTTTTTCTTAATTTCTTGTCTCCGGAGGCGATCACCGCTACAGCAGGAGCCTTACGCGCTACTTCACGGGCAATAGTAGGCCCGGAAAGCACCGCCAGCCTTACGCGGCCCAGCTCATCATGTATTATCTGCGATACTCTTTTAAGCGAACCTACCTCTATGCCCTTACTGGCGCTCAAAAACATTGTATTAGCGTAGTTACGATTAAGCCCCTTGATTTTTTTTAAGACTCCGCGTATATATTGTGAAGGCACTGCCAGGATCACCAATTCTTTTTGGCAAATAGCGCTCTTTAGGTCATGCGTGATTTCTATTCCCTTAGGGATCAATACGCCGGGCAGGAATTTTGTATTTACCCTTTTCTTCTTCATATGCGCGGCATAATCGGCAAACGCCCCCCAGATAGTTACATTAAACCCTTTATTATACAGGAGAACTGCCAGGGTTGTGCCCCAGCCGCCGTCGCCTAAAATAACAATATTGGTTTTTTTCATAATCGCAGAGAAACCGGATTCTGTTTATTTGTCCTGATCTTGGCCAGGTCCCAGGCGTAATCATAAAGATGCAGGCCTTTGCTTACAGCTATAATTTCGCCGTCGCCTACGCCGATCTCATCAGCCATAAATTGTTTTACTAATTGCAGTCCCCCTAAATTAGAGGGAAATCCTCCCCAGAGATCCCAGGAACGAAAATATAAGATAAAGTGCAGTTTACCGTAGCGCACCCTGGTGTCTATAAGCCTGAGGCAAGGAGGGTCAGCCAGTGTTATATCAGAGGGCATCCCGATCTCCATTATCGCCTGATTTGTGCCAGACCCTTGCGTTTTGTAGATTTTTATAACTTCTTCAACCTGGTTCACATTTAAAGGCATCTCCCTGGTCATTTCTTTGCCTTCAATGTTTTGTTTTATTTTTACCTTTGGTTCAACCAGCCTCTCGCCGTAAGTATAATCTTCTGTTTCGGTTTTTACTCCGGTAAGAAGATAATTCAGGTAACCCTGGATATATTCCATATCCGTAGGCGGCGGTATACTCATTCCGCTGGGAATTATCGGTATAATTTGATGCGCCGGTTTTTTTACCCGTAAGGTCAGAAGATCGAATTCCAGGCGCTTTTGCCCTTCGTAACTTCCCCGGGTTATCGTATAGACGTGGCCATGGTCAAGTATCTCTGATAAGCATTGAAACCAGGCATCATCTAAGTCAAAGGCATCAATAAACACCGGCTCCAGAAATTCTTTTTCTATCATAATTACTTGGAGCGGGAGAAGGGAATCGAACCCTCATATATAGCTTGGAAGGCTATTGTTCTACCACTGAACTACTCCCGCGCTACCTAGCGCGCACCGACACAATACCTATTAGCGTCGGGTGCTGCAAGATCAAGATGGTGGGCAGGAGAGGATTCGAACCTCTGAAGCACAAGTGCAGCAGATTTACAGTCTGCCCCCTTTGGCCACTTGGGTACCTACCCGTTACCTATTTGTCAAATGGAGCCGGCGAGAGGAATCGAACCCCCGACCCGCTGTTTACAAAACAGCTGCTCTACCGACTGAGCTACGCCGGCGTAGTACTTTACAGATCAATTACTTAGTTGCCTTTTTTATCGCCTCAGGGATTTTATCAATAATATCTGAAGCGATCATGCCCATTTGGGTTTTTTCTTCTGCTGCCAGGTCACCCGCCAAACCGTGCAGATAAACAGCGTACTTTGCCGCCTCAAACGATCTTAATCCCTGCCCTAAGAATGCCCCGATTATCCCGGTTAACACATCACCGCTTCCAGCCGTAGCCATCCCGGGATTACCGGTTTTATTTATATATAAATTACCTTTGTGGTCAACTACAATGGTACGCTGGCCTTTTAAGACAAGAGTTACTTTATATGCCTTAGCGAAAGTCTTTGCGGCCTTCTCTCTATTCTCCTGGACCGTGTTTATAGCTACTCCCAATAACCTGGCCATTTCTCCCGGATGCGGCGTAAGTATTGTCTCCGGCTGGCTGTTATCGGTAACCGTTCGTAGGCTATTTAACCGTCCCGCTAACGCGTTAAGGCCATCCGCGTCTATTACCGCAGGTACTTCTCTTCTTGAGGCTGCTATTTTCCGCGCTAACCTTTGAGTTGATTTATCCTGGCTTAAGCCCGGCCCCATAATCAATACGTCGGCATTCTTTATAAAATCTTTTATCTTCTTATAACCGCCCAGGCTTAGTGCCCCTGAATGTGTTTCTTGTAAAGGCAAGGTCATTACTTCCGGTGGTTTTATCTTTAAGATCGGCTGGTTTAAACCTTTAGGTATCCCTAAAGTAATCATTCCCGCTCCGGAACGTAAAGCTGCTTTAGCGCATAATACCGCGGCGCCCGAGAATCTGGCTGATCCCGCTAAAATAAAAACATGGCCAAATTCGCCTTTATGTGCCTGCGCTTTCCTTTGTAACAATCGCGTTGGCAACCGCATAATTTTTTACATGAGAAATGGATATATATACGCCTACGCCCTTGCCTTTACCGTTTAATATTTTACAACAAGGTTTACCTTGCTTATCGTTTACGATCTGGACATCTTTCCAGTTTAATTCCGCGTCCCCTAAAGCTTTAAATATGGCTTCTTTAGCGGCAAACCTGCCCGCCAGATGCTGGTATAAACTGCCCCTGGTTTTGGCATTCTCCAATTCTTCTCCCGTAAATACGCGGTTTAAAAACAGGTCTCCCCATTTTTCCGCCGCCTGGCGCAGCCGCCTTACCTCGGTTATGTCAACGCCTGTCCCTAAGATCATATTATTTAATCAACGCTTTCATTTCTTTTACCGCCTGGCCTAAACCCGTTAATACCGCGCGGCAGACTATAGAATACCCGATATTCAATTCTTCTATTGCTTTTATACCTGTAACCCGGGATACATTATAATAATTTAATCCGTGCCCGGCGTTAACTCTAAGGCCTTTAGTTTTAGCATACTCTGCCGCTTTTTCCAACTGTTTGAAATATTTATCTTGTTCTCTCTTATTAGCGGCATCGGCATACCGGCCGGTATGTAACTCTATCATTCTGGCTCCGGTTTTTTTTGACGCGTCAATCTGGTTTTTATCCGGGTCTATAAACAAGCTTACGGTTATCCCCTGCTTTTCTAGCCTGGCTGAAACTTGTTTTATCCTGGCAAAATTGGATACTACATCCAAGCCGCCTTCGGTAGTCAGCTCCTGCCGTTTTTCCGGCACAAGCGTTGCCTGATCAGGCCTAACCTTACAAGCGATCTCCACTATTTCTCCGGAGACAGACATTTCTAAATTTAATCTTGTTTTAACTATTTCTTTTAAAATATAGAGGTCGCGTTCTTTTATATGCCGGCGGTCTTCCCTTAAATGCACGACTATTGATTCTGCCCCGCTGGCCTGGCAGACTAAGGCGGCAAATACAGGTTCAGGCTCAACACCTTTACGTATTTCCCTTAAAGTCGCGACATGGTCTATATTCACTCCCAATTTCGGCATTTTATAATTTTAATAATTGAACCTGGCGATCTCTTCCCTGATATAAAGCCAGACTACCATAGCTAAAACAAGAGAAATAAATTTAAGCCAGGGATGATAAGTAAATAAATGCAGTACCCTGTAACCGATGCTGATCTTTTTTTTGGCCATCTCTAAACGGACTCGATTTTCATAGCTTCTTTAATTTCAGAAACCAGTTCTTCCTGGCTAAGGTCTTTATGCAGCCTTCCTCTGTATACCAAAGATACATCCCGTCTTTCTTCGGAAACAATAATGATTATCGCGTCCGTTTCTTCGCTTAAGCCTAAGGCGGCCCTGTGCCTTGTGCCAAAGAGGCGGCTTAAGTCCTGGTTTTGCGTAAGCGGGAACAGGCAGCCCGCGGCGATGATGCGGCCATGCTGGACGATCAAACCCCCGTCATGAAGAGGGTTATTTGGCGTAAATACCGCCTCTATCAGATCCGAGGATACCCGCGCGTCAACCAATACGCCGCTTTCGATATATGGGGCTAAGGGGGTATTTTTTTCTATTGCTATCAACGCGCCAAGCTTATTTTTAGAGATATTTTCCGCTGCCCTGCCTATCTCTTGCAGAATGTTCTCTAATTCATCTTCCCTTAAATTCGCGCCAAACAGATGCCGTTGTCCTAACCGGGCCAAACCCTGCCTTATCTCCGGATGGAAGATGATCAAAATAGCTATTACTGATATGCCGAATAATTTTGTCAGCAGCCAATCGAGCACTATAAAATTTAATTTCTGGAACAAGAAAAAAGCAAGCAGCAGGACAATTATCCCCCGCAGGACCTGTATCGCGCGCGTACCCTCAAAGAAAAGCATAATATGATAAATGACTATCCACAAAATTAATATTTCAATTATTGATTTCCACATATAAGCCATGTCTAATGAGGGTATCGTACGTTTCTTATTTTTTCCAGGACCACTAACGCTTGTTTTACTTCCTTGACATCATGCACTCTTACTATATTAGCTCCGGATTCAGCCGCCAGGACACAGCTTGATACTGTGCCGATAGTTTGGCCCTGCATGCCTAGTATTTTCCTGATAAAAGCTTTCCGGGAAGTCCCTACTAATATAGGCCTGCCTAATACTTTAAATTCCCGGAGCCTTTTTAATATTTCTAAATTGTGGTCCGCTGATTTTCCAAAGCCTATACCCGGGTCAATAACGATCTTTTCTTTGCCTATTCCCGCCTCTTGCGCCCGATCTATGGCTTTATCCAAATAATCAGTGATCTCCTCTATCAAAGAACCGTATTTAAGATTTTTCTGCATAACCCGGGGATTGCCTCGCATATGCATAATAACTACCCCCGCCTTATACCGGGCAACCGCCTTTGCCATCTTAAGGTCTTTTAAGCCCGTAATGTCATTTACTATAACCGCGCCGTTTTCCAGGGCTTGCCTGGCAACTTCCGGTTTATAGGTATCCACGGAAATTGGCACAGGGATATTTTTACTCAGTATCTTTATAACAGGGACAATTCTTTTTAGCTCTTCTTTTACGGATACAGGCCTGGCGCCTGGCCGGCTGGATTCCCCTCCCACATCAATAATATCCGCCCCGTCTTTTACTAATCGCTTAACGCGTTTAACAATATTCGCGAGAGTTAACTTTCCTTGCCCTTTATACAACCCATCCCCGCTAAACGAATCCGGGGTAAGGTTAACAACCCCCATAATATGAGCGCGTTTGCCAACGTTCAGCTTATACCTGCCTATATTCAGCGCGAATTCTTCCCTCTGGTAATTATTTAGAATACGGATCAATGATTCGGCCAACTTATTTAAACCGAAGGGCTGCTTATTCAGTTTTTGGCTCAACCGGTTGAATTGGGAAAAATTGCCTATAAGCAGGCAGTTTGTTTTTTTTGTTCTGCCCGTTAACGCGTCCCGGGCCACAGCCGCGTCTCCACCCAAAGAAAGCATTTCTTGCTTTAATATGTTTGCCGTAATATTAGAAACAGAATCCAGTTTTATCAGGTAGGGGACCGCTTTGGGCAGCATAATTTCAATGCCATAAGGATCAACCCTTATTTCCCGCATTATTTGTTTTATGTCTTCTAGGCGACGTACCTGAAGTATACGCATCTAAAAACTTCTTTTAAGTGGTATCTTTTTTATCTATTCCCATACCCAGCAGGCGTTTTACTTCTTCGCCGTCTAAAACTTCTTTTTCCAAAAGCACTGCTGATAAAGCTTTCAACTTATCCAAATTCTGCTCTAATAGATCCCTTGCTTTTATATATGCTTCATCGAGTATCTTTTTTATCTCTTCATCAATGCGCCGCGCGGTTTCTTCGCTGTAGTTCTTTTCTTCCATGATATCGCGGCCTAAGAATATCAGGCCTTCGCGCCTGCCCAAAGTAACATTACCTAACTTTTCGGACATCCCAAACTGGGTAACCATGCGCCTGGCCATTTGCGTGGCAGACTCCAGGTCATTCTGGGCTCCCGTAGTAACTTCTTTCAAGCTTATTTCTTCGCTTGCCCTTCCGCTTAGCATTAGTATGATCTCCGCGGTTAATTCTTTTTTCGTCCAATAATGCCTGTCTTCAAGCGGCGGAGTAAAAGTATATCCGCCGGCAAGTCCGCGGGGGATTATAGAAACCTTCCTTACCGGGTTTACTTCCGGCAGAAGCAAAGACATCAAGGCATGGCCTGATTCATGCAGCGCGGTAATTTCTTTTTCTTTTTTAGATATGACATGGCTCTTTTTTTCAGGGCCCATCAATACCCGCTCTACTGATTTCTCAAAATCTATCATCTCTACCGTTTCTTTATTATGCCTGGCTCCCAGGAGAGCTGCCTCGTTGCAAAGATTAGCAAGGTCTGCGCCTGAGAAACCGGGAGTCTGGCTGGCGATAGATTTTAAGTCTACCGAGGGATCGAGCTTGATCTTACGCGTATGCACCTTAAGTATCTGTTCTCTGCCTTTAATATCAGGTAAGTTTACTATGATATGCCGGTCAAACCTGCCCGGCCGTAAGAGCGCGGGATCTAGCGTGTCGGGCCTGTTGGTCGCGGCAACCAGTATTAAGCCTTGATCTGTATCAAACCCGTCCATCTCCACTAAAAGGGCGTTGAGGGTTTGTTCCCGTTCATCATGCCCGCCGCCGATACCCGCGAAACGCAGGCGCCCCACAGCGTCTATTTCATCTATAAAAATAATAGCTCCTTTGCCCGATGTTTTACCGGCGCGCCGGCCTTGTTCAAATAGGTCCCTTACGCGGCTGGCCCCTACGCCGACAAACATCTCCACAAAATCCGAACCGCTGATCGAGAAAAACGGAACACTGGCTTCTCCCGCGACCGCCTTGGCGATCAATGTCTTGCCGCATCCGGGCGGGCCTACCAATAAAACGCCTTTGGGGATTTTACCGCCTAATTTCTGGAATTTCTTCGGGTCTTTTAAGAATTCGATGACTTCTTTAAGTTCCTCTTTGGCTTCGTCGACTCCGGCCACATCATTAAAGGTCACCTTTTCCCCTTCTCTTTCACTTTGCAGCTTTGGCCGCACCTTACCAAAAGACAAAACCTTATTCCCCATCTGCTCTCCCCGCGCGGCCATCATCCACCAGAAAAATATGAGCAGCAGTATAGGGCCTAAATTAAATATCAAGGCCGCCCAAAAAGTGCGCAACGGCTTAACTTCAAAATTCGATACATTCTGGCGGATCAGGTTCATTAACTCCTGATCATTATCGGGTATGGTCAGTTTGAATTTGGTATTATCCTTAAACTCCCCCTGAAGCTCATTCTCGGTTTTTATAAGTGATTTGATATTTTGAGGCTCACTTTTAAGCGTTTTGTAAAAGTCGCTGTAGATTATTTCTTTGGTTACGCTGTTGTTTAACAGATTCGGCAAAATAAACAGCAGGTAAAAGAAAAGGACCACCGCCAGCCACCCTAAAGGAAACCGTTTGAATACATTGTTCTTCTTAGACTTAGAAGATTTATTGTTTGGCATTTATTATCCTTCCTTTATCCTGTCAGAATATGCTATTGTTTTTACTCGCAGAAGGTTACTGACAAGGATTAGATTTTTAATTATATATTTAAATAATCCTAAAATCAAGCATTTTCAACGGGTTTTTCAACGGATAACGAACCTATCTTTGGTAGAAAAAAAGATGGGCCTTTTGTTTAATGACCGATATATCCCTGGGCAGGTCAACTATGGAATTTACCGGCCGGTTTGCGATTAAGTCTTCTATTTCTTTGATATGTTGAAAAGTTATCCTGCGGGTGTTGCCTTTTATGCCGGTTATGGCCTGCCTCAATATTAACCGCCGTATCGCAGGATGCAGGCTTGAGAGTTTCTTGAGGCTAAGCCTGGTTTTCATCCCTTTCATCCTTTTTTGGGCCATACCTTGTAAATAATCGTAATCGTAAGCCAGGCTCTGGGCCATAGCAGCCAGCACCTGTTTGATATTCTTATTGTATCCTTTTTCAAGCAGAGGCATCAGGTTATTCCTGATCCGGTTCCTGCAGTAAATATCTTCCAGGTTAGAAAGGTCAATGCGCGGCTTGATCCTTTTTTTCCTTAAGAATGCCTCTATTTCTTCACGGCTTATTTCTATTAAAGGCCTGACGATCTGGTAACCGGCGATATCTTTCTTTGGCAACATTGCCGATAATCCGTATAGGCCCGTGCCTCTTAAAATACGCATTAGCACGGTTTCAGCCTGGTCATCCAGATTATGCCCCAGCGCGATTTTTCTGGCTCCCGTGTCTCTGGCTGTCTTAAATAAAAAACCCAGGCGGGCATTCCTGCCGATCTCTTCAAGAGACCCTTTTTTAGCTATCTCCTTAATATTGATCCGTGCTGCGGTCATAGGTATTTTAAGTTTCTCACTCAGCCTTTCCACGAATTCCTTATCCTTAGAAGAATCCTTTCTTAACATATGGTCCAGATGCGCGATACGCAGAGTAATGCCTAATTCGCCTGTTAAGCTATTCAATAAATAAAGCAAGGTAACAGAATCAGGCCCGCCGGAAACCCCGACTACTATTTTTTCGCCTTTGTGTATCAGGCCGTATTTTTGGATCGTATCCGTTACTTTCTTTAAGATCATATTGGTATTAAAGCAAGGGCTTTTACGGAGGGGGATTAAATAGTGACGCTATTGCCAATACACAGGATTTCCTTAACGTTTCCATCATCGCCGATAATGGCTTTATTCGTCCATAAGATACGCACGCGTTCGCCGTTACTGCGCATATTCTCGTTCTCATTTGCGGAATGCTGCTCCGGATTATTCACAATGTCTTTTATGGTGCTTACTAAGTCTGATCCGGACAGGTCTTTTTCTGAGACGATCGTTCCGATAACGTTCTTACCCAGGACGTCCCCTTCTCGAAAACCAAAGAATCTTTGGGCAAACCGGTTGAAGAAAGTAATATCCCCTTTAGTATCCATGAGCAGGATAATACTGTTGGCGTTCTCTACTATCTGCCTATATCTCTCTTCGCTCGCCTTCAAAGCTTCTAGGTCCGCGATATACTTATGCGCCAAGAGCAATTCTGACAAAAGGTCTTCTTTGCTTTTATCTTTATTCTCCATAACGTTTTACTCTTTTTGTTAGAATTTTATCCTCAACTTCCAATAATCGGTATATTCGTCTTCTGAAACCTTGCCGTCCTTATCGGTATCTACCTCGTTAAGGTATTTTTTGAATTGTGCATCGGCTTCTTCCGGAGTAACTACTTGATCCTTATCCTTATCCGCTTCTTCCGACATTGGCGTATTATCCGCTTTCATTTCTTCCGCATCAAGTAGCCCGTTTTGATCCTTATCTAGCCGGTTAAAGAATTTCTCCTTTTCCGCCTCCATTTCGTCGGGAGTTATGAAACCGTCCTTATCAGTATCTATTTCCTGGAACTTCGCTTTTATCTGCTGCTCCCGTATTTCTTCAGGAGCCATAAAACCAACATTTTGCTGCGCAAACGCGTTGATACAACTAAATAGAATAATATAGAAAAATAAAACCCCTGTTTTAGCTGAATTCGCCATTTTTTTCTCCTCTCTAATAAGATAAAGTGGTGGCGGAGAGTGGATTTAAACCACCGACCAAGCGGGTATGAGCCGCGTGCTCTATCAGGCTGAGCTACTCCGCCGTCGCCAACCGAAGATTTATATTAGCATAAAACAGTTAAAAAGCAAGCTTATCGCCTTTTAATTAAACAACTTTTTTACGAAAAGCGCGTATCCTACAACTAAAGCGTTTAAACAAGTCAACAACACCACGGCTGCGGCGATATCCTTTATCAGCTTTATCCTGGTGCGGTATTTAGTGGTGAACATATTCATCAGCATCTCAATAGAAGTATTAAATATCTCTGCCATGAAAACCATGGTTATAGTAATAGAGAGACAGACGAGTTGGATCCCTTCCAAATGAAAACATAGCCCCAGGATGAATGTCGCTGCCCCGAATATGAAGATTATGCGCATATTGCGATGAAATAAGAATAAATAAATGATCCCCTTTACGGCAAATTGGAGGCTTTCTGCTATGCCGTGGAATTTAAAAATATGCCTCAAGATCTTTCTGCGTGTCATTTTTTGTATGCCTCTAAATACGAATCACAGTATATGTGTTTATTTAAAATCAGTTCAGAGGTAATTAAGGCGTCCATTAAAGCCTGATCCAGAGGGTCTAATATCGCCGCGTCCAGGCCAAAGCCGGCCGCTAAGGTAAGAAACGTGCGGTTGATCAGGCTCCTCAGGCAGGCGCCTTGTGAAACATTACTTAAGCCGACTATAGTTTTAGGGGAAGGATCAGAGATAATCTTAAATTCGCGTATGGATTCCAAAATGTCCTTCATCTGTGCCTGGGCGACATTTACCGGTAATACTATAGGGTCAAGGTAGAGGTCTTCAACGGGAAAACCTTTATCAATACAGCTGGCTACGATCGTAGCAGCCAATTCCAGGCGTTGGTCTTTATTCTGAGGTATGCCTTTAGCACTTATGGTCAATCCTATGAGCCTGGCATTATGTTCTCTTGCCATAGGCACTAAAATATCCAGTTTATCCGCATCGGCAGTGGTAGAATTAATAATTACTTTATTCCTGGCAACCTTAAACCCGGATTCAATGACCTGCGGTTTACTGGAATCCAGGGCCAAGGGTTTATCCGTTACTTCCTGTATAACCTCAACTAACCATTGGATATCGGAATCCGGCTGCCGGGAAGCAGGCCCGCAATTTATATCTAAAGCGTCAGCGCCTGATTTAACCTGGAGAAGCGCGCACTTCTGGATAACGGATTTATCCCGTTCCTTTATCGCCTTGCCGATATTTTGATACATACCATTGATCAATTCGCCGATTATAAACATTTTTAAATCCCCTATTTCATTAATTTATCTATATACTCATTAACTTTTTGGATTGCTTTGGGGTGGCGCATAACCAATAACTCCGCTCCTGCCTGAATTAAGGCAACCGAAGTAATTGTCTCCCATATTATGCCGCGCTCTGATTCAGGGCCCCAGGAGGGGAATTCTTCTTGAGCCGCCTTGGCTTCTTTGGCTCGCCAGCTTTCCTGTCCGGTAAAACATATAAACGGAGAGGCCACTGTTTTATCTCCTGATAATGCCGCAAGCCTAGCCCGCTCCATTATGGAATATGCGTACTCCAGGCCATAACCTAAGGCGCCGATAGTGGGGTTTATTACAATACGCTCCAGAGGCAGGTCCATATCTGAGATCAGGATATTCAACTGCTTGGCAATATTTATATCTATAGGCGATTCAGCGATAATATTGTGGCCGTCCGCTAATACCGCTGCAGCCAGTGTTTTATAATTATCCTGTACAGCGCTGCCAACTAAACATCTTTCTCCTTTAGCCGCTTCACAGCAGGCAGGCAATACCAGATTATCTTTAGCGTCATCTCCGCTGCCGAGGATAATTAGGGGCACACTTACTTTTTTTAATAATTGGCTTACCAGTTTTGCTTCCGCTTCAGGGCTTTTATCCCCGAAATCGGAATGCGCTCCCTGCAACCTTAAGCATAAGATCTGCGCTTTGTATTCCTTAACGCATTTTTCCGCTAAGGCCAGCGGGTCATTTAAGGCTGAGCCGTACCACTTTACTAATTCCTGCGGCCAATCAGCAGGCGGAATATCACAGATCTCAAAGGCGATAGAAGGCTTATTCGGTATGGCGCCTTCGTCAAACAAGAAAGGCAGCGCCTGCGCGCCGCCGATCTTAACGGTATGCGTTCGGCTGCCCCCTTCTTCTTTAGTAGCACCTATGGTTACTTCATAGACCCGGCCAGGCCATTTTTCTAACGCTAATTGCATTGCCATATCTTATCTCCTATTTTACGAAGAGCTATCAAGCTTGGCGAGTTTTCTTTCAGCTCCAGCAATGAATTCCCGCTTATACCGGCCTGCTCTATATGCTTATCCAGCGGCAGGAGCCCTAAATAATCCAAATCCAGGCTTTTTATTCTTTCTCTCTCAATTTCCTTATCACAACAATTTACGATCAAAAGGTTCTTTTTGGTTTTAATGCCTAATTCTTTGGCTAACCCGCTTATTCTCTCCGCCGCCCTTAACCCCGCGTACGTAGGGCTGGAAATAACTACTAAAGCATCGGCGCTTTTTGTGGTGCGCCGGGAAAAATGTTCAAGCCCCGCTTCATTATCCACGATAATATACTGGTAATCATTGATCAATTTACCCAGTATATTTCTTAAAATATTATTGACATAGCAATAGCAGCCCGGGCCTTCCGGCCTGCCCATGGTTAAGACATCAAAACCATTGCCTTCTATGATCGTAGTCTGGACCTGGTATTCAATGAACCTGTCCTTAGGCATGCCGGAGGGTATTTTCTCCGGATGAGCGGTAATATCGTCTAAAATGCTTCCTATAGTTTCTTTTGATTCCAACCCCAGCGATTCACAAAGATTACTATTGGGGTCAGCATCCACCGCTAATATAGAACCCAGTTTTTTTTCTTTAATTATCCTTACCAATAACGCGGCAATCGTAGTCTTGCCGGTGCCGCCTTTACCAGCTAAGGCAATAACGTATCCCATTAAAGATCAACGCTGGGAAAACGCGATAAGTCCGTGTGCGGAAAAAACAGGGCCGCCACATACTCATCCATGTATCCCGGCTCAACTGATAATTCCAGATAAGTGATCTTCCCTGCTATTCTTTCCGCTTCTTTCATCGCCTGGTTAGAAATAAGCATCGCGCGCGCTCCCGCTAGAGCGCTGTTACCGATAAAAAAGAACCTTGTCCTGTCTAGGTCCGGAAGTAATCCTATTCTAATCGCGCTGCTTATATCCAGATAAGTTCCAAATCCTCCGGCGATGAAGAATTTCTTTATTTGGGATAAGTTCAGATCCATGCGCTTAGCCAATATAGAGACCGCGGAATAAATAGCGGCTTTAGCGCACTTTAAGTTTTCAATGTCAGCTTCTGTAATAACTATATCGGCATCTGTCCCGGATTCTTCTTTAAACACGGCCACGAATTCCCTGTTTTCCTTCCCGCCGCGGACGCGCTTATGCCCTATTCCTTTTATTTTACCGTTCTTGTCAAGTAAGCCGCAGGATAACATCGAAGCCAGCATCTCAATATACCCCGAACCACATATTCCTCGCGGTTTAGCTCCTTCGATCGTGTTGAAATCTACGCTAAGGTCCTTAGGATGAATTTTTATCTTCTGGATCGCTCCGCGGCTGGCGCGCATGCCGCAGGTAAGCCCGCTTCCTTCAAAAGCGGGGCCGGCAGAAGCGGCGGCAGCCACAAAGAAATCTTTATTTCCCAATACGATCTCCCCGTTTGTCCCTATGTCTATCAGGATACTTAGGTCTTCTTCCTTATACAGGCCGCTTGACAACACCCCGGCGGTTGTGTCTCCTCCAATATAGCTGGAGACCCCCGGGACACATGATAAAAGCCCACGGGGGTTTATATTTATGCCTGCTTCCGCGGCGCGAACAACAGGCAGAAAATTACCCGTAGGCACATAAGGTTCCCTTCTGATATATGTCGGGTCAATATTCAACAGAAGGTGGATCATCGTAGTATTACCCGCGCATAATACGCAGGCAACATCCTTGAGGTCTACACTGTGCTCCCGCGTCAATTCCATTATTATCTGGTTCATCGTGTAGGTTACGGCATTATGCAGTTTATCCAGGCCGTTTTCTTCTTTGGCATAGATGATCCGCGTAATTACATCACTGCCGAAACTTGCCTGTTTGTTGTAAGCTGCCTTTGTCCCCAGGATCTTTTTGTTATTTAAGTCTATCAACTGCCCTGAAATTGTGGTAGTGCCGATATCAAAAGCAAGGCCGAGATTATTGCCTGATGTATCCGCCGGTTCAATAAAGACGATCTCTACCGTATCGTTTCTTTTGCCTAAAGTAACCGTGACTTTCCAGTCAGAGTCTCTTAATAATTCGCCAAGCTGCCTGATATTGCTTAATCCTGTCTGCATAGACGGTATGTCTACGGTTTTACGGATCTCGCGGTATAATCTCTCCAGGTCGCTTATTCTATCATTAAGGTCCGGTTGGGGAATTTCCAGATAAAGTTTTGTAGCCAATGGAGAATGGGTAAAGCCTCCTGTTTCTTTGGGTGAGACCGGATCAATTTCTTCGGCTTCGGAATATAGGCCTTTAAGCCTTTTTTCCAATTCCTCCGGGCTTATCGAACCAAAAGTTAATCTCGATTGCGGAGGGATTTCTACTTCCAGATCACTATGTATGGTTGTCAGGCAGGAAAGATAAACATGATTATTTTTCTCTTCCTGGGTTACGGAAACGTTTGGCTGGGTAATAACCTTACCTTTCTTAACGATAACTTTGCATTTGCCGCAGACGCCATCTCCTCCGCAAACGGCATTTATATAAACTCCACAGGAAATGGCGGCAGAAAGAATAGCCGTATCCTTCTCTACCGTTATACTTTTATTATCCGGATAAAATGTAACCTTGAATTTTTCCATGTTACAAATTCTTCAAGAACGCCGGTATGCCGGCCGCCTCTTTAGGTCCGACAGTTACTTGCCAGCCGGATTTTTCTTCCAGGTCTCCGCTCATTACCGCTACATATCCGGGAATGATCAGCCTTTTGTGCGAAACCGAGCTGCCGATCCCGGATTTATTTATAAAATCGGTGATTTTATCCGGAGTAAACTTCTCCGCTGCCCAGGCAGTAAGCACTGACATGCCTTCTGTATCAATAGTTAAGATATGCGCGGGCACCTTGCTTGCTTCTACCTCGCCTAAGACAGTATAATAAGTAAGGGAGAAATTAGTGGTAACTAATACGGGAGATCTTTCATTTGCCTGTCCGACAGGATAAAGTTTCGGTTCGATCTGCAATGGTTTCTGCGGGTCAGTATAGATATTCTGCCTTAAGGTCAAAAGCGACAAAACCTGCCAGGCCTCTATTCCTTCCATTAAAACAATCCCGGCGTATTTTGAAATATAAGTAGCGGCCTCCATCGCCTCCGTGTAAGGGTCTTGCCTGCCTACTATTACCAAAGCCGGATACCCCAGGCTGCGGTTTGATTTCTTAAGAGCCTGCCTTCTTATTTGAGTTAAATCCCGGATTTTCTCCGGAATAGGCTTTAATCCCGTATCCAGGACCAACTCGTTTACTCCTTGTTTATTTAACTCTTGGGTAAGATTAGAAATTGTTTCCAGGTCTTCCCCTGAAACTACCAACGGCACATTATAGGCGCTTGCCAGGCCGGCAATTAAAGCGGCATTATCTTTAGTCGCGCGGTAAATTAACGGCCTCCTATGTTTGGTTATTTCTAACGCCTGCCTCAACCCTTCCAGATCATCACTCATCAAAACAAGCGCTAAGGAAGTATTATCTGAAACTAACTTTACCGCTTCAACAAATCTTTTTACCCCCTTGTTCTGCCTTATCGCCACAAGATCCACATTAAGAAATTGCCCTATGCGTTCAAATCGCAGGTTGTTTATTCTTTCCAACCTCTGTTTTATTTCCAGGTCTCTTAAGCTGTCTTCAATAATAAAACCCAGGCCGCTGGGGTGATAGAATTTCTCTTCGTGGCGGAACATTACAGTTTCACTGCCGATCTCTAACTTATTTTCTCCCGCGCCGACAGAAACTAACTTTATAGGCGGAAGGCTGGATGCCTCTAATATTTTCTTCGCCTCCGCGCTTAAAAAAGGGCACTTGTCAATATTTACCGTTTTTTTAGCCAAGGCCATGGCAAAAGCAAGGCAGGTCGCGAATCCGCATTCGCGGCAATTAGTTTTAGGCAATAACTTATAAATATCTAATCCTGAAAGCGCCATGTTTATATAAACAGTTTTAAGGGGTCAGTATTATATAACTGTTTTGCTAATAATTCCGAATCTTTATGGGTTTGGGTTTTTTCTAACCTCTGTATAAGGGCTTTTCTTAACTTAAGGGTAACTTTTTTATATCCGGCAGGGCCTCGGAAATCTATTTTTATTTCGCGCCCATCCAATTTTCTAATATTTCCTTTGCCGTAAGTTGCTCCTGTGGATAGCTGCAAGCCGTCGATAAGGCAGGATTTTGGTTTCTTAAGAGCCCCCTGGACTATTACTTTTAAACCGAAATATTTCTTGCATCTTAATTTCTTTAAGGCCAGGAGGCCGGCTAAAATACCTAAAACCAGATATGGCCCTAAGTGCCCATGAAACTTTATCGCTTCTTTTAAGGTTATTCCACTCTTCATCGTATTATTTATTATTGATCAGGCTCGCCAGATACCCCGCGCCGAATCCGTTATCGATATTTACCGTCGCTACTCCCGGAGAGCAGCTGTTAAGCATGGTCAATAACGCGGAGAGTCCGCCGAAATTAGCGCCATAACCGCAGCTCGTAGGCACCGCGACCACAGGGCAGCTTACCAGCCCGCTTACCAAACTCGCTAAAGCCCCCTCCATCCCCGCGGCCACAATAACCACATGCGCTTTTTTCAGCATGTCCATATTCTTCATAAGGCGGTGTACGCCTGCCACTCCGACGTCGTAAAGTTTTATCGCGCGGTTACCCATTATTTCTAACGTGACAAACGCCTCTTCAGCTACGGGTATATCCGATGTCCCCGCGCACATAACTATAACCAGGCCTTTCTTTAGCTCTTTTTTTCTTTGTAAATAATAGCCTATCCGGGCCAAAACGTTATATTTTAACCGGGGGATCAATTTCTTAAGATACGCGAAGTTATCCTTGCTTAACCTGGTAAGCAATAAATCCTGTTTATTCTTTAGTAATTCCAGGGATATTTTCTTAAGATGCTCCCTGGATTTACCCGGGCAATATATTACCTCTGCCTGCCCTTTACGTTTTTGCCTGTCTGTATCGACCTTGGCAAAGCCTAAGTCGCAGAAACCTTTATTAGAAATCTTAGTACCCCCAGAATATGACGGCTAACAGTAAAATTATTATCAGGCTGGTTAAAATATAAAAATCATTAAAATAGCAGAAGTCGCTTAGCTTGTCTTTAAGCGGGTATCTTAGAGGGGTATCGGCTTTATGTAAAGAGGCTTTGCCTGATGATTTGTATTCCTGTACCTGATTCTTTTTGAACCTTAAATATATCCCGCCGATCTTATACGCGGGGATAGCTCCGCTTTCAGCTAAGTCTAAGACCTCTTTTTCTGAAATGCCTAAAATCAAAGAAACATCCCTTACGGTTAAAAGTTTTTCTTCTCTCATAAGTTTATCTTATCAGCCGCCTATTAGCTATTTTTCTATCTTGCCGGAGGCAACCCAGGAATCAATAGCCTTTCTTTCAAACTTCCAGTTGCTCCCTTCTTTATTCCCCGGCATCTTGCCTGAATTAGCCCATTCCATAATAGAATTCAAATCTACCTCCAGGTATCTGGCCAGTTCTTCAGGGTTTAAGAAATCATGGAGCATCAAACAGTTGCCTTCCAGTATAGCGCCTTCGGCAATATTCAATTTCGCCGGATACACATCGCCTTCAACTACCGCCGTAGGTAAAAGGGTCAGCCTTTCTTTGGCAGTCACTCTTCCCTTGACCTTGCCTCCGATAATGATATTGTCGCCTACAATATCGGCCACTACTATTGCCGTAGCACTGATGGTTAAATTACCCCTGGTTTCCAGGTCTCCTTCAAATTTGCCGTTGATACGTATGCTTACCGGATCCTTAAAAACCAGGCTTCCCTGCATCGCAGCATCAACATCAAGAATCTTCTCTTCCGATTTCTTCTTAAAAGCCATGGTATCACCACCTTTCTTCTTTGCCGAACATCCTTGTTTCTATGTGCCCTAAAAACAGAAGAACAACCAAAGACAGTATGGCAGTAAAAACTCCCGCTTTCCAGAATCCGCATCCTATGGCTAAACCAATCCCGGCGACCACCCAAAGGCTGGCGGCAGTAGTAAGCCCTTTTACGCCTTCTCTTGCCCTGATGATCGCGCCTGCTCCCAGAAAGCCGATACCGGTAATGACTCCGGCAGCGATACGCGCGGGATCCAGAGGGACCTGATCTTTATATATATCAAAAAGATACAACGATGTCAACATGATAAGGCAAGACCCGAGACAAACCAGAATATGGGTGCGCAGTCCCGCGGTGCGGCGGTGCCATTGGCGTTCAATGCCGATAAGCCCGCTTAAGAGCACAGATAACGTTAAGCGTAAGATTATCTGATTGTCCGTAAGCATGTTTACCTCCGATCTTCCTTAAGGCGAAGTATATTTTAGTCTAACTGGGCGGTCAAGCCCAAACCCGACCTGAAACCTTTCTTGAATAATTGATAGCCGAGCCCCGCTACCATTGCCGCGTTATCCATGCATAATTCTTTGGAAGGAAAGTAACATTCCCTGCCCGCGTCTTTAGCCGCCTCCCGGAGCGTTTCTCTTAATTTATTATTCGCCGCCACCCCTCCGCCGACAACTATCTTGTTTACTTTTTTTATTTTACAGGCCAATAAAGACTTTCTAATAAGCGCATCTACGACTGCTTTCTGAAAAGAAGCGGCAATGTCTTTTTTATCCGCGAGGCTTAATTGCCTGCCTTTAGTTAAATATAATACCGCGGTTTTTATTCCACTAAAACTGAAATCCAATTCTCCTTCGGTGCCTGAACAACGGAATTTTATTTTATTACTATCCCCTTCTTTGGCTAATTTCTCGATAATGGGGCCGCCCGGATACCCCAGCCCTAAGATCTTAGCCACTTTATCAAACGCCTCCCCGCAGGCGTCATCCCGAGCCTCTCCCAGGGTTTCCATCTTATCAAAATCCTTTACACAGAATAAACTCGTATGCCCCCCTGATACAACCAACGCTACAAAAGGAAACATTATAGCCTGCCTGTTTAGAAAATTAGCGTATATATGGCTGTAAACATGATTAACTCCCAGCAAAGGGACGCCTAAAGACAGGCTTACGGACTTCGCAAATGATATCCCCGTTAATAGAGAACCTAAAAGGCCAGGGCCGCTGGTAACGCTGACCATGCCGATACCTTTTAAAGTGACCCCCGATTCTTTTACGGCCGCCTCAGCTACTTCTGTTATCGTTTCCAATTGCATGCGGGAAGCTATTTCCGGGACAACCCCGCCATATTTCTTATGAAATGCCAGGCTTGAGCTTACCTTATTAGAAAGGACTTTCCTGCCATTCTCTACTACCGATACTGAAGTTTCGTCGCAAGATGTTTCAATCCCCAATACGTTCATCTCTTCAACCTCTTAGGAGCACCCTGTTTAATTACGTCTGAAACAAAAACCATCCTGTAGCCCTCTTTTTCTAATTCCGGGATCATTTCTTTTAATACCTCTAAAGTGGCCTTCCGGTCATGGCCAATGCCAATGGCATAGCCGTAAAATCCGGCCCTGGATTTTAATTTATAGATCTGCTGTTTTATATAAGCAGGTTCGCTTTTATTATCCAAAAACACGTCTCTTTTGGCAAAGCCCAGGCTTATTTTAGCGGCTAATTGAGAACAAACAGATTTGGAAGATACATAGCTATCCAAAAAATAAAGGCGCCTCTTCTTTAATTCCTTAAATATCGCCTCCATCGTGGCCGGGTCTTCTGTGGCACGCGAACCCATATGATTTGAAACCCCTTCGGCATAAACAATGCTGGATAGATCCTGCCTGAGGATACTTCTGATAGTTTCTTCATCCATGCTGGTTAAAATGGTATTTTTTTCCAACCCGTATTTCTCCTGTGGCTCCATCGGCAAATGCAGGATCACGTGATATCCCCGCGCGTGCAGCTCTTCAGCAGCCCTGCGCGAATACTCTAAATTCGGCAATACCGAACAGGTCAAGGGGCGCCTGATCTGCTCTAATACGCGCAGGTTATTCAAGTTATAGCCTAAATCATCAATAATAATGGCGATCCTTCCTTTTACAACAGCAGGGACCCTTACGGCTGCTTTTTTAGGCTTAGAGACGAGAAAAAATCCCAATACAATAATGATAAGTATCAGGATCCCTACAGCGATCTTGTATTTTGAGTCTTTTTTCATAACGGCGCGCTAGCTTTTAGTATCTTTGTAGAATTTAGCGGCCTTTAGAATATCCACGGCACGCATAAGTTGATTATCGGATTTATAATCAAAGGGTTTGTCGGGTTTATTGGGCTTTCCCGCCCTCACCTTTTTTTCTATTTCTTCGAATATTTCTTCCGGTTTTCCTGTTTTCTGTTCCTGACCCGCGGTAATCTCCTTTTGGGGTTCTTCCACGACGATATCCGGCTGGACACCCTTATTGTGTATTATCTGACCGAGCGGTGTGAAGTATTTACTCGTAGTCAGCCTTAGCGCTGAACCATCGCTTAAAGGTATAACTGTCTGTATAGAGCCTTTGCCGAATGACTTAGCACCTACGATTATGGCGCGCTTATAATCCTTGAGGCAGCCCGCGACTATTTCGCTTCCCGAAGCAGAGCCCTCGTTGATCAACACTGCCATGGGCATATTTATAATAGGATGATTCGAATGAGAGGAAAATTCCAGGTTTTGAGAAGATTGCCTGCCTTTGGTGTAGACAATCAACTTGCCATTAGGTATGAATTTTTCAGATACCTTGACCGCTACATCCAACAATCCTCCCGGATTATTACGCAGATCCAAAATAAGGGCGTTCATGCCGGCTTTGCTTAGTTTTTCTAAAGCCGTATTTAAATCCTGGGAGGTATTTTCCCTAAACTCAACCAAGCGGATATATCCAATCCCGTCTTCCAGTATCCGCGCCTCTTTTACATCCTTTATCTTAATAATATCCCGCACGATCTTGAATTCCAGGATCTTCTTTTCCGATTCCCTTAAGACAGAGATGTTCACCGCTTCTCCGGGCTTACCCCTCATTTTCTTTACCGCGTCGGCAAGAGTCATGTCGCGGGTCAGTTCATTATTGATCTTAACTATCCTGTCGTTGGTTTTTATCCCCGCTCTCCAGGCAGGCGTGTCTTCTATGGGCGTCACTACCGTCAAAAGGCTGTCTTTTATGGTGATCTCTATGCCTAAACCGCCGAATTTTCCTTCCGTATCAACCTTTAGTTCGTTATACGTATCCGGATCAAGAAATTGGCTATGCGGGTCCAAAGAAGAGATCATTCCTTTTAATGCCCCGTATATTAAGTCTTTGGGTTTTGCCTCATCGACATATTCCGATTGCACGATGGCTAATGAATCCGAAAAGAGCTCAACCTGCCTGTACAACGCGTCCCTGTTTTTTTTATCTACGCCTGAATTTGCCAGCGAGAAGACAGCTACCCCGGCAAGGCATAAAGCTAAAATAATAATAAGTTTTCTACGCATCAGCTAGCCTCCGCTTTAATATCTCCTGGACTGCTTTAGGATTTGCCTTACCCCGGCTCTTTTTCATTGCCTGGCCCACTAAAAACATCAGGGCATTAACCTTTCCGCACCTGTAATCATTTACTGAGGCGGGATTTTCCTTGATCGTTTCTTCAACAATTAAATTCAAGCTTCCGGAATCTGAGATCTGGGCCAAGTTTTTTTCTGTAATTATTTTCTGGGCCGGCTCCCCGGTATCAAGCATATCTTCTAATACCGACTTGCCGGTAAGATTAGAGATAGCCTGTTTCTTTTCTACCAGATCGATCAATCCGATAAGGTCGGCGGGTGAGATCCGCAGTTCAGAGATCGCGCAGGCCCTATTGCCTGCTGCCCCAGCCAACGGCCCGATCAACCAGTTGGCAACCGGCTTCTTATTTGTATCAGGGAATTCTTTCAGGCATTTTTCAGCGAAATCAGCATCTTTTTTGGAAGAAACCAGGATCTTGGCATCATATTCCGGTATCCCGTAATCTTTTATAAAACGCAGCATTTTCTCTCTGGGTAATTCCGGAATAGCCTTTTTAATCTCATTGATCTTATCGGGTTTGATTATAAACGGCGGCAGGTCAGGCTCAGGAAAATAACGGTAATCCTTCGCTTCCTCTTTTGTGCGCATCGAAATGGTCTTTAATTCCTTGGGGTCCCATAATCTTGTTTCCTGGATGATCTGTTTTCCGGAATCAAGCAGCCCGCCTTGCCGCTCTATTTCAAAAACAAGCGCCTCTTTTATCGCCTTAAAAGAATTCATATTCTTCAATTCTGTTTTAGTGCCTAATTCTAAAGCCCCTTTTTTCCTTAAGGAAATATTGGCGTCGCAGCGTAAAGACCCCTTTTCCATATCGCAATCAGAAACGTCTAAGTATTGAATGATGCTTTTTAAAACAGTCAGGTATTCGTAAGCTTCCTGCGCGGAATTCATCTGTGGTTCACTCACTATCTCCAGCAATGGCACGCCGGCCCGGTTAAAATCTACCAGGCTTACTGTGTCTTTATGTATAAGTTTACCGGCGTCTTCTTCCATATGCACGCGATGTATCCCCACGCGTTTGACCCTGGCATCGGGTAAATAAATATCCAGAAAACCGTCCCTGGATAAAGGCAGGTCATATTGCGAGACCTGATAGTCTTTGGGCAGGTCCGGATAGAAATAATTTTTCCGGTCGAACTTGGTATACTCTTGCACTTTACAATTTAAGGCAAGGGCGACTTTAATCGCGTAATCCAGGGCAGTTTTATTCAAAACAGGCAAAGACCCGGGAAAACCAAGGCAGACAGGGCAGGCTCCAGAGTTCGGCTCTTTGCCGAATTCCGTAGAACATCCGCAGAACGCCTTTGTCCTGGTATTCAGGTGTAAATGCACTTCCAATCCTATGACAACTTCATAATCCATCTTAGATCTTCGGTTCCATTTTGTGCCAGCAGGTATTCTGCTCATATGTATGAGCAACCCTGAAAAGCATTTCTTCGGCAAAGGGCCTGGCTAAGATCTGTAACCCCACAGGCAGGCCTTTTTTAGTAAAGCCGCAAGGAACAGATATTGCCGGGATCCCCGCCAGGTTAACGGATATGGTATAGATATCAGAAAGGTACATTTTTAACGGGTCTGCTGTTTTTTCTCCGATCTTAAATGCCGGCGTAGGAGAAGTAGGGGTAAGGATGCAGTCAAGCTCTTTAAATGCCGCGTCAAAATCCTGCTTTATAAGCGTCCTGACTTTTAACGCGCGCAGATAATAGGCATCATAATAGCCATGAGAGAGCGCGAACGTCCCCAGGATTATCCTTCGTTTTGCCTCTTCGCCGAATCCTTCCGCGCGCGTATTCTTATACATATCGATAAGATTACGCGTCTTGTCTACCCTAAGCCCATACTGGACACCATCAAACCTGGCCAGGTTAGAACTGGCCTCGGCAGTGGCGATAATATAATAAACCGGAACCGCGTATTCAGTATGCGGCAAAGAAATTTCTTTAAAATCAGCCCCCAGGGCTTTTAATTTATGGATAGACTCTTCCAGCACGCTTCTTACTTCAGGATCAAGCCCCGCGACAAAATATTCTTCAGGTATCCCTATTTTAATGCCTTTTATATCGTTGACTAATGCCTGGGTATAATCAGGGACATTTGTGTCTACAGACGTAGAATCCATAGGATCATATCCGGAAATACAATTCATAAGGAGGGCATTGTCTCGCACATCTTTAGTAATAGGCCCAATTTGGTCTAAGCTGGAGGCAAAAGCAATTAAGCCATAACGGGAAACCCTGCCATACGTTGGCTTAAGCCCCACCACTCCGCAAAAAGAAGCCGGCTGGCGTATTGAGCCTCCAGTATCAGAGCCTAAGGCTAAAATGGCTTCATTAGCTGCCACTGCTGCCGCGGAACCTCCTGATGAACCTCCCGGCACGCGTTCCAGGTCCCAGGGATTGCGCGTGGAACCAAAGAATGAATTCTCAGTAGAAGACCCGAAGGCAAACTCATCCATATTGGTTTTAAAACCCAGTATTACCGCGCCTGCTTCTTTAAGCTTTTTGATCACGGTAGCGTCGTACGGCGGCTTAAATCCTTCCAGTATCCTGGAACAACATTCGGTATTGCAGTTGTCAGTGCAGATATTGTCTTTGATAGAAACGGGGATGCCTTCTAATAAACCCGTCTTCGGGTTCTTGGATTCACGAATTCTTTCCTCTGATTTATCAGCCCGCACATAGGCCCTGACTTTACAATCGACTTCTTTAATTCTTTTTTTAAGCGCCAGAAATATCTCTTCAGGAGATACTTCCTTATTCTTTATTTTCCCTAAGAGTTCATGCGCGGTTAAGTTGTAAAGTTCCATTTTGTAATTTAGTTATTCTATTACCTTGGGGACGGCAAAGAAATTGCCTTCACGAGCAGGAGCATTCATTAACGCTTTCTCGGGAGGCAAAGATTCTTTAAGGTTATCCTCTCTTAATACATTGCTGACTGGTAAGATATGGCTCGTGGGAACTATATTATCTATATTTATTGCTTTTAGCTTATCAATAAAATCCAATATACCCTCTAGCTGCCTGGAGAGTTTCTCTAACTCCTTGGGTTCCAATTCCATACGCGCTAAATGCGCCACGTATTCTACAGTTTCCTTGGTTATCGCCATAACCGCTCCTCCCTTATATTTAACTTGTTATATTAACATTCCCTGCCTGAAAAGTCAAACACAATCCAAAATCCCGGGAATTTCTGCGCTTCGATTAAATTCTTATAGACAAAACCCGTAGAATGTGTAAAATAACTTAATTAATCAACGGGGAAGATTATGGTTAAAAATCCAAAAGATAAGAAACCAAAATATTACCTTAACGAAGAGGGAGAGTTCGTTATAGAGAACTACAACTCTTCTAAGCCATTCGCCAACTTTTTCCCCGGTATCGCCGGTAAATACGGCATACCCATGTGGGTATTCTACGTTAACCGCGGGCAAGCCATATCCAGTTTCGGTATAAAAGACAAGGATCACTCCATATTAGAATTTTTTCCTGCCAACAAAGCCTGGCAGATGGCTTCCTCCCAGGGCTTCCGCACTTTTATTAAAGTATCCCCCCGAGGGAAGAAAACGATATTTTATGAGCCGTTTCAGAATGGATCCGTAAATTCAGGATTCAATATTGCCAACTCAATGCGCGTCTCTTCATCCGGCTTAACGCTGGAAGAGGATAATATATCCCTGGGCCTTAAAGTAAAGGTAGAATATTTCAACATTCCCAATGATTCTTATGCCGGCCTAGCCAGAATAGTAACTATTAAAAATTCCGGGCGTTCCGCTAAGAAAATACAATTACTTGACGGCCTGCCTCAAATCGTGCCATACGGTGTCAATAACTTCTTCCTCAAGAAAATGAGCCGCACCATAGAAGCATGGATGAACGTGGAAAACCTTGATAAAGGTGCTCCTTTCTATAAACTGGATGTTGACCCTTCAGACAGGCCGGAAGTCATTCATATAAAAGAAGGTAATTTCTACCTGGGTTTTCTCCCCGGACCGGAAAAGCCGAAGATCATAAAACCTATAGTAGATCCCCAGTGTATATTCGGCCCGCCTGCCGATTTCTCTTTGCCTCATGAATTCCTGGCCGCGAATAATTTTCGGTATCCTAAAGAACAAATAACCAAAAGTAAGACCCCTTGCGCCTTCCTGCTCTTTAACTTTGAATTATCCGACTGCGAAGAAAAAGTATTCTGCTCTGTGGCAGGTTCCATGAGTAGCGTGGAAATGCTGAATACATCCCTTAATAAAATTACCGCTGCCGGATACCTCGCGCGGAAAAAAGAAGAAAATAAAAATATTATCAGCGGCATAGAGTCCGATATAGCCACAGTCTCTAGTTCCAGGCACTTTGATCTCTACGCTAAGCAGACATACCTAGACAATGTTATGCGCGGCGGCTACCCGCTCACGCTTTCTGATTCTGTGTTCTATCTCTATTCCCGGAAACACGGAGACCTAGAAAGAGATTATAATAAATTCCAATTACAGCCCGCTTATTTTTCGCAAGGTAACGGTAATTACCGCGATATGAATCAAAACCGCAGAAGCGATGCCTGGTTTAACCCTGGTATAAAAGACGAGAACCTGATCTATTTCTTTAATCTTCTGCAGGCAGACGGCTTTAATCCTTTAATAATCAAAGGCACGAGCTTTAAACTAAAAGAAGGAACGGATTTAAGAATACTCTTAAAGGGTTTGGCGGGAGAAGAAGATATTTTAAAGATCGCTTCATTCCTGGATAAACTGGATGCCCCGCCTGATAAATCCGCGCCCCAGGATAAACGCTACTTGACGGGATTTACCCCCGGGGAACTGATCTTTTTTATCGAAGAAAATAAAATAAAACTTAACGCGGCATACGATGAATTCATAGGATTGCTTATATCTAATTCCCTGAAATTACAGGAAGCAGAGCATGGCGAAGGATTCTGGACAGACCATTGGGCGTATAACCTTGATTTGCTGGATAGCTTTTTAAGCCTTTACCCTGAAAAATACCGGGAGATATTCTTTGATAAGAGGGTTTTTACCTTTTACGACAATATCGAAACTGTTAAGCCGCGGCAGGAAAAATACCTGCTTAGGTACGGTAAGGTAAGGCAGCTGCATTCATTGGTGTCTGACAACGCCAAGAAAGAAATGATCCGGAAAAGAACAACCCAGGCTCATGTCGTCAGGACTCAGTACGGGCTGGGAGAAATATACCAAACTACCCTAATTAATAAATTGTTATGCCTGTTGGCAACTAAACTGGCCTCACTGGATCCTTTTGGCTGCGGCATCGAAATGGAAGCGGATAAGCCTAATTGGTTCGATGCTTTAAATGGCCTGCCCTCCCTGTTCGGCTCTTCTCTCTGCGAAACCTTTGAGCTAAAAAGATTGATCCTGCTGATTACGCGGGCCCTGGGCAGGGCTGACTCAGGAAAAGTGCGCGTTACCGAAGAAATCCACAACTTTCTTATCGGCTTAAACTCCTTAACAAAAGAATATTTTAATGCCTCGCAAGCGGCAGACGCGGATTACCAATATTGGGATAAAAGCCATTCCCTTAAAGAAGGCTATAACCATAAAACCCGGCTTGGCTTTAGCGGTAAAGAAATAGAAATGGAAACCAACCAGCTAAAAGATATTTTAAATGCCGCGCTGGAGAAAGTAAATACAGGGATCGACAGGTCCCTGGATAAAAAAAGAAATACTTATTATGCCTATTTTATAAACGAAGTGGTAGAATATGAGCCCTTAAAAGAACCCTTTGTGAAACCCACTAAATTTATCCAGAAAAGGCTCCCCTTCTTCCTGGAAGGCCAAATGCACGCCTTAAGACTTTGTAAAGACATAAACACGGCAAGATCCTTATACCGGGCGATAAGGCTGGGAGAACTTTACGATAAAAAGCTTAAGATGTATAAAGTAACCGCTCCGCTTATCAGCCAGCCTGAAGAGATCGGCAGGTGCCGCGTATTTACGCCGGGATGGCTGGAAAACGAATCTATATGGCTGCACATGGAATATAAATATCTGTTAGAAATATTAAAACAGGGCCTGTATAAAGAATTCTATGAAGATTTTAAGAATGTGCTTATACCTTTTCAGGACCCCGTCCAATACGGGCGCAGCACACTGGAAAACTCCTCATTCTTAGTCAGCAGCGCTTTTCCTGATAAACATCTGCATGGCAACGGCTTTGTGGCGAGGCTGTCCGGCTCGACAGCTGAATTCCTGGAGATCTGGCTTACCATGAACATCGGCTCCTGCCCGTTTTTTCTAAACGAACAGGGCGAGCTAAACTTAAAGATTGAACCCTTATTAGCCGGATGGCTGTTCCGTAAGAAAGAAAAAACCTATACCTTTAATTTCTTGGGTAAAATACAAGTGACCTACTATAATTCCCTCCGCAAGGATACCTTTGGCAAGGATAAAGTTACCTGCAAAAAGATATTATTCAATGACGCAGGCGGCAACCCTGTTGAAATACCCTCTAACATCATACCCGCACCCTATGCTCAACAAATAAGATCAGGCCAGGTTAATTTTATAGATATTTATTTGGGGAAGTGAGTTTCGCCGACTCCTAAGATATGGCAAAATCTCGCGCATTTGCAATGCGCGAGATTAAAATTTTCTACGATAATAAGCGCGGAAAATATGCTGCGTGTCTAAGGTAAGCATGCTGCCACCGTAAGGGTCCAAAACCATATTGCCGATAGCGCTGCTATTGCCTTCTCCGTACTGCAGGATAAGCTCATCGTCTTTAGAAGGAAGATACCTGAATTCTCCAAAAAAGTTATGGTGCCCTATCATATTGTCGTCACCTGCCAGTAAATGATCCATATCCTGAGAACGCGAGAAAATATATTTTAAAGCCATGCCGAATTTGCTGGTCGGCATATAGGCTACTTCAAAGCCTACGTGGTTCATGCCGTCGGAATTCATGGAGGCAGCCTTGAATTCGTTATAAGCATAGTCAATATACATCTCCATATTCTTAAACGGGGCCAACCTTAACCCGGCCTTAGCCACGTTGTAGTAAGGATAAGGCGCCTGCGGATAATACTGCTGGTTGTAAAGAAAAGACTGAATAGCGCGGTAGAGTTTGTCATTCTGGTAATAGGTCCCGTACAAGGTAGTATTGTTTATATATACATCCTGAGGGAAACCGCCATACGCCAGGCTATAATCATTCGTGCGTTCATATATACCATTTATACTCAACCAATCAAAGAAATCATAATTTAAGCCAAAGGAACCTGTTTTAATAGAAGGATCCTCTCCGTCAGGGACTGCCGAGTTAAGGAAAAAATCGCCTGTTACCCCATCGTATATAAAAGGGTCTACTCCGCCCGTAGTCCGGGGTAATTTCTGGTAAATTCCCAGTACCTTGGCAGTCAATTTATCAGTTACTTTAATAGTGGCCTCGTCCCGCACTACGTTTTCCACGAATTTTCCTTTTACATTGTGCACGTTACGCACGTCAAAAAGGTTATAGAATTTATTTTCTAAGAATGTTTCAAAACGGTAGCCTAAAACATTACGGCCGATATCGATGCCGTCGCCTATCTTAGTAGCGTTTAACTCATCCCAATTTGTCCTGTTGCCATATAGCCCGGAACTGTAATATTTCAAAGGCATGCGAAAATGTATATGCCTTGACCAGAACACATCCTGGCGCGTATTATGGAAATCAGAAAGCGCTGAATCAAAACCGTTATCCATGCGCGCGGCGTAAAACTTGCTTTTGGTCAGGAAAGTTTCCCCTTTCTTCATGCCTATTTCATCATAGCCGTATTTTAAGTCCATGATGCTTTCTCTGGGGTAGCGGGTAATTAAAGAAAAATAGTAGGCGTTACCCTGGTCTTGTGTCCTGTAGTTAGAATTGCTCTCATCATAGTATGACTTAGAACCCAATGCTTCTGCCTGGGCTTTTATCCCATCAGCTATCTCATATCCTAGATCCACTCCGGCAACAAAGTTCCGGCTGTCTAGTTCCTGTTTTTTTTCGGTTATAAATCCCGTGCGGCTGGTAAAGGTACTGCCCAGCATAAAGTTATCTTTCGGCTTATATTTAAGGCGGCTGGCGGAAATAATGTTATCTACCTGTCCATAATCCTGCCAGAGGTTTTTAGGCGTGGCAATAGTAGTGTCAAAAGAAACCTGTTCCTGCGGCTGGATGGTGAAAGAGAAACCTCTTAAAGCGGTTAAATATTTGCCGGTAGAATCTTTACTTAAGGAAGAAAGAGCGTCATTCCAATAGCCCTTAGTATAACTGGGTGTCGTATCCCCGGAGTTATAATTGCCTGGCGTATACTGGCGCAGCCACTTACTTTCGTTCCACCATATACCGTGATTAGTTATCCCCATGGGATCATCTGAAGAATAAGCCTGGTCCTGATAAGACATGGGAAACGCCCTGAATTTCAGCTGGTCATTATTATAATTCAGCCATAACTCGCGCAACGGCTGGAACTCCCGCTTGATCTTCATGGCGGGGACATCGTAAGTGGCGCCTAAGCGGTAAGAAGTGGAAGTAAAACCATCGGATATTCCATTTTTTACTTTTACTTCGGGGATCCCGAAACTATCCCCCTTAGAGGAAGTATATGCCGTGTCATTTACCACATAACCGGTGTTGGACCAGTAATACAGCTGCAACTGGGCGGTATCGCCGTTGGAACCGGTAACCGTGATCTTGTCGCTCTTACCTACAAAACTCCAGGGATCTATCGTAATATTGGTATGGAAATTGAAGCCTTCTTTATTTTGAGTATCCGCGTTTATAACCAGCGAATCATAAACCCTCGGGTCATAAGTATTAAAACCACGGTTAAAAACCGCGGTGGAATTCCTGCGCCAGCTTTGATATTCCTCGTTTAAGTCAAAATTAGCCCGTTTCCAGATCACATCATGAGGCGTAACGCCCAGGCTCAGCATTGCTTCTCCGCTTATTACTATGCCTTTATTTAAAGATGTGCCTGGTTTTTTCCCATAAGAACTTTCACTGTCTAATTGGTTTAAAGTATTCGAGATCGCGTCTTCCCGGCTTGGTTTAACATTATCTACATCCGGTGCCCCGCCTATTGAAGATTTTGCCAGGGGATTAACTTGAGCTTGAGCGCGTACTGCCGCTTCCTTCTGAAAAATAAGCCTGATATAGGCTTTTGCCTCTTGGTTATCAGGCTCAATCATGAGCACTTTTTCAAACTCGCCTAAGGCATCATCAAACTTACCCATGCGATAAAATGTGGCGCCGAATTCAGAAAGATACTGCGCTGCCTGAGACGCGGCAAAAGCCGAACTGGTAGTCAGGCATAAAAATAGAATTATACAGATTGATAATACCCTGGTGGGCTGTTTTTGCATTACGTTATTTTATATATTTTTTCCGAATGTGTCAATAAAAATTTAATCTTTGCGCATTTATAATGCGCAAAGATATCCCGCCGAGTATGCCAAAATTATCAAAGTTACCGAAGGTAACGAAGAGAATTTTGGCATATCTTACGAGGCGGGATAACGAAGGGATTATAAAGCATCTTGCCGCCGCGAAAGCTGCTAAGAAACTAAGTTAAGACAGGTAAAAACAAGGGGACGGTTCTATTCTAGAACCGTCCCCTAGATTTTCCGCGTATTCCTAACAATAATCAGAGATAAAACTCTTTATGCCCCAAAGAGTTAGGTACTATTATCCTCCTTATATCCTGCCAGATCATGAGTCGTAGCCGCAAGATCAACTTTTAAAGAATGCGCGAAAACAATAAGGAATATCCTGCCCTTATTTATCGCGTACACGCTTCCTTTTATCCTGCAGAAAAACTTCTCTTTTTGCTCTTTGGCATTGCGGATCTTTAAAACATAAAGATACGGCGAAGGCTTTTTTTCCATATCCTCGGCCATAACCTCTTTCATCATACAAACAAAATGACGGCGTATTACGCTTCTAATGCCCTGATTCTCCATAGTTTCGGAGGTGGACACTACCTTACGCTTTCTGTCTACCGAAGTTAGATTTTTGAATAGTAAGTCTCTCATATTTTATTCCTCATCCTAAAATATGTCCGATTACAAGTCAAGTATACCATCTAAAATCAATGCTTTTCAAGATGATAGGAGCGTTAAAAGAAAGCGTTTTCAGGAGTGCTAAACGGACTATTTACTTGTTAAGTTGAGACGGGGTTCTTTCCCCTTAAGGATCCTTTTAAGGTTGGATTTGTGGCGCAGTATGACAAAAACACAGAGTAAAAGGCTTAAATACAGCAGCATTTTTGACTGTTTAAATACAAGCATATACAAGGGCAGAGAAATACCTGTTACGATCGAAGCTACGGATACGATCCTGGTGATAATGAAAGTCAAAACCCAGGTTAATATTATTAAAACTAATACCAGCTTTAAACCTGCTATCTTAACCGATAAACCCAATAATACGCCGAATGTCGTAGCTATGCCTTTGCCGCCCTTGAATTTCAGAAATATCGTCCAGTTATGCCCGCAGATACAGCATAATCCCAATATCAGCCGGAGAGTGCCCTCCGGGATAAAGGCGGTTTTAGAAGCTATAAGGTTACCCAGGAAAACTACCGCTATAAAACCTTTAAGTACGTCTAAAACCAGTACCGTTATTCCCGCGCGCTTGCCTAATACGCGTAACGCGTTAGTCGCGCCGATATTACCTGAACCGAAATTACGGATATCTATTCCTTTTAGCAGCCTGCCGAATATATAAGCTGTAGGAATAGATCCGATAAGATAGCTAACGAATGCCCCTGAAATTATCAACAGCATATAAAGCCTTAAACCCTTTCTTTGTGTAATATACCCCTGAAATAATTGTAAAAATTACGGCTAACCACCAAATAATATAGGCGTGCCTGTCTTGCATAAGGACAAAAATAACTGAAAGCATCTGAAAAGTAGTGGAAAGCTTGCCCCATCTTGACGGATAGATATCTATGCTTTGTTTAACCATATAGATCACTATCGTCCCTAACAAGATGATCGCGTCCCTGCTTATTACCACAAAAGTAACCCACAAAGGGAACTTTAAAGGGAATTCCTTGACTACGGTCAAACAAATAAAAGCGCTCATCAGCAGCAATTTATCTCCCAGAGGGTCCAGGACAACTCCCGCCTTAGACATTTGTTTTGATTTTCTGGCAACATACCCATCCACCGCGTCGGAAATAACCGCTAAAATAAATATGACTAAGGCGACAAACCTAAGATAGTCTCTTTGCGGAGAGTAATAAATTAAACTGGCA
Organism: Candidatus Omnitrophota bacterium; assembly: GCA_041651035.1. Classification (GTDB taxonomy): domain Bacteria; phylum Omnitrophota; class Gorgyraeia; order Gygaellales; family Profunditerraquicolaceae; genus JBAZKC01. Next base: position 160,712 of record JBAZKC010000002.1, on the reverse strand, counting down.
ATAAAAAACGGGACGATCAATATCCTGAATGTAGAGATCTTATTCGCGAAGTTCATCGTATTATCCTTATGCGTTGAGGCGGCCAATAAATTACCATCGCCTTGCCTAAAATATTTTTCCGCGGGACAAACCCCCAATACCGGCTGTCTTTTGAAGAAGCGGAATTGTCTCCCAAAACGAAGAAGCTGCCCTCAGGCACGACTATTTTTTTTCCTTCCTCGGCAAAATCTCCCCGGTTATAATAATACCTTTGGTTAAATACAGGGCTTAATAACGGTACATCATTTATGTATATGGACCCGCTCTTTATCTCCACCGTTTCTCCGGGTAAAGCAACAAGCCTTTTTACGAAGTCTTTTTTAGGGTCTTCAGGATAGATGAAGACAACCACATCCCCTCTCTTAGGCTGCGCCAGCGCGGGCAATGTTAGATCGGTAAAAGGAACTTTGGCTCCGTAGATTAATTTATTCACCAAGATCAAATCCCCCTCCAGGAGCGTAGACCGCATAGAGCCAGTGGGGATCTTAAACGCCTGCGCCAGGAACGCGCGGATGATCATTGCCAGTATAAAAGCAATAATAATTGATTCAGCCCACTCGCGCACTACGGACTTCTTCATGACTCCTGAACTTTTAATTTTATCGCTCATATTTTAAGTACCTCCAGGAATGCCTCTTGAGGAATTTCTACTCTCCCAAATGTCTTAAGCCTCTTCTTTCCTTCTTTCTGTTTATCCCAAAGCTTGCGCTTACGGGTGATATCGCCGCCGTAACATTTACTGGTAACATGCTTTGTTAAGGGACGGACTTTAGCGGATGCCAGGATCTGGCTGCCTACCGCTGCCTGAATAGTTACTTCAAAGACCTGCCGCGGGATAAGTTCCTGCAATTTATCCACCAGGGCGTGCGCTTTATGCGTGGCTTTATCTTTGTGCATCAAGGAAGAAAAGGCGTCGCAGGGCGTGCCATTCAGCAGTATATCCATCCTGACCAGCTTCGTGGGAAAATAATCCTTGAATTCATAATCCAGGGAGCCGTACCCCTTACTTAAAGATTTCATCCGGTCATAAAAATCCACGATGATCTCTGAAAGAGGTATATTAAAGGTTAATTTTACCCTGTCATCACCGAGATAGTCGCTGGAACAAAAGACTCCCCGGCGCGCTTTTGCCAATTCACATACCGGGTCGATCACCTCAACAGGAATAATTATCAACAGGCTCACGTATGGTTCATATGCTTCCTCTATGTCCTGCCCGGAGAACTTCGCGGGAGTATCCATTTCTATAAACTCGCCGTTTCTTTTCTTTACTTTGTATACGACATTGGGGACAGTTAATATCAAATTAAGGTTATATTCTCTTTCCAGCCGTTCCTGGACTATTTCCATATGCAGCAGCCCCAGGAAACCGCACCTGAATCCAAAACCGAACGACTGGGAATTCTCCGGTTCAAAACAAAAAGACGCGTCTGACAACTTAAGTTTATCCATCGCGTCGCGCAGGCGGGGAAAATCCCCGGAATTAACCGGATATATGCCGCAAAATACCAGCGGCTTTAAAGTCTTATACCCCGGCAAGGCTCCCAGGCAGGGATTCTTATTATCGGTAATAGTGTCTCCGATAACGATCTCTCTGGGGTCCCTCATATTGGCGGTAAAGTATCCGACTTCTCCTGCCGAAAGGCTCAAAACCTGGGAATATTTAAGGTTCTTTAAAACTCCCAGTTCTTCCATTTTATAAATTTTACCCGAGTGCATCATTTTAAGCTGCGTATTTATATCTATATTACCGTCTACTACCCTGACAAAAACCACCACTCCTTTAAAAGGGTCAAAACGGCAATCAAAAACCAGCGCTTTTAAGGGGCGGGCGATCTCGCCTTTAGGCTCCGGCACGGCCTCAATGATCCTTTCTAAGATATCCTCAATACCGATACCTTCCTTAGCGGAAGCCCGCAATATGTCTTCTTTAGCAAAGCCCAAAACATCGGTGATCTGTTTCTCTATGCGCGGGATATCGATGCTGGTAAGGTCGATCTTGTTTATCACCGGGATAACCGTCAGTTTGTTGTCTCTGGCCAGATAATAATTAGCTACAGTTTGCGCTTCAATACCCTGTCCGGCGTCTATCACTAAAACCGCGCCCTCGCAGGCTGCCAAAGATTTGGACACTTCGTAGGTAAAATCTACGTGCCCGGGCGTATCAATAAGGTTTAATACGTACTCCTTATTATCTTTCCTAGAACGATACGCCAACCTTACCATCGAGGCTTTAATAGTAATACCCCGCTCTTTTTCCAGGTCCATATCATCTAAGAGCTGGTTACCTTTATGCCTTTTATCCACCGCGCCAGTCAACTCCAGTATCCTGTCTGCCAGAGTGGATTTACCATGGTCGATGTGGGCGATTATACTAAAATTACGTATTAAAGATTTATCCATTATTAAGACTTTTGAATATTTTTTAGAAGCGCGTTTACTACTTGCTCAATAGACATATCAGTTGTATCTATATAAACAGCGTCATCGGCTTTCTTAAGAGGGGCGAACTCCCGCGTAGAATCAATGGTATCACGGTTAGCTATATCGGACTGAACATCAGTTAAGCTTACCTCTTGCCCCAGGCCCTTTAATTCTTTATAACGGCGCGCGGTCCTTTCCTTAGGATCCGCGTCGATAAAGAATTTCTTATCCGCGCCGGGAAAAATAACTGTACCGATATCACGCCCGTCTAAAACACAATCCCCCTGCTTGCCAAGCTTTCTCTGTAATTCCAGCATGATATCCCGGACGCCTTTTATCCTGGCAATATCGGAAACAAATTTAGTTATCCGCGGTTGGCGTATCTGGGAAGTTACATCGCGGCCGTCCAGTAAAACTTTTAAGGGGCCGCCCTGATTGTTTATTAAGTCAATGCTGGTCTGCGAGGCAAGTGCGATAATCTTAGCCGTATCTTTAATATCTATTTCTTCTTCCAAAACCTTTAAAGTCAATGCCCGGTACATCGCTCCGGTGTCAATATAAAGAAAACCCAGCTTCAGGGCTAATATCTTAGCAACCGTACTCTTGCCCGCTCCGGCTGGGCCGTCAACAGCAATGATCATCCCAATAATTCTCTTTTAGCTTTTGCCTGCTTTACAATTAACGTCAATAGATCCAGGTCTTTCTTCTGGAGGGCAGACTTGATCCTGGACATGTTAACCCGCAACAACTCCATGGCCTGTATGATATTCTTGCGGTTACTTAATAATATGGCAGCCCAGAGTTCGCTTTCTGAAGCGGCGATACGAGTGGTATCTTTTAGCCCGGTTGAAGCAAATCTTAAATATTGTTTCGGCATAATACCGATCAAGGAAAAAGCGACAACATGAGGCAGATGGCTTACAAAAGACAAAGCTTTATCATGTCCAGAGGGAGAAAGCAAAGCCGTCTTAGCGCCTAAGCGGCCCCATAAAACCTGTAGTTTCTTTAATGCCTTATTATTTGTATCCCGCGCAGGCGTCAATATGCACAAGGAGTTTTTAAACAGGTCCGGACGCGCGTTAGCGATACCTCTTTTTTCTGAACCGGCCAAAGGATGGCTTCCCACGTAATTAGTAAATACGCCTTTTAGGCGTGAAACGATATCCTCTTTTGTGCTGCCCACATCAGTAACTATGCAATCTTTAGAGACAATAGCAGAGATCTTAGGCGCTAATTTTATTATCGCGTCTACAGGCATTGCTAAAATTACCAGCTGGGCATCTTTAATAATGCCTAAATCACAGGAACCTATATCTATGGCCCCTTTTCTTTTTGCTAATAATAAGCTCTCTTTATGGCGGCTGACCCCTATAACTTTATCAGCAAGCCGGTTCTTTTTTATCGCCAAAGCTATTGAGCCGCCAATTAAACCCGTGCCTACAATCGCTATTTTATTAAATAACCGCATCAAATATCCCTTCCTACCACTTTGGCTAATGCTTTTAATTCCTGCATTAAATTAGCGAAATTAGATGGTTTTAAAGACTGCGCTCCATCAGACATGGCATCTTCAGGATGGCTATGCACTTCAATGATCAGGCCGTCAGCCCCGCCGGCTATAGCTGCTTTAGACAATGGGCTGACCAATCCCCATTTACCGGCCGCGTGTGACGGATCAATGATTATAGGCAAATGCGAAAGCTGTTTAACCGTAGGTACCGCGCTTACATCCAAAGTATTGCGCGTTGAATCTTCAAACGTCCTGATCCCGCGTTCGCAGAGTATCACGTTAAAATTCCCGCCTGATAATATGTATTCCGCCGACATCAGCAATTCTTTTACGGTAGAAGACATGCCCCGCTTAAGAAGAACAGGCTTCTTAGTAAGCCCTACTTCTTTTAAAAGGTTAAAATTCTGCATATTGCGGGCTCCGATTTGCAGCATATCCACGTAACTGGCAACCAGTTCTACATCGCGAGGGTCCATTACTTCGCTGATCGTGACCAAACCCAGATCGTTGCCAACTTTATTTAAATATTTTAACCCCTTTTCCCCTAACCCTTGAAAACTGTATGGCGAAGTGCGCGGCTTAAATGCCCCGCCGCGCAAGACTGTCGCGCCGGCCTTTTTTACCTCAGAAGCAATTTCGTATAAAGTCTCCTGATTTTCAATCGCGCAAGGCCCGGCCATGATAACTAACTTTTTAGCCCCGATCGCGACACCCTTGCCTAGATCGATCACTGAATCCTCATGCTTAAATTCACGCGAAACCAGTTTGTAGGGAGATAAAACCGGAATAGCCTTTTCAACTCCCGGGAAAGCCTCTAAAGGGGTAACCCGCAGGATATCTTCAGGCCCGATGACACCGATTATAGTACGTTCTGTTCCTTTTGACACATGCGGGGTAAGCCCCAGCTTCTTGACCTTATCAATAATATGGTTTATCTGTTCTTCCGTAGCCTCCGGTTTTAAAACTATGATCATCCTATTACCTCCTTAAAGGATCTTTTTGAACACCTTAATAAATCTTTCATTCTCTCTTTTTGTTCCGATACTAACCCTGATAAAATTCTTGAGCCCATATTGCTTCATATCGCGCACAATTACCCCGTATTTAAGCATATCGCGGAATACTTCCGCGCCGTCCCTGCCGCAATCAATAAGGATAAAATTAGTAACGGTTGGCACATAAGCTATACCTAAGCCCGTAAGGCAGCTGTAAAGGTAACGCTTGCCTTCTAGAATCAATTTTCGCGTCTTCAACAAAAACTTATTATCATCCAAAGCAGCAGTTGCTGCCACCTGCGCTAAAACATTAACATTAAAAGGCAACCTTGCCTTTTCCATGCAGGAAATCAGCCCCGGGCGCGCCACAGCATAACCTATCCTTAACCCGGCTAAACCATACGCTTTAGAAAACGTCTTTAAAACTATGACGTTCTTATTGCCGGTATATTTTAAACTATTCGGGAAATCATTAACATCGATAAATGTATCATAAGCCTCATCTAAGACCAAGACGACATTATCAGGCAAGCCGCTCATAAAATTCTCCAGCTCATATTTCGTAAGATAAGTGCCTGTTGGGTTATTAGGGTTTGAGATGAAAATCAGCTTGGTCTTTTTGTCGATCCTTTTTCCAATAGACTCTAGATCATATTTAAAATATCTCAACGGGACCGTAGTAACCTTACGGGCAAATGCCTCGGATATGATCCTGTATTCCAGGAATGTCGTATCGGCGGTCAAGACAGACTCATCCTCTTCTACAAAGGTCTTTATAATAATATCAATAAGCTCATCCGAACCATTGCCCAGAATAAGGTTAGATTGCCCGATATTTAAATACCTGCTGAGTTTCTTTTTTAAGTAGAATCCGCAGCTATCCGGATAACGGTTGATCCCGGACAAATTCTTCCTGATGGCCTCAAGCGCTTTAGGGCTGGGGCCCAAAGGATTTTCGTTAGAAGCAAGTTTATAAACCTTCTTTAAGCCCAGCTGCCTCTTAGTTTCTTCTATGGGTTTACCGGCTATATAAGGGTTTATATTCAGTATATTCTTTCTGGCTAAGCTTGTCATTATTCACCTACGGGATAAGAACCTAATATTTTTAAGAACGTGCATTTATTTTCCAACTCCAGGAGCGCTTTATTAACGCGCGGATCACGCAGATGCCCTTCTAAGTCCATGAAGAAATAATAATCCCAGGCTTTCTTCTTTGACGGCCTTGACTCGATCTTAGTAAGGTTGATCTTGTATTTCTTAAAAGGCAAAAGCATATCATAGAGGGCGCCTACCCTGTCTTTGATAGAAAACAGGATCGATGTCCTGTCGTGCCCGGTCTGGCCAACCTCGTTTTTACCGACGACAAAGAACCTGGTAATATTATGCGGTGAATCCTCGATATCACGGGCGACCACCTTTAATTTATAAACCTTCCCTGCCAGTAATGAGGCTATGCAGGCGCTGTTCTTTTCTTTCGCGGCGATCTGGGCCGCGCGCGTAGTGCTGGAAACTTCAATTTGCTCAACATGAGGCAAGTTTTCCTGCAGCCATATACGGCACTGGCCAAGTACCTGCGGGTTAGAATATACCCGCTTGACCTTATCTTTCGGGCAATTAGCTAAAAGGTTATGGGCAACGTCTAAAATTATCTGCGAACATATCTTTAAGTCTGAATCCACCAGGATATCTAATGTATGCGTTACCGCCCCTTCAATAGAATTCTCCACAGGCACAACTCCGTAATCCGCGGCATCTCTTTCCACCTCCAGGAATACATCGGTAATATTACCGCAGGCTACGTAGTTTACCTGTGAGCCGAATTTCTTTAAAGCCGCTAAGTTGCTGAAAGACGCCTCCGGCCCCATGTAGGCTATCTTTAAGTGTTTTTCCAGGGAAAGGCTTGAAGACATGACCTCGCGGTATATCGCTTCTAAGGCGGATGATTTTAAAGGCCCGCGGCTTAAATGAGCAACCTTTCTTAAAACCTCAGCTTCCCGGGCAGGAGAATAAATACTTTTACCGTCCCTTACTTTTAATTTGCCAATGCCCAGTGAGATACCGGCGCGCATATTTAAAAGCTTAACGATCTTTTTATCGATTACATCAATTTGTCTGCGCAGGCTTGCAAGAGTCATTAGCTACCTCCGTTGTCTGGTTTTCTTCTTCAGGGATCACTTCCACATCATTCTCTTTGGCTAAAGAGCCGAATTCTTCTTTTTTTGGCAGATCGTCTAAAGACCTTAACCCGAAACATTCCAGGAACTCCCTGGTTGTGCCGAATACAAACGGCCGGCCGGGAACCTTTTTTCTTCCCGAAATGCGAATAAGCTCTTTATCCAAAAGACTGCTCATTACCCCATCAACGTTCACATTCCTCAAAGACTCTATTTCTGCTTTAGTTACCGGCTGTTTATAGGCAACAATAGCCAAAGTCTCTAAGGCAGGTTTTGATAATTTATCCGCGTGGCGTTCTTTAAACAGCTTCTTTAAGAAAACAGCAAAATCAGGCGCGGTAGTCATCTGGAAACCACCCGCTATTTCGGCAATGCGTATGCCGCGGTTAGAATGTTCGTATTCTGATTTTAACTGTTCCAGTATCGCGCGTATTTCAGCGGCTTCCAAGCTGCCTAAAACATTCTTTGCCTGTTCAATAGTCAAGGGCTTATCGCTGGCAAAAAGTAATGCTTCTATTACCGACTTTACGTTATCTTCCGGCATATCTACCTTGATTTCCTCTGCTTATAAACCACATTCAGTAATTCTTCCGTTGTTTGTATATCGGGTGATTTCTCCAGGGCTGTTTTTATCATACCCGCTGCCTCAGGTTTCTTATAACCTAACTGCATAAGCACGGCCAGGACTTCCTGGGCGGTATCTCCGGATTCTCCCGCTTTTTCTTTTATCTTATCGTTCTTTATCAGGCCGAATTTAGCAACTTTATTCTGAAGCTTCGCGATAATTTCCTTTGCCCTTTGTTCACCTATGCCGGGCAGGGATCTTAAGAAATTCAGGTCCCCGCTGTCTATGGCCTGCGCGATCTCTGATATGGGCTTATTTAACGCCCTTAACGCCGCCCTCGGCCCTATACCGGAAACAGTAATAAATATCTCAAAGAAATCTTTCTCAATGTCATTTAAGAACCCTATTAATACCGGAGTAGTCTTTGACGGCTCAACCTGGAAATAATGAAAAGTCTTTAAGGTCAACGCGCAGCCGTCCTTTATATTCTCTTCCAGGCGCTGCATAACTGTTTGCGGAATAAACACCTCATAACAGATACCACCCGTATCAAGGATAAGATAATTATCCCCTTTTTCAATTACCTTCCCTGAAATTCTCGCGATCATTTAATCAATAACTCCCTTGGTAGAAGGAATTCCTTTTCTGCGCGGGTCTATTTGCGTGGCCTGATCTAAAGCGATACCTAAAGCTTTAAATACCGGCTCTAAAGTAGCATGTAAATCTCTACTCATATTTTCAATTGTTATATTAAGATTCATACCTAGCTGTTTAGCTAAAGCATCAAAGAAGTGCTCCGCATATTTTAATTCATACCCTTCTTGCGCCTCAGGGCTAACCGCTATATTTAATTCAAGTATTGGTAAGTTTAATTTATATGATCCTCTGCCGCTGATATCCACTGAGACACTTGCAGTCACTTCTTCCATAGGGACAGACGCGGAACCTATCCTTTTAATCCCCTGTTTATCGCCTAATGCCTCCTTAAAAACCTGGCCTAAAAGTATTCCCACGTCTTCATTTGTGTGATGAATATCAATTTTGAAGTCACCTTTATTGACTTTTACCTTTAAATCAAAATGCCCCCAAAAAGAAAATAGCTCCAGCATATGATCTAAGAACCCTATGCCTGTTTCTATCTCGTATTCACCGGAACCGTCTATATTCAATTCAACTGCTATATCAGTCTCTTTGGTCTTTCTTTTTATAATGGCTTTTCTCATATTTTATTCTCCCTAACCCCTACCTACTAATTACTACCTACTGTGTTTTAAACCTGGCTTTTACAGAATCAGCGTGTTTGCTTAAACCTTCAATACCGGCGATCTTCTCTAACGGCTCCCGTATCTTCTCTAGGGCCTTTTTAGAATAACTTATTATATGGTTACTTTTCATAAAGTCAAATACTGATAATCCCGAGAAGAATCTCGCGGTCCCGAGTGTTGGCAGGACATGGCTGGGCCCTGCGACATAGTCTCCTACAGCTGTCGGGCTGTAAGGGCCTAAGAATACGGCTCCTGCGTTCTTTATCCCTTTAACTAACCTCTGGGAATTCTTAACCATGATCTCTAAGTGCTCGGGTGCTATCTTATTGGATATTTCCACTGCCTGCTCTAAATTTTTAGTCAGGACAATAAGCCCGTTATTGCCGTCAAGCCGCGACTTTACTTCTTTAGCCAAGGCCTTGGAATTGGTGATCAGGATAGCCAGGCCTTTAGCGTGTTCACCCTGCGCGCGTAGATCGGCGATAATAAATTCCGGATCACTGTAACGGTTGGCGATGATCACCAGTTCCGTAGGCCCGGCGATCATATCAATATCCACAACGCCAAAAACCTGCCTTTTTGCTTCACTTACATAAATATTGCCCGGGCCAACGATCTTATCCACGCGGGGTATTGTTTTTGTCCCGTAAGCAAGGGCAGCGATCCCCTGGGCCCCGCCTAACCGGTAGATCTCATCTACTTTTAAAAGATCAGCCACAACCAGTATGTGCGGGTTTATAAAACCATTTTTATCAGGAGGGCTGATCAAAGCTATATTCTTTACGCCGGCGATCTTAGCCGGCAGGACGGTCATATAGACAGTAGAAACAAGCGGCGCAGTTCCCGCTGGGATATATACGCCCACCCTTTCTAAAGGCGCGTAGTTTTCTCCTAACACAACTCCGTCAGCATCCTTCATCCTCCAGGATTTTCTTATTGTCTTGCGGTAAAACCTGTTTACATTATCAATAACAACCTTCAGGCTTGAGACAAAATTAGGGCTGATATTTTGATAAGCGCCGCTGATCTCTATTTCAGAGACCTTTAACTGCCTCGGGGATAATTTAACTCCATCAAATTTCTTAGTGTATTTTATGGCCGCTTCATCGCCAAATAAGCGCACGTCTTCAATGATCTTCCTGACCTTTTCTTCAATGCGGCTCTGCCTTATAACTCCGCGGTTATAGATCTTCTCCAGCTTCTTGCTCGTAAAACGGATTATTTTCATAGTGTTTTCCCAAGAGTGTCTTTTAGTTTCTCTATGGCCTCTTGATAATTCTCCGGTTTATTGCCGCCGGCCTGCGCGAAATCTTTTCTCCCGCCGCCGCTGCCTCCGATCAGTTTGGCAATATCGCGTATCAATACTGAGGCATCTAATCCTTTTATAATTAAATCAGGAGTTATACCTATTACCAAAAACACCCTGCCTTCAATATTAGAACCTAAAGCTATAACCGCGTTATTCGTTTTTTCTTTAATCAAGTCCACGTTTTTTCTTAATAGATCCATATTTAAACCTTCTAACATAGCGGCTATGACCTTTGTGCCGTTTATTATTTGCGCTTTTTCTATCAACTCGTCTATGTTAGACCTGGCAATATCCAATATTTGCGAACTTAAACGCTTTTCCAGGTCTTTAACCTTAACTAAACGTTTATCTAACTCCTGAAGTATCTTATCTTTGGGCACCCCCAAAAGAGAAGCCGCCTCAGCTACGATATCTTTTTCTTCTTTAGCGATCTTATAGGCCGCCCTTCCTGTTGCTGCCTCTATCCTTCTGACTCCGGATGCGACTGAACCTTCCTGGATAATTTTAAATAAGCCGATCTGTCCTGTTGAATCCAGATGTGTGCCGCCGCAAAACTCCTTAGAAACTTTTCCGATTGAAACTACACGCACCTTACCTTCGTATTTTTCGCCAAAAAAAGCTAATGCCCCTGTTTTTTTAGCCAGAGATAAAGACATTTCCTTCATAGACAAACTTTCGTTATTCATTATGTGCTCATTGACTATCTGTTCTACGCGGCCTACCTGTTCGGAGGTTAAGGCCTTAAAATGCGTAAAATCAAACCTTAATTTATCTTCCGCGACAAGAGATCCTTGCTGCTGCACATGGGCGCCTAAAACTTCCCTTAAGGCTGCCTGCAAAAGATGGGTAGCAGTATGGTTTCTTCCTATAGACAACCTGCGCTCAATATCCACACAGGCTTTTAATTCATCCGCATTCTTAAAGCTGCCTTCTCTGACTACGCCTTTATGCACAATAACCTTATCAAACTTTTGCGTATCCGTAACCTGAAAAATATTTTTTCCTTTAATAAGTTCGCCTGTATCTCCTACCTGCCCGCCTGATTCCGGGTAAAATACGGTTTTATCTAAGATCACCTGGGCTTCTTCGCCTTTAGTTATCTTCTTAACTGGCGCGCTATCTTTGATAATCTTTAAAACCTTGGCTTTGGTTTCGTATTTTGCATACCCGGAAAAATTAGTCTTGGTAGCCGTTATATGTAAATCTTTAAAATCAAAAACATCGCCTTTCATCGCGCTGCGGGACTTTGAGAGTGCTTTATGCTTTTCTAATTCTTTAACAAGGCTATCCGTATATACATTTTCAATAAACTTTATTTTTATATTCTCTTCCCACCAGTCTCTTGTTAAATCAAGGGGTATACCATAAGTATCATAGAGCTTAACAGCAGTAATGGCTGCGGTTCCTGTTGTAGGTATGCTGGCTATAATATAGCCAGCATCAACACCATCATTTTTAGCCATATCTAGCACAGGCTTATTTTTTTCTCTTATAATATCGTCACTAGAATTCAAGGTTTGAATGAAATTATTTTCTTCCACCAGGATAATCTGCGCGATATTCTCTTTTTGCCCGGATAATTCAGGATAAGGAGCCTTCATAACTTCAGCTAATACAGGCACCAATTTATATAAGAACGGTTTCTCTATGCCTAATTGACGCAAAGCAAGCACAGACTTACGGATTAATTTTCTTACCACATAACCGCGGCCTTCGTTAGAAGGTAATACGCCATCATACACAGCAAAGACGATTGCGCGAATATGATCGGCTACCGGATAAACTACATCATTAGCGGACTTATTCTTTGCGCTAGAAAGAATTTCTTTGATTATCGGCCTAAACAGGTCCGTCTCAAAATTATTAGACATACCCTGCATAACCGCCGCCAGCCTCTCCAGGCCCATACCGGTATCTATATTCTTTTTAGGCAAAGGCTCTAATTTCCCGTCTGCTTTGCGGTTAAACTGCGTAAATACAAGATTCCAGATCTCCGGGAACCTCCCGCAGCTGCAGGCAGGGCCGCAATCAGGCTTACCACAACCTCCGCCCTGGTCATAAAATATCTCGGAACACGGCCCGCACGGGCCATTAGGCCCCTTTTCTTTTGCTTCAGACGGCCAGAAGTTTTCTTTATCGCCTAACTTTACAATTTTATTTGCCGGCACCTTTATCTTATCCTTCCATATCTTATACGATTCATCATCGTCTTTGTATACGGAAACCCAAAGCTTGCCTTCATTGATCTTAAGTTCTTTGGTCAGGAATTCCCAGGCCCAGGCAATCGCCTCTTCTTTAAAATAATCCCCGAAAGAAAAATTTCCCAGCATTTCAAAGAACGTATGGTGGCTGGGGGTTTTGCCGACTTTATCTAAGTCATCTGTGCGCAAACATCTCTGGCTGGTAGCGGCGCGGGAGAAGCCGGTCAAGTGGCCCAGGAACTGCTTTTTAAACTGGTTCATCCCTGCCGGAGTAAACAACACGGTCGGGTCATCTTTAGGAGCCAGGCTGTCGCTATCTACGATCTTGTGTTTTTTGGATTTGAAAAAATCCAGGAATTTCTTTCTTAGGGTATCTGCCTGCATAATATTAGTTTAACGCGTCAATAACGATCTCGGGAGAGAAACCGCGGCGCAACAGATAGGCATATACGCGCCTCCTGGCGCAGCGTGGCTCAACGCCCTTTAATTTCTCAAGCCTCTCTTGGGCGATATTTTTAACTACGTCCTGCTCGGAATAAACCTTCTTTACTTCGTTGAGATAAGTATCCGTGATCTCTTTATCTATGCCTTTTAAGTTTAGCTCTTGTCTTATTCTTCTTAAACCTAAAGACCTTCCTAGCCGCGATTTGATCCATGCTTTGGCAAAAAGCCTATCGTCAATAAACCCTTTGCTCTTTAAGGACCCCGCAACCTCTCTTATTGTGCCGCTCTCAAAACCTTTTTTCTTCAGGCGCTCACAAAGTTCTTTTTCACTGCGCAGCCTGAACTTAAGCAGCAAAAACGCGTAATCCCTTGCATCCTGAAGCGTCCCCTTGCTAATTCGTCCCAAGCTTCTTCCTGGCCTCTTTTTCTATTTCTTCCTGTAATTTGGGTTTTTCTTTTAAGGATTTTATAGCACTATCCCTGCCCTGGCCCAATTTCTCATTCTGAAAAGACAGCCATGTACCTGATTTCTCGATAATACCCAGGTTAACCGCGGCATCCAAAACCGCGCCTGCCTTAGAGATACCCTCTTTATGCAATATATCAAACTCCGCCTCTCTGAATGGAGGAGCAACTTTATTCTTTACCACTTTTACCCTTACATGGTTGCCAATGACAATATCGCCTTCTTTTAAAGTAGCGATCCTTCTTACGTCTAATCTCACTGATGAGTAAAACTTAAGCGCCCTTCCTCCGGGAGTAGTTTCAGGAGAACCGAACATAACGCCTATTTTCTCCCTGAGCTGGTTGATAAAAATAACCGAGGTGCGCGATTTGCTTATTGCTCCAGTCAGCTTACGTAATGCTTGAGACATAAGCCGGGCCTGTAAACCTACATGCGAGTCCCCCATTTCTCCTTCTATCTCCGCGCGGGGAGTAAGTGCTGCCACGGAATCAATTATCACCAGGTCCACCGCGTTTGAGCGCACTAATGTTTCAGCTATTTCTAAAGCCTGCTCTCCTGTATCCGGCTGGGATATCAATAATTCATCTAAATTGACCCCGATTATTTTAGCAAAAGTAGGGTCAAAGGCATGTTCCGCGTCAATAAACGCGGCTACCCCGCCCTTCTTCTGGATCTCCCTTGTCGCGGTTAAAGAAATAGTGGTCTTGCCTGAAGCCTCCGGCCCGAATATCTCAATAACCCTGCCTCGGGGCAAGCCTCCCACGCCTAAAGCTATATCCAAAGTAAGGGCACCCGTAGGAATTGTTTCTACGTTCACCTTTACCTCACCGCCTAATTTCATGATCGAGCCTTTACCAAACTGCTTTTCAATCTGGGAAAGAGCCAATTCCAGGGCTTTTTGCTTGTCTGAAATATTACGGGATTCTTCCTTTAATGGTTTCTTTTCTGCGATAGCCATATTACCTCCTTTAACTTGTTTTAGAAAAAATATTATAACCCAGCAATACGTGCCTGTCAAACTAAAAATCCCCCTTTTGCCTCCTTTCTATATTAATAGACGCAGCCGGAAAGGAAATCTAACAAAAGATAAGGGAACGGTTCTGTTTTATCTCCCCCTGCCTTGACACGGCCGCTAAAATATGTTAAAGTCTATGATTATGGAAAACATAGCCGCGCTTAAACAGGATCTTGAACGGACAAAAACCGAGCTGGGCATTCTATACGAGATATCCAATGCCATGCGCACCACTTTAAAGCTCGATGAGATCCTCTATATTATCCTCACCGGCGTAACCGCGCACACAGCGTTGGGTTTTAACCGGGCGCTGTTGTTTCTGGTTAACGAGAAAGACGGCATAATCGAAGGTAAAATGGGCATCGGCCCGGAAACAGGGGAAGAAGCGAACCGTATCTGGACTCAAATAGAGCAGGAGAAAATGGACCTGGAGGATTTGATCAACGCTTACAAATTCTCCAACAAGGTATTTGAATCCGGTTTTAACCGGCAAACCCAGCACTTAAGATTTTCCCTGCAGGAGAAAAATGAAGATTTATTGACTTTGGTGGCACTGGAAGGAATGCCCCTGCATTTAACTAAAGAAACCATACAAAATTATAAAAACTCCTCAATAGTGCAGATGCTAAACAGCGAGGAGATGGTTTTAACGCCATTACGGGCAAAAGATAAAGTAAAAGGCATAATAGCGGCCGATAATTTCATTACCAAGAAACCTATCACTAAAGATGACCTGCGTATGCTCATTATGCTTTCCAACCAGGCAGGGTTGGCAATAGAAAATTCCCAGCTTTACGAAAAAACAGTCATGCTGGCGCATATGGATCCTCTTACCGACCTATGGAATCACGGCTATTTTCAATACCTGCTCCAGGCGGAAATGGAAAAGTCTAAAATAACAGGATCCCCCTTAAGCCTGATCATGCTGGATATCGATGATTTTAAGGTCTATAACGACACGCTGGGCCACCAGGCCGGAGATAAAATATTAAAAGAACTGGCTACATTGCTTAAGAATCAATCGCGAAAAATGGATTTTGTCTGCCGTTACGGAGGGGAGGAATTTACTATTATTCTGCCCGTGACAGATAAGAAAGAGGCTTTTTTAATTGCTGAGCGCTTAAGGGCGGATATTGAAAAACACGCGTTTACTCATGAAGAAATACTGCCCCAGAAGAAATTAACCGCAAGCCTGGGCCTGGCGAGTTTTCCAGGTGATGGATACAGTCCTTCCGAATTAATCACCGCTTCCGACAAAACCCTCTATCAGGCGAAACGTAAAGGCAAAAATAGCACCTGTTGCTAAACAGGTTCCGGCTCAGGCACGGGATCAGGCACGGGCGCGGCTTCCTGCTTGGCAAATTTAACCGATACGATCTTAGACACGCCTGATTCCTGCATGGTAATACCATACATCACGTTCGCGTTGATAATTGTCTTCTTATTATGTGTGATCACTATAAACTGTGAGGTTTTAGTAAACTCCTGCAGCATCCCTGAAAACCTGGTTACGTTTGCTTCATCAAGGGCCGCGTCTATCTCGTCTAATATGCAGAATGGCGACGGCTTCACCTTAAAAATAGCAAATATAAGCGCTATCGCGGAAAGCGATTTTTCTCCACCGGAAAGCAATAAAACATTCTGCAATTTCTTACCCGGAGGCCTGCAGATAATCTCGATCCCCGACTCCAAAGGATCCTGCTCATCAACCAAGAATACCTGCGCGTCCCCGCCGTTAAAAAGCAGCCTGAAATAATTACGGAACTCCTCGCGCACTTTCTCAAAGGTCTCCAGGAACATTTGCTTGGTAGTGCGATTTATTTTAAGTATCGCCTGGTGCAGGGACTCCTTGGCGGATAAAAGGTCGTTCTGCTGATGGACCAGGAAATCATAACGTTTTTTTAATTCGTCGTATTCCTCAATAGCCACAAGGTTTACCGTTCCATAAGAATCTAATTTTTCTTTTAGTTTTTCTATTTCCTGCGAAACCGTATTCATATCCTCAGGGGTAGCGGTATTATCCAGGCTCTCCAAATCTATTTTATAAGCCTGCAGCAGCCTGTCTTTTATGCTCCTGTACTTATAATCTATATCTTTATCGCGCATCTGCAATTCATACAACTTATTCTTTATGGTATCAAGTTCTGCCCTGTCCGATTCTATTTTACCAAGCATTCCGCTTGCGCCTTCCGTATCCTGGCGGTATTTAGCTTCCGCTTCTTTTAGCAAATTGTTCTGCTCTTCTATCTCTTTATTAAAACGAATGACCTTTGTTTCGGCATCCGCGATCTCCAGCGCGAGTGATTCTTTTTTAGCTCCCCCGTCGCAAATCTGTTTCTCTATATTCGCCAGGCTCTCTAAGTCCTGCTTATAGGTACCTTCGAGTATCCTGAGAGTAGACTCGTCGGAAATTATACTTTTATTAAGATTTTCCAGTTCGGTCTTTGTCTGGGTGATGACCACCAGCACCTCTTCCCTTAATCCGCTATTTTCGGATATATTATCTTCTTCTTGTAAGATCAGCCCTTCTATCTGGTGCTGCTCTTTATTTAACTCGGATAAACGCGACTGGGAAACTTCTATATTCTTTTCTAAGACGGAGATCTCGTTTCCGACGTCCTGGAGTTCCATGACTATGATATCTTCTTCTTCCTCTATCTTATTAAACTGTTCCAATATAGTCAGGCGCGAGGTATCTTTATTTGCCAGCGCGATCTCTTGATTGCGTAAATCCTGCTGAAGCAGAAGAATGGCATTATTTAATTCTTCAACCCGGGCTTCCTTGGCGGCCTTTTCATTCTTTAGGACTCCCAGTTTATCCTGGAGATGGCTTATCTTTTCATCTATTTTCTGGGTATCTAATTCAATGGGCTTGGCTTCTCCTGACAATTTAAAATTTGCCGGTTTTAAAATAACCTTATCTTCATCGCTTAAATTGACCTGGTCCCTCACCTTGACCACCAGGCCGCTCATATTCTCAGAAGGCAGCTTATCCAGATAGATAACCGCGTTAAGCGCCTCTCCTATATCTTCGTATTTACTCTTTAGTTTTTCCAGGAATTCCTTCTGGGACTCCAGGGCCAGCCTCTGCCTCTCTACACCCAGAATATCCGCATTGATATTGGTTAAGACTAACCCTTCTTGCTCCAGATCATTTTTTATGCCGGAGGTCTTAAGGTTAATACTTTCTACTACCTTCTTTAAAGACTCTACCTCTTGGGTAACAACGGTCAAACTCTCCTCTGTCACGGATTTCTCTTCAAAAACCTTTGCCTTTTCTATCTCCAGCCTTTTCTTGCGCGCCAGATATATCTGTTCTTTGGCGCTAAAATCGGAGATCTCATTCTTAGCGTTAGCGATCTTATTAGCGAAATCCATGATCTGTTTCTTGGAATTGGCTATGGTTTCCAGCGAATTCTTAATGGAAGACGCCAGGATATTGATCTGGTTCTCTTTTTCCGCGAGCACTAGCGATTTTGCTTCAATGTTTTTCTTTACGTTCCCATAGGCGTCTTTAACCTGGGCCAGTTTCTCTTCGTCTAGAATAATCCTGTTTCTTACTTGCCCTATCTGGTTTTCTAAATGCTCTAAATTCTGGGTTAATTCCACAACCTTCTCTTTATTGTAACTTACGTGTTCATTATTCCTTACTATGAGGTTCTCCAGGCTTAATATTTGATTTCTTATGGCTATCGAGTTTTCTTCCTGTTGTTTTAGTTCTGCCTGGCGCCCCGCCACACTGGATTCCTGCTGGCGAATCGCGCTTAATAAAGCGGCCTCATTAAGCTCTAACTCTTTTAATTGGCTGATGATCTCTTCTTTCTGCTTAAAAAGCCCCTGCTTTTCTAAAACCGATAGACTTATTTCCCTGGACTTCAACTCTTCGAATACTTCTTTATATTTACGCGCCTTATTTGCCTGCCGCTCAAGGCTTCCTATCTGGCGTTTTACTTCCGTAATAATGTCGTTAACCCGCAAGAGGTTCTGCTCGGTTTCTTCCAGCCTCCTCAATGTCTCTCTTTTCTGCGATTTGTATTTGGTAATACCGGCTGCCTCATCAAAAACCAAACGCCTGTCTTCAGGCCGGGAGCTTAATACCATGTCAATTTTACCCTGTGCTACTATAGAATAACTTTCCGCCCCGATACCGGTGCCCATAAGCAGGTCCAGGATATCCTTTAAGCGCACGGGGGTTTTATTCAACAGATACTCGCTCTCTCCCGAGCGGAAAAGCCTCCTGGTTATAGATACCTCAGGATGATCTATATTAAAAAACCTTTTTTCATTATCAAAAGTCAAGCTGACTTCAGCTAATCCTACTCCTTCTTTTGAATCCGTACCGTTAAAAATTACGTCCTGCATTTCTGAACCGCGCAGGGATTTGGCTGACTGCTCCCCCAGGACCCAGCGTATAGAATCAAAGATATTGCTTTTTCCGCAGCCGTTTGGCCCGACAACCGCGGTAATACCCGGCTCAAAATGTAAAACCGTTTTATCACAAAAGGATTTAAAACCGATTAATTCCAATTTTTTAAAATACATATACTTTTCTCCCTTTAATGTAGCGACCTGTTCTCAATCCAGGCATCAATCTTATCTTTTTTAAATCTCCACTGGCCAACCAACTTAACCGCGGGGATCTTATTGTGTTTTACCCAGTCATAAATTGTCCTGCGTGTAACTTTCAGGTAATCTGATAGGTCTTCTATGGTCATTAATCCGCCGTTCATAGCTTTCCTTTCCATCATAAATAACGCTTGAATTTACTATACCGGAAAAATATTTTTTGTCAAGGAGAATTTTAACATTCTTTGACATATATATACATAAAGGGTGGTTATAGTGTTGAAAGATGTGAAAATAAGAAATCTCGCTATTTAAGACATTTAGCGAGATTAAGTGGGTAAATGGCTGGCAAGATTAATATTTCCTTTGAAAATTTATGATTCTTAGCACCAGCGGGATCGGTTTTATTTTTGGCTCTTCTAATTTGACGCCTGTCCTGTATTTTACGGGCTGGATCTTTCTTATCCAGATAACCTTGCCTTTACGGGAGACCTGCTCTCCGTTATCAGGCATCTTCAAGGTTATATTTAGGCGTACACCCAAAGATAACTCTTCATTTGTAATTATACCTATCCCTTGCGCGCTTATATCAAACACCTCGGCGGCTTCCAAGTCCTTATTAGAATTTTCGTCTAGGCATACTAATGGGATCTTGATAGGAAATCTGGGAAACGACCTTTTTTCTTCAAAGGATATGCTTGACATACCTTTCCCCCGTTAATACATGGATAACCCCTATCTTAATTTTGCCTTATTTTCTTTATACTTTCAAGGGTAAATCTTGCTATTAAGAAAGCGCTTTCAAGCGCTAATTATTTCCTGAGAACTTCTTTAAACTTTTTGGTTAAGGCCGGTATGACCGTAAAAAGATCCCCGACAATACCATAGGTAGCTACTTTAAAAATAGGGGCATCGGGGTCTTTATTAATAGCCACGATGATCTTGGATGACTGCATACCGACTAAGTGCTGGATCTGGCCCGAGATACCGCAGGCAATGTACATTTTAGGAGCGACTGTCCTGCCGGTCTGGCCTACTTGATGGGAATAAGGCTTCCAGCCGGAATCTACAGCCGCCCGGGAAGCGCCAACCGCGGCTCCTAATACATGCGCCAGATCCTCTAAGAGTTTGAAATTTTCAGGGCCTCCCATACCTCGGCCGCCGGAAACAATAATATCCGCTTCGGCAATATTTACCAAAGACTCCACTTCTTCAACAATATCCAGAAGTTTCGTGCGCGAGAAATATACTTTAGCGTCAAATTTTTCTCTGATGATCTTGCCCTTCCTCTTTTTATCAGGCTCCATCGGCTGCATTACTTTATGGCGCACTGTTGCCATCTGCGGACGGTAATTCGGGCTGATGATGGTAGCCATAATATTTCCGCCGAACGCGGGGCGGGTCTGTAAAAGTATTTTCCTGGCAGGATCAATATCCAGGCCCGTGCAATCCGCGGTAAGCCCTGCCTTGATCTTAATCGCCACGCGGGAGATCAAAGAACGGCCGATGGCAGTTGCCCCGCATAAGAAGATCTCAGGCTTGTATTTCCTGATCAATTCAACCAGTATATTGGTGTAGGGTTCATCCTGAAAATTAGCGATTTCCGGCGCCTCAACCAGATAAATATTATCCGCGCCGTGCCAAATGACTTCATCCAATTGGTCGGTAAGGTTATTACCGATCAGGACGCCGCTGACCTGGCAGCCTAATTTCTGGGAGAGCTCCTGGGCTTTTCCTAAAAGCTCATAGGAAATCGACTGGATTTTCCCGTTCTTCTGCTCTATAAAAACCCAAATTCCTTTATGATCTTTAATATCGGGTAAAGCGCATTTATTAACGTCTTTCTCAAGTAAAACCGCCTTGAATTTACAGGCATCTAGGCATGCGCCGCAGAGATTGCACTTATTCAAATCTATTACCGCCTGCCTGCCGGCAGGCAGGCCTTTTTTCTCCACCATACGTATGGCATCAAAAGGGCAGGCCTTCATACAAAGCGCGCAACCGGTGCATTTTTCTACGATTATAGTGATAGGCATATTAGTGGACCTCGCCTTTGACTAACTCTACTAGTTTTGTTACTATCTCAGAGATTTCCCCTGTAAGCATCTGGCCGCCTGCTCTCTGAGGAGGAGTAAAAATTTTAACAACCTGCGTAGGAGAACCACAAAGCCCAATGCTCTGCGTATCAAGATCCAGCTCTTTCTGGGTCAATATGGTGATTTTAGCGCTCTTTGATCTCATTATTCCTTTTAACGAAGGCAGGCGCGGTTCATTTATTTCTTTAACAACCGTCAATAATACCGGTAAGGGCGTTTCAATGATCTCAAAACCTTCCTCCATCATTCTTTCAACACGCATTATATTATCCCTTACTTCTTCTA
Source organism: Candidatus Omnitrophota bacterium (assembly GCA_041651035.1). Lineage (GTDB taxonomy): Bacteria > Omnitrophota > Gorgyraeia > Gygaellales > Profunditerraquicolaceae > JBAZKC01. The sequence continues at coordinate 139,358 of JBAZKC010000002.1, read as the reverse complement.
TTTTCTTTACGTAAGTCACCTGGGGTATATCCAAATGCGTAGATATTCCCGGCCCAACCTGGGCGGTATCTCCGTCGGAAGCCTGTTTTCCGCAGAGTATCAGGTCAAAGCTTCCTACTTTTTTAATTGCCCCGGCTAAAGTATAACTGGTTGCCCAGGTATCGCTTCCGGCAAAAGCCCGATCGCAAACCAGGAACCCTTCATCCGCTCCAAGAGAAATTGCTTCTCTTAAAGCGTTATCAGCCTGAGGAGGCCCCATAGTGACAACGCTAACTTTGCCTCCAAACCTTTCCTTAAGCCTTATCGCTTCTTCAATAGCATACATATCAAAAGGATTGATTATGGATTTAACCCCTTCACGGATCAAGGTATTAGTTTCAGGATTGATCCTGACTTCCGTAGTCTCTGGAACCTGTTTTATGCAGACAATAATATTCATATATTCCCTATTTAGCCATTTCCTTGATCAACTGCAACGCGATTATACTGCGCTGGATCTGGTTAGTGCCTTCGTAGATCTGGGTGATTTTCGCGTCACGCACGTATTTTTCTATCGGATAATCTTTCATGTAACCGTAACCGCCGAATATCTGCAAGGCGTCAACAGTAACTTTCATGGCAACGTCAGAGGCATACATCTTCGCCATCGCGGATTCCTTTGCCACGTCTTTAATGCCGGCATCAACCATTCTGGCGGTGGCATAAACCAATGCCCTTGCCGATTCTACTCCGGTAGCCATATCAGCAAGCATCCACTGTATCCCCTGGAAACTGGATATGGATTTTCCAAACTGCACTCTTTCTCTGGCGTACTTTACCGCTAATTCCAACGCACCCTGCGCGATACCGAGCGCCTGCGCGGCTACGCCCGGACGGGACATATCAAAAGTCCTCATAGTCACGATAAAACCCATTCCCTCTTTCGACAAGAGGTTAGCTTTAGGAACCTTGCAATCAGTAAAAATCAACTCCCTGGTTGAAGATGCGCGGATCCCGAATTTATCTTCTTTCTTGCCGAACGTAAAACCCGGAGTCCCTTTTTCCACAATAAACGCGGAAGCCCCTCTAGCGCCTTTTGTTTTATCGGTCATGGCGATGACAACATATGTTTCCGCGTCCCCGCCGTTGGTAATAAAATGCTTTAAACCGTTTAAAACATAGTAATCGCCTTCTTTTTTAGCGGTGGTCTTGATCGCCGAAGCATCAGAACCCGCTTCCGGCTCCGTAACCGCGAACGCGGCTACCTTTTTTCCGCTTGCCAGATCAGGAAGATATTTCTTCTTTTGTTCATCGTTTCCGAATAGCACTATCGGGAAAGTCCCTAATGCCGAAGCCGCGTAACATACGGCTATACCGCCGCAGGCGCGGGACATCTCTTCGGTAGCTAAGCAGAGGTTTAAAACATTTACATGCATTCCACCGTATTCTTCCGGAATAAACAAGCCAAAAAGTCCCGCATCCGCGATTACCTTGATAATATCCCAGGGGTATTCTTCGCTCTGGTCATATTTAGCGGCAACCGGCCGGATTTTCTCTTCGGCAATTTTGTGCGCTAAGTCCTTGACCATTTTAGTTTCTTCAGAGAATAAATAATCCATATCTTCCTCCTTAATATAGGGACAGTGAAAGTGCGATTATACCATAATAATCTATTTTTACAATTGTTTTAGAAGGGCGATTTCCTGGCAGTCCGGGAATTTGCAGCAATTAATGCATTCCGCCCAGACTTTATGGGGCAAGTCGGAAGTTTTTACTCTCTTGAACCCGAATTTTTTAAAATAATCCGGCTTATAGGTGAGCACGAATATTCTCTTGGCTCCAAGATGCTTGGCCTCATTCAGGCATGTGGATATTAATTCTTTGCCTATTCCCTTGCCTTGCCTTGTCTTTGCTACGGCTACAGATTTTATTTCTACTAAATCATCCCAGGAAATATGCACAGCGGCGCAGCCCACGATCTTATTGTTTTCTTCGCATACCCAGAAATCCCTTAAATTCTCATACAGCTCATTCAAAGAACGCGGCAGCATCAAGTCCAGCTTAGCAAAATACTGGATTAAGCCTTGTATCTCTTTTATGTCTTCTATCCTGGCTTTACGGATCATTTAATCTCCGTCCCTTTCGCCACTACGACTATCCCTGATTCAGTCACATAAAACCTTTTTTTGTCTTCTTCCGGGTCATATCCGATCACTACGCCCTGGGGGATACTTACATCTTTATCAATTATTGCCTTCTTTATTTTCGCGTATCTAGCCACATTCACGCCTTCCATAAGGATAGAATCGTAAACCTGGCAGTAACTATTCACCCTGACATTCGGAGAAAGTATTGAACGCTGGACCCTGCCGCCGCTTACGATGCAGCCGTTAGAAACTACAGAATCAAGCACTAAACCCACCCTGCCGGTAACTTCTTCACCGGAGAATACTGTTTTAGCTGAAGGAAATTGTTCCTGAAGGGTTCTTATGGGCCAGTTTTTGTCATAAAGATTAAATACGGGATCAACCTGCACTAAATCCATATTCGCTTCATAATAGGCATCCATAGTCCCGATATCCCGCCAATATTGCGCCTCTTTCTTATTCTCGTCGATAAAGTTAAAGACAGCCACCTTTAAGCCCTTCTTAAGCATCTGCGGGATTATGTCCTTGCCAAAATCATGGGTAGAGCTGCGTTTCTTGGCGTCCTCCTGAAGCTCCTGCTCAAGGATGGGATGCTTAAAAACATATATGCCCATAGACGCGTATATCTTATCCGGCTGATAGGGTATTGTTTTAGGCTTGGCGGGTTTCTCTTCAAATCCTATTACCTTGCCGGCATTATCTACCTCTACTACGCCTAAATGAGCGGCCTTGTCCTTATCTACCTCTACCACCCCCACCGTCAAATCCGCGTCCTGTTCCCGATGATAGTCTATCATGGTATAGTAATTCATTTTATAAATATGATCTCCGGCCAGTATCAGGACTTCATCAGGATAATCAATCTCTAAGGTGTAAAGATTTTGATAGATCGCGTCGGCAGTCCCCAAATACCAGGATTCGCCGACCCTCTGTTGGGCGGGAAGTATCTCGATGAATTGGCCTAACTCAGACGGTAAAATATTCCAGCCAAGCCGTATATGCCTTTGTAAAGAGGCGGATTTATACTGGGTAAGAAGATAAATCTTGCGCAGGCCTGAATTTATGCAGTTACTTAAAGTAAAGTCTATGATCCTGTATATGCCGCCAAACGGCACTGCCGGCTTGGCCCTGTCTTTAGTTAAAGGATACAGCCGCTCTCCTTTACCGCCTGCCATTATAAATGTTAAGACACTGCGCATCATCTTAGCATTACGCCTAACATACCGCGCCTCACCATCATTACGGCTATTGCAGCCAATAAAATATACATGATCTTGGAAAAAGCGCGCGTGCCGCTGGAGCCCATAAATTTTATAATAAAATCCGCCTGCATGAGCGTCAACCAGGTGATCAGCATATTCAGGACCAAAGAAACAAACGCGGGCGCGATACCGAAACTATCCCGTATCATCAACGCCGTAGTTAGCACCGCCGGCCCGGTGATCAAAGGTGTTCCCAAAGGAAAGACGCCCGCGTCTTTATCCCGGCCATTGGACAAAAGAGCCTTATGCGAACCGGGTAATAAAAGCCGCACAGCTATCACGAATAAAAGTATTCCTCCGGCGATCTGAAAATCCGGTATGGTTACGCCGATAGCCCCTAATACCCATTTACCGACGAACATAAAAAGGACCGCTAAAGCGGTCGCGGTGATAACTGATTCCAGGATGATCCTGCGTTTCTGCTTCTTGTTTACCCCCTCAACAATAGAAACAAACACAGGAATATTGCCTATGGCATCTACTGCCACAAATATGGGTATAAAGGCAAGCATATAAGGCTCAAATAGTTTTAGCATAGGAAATAATTATACTACTCTTCTTTTACCCCTTCAAGCATTAATTTGTTCTTGGAGAAGTCTATTCTATTGATCAATGGAAGGCACAGGAAACTGGTAAGCGCGGATACAACAATAAGCCATTTTAGGCCTAGCTTCGGCAATAAAAAAGCCCCGGAAACATTGCTGGAAACCAAAGCCAGGTTGCTTATACTGGCAAGCAGGGCAAATGAAGTAGCCTCAAGCCCGCTGACAGTGCTCCTTGCCATAAAGTCCATAACCATTATAAAGATAAACATTCCGATAAGGCTATACAGGATATCATAAACAACCGCTGTCACAGGCGTATAATAAAGATAGCTTAGGGTAGTAACAGCTCCTAAAAATACGGATATCAACAGCCATTTCTTAAGATTTATTCTCTGGCTGAATTTATAATATAGCAGGGCCCCGGCTATCTGGAAGACAGTAGAGATCGTAGCCAGCGTACCTATCCATACCTTACCCCATTTAAAACTATCCCTTTGAATAAAAAAAAGCGGGGTCCCGAAAGAAGGAGAATATTTATAAAGAAAAATAAATACGCAGATGATCAGCAGTTTTTTATCCATTAATAATTTCTTTAATTCCGTAAATAAATACCTGGCAGGATATCCTTCTTTGGGGTTTTTGCTTTCTTTATAAAAGAACGCGGCCAACCCCACCATTAAATAGACAGGCAGGAGGCATAAGAAACCCAGCCTGTATCCTGAGCTCTGGGCGATGTATCCGCCTAAGACGCCCGTAAGCAGGCCTGCTATAGAAAGAGCTATCCATTGGATACTCTGGATCCTGCCCGTCAGGCCGTATTTCTTGCCTTCTACGCACATTATCCCGTCTACGCTCACATCCCTGAAAGCGGCATTAGTGGAATTTACCAATAATAAAGCCACCAGCGTAAAAATGGGCAGTTGTGTTAATCCTAATATCAAAACTATGATTATATCTGATAATAGCGCGATAAAAATCCAGGCTTTTTTATTAAAGAAATTATCTATGGTATATCCTATTACAGGCTTTACCACCCAGGCGAATATAATAATGCTGTTAATAAGCATTATTTTTTCTGCGGAGAAATTAAGGCCCTCTTTTAAATAATAAAAAAGCCCTTGAGAAGGAAGGGCTTGTATTCCTTGCGCGAAATAAACCGCGCTGTTCAAAGCGAAGATCCAGAATATTTTTTTATTCAGTCTTGGGTACCTCTGGGGTTTTCTCCTGTTGCGCGGCAGCCGCTATCGGTGCTTGAGCCGCGGGAGCGGCATCATTTTTAGCCTTTTGTTCTGCCTGGGGAGGCTTGACGTTTCTCATTAAGGACTTGCTTTGCCTTACGGATAAAACTGCCAGGCTTAAGCAGGTCAAAAAGAACAAAATGGACAATATGGTAGTGGTGCGCGTAAGGAACTCGTTAGTCTTGGTGCCGAACATCGATTCTACCCCTGAAAAACTTTCAACCAACCCGCTCCCCCTGCCTCTTTGAATTAAAACCAGTATGATCAAAGCCGCGCATATTATTACATGAAGAATAATTATAAATGTCATTTTAGGACCTCGCAGGATTTCTTTACTATTTGAACAAACGATTCAACCGCTAAACTTGCCCCGCCGACCAAAGCTCCGTCGACATCCGGCTGTTTCATGAGCTCGATAATATTCTCCGGCTTTACGCTTCCGCCATACTGTATCCTTATACTATTAGCCGTGTCTTCATTATACTCTTTTTTTAATAAATCGCGAATATATTTATGCACTTCTTGAGCTTGCTGCGGAGTAGCGGTCTTACCCGTGCCTATCGCCCATACCGGCTCATAAGCAATAACTATTTTCAAGGCATCATCTTCGGATAGCCCTTTAAGGCCGTTACCAACGTGTTCATCCAGGACTTTAAAGGTCAAACCGCCTTCTCTTTCTTTTAAAGTTTCACCCACGCAAACTATCGGCGTAAGATCGGCCGCTAAAGCCGCCTTTATTTTTTTGTTTACTGTTTCACTTGTTTCTCCGAAATTCTGCCTGCGTTCGGAATGCCCGATAATTACAAATTTACATCCGGCGTCCTTTAGCATCTTAGGAGATATCTCACCCGTAAAAGCGCCCTCATCCTGCCAGTAAACATTTTGAGCGCCTAATTGGATTATCGAATCATCCGTTACCTCGGAAACCTCGCTTAACGCCGTAAACGGCGGACAGACCACTACTTCTACGGCCTGGTTATCCAATTTATACAATTCTCTCTTTAGGCCAGTAACCAATTCTATGGCTTCTGTTATGGTTTTATACATCTTCCAGTTTCCGGCAATAATAGTTTTTCTCATTTTATTTATGGTTTTAGCTACCTATCCGTAAGCGCGGCAATTCCCGGCAAAGCCTTTCCTTCCAGATACTCCAAACTCGCTCCGCCGCCGGTGGAGATATGGGTCATCTTATCTTCCAGCTTGAACTTTGCCACTGCTGCCGCGGTATCTCCGCCTCCGATGATCGTAACGCACTTTAAAGTGGCGATAAACTCGGCAACTTCACGCGTACCCTTACTAAACGCGTCCATTTCAAAAATGCCCAAAGGCCCGTTCCAGGCAATGGTTTTAGCTGATCTCAATTTATCCTTAAACAAAGAAATGGTCTTTGGCCCGACATCAACCGCGATCTTTCCATCGGGGATATTTTCTCCCGCGATCTCTGTTTTAGCATTAGGATCAATATTTTCTACCACTATGTGATCTATGGGTAAAATAATCTCTTTATTTAATTTCTTTGCCTTATCCAGGAGCCCTTTAGCCAGTTCAAGCTTGTCTTTCTCCAGCTTAGAATTACCGATAGTTTTTCCCTGCGCCTTAAGAAACGTGTAGGCCATGCCTCCGCCTATCAAAATAGCGTCGCATTTTGGAAGTAAATTCTCAATAACCCCTATCTTATCGGAAACCTTAGCGCCGCCCAAAATAACCATAAACGGCCGGACAGGATCTTGCACAGCATTACCTAAATATTCGATCTCTTTTTCCAAAAGAAAACCTGCCGCGGACTTAAGATAATGAGTAACGCCCTCTGTAGAGGCGTGCGCGCGGTGGGCTGTGCCAAATGCGTCATTGACAAATACATCCGCTAAAGAAGCTAATTGCTTAGAAAAACCGGGATCATTAGCTTCTTCTTCAGCGTGAAACCTTAAATTTTCTAAAAGTATTATTCTTTCTTTTGACTCACTGATCTCTTTCTTGATATCATCGCCTACGCAGTCATTCAAGAATCTTACAGGCTCACCCAATAAATCCTTTAATCTAAGCGCCACCGGCTTAAGGCTGTATTTTTCCACAATCTTGCCATCCGGCCTGCCTAAATGGCTCATTAATACCAGCTTTTTAGCGCCGTTTTGCAATATATATTTTATGGTAGGCAATGTCCCTCTTATGCGTATATCATCGGTAATGTTTAAACTGGCATCCTGCGGCACATTAAAATCCGCGCGCATCAATACCGTCTTACCCTTTAAATCCATATCCTTTATACCCATCTTGCTCATGCCTTAATACCCCCTATTTAATTAAGACTATAATATATATTAAATTATATTTCCTGTCAATTCCTTTTAGGGACACCCAACTTGCCAATCGAGGGACACCCTTTCAGCCAATCGGGAGGGTGTCCCCCTGTCCGGAATTATTTTTTATTTAGGGGACACCCTCGGCTTTAGCAGATTGGGTGTCCCTAATAGAAAGAGGCTGCTTAGTTTAAACATAATTATAACCAGGCAGGTATTAAAAAGCCCTAAAACAGGCAGCAATATAATGCTCCCCAATACACCAGCAACCCAGCCGCCTATCAGGTCAGCGCTATAAAGCACTCCTACAGTATTACCCGCCTCTTCCTTTCTTCCCGGATATATTCTACTTGCCAGAGGAAATTCCAATCCTAGAAATAACCCGGAAATAAAAAGCAGTGTGGCAAAAATCAATGGGATATGGCGAGCTGACCACATAAATCTGGTTAATGTTACTGCCATTATGCAGGAAAATACGATTATCCCTGCCTCAAGCTCAATAAATAACCTTAAGCCATCCTTAATCCTTTTAAGGGCAGTTGTCATAAAAATACTGCCCAGCGCTATGCCGGCCATAAAGATACTGATCAATATTCCTATCATATAATATAAATAACCATAGAAAACCTGGAAACTAAAGATCAAGACCAGATTTGCCAGCATGCCGAATAATCCCGTAGTAGCAATACTGTATACAATAGCTGGACTGGTGCTTCGTTTCCTACAAAAGATACAAAATAATATCAAAGTTATGCCTAATATTAATACCGCTAAGAAACCTGTATTCAAATTCCCCAACATTCCAAAAATATACGCAAGCCCCGGAGAAAACTGCTTATTCCAAAGAATCAGCATCTGGAATACCGCAAAAGGCCTTAGGTCCTGGTTAACTTTTTCGGTTGCCCCTGTTAATGAACGCTGGAACCAATCCGACCATGCCTTATTTAGCCTAAAGTTTATGTAAGCTGGTACCAGAATATCGGTTCTTATATTTTTCCGCTCTATCTTTCGCGTAATTATATCCGGAGTGATTTCCAGTATATCTCTACTGTTAGAAGCCAAGAACATATTGTAATCTCCGGGGATAACACGGACATAAGCATAGCTATCTTTAAGCCCATTCAATACGCAGGCATTAATGTCTTTTAATTCCCGGCTTAGATAAGTCAGGGAACCGGGTAAAGTTAACGCTACTATCCCATCCGGATTTAGCCTCTCTTTAGCCAAAAAAAAGAATTCGCGGGTAAACAGGCGGTTTGCGCTTAAATCCGACGGCTTAGATAGGCCGATCAAAATTACATCATATTTATTAGGCGTATTCTTAACGAAAAACCTGCCGTCTAAATTCATAATATTAACCCGCGGATCGGTTAATTCCTTTTGCGTGAGTTCTGACGGATATTGCCTTAACATTTCTATGAGTAAAGGATCAAGTTCCGCGTAATCAATCTTTTTTACAGGGTGTTTCAAGATCTCGTTTATCAGGCCGCCTGCCCCGGCGCTTATTACCAGTACCTCTTTAGGGCTTTTAGAAAATAACAAAGGCAAATTCCCGAATTCCTGGACGAATTGCTTGTCCGGATACGGAGTAGTTATTACAGGTATGCCGTTATAAAAAAACGTGTATTGCCCCTCTCTTTTGGTTACGACAATATTGCCGTAATTAGAATTCCGGTAATCCAGGATTTCCTGCTGCTTCCATTGTTTATTGATAGAAAGCTTGTTCAGGTATTTTATCCCGCCTTGCAAAGAAAAAATACTTGCCGTAAATATCAAAACCAAAACAATATATTTCAAAACCTTAGCCGTATCTTTAAAGAAAAATAAACAAGCCGCAAGATTAATTACGGATAGGATGAAAACTATTTGAAAAGAATTCAGATATGGTATGAATAGATAGGTAAGGATTATTCCGCCGCAGATTGTGCCGATCGTCTCCCACGCATATACTTTGCCTATCGCGCCGGCCAAATCTTTAATCTTTATAGAGCATATCTTGCACAGAGAGCTGAATAATGCACCGTGGCAGAACCCCACCGGAAGGATTATCAAGAAAGAAGCATAAAATATGGTGTATAATCCCACTCCTTCGCCAAAAGGAATGCCTATCAGGCTCTTAAAGGTGCGGGACAAATAAATAGATACAGGCAATAGTATGGAAAATAATACCTGTAGTATAATAAATACGTTTGCTTTATTTTTAACCCTTTCAATAAACTTCCCGGAGATAAATACGCCCGAAGCTTCCGCGAGAATCCAATTAGCCAGAATTATCCCTAAGGTTAATTCATTGCCGTAGAAACTCACCAGCAGTTCGCGCAAAAGCAAAACCTGCACGACTATCCCACTTAAGCCTATAACCAGTACGGTTAGATAGTTCATAAGCGGGATTATAGCATAAAAAACAGGGACTGGGTCCGAAATGTAGTCCCCTAAGGGCTGGTCTTAGGAGCCTGTCCCTAAGCCGAAGTTAAGGGACAGCCCCTGCGGAAAGATTTATTCGTTAACTTATATTTCGATATACAGAATGGCGGGGAGCAATTAAAGTAATAATAACCTTATTGCTTTCTTTGTCAATGCCGTAAATTACCCGATAGGTACCTATACGATATCTATAACGCCTCTTTTCGCCTTTCAATATTTTAATATTCGGCCCGAAGAAAGGATTGCCTTCTAGCTCTTCAAAGCACTTATTTAGCCTGCCGGCGAGTTCTTCCGGACAGGTTTTATAGAATTTAAGCGCTTGAGGCATTAAAAGGACTTCAAAGTTAACCACGCTTCACTTTTCTCCAGTTAACGCCTCTTCCTTTTAGATACTGCCTCTCGGCCTGCGCGACAATCTTTTCTTCTTCCGCGGATAGAGAGCTTTCTACCTGTTCGATAATCAATTCCCGGATAAAAGAAGAAATGGTCATGTATCTTTTCCTGGAGAGTTTAATCGTTTGTTCATAAAGAGAAGATGGCATCCTTATCAACAATTCTTTATTCATCATCGCGGACATCTTTATCACCTCCGCTTAAAGTATATCATAATGATATACAATGTCAAGATTTTTAAATCCAGGGGACTGACCCCGATAGGTGGTTCTCGGAGAATCGATCTTAGGGGCCTATCCCTAAAACATGGCGCAAATACCTCTCATTCACCGGACCAAAATCCTCTGCCTTATCCGGATCATTCATCAAAGAAGCAATGGTTGGCCGGATATAATTCTTATTCCCGCAGCAGCCGGAAATATAATTTGCTCTTGAATCTTTTCCTACTAGATCACCCCAAAGCCTCTCTGCTTCCTGCCTGGTAACGGCGCAATTTGGCGGCCCGGGTAAACAAAGCATTGCTTCACCCTGCGGACTCTCATCACGCAGGCCTAAAGAATGGCCCAACTCATGCAAAAACCCTTTAGTAAAACTGTTTTCATCTTTATATCGTGCCTTACCTAACATGATCAAAGAAGTTTTAGCAAGAGAAGATAACTCCGAACATGAGACATATCCTCTTGCGTCAATTATGATTAACTTGTAAACAGATTTAATGCGTTTGGAGATACTGTTTATGAAGCCTTGAGGGACTTGCCAGGGAGGAAAACTTGGCGCTGGCTTGAAGATCTCCCTCTCTTCCTCTTTAGATAGGGCTATATACCAAAATCCAAGGTTCCTGAATTCATCAAAAGGATTGGTTCCCTTTAGCCTTCGGATAAGTATCTTTGTATCTTCTAAGGAATCTTCTTTATTTTGGTAATTTAAAGAACAAAAAACCAAGTTAAGTTTTTCGTCCTCGCAAGGAGATTGGTTTAAATAAGGTTTAATATCGTAAGCAAAAGTGTTGGAGCAAAAGAAAAGTGTAATAAATAACCAGTTTCCCCTACGAATCATTTAGTTTTGGCAACAAAAACAACCCTCACCGAGAGAGGCGCCGATATTGGTGCCGCTCCCCCCCCAGTTGCTGTCGCTGGGGCAGCCTCCGCCCGGCGGGCGGAAAAAGGCGGGGCGGTAGTAGGTGCTGTAGCAGTAGCCCCAGGGACCGAGATCTAGTTTAAGAGTCCAACCACTGGGACAACTACAGCTACCAACAACACTATTGTAGGTGACGACGCAGGTACTCCCTCCTCCTTGCTTTACCCAGGTAGAGCCGTTGTAAAGATATAACGAATCATCAGAAGAATTATAAACCAACTCCCCTTCTTTAGGATCATCAAGCGTATTCTTATCTACCGGTTTATAAGTAACGCTGCGGTGCACCTCTACTTGGTTATAGCTTCCATAAGGTGACGGATAATACGTAGTAATGGTAATGGATTCCTCCGCGGCAAGGCATAAATTAAATAAACCCAAGATAAAAACAACTAAAAACCCTAATTTTCGCATAGATTAAACCCTCCTTGGCCAGAAAGGCCACACCAAACAATCCGATATGTTTGGGTGTAACTTATTGGGTTATACCCGGCGCAATACCTGTTATGCTCCGGGCACGATAAGCGCAGGGTGTTTCATCCTAATCTGCCTAATATCTATATTCCATTTTGGAATATTAACAAGATTAGTATATTATAGGAATCCTGAGGTGTCAAGCGAAATGGATAAAACTATTTTTACAAAGAGCCATAAGGATTTAGTCGGTAAGCTGATTAAAGCGCGTAAAGCGGCAAAACTCAGGCAGGTAGACGCGGCTAAAAAATTAGGCAGGACGCAATCCTACATCTCCAAATTAGAAGCCGGACAGCGCCGCATTGACACCGTCCAATTAAAAGAATTCGCGGCGATCTATAAAAAGAAACTTCAGGACTTCCTTCCTTAAATAAGCTTCTCATCACAAAAACTGAAATAACTCCCGTTTCCGATAATTATATGATCCAGGCATTTTATAAGCAGCGCGTCTCCTGCGGTAGCTAATGCCCGCGTGAACTCTTTGTCTTCTTCGCTAGGCTTAGGATCTCCGGAAGGATGATTGTGGACACAGATCAGAAAAGAAGCAAACTGCTTTAGGGCCTCTTGAAAAACCTCTCTTATTATAGGCCTTGCCTGATCCACGCTTCCTTCCTCTATCTCAATTATATCTATAATCCTGTTTTGTGAATTTAAGAACAAAACCTTAAATACCTCTTTTTTTAAATCCTGCATCCGGGGCCTGAGGATACCAACCACATCTTTTGAAGACTCTACTTTAGGACGGCTCTCCTTAAGTTTTTCTTCCTGGTATCTTCTTGCTATCTCGATGGATGCTTTTATCTGGGCAAGCTTCGCGTCACCCAGGCCCTTTAATTCCTTCCAGTGATGCGGATCCGCCTGCCCCATTTTACGAAAAGTCTTAAATTTCCGTAAAATCCTCCTTGCCAGATCCAAGGCGCTTTCTCCCTTTACTCCTGTCCTCAAAATGATCGCCAGCAGCTCGGAATCGCTTAAAGTATGCTCGCCATTCTCTAATAGCTTCTCCCTGGGCCGGTCTTCCTTAGGCCAGTTGTTTATAGGTATACGCTTTTTAAGCTCCATAATTTATGCCCTCACTTATAATAGACGCAGGAACTCTTATTTTCTAACGAAAAGAGTTATACCTGATTTTTATCTTAGGGACAGTCCCCTTTAGTTTGCTACGCTATAGCCGACTGCGGGGACAGTCCCTGTCATGATAAAACAAAAAAGGAGCGACATTTCTGTCGCTCCTTTTCCAGCAGATAAACTTCTAAAAAACTATATCCCTTTATTTACGATATAATCGCAGAGGTCCACAACGCGGCAGGAATAAGCCCATTCGTTGTCATACCATCCCATTATCTTAACAAGCTTACCGTCTATAACCTTGGTTAATTCCGAGTCCAATATGCAGGAATAATCAGAGCCGTAAAAATCTTTTGATACCAACGGCTCCGTAAGATACTGCAATATCCCCTTTAAGCTGGTTTCAGAAGCCTTCTTAAAGGCCGCGTTCACGGTTTCAACTGTAGCGTCTTTTTCCACAATACAGGTTAAGTCTGTTAAAGAAACATCCGGTGTAGGGACGCGGATCGCCAAACCATCCAGCTTACCCTTTAATTCAGGCAGGACCTCGCCTATTGCCTTGGCTGCTCCGGTAGAAGTAGGTATCATGGAAACTGCCGCCGCGCGCGCGCGCCTTAAATCCTTATGAGGAAAATCAAGGATTTTCTGATCGTTGGTATAAGAATGTATCGTAGTCATCAGCCCGCTCTTGATGCCGAAATTATCCAACAGGACCTTTCCCATCGGAGCCAGGCAATTAGTCGTGCAAGAGGCGTTAGAAATTATATTGTGCTTTTTAGGATCGTAATTCTTCTCATTAACCCCCATAACAATCGTTATATCCTGCCCTTTTGCCGGAGCGCTAATGATAATTTTCTTAGCGCCGCCATTCTGGATATGGCCGATGCATTTTTCCTTATCGGTAAAGACGCCTGAAGACTCTATAACCACGTCTACTCCGTAATCTTTCCAGGGGATCTCCGCGGGTGATTTAGCGGTTAATATCTTCAATGTTTTACCGTTTACCACCAAAGCGTCTTCTTTAACTTCCACGCTCGCGTTTAAGGTGCCAAAATTAGAATCATACTTTAAAAGATGCGCCAGTGTTTTTGTGCCCACAGGCAGGTCATTGACCGCCACAAAATCCAAATTTGCTGAATTCTTTGCTAATGCCGCCCGATATACGAGCCTGCCGATCCTGCCAAAACCATTAATACCTATTTTAACCGCCATTTCTTGTTCCTCCTTTTATTTTTCTCTTAAATATTTAGCGGCCAGTTCCGGCGGGGTTGAAACAACATAAAAACCCGATCCCCACTCAAAACCAGCAACGCGTGTTAATTTCGGCATAATCTCAATATGCCAATGATAATAACCTACGCCGGCCCCGGCATCGCCGTTTATCGGCAAGGAATGAATAATAAAATTATACGCCGGGTCAGGAAAAACATTTCTTAATTTAGATAAAGTATCTTTTATTATTTCCGCCAGCGACGGGATCTCTTCAGGATGTATATAACAAAAATGGCTGCTGTGCTTCTTGGGAATTATCCAGATCTCAAAAGGAAACCGCGAGACAAACGGGCAAAAAGAAAGAAAATATTTGTTTTCCAGGACTATTCTTTCCTTTTCCTGTTCCTCCTGCCTTACCATATCGCAGAATATGCAGCGTTCGCGGTATTTAAAATAGTTACTTGAGCCGTGTATCTCTTCTAAGACGTTCTTAGGAACCATAGGAAGAGCGATGGTCTGGATATGCGGATGCTCTAATGAAGCCCCTGCCGCGGGTCCATAGTTTTTAAAGATCATTAAATATTTAAAACGATGGTCTTTGGTAAGATCTATGGCTCTGCGGCAAAGCATAGAGATAATACACTCTATCTCGCTGTTTAACAGGTCCGGAAGGTTTTTATTATGGTAGGGCGAATCGATCAGCACCTCATGCGCTCCAACGCCGTTGGACATATCATAAATACCCAATGCCCGCCTGTCTATATCGCCTTCGATCTGGAGCGCGGGGAATTTATTCGGGACCACACGGACCTGCCAGCCGGATGTATTAGGCCTGGTATTAGGATCCCTGGTCGAATCTATTTCCGGCGGGGTCAATAGCTCGTTACCGTAACAGAAGGGGCACGTCCCTCCCCGCCAGGTATGAGGCTCATGCTGGAAATCTTCCGGCTTGCTGGGGTGATCCGTATCTACTATCACCCATCTTCCTACAATAGGGTCTCTTCTTAATTCTGACATTAAACTTCAACCTCTCTTAAAAACTTTGCCGCGTCTTCAGGCGGCAAAGGGCAGATATAAAATCCGGTGCCCCACTCAAAACCCGCTACACGGGTAAGCCGGGGCATAATTTCAATATGCCAGTGGTAATCATTATCTATACTTTTCCAATAACCCACCTCCTGGCGCCTGAAAGGAGCTGTGTGCAGGACATAATTGTAAGGCGGATCATTTAATCCCTTTTTCAATTTAGCCAGGACTTTCTTTATTACCCGGCCAAGGTCAAGGCGCATGGACATTTCCAGGCTGGTAAAATCAGGGGAATGTTTCTTTGGCAGGATCCAGACTTCAAAAGGGAACCTTGCGGCAAAAGGCGTTATCGCTATAAAACCGTCGATATCCAATATAAGCCTGTCCTTGGATGCTATCTCCTGCCTTATCAGATCGCAGAATACGCATCTTTCATGATACTCATAATACGCCTTAGCACCTACTAATTCTTCCTTAACTCGTTTAGGGTTAACCGGGGTAGCGATCAACTGAGACCTTGAATGCTTAACACTTCCGCCGCCGGCTGTCCAACCATAGTTTTTAAATACTAAGACGTATTTGAAACGCTTGTCCTTTTCCAGATCCGTGATCCTGTCTGTATAACAAGTGAGGACTTTGGCTATCTGCTCCTCACTTAAATCCGCCATGTTGGCTATGTGCTGATTTGTCTCGATGACGATCTCATGGGCCCCAACACCATTCATCAGGTCATACAAGCCATTGCCCCTGCGGTCAAGGCTGCCTTCTATCCTTAAGAACGGCGCGATACTGGGCACAACCCTTAATTCCCATCCAGGGGTATTTGCAGCTGAATGCCCGGGCCTGAGCGCGTATATTTCCGGAGGAGTCTTGGATTCATTACCCTCACAAAAAGGGCAAACCTCCCCCTCAGGCACAACCTCCTGCGGCTGGCCGCTGAATTGATCAGGCCGCCTGGCGCGCTCAGTGGCAATAATTACCCATCTACCTATGATCGGATCTTTTCTTAATTCTGGCATATCTTAAAATTATATCATACTAAATTTATTATGCAAAGGAAATTTTAGCATATCTTACGAGGTGGGACAACCAAACTGCTCTCCCGGCTTAATTTTATGCCCCGCGATAAATTCTTCGGCTCTCATTCTCCTCTTGCCCTCTATCTGTAATTCCTCGATTACTAAATTATCTTTTCCCGCGGCGGCAATTATATTTTCCTTATCCGCTTTTATTATTTCTCCCGGAGATGAATTTGATGATCCGGAAACAGAAGGGATAACCCTTGCTTTATATATCTTTAATAATTTGCCGTTGTAATAAGTAAAGGCTCCCGGCCAACCCACGCACCCGCGCACTACATTATTGATATCTTGCGCCGGCATCTCCCAATTGATCAATCCGGTTTCTTTCTTAAGTTTCGGCGCCAAACTCACCTTATCTTCTTCCTGCGCGGTTAAATTATAAGTTTTATTCTCTATTAATTTAAGAGAATCGATCAATAGCTTCGCTGCCCTCTTTGACAACTTGCCTTCTAATGTAAGGGTTGTATCATCATCCTCAATATCCACTGCCTCCTGCAAAATTATCGGCCCGGCATCCATCTTTTCAGCCATTTTCATAATAGTGACCCCGCTGGACTTATCTCCGTTAATTATTGCCCTGCTTATGGGGGCTGCCCCGCGGTATTTAGGCAATAGCGAAGCATGGGCATTTAGGGAAAATATTTTTGGGATCTCTAGTATTTCCCGTGATAATATCTGCCCATAGGAGACAACTATAAATAAATCAGGGCTTAAGTCTTTTAGGAACTTGATTGATTCTTTGGTATTAATTACCTCGGGTTGATAAACCGCGATGCCGGACTTAGAAGCCAGAGCCTTAACCAGCGTTCCTTCTAAATGGAATCCCCTGCCTTTCTTCCTGTCCGGCTGCGTGACTACGCAGGAAACTTTATGGCCGGATGCCAACAACGCTTCCAGTGAAGGAACCGCGAATTGTGAACTTCCGAAAAAGATAATTTTCATAGCCAGTAGGTAGTAGTTAGTAGACAGGGGTTAGGGATAATTCAATGGCTGAAATTAAGCCATTTAACATCTTCCCAACTTCATCTACAACAAGTTTAAGCTTACCGACAGAATCAGAATCTAAATATTTTAAATCTTTAACTAAAATTAAATAATAATCCAACTCTGTTAACGAACCTTGCGATATATTGTAAAAATTTATTTTATCTCTTTTTCCTCTTCTTTTAAACCCTTCCGCAATATTCGCGGCAACCGAAACCGACGCTCTTCTCATTTGCGAAACCAATCCAAATTTTTCTTCTGATGGAAAATGCTTTGTAATTTTATAAATCTCCAAGGCTAACGCATGGCTTTTTTGCCAAACAGTTAAATCTTCAAAACTTTGTATTTTAGCCACTTTACTTCTCCCTATCTACCACCTACTATCTACTACCTACTATCTACAACGGGTCAACATCTACGGTGACTATTATACCAGAAGACGAAAAAGATTTTAAGCACGTTTTTAAGAACTCACTTACCTTTTTAGGATTGCCGGAAGAAATTAATATTTGCCAATAGAAATTACCCCGTAATTTAGATGGATAGCCCGGATTAACCGAAAGGATCCGTATATCCTTGCTTTTATTATGAGTATTTAATCTTTCGGACAAAGAAAGGCTTGCCTGTTTAACCTTGTCCTCATATTTACCCCGCAATTTTACCAAAACCATATGTTTATACGGAGGGAAACCAAGCTGCTTTCTTTGTTTTAGTTCCTCTTTGTAAAATATACCGATATCTTTCTTTACCAGCGCCTGAAAACAGTTATTCATGGGCAGGGCTGTTTGAATTATAAACTTGCGTTCAGTCAATCCTAACAGGCCTAATAAGGAGGCAAAGGCTTTTTCGCTTGAGCGCAAATCAATGCGGTTTAGGGAATTATCTATACCCAGCACACCCACAATATCAAAATTATAGTTTGCGTGTTTAATTACAGCGCTGGTTGCCACGAATATATCGCCAGATTTAATATCCATATCCTCCCGGGATTCTAATCTTTTTACCACCGCTTTTACAAATATCCTGGACAATTCGCTTTCTATCTTTTCTGTGCCCGCCCCAAAGAACCGGATGTAACCCGAGTTACATTCAGGGCAAATCTTGGGCGCTTCAGATTTGAAATTACAATAATGGCAATTCAACGAATTAATATCAAAATGATAAACTAAATTAATATCACAGCGCGGGCATTTAAGGGTTTTCCCGCAGGTAGAACAGGAGGCAAAAGTAGCAAAACCCTTGCGGTCTAAGAAAAGGAGCGCCTTGCCGCCTGAATTAATGCTTGCGGCTATAGCGTCCTCTAAATATCTTGATAAAACCAGGCCTTTTTGCTTTGGCGCGCGGTATACAGACCTCATATCAATAACCTTTATTTCCGGAAAATCCCTGTTCCTGGAAAGCTGCATATATTTGCTTTTATTCTTCTCTGCCAGGTAGAAACTTTCTAAAGACGGGGATACACTGCCTAAAATTAACCTGGCTTTTTCTATCTTCGCGCGCGTAAACGCGGCTTCTCTGGCATTATAATGAGGCGACTGTTCCTGCTTATAAACAGAATTCTGCTCATCATCAATAATTATCAGGCCCAGATCCTTAACCGGGGCAAATACACACGAACGGCTGCCGATAACGATATTTACCTTGCCCGTTTTTATTTTCAACCACTCCTCTAGTTCTCCCGCCCCTTTCCTGTATAAACTGCTAAGCGATGGTAAACCCAGCCCGGATTCAATAATCTCTTTGGCATTTAAAGCGGAATTCATATCAGGCAATAGCACTATCACAGACCTATTGTTGCTTAAGGCCGCTTTTATATGTTCAAGATATATATCCCATCTCTTTTTACCATCCAGGTCGTGTATCAGTATCGTTTCAAAAAGAGAGGAACACCTGCCTGCCGGCAGGCAGGGCCCTTCAAAAAGTGAAGACAGCCCCTCTATTTTCTTCCCTTTTCTTAGCCCCTCCGGTAAAGCCGCCTCAATAGCCTCGCCCCAGGAACAACAATAATATTCAGATAATTCCTTAGCGAGTAAAAGCATATTTTTATCCAGTATGGGGTAATTATCAATTACCTCCGATATTTTTTTTAAATTCTTAATGCTTGTTTCTTTGGCAAGGCCTACCGCATAACCAAGCTTCCTGCTGTTACGAAAAGGAACCCATACCCTGGCCCCGGGTTTTATAACTTTAGCCAGGTTTTCAGGGACAATGTAATCAAACGGCCCCTTAACCGCTAATCCCAGCACGACTTTGGCATACAACATCGCATATCTCCCTTAAGCAATCAGGTTTCTTGATCTTGCGGATATCTTCTTTTACGCTCTCCAGCTTATCCCGATGGCATTTAAGATCCAGCACTGTCCTTTTTATTTCCGCGATAGATCCGGCGCGTAATCCAATGCCGTACTTTTTTAGGACCTTTACGTTGTTTACTTCCTGTCCGGGTATCGCGGATATGAACATCGGGGGTAATTCCATGCCTACTATTTCTGAAATAGTCAATCCCCCGGGCTTAGTAATGATAATATCGGAGACAGCCATTAATTCCTCGGGATTATCTATAAAACCAAATACCTTTACATTCTTAATGTTCCTATTCTTCAACCTGGCATATAATCTCTTATTGGAAGCGCAGACAACCAGGATTTGAACATCTTTATATAGAGCATTGACGATTTTCTCTAATGGCCCTAAACCAAAAGATCCGGTCATAAGCAATATTGTAAATTCGTTTTCCTTGATGCCAAGTTTCCCGCAAAGGCTGCTACGGTCATAACGCATCAAGAATTTAGGATCTATGGGTATGCCGGACTCTTTTATTTTTTCTTCCGGGATGCCTTCATGGATAAGCTGTTCCCTGGTAAACCCGGAAGCAACGATAAAAATATCCACAGCAGGAGAAATCCAGAATGTATGGACACTAAAATCGGTAATTACTGTAATTAATTTAGATTTTATCTTTCCGGATCTTTTTAAGTTTGAGGAGATCTCTGAAGGCAGGAAATGTGTAGAGATAACAACATCCGGGTTCTCATGGATCAAGAACCGGGCAAAATCTTTTGTATTCAGGCGATTTATACCTAAAGCTATCGGCCTGGTAAGGGGCCTTAAGAGCTTAAAATCCGTTATCCAGAATGCCAGGCGCCATGCCCAACTGACCTTCCTTACCAGAAAAGAATAACCAAAGGTATAATCAACTTTAAACAGGAGGCTTGCTTTATCTAAAGCGTCAACTATCCATACTTCTGCTCCGGGGCAATGTTTTTTTATGTAATTATATACTGCCTCTGCCGCTTTAAAATGCCCCGCGCCGGCTGAAACATAACTAACAATTATCTTCATAGGGACACCCTTTTTGCCAATCGGGGGACACCCTTTGAACCAATCGGGAGGGTGTCCCCAAAAAAACATAAATTTAACAAAAGGGACACCCTTGGCTTTGGCAAAAAGGGTGTCCCTAAGCTTGTAAGATCAAGTCGACTGCTTCGGCTAAGTTAGAAGCTGTAAAGTGAGGAGAATCATGCCAACTGCTTTTATTTTCCGGCTTTTCTTTGCCCGAGAATACCAGGATCGTTTTTAACCCCGCGGTTTTCCCGGTTTCTATATCTCGTATCGTATCGCCCACAAAGAAACTTCCGGAGCGGTCAGTATCAAAACCTTCCGATTTAAGCCTGCTAATAGCCTCTTCTACCATCCCTGATTTGGGCTTTCGACAAGCACAATTATCTTCAGAGCGGTGCAGGCAATAATAAACCCCGGAAATCTTAATTTGGTATTTCGCGAATTCCGCCAGCATATTCTGAGTAATAGAATCCAAAGTTTCTTTTGAATATATGCCTTTGGATACGCCGGCTTGATTGGATATTATAAAAATCTGGTAGCCTCCAGCAGACAATTTCTTAAGTGCAGCTTGCACTCCAGGCAGAAAACTAAACTCTTGCCAGCTGGTTACGTATTTGGAGTCTCCGGGATACGCGTTGATAACTCCATCCCTATCTAAAAAAACCGCTTTAACCATTATCCCTGCATTCCTTATTTTTCATCTCCCAGTATTTCGCGTAGGTCATCAGTTGATACGCGCTAGAGGCAAGCGCCATCATAAACCCGATGAATCCGTCCTTTTTGCCTTTTTTCGTGAAATAAAATTTCATAAACCTGGAAAAGGCCTTGACCATACATAAAGAAAAACTCATTTTTCTTTTATCCCTGATCCATTTCCTAGCTTCAAAATCGGTCTGGTGGTTTAATTTAGAAAAAAGGTTTTTAAAGTCCCTGTAGGCGTAATGTATTATATCCGATTTCAAGGTATAGGTCGGGCCTTCAAGAAAAGCGCGGGGATGGTATTCCGCCTCTGCCTCATACCTGAATTTATTCTTTTCAAACATCTTCAGTTTGGCATTAGGATACCAGCCTCCGTGTTGTATCCAGTAGTCACCGATAAAATTCCGGTGCGGTATATTATAACCCAAAAACTTCGTCCCATCCCTGAATATGCTTATGATCTCATCCCTCAATTCAGGGGTAACGCGTTCATCGGAATCAAGGCTTAGGACATAATCAAACTTAGCCAGGGAATAGGCATAATTACGGTGTTCCCCTTCTCTTTCCCATTTTCTGACATAAATCTTATCGGTATACTTTCTGGCGATATCCAGGGTCTTATCCGTACTCATATCGTCAACGATCACTATCTCGCCCGCCCACCCGGATACGCTTTTTAAACAATCCTCGATAATCGACTCGCTGTTTTTCGTCAAAGTAACCACAGTCAAATTTATTTTATCCATTTATTTAAATCTCCTTATTTATCAACGATATTCCTTAAACTCTTACTTACAAACCTAACCTGCTTGTCTTCTAAATTTGGATACATAGGAAGCGACATTATCTCCCGCGCCACTCTCTCGGCAACAGGAAAATCTCCCTTTTTATAACCTAAATTTCTATAAACTTCCTGCAAATGTAAAGGTATAGGATAATGGATAAGCACGCCTATACCCTCGTTATTTAACCCAGCCATTACCTCATCCCTGTTTTTCACTCTCACAACGTATTGATGATAAACATGCTTGGTATAGTCGTCTTCCTTAGGTAATATTATACCGGTGCAACCTTTAAGTTCTTTATTATATATGCCGGCCTTTTTCCTGCGCTGCGCGTTCCATTTATCCAGGTGCCTCAATTTTATTCTTAATATCGACGCCTGCAAGGTATCTAAACGTGAATTATAACCCAGGCTTACATGCTCGTATCTTGATTTACGGCCGTAGTCGCGCAACATAAGCAGTTTTTTATAAATACCTTCATTATCAGTAATTATTGCCCCGCCGTCTCCGCATGCCCCTAAATTCTTTGTGGGATAAAAACTGAAGCAGCCGATATCTCCTATGCCTCCGGCCAGGCGCCATTTACCTGCCGAAATCCTGTATTTTGAACCATGGGCTTGAGCAGTATCCTCAATAATCTTCAGGTTGTGTTTTTTGGCTATACCTGACAGCGGTTTCATATCCGCGGGCTGTCCATAAAGATGGACAGGTATAATAGCTTTAGTATTCTTAGTGATCGCCTGCTCGATCTTAGAAACATCTATATTATAAGTTTGCTCGTCTACATCCACAAACACAGGCCTGGCTCCAGTATAGGTAACAGCTAAGGCTGAAGCAATGTAAGTGAATACCGGCACGATCACCTCATCCCCTGCTCCGATACCTAAACTTTTTAAACCCAGGAACAAAGCGTCGGTGCCGGAATTTACGCCTATGCAGAATTTAACCCCGCAATATCGGGCAAATTCCCGTTCAAAAAGAGCCAGGTCTTTACCCAATATAAAATCACCGCGCGACAGCGTATGCCCTATTGCCGGCAAGATATCTTTTTTTATCTCTTTAAATTGTCTGGCTAAATCCAGGACCAATACTCTTTTTATAGCGTTTTTTTTCATTCCTTTTTTATCAACCTATGTGCCGCGGCATAAACTTCATCCACGGTTATACCGCGGGTGCACCTGCGGTCGTGTTCGCAGCCCTGGAAACGGAAATTCCTATAGCAGGGCCGGCAATCAAAATCTTTATGGATTACCACATGCCTAGCTGACGGCGGGTATGGCCCATATACAAGCGCGTCTACCGGGCCGAATACTGCCACTGTTTTGATACCCAACGCTACGGCAATATGCAAAGGCCCTCCGTCATTGGTAATAAGAATATTAAGATTGCTTATTAAGGCGGCCAATTCCTCCAAATTCGTCCTCCCTGTCAGGTCCAGCGGCTTATGTTTCATGGCGCTTACGACCACTTCCGTAATAGGGCGTTCGGACTCATCCCCTAATATCACTATTTGGGAAGAAGAATCTTTAGCTAATTTGTCTGCCAGTTGAGCGTATTTTAATGCTGGCCAATGTTTAAATACCGCGTCGCGGCCCCAGCTTGCTCCCCCCCCGGGCACAATCCCGATAACCGGGCCTTTTCCGGTAATACCATGCCCAGCCAACATGTTTTTGCTTTTTACTTTAGAACTTTCCGGCACAGGAAACTCTAAAGTATTCCCGCCTGGTTTTATGCCCAGGGGTTTTAACAGGTCCAAATAATATTCAACGACGTGCCTTAAGCTGTATCCCTCTACATCTATCTTATGCGTAAGGAACCTGCCTCTTTTTTTATAATTAAACCCTACTCTCTTTTTTATCCCCAGCAATTTTGATATCAGACTATAACGATGATCCAAAGAAAAATCAAGAGAAATATCGAATTTTTCCCGCTTTATGCCGCGCAATAAGCCCAAAAAACTAAAAATACCTTTCCACCATGATTCATTGCGGATCTTTTTAATATCGCCTCTGGACAAGGCAAATACTTTATTAATTTTCGGGCTGTTTCTTAAAACTCCCCCCACCCTTTCGTTACACCAATAGCCGATAACGCTGTCCGGGTAGGCATCTTTAATGGCCCTTATAACCGGAGTGGTAAATAACACATCCCCGATACCGAATGGATTTATTATCAGGAATTTGATCACTTATCCTTCCAGCCTTTCTATATCATCTTCCTCAAGGTAACTGCCGGTTTGCACCTCGACTATCTTCAGCGGGTAATTTTTAGGGTTTTCCAGGCGGTGCTTGGCGCCGCGGGGGATATACACGCTTTGATTGTTCTTAACGAGCTTAGTGCCGCTGGGACCGATAACCTTAGCCGTGCCTGAAACCACCACCCAGTGCTCTGCCCTTTTCTTATGCCTCTGCAGGCTAAGTGATTTTTTTGGCTCTATTTCAATTATTTTGATCTTAAAACCATTGGCCTGTTTTAATACTGTGTAATGCCCCCAATGGCGCTTTTCCATCAGGTGCGCGAAATGCTCTTTTCGTTTCGATAGTTTAAGTTGATCAACTACCTTTTTAACCTCCTGGGCCCTGTTCCTGTCGCAGATAAGAAGCGCGTCCGGGGTATCGGCAATAATTAAATCCCTAAGGCCGATAGTAGTGATCAACCTGTTCCCGCGGCTAAAAATACAGATCGCCCGGCTGCCTAGATCTATAGAATCTGCCTGAATAATATTGCCTTTGGCGTCCTTGGCTAAAACTTCATTCAGCGCGTCCCAACTGCCTAGATCTGTCCAGTCAAATCCTGCCGGAACTAAAACAATTTTTCTGGAATGTTCCATAATTCCGTAATCCACGGACACCGGACTGATCCTATGCCACACTTTAATAATATCGCGGGTATCTTTTATCGCCATTATTTGCTTATAGAGCCGGGGCAGGTATAATTTTACTTCATCCATAAACACCGCGGCCTTCCAGATGAACATCCCGCTATTCCAGTAAAAACTTTTATCTTTGAAATATCTGCTTGCCTTTGCTAAATCCGGCTTCTCCAAGAATTTCTCCACAGTATAATACTTTGCTCTTAACCTTTTGCTCTTTGGTTTAACTTTTATATAACCGTATCCTGTTGACGGGCTTTTAGGTTTGACCCCTAAAGTAACCAGAAAACCGTCTTTGGCGCAAGCAACCGCCTGCCGTAACGCGAAGTTAAATTTATTTATATCTTTAATGTAGTGGTCTGAGGGCAAGACAATAAGCACAGCGTCCTTATCGCGCTGCTGAATTAATCTGGCGCAGAGGGCTATGGCAGGAGCCGTATTCTTACCTTCCGGCTCAAGGACAATATTCTCCCTAGGGATAGAAAACTGCTTTACCTGTTTTAGTAATTCGGTTAAATAAGCCTGGTTAGTAACGATGTAAATATTCCGCGCCGGCATTAATTGTTTCAGACGGATTATCGTTGACTGAAATAAACTGCCCTTACCGATAACCCGCAAAAATTGTTTTGGCTCCAACTCTCTGCTAAAAGGCCAGAAACGGCTTCCTATCCCGCCGGCTAAAATAACTCCGTAGTTCATATTTTTAATGCCTCTCTTACCTTATTAAATACCTCTTCAACAGAAATATCCAACAAGCTGCTCTTTTGGATCACAATACTATTGGTATTCTTTGGCCCCCAACGCGGAGGGCTTTTCCCCGGGATGTCATTTCTAAAAAGCGCGATTACCGGTGTCCCCACCGCGCTGGCAAGGTGCATCGGCCCGCTGTCTCCGGAAATAAGCAGCTTGCATTGTTTAAGGATCTGCGCCAGCTCTACCAAAGAAGTTTTATTGATCAGGTCCATAGCCACAGGGACTGTCCCTGGCAGGATGTGGGGACGGTTCTCAAAGAGAACCGTCCCCCCCTGATTTGTCCTACCCACAAAAATAACTTTAACCTTAAGATTCCCTGCAATTCTTTCAGCCAGCTCTTGGAATCTCTCAGCCGGCCACTGCTTCACCGGATCGCTCGTAAACGGATGGACGGCAACTGCTCCCGCGTATTCAGAATTAAGGGATAAAGGCATCCTATCCAAAGAAATTGTTTTATCAGTTGTCTTTGCTCCCACCAGGCTTACTAACTCCAAATTATATTCTACCTCGTGTTTTAAACCCAGGCCTTTATTGTCCCGCATTTTATGCGTTAAGAGAAATCCCCATTTCCTGTCATAACCTGCTCTTACCGGTATACCCGATAAATACGTAAGGATATTCAGCTCCTTTGAGGGGTTGAGCATTACCGCGATATCCGGCTTCTTGCTTTTAAGCATCCGAAGTTTCTCAAGGAACGAGCGTTTTTCAGGATCCCACTCAATTACCTCATCAATATAACTTATACATCCGGCAAGCTCCCTTACGGATGGATTAACCAGCGCGGTAATACTGGCATTAGGAAAGGTTTCTTTTAAGGCGCGTAGAGCCGGGATATTTAAAAGGAACTCCCCAAACCTGTCATTACGCGCTACCAGTATATTTCTAACCCGAACGGGATTTATCAGCATCGGTAAATTTGATAAGTGATAGCGAGAACCCCACCAAATACCAGAATATCGCCGCTACCCGGGAATAATAAAGGCTGCTTTCAGTAAGGCCGTTTATCAGGAAAGCGGCTAAGCATAAAATCAGGCCTAATGATACATTCTTAAGCAGAGGATCTTTCAACTTAACATAAGCCAAAGACGACGCTCTAAATAAACTGTACAAGAACCATAAAAATACGCCTAAGCCTAATATGCCTACTTCTCCGGCCATATGCAGGAAATTATTGTGGGCATAAATATAGTCTGAGGTAACAATACCGCGGTATTCCGGGGATTCTTTATATTCTTTATAGTTCTTCATAAAAGTATTTACCCCTACACCTATTACCGGATGGGCCTCTATCATCCGCAGGCTGTTACGATAAATAGCGATACGGTCATCATTACACATAAACCTTACAGGGTTGTACTCCATCTGCCTGGCCCAATCCTTAACACTGCGGGGAGCGATAAAAGGAGCAAGCAGCGTAAAAACGATCAAGGCGTATATCAAAACCTTATTTTTCCTTACCGCGCCTAATAATAATAAAACCACATAAATCGCCAGTAGTGTCGGACGGGAATAAGTAAGCGCTATACCTGATAAAACCAAAAGAACAGCCGATAGGGTTATTACCTTTTTATTATTCTTAAAATAGTAAAACGCCAATACGATGATCAACGGAGCTACGGCGCTTAAGTATACGCCAAGCACGTTCGCGTCAGGGAAAGACGCGGTAGCCCGCGTAAGCCCGATATTTACTATAGGCGAGTTCCCGCGGATAAAATCCCTTCCTGAAATAACCTGCCATAGCGCGTCTATGGACAATAACACGGCCGCGGAAATAATCGCGATAACAATCCTGCGCACATGCTTGGGTTCTTTTATCTCCTCAGCCATGATTAAAAATAAAGCCCAATACTGTATAAGCCTAAGCAAACCCCGAAAGCTATCATGGCAACTTACAGAATTTACCACAGATACGGCGGAAACGATAAAAAAGAACATAAAAGGCATATTTACGGGGGAGCCGATGAATATCTTCTGCCTCTTGATGAGCTTTTTAAGCAAGAAGCTAAACAGTAGTAATCCGAAGAAAACGTTCATCGGTGCCGGCGCTATAGCCATAGAGAACGGGATCAATATAATTGCCCAAAAAATAATAAAATCCAGGACTTTTATTATCATTTCTTCCTTTTATCCTGCAAAACGATACTTTAAGATACTCATTATTGCCTGCAATCCGTCAACCCACCTTATCTTCTTGCCCTCGGTATAACTGCGCGGATAATAAGAAACGGGCACTTCCACTATACGCAAATGCTTCTTTACTGCTTTACAGATGATCTCTACTTCTATGTCAAAACCGGTTGATTTAAGGCCCATGCCGATAAAAGCGCCTTTACGGGCCATTTTATAGCAGGTGGCATAATCATTCATATTGGCGGAAAACAAGAAATTCACCAGGCTGGTCAAAAACTTATTACCCAACCGATGTATTGCCAGGCCGCTGTGCCCGCCCGTAAAACGCGCCCCCAGGACAATATCAGCCCTGCCTTCCAATAGCGGCTGCGCCAATTTCAGATAATCATTAGGGTCGTATTCTAAATCCGCGTCCTGTATAACTACCAAGTCCGCTCCCGCTTCGTTAATCCCCTGCCTTACCGAAGTCCCTTTGCCCCCATTACAGGAACGATAGATGACTTTGATATTATTAAATTCTTTTTTCTTCAAAATATCCTGCAGCACATCCCGTGTCCCATCCACAGAATAGTTATCCACCACGATAATTTCCTTATCGATATCTACGGCATTGATCTTGACAAGGATATCCCTTATTGTTTTGACTTCATTATAGACAGGAACGACTACTGATAGTATCGGCATAAATTCTTAAAACCTCTCTAACGGTTCCCTCCAGTGTATAGAATGCTCGTAGCGCATAGTTTTACTGTTCCAGCCTATATTTATCTCTACCGGTATAGGCTTGGTTCCTGCCCTACAGCCATTCTTATCGCTTAAGACGGCCTCCGTTACTTCTTTATCGGCCTTGCCTTTGCCTGTAAAGTTAGCTTTTACGTTAAAACAAGCGCCTTTAGAAACGGCGGATTGAATATCCTTGCGCCAGGAAATCAACTCTTTGTATGATATTCCATATTCATGGGGATGGCCACCTGCTTTATCCAGAAAAATTAAAACGCCTGCTAAAAGAAAAACGGTAGAAATAATCCCCAGCAATACCGTTAATTTCCCCCAATATGTTTTCCAGGCCTTAAAGGCAGCAAATCCAGTAATTAAACTATAGGCGGGAAAAAGCAGAATAAAATAATGCATTGGCGTGCGCACCCTTAAAACAAGATAGCCCAGAGTTACAACCGTTATCAATAAACCGCAGATCTGAAAAGGCAGCGGGTATCTTTTATTTATATCGTCATCTAAACTAAAAAACCTGCGCCCTTTGATCAACCATTTAAGATAGCTTAAGAAACCAAACACAAAAAGAGCCGCGGGGATAAAGGTCAGCGGATAAAGGACAAAACTCCAGAGTCCCGCGGCGCCGCGCAGCACAGAATTAAAATCGTGCTTGAAATAATACCTGAAAAAGTCAAAAGAAGACATGCGTATATGCGCGGGAAAGACTTTCCAGGGGATATCCCGCTTAAAGGAAGCCCCGTAAGAAATAATTTTATGCAGTCCATTTTCCAGGAACAAATGGATCAAATACGGAACAAATAACAAGAATGATAAGAATATCGCTGCTCCGATGGTCCTTTTATCAACTTTATTCCAACGATATATCAGGATGATTAGAAGCGCTGGAAAAATGAAAAAACCGGACATATGGAGCTGGGCGGCTAAGGCCGTGAGTATAAACGCGGCAAAAAAATTCCATGAATTCCCGTACTTTATGAATTTATACAGGTTGATATTTAATATTATCATTATTAAAGGCAGTAAGCACTGGGCCCATATATTACTTGAATAGAACGTAAAAGCGGGGAATAAAGCTAAGAAAGCCGACGAAAGTATCGCGTAAATACCCGGCAGGGTACGGTAGAAATAAAACATAGCCAGCGCCAAAGCAAGAATATTGATCCCAAAGAAGAAAAAAGTAAGATAAAAAGGATCATTGGTAAAACCAGTCAATAGTCCCATAATGTAAAGGAACGCCGGAGGGTTATTGACGCCTACGCCCGAAAGCATCCCGTGGGTAACTAAAAAATGCGAATTCCGGGTATCATTACCTAAAAGAATGGCAAAATACTGGTCATTTTTATATTCGAATATCGAAAGTTGATAGACTCTAATAGCAAGAGCCGCGGCAAAGATCAGGATTAGAATGAGAATTTTTCTATTCATATGTATTAACTAAACGGACATTTATGAATATTCCGCTGGCAAAAATATTAATCAAGATGGGGACATTCTCCTTGCCTTTTAATAATACCATGGAAATTTTTGTCTGGTGATATGGATTATCCTTGTCGCGCCTTCTTATATCACCTTTTAGGAACACTAATTCAAATGCCCTGCCTCCAACCACTACGGTCTTTATCTCGGCAACTGCTTTTAAAATATAGTTTTTATGGTTCGTGTTTATATTCATCTTGAATTCTTTTGTCTTTTTAAAATCCATTCGCCGGATATTAAGCATTGCCGAAAGTGGGTCTTGGGTATTCGCCAAGGATATCCTGCTTATACCATCTACTGTTACGGTATTCTTCTGCTGGTCATAGTAAACTTCCTTATCCGCCCTCTCTTTGCCCGGAGACACAACCTTTTGTTTAAATAATAGCGGGTTCAGCGTATTAATATCCACGTATGAATCCAAGATCACATTACCCTTAAATAAAGCCGAGAAGAAATCGAGAGTCCGTGCCGTAACTTTTAAGTGATAAACTTTCTCTCCCCTGTAGCCTTCTATCACTTCACGGTTAAAGGCTGCTTCGCCTAACGGAAGAAAACCCAGAAAATTAACCTTATAGGCAAGATCACGCGCTCCCGGTTTATTTTTTAGAATGACATTTGAAATTATATTTTTAGGGTCATTATTATGCCTGACTATAAATATTACCGTTATTACAACCAGCAGCAATATTAGCAATATTTTTCTCATTTTTCCCCCTTAGAATAATCCTTATACCATTCAAACGTTTTCTTCAAGCCTTCTATTAAGCTATAGCGCGGTTTCCAACCTAAAACCTTGCGCGCCTTAAGGCTGGATAGATACTGCTTATCAATTTCTCCTTTGATCTTGGCCTTAAGAAGAATATCCGGCTTTAATCTCTTGTTACCGGAGATATCAATCAATAAATTTACTAATTTTAACACACTGACCGGCTTGCCTGTCCCGAAATTAAAGGCCTGCCCCCGGATATCTTTTTGACGAAGATAAAGAGCTTTAGCAAGGCATAGATAAGCGTCCACAACGTCATCTATATAAACATAATCCCGCAAAGGAGTCCCATCGCTGCGTATAACCGGGTCATTATTAGAAACAATTGACCTTATCGTATCAGGGATGATCCTGGAAAAATTAAGGTCTCCCGGGCCGTATATATTCCCGCAGCGGGTAACCGCCGCGGCTAAATTATACGTATGCGCGTAGACGCGGGTTAATATATCCGCGCAGGCCTTGGAAGCATCATAAGGATGCAAAGCCTGTAAAGCGGCGCCTTCCGCGTAAGGAAGCTGCTTATGTTCTCCGTAAGCCTTATCGCTGGAAGCAACTACCACAACCGTCTTAGGTGAAAATTCCCTGACAGCATCCAAAATATTCCAGGTACCTTCAATATTAGTCTTAAATGTGGGGATAGGAGACTTATTTGCCTGCCCTACTATTGCCTGGGCTGCCAGATGAAAGCATATATCCGGCCTATACTTGATAAAAATACCCTTTATAAACCGGTAATCCACAATGTCATTCTTAATCAAAGACAAGTTGGAATGTTTGTTTTCTTTTAGTTTTGAATTTAAAAAAGACGCGGGGATCTTCTCCTTAATGATCCCTAATACTCGCGCGGAAGACTCTAATAAACGCACTGTTACATGCGATGCCAAAAACCCATTTGCTCCGGTAATAATTATTTTCTTGCCTTTCCAGAATTTGTCCCTCATTTACGAACTTCCTTTCTTCTCCAGACCGCCCAGGGAGGCCGGCGGGAATCCCACAGCTGGTTTAAACGCAGGTTATCTTTATAGGTATCCATACACTCCCAGAAACCGTAATGCTTATATGCCGCTAATTCGCGCTTAGAAACTAATCTTGAGAATGTGTCGCTTTCCAAAATATCCCCATCTTTAATATATTTAAAAACTTCACGCCTGAAGACAAAAAAACCGCCGTTAACCCAATGGTCAGTTTTTGGTTTCTCCTGGAAATGAGTAACTACGTTATTATGCGAATTGATCCCCATGATCCCGAATTGCGATGGAGGGCAAACTCCGGTCAGCGTGGCTATTTTACCATGTTTATCATGGAATTTAAGCAGCTTTCTTAAATTAACATCGGAAAGGCCGTCTCCATAGGTAGCAAGAAAGGTATCGCCTTTTATAAGCTTTTCCGCTTTTTTAATTCTTCCGCCTGTGCCGGTATTAAGCCCTGTATCCAGAAAATTGACATTCCACTCTTTGCAATCTTTAAAATAGCTTATAATTTTCTCTTTCTTATAGCCTAACAAAAGTATGAAATCCTTGAACCCGAAACTTT
The DNA here is from genome assembly GCA_041651035.1 of Candidatus Omnitrophota bacterium. GTDB lineage: Bacteria > Omnitrophota > Gorgyraeia > Gygaellales > Profunditerraquicolaceae > JBAZKC01. Next base: position 107,005 of record JBAZKC010000002.1, on the reverse strand, counting down.
CGTAACTTTTCATTATGTGCCATAGAATAGGCTTGCCGCCAATATTAAAAAGCGGCTTCGGCAGCTCTTCGCAGCCCATCCGTGTCCCCTTCCCGCCGCACAAGATCACCGTTTGAATGTTATTTTCCATTTGCGATCACCTCATAGACATCTATCGGCCCGGTTTTAGACACGCACATTATATCCTTATCCGGGCATTCCTGAGCGGAAAATCTTTTTATAAGCTTTAAATCTGTATTTTGAGGTATCTTTTCAAATTCCTGTTTATCTTCAACTAAACCTACCCTAACATAACCATCCTTATGCACTAAAACGTAGCTTACGCCCCATTCCTTTAGCTTAGCCGTTGTTTGCTTTTGCGACAGGTTGGCTAGCGTTTTAGCAGTCCTATTTGCCTCCGTACCGGGGATAGTGCCGTTAATCATCCTTTTCTCATGGACGGTCTGGTAAAATTTATACATTTCATTCGGGCCGTTAATATCTAACGGGTATTCCGCTATTATAACATCTTTGTGCTGCCCTTCTAACCAATAATAAACAGCAGGTACTTTTGATACATCAATAACCTTATACGGCGGCCAATTCCAGAATTCAAATAACACTAAACCGCAAGCCAGTACTGTTATGGAAATTCTTGATTTATAGGATTTGAACCTTTCTAAAATAAATTTGAGTCCGAATCCAGCCAATACCGCTACTGCCAACATCAGCACAATCCCAAACCTGCAATACGCCCGGAACATCGGCAATATCTTATACATAAAATAAGACGGCATAAAAATCTTAATAGTACCTATCTTCCACCACGGCGGCTGCGAAAACAACCAAGCTAGAATCGTCAAGAAAATAAAAAACCCTATATAAAAGCTTTCAGAAGGGACTGTCCCCGAAGGGGACTGTCCCTGAACTTTTCTATCTCTTCTCCACCTCCTAACCGCCACAAACGCCAAGATCATCGGCACCCATCCCAAATAAAGAGTATGTTCAGTAAAACTTATCCCATATAAAGAAGAACCAATAAATTGCTCCGTAAACTTGCCAAACACAGGATGCACTGTAGCAGGTAAAAAATAACTCAAGGGCCTTGCCGACTGCGAAAATAAATCTTCAAATGGTCTAACATAGCCTTTTATAACTATAGTTTTTTCTACAGAATGAGAAAAAAACATCATAAGTATAGAGAAGATCCCAGGCAAGATAAAAAGAAGGGCACACACAAAAGCTAAAATGAGTAATTTAATGAGGGCGATCGATTTGCTTCTTTCTCTTAAAAATATATAAACCATAAATAAAATAGATGCCAAAAACATAAAGTATGCATAATAATAATCAAAATTGGCAACTAAAATAAAGGAAATCGTAAGTAATATCGTATACTTGATATTCCTTTTTTCGTTTAATTTTAAAAGCATAAAAACAAAAAGTGGCATCCATTGTATCTGAGCAAGACCGAGATGCTGCCAACTTTTAATAAAATGGTAGGGACAAAAACTAAAGATAACTGCCGATAAAAATGCAGAATAGTTATTTTTCGTGATATACTTTACAAAATAATATGTAAAAACTCCGGAAAGTATAAAACTAAGGATGATTTCTAGATTATATGCAGGGATATAGCCTAAGACCACGGAAAGCCATGTGCTCATATAGAACCATATGGGGCTGGTAAAACTGATATCGAAGACGACACCGGAAGGATAGGCGATTGTATTTGTAATATTCGCCGGTACACATTTTAAGAAAACATTACCCCACCACCAAAAACGCCATAGGAGACCATATGGTTCATCTGTAGAAAAAAACCCAGGAATGCAAATAGATAGTTTAAAAATTAACGGAAAAAGCATAATAAGCGTTAAGGTAGAAAATGCCATAAATAATAATAGGTGAAATCGCATCCGCATAGATTATCGCCCTTGCCTTATTTGTTTAACCTCTCCCAGAAGGTATTGAGATTATACATACTAAAATATAAATCGAGACCATTAGTTAATTCATTCTTTCTACTGTTATAATTAATTGATTCTGCCGAGCACTTTCTTTTCAATATTTCATCAATAAAGAAAAAATCATCCCGAATCTCCTCAGAAGCATTTTCTTTTTTAACAGGCACAAGATGTAAGGCGCCATTTATTCTATCCTTATTAACAATGTCTAATTCTAACACCGCATATTTCAACATTTTCCCCGATAGTAAGAAAGTAAAATATTTATTCTGCCAAAGCTTTACGGCATTCATGAATTCGGAATCAATGAAATTAATAAATACGAAACAGTCACGAAGGGTTCCTATTTTATTATCAAGCACGCGCTGGAAATCTAAATTATTAAGTATTGTTTGCCGACTCTTAACACCGTGAACGGAAAGAGCCTCTTTTAACATTTCTTTATCTGACGAAATAAGAAGCGAATTCCCCGTAACACAATAAGAGGAAAATTCTCTTGGATAGCGGTCGGAAGAATAACCTATCTCATATTTACCGTAACTCATATATCTTAATGGATTTCTTTTGGTTAAAAGCGATTCTACTATTTTGGCCATCCTCTCTATTTTACCAGATAAATTCTCGGGAAAGCCTAAAACCAGCAATACGCGGTATTTCTTACCATCCTTGCTGAATTTTACTCCTATAGCTGCATTAATATCCCCAGACCAGTTATAAATATCTAATACGGCTCTTTTTTTTGACTGCACAATACATTGTTTTATAAAACGTTCTCTAAGTTGTTTCTTAAGATAGCTTACCCCTTCGTCATTTTTTAACATATTAAAGGAAATAACAATCTGACTATCTTGCGGAATAAAAGTAAATACATCATTTCCCTGAGCAAAGACGTTAGAAATATTTACTATCCCTAAAAATAGTAATGCCGCTAATATAATTCTCATAATTTTATCCTCACATACATAAATAAAACTTAATTTGGAATAATGGAGTATTGCAACCGGATGACGTCATTCTGTTCAATTATTTCACTACCGAACTGCAATCCTTTAGAATGTAGCAATCTTTTCAGCAAATTAATAAGAAAAATAATATCCCGTTCGGACTCTTTGATATCGCAACCTTCTTTGAAATAAAAATCGGCTCTCCCCCTTAGCCTTCCAGACGAAGCAATATTCGCATCCAAATGAAAACCAATCAAATATATGATATTCATAAAAGCAGAAAATTGTATCTTATGTTGAAGCCTGACTATTTCTTCAATACAACGATTATCACAGTGTAATAAAATAACCGTATTTAGGTTTAACGGGGCTCCATTAAAAGCAATTTTATGAACAGTATTCTTATAATGTAAAAAAAGTAGCTTTATGTTTTCGAATGAAACTTTATCTCTTGCGACTATACAGATATCTTTATATATAAATATTGAATAGCGGTTAATTTTTCCTATATTGAAAAGCTTAAGAACAGGAATAAGCATTGCCAGTTTCTTTTCTTTTATGATAAAAACTTGTTTCGTCTTATTCCCATCATTCTCAAAGACCATTAAGGCCTGTTTTGGCAAGAAAAACAGAAATAATGAGCGTTTAAAATAGTTAATGCCGGAATGCGCAAGTAGTTTCCCAACTGCTTGCTTTCCATACTCTCCCCTAAGAAATAAAAAGTATGCTCCAAAGCCATTTTCAGCAAAATTGCTTAAATCCAAATTTGAATTATTTAGACTAAGAAGAAAATAACTTATCGTGACTATCATTAATATAACGAGAAAAATACATTTTGCTTTATTCATTTCTTATCATATATATAATTCGTATTAGGATGCTGACTGCAAATAAAAAGAAGGCACAATTAGAAACCGATAGATATGATTTTGCATAAGGATTGATTAGGAACAGAATTACCGCAACAAATAAGAACATACCGGTAATAGCAAAAAATATTGAACCATCGTTGAAAAATCTTCTTAGCATCATTTTCCGCACATAAGACAAAGAGACTTTATGTCTTAAGGGGCCAGAAAGAAATAAATATAAGCACCATGCGGCTAAAAGTATTAAACCGCTGAGAATTCCCCGGATAAAATTAAGCATATCCTTCACTTCGATAACTGATAAATATTTAAAGCTGATAGGCAACCCACCTTTAGATGAATTTATAACTTTTATCTTATTATATCCTTTTTTAATTAGCCTTGAGGGGAATTTCACGCTAATTTCTGGTGTATTCTTAAATGTCCCAATAGATTGATCATTAAGAAGAATTTCTATATTTAAATTAGTATTTCGTGTATTAACCTTTGAATTAATGCCTATTTTAAGCTTATAGGCTGTGCTTTGCGTAAAAATTAGACAGAAAGAAGCAACGTCAGTTAATTGTAATACACCATTACTGTCTTTTTCCCATCCTGAAAGCGTAATTATATTTAGGGGTATGAGAGCTGTTCCTTCTTCCTGCTTTTTTACAGAGTATTCTTTTTGATAATAATATGTATATGTTGAAAAAAAACCGATAAAAAATATAATAAGAATGCGAACTAACAGAAAATTAATCTTAACTTGTCTATTTCTTATAAGATTCATGATAAAAATATTGTAATAATAACTCGAAATCTGCTGCTATTTTATCCCATTTGAACTTAGCAGATTCATCAAGTGCATCTTGCGAAACCCGTCTATAATAATTAGCATCCTCCAGAAGACTTACCACAGATCGCGCAAAGTTTTCTTTATCATGGATATCTACCGCAGTAAATCCTTTTTTAAAAGCAGTACCGAACATAGACAGTGCATATGCAACAACCGGTATACCGCATGACATCGCTTCCGCGACAGGAATGCTAAAACCGTTTTCATGACCAGGGCAAAGGTAAATTTTAGCAGCCCTAAGGATGCTATATACCAATTTTGAGTCTTTAATATATCCGAAATATTTAATATGTGGATTCAGATTTCGTTTGTCTATAATATTTTGAAACTCTTCGGAAATGCGCTTAGTGGCGCCTCCAATAATTGCTAATCTTGCCCTTGGTTTGTAATCCAGAACCCTAGACCAAATATCAATCAAGTCATAAGTGCCTTTATTGCCAAGAATGCCGCCTATATAAATTCCTTCGAATGCTTCCGCATATGACTGACAATTTCTTATCATTTCCCCAGGGATACCGATATTGGATATGAATATTTTTTTATTTCTGAATCCGAGCCTAATCAAAGCTGGATAAGTGCCAGAAAGGGTAATAATTTTGTCTGATCTGCACCTTATAAAAAAGAAACTTATCTTTTGTCCTAAATACGCCAATAAATTGAATACAATATTCCCCTTCCTTCTAATCGGACCTTTTGTGATATGGAATATTCTTGCCAACCAGTATATTCTTTTTCTTTTGAGCAAGAAGGCGGGAAGTACATCAGGCAGAAAGTCGCTTGAAGTGTAGACAATAAACGACTGCCCAAGCTGGAAATGTAATCTGGGTAAAACAAATAAACATGCTATTAGCCTAATGATATAAATAATGGGAACTAAAAATATATATTCCTGGTCCTCAAACACTGTATGGGGCAAAAGTATAAACTTCGCATGAATGCCCGCTTCATGCCACAATTCTTCTCCTCTCTTAGTTGTTATAACAGTGAGATCGTATTTATTGGATTGCCAATATCCCATAATGCGCGGCAATACGACATCTCCTCCGCTTATGACTTTCTTAAAGAGGATACTATTCGCGAATACGACCAGCTTAATACAACGATTATCTTTCGATTCAGCCATCCCTAGTACGCTCTCTGAATAAAATACACATTTGGAATAGAATTTGTGCATACACAAGCGGCACCATAAAGTTTCCGCTGTTTGCAATAAAATGCTTATAATTGAGAAGTATCTCTGAAAAGCTCAATCTATACGGAAAAATAATATCCATTCCCCTGGAATCATAGATTTTCTCCTGCAATAGTCTAATTTCCGCTAAAAACTTTTTGAGTCCTCGAAGCCACCCGTAACTCTCTGCTTGTGCATAAATAAGATTCCAATCTAGCCTTTTTTCTAATAGCCAGCCGAGATAAAGAAAATCTATCAGTAAAATTTCGCCGTGCCAAAATAATGAATGTGCTACTAAGGATAACAAGTCGGCTTCAAAATTTGGTATGGAGAAATTTAGGCCATTATATTCTATCTTTCTTGGATTAAACCACAGAAATTTTTGTTCGAACGCCGGCATACGTATCCATGATAAATCGCGGTATACATCAATATTGATGCCCTCGAATTTTGTATAAATTTCCTCTGGCTGATATAAGACTTTAAAAACAATCCTGTTTGGAAGGCTTAATTTTACTTTCCTAGCGCCATTTTGTCTCAATATATCCGTGACTGTTTTAAATGTACCTTCCTTGATGAAAATATCGATATCCTGGGTAATATACGGGAAATTCTTATAAGTTTTTACCAAAAGGCAATCAATTCCTGCTTCCTTGAGGCTTTTCACCACAAAATCGATGCTTTTATCTACAAGCCTTATTTTAGTCTCGAATTCGCCTAAGTCTTCGTTGTGGATTCCAAATTTCTGAAGCAGGTGGGGATTGTTCTCCTTTATACTGCATAAAAACTGATAGATAACCTTATTTTTCTCTGCCAGCTCATTGATAGCAGACCAATTAAAATCCTCTTGCGAAATTAAATCGGGATTGATCTTTCTGTATGTTTCGTCAATAAAATAAAGTAGGAAAGCCAAGGGATGTTTATACATATCAGATCAGCTCTTTAAGCGTTGTTTCAAAGATTATTTTATGTATTTGTTCAATATCATACATAGCCGAGATAATTACTGGCCTCCTTCCGATGTGATTCATGATTGTCTCATACGATTCTTTCTGTTTCAACAGAAACTTAAAACTATCTTCCTGTTTGCGTCTCATGGCCTTTTCCGGGGATATATCGAGGTAATAAACAATACTTGGTCTCGGAAACATGCGAAGATATAATTTGCATATCCATTTAGGCGATTTGCCTAGATATCCAATTATTTTTTGAAAAAAAACACGGTCCATAATCAATATTTTTAATTCGCCGGTTTTTTGTGTTTGCTTAAAACAATCGAGCATATTATCCAAAAGACTGATAAAAAGCCATAGGTACCGGCTAATAGCTTCGGTTAAATGGTATTTTGGCCTTGAGGAAATAAACGGTTGATCAAGCGCTTCTTCCGGCATGAGCCTTCGTAAGAAAAGGTAATGCTTAGGCATAAGGCACTTTAATAATGGAGGCCCTACTAAGTGGACGCATTGACAACTATAACCCTTCTTCTTTAGGGCATTAAACAAAAGATCTGCCTGTGTGCTTTTGCCACTGCCGTCGATACCCAAAAACCAGATCCGAAAAATACCTTTTTTTCTTTTATGAGCCGTTTCTTCTAACGCGCCAGCTATCAATCCGGCATTAATATGCACATCACAGTATTGCATAGCCGTTAAGCGCGCCTTTTCTTCTATGCTGGAAAGCCCGCCTTCATTACTAAGTACAAAATAAATCTTTTCCGCTAAATCCTTTGCATCCCCCGCCTTGAATAAAAATCCGTTTACCCCATCGCTTATCAACTCTTTAGCCAAGCCTATATCGCTTGCGATTAAAATCTTCCCTACTGAGAGCGCTTCTATTAATTTAACGGAGTGCGCATCTTTATGCGGCAAAATTATTATATCAGCCGCTGCAAATACTTCTTGGTATACATTGTCAACGATTCCTTTCCAGATGACGCGCGAGGACAGATTATTACGAAAAATCAGATCTTCATAATACATTTTTGTTTCTGCGTGTATTTCTGACGGTGCCAATAAAAGCTTAATATGAGGGAACTGACGCGATATTGTCAAAAATGCCTCGATAAGCTCAATACTTCCTCTTTCAGGCCTCAGGTGCCCTAGATACGCCAGTATTTTTGTCTTTTCTTTATTATTGCTCAAGAAGGGTAGAATTTTAACGGCAGGATAGACTAAGATGCTGGATTTTATCCCTGCATTGTACAATGAATCTTCAACTGCTTTTGTAGCAGAAATCAAGCAGCCTATTCTCCTCAGGCCTCGTTTTATCAAAAATTTCTGTCGGGCTAATTGGCGTCCGCCTTCAATCAATAAATTACGTAAGTATGCAAAGGGATGAAATCCATTTGGTATTACGTCTGCTTTTAGCCAACCGCTCTCCTCCAAAGGTTCAAAGACATAAAAAACGGTAGGAAGCGCCGCTAAAATTCCAGCTATTGCGACTGCTATAGCAGAAAAAGGTGTACCGCTCCCATAAATAACCGCGGGTCTGTTTTTCCTCATAACTTTTGCCGCATTTAACAATTCTCCAGGGAATAATATCCCTGGAAATATACGAAACAGCAGATTTTTAAATTTTGTGCTCCTACCTATGGGATAAAATACAAGTCTGGGTATTTTAGGCAAAGATACCTGCCATTGGCGGGCAAACAAGATGACATCATGCCCGGATTCTCCAAATTCCCTCATTTGGTTCTCTAAGACTATTACAAACGAACTAGCCAGATGGCGGGATATCAAGAAATCAGGGCAAAAAACCGCTATTCTCATATTATTCTCGTTTCCGGATCCATAGGGTTAAAAAAACTATTATTAATAAAAACGTAGACAAACTTATCGTCAACCCAATGTAGCGGAACAATTGCTTAACATAAAACACATTCAGTTGTATCGAGTTATCGCCGTTTGAGCCAAGAAAATAACCGTTTAGACAAGAATAGACTGTTGCTCTTTCCAGTTTTGTGTTACCGGCGCGCGCTTCCCACGCAGGAGAACTCGATTCGCCAAAAACAAGAATACCTTTGTTCTTTTTATCCAATTTAACTCTAAATAAAGTCGGATTAAACTCTTTGATCTTCGGAGCAGGTTGAGCCAAATTGCCGCAAAGAAATAAATTCGCAATGTTGGGATTTTCTTCTTTATCTCCGGGCTGGTATAACAAAATATGGCCGGAAAGCTCTCCTTTTGGATAATCCGCAACACTTAAGGTGTGTAATCCTGCCGTAAGCCAGAATCGTTGGGTATAATAATAACCATTTTTATCATGGGCAATCAACTTGCGGCAATCACTGTCTATAAAAAACTTAACAGTATTTAATCCTTTGGATGCTAGAATAAAATTTCCGGAGTGCGGAACGAATATCGTATGAACCGAACCGAACCCATACGATATAGAATAAGCCATTTTTCCATGATATTCGGTCAAATGTCTTAATGTTTCTTTTTCTAGATATTCAACCTCTTCTTTAGGAATAATCACGATATTATCTATAAGTGCTTCCTTGTATTTTTCTTTTTTTATAATAGTAATATTATGTAAACTGCCTTTTAGATTCACTTCTCCCAACTTTACCCAACGCAAACCCTTAAACTCACGATCATCAGGCGAATATTCCTGTAATTTTTCATTATCGACATATACTTTAAGGGTATCTGCAAAAGGTGCTCTTAAAACATGGGCCCAGATTTCATGGCTTCCACCTCGAGATACTCTAAAAGGTAACTCTAACTTTGCCTCCTCGGCTATACTGAACACAAAATCACTGATCGAATATTCTCCTCTGTGGTTTAAAGGACAAATAGGCTGTGCATAAGCAGGGTAGAAAAAACTTCCACACCAGTGTTCTTCAGGGTTTGAATGAGGCAGGATGTGGTTTATGGGCTCGATGGAATACTTTCCTTCGGCATTTGCAAACATAAGATCAATAAGATTTGTATTATGGAGAATAAACAGCCGTGACCGCTCAATTGATTTATACCATGGAGGAGTTTGATCTACAAAAATAAGCGCACCTTTATTAAAACTGAAATCTGGTATGGCGCTTAGCAAAAGGATAATATCTCTATTGCCCGCAACAGAAATAATATTATCCGTAGAAAAGAACCTTAAGGGGATATAATACAGGTTCTCAAATACACAGAAATTTTCCCCTTGTATAATAAGGCGAAATTCAGGACGCGTCTTGAGGAAATCGATAATTTCTGATGGCTGCTGCATATCGGAAAACCACGGAGATTCGTTTATATCAATATCTTTGTGTACTAAAATATATTTAATGTTAAAAAGTCCTAGAAACTTTCCCAAGTTTTCAGGAGCAGGCTGGTGTTTACGTACGATATTCTGTAGCAAATCCAGCATGCGCTGCGTGGGAACGTATGGCTTACCAGAACCGATAACTATCGGGCAGGGTGGACTTATATAAAACGGGTTATGGATATTATCGTTTGCCCAAGTAGAATAAATTCCATAATGATACGGAATAATAAGCATTCTGAAGTCTTTACTTCTTTCCTTAACGGAGAAATATGCATAAAGCCTATCATATTCGTGAGGCAGACGCAGTGCCTTTAATTGATGATTCAAATCTCCGGTAAGCATCGGCCAGCTATTTATGAATAAAGACACGCTTATGATTACCAATAATACAAACTTCAATATGCGCCCTTTATTCACGTTTAGAATATACTGTATTAATATTCCTATCAGAACTGAATAACATAGACAAACCATAGATATCCATGTGTTAGAATTGCGAAATGCTACAAAACCGGGAAAATGATACCAGAGAAATTCATATATATTAAAAGGAAGATAGGTACCGAAAGACAATCCTAGAAAAATCAGGCATGTGGCTAAGAATGGCATAATATATTTATTACGACGGTAGAAAAAGGAAACTCCTATAACAGAAAATACCGGAATGAAAGTTAGGAATGTATAAAAAGGATTAGTTATTCCTTGTTCAACATTAAGCAGAAAAGAGAAACGGAAATATCGTAAGCGTATAATATTCAAGAAAATATTCTGTTGACTAAACCCATAGAGGTCTTCAAGCCAAATCCGTTTTGCGGAATTCAAAAATATGTTTGCCGAATTTAACTTAAAATATAACGACGGTAAAATCAAATACATGCCCGAAAGTAATACGACTGTAGTTACTACGCCGCCTAAGGTGAGACCATGTTTGAGAATCTGCTTTCTTTCTTTTTTATCCCAGTTAATGACGAAATACAGCAAAAAATATAAAAACATGGCTAATGCAGTCACATAAGCCATGTATATTTCAATGATACACTGCAGGGAAAATATCAGCGCAGTCAACACGTAATTAAGACGAGATGGTTTTTCTAGAGATTTGATTAAAAATAGTAAGACCAGCGGCGTAAGGGTGTATCCCGTATAGACAGTATAATGTCCCCACGCAATCCGATCATAAACCCATGGATTCAGCATATAGATTAATGCCGCCGCAATACTAGCTATTCTGTTTTTATTTACAATATGTCTACAGAGTAGATAGGCACCGAATCCAGAAATAAAAATAGGGACAATAAAAGATATTTTCTCAACAGAATCTACGCCCGCTCCAGTCAGGGTTAATAAATGCAAAGTGGCCCAAATATGAGGCCACCACCCCATGATTTCACGGCCCAGATCAACCCATGGATCCCAGATATAGAAATCGCGCACTGCCTTATGCCACAAATCTAAGGGAAATTCTAAATCTAGCTTAATAATAAAACCAGAATGCATTATTTTCCGGAATGGAATAATGGAGAAAACGAGAATAATTAAATAATCAATTAATTTATTATTCCATATGGCATAAATAAATTTTTTATTTTTCATATGTTTCAGCTATTCTTATTAGGTATTTATAAAAACAAACAGTAAATAGAAAACAAAATTGACATTATTTATCCCATCAATTCCATTTATGCATAGCATAGAAGAGTAATATTAGTTTTGGCGATTTTATATCTCAAGAGTAAAACAGAGGAATCTTTTCTATCTCTGATTATGCCCGGTAACTAAATAGGAATGAATTCCGCTCTTTTTGTGTGTTTTATTATATATTATAAATTATCGTGGATTTATGGCCACGACGGTTACATCCCAATCTTTATCAGCGATTGTATTCTTATAAGTTAAAAAAGGATGCATCATTATTGTCTTAAAGCCGGTATCAAGCAGGATATCTTTTATTTCCCTGGGGAAAAAAAATCGTACTTTATGGATTTCTTCAAATTTATCGATCAATTTATTATTTTGGAAAACAGAGCATTTGAATAAAACATGGGCAATGTGATTAATTATATCTAGCTTTGTCAATGATATTCTCCTTACTGACAGTTCCCCTTCTCTCGCTATTTTATCTCTTCTGATAGAATAATGGTCAAGTACTGCAAAACCATTCCAGAAGTCGAAAATAAATACTCCTCCTGGCTTAAGATGAGTGCGGATATTTATTATGGTTTTTTTCAAATCACGATATTCAGTAAGATAATTTATCGCGGAAAACATTAATATTATGACATCAAATCTTTTTTTCATCCTAAAGTTTTGCATGCTGGCGACCTGTAAATCTATTTTCGAACTTATGCCTGACGGTATTTTCCTTTTCGCCGCTTCGATCATAGCAGAAGATAAATCTATCCCGCTGATCGCATATCCTTTATTGATAAATGGTAGTAAATGATTGCCTGTTCCGCAGGCGATATCTAAAATCTCTATATGCCCACCTATAAACTTTTTAAAAAGTTTCTCTATGTATATGCATTCTTTTGGGTAGTCTTTATCTTTATAGATTATATCGTAATATCTTGCATATTTAGAATCAAAAATATTATTATTCATTTTATATTTTCTTACAGGATATCAGCCAATGGCTTCCCAATAATAACGGCAAGTGTTTGGCAATACGGATATCGATATTCTCTATTCTAGAAGAAAATTCTCTTTCATAACCTAAGATGCCAGAGAAAAAAGCTGAGATATACTGGGACAAAAATGCGGTATTCTCAAATTTTAGAATATCAAATCTTGATTTTTCTAGATATTTTTTCATCGAACGTGGAGTAAATTTATGTATATGCCGTAATGTACTCTTGCTATATTTTTGGTTTATATCGATGCCTAATTCTTTAAGACGCTTATTTACAGAGTTATTTCTCTTCGAATATAATCCGGCAATTGTATCAAATCCGTAACCATTAGGCAATGAAAGTATCAATCTGCCTTCGGGTTTCAGAATACGGTGAAAGCAATAAAAAGCTTTTTCCAAATCCGGAATATGCTCGATAACATCGGTACAGACAATAGAATCAAAATTTGAATCTTTAAATGGCAGATCGGGGAGTCTGGCAATAAATAATTGAAACCTTATCTGTCTGAGATCCATCAACAATTGGCATTCCTGTATAGCTGCAAATTCGGAATCAAGTGAGAATACCTTAGAATTGGATTTCTTAATCTCAGCAGAAATATAGCCTGAACCGACGCCCGCATCTAATATTATCCCTGGCTTCAGATTTTGCAGTATAAATTCCATTTTTCTCCTGCAAAAAGCAATTACTTCATTAGCAAAAAAATGTTCTCGTAATTTACTGTCGCGCAGTAGTTCCTCTCTGTTTTTTTTATCCATTTATGACTTCCTTTATATTCTTAATTACATAATTCTGTTCTTTTTCTGTGAGATCGGGTGAACTCGGAAGATAAAACCCATTTTTGGCCACAAAATTAGCTATTGGACAATCACCGTATGCTGTCCATCCTTTTCTAGTGAATATTTCCTGCATATTATACGGAATAAATGATTCCCTAGTTTCAATGCCTCTTCCGGACAGTTCTTTCATGATTTTATTGCGCGAAAGAGCAGAGTCCCGCTTTAACACTACGTGGTACATCCAGTAAACATTCCTGGCATATTTTTCTTCTATGGGTAGCTGCAAAGAAGGAATAGCAATAAAGTTTTTGGTATAATAATCTGCCATCTTTCGTTTCATTTTAATCAATTTTTCTATTTTCTTAAACTGGGCGTACCCTATCGCTGCCTGTATATTAGTCATCCTATAGCCATAGCCTATGTCTTTGTGCATAAATCTATGCTTGTTGCCGAATGCTAGGCTTTTCAAAGACCTTATTTTGTTTGCAAGCTTCTTATTATTGGTTATAAGCATCCCTCCTTCGCCGGTGGTGATAATCTTATTGGCATAGAAACTAAAGGCCGCAACATCGGCAAAAGAGCCTACTTTTCGTCCTCGATAGGTAGCCCCGTGCGCTTCCGCACAATCCTCGATGAGAAATAAACCATACTTAGCTGCAATTTTCATTATCGGTCCCATATTGCACGGATGACCATAGATATGCACCGCCATGATGGCTTTTGTCTTATTCGTTATTTTACTCTCCAAAAGGTCCGGGTTTAGATTCCAGGTATCCGGCTCTATATCTATCGGCACTGGTTTCGCCCCCTGGTAAAGAACTGCAAAAAATGTCGCCATGTTTGTAAAAGAACTCACCAATACCTCATCCCCTTTACCTATTCCCAGAGAAGCGATAGCTAAATGCAGGGCCGTGGTTCCGCTATTTGTGGATACACCGTATTTACATCCGCAATAATTAGCAAACTCATTCTCGAATTTATTGATGTATTCACCGTATAAACCAGAGATTGCCTTTACCTTTAGCGCAGTAAGGACATTTTGTATTTCCCCTTTTCCTAAAAATGGTTTTGATACAGGGATTTTCATAATTTCTTAGATTAGTTTATTTTTCAGACGGAATGTATCGTTCTCATAGTTTTTCCCGCCTCGCGGCCCTCTTGTAAATACTAAGAATTCCGAGTTTTCCAAAGCAAGTAAAGCATGTTCTTCTCTCATCGGGTTGAAGGCCAAGTCTCCTTTTTTTAAGACAACGGTTTTGGTTTTTTCCCCAGGCATACGACTAAAAAGTTTCATCCTCCCATTAACAATGAAGTTATATTGTACCGAATATCTATGAAAATGATTACCTCTGACCGCACCTTTTTTGGAAGTTATTAAAGTGATATACTCAATGTGTTCTTTTCCAAGGATGTCTGCGATACAGCCTCTTTTGTCGCGGAAAGATATCTTTTTTTTCTTGATTTTCATGACGACGCCTTTCTAGCTGATAATACGCGGGCTAGGTATGGGAAGTATAAATTTACCGCCTAATTTGGTATAATTTTTAAGATTGTTCATAATTTCATTCGCAAAATTCCAGGGTAGTAAAAGGGCATAATCAGGCATTGCTTTAATCAACCGTGAATCAGGCACTATAGGTATATGCCGCCCAGGGGTGAATTTGTTTATTTTTAACTTTGATTTTTCGGTTACAAAATCAAGCGTTTCGGGACCTATACCGCAATAATTAAGCAAAGTCATTCCTTTTGCCGGCGCCCCTACCCCGGCAATTCTCTTACCCTTAGATTTCAAGGATTCAAGTAAAGTAACTAGAATTTTACGGTTATTCTTGACTCTCTTGGAAAACTTTCTAAATGTGGCAATATCGTGGATTCTCTGTTCTTTTTCAATCTTCAGAAATTTGTTGACTTCCGCAGAAACAGGATAATTGTATTTCCGAGAAATGAAATATCTTAAAGAACCCCCATGGATACGCTGTTTTTTTATATCAAAGATCTCCATATCAAATTGATCAAATAATGTGATTAAGGGTTTAACCGAAAAGTACATAAGATGCTCGTGATAGATTGTGTCATATTCAAGGTTATTGATCAAATCGGCCAAATAGGGGGCCTCAAAAACAAATATCCCTTTTTCTGTGAGCAGATTCTTTACATTTCTAACCAGCGAATGCAAGTTATCTATATGGGCGATGACATTAGTGCCTGTTATCACCTTTGCCTTCCCCTTTTCCCGAATGATTAACTTGACTGTTTTTGCATTAAAAAAATCATTTATAGCCTCTATCCCCCTTTGATGCGATTTCTGACAGATATTTGCCGCCGGTTCGACCCCCAACACCTTAATTCCTGATTTCTTAAAACCTTCAAGTAACACCCCCACATTAGATCCTATATCTACCGCCAAATCATTTCTTGATAACCCAAAGTCACTGACAATCTGACTGGCGAAGGAATAAAAATGTGTTACTCCTGTCTTTGTAATGGATGATTCGTAAGGATAGTTCATTTGATACAGGATCTGGGGAGAAACTGTATAGCCCAGTTGAACTAAGGAACAATCTTTGCAAATACATACCTCCAAGGGATAGCTTTTTTCTTTCAAGCATAGTTCACCTTTGCTAAGAAAACCATCTGCGGGTGGCATCATACCCAAATCCAAGAATTTCGATAGATTTCTAGATTTACAGATTCTACAATGCGTCATAAAATATTTAAGCGCGGTATTATTGGTCGAGTTTATATTGTCTTGATAATATCATATACTCATGGGGATAGATCGCCGCATCCCATGGAAAATGCTCCCCCTTTAGAAACCTTTTCCATCTCTTTAGGTCAGCTTCCACCATTATTTTCACTAACTCCCTAAATTTAGTCTTTGGCTGCCAATGCAGTATGTTTTTTGCCTTGGAACAATCACCACAAAGTAGATCTACATCAAGCGGCCGCATTAGAGTCTTATCTTTTTTTACATATTTCTGCCATTTTAAATTTACTATTTTGAACGCCTCAGACATAAATTCTTCAACCGAATGAGTTTCACCCGTGGATATTACAAAATCATCTGCTTTCTTCTGCTGGAGCATAAGCCACATACTTTCTACGTATTCAGGGGCATAACCCCAATCTCTTTTGGCAGTCATATTCCCAACTCTTAATTCCTTCGCCAACCCCAACGAGATCTTTGCAACTGCATTTGATATTTTCCGGGTTACAAATTCCAGGCCTCTTAAGGGTGACTCGTGATTAAACAGTATCCCGTTAACCGCGAATAGACCATAACCCTTCCTATAAATTTCAGTAATCCAGTAACCGTACAGTTTTGAAGCTGCATATGGACTTGAAGGTTGAAACCGCGAGATCTCATTCTGTGGTTTCTTGTGGCCGTTGCCGAACAATTCTGAAGTAGATGCCTGATAAAATTTGATCTTTGGGTTAATCTGGCGTATTTCCTCGAGAATTCTGGTCACTCCGAGACCAGTAATTTCGCCCGTACCTATGGGCTGCTCAAAAGAAGTCCCTACGAAGCTTTGCGCGGCGAGATGATATATTTCTTCAGCATCGGCAATCCTAATAGCTTCACTGATTGAAGCCGCATCTATCAAATCAGCTGGTATAAGGTTTACTTTGTCAAAAATATCTAAATGCTGCAGCCGCCAGAAATTAGGCGTAGATAACCGTCGATAAATTCCATAAACCTTATACCCTTTTTCAAGAAGAAACTTTGCCAGATAAGAACCGTCCTGCCCCGTGATGCCCGTTATAAGAGCTCTTTTCATTTTCCCTCTCCGATTCTAGCGAGATTAAAAATAATAATTGAACCTAATTGTTTCATAAGTAACACCCTTATTTTTCTCGCGCCGCGACATATTCTGCAATATGGCGTAGGCAGCAGACAATGCTTAAGCTTAGATATGAAATCAATAACTTTTTGGCTACTCAATACTTCTCTAATGCTCTTATTGACAACGGAACCCATAACATTATCCCCATTATAATCAACACAACAGGAAGTTACCGATCCATCCCACAGTATACCCACCTGTTTCATGAATCCATCACAACTCCCTATCCTGGCTTTCTTGAAAACCGGATCCTTAGCGTCTTCGAAATTATACCAGGAAAAATACGTAGTCCCTACTACAAATATGCCCTTAAACAGTTCCGCTGTAAACACCGAGCTTCTCATAGAAATCCCTCCCAGGACTTTTTGTATATCTATATGCAAAGAGTGTTTGTTTAACTTCTGATTAAGGTCAGCAAGGAAGTTTTTAAGGATTCCCTTATCTGAAAAAACATCTAGATTTCTATCCACAAACCAGAAACGCAAAGAAAAAATATTCCTTTTTGCTGTGTTTAAAATCCTTAATTCAATCCTGGTTTCTGATTCTGATTTTATCTTTTCCAGAATAAGATTCTTGATGTTCTCTAGATAGTCATCATAACCTAAGGAGTCTTTCCTAAGCTTAAAACTATCTTTAGCCGGAGTCTGAAAACTCACAATTAATTCCTTTAGATTGGAATTAAGCAACGCCCTTATGCGATCAACATTTAAAAGGCTACCATTCGAATAAAGTGAAAGGGGAATCTTCTTCGCTACTGCATAATGCACCAGCTCCATGAAATTTGGATGCATCAGAGGTTCCCCCATTAAATGAAAGAACACCTTTTCCAAACTTTTTCCATAGCCGGACAGTTCGTCGATCAGTCTGATTGCCAGGTTTTTGTCCATATACCCCAATTTGCGTTTCATCGCATATTTTGGACAATACGAACATTCGAGGTTGCATATATTGGTTAATTCAAGATGGGCTTTCAATCCGCTCATTGTTTCTCCGCAAAAATATAAATCAATGGCCAAAACATGCGCATCTTTGTCAGCCTTCTAAATATTTGTTTTAGAAACTGGTTTCTGACGAATTTAATCTCGTTAAAAGTATCGAAAAGGCCAATCCGGGGATACTTAAAGCCAGCATTTTTAAAAATACCCCTGATTTTACCAGGGATGAATGATAATTCATAACCATTGGTCATTAATTTGGATCTAAGCATTTTTATATGAATCACTTCAAATAGATTTCTCAGTAAGAATATATCGGGTATATTACCCTGTAATTGTCCGTATGTAAACATGGAAAACGATACACATGGAACAGTAGCAAATACTCTGCCACCGGATTTAAGCACACGGTAGAATTCTTTAACCGAAAGCCCGGTATCCCGGAAATGCTCAATCGCACCATCACTGAATATATGCCCTATGGAAGCACCCTTAAAAGGGAGCGTTCTCAAATCGCAACAAACGAAATAAACTTTTGCAGAAGGATTATTTTCCTTGAAAAGTTTACGCGCCTGTTCTAATGCCCCCATAGATATATCGACACAGATTATAGTCAACTCTCCTGAAAAGGATACATCTAATGATGTCCTAGCAGTCCCACATCCAGCCTCAAGCAGGATACCGCTTTCCGGTTTATTGTCAAAAAGGAAATTTCTTGCGTACCCACTGCTTATTTTAACCGTCGAGGGTACGCAGGATCTCTTATACTTATCAGATTGACTATCCAAATATCGATTCTGCCATTTTTCTCTTGTAATAGCGATATCCTCTTCCATGTCGTTAATACGCGTCATTTTGATATCCACCAGGGTGATTTGAAATGAAGATTATATTCACATTCTTTACAAACGGCTATTGCCGAGAATTCTTTATTCAAGTGCGATTGCCGTATTTTTTTGAGCTTTTCTCCCGACCATATCTCTTTGATGGAAGAACAAGTGACATTACCAAGGATTATCCGGTTATCAAAATCATTACAGCATAAAGGTACATCACCGTTCCAGCTTACGACCATATCGGTCCAAAGCAACCTACAAGGATCTCTCCTGAGACAGCTCAATTCTTTGTCCATTTTCTTGATACTTCCCGTCCAGTTATGAATCAATGATACCGACACACCATCCACCTTATTCTTCCATTCTTTAATATATGCATCTCTTTCATGCATATTATGATTGCCTTCTACAAAACTCAAGAAAACTTTTAGTTTGGAGATTTTTCTCCGCTTCTTCTCTTCTATCAACCCGAGTATATTTTGTTTTACTGTATCAAAATTAAGGTTGGGCCTGATCATTTTAAATGTATCTGCCGTAGCTGCGTCAAAACTTATGTATACTTCGTCAATGCCCGAATCAATAAACTCTTTAGCGATATTTTTGTTCAGATACATGGCATTTGTATTTGTGGTTACTCTATCTATCTTCTTTGATTTTGCATATCTTACCCTCTCAAAAAAATATTTATCTAGGAGCGGCTCTCCGAAACCATAAATAGTCAAATATGTAATCCCGAAATTAGCGCATTCATCTATGATTCTTCGTGTCAAAGCAAGTTCCATCGTGCCGGATTCACGCTTCATATTTTTATGAGGACAGAATACGCAATTTGCATTGCAATTATTCGTATTTTCAATCATTACCCTGAAAGGGATATCATTGAATAACTCCATCTTTTTTTTTAATAAGCGCCCATAAATGAAATTGTATGCCGGGTTATTCACGATAATCGGCGTTTTAAAAAAGGCGACCACCATCCGCTTAATTGAACGGTTATAGACTACAATATCGTAAAGTTTATCTTTAATTCTTTTCATAGGATCCCATTATGGCTTTAGCATTATTCTCGCTAAAGCGGTTTAAAGCGTATAGTCTTGTATTGGAGGTTATATTAGTAAGATATGCCGAATCATGATATAATGATTTAATAGCTTTAGCCAGATTCTCTATACTAGGATCAACCAAGATCCCAACGTCTTTATTCAACATTTCGACAAGACACCCTTTGTTGACGGCTATAACCGGTCTCCCCGAGAAAAGCGCTTCCAATACAACACGAGCAAAGCCTTCTTCATATTGAGAAGGAACAACTACAACATCGGAAGCCCCATAAAAAATACTTATTTCTTCTTGGTTCTTCTCTCCCGCGACGAAAATATTATTTAAATATGTCTTTGCGTCCAAGAGTCGCCCTAATACCGGACCACTACCTACAAAAATAAAATTTATTTCGGGTAATTTCCTGGCGACATCTAATAAAACCAAAACTCCTTTTTTTTCAATCAGCCTGCCGACAAAAAGCACAAAGAATTCTCCTTTAAGATTCAATTTCTTTCTACATTCATTTTTTAACAAAGGACGGAAAATTTCTTGATTAACCCATTGAGTATAAATCCTGATTTTCTTCTCAGGCACGCCGATTGTTACTAATTCTTTCTTTGATTTCTCTGCAAGAGGCATTATTACATCTATGCCACCCAACATCCATTTAATGAATTTTGCCATTAACGGTTTTTTATCTAACTGGTAAATGGCATGAGTACTCATAACCGATCTTTTTCTAAATATTAAATTTACAAGTCTAGTGACTAAAACTGCGTTAAATCCGTGAGCATGTATTACGTCAATCTTATCCTTATTAAAAACCAAGAACCAGAAAGTACTCAAGAGAAGTCTGGGCGTAAGATATAAAACTTCCAAAACAGGATAAGGTTCCAATTTGTGAAAAAGATTCCCCCTAAACCAATAAATCCTTTTTACTTCCAAGCCATTATTTTTATAAAATTTGGGGCATTTTACTCTTGTAGTTAGTGGCTGGTAAGTAATAACATGTACTCTATAGTTATGTGAAGTAAGGTATCCGCAGAGATCATCAAGATGAGTTTCAACTCCTCCCATATTTGGAGAAAAAAATGGAGATAGTATCAACACTCCTCTTCCGGAAAGAACTGTGCTATTTTTCTTCATTCTACTCAATAGATATGCTACCCCTACTAGAAACCTCAATAAAAAAATTCTTATAGTTAACAAAGGATGCAGAATTAGCTTTATCCATCTGCCGTCTTCTATAAAAACCCCCCAATACCTATAGTAAAAGCCAAGTTGTTTCTTTATTATTGCGTCGTCTTTCCCCCACTTACGTATATATTTATTAAAAGATACAATATAATAGATTTTTGTTCTTAGGTATTCTCTAAGACAGAAGTTATGTTCATTATGATATAAGACAGAGTTTATAATCCCGACTTTACCGCTCTTATTTATTCTCCTATCAAAATCCCAATCCTCGGGTCCTGTTAAGGTCTCATCAAAACCGTCTATCTCCAGAAAATTATCCTTTCTGATAAATCTTACACAATCTATACAGGTAGAGTTATAAAAACTCCGTTCAAAGTCCCTTGCTTTAATCCAAAACCCTTTACCAATAATCCTTTCAGGTATATATATAGCAACATACCCTTCTTTTTCGCATTTCTGAACACATTCAGATATAACATTTTCAGATAATGCCATATCCGCATCTAAATACAAAATATACTTACCGGCTGCCTGTTTTACGCCGAAGTTTCTCTGGGCTGAGCGCTCAGGGCCAGAATTGTATACTTTATCTGTATATTTATAAGCGATTCCCTTAGTCTTGTCTATAGAGCTGTTATCCACCACAATTATTTCAATCCTATCTTGAGGATAGGTTTGATTTTTGATGGATTCCAGACAACCTGCTATATTATTTTCTTCATTCCTGGTTGTTACTATAACTGAAACTACCGGGCGCTCTTCCATGTTTTAGCCGTCAGCCGTTAACATTTTGTTTTTCTGTAATTAAAATACTGGCATAACAAAATTATTAAAGAAACCAGGGTTACTATATTGGCAATTATTATAACATAATCCTTAAGATATATACCGTAGATAACCCATAATGAAACACCGCTTGAAAGTTGAAATAACGTAACCGGGCTGACGTCTTTGACAGATTTCGTAGTAAATCCTTTGATAATCTGAGGCACAAACGAAAACATGGTTAGGGCCGCGGCAGTTGAGCCAACGATAGTCCAGAACATATATTATTTAAACCTCTTTATTATTTCTTCTCTCTTTTTAACCAGGGCTTTAGGATTAAGAATAAGGTCGGTAGCGCTCCAGGCATCCACGCAATACCTCTGCATATAGGCATAGCTTAAATAACCGTAACCTTTATCTGCCCAGCTTCTGCCCCAGGAGTTTTTAAACTTAAAAATTTGCTTAGCATCATTAAAACCGGAGATACATACCGCGTGCCCTCCTACCGCCTGTTCGCTTTTTCTGGGCATGGGGATTAATCCGCTCTTTACCGCTCGTTTACTAAACCAGCTCTCAAATACTTCTACACCGGCAAGAAAAGGCCCGTTTATCGCCAGGCTTCTTTTCATTTCCACTATCGAATGCAGGCGGGCATAGGCTTTAATACGGTATTTTTTTGCCTCCCTGGAGGCATCGGCGCAAGGGTGATCTTTTTGAAAAGGTTTATAGGGCCAGCATGACTCTTCGGCTACGCCATATTTTACAAGCAACTTCATGGCAATCCGGGGATACGTGCCTTCCTGATAAGGCTGTCCGTCAAATTCTTTGCAAAGGTAATAGAGGTACCGTGGGGATAATTCTATCAGCTTATTGTATTCTTTCTTATCCTGATATTCCTTAACGCCTACAACTGAAGCAAAGGCAACACAGGTCCCTTCATCTCCCTGATTTCTGACAGGAGACATTTGAAGAGTGCAATCTACGCTCTTAGGCAGAGGTATGGGTGGCAAAACTAAGCCCATAGGGATATCACGCAAATCTTCGGGATCTTTATGGCAGCCGAGGGCAAACATAGTTGTATATTATAACACTGATTGGGCTATAGCAAAACACTTTTTTCGAACATAACTTATTTCATTACAGGTAGATATAGGAAGGGGGGGATGATTAAAAGGGTATTCTTAATCCAGCCTCAAGCCCTTGTTCCTTGCCAAGGGCTTTCAGGCGAAGGAATGCTTCGGCATCCATTCTTTTCAAGAATTTACGCGTAAAAGTCAAGGTTATTCCCAGGGGCTCTCCTATCTCATCCTTCAGCGCGAAAATAACCTCATTGCTACCAAAAGTTACCTCTGCCCCGAAAGTAATGGATTTTACCCTACCCTGACCATAATCCATCTCAAAAGTCAAACCCAGGTTGCGGCCAAATTTCCATTCTCCGTATAGAGTAATTATTTGTCTGCGCTTGTTCAGGCGGCTTTTGCGCGCCCCTATGCCGATACGATAGCGTATCTGCCCTTCCTTAGGATACAGCGTAGGTGACTCAAGCTGGGCTTTAAATTCAAAACGCGAAGCTGAGCTGCCTTCCAAGATATAAACAAGCCTGCTGGCTGAAGATATATCCCAATAGCCCTTAAAAACCAGCACATCCGGGCCATCTCCGTGGCTATACTCAATCTGCTGGTTTTTGTTTAATCTCCAGCTCCCTTTGAAGGTATAGGTTTCAGGAGGGCCTTTGCGGCCTGTCACCTCAAAAACCAATTCATTATATTCATTGGCATGCCAAGTGCCTTTTAGTTTTAATACGCGCAACTGCTGGCGGCGGGTTTTGGATAGAGTCTGGATAGTCTCAATGATAAGCGAGTCGGATTCAGCGGCGATAAAACGCCTACGGAAGGTATCTTTCAGGGTTGTCCCCATTTAACCGATCAATCTCTTAGAATTTACTGATCCCTTTTGAACTTCGTAGATCTGTTTTATGGTATCCTCAGTGTTATATTTATAAGCCCATCCGGGATAATGAGACCTGAATTTGGAAACATCGCTTATCCACCAGATATGGTCTCCGATCCTGTTTTTCTCGGCGTATTCATAATCTAATTTTGCCCCTGTTACCTTTTCACATATATCTATTGCCTCCAGAACCGATACGTTAGCAAACCTTCCTCCACCGATATTATAAACTTCCCCGCGGCGCGGCTGCTGAAAAAAATGATAAAAGGCGCTTACCAGATCATAAGAATGGATATTGTCGCGCACCTGTTTGCCTTTATAGCCAAATATTGTATACTTTTTTTTGGTTACGCAGCACTTCATCAGATATGACAAAAAACCATGAAGCTCTGCCCCGGAATGCGCCGGGCCGGTAAGGCAGCCACCTCTGAATACCCCGGTTTTTAAGCCGAAATATTTTCCATACTCCTGTGTCAATATATCCGCGCTAACCTTGGAAGCGCCAAATAAACCGTGCAGGCAATTATCTATGCTCATGGACTCGTTTATGCCGTTATAATACTCATGGCCTGAAGGAAGTTCATACCTTTTCTCCATCTCTATTAAAGGCAGGTAATTAGGCCTATCGCCGTAAACTCTGTTGGTTGAGGTAAAAATAAATACCGACTCCGGGCAATATTTCCTGTAGGCCTCCAGCAGCAACAAAGTAGCGGCGGCATTGACTCCAAAATCCGTCTTCGGGTCACCCGCAGCCCAATCATGCGAAGGTTGGCCAGCGGCGTGGATTATCAAAGAAACATCTTTATGGAATTTCTTAAAAATCCGCGTAATCCCGGATCCATTCCTGATATCAACTGAATAATGCTTATAGTTCTCATGCTTCTTCTCCAGCCGTTTCCTGTTCCAGAAGGTACTGCCGTCTTTGCCAAAGAAGGCCTCGCGCATATTATTATCTATGCCTATAACCTTAAAGCCTTTTTCACAAAAAAAGCTCACTGCCTCAGAGCCGATCAAACCGCAAGAACCGGTAACTATGACTATGGACATACTACTTTCCTCTCTTTAGGGACAGGTCCCTAAGAACAGTTCATCTTAAGCTACTTTTCGGGACCAGTCCCTGCTGACGGATATTTACTAAGAAGCCAACTCTTGTTTTTGAGATACCAAGATACGGTCAATTTAATGCCTTCTTTGAACTTTATTTTCGGTTTCCAATTAGTTTCCCGACGGGCCTTCCTGGAATCCAGGCTATAGCGTATGTCATGCCCGGGCCTGTCCTTTACAAATTCAATCATATTTTCGGGCTTATTGAAAATATTCAAGATCATTTTCACCACGTCTATATTCTGTTTTTCTTCATTGCTTCCCAGGTTATAAACCTGCCCAAGCTTTCCCGTTTGCAATATCCGCATAATTCCTTTCGCGCAGTCTTCCACATAAAGCCACTCCCGGACATTCTTGCCCTGAGCATAAACAGGCACTTTTTTATCGCGCAATATTTTTAAAACAGCTAAGGGAATGAGTTTTTCCGGGTATTGCCAGGGGCCGTAATTATTTGACGGCCGGATAATTATCGCGGGGAATTTGTAAGTCCTGATATATGCCTGCACCAGGAGGTCTGCTGCCGCTTTAGAAGCCGCGTAAGGGCTGTTCGGCCTAATTGGAGAATTTTCGTTAAACTTGCCATTGGCAATCTCTCCGTAGACCTCGTCGGTGGAAATAAAAATAAATTTATTTATCTCGTGCTTGCGGCCGGCATCAAGAAGAATTTGTGTGCCCTTAATATTAGTTTCAATAAATGGCGTAGCATCATTAATACTGCGGTCAACGTGGCTTTCCGCGGCAAAGTGCACTACGGCTTGCGGTTTTTCTTTCGCGAAGACCGCTTCCATTCTTTTCTTATCGCAAATATCAACTTTGTAGAACTTAAATCTGCCCTTTGCTTCTTTAAGACGCTTTAAATCTCCGGCATAGGTAAGGCTGTCTACTACTATAATCTTAGGGACAGTTCCTGTTCTGTGAAACTCGGGGACGGTTCTACCAAAGGCAGAACCGTCCCCTTGATTTAACAATCTTACAAAGGCGCTGCCGATAAAACCCGCGCCGCCGGTAATCAAGATAGATTTATTGGTCATTATACCACCCTCTTTAGGGACAGTCCCCTTGGTTATGGCTAACTAATAGCTTTGGTGGGGACAGTCCCTGAATATCCCAAATATCCCCTTACACATTCGTCTAAAACAGAATTAATATCTCTCACCTTAAAGCCGGATCTCTGGAGTTTAGCCGTAGACAATATCAGGTTAGTCCTTACTAAATTCAATTCCTTGTAGTCAACGACCCGGTATTGAAAATCCGGAATGTATTTCTTATATGCATCTAAAAGGTCGGGGTAGCGCAAGCCATCTCTATTGACGACATTGTAAATACCCTCGGCATTAATATGGATCAAATGTTTTAAAGCTTCTATAAAATCTGGGATATAGGTAACTGAATTGGGAATATCGATAATCTTCTTGTACTCCAGCAGCTTAGTAAGCAGATTCTTAGGATGGGGCCGGTTGTCCAGCGGTATGCGTATCCTGACGATCAGTGCCGGACATTCTTTAAACAATGCCTTTAACGCCTGTTCGGCGTATATCTTGGTCCGGCTATAAAAGAGCCTAAAGAAATCGGGCGTCTTATCTTCTTTAATAGGACTATCCTGAGAATAATCAAATTTGTAAATACATCCGCTGCTGATATGGATGAGTTTAATATTATCGCGCAGCGCCGCTTCGCCTAAGATCACGGGGACAAATGTATTCGCCATTAATGTCTTATCCTTATCCAGTTCGCAATCATCAACGTTTCTTCCGGTATGCCCGATACAGTTAATAATGATGTTAGGCTTATACATCTGGATCTGTTCTTGCGCATCTAGCAAAGAACTGATCCTCCCTCCGGCAAGCTCGGCTCCGAGCTCCTCGCAAAGCCTATTACCGATATAACCATTGCCTAAAATAAGGATTTTATTCTTCATCTTTTAATATGCTCTTTAGGTATTCGCCATAATTTGTGCCTATTTCCCGCGCCAAATTTGCCAATTGTTTTTTGTTGATATACCCCATTCTATAAGCCACTTCTTCAATACAGCCGATCTTTAACCCTTGCCTCTCTTCTATGGTTTTAATGAACATCGAAGCGTCAATTAAAGAATCGCAAGTACCTGTATCCAACCAGGCGTATCCGCGGTTTAAAAGTTTGACTTTAAGTTTCCCTTTCTTTAAATATTCGTTATTAACATCGGTTATCTCTAATTCTCCGCGGTAAGAAGGCTTGAGGCTCTTTGAGATGCGGACTACTTCGTTATCATAGAAATACAATCCAGTAATTGCCCAGTTGGATGCCGGTTTTTTTGGCTTCTCTTGGATTGAGATTACCCTGCCCCGAGCGTTAAGCCCTATTACTCCGTATCTTGAGGGGTCTTTTACATAATAGCCAAAAACCGCTGCCCCTTCCTTTAGGGAACGGGCCTCTTTCAGGATCCCGGTAAGATTGTGCCCGTAAAATATATTATCTCCTAATATTAAACAAACCTTATCGTCCCCGATAAAATTTTCTCCTACGATAAAACTTTCGGCTATGCCTTTTGGCTCAAGCTGTTGGGCATAGGAAATGTTAATACCCAAAAGAGAGCCATCGCCTAATAAATCCTTGAATCTAGGCAGAGCAACCGGAGTAGAAATTATCAGGATATTCTTTATACCGGCAAGCATCAACGTAGATAGAGAATAATAAATCATAGGCTTGTCGTAAATAGGGAGCATTTGCTTACAGACCCCCTTGGTGATCGGATACAGCCTCCTGGCCTTGCCTCCTGCTAAAATTATTCCTTTCATCTTTCCCCCTTCTTAAAATCAAAAATATGCCCCAACACCTTCTTTGCCGCGCGCAAAGAGTATTTTACATCTTCAATATCCCTTAGGGAAAATATCTTTCTTAAAATAAAATCCGGTCGGAAAGAAACTTTATACATATCCTGGACCAACCCTAAAATTTTATTATCGGGTATGGCGGTTGTCATCACAGGCTTCTTCATATCATAATCATCCCAGTCTAAGGTCTTTAGCCAACGTTCTTTCCTGCATTCTTCAAAAAGAGGAGTGCCGGGATACGGGATAACTACAGTTGCCTGCATCGTATAAGCGCAACCCTTAGTCAATAACCATTTCCCCAGTTTTAGGGTGTTTAAGGCATCGGAATAACTTTCCCAAGGGTAACCAAACATAAGCGTAATATGCGGGAATAACCCTGCTTTACGGGCTGATCTACAGGAATCAATAATATCCTGAACCCGCAGTTTCTTATTTACCCTGTCTAAAGTATACTGATTCGCGGATTCTAAGCCAAATAAAAGCAGACGAAACCCGGCTTCCTTCATCAGCCGGTACTCTTCCGCTGACAACGCGCCAAAACGCATATTGCAGTCTAAATAAATTTTTTTATTATAGCCGCGCGAGATCATGCCCCGGCAAAATTCTCTAAGCCACCCTCCTGTAGGAAGGCTACCCGTATCATCCATTATTTCTCTTACCCCATACCGTTTTATCAGATCACCGATCTCATCCAACACGTTACTGGCAGAGCGGCTGCGGAATGACGGATAGAAACTCCCCCAGCTGCAAAATGTGCATTTTCCCCACCAACAATCCCTGCCGGACATAATGTAGGTCCCGGGAGTCCTCTTATAATTTCCGTTCTTACGGGCATATAGCTGCCACTTGGTTAAGTCACGATCGATAAACGGGAGTGAATTTAAGTCATGGTTAAGCTCAAATTTTCCGGTATTTTTAATTTGGTTGTTTTCGCGATAATAGATGCCGGGTTCAAACTCAGGGGCAGGCAAAACATGGGGACGGTTCTCTTTGAGAACCGTCCCCTGAAGGTTATTGCATAAATTCAGAAGCAAGAAATCATAGTCGCCTCCAGTCAATACAAAGTCTACTTTTGAATTCTGGAATGATTCTTCCGGAAGAGCAGTAACGTGGTCGCCGAATAAGGCTATCTTAGGGGCATTCAGAGACAGTCCCTTAATATCGTTTATTATCTGCCAGTGCTGCTTGATCACGGGAGTTTTTGTTTCAAAAGCGATCAGGTCAGGATTCTCAGATTTTATAAAATCAAGGAACCTTTTGTAATCCCAGCCTTGAGCCAGGCAATCATTCCAAATAACTTCATGCCCTGCTTGTTTTAGCAGTGTAGCCGCCTGCGCCGGGACTACCGGATAAATAAATGTTTCGTCTTTAAAATACTGGAACTGGCGGTTTTGGCCAAGCGTAGGGCAGCCTTTTTGGTTCTTTAACGGCGGGTAAGAAATTATAATTTTCATATTTATTTTTGGGACAGGTCCCTAAGAACAGTCTATATTGAGCTACTTTTCGGGACCAGTCCCTGTCTTGTCGTCATTCTGAGGCCGCAGGCCGAAGAATCTAAAAACAGATTCTTCGCTTCGCTCAGAATGACTAAAAGAGTAGTAGTTCAGAATGACAAATTATCCCCGCGATTTTAAATAGCTTTCGGAACCAGTCCCTGTTTTGGTGAAACCTGGGGACGGTTCTCGAAGAGAACCGTCCCCATTATTTTTCTTCGGAAAGCTTCTGGTAAAAAAGGCCTTTCAGGAAATAAAAACCATAGGTGCAATGAGTAAATATTATGCCGAAAAATACAAAAGGTGCCAAACGCGCGCCATTACGAATACTAGAAATAAAAACTGAAATTAAATATAACGACAACCCTAAAGAATAAATTATTCTAATGGGAGCTGAAACCATAGACAAGATAGCGCCTATTGTCAGCGCGAATAGAAATAGCGTGGGAATAAAATAAGGCAACTTTAAAGAGGTTTCGGGGTATTTCTTTACGAAATAACCGCGATGAAGGGCATAATTAGCTATCTGCTTAAGATGGGGGACAAAGACCGGCCGGCGGTGATGATAAACCAGGACACCGGGGTCATAAATTATCTTTTTACCGAGCCTGACAGTTATATCCAGGCAAAGCTTAGTATCTTCTCCCGGCCAGAACTTGGTATTAAAACCGCCTAACTCCCGCATTATGGATTTACGGACCAGAAGATTACAACTCGGATAATCATCTATCTCTCTTTTTTCCTTAGGCAGATAACGATAGACAAATCCCCCGCTTACTAAAAACGACGAATATATCGCGCCGCTTGCTTTTTGTCTTAAGCTGTCCAGAGGGCTGGTTATTGCCGGCCCCCCTACCGCGGCCACCTCTTCATCTTTAAAATTCTCTAACGCGTTTTTAAGCCAATCTTTTACCGGATAGGCATCGTCATCGATAAAAGCAACGATGTCTCCTTTCGCGTATTTTATGGCTATGTCCCGCTTATCAGCCGGAGACACAGGGCCCGTGGGAATAACTCTAATAGGGACTGTCCCCGAACAGAGACTGTCCCTTTGGGCAATAGGTTCGTCAGGCAAGATCAAGATCTCAAACTCAGCAGAGTCGAGTTTGAGGCACTTACCTACGCATTCTTCTAAATTCTTTTGCCAGGTTTTTACGACGATAATAATGGATACGGTCATAATATTTTAAAATATGCATCCGATAGAATATTGCCAGGGTATCCCATAAAGTAACAAAGACGGCATTGAGCCCAATACGGCCATAACGCCTTTGGGGACTAAGCACTATCGGGGCTTCCGCCATTTTATATCCTAAGTGGTGCGCGTTTACCAAAACCTCCAGGTCAAAGGCAAATTTCTTTACCAGTATCCGGGGGAAAACCTTTCGCAAGACCTCGGTCTTAAATAACTTAAGGCCGGTTTGAGTATCATGACAAGGCAGGCCAAAAAGCATCTTTACCAACAAATAATAAACCCAGCTATAAAGCCTGCGCTGGAAAGAATAATCCACTATTGAATTAGGGTGCAATTTAGAGCCTATGACTATATCAGCGTTATCCAGGCGCATGATGTCAAAAAGCGTTTGAACCTGTATGGGGTGCAAATCCATATCCGCGTCTAAGAACACCGCGTAATCCCCGCTTATGTAACGTAATGCCTTTTTAAGCGCCCTGCCTTTACCCATGTTAAAAGGGTTCTTTTTGATAATAATCCGGCCGGCGGGGTATTTTTTGGAAATTTCTCTGGTAAACTCATACGTATCGTCGCTTGAGCCGTCATCCATCACGATGAGCTCCCAAGAGCACCCAAACTCGTTAAAAGTTTTGGCTGTTTCTTCTATGCTGGCGGCGATGCGGCCTGCTTCATTATAAGCAGGCATGATTATGGAAACCTTTCCTTTTATGTCGCGCATTATCTATGCCTCCTCGCGCAGAGACGGAGTAAAGTTAGCCAGAATAAGATGAATACAAAAAAGCAATACCGCATTTACGCAAAGCACCAGTTGGACTTGAATGAGGTTTTTATGAAAGAATGCGACGGCTAAGAATTGTAAAATAGTAAAAGAAGCTAAATATTTGATGAAGCGCAGGTCTTTTACGGAAAGAAAATACATGATCAAAACATATAAGAGCGCGAAAAAGCTCATGGATATACTGAACAACCTGCCTAACAATATAGATTCGGGATACGCCTTGCCGGTTAAAACCTTTAACACAAAGGATGGAAAAATATTATAGAATAAAACCGACAGGATACACAAACCCAGGACATACAGCATTGACTTTTTTAAAATTACCCTCGTATCCATATTCTTGGCGTTTAAGCCGCAGGTCTTGGGGAACATCACTAAGCTTATCGCCGCGGGAAGAAACAGAAAAATCTTCCCTAACATCTGCGCCAAAGAATAAAAACCTGAATCTTGAGGGTTAAAAAAGTACTTTACCTGGACCATATCGGAATTCACCAGGTTCGAAAAACAAAAATAGGCGGCTGCCACAGGAAATAAATATACAAACATCTCCTTATAATTTATCCCGCCAGAAGCTGTTACTTGCTCAGGCGTGCCGGTAATTGGGCCTGCCGTATTTAAACGTATATACTGTCTTAAAGGAAAATAGTAAATAACCAGCCCGATAAAACTGGAAACTAATAAGGCGCCTAAAGCGCCGGCAATATTATATCCTAAAGAAATGAATATAAAACCAAAGACTAACTTCAAGACACCGGCTATGATAGATCCAGAAGCAAGCCATTTAAATAGTTCCAGCCCCTGTACTCCACCCGCGAAAACCTGGGTCAGGCAGGTCAAAGCCAGCAATATGGCTAGAATATACCCGGCAGAAACCGACGGGATCTTCAAGGAATTTGTTATCTGAGTTGAAAAAAAACAAAAGACCAGGAGGATGACTATCGCCAGGATAGATGCCGCTTTAAACAAGCCTGATAGTAAGAATTTTAGTTTGTTGATCTGGTTACGGGCATTAAATTCCGCGCTATATTTGGTTACCGCCATCTGGACAGTGCCTAAAGGAGATGTAATGACCGTGAATATAGCAAGTAAGGAGTTAAATGCCGCGAAATCCGCGGCTGAAAGCTTGTGGGCAATTAGTAATTGGTAGAGAAGATTAAAGAAATTGGCTAACGATGCTCCGGCAAAAACAATGAGGATATTCTTGTGGAAAGAATCTATTTTATTGGGCATGTAATTTTCAAGAACCTGCGCGCGCCGACTTTCAAGATGCCGCTTTCTTGGGGGATAAAACTATCCTTTTCTATTCTAGCGTCACAGAAGATAACCGCCCCCTGCTTTAGGAGCCTGCGTGCCTCATTGCCACTTTTTACCAATCCGGTATTTAATAATATGGCCAGGATCGTCTCTGTCCCGTTTGTTTTATATTCTAGAATATCATCCGGCAATTCTTTCTGGCTGAATACGCGGTCAAATTCCGCCTGGGCCCGCTTTGCGTCTTCCGGGGAATGGTACTGCGCGACGATCTCCCGGGCTAATTTTATCTTTGCTTCCTTAGGGTGCATACTCTTTACCGCAGCCAGGTCTTCATCCGTCAACAATTCGTAATACTTGACCATTAACGCGTCGGATATGGACATGATCTTTCCGAACATTTCAGAAGGGCTTTCGTTAATGCCGATATAATTACCCGAAGACTTACTCATCTTGTTAACCCCATCAGTGCCTTCCAGAAGCGGCATAGTAATGACTACCTGTTGAGGCTGGTTAAAATCTTTCTGGAGCTCCCTGCCCATCAAAAGATTAAAAACCTGGTCTGTCCCGCCGAGCTCAACATCAGCCTCAAGCTTAATCGAATCATATCCCTGAAGGAGCGGATAGATAAATTCAAGTATGGAGATGTTTTCGCCTTTGGTATAACGCTTCTTAAAATCATCGCGGGCAAGCATCTGGCCGACTGAAGAGCACATGGCAAGATGGAGCATACTGGTTAAAGATAGCTTCTCGAACCAGGAGCTGTTAAAAACGATCTTGATCTTCTTAATGTCGAGGACTTTTGAAATCTGCCTGCGGTATGTTTCGGCATTCTTAGCCACTTCTTCGGCAGTAAGCTGCTTGCGGATCTCGGAACGGCCGCTGGGGTCTCCGATACGACCGGTGAAATCACCGATCAAAAAGATGACTTCATGCCCAAGCTCCTGGAACTGGCGCAGCTTGCGCAAAAGCACTATATGCCCCAGATGGATATCAGGAGCTGTAGGATCAAAACCGGCTTTAATCTTAAGCGGTTTGCCGGATTTAATACTCGCTTCCAATTTCTGCTTAAGCTCATCCTCAGAGATAATATCCACCGCGCCGCGTTTTATTATCTCCAGTTGTTTTTTTATATCCGGTTTTTGCATTTTATGTCCCTTGAAGGGACACCCTCCCGATTAGCTGAAAGGGTGTCCCTCGATTGGCAAAAAGGGTGTCCCTAAGCGTTTAAACGGGGGCGAGGCCGATCTTGGCCTGCTCAACATCAACCTTAATAACCTTGCTCTGTATTTTATCTCCCGGTTTCAATTTAGAAACCGTGTCCTTATCTATTTCACTGGCGTAAATCAAACCCTCCAGATCCTCTTCTATTTTCACAAAGACACCAAAATCAGTGATGCTGGCTACTTCTGCTTCTAAAATAGTATCCAGGGGATACTTGGCGGCGATCTCCGTCCAAGGATTAGGCTGTAATTGTTTTAAGCCTAAAGAAATGCGCCGGTTCTGGCTGTCCACGGAAAGAACAGATACATCCACCTTCTGGCCCTTTTTCAACACATCCTGAGGATGCGCGATCCTTTTAGTCCAAGAGATATCAGAAACATGGATCATTCCTTCCAAGCTGCTGTCTAATTCCACAAAGGCGCCGTATTCCGTAAATCCCCTTACTTTACCTGAGATTTTCGCGCCTACAGGATACTTGGATTCAGCCTCTAACCAGGGATTCTGCTCCAGTTGTTTAATGCTTAAGGATATCCTGCGGGACTCTTTATCCACACTTATCACTTGAGTCTCTACCATATCCCCGATAGCGAACATCTCGCTCGGGTTATTGATCCTCTTTATCCAGGAGATCTCTGATATATGGATCAATCCCTCTATCCCTTTATCCAATTCAGCGAACACCCCGTATGGAAGAATATTTACAACCTTCCCCTTAACTTTAGAGCCGACGCTGAATTTTGTCTCAACATCCTGCCAGGGATCCGGCAGCCTTTGCTTTAATCCCAGAGAGATCTTTCCCGAATCTTTATCCAAATTCAAGATCGTTACTTCGATCTTATCCCCCAAAGCCACTATTTCTGAAGGATGGCTGATCTTTGACCAGGACATATCCGTAATATGCAGGAGCCCGTCTACTCCGCCTAAGTCAATAAAGGCGCCGAAATCGGTTATGGCCTTGACCATGCCGGAATGTATATCGCCGATCTTTAATCCCTGCCATACTTTAGTTTTGTTTACTTCCTTGTCTTTCTGCACAGCTTCACGCCGGCTGACGATAATGCTCCGCCTTAGGTTATTAACTTTGACGATCTTGAACTTATAAGGCTTATACATAATATCCCTTTCCATGATACCCTTAAAAGCGGAAAGAGACGAAGGCAGGAACCCTTCAATACCCATAACATCAACGAGAAACCCGCCTTTTACTTTCTTAACAGGCCTGCCGTCGACAAACTCTCCATCCTGGGAAAATTTAACGATCTTGTCCCACCCCTGTATGCGCATTGCCTTTTCCCTGGACAGCTCAATATTGCCCGCGTCGTTCTCTATTGATTCGACGTAGAACTCTAATTCTTTTCCGGGTTCTAGGTCATCCTTGCTAAACTCGATGATCGGGACAAGGCCTTCGGATTTAAACCCCACATCCACCAGTACCTCTTTAGCCCTCACGGAAATGATCTTTCCGGTAACTACCTGGCCCTCGCGGATTATCTTTATACTTTGATTATAAAACTGCTCCATCTCAGATCTTGTTTCTGTCATTTTTTATTTCTCCCTTCGTATCAATAATTTTAATATTGTCCATTACTATTTTAGCGACGCTTTGATAAGATACCCCCTTTTCTATATGAATTTGTTTCCCGAAATACACGGAAACCTTAGCGGGAAATATGAATTTAGCGCCTCTGGGAAGCGCTCTTTCCGTCCCTTTTACAAAAGCCGGTATCACAGGCACATCAGCTTTTACCGCTATAAATCCGATACCCGGCTGCGGTCCAGCTGAAGTGCCGTCTGGCCCGTCGCGGCGGCTGCCTTCAGGAAACATAACCAACCCCCTGCCGCGCCTTAGGCGCCGTATAGCTTCTTTTAAAGCTGACGCGTCCGGAGAATCCCTTTTTACCGGAAAAGCCCTCACTCTGGGCAGCCACCAGGAGAGAAAACGCTTCGAGAATAAATCGTGCCGCGCCATAAAATCAGTTTCACGCGGACAGGCTACCCCTACGGCAACCGGGTCTAAGTAACTGACATGGTTGCCGGCTAAAATAAAACCTCCTTTTTCAGGTATATTTTTTTGGCCGTGTACCTCCAGCCGAAACACGATCTTAAATATCAATAAACTTAAAAACCGCGATATAGAATAAACCATTGCTTCTTAAGGACGGATCATTGCTTCGCCTAACTCTAATAGCCCTTTAGACCTGCTTAAACTTTTTGCCTCAGCATATAAACGCATGATCGGTTCGGTGCCCGAAGCCCTGAACATCAGCCAACTCTCATCTTCACAGATCAATTTTATCCCGTCGTAATCTTTTACCCGCGTCACTTTCTTGCCCAGCAGCTCTTTCGGCAGGTTTTCTTTCTTCAATTCAATTTTCCTATCCAGGCGCAGGTCATTGCGGAGATAATAATACCTGCCGAATTTCTTCTCGGTATCCTTTAAGATCTCTAGAATGTTTTTATTACGATAAACCATCATCTCTAAAAGCAACAGGCCTGCCAACGTACCGTCCCGTTCGGGGATGTAGCCTTTTACTCCCATGCCGCCGGCTTCTTCCCCGCCGGCTACAATATCTTCTTTCCCCATAAGTTCGGAGATATATTTAAAGCCCACCGGTGTTTCATAAAGTTTAACACCTAAAGATCTAGCGATATTATCGATCATAGCTGTGCCGGCGATCGTCTTTACGATACCGCCTGACATATGCCTGTCCTGGTTAAGGTGCAGGGCCAGGAGGCCTAATATCTTCTGCGGATGTATAAATATGCCTCCCGGAGCCACAGCGGCGATCCTGTCAGCATCCCCATCAAGGACAATCCCTAAATCGAATTTTTCTTTCTTAAGCCGGCCCTTTAATTCTTCCAGGTTTTCTTCAACCGGCTCAGGCCGCCTGCCGCCAAAAGAAGGGTTAACAGTGTTGTGCATAAATTCTATCTTTATGCTCGATCCTTTGAGTATTCGAGCGATAAAACTGTTTCCCGCACCATACATAGGATCAACCAAAACTTTGAATTTCTTGTTCTTTATCTTCTTAAAGTCAATATAGGAACGCAAGAAACCTACATAATCACGTATTAAGTCTTCCTCTATTATTTTAGCCGGTGTATTATTGGACTCTTTTACCGCGTTTGCGCCCAAGAGGTTTTCTATGGCGCCGGTTACTTCAGGGCTGGCTGAGCCTCCGGTGGGATCCTTGATCTTAAACCCGTTATATTCCGCGGGATTATGCGAAGCGGTGATCATAATGCCTAAATCTAATTTTCTTGTTTTAACGGTAAGGCTTAAAGCGGGAGTAGGAATATAGCTGTCCGCGAGCAGGACATCAATACCATTGTTAACCAGCACTTCGGCGGCTATCCTGGCGAAACGTCCAGACATAAAACGCGTATCATAACCCACGGCCACCTTTTTACCAGAACCTAGATAATCCGCTACCGCCTGTGAAAGAATACGCAGGTTAGAAAAAGTATAGGTATCTCCAATAACAGCTCTCCAGCCGTCGGTCCCGAATTTAATTTCCTGATTACTTCGCATTTCTTATCCTTTCCATAGCAAGCTTCATATTTTTGGCGCCAAATATGTAGGAACCCGCGACTAAAATATTTGCCCCTGCGTTGATTATTTGCCTGGCGTTACTGTCATTTATCCCGCCATCCACGGCGATATCGCCGTCATAAATAGAACGCAGTTGTTTTATCCTGGGTAAAGCCGCCTTTATGAACGCCTGGCCGGCAAAGCCCGGGTTAACCGACATAATTAAAACAAGATCTGCCACATTAAGTACGGGTTTAATTTTTGCTAAAGGAGTAGAGGGATTTAAAGAAATGCCTGCTTTAATGCCTTTTGCTTTTAAACGCCTGGCGCAGAGGGTATAGCGTTTAGGGCTTATGGTCTCTATGTGCACGGTGATCATATCGCTTCCAGCTTCCGCGAAAGCATTAATGAACTTTTCCGGCTCCTCGATCATCAGATGCACATCCAGCGGTAATTTTGTTACCTTGCGGATACGCTTTACGACCACAGGGCCGATGGTGATATTAGGCACAAAATGGCCGTCCATAATATCCACATGGAACATGTCGGCTCCGGCGGCCTGGGCCTTTCTCATGTCAGAAGCCAGGCAGCTGAAATCTGCTGATAATATCGAGGGAGCGATTTTAATCTTCATAAATTAATTAGGGGCTTTCCTGTATAGTTTCTTTTTAAGGATGTATTTACGCACTGCGTCGGGAATAAGATACCTGAATGACCTGCCTGCCTCTATGCAACGACGGATCTGGAACCCTGAAACATCTACCGCCCTGATAGCAACGGTAGAGATATAAGCAGGCAGATTTTCTAAAGGGTATCCCGGCCGGGTTGCCGCGATAAATTTTACCATCTTAATGATCTCGTCCAAATTTTTCCATTCATCTAAATATTTAAGCAGGTCAGAACCAATTATAAAATATAACTCATCCTGCGGGTATATTTTTTTAAATTCCTTTATGGTGTCTATTGTAAAAGAACGGCCGTCCCTTTTTATTTCTATATCGGAGGCGGAAAAATATCTATTGCCGGAGATCGCGAGCTTTACCATCAAAAACCTGTCCCTGGCGGAAGCAATATCAGAACTGTCTTTGTGCGGAGGCAGATACGCGGGCACAAAAACAACTCTATCCAGGCCTAATTTTTCTCTCGCCTCTTCCGCTAAAATAAGATGCCCTATATGCACGGGATTAAATGTCCCGCCTAAGATGCCAATTTTCATCTCTATGCCCGTATCTGGCCGCTCCCGAATACCATATACTTATAAGTAGTCAATTCTTCAAGCGCCATAGGCCCGCGCGCGTGCAATTTATCCGTGGATATGCCTATCTCCGCCCCTAATCCGAATTGATGGCCGTCGGTAAACCGCGTGGAGGCATTTACATAAACACAGGCCGAATCAACGCCTTTTAAAAATTGCAGGGCATTTTTATGGTCTTCCGTAATGATAGTATCAGAATGGTGCGAGCCATAATTATTTATATGGGTTATCGCCTCTTTCAGGTCCTCCACCACCTTTACGGAAAGCACCAGATCCAGGTACTCGGTGCGGTAATCTTTTTCGCTAGCCCTTAAGATGCCTTTAACTATTCTTTGGGTAACAGCGCAACCACGGATCTCTACCCCTGCCTGTTTGAATTTTCTTAACATCCCCGGCAAGAATCTTGCCGCGACATCTTTAT
Organism: Candidatus Omnitrophota bacterium; assembly: GCA_041651035.1. Lineage (GTDB taxonomy): Bacteria > Omnitrophota > Gorgyraeia > Gygaellales > Profunditerraquicolaceae > JBAZKC01. The sequence goes on along the minus strand of JBAZKC010000002.1, from coordinate 67,942 downwards.
GCACAAGCATGCTTTCCATGGCGTTGCATACCCCGGGGCGCTGGACCTTGGCATTAAAACAAATATTCTCTGCCATATTCAGGTCCGCCCATTCATCCACGTAGGTATGGCAGATACCCTTATAATGTTTTATTACCGGTATGCGCGATAATTTAACTACTCTTCTTATAAGCCCTTCTCCGCCGCGGGGAATAACCAGATCAATGTAATCATTCAATTTTAGCAGCGCGTCTACCGCGCGCCTGTCTCTAGTAGTAATAATATTTATCACAGATTCAGGGATCTTATATTTCTTCAACACATCTTTAAGTACCTGATAGATAGCTTTATTGGAATTTAATGCCTCGCTCCCGCCTCTTAAGACTACACTGTTGCCCGATTTAAAACAAAGCCCCGCGCAGTCAGAAGTAACATTGGGACGCGACTCATAGATGATGGCGATGACTCCAATAGGCACGCGCACCTTCTGTATACGCAAGCCGTTTGGCCGGGTCCAGGCTTTTATCACCTCTCCCACAGGATCTTTTAACTTGGATATCTCTATCAAAGAATCAGACATCTCTTTTATCCGCTTAGGATTAAGAGTAAGCCTGTCAATAAGCGCTAGAGAAAGGCCCGCTGTTTTGGCTCCCGCTACATCTTTTCTATTAGCTTTCAGGATAAAACCGCTTCTAGCGTTTAAACTAGAGGCCATATCACGAAGGATCTTATTCTTCGTAGCGGAAGAAATATTTAACAGAAAACCTGAAGCTGCTTTAGTATTCTTTACCGTATTTATCAACTCTTGTTTTAGATCCATTAGCTTCTCTCTAGGGGCAGTCCCCTAAGAACAGCCCATCAGGAGCTACATTTCGGGGACAGTCCCTGTGTAACTACAATATGACTATATTATCGCAATGGGCCGCTTCTTTCTCGCAGCGCCTGCCTTTAATTTTGTCTAATTCTCCGCTGGAAAGCGCCGCTTTGCCCCTGGCGAATTCGCGGTTTTGCTTATCTCTTAAGCTGACAATGTCCCCTTTATTAAAACTGCCTTCACAACCAACGATCCCTACTGAAAGCAGGCTCTTCTTATTCAGGAGCGCAAGGCGGGCCCCATCATCAACGATAATTTTTCCTTTTGGCTTGGCGCTAAAAGCGATCCAGCGCTTCTTCGCGGCAAGATGATCTTTCTTAGGCAAAAACAAAGTGCCGCTCTCACTAGAATTGTCTACGCAGGATTTAATAATACCTTTACGCCTGCCATTGGCGATCACGCAGGGAATACCGGAGTCTACGACAATCCTGGCTGCTTCTATCTTGGTCACCATCCCGCCCACGCAGGTTTTTTTATCCGTAGGGCAAGCCAGGCCATGTATCTGGGGCGTAATTTTATCTACTAACCTTACCAGGGTCTTTTTATCTTTTTCCAGAAGGCCGTCAACATCAGAGAGTATGACCAAAAGGTCCGCGCCGATAAGTATGGATACCAGCGCTGAAAGCCGGTCATTATCTCCGAATTTTATCTCATCAGTGGAGACTGTGTCGTTTTCATTTATTATCGGCACGCTGTTTAATTTTAAAAGCGCTAACAATGTATTCTTGGCGTTTAGATAACGCGAGCGGTCATTAAAATCTTCCCAGGTTAAAAGCAGCTGCGGGCAATTTAACTGCCTTTGCTTAAAAGATTCCCTATAGATATCCATCAGCTCTGGTTGGCCTATAGCCGCGGCTGCCTGCAGATACGCCAGTTCTTTCGGGCGTGATTCCAGTTTCAATATAGCCATCCCCAGGGCGATCGCGCCCGAAGAGACCACGACTATCTCTTTGCCGTCTTTAACCAGATCCTGGATCTGGCCGGTGATCTCATTAAGCAGCCCGCGCTCAAGCTTCCCCTTATCAGGGCACAGAAGGCTTGAGCCTATTTTTACAACGATCCTCTTAAAGTTTTTCGACGATTGCTTCAATTAACTCCTCCAGCCCTTCTTTTTTCAGCGCGGATATCGGATAAACCTTTTTCTTTACCGCCTTCTTAAATATCTTGAGATTAGAATCAGCGCCTGTTATATCCATTTTATTGGCAACGATGATCTGCGGCTTTTTATTAACCCTGGCGCCAAAATATTTAACATCGGAGCTAACTTCCTCGCTATAATTCTTTAACTCTTCATTTATGGTCTTATAATCCTCTACCGGGTCCCTGCCTTCAGAGCTCGAGATATCCACAATATGGATAATAATTCTCGTCCGTTCGATGTGCCTTAAAAACCTATCCCCCAGGCCGCGGCCTTCTGATGAACCTTTGATAAGCCCGGGAATATCAGCTACTGTAAACGGCTTGCGGGAATAATTAACCACGCCTAAAATAGGGGATTTGGTAGTAAAAGGATAGGAGGCTACTTTCGGATGGGCATTAGAGATACTGGAGATCAACGTGGATTTTCCCGCGTTAGGAAAACCTACGATGCCCACATCCGCGATTACTTTTAAATCAAGCAGCAGCTCTTTTTCCTCTCCGGGCTCCCCATCAGAAGCTTCTTTATGATGCTGGTTACCCAGGCCGCCTTTACCGCCATAAGCTACTATAACTTCCTGCTGGTCTTTATCCAGATCGCGAAGCACGCAATTTGTTTTTATATCCTTAATGGTCGTGCCTATAGGGACAGGGATAATAATACTAGAGGCATCCTTGCCCTTTTTCTTATTGCTGGAAGCGCGGCCGCCGTTTGGGCCGCGAAAATTACTGTTATACTTAAAGTCTAAAAGGGTATATAAATTCCTATCCGCTTTTATAATAATGTCGGAACCCTTGCCGCCGTCTCCTCCGTTAGGTATCGGGTGGCGCGTATATTTATCACGGTAGAAGCTCTGGCAGCCTCTGGAGCCATTGCCTCCCCTGACGTATATTTTTACGCTGTCAACAAACATCGGGCTAAGCGGCTTCTATTTCTTTTATTTTTAACCGCGTCAGCTGCTGGCGATGCCCTTTTGTCCAATGCGAAGACTTGCGCCTGCGGTACTTAAAAGAAATTAATTTTTCGCCTTTTATCTGCCCTAAGACCGTTGCCTTGACCTTGGCTTCTTTTAAATAAGGCTGGCCTATTTCTATCTTCTTGTCCTTAGAAACCAAAAGCACCTTATCTAAATCGACTACCTTGCCTTCTTTAGCAGCTATCAACTCTACGTCAATAATATCGTCTTTCTTGACACTATACTGTTTTGCCCCAACTTCAATTATCGCATACATTTGTTACCCTCCTTAAATGGCTTAAAAAAGTTGATTATAACCTATTATATTATCACAATTTCTAACCAGGTCAAGCCAAAATTAGTGAATAAAAATTAGTAAATCCCGCCTCGTAAAATATGCTAAAATTTTCCTCGTTCCTTTTCTAGGAACTCGGATAATTTTAGCATACTCGGCGGTATGATTTTCAGGCATGCAAGAGAGAGAAAATCAAGATACTTTTATTTCTTCTGTGTGGGAAGCAGGATTGGAGATAAGGTTAACCTTGGTATTGAATTTCTGCTCAATTGCCTTTAAATTACCCTTATCTTTTAAGATTTCGTCAATTACCGCGGGGGCCAATGTGAGATTAACCTGCCTTAATGATTTATCTTTTAAAAACCTCTTTAATTCCTTCAGCGCGTAGATAGCTATAGTCATAGGAGACTTGACCTTTCCCCTTCCGTGACAGCACGGACAGAGTTGGTAAGAAAGCATCTGCACAGTCTTATGGACCCGCTCCCTGGTCATTTCCACTAATCCAAACTTCGAAATACCTAAAATATCGTATTTTGCCTTGTCCTTGCTTAAAGCTTTCTTTAAGACATTCAGGAGTTCGCGGCGGTGAGCTTCTTTTTCCATGTCAATAAAATCTATGACGATTATACCCCCCAGATCACGCAAGATCAACTGGCGGCCAATCTCAACCGCGGCTTCACAATTTACCTTAAAAGCAGCGTCTTCCTGGTTCAACTTCTTCCTGAAGCCCCCGCTGTTTACGTCTATCACCACCAGCCCTTCGGTAGGCTCGATTATGATATAGGCCTTTGATTTCAAATAAATGTGGCTGTCGAATATCTTATTGGTATGTTTTTCAATATCCTTATCTCCGAACAGGTCATCGCCCCGGTATAAATCTACCCTCTTTGCCAGGTAGCTCATGAACGTCCTCATGAAACGCTGTATCCTGTAGTATTCAGGTTTTGAATCTACGATCAGCTTAGAGACATCCTCGCTGAAAGAATCCCTTATTACCCGAAATACCAGGTCGTACTCTTCATAGATAAGGCTGGGAGCTTTCTTTTGCTCTATTATTTTCTGCAGTCTGCTCCATAATTTAAGCAGGAACTGCGCATCCCGGGATAATTCTTGTTTTGTTTTCCCGCTGGCAACAGTGCGCACGATAAAACCCACTTTTTCAGACAGTTTAAGCTCACCCAGCATATGCCTTAAGCGCCTTCTTTCTTCATCATCCTCTATCCTTTTGGACACGCCTACCTGATTATCCAAAGGTAAAAGCACTAAATACCTTCCAGCAAGGCCGATATGCGTGGACAGCCGCGGCCCTTTTGTGCCAAACCCCTCTTTTACTACCTGCACCAGGACTTCCTGGCCCTTTTTTATCTCACGAGGAGGAGCCAACGGCTCCGGAGTATCCAAAGATTCAAAAGCAAACTCTATCTCGGATAAATAAAGGAAACCCTTTTTGGCCATGCCTATATCCACAAACGCAGCACCTATAGAAGGCAAGACCGCCTCGATTATGCCTTTATATATATTACCGACTATAGTCTTATCCTGCGGCCGCTCAATATAAAATTCTTCCGGCTGCCCGTCGGAAACTATGGCTACTCGCCTCTCTTGAGGCTCAACATTAATTAAAATCTCTTTCGGCATTTTTTATTTCTATCCCTTCTGGTAATTGTTCCTGCAGCCTGCGTTGGAATTCTTCAACAGCCATGAATTCGGCCAACACTACCGCTGCTTCTTCATTATCGCTTTCTACGCCTAATTTCAAGGCCCGTTTAATACTAAACTTTTGATGAGGGCTAAACCCTTCTGTGATCTTAACCGGCAGATCCGCCCGGCGCAATGCCCGCGTAAACAGCCGCATCAGGTCTAAATGAGATATATACTTCATTTCGCCTTTTTTGGCGAAAACAAATTTAACCTTGTACATCCAGCCTTTCTCTTTACCAGGCTACTCTTTTACTTTACACCCTTCCGATACGAATAATCCGCCGGTGGTAACGGTATACATCATTATGCCGGTCAATTTGCACCTAACGGGGCTGGCATAGCAGTTATAACCGGACGGTTCGAGTTTCGGACAAGTGAAATTATAACCTTTCGCGGGATACTGGGAAATATAATCTTTGTCCAGGTAAGGCGGCTGGGATTTTGTCAGGATATCCGCGCTTGCCGGGTAAACACCGTGGTTATCCTTAGCGTAATTTTCTAAGGCGGCGGAGATCAATTTTAACGTACCCTGGGCATTGGATTCATTCTGGGATATATTGAATCTTATTACTTTATCGATGGCAAACCTCAAAAAGAGGGCGGAAACTGCTATCACCATCATTATCATCACAAAACTTTTGCCCCGTGTATTATTCATAATATGTAAATTCTATCATAAAAACGGCCTTCAGCAAGGGAAATTATTTTAAAAAAGGGACTGTCCCCGAAAACAGTTACGGGACACCTTCCATCAGAGCTAAAACAAGGTAACTCAATGGAAAGTGTCCCGCCGCTATTGGGGGCTGTCCCTGTCTTTTATGGCGCTACTACACCATTTAAAGCTGCCGGCGCCGCGGATTCATTTTGCTGGAGGCGCTGCCGGAGTAAATTAGGTATAGCAATAAGGGATAATAACGCGATTATCGCGATAACGATCATGATCTCTACCAGCGTAAATGATCTTTTTCTATTTGCATAAATCATCTTATATTATTTACTGAGAACAAACGTATGCTGTGCCGTAAACAACAGCAGCCGCAGCAAAATCTGTACCTGATATGTTCACGGTACCACAACTGCCACTCGGAGGAAGAAAATATCCATAGTAGGTAAGAACGCCTGCCGCACATATACCCCATGAGCCAAGCGCGAGCTTCTGCGTATATCCTGCGGGGCAATAACCTCGAGTGCCTCCGGAGTCGGTACATTGGGGGGTACCAGTAGAAGCCATCACGACTCCAAACATACTAGTATATGTAGAGTTATAACAATAGTATGTATAACTTGTACCACCTGAACTTGCCTGCCATTTGCCTACGCCGTTTGCGTCTGAAGTCAGGACATAGCCTGAAGCCTGGTTGCCGTCTACTATCCTTACAGCCCCGGTTGATGTACCTGTAACATGCAGCGGGACAGTAGGAGTAACCGTGCCAATGCCTACCCTGCCTTCAACTATCAGATCAGCTAAGTAATCAACCTCTCCTCCATCTCCGTCGGTTGCCTCCCAGGTATAGGTAGTGGTATTGATATAGTTATCTCCTATGGCTATACGCTTAGCGCGGAGCTCGTTGTAGCTGCCGTAAGGTGACGGATAATAGGAGGTGATAGTGAGAGTTTCTTCGGCAAAAAGGAAATAATTTGGAATAAGAAATAAAATAAAGATTAGTGGCGGAAAGAATAAAAACTTGTTCTTAAACACTATACACCTCTTTTTAATTCTGAGAGCATACATAGGCTGAACCAACATATCCAGCAATACCACTGAAACTGCCGCCCGGAGGAATATAATACGGGTCTTGGAGACCGTTGCTTGTACCCCACGCGCCAAGCGCAAGTTTTTGTGTATATCCTGCGGGGCAATAAAGCCGGGTGCCTCCGGAGTTGGTACACACAGGAGTGCCATAGGTAGTGCTAGAAAAACAATAATACATGTACATTGTACCTCCTGAACTTGCCTGCCATTTGCCTAGGCCATTTGCGTCTGATGTTAAGACATAGCCTGAAGCCTGGTTGCCATCTACTATCCTTACAGCTCCAGTAGTTGTGCCTACGATATGCAACGGAGTAGTTGGAGTAACGGTACCGATACCTACCCTGCCTTCAACTACCAGGTCAGCTAAGTAATCAACCTCTCCTCCGTCTCCATCGGTTGTCTCCCAGGTATAGGTAGTGGTGTTGATGTAGTTGTCTCCTATAGCCACTCTCTTGGCGCGGAGCTCGTTGTAGCTGCCGTAAGGTGAAGGATAATAGGAGGTGATAGTAAGAGTTTCTTCGGAAAAACTAAAAGAGGATAGGATGAGCAGGAAAAATGAGGTGATCCCTATTTTAATAAATAATCTAGGCATATATTCCTTTACTGAGAGCATACATAAGCGTAACCAAAAAGTTGCGTAGTGGGATAAGTAGAACCACAACTGCCATTCGGAGGAAGAAAATGATAATAGTATGAATCACCGTAGCAGCCTGCTACAGTATAATAGCATACACCCCACGCTCCAAGGGCAAGCTTCTGCGTATATCCTGCGGGGCAATAACCTTGAGTGCCTCCGGAGTCGGTACACACAGGAGTGCCTCTGGGAGAGTTATAACAATAGTATGTATATACTATACCACCTGAACTTGCCTGCCATTTGCCTACGCCGTTTGCGTCTGAAGTCAGGACATAACCTAAAGCCTGGTTGCCATCTACTATCCTTACAGCTCCGGTTGCCGCGCCTGCGACATGCAGAGGAACAGTAGGAATAACTGTGCCGATGCCTACCCTGCCTTCAACTACCAGGTCAGCTAAGTAATCAACCTCTCCTCCATCTCCGTCGGTTACCTCCCAGGTATAAGTAGTGCTGTCAATATAATTATCACCAATAGCCATACGCTTAGCGCGGAGCTCGTTGTAGCTGGCATAGGGTGACGGATAATACGTGGTAAAGGTAAGGGTTTCTTCGGCAAAACTAAAAGAGGAGAGGATGAGCAGGAAAAATGAGGTGATCCCTATCTTAATAAGTAATTTAGACATATATTCCTTTACTAAGGGCTTGGTTGATTTTATTATATAATTAAAAGGCTAAAAATCAAGATAATTCTGCTAAAATAAATAGGGACAGGCTCCTAAGAACAACCATGCTGGTGCTATATTTCGGACCCAGTCCCTGTCTAATGAAAAATCTCCGCTAAAACAAAATCGTCCTTTAGTTTTCTTAATTTAGTTGTAACGATTTTATTGCTTAGATTAAGATCTAACCTTATTAGAACCTCTAGGAAATTTCCTGTATGGCCCTGCCAGAAAGCGGGGTTTTCTTTGGAACGGCCTTCAACAAGCACCTGCATATTCCTATTCAAGAATTGTTTTTTATATTCAAGCGAACAACTGCCGGCGACGTCCTTAAGCCGGGCAATCCTTTCTTTTATTATTCCAGGGTCTATCCTTTGATTGAATTTTGCGCTAGCCAGTGTGCCTTTTCTCGGAGAATAAGGGAAAATATGCACTTTTAAAGGCAGAATTTCCTTGATTAATTTCAGGGTATTTTGAAAGTTGCATTCAGATTCTCCGGGAAAACCTACTAATACATCCGTAGTAATGGCAACTTCGGGAATATTCTTTTTTATTCTTTTGATAAGCGCCAGATAATCCTTACGGCTATAGCGGCGGTTCATTTTCTTTAAAATATCGTCATCACCGCTTTGGATAGGAATATGCAGATGCGGGCATAATTTCTCGGAGCCTGCCATCTTAGCAATCAATTTATCTGAAACATCACCTGCTTCTATAGAACTCAACCTGATGCGCAATAACCCGTCTATTTTTTCCAGCGCTTCAATCACATCAACAAGATTTTTGCCGCTGCTTAAGCCTTTACCATACGAACCCAGGCAAATACCACATAGCACTATCTCTTTAAAACCGTTTTTTACCAGCTGCCGCGCGTCGCTTACAATCTTGTCTAAGCCACGGCTACGCGATCTCCCTCTTACTAACGGGACTTTGCAGTAAGAACAAAAATTATCGCAGCCGTCCTGAATTTTTAAGAATGCGCGGGTGTGGCCTTTGAAGTAAGAAATGCTGTTGGCTCTTAGGGACAGACCCCTAAGAACAGCTCTTCGGGAGTTATATTTCGGGGTCAGTCCCTGTGAAGGCAGCTTTTCTTTATCCTTATTTTTTACAATTATCACCTTGGCTGCAGCCTGCCTTATTAAATCTTCATCAAGTTCTGTAAGGCAGCCGGTAACTATGATCTTGGCGCGGGAGTTCTCTCTTTTTGCTTTGCGGATAAGATTAAGAGAATCAGAGTCCGCCCTATGCGTAACTGTGCAGGTATTAATCAGGTAAATATCCGCGGGTTTTCCGTTATCTATTTCCGAGTACCCTGCCCCTAAGAACCTCTCTCTTATACTTTGGGTATCAAATTGATTTACCTTACAGCCTAAAGTAATGAATTTAACTGTTTTCATAATATAGCCGGATAAAAGCCGCAACACTAACAGCGGCGGTTTCCACGCGCAGGACCGAATCCCCTAATGTAACCGGTATAAAACCGGATTTTATTGCTAAATCAACTTCCTCGACGGTAAAATCACCTTCGGGGCCTATTAATACCAGTATATTCTTTGGCTTATATTTACCCAGGACTTCTTTTAGCGGCTTCCTATCCCCTATCAAGGCGGGTATCAGTTTTAAATCGTAACCGGCTGATTCGGATAACACCCCCTCCATCTTCTTTACCGGCTCTAATACAGCTAAAGTATTTCTCTGGCTTTGCTGGCTTGCGTTTAGAATGATCTTCTCCCATCGCTCCTGGCGTAAGATTTTCTTGCGCTTATCCAGCTTTACGATCACACGCTCGGTCTCCATAGGGATGATCGCGCCTACCCCTAATTGTGTAAGCTTATCAACAATGTCATCCATATGAGAAGCTTTGGGTATAGCGCAGGCAACTGTGATCTTGACCTTTGATAGTGTATTGATAGGAACCTTTCTTTCTTTAACCTTAAAAATAATACTTTCCGGAAGTATTTTCTCTACAGCACAGAAGTACTCATTGCCCTTATCGTCAAATATTATAACTTCCTCATTTACTTTAAGCCTTAAAACATTTCTGGCATGATGGACCTGCTCTTTATTGTCAAAGGTTATAGTATCACCGGAAACACTTTGAGAAGGAGAATAAAGTCTGTTCATCTAAAATCCCTTTAGAATTAATTGAACCCCTAAGAATATAATTATTAAACCGCAAATAAAAGTAAATATCTTATGATAAGCTGCTTTCTTGTCCGGCAGCAAACGCGGTATCGCGCCTGCGAAAATAACCAGTAACAGCAACGGAGATACAAAAGTGCCTATGCCGAAGGAAAGAGAATATAATAAGCTTGCCTGCCACGTCCGCGAAACTAAGCCTACATAAGAAAGTACTGATAAAAGCGGCGCGCAAGGCAGGAGCCCGATCATTAACCCAACAGCAAAAACACTTTTTTTATCGCGTTCAAATAAATTCTTATACAAGGTCTGCCACGGCCTGAATTCCAGCTTTTTTCCAAAAGACATAAATAAACCAATAATAGCTATAAAACCGCCTCCTGCTATAAGGATATATTTATATAAACCGCCCAATAAGTTCTCTACCGCGATACTACTTAAAAAGAAAACCGCTAAAGCCAGGGCAACATACACAAGTATCCGGGCTAAAGAAAATAAAATATAAGCCATGATCCCCTTGGTGATACTTTTCCCGGATCCCGCGATATAACTAATAAGAAAAGGGCCGCAGCTTGCCATACAAGGGCCTGATCCGAATAACAAGCCTGTTAAAAACAGGCTGATAATTATCTTCGTCATATTTTAGTAACTAGTTTCCGAGAAGACTTCGGCAGTAAATATATAGACCTCGGTAGACTTATCTTTCCAGGCATCCGCAGAGAGGCCGGCTTTATGAGAACACAGATTAGACAAGAACTCTTCTTTTGACCAGCCGGTCTCTGTAGCTACCTGGGGAAGGAATACGCCGCTGTTAAAACCTTTTTTTACGATAACTCCGTGAGTGCCTAATTTTATTTTCTCAGCCGAGTCTATCCTTTCTAAAGGAGAAAGCGCTGATATTTCAATTTCAATATCTTTAAGTTCGGATAAATTTACCTGCGGAAAACGGGGGTCGCCTACTGCCGCTTCAACAGCCATATCCCTGACCGTAAGATACAACGGAGCTCTTGCCACAATATTGCCGATACAACCACGTAACCGGCCGCCTTCGTTTAAAGTAACAAAAGCGCCCATTTCTTTAAGTAATACCGGATCTGCTTCACTAATTTCCGTTTTCTTGCCTGTAGTTAAATATGTTTTAATGGATCCCCGCGCGATCTCCAGCAGCCTTTTTCTCTGATTTTTGTTTAACAAAGCAGCGCCTCCTTCTTCTTTGTCTATGGCACAACTGGCATAACCTACGGTCCAGGTGCCTTTAACCATTTTTCCGGTCACCATAGCGGAATTGGTATGCTTTAAGACATCCAGCTTTTTATGCCCTAAATCTTTTGCTAAGATAATCGTAGAAACTACCCCGAACCCTCCGCAAAGCTCTAATTTACGTTCGCGCAGGCCGTAATACAGGCCTTCCGCGTCCATATTCTTTAAATAAGACAAAGTTAAGTTATCAACTGTGTCAGCCTCCTGGTAATCATAACCATGATACATATCGGTTGAGGCAATGACTAAAACGTCGCTGCGGCTGCCAATAGCTATTTTTAATAATTCCGCTAATTTTTTACAAACATCAAGTGTGCAGTCTCCCGTAACTATGGGGACTATCTTAAAACCTGATAAAACTTTCTGCAAAAACGGCAACTGAACTTCAACACTATGTTCATTTTCAAAGGCCCGGGGCTGGAAGAATATTTCTTTGTCTTTATTGAGCAGCTGCCGCGTGAATTCCTTATCTACCTCCAAATCGCCTAAAGGCGTGCGGAATATCCCTTCAGGATAAACAGATACCCCGCTAAAACTATAACGGTGGCCTGTGCCGATTATAATTACGGTTTTGTAGGCTTTATCTTGTATAAGCTTAAAGCCCGCGGCCGCGGTTGGCCCGGAAAAACCATAGCCAGCGTGTGGTAAGATCAAAGCGAATAACCGGCCTTCCTGTTGAGCAGGATCTGCCGTTTCCAGAAAACCCTGGATCATACGCGATAATTCCGCGGGGTTATCAGGATAGAATGTGCCGGCGGCATTGGGCTGTTTAACATCCTGGGCCAAGGCGCCGGATGAGATAAGCGCTATAAAAGCAATCAGGGCGGGGATAAATCTAATTCCAAACCCCGTCAATCTTTTCACCGCAAAACCTGCATTTTCCATCTTTAATATTATTCTGTAAGATAAAATAGCCCCTGCGCTGGATAACTATGCTTTTACATTTAGGGCAATAGGTATTCTCTCCGGTGTGTCCAGCGACGTTACCTATATACACATATTTTAATCCGGAATCCAGGGCGATCTTCCTTGCCTTCTCTAAAGTCTCAACCGGCGTGGGATCAAGGCTAAGCATTTTATACATCGGGAAAAACCGGGAAAAATGTATTGGCGTGTCACTGCCTAAATTTTCCTTTATCCACAGGCACATTTTAGCAATTGCATCCGCGCTGTCATTATAACCGGCCAGCACCAAATTGGTAATTTCCAGATGCACGCCCGCGTCTTTTAATATCTTTAAGGTCCTAAGGACAGGCTCTAATGTCGCCTCCGACATCTGGGCATAATAATCATTACTAAAACCTTTTAAATCAATATTAGCGGCATCAATATACTTTACTAATTGCCTCAAGGGCTCCTCGTTAATATAGCCCGCGGAATGTATGACATTTTTTATTCCCCGGGCGCGCGCAAGCTTAGCGGTCTTAAGCATATATTCGTAAAATATGGTAGGTTCGGTATAGGTATAAGCTATCACCGGAGAGCCGGATTCCTGGGCCTTCCTGATTAATTCCTCCGGTTCAAGATACACATAATCAACTTCTTCCGGACGCTTCTGAGAGATCTCCCAGTTCTGGCAGAATTTACACCTTAAGTTACAGCCCGCGGTGGCAACAGAAAAGGCGGCAGTAGACGGTAAGAAATGGAATAAAGGCTTTTTTTCGATAGGATCAATATGTATGGCAACGGCTTTAGCGTAAGAAAGAGCATACAATACCCCTTCCTGATTTTCCCTTACCCCGCAAAATCCGCGGCCGCCTTCAGGTATGAAGCAATTCCGCGGGCATAATCGGCATTGGACAGCTTTGTTATCCAGCCGTTGATAAAAAAGCGCTTCTTTAGATCCGGATTCTTGAGATTGGGCTGCTATTGAAAAAGGCGGCGTGGGAATATCTTGAAAATAGAAACAAACACTGATCAAACCCAGAAGAAAAAACAGCCCTAAACTTAACCTTAAAATATTCTTCATGCTCAAAAAATGGTGGAGCAGATGGGATTCGAACCCACGGCCTTCGCGATGCGAACGCGACGCTCTCCCAACTGAGCTACTGCCCCGTAAAATTATCTTTAGGGACACACATTATACCATTAATTTCTAACGGGGCAAATTAATTAACAGAAACGGAAGGCATATTAATGCGGCTATTCATATCGACACAAGGATTAAGCCTGGTTCCGTTATGATTAATCGTTACATCCACAGTTGCAGGATCCCAGCAGCCTGTAATCTCTATCGTTACATAATTATTATTGAGTTGGCTGGAGCTATCCACCGGTTTAGTAATAGTAACCGCGCTGATATTCCTGGCTATAGTATTACCTGCGGTCCCCCAGGCGGTATTGCAAGTAACGCAAGAGCTGTCTGTGCACCGAGGGCAATACCAGATCTGGTACCGGTTAGCGGGATCAGAAGCAACGGTACCTGTAAATTCATAGGCGATCCAGTGGTCTCCTTGCGTGCCTGTTTGCCCGTCTCCGGCTGAAACATAATCGTCAGCCGTATCCACATAAGCCCTTATCGCGGTATAATCGCCAACATTAGCGATATTTACGACTGAATTGGCTCCGCCGGATACCTCATTACCAATGGCCTTAGAAATACCTTTAGTCATATGGGTTAAAGCCAGCGATATCTCGTTATCTATCTTTGCCCGGCGCTCTGTGCCTAACACATGGAGATTGCTAAAGATATCGATCTGGCCGATACCTAAAACAATGATCGCCAGTAAAACCAAGGCGATCAATAGTTCCATAAGAGTTACCGCTTTAATTATACGCTTCATAGGCTAAATTACGGTGAAGGTTCCTCCCATTGGACAGTTACTGTTACGCGGCGCAAACCCGTATCATTACTGCTGGCATCCTTAACTCTGGCTACAGTATAATCAGGAGTAAAATCAATCCCATTTAAGCCTTCCGCGGCCCCTGTCCAGGTTGTGCTATCCGCGCCCGTAACAATCAACAACGAATTGCCTGCCACATCCCAGGTATCCTGGCGCACCTGCATCTGCAAGGGGTCCATAAAAACCTTTCCTAACTCCCCTACGGTCATCCTGGCGTGGCTATGTAAAATCAATTTCTTCCCGGCGACAAATAAATGTATCAGGCCAGTCAATGTAATTAATATGATGATCATAGCAACAACTACTTCGATCAAAGTAAAGCCTTTTTTACGCATTTTGTGAATATCCTCTATGGACAAATAGCGTCCGCAACCGGATCGTCTTCGGTATTGCGTATTCTATGAGTCCTGGCGTCATCCTCATCCTCATTCCTTGTGGCCTGAGCGCAGAAAGCAGCGGGGCTGACAGTAGCTATCGTAAGATAATTCCACGCGCGGCCGGAGCCTGTAGGCAAAAGCAAACCTAAGTCAGTATTAATACTGGCCATGTTGTCAACAGTGCCTCCAATATAAGGATAGTAACTGCCTGCCTCCATGCGGTAGATCTTTTCTGCCCCCGTAATCAACCTTAAGTTTGCCTGCGCCTCTTTATCTAATTCACGTTCCTTGTATAAACGGTATTGGCCTAAACCCAAAGTTGCTAAAACACCGACTATAACAATAACCGCCAGGAGTTCCATCAAGGTAAGGCCTTTTTTACGCATTTTGTGGGTATCCCTTATGGACAAATACTGTTCGCGACAGGATCATCTTCAGTATTGCGTATCCTATAAGTCCTGGCGTCAGTTTCATCCTCATTCCTTGTAGCCTGAGTACAGCTAACAGGAATAGGAGACGCGTTATCGGCTGTAGTGATATAGTCCCAGTTCCGGTTAGTTGCCGTAGAAATAGATAACCTTAAATTAGTATTTATATTGCTTATTGCCGTAGGTTGAGTGGGACCACTGGCATAGTAACCGCCTATCTCCATGCGGTAGATCTTTTCTGCCCCCATAATCAACCTTAGGGTTGCCTGCGCCTCTTTATCCAGTTCATGTTCCTTATATGAACGGTATTGGTTTATAGCCAAAGTTGCCAGAATAGCTACTATAATAATAACCACCAGGATCTCCATCAAAGTAAAACCGCGCGCTGCCGGCGTATTTATTCTCTGTTTTCCGGGTATGGGAGCAAAGGTAAGGCTTTTTTTACGCATTTTATTTTGGGCGCCTTACGAAAGGTCGGCTGTCTATGGACAAGTACCGTCTGCGACCGGGTTGTCTTCGGTATCACGGATCCTATAAGTCCTGGAATCATCGCCATTCCTCGTTGCCTGAGCACAACAGGTAGGAGGATCAGCCGCGTTATCAACCGTAGTGACGTAATCCCACTTTCGGTTAGTTGCCGCTGAAAGGGATAGCCTTAGATTAGTATTTATATTATTTATTGCCGTAGGTTGAGTGGAATCGCTGGCATAGTAATCGCCTGTTTCTACTCTAGTATTGCGTTCTGCCGCTATGATCAACCTTAGGTTTGCCTGGGCCTCTTTATTTAAAGCGCGTTCCGTGTATGAGCCATAATGGGTAAAAGTCAAAGTCACCAGAACACCGATGACAATAATAACAACAATAAGCTCTATTAAAGTAAACCCCTTATCCTTCATTGTACTCCAGCGGGTTATTTGTCTTTATAGAAATTAATAACCGCCAGTCCCGCTCCAGGCATCTACCCCTGTAGACATATTTGAAGTAAGGATAAGCGTTGAGGCTGTAGCCGCATCAGGAGTCTTTCCATCCGCTATGCAACGCGTAGCAGTAGCTACTATAGTAGGATCTACATGGGAAGTCAGAGCGTAACTGAAATAATGTGAGTCAGCGCATGCGCTGGGGATTTGATCGTTATCCGTGCCGATATTAACAAGGGTCGCGGTAAGATTTGTAACCGCGCCGTTTTCCAGATAATAAGCGGCAGAGTACTTGCGGATATCCCCTAAAATTGACCTGGCTTCAGCGCCGCGAGCCCTTTCTATCATCCTTCCGTATTGATTAAAACCTAAGGTAGCCAGTACACCGATAATAACCATTACTACTATCAACTCCAGCAACGTAAAACCTTTCCTACTCATTTGACACCTCCTGTTATTGTTAATGCCACACAGTTTATCATCTAAAAACAATTTTGTCAAATATTTAAATAATCCGGTTAATGGATCTGGGTGATCTGGAATATAGGCAGGAACATACCGATAACCATGATCCCGACTACCAGTCCCATAAAAACAAGCATTATCGGCTCAAACATACTGGCGAACCTGGTCAGGAATGTATCCACGTATTCCTGGTAAAACGCGTTCAACCGCTTAAACATACTGGATAACTCGCCTATTTCTTCCCCGATGGCTATCATCTGCACCGCCATGGGATCAAAAAAACCGCTCCTTTCCAAAGGCTGTGATAAAGGCTTGCCTCCGCGCACATCATCTTTGATATTATGAATGATATCGCCCAGGGTCAAATTACCCACGCTGTGCTCGGCTATTTCCAGGGAATACAAGATGGGGACGCCGCTTTCAACCAATGTAGCCATTTCAGAAGTAAAGCGTTCAATGATCAGGACCCGAAAGAATTCTCCGAATACCGGCAGGCTAAAAAGAAATTTCTCAAAACTCCTCCTGCCGGGTTTCGTGGAAATAAACCTGCGCAGCACGAATATACCTAAGGCAATCGCGATAATTATAAAAAGTATATAGTGCCTGACAAAACCGCTTACGGACACAAGCACCTGGGTTAAAAAAGGCAACTTGATCTTAAACCCTTTAAATAATTCCACGAAGGTAGGGATGATCTTGATGGTCAAAAACAGCAGCGCGCTGGAGCCGGCGATAAAAAGTATAGCCGGATAAATAAGCGCCGAGATGAATTTCTTTTTGAACGCGGCAGCCTTTTCCAGGTAGCTTGCTAAACGGCTTAATACCATCGCTAAATTCCCTGACGCCTCGCCGCTCTCTACTAAATTAATCCATAAGTCCGAAAACACAACCTTATGTTTGGCCATTGCTTCGTGAAAACTAAGCCCCCCCTCCATATCTTTTTGTAATTCCTTTATTATGATGTAAAGCCTGCGGCTGGCTACTTGCTGTGAGATTATATCTAAACTCTTAAGAATAGTAACTCCGGCGCCCAAAAGCGTGGCTAATTGCCGGCAGAAAAGGACCATATCATCGCTTGTGATACGGGAACGTTTCGGCTTAAATTTTACCTTTGCCGTTATTTCAGGGGCAGCAGGATGCTGCCCGTTCTTATTTTCAGGAGAAACGCTCACTACAAGCAAACCTTTAGCCTGCAGCTTGACAATAACCTCATCTTGACTACCCGCGTCCTCAAGGCCTGTTTCTTTATCCCCTGATTTATTCCTGGCGATATAAAAGAATTTCGGCACTAATCCACTCCTAAGGTAACAGAAAGCGCTTCTTCGGAAGAAATTACCCCTTCCTCAACCTTTTTTATAGCTGATTCATAAAGAGTTTGCATGCCACTGGCCCTGGCTACCTCTCTTATTTTCTGGAATGACACCCTCTGGTTGATCAATTCTCTGACCTTTTCGTCCGCGATCATGATTTCAGAGATACACGCCCTGCCTTTATAGCCGGTATTATTGCACTTAGCGCAGCCTCTCGGCTTGTATATCAATTCCGCCTTTAGTTTCATCCTATTGACTTCTTCGGCAGTGGGCTCATAGGCCTCTTTGCAATCCAGGCACAGCTTCCTCACCAACCGCTGCGCTACCACCGCTATCAACGAAGGCGCCAAGAGATAAGATTCAATACCAATATCCATAATACGGCTTACAGCTGAAGGCGCGTCATTAGTATGTAACGTGCTTAATACCAAATGGCCGGTCAATGCTGAACGAATGCAGATCTGGGCAGTTTCTAAGTCTCTTACCTCCCCTACCAGCATTATATCCGGGTCCTGCCTTAAGAAACTGCGCAGCGCGGTGGCAAAGGTCAGGCCGATCTCAGGCTTTACCTGGACCTGATTAATGCCTTCCAATTTGTATTCTACCGGATCTTCGATAGTAATAATGTTTTTTGTGGGTTTTTTTATCTCGTTTAATATAGCGTATAAGGTAGTGGTCTTTCCGCTGCCGGTAGGGCCGGTTAAAAATACCAACCCGTAAGGCTGATTAGTCGCCCAACGGATATGCTCAAGCTGCTTGGCGTCAAAGCCTAATTGATTAAGGTCTAAAACTACCTGCATTCTATCCAGTATCCTTAAAACTAACTTCTCGCCGTATATCGTAGGTATAGTGGAAATTCTTATGTCTATAGGCCTTTCCCCTATTCTCACCGAGAAACCGCCGTCCTGGGGAAGGCGTTTTTCCGCGATATCTAATTTTGCCAATATCTTTATGCGGGATATGATCGGAAGATGCAGGTGCCTGGCAGGAGGTGGTATCTCATAAAGTTTTCCGTCTATACGGTACCTTAAAGATATCTTATCCTTGAACGGTTCGATATGTATATCCGAGGCGCGCTCATCAATAGCCTGGCGGACAATTAAGTCTACTAATTTTACTACCGGAGCTTCTTCGGCCCGGGCGATCAATTTATCCAAACTCAATTCCTGATCGCCAGCCTCGGCTTCCGCCAAAGGTGCTTCAACAGAAGTAATATCGTAACTGGCCTCTACAGCCTCCCTGAGCATGGCGGACTTGCCGTAGAATTCCTCTACCGCCTTGGCGATATCGGATTTTGTGGCGATTACAGGATTGATCTCGCAGCTTGTCAGTTTCTTTAGGTTATCAATAAGGATAATGTCTAAAGGATCGGACATAGCTATGGTTATAGACCTTAAGGTGCGCGATAAGGGAAGGATGGAATTCTTCAGCGCGAAATCCTGGGGAATAAGGCGCTCTAATCCCTGGTCAATCGCCGGTTTTAACATCCCCGTGCCTAAAGAAAAATAAGGAATATTAAGTTGTTTGCCCAAGGCGGCTACAACGCGGTCTTCCTTAATAAATCCCAGATTAACAATGATCTCACCCAGCCGGCCGCCCTCCTGCCTCTGAACACTGATCGCGTTCTCTAACTGGCTGGCATTAATAAGCCCTTCCTTAACCAGAAGCTCGCCTAATTTTAGGTATCTTTCTTTAGACATTTTTAATGGGCCTGCGGGTGTTATCTTTTCTTCTTCTCAAAATTGTTTAAGCTGGCGTTTATTGCTGTCTCGCGGTTAACCCCCGATGCCGTATTCTGCTCTCTCTCTAAGGAAAGTACGGTTTTATTGGCCTGGGCAAGTTTAATATCCGTATCTTTTATAATACGAGGAGTAATAAATACCAATAATTCGCGTTCCTTGTTCTTAGGGGAATCGTCGCTGCCACCGCCTTTATGCCTGAAGAAAACCCCTATTATAGGAAGATCCCCTAAAATAGGAAGCTTCGTTTCGATATCAACCACTTCATTCCGGATCAATCCTCCAAGAACTACCGTCTCCCCATCCTTGACCCTTACTAAGGTTTTAGTGCTGCGCTCTTCAGGATCCCTGAAACGGCTCTGGCTGCCTCCGCTGGTTAAACTATTCCCTTGTACCGCCTCGGCGACCTTAGGAAAAACAAACATGGTAATTTCGCCTGTCTCCTGATTTATCTGAGGAGTGATCCTTAAGATCACGCCTGTCTCCGTCCTCTCCGCTGTGGCTGTAGTCGTGCCTGCTTCGGTAACGCTGGTTGAAGTTACGCCTATTGATTCATTAGTAGCGATCCTGATCTCCGCGGTTTCGTTATTTAAAGTAAGGAGCCTGGGCCTGGCTAGGTATTTCGTATCAGTGCGGGTCCTTAGAAAATCTAACTGCGCCGAATAACCATTCGGATTTATTGATATGGTGCCGAGGGCTGGATTAAAGATCTTGCTCCAGCTGCCAAAAGGGAAACCGGTGCTTGCCGTAGCGCCTGTTATAGCCACCGCGAAAGGCGTCTGGCCGAATTTAAACCCTAACTTATCCACCTCGTTCTTACTTACATCTAACATCTCTACTTCTAACATAACCTGCGGCACGCGCACATCCAAAGAAGCGATCACCTGGCTTACAACCTCCATACGGCCGGGAGTATCCGTAACAATAAGGCTGTTGGTGCGAAAATCCTCAACCACTGAACCGGCCGGAGAAAGAAGCTTCTTTACTGCTTTAGTGATACCCACGTCTTCTTCTACGTTCCATTTACCGTTGCTGCTGCTACTGCTAGTACTCGATGAAGAAGATGTGCTGCCGGTAGCAAAACTGCTTTCTCCGTTTATTTGATTCGACATCTCCTCTTTTAAAGAAGAGGAGGAAACAGTGGCGTATTTCAGATAAAAGACCTTGGTGATAGTCTCAACCTGGACCTTACCCCAGTCTTTAACAATAAAGATATTGGCATCTTTATCCAGCTCGTAAGATAGATTATTCGCTTTAAACAATCTATCCATCGCCTTCCTTAAAGGGACCCGGTCCAGATAAAGAGTTACCTTCCTATCCTGTAGTCCTTCTGAAGCAATAAAATTCAGGCCTGACTGCATAGATAAGGCTTTCAATATATCTTTCAGGCTGGCGTCTTTAAAATCCATAGAGACCTCCGGCTCCGAGCCGGAAAATGTTACTTTTGAATCAGCGCATAAGTAAGGAGGCGGCAGGATTAAAAAAAGTATAAGAATAAATACACCCAACTGGGAAAACTTTTTCATATTATCCTCCTTAATGTTTTTTAGAAGGGCTCGCGTTTGCCGCCGGTGGAGACAGCTTGTATTGCTTTTCCGCGAAATACACGCTTACGCCGTCTTTATCAATGCTGGTAACGCGCGCGCCCCCTATTACGTCCCCTATTTTCAAGACTTTATTGTTAATGATCGCCTGCGGGAAATCCCCTCCCCAGATCAAACCCTGCACAACCAAAGAAGGGAGTTGCTGTTCTACCGCCCCTCCAGGATGCACGGGCTTTTCACTCTGTTTAGCCTGCCTACTATCATCTCCTCCTGTAGAGGGACTGCGGAAAGGGTCTCTCAAGCCCTGCGCTTTATATTCTACAACCGGCCTTTCAATACGCCCTGCGACAGAAGGCTTTTCCGCCTGCGCCGCGAATGAATCCAATGTAAATAAACCAAGGATAAATACGGTTAAGAAGAAAATATTTATTATCTTGGCTCCTGTCTTTTTCATCGTCAGTTCGTAAGCACTATAGAGTTCACCATTAAATTAACATTCAATCCCTCGCCCTGCGTCTCGGACCTTATATCAACAGCCTCAACGACCAGATACGCGTCCCGGTAATTTTCTAATTTACTGATAAAGCCGCCTAAAGCATGATAACCGGGAACGCTAAGCGCTAGATTAAAAGGGGTCTTAATGTAGTATGTAAGCTTCTGTTCCTGCGCCGGCTTAATAGACTTGATCTTAACGCCCGATTCTTTAGCGATATTGCTAAGCGTGTTTATAATGGAGCCGGCGTCTTTTTTGACAAAAATGTTTTTGTAGCCATCAAGATCATTTTCTCCTTTACTGAGGCTATTCATTACAGTGTTCTTTTTTATTTCCATATCGTTCTCTTTTTTCAACGCCTCTACCCCCTTGCCCTGGCCCTTATAAATATTTCCGGCTACTATGACCGCCAGTATGATCAAGGAGGCATTAAAAACCCTGTTTTTGTTGATCAGCCCGCTTAATTTCATATTATTCTCTTCCTTGATAAGTCTTACAGGATATCAAAAAATTGGTTACCATTACCTCTTGGGATCTCCCGCTATTCAAAGACGTGACGTTTATATCCTTGAAATACTTGGTAAAGGCAGGAGTACTTTTTAAGCTTAGCAGGAATTCATTTACCGCGGCGAATTCTTTATCACTGTCAGACAGATAGGCAGTACCCTCTAAAGTAAGCTCTGCCTTGCCTTCGCTTCTCTTATTAAGAGAAAGGCTCGTCAACCACACGCCTTTCGGCAAAACCCGGGGCAAAACATCCAGCGGCTCGGTAATGTATACTTGTTTATTTACTAGGCTACCTAAGGCGTCCAGCTTTCTCTTGTATTCGGTATCCTTGCCCGCCAACTCCCCATAAGAAGCACCCGGGCTTATTACAGATACCCGCGGGCGCACGGCCAGGATAGTCTCTAATTCTTTACGTAAAGGCTGGGTACGGTAGAAACCCAAGCCAATGCTCGCGATGATTATAAACAGAGCCGCGGCAGCCATTCTGTAATCTAACTTTATGCCCTCAAACAAAGATAGTATTTCCTTCTGTATAGACTTCTCTTTCAGGGATTTTATCTTTGCCTGCGCCGCCAGCAAGTCGACCGTTAATTTATTTTTTATTACCTTGGACAAGGAAGCGCTGTAGCTTTTAACAAAACCCAGAGAATAGGGTGTAGTCCTGTCTAAACATTTATTTATATCTATGAATGTGGCGGGAAAACCTATTTCCGCCATAAACGCCTCCAGTTCTAAATGATGCTCCTGGTTAAACAAGAGATACATCTTTTTAATGTTTTTATTGGAGAATTTACGATCATAATAATCCAGGGACATACGGATCTCTGTTTTTAGCTTCTCTAAAGTCGCTGATGACTCCGCTTCCGCGTCTTTTCCCATATATTCGGGCGAGGCAGGCAAGGTAATATCCCGGCTGAATAACGGGAATCCGTTTTCTAGGATCGTAAAATTAACTTCGTCCTTGCCAGGGAGGTCAGCGGCAAGAATACCTATAATACCGCTTTCACTGGCGCCCGACAATTTCAAACACCTCAAAATACTGAAAGCGGAATACTCTATCGCGTTAAGCTTGATATCTAACTGGCTTAATATGGAAAGATAACTATCCAGGGCTTCTTTCTTTATGCCCATAAACAGGACGATATTGGTGCGGCTTATTTTATCAAACTTTAATTGGAAATCCGAGATGAGCTCTTCAGTTTTAAAAGGCATATACTTCTTAACTTCAAAATTTATGGCGCTTTGCAGCTCCTCACGCGGCAGCACAGGCATTTCAAAGGTACGTATGATCAAATCCTTTCCTGAAAGGCACAGAGTCGCCTCTTTCGCCTCAACCCTGTTCCTGCGCAGTTCTTCCTTAAAAAGAGCGATTATCCCGATCACCTTTGCCTCCGCGGGAACTTTTTCTTCCAGTTCTCCGGAAGAGGCCGCTGAATGGGATATTTGAATATTATTTATGAGCTTCCTGCCCTTGACTTCAACGAGGCTGATTGCTTTCGGCCCGAAATATATACCTAATGATGAATTCATTGCTTTTCTCCGGGTTTTAATTCCCTGGTTAAGCGCCTTTTACTTTTTAACCAATTATCCACTTCCCTGCGGTCAAATCTCCAGACTCCCCCCACTTTAATACCGGAGATCTTCCCCTGGTGCAGCCAATTATAAAGGGTCTGCCTCTTCAATTTTAGATACTCGGCTAATTCATCAATATCAATAAGTCTTGCCATAGGATTTTACCTTATTACATTATAAATCATTGTGGACTTAATTTAATCATAAAGTATTTATCTTGTCAAGTGTTTTTTTATATACTCTTACTTAGATTTACTTATTAGAAGAAAATACTATAAAAATGACCCTAAATTAAAACATATAAATTCATAATAAACTTACTTAGATATATATAGATTATAAATAGGGTATTACGTTACGGTGTGTAGGTGAATGTTGCGGTAGAATTTATACAGAAAGTATAGCCAGTGGGAGGGCTGCAAGCATCGGATGTTCCTGTGCAAGTGCTGCCTGAAGGACAAAAAATGATCTTTATCTCGCTTACGCTCGTGGGGAATGTGCCTGCGTAATCTTGGACAAAATTAGTAAGTAAGCAGCCACCTGGATCAGGGCAGGAATTAGTAGGAGTAAAAGCCCAAACGCCGGTCCTTAACTGTTCCAGGCTAAAATTTACCCCTGCTAGTGCCGCGTAATAAGCCTGAATACGGCTAACCCTATGGTGTGTCAGGCGTGACTGGCTGGAGACAATACTCAGCACAATATTCGCCAGGAGAATAACCATAAAAATTGTCGCTAAAGCTATAAACAGCACAATCCCCTTCTCCTGGATCCCGGGCTTAGGCATCTTTCCTCAAGTTTATTTTATATTCTCCGTTATTCACCTGCTGGAGAATCACATGGCCTTCTCTGGCTAACCAGCCTAAACTCATAAGCACGTTATCGCGCGGTTTATCTATGCTCTTTACCAGGACAGACAAAGAAACCTCTCCATGCTGGTCTAAAAAGTGCCAGATATCCCCGGCTACTATCCCTATCTCTGTAATCATTTCGCCCTCCCCCATAGGTTACTTTTCAAGTAACAAAACTTATTCGCGCCCTTAAAGTTAGACCTAAGATATATTATAGCAATAAACTAACCTTGGTCAATTATTTTTTCGTATAGCTCCCGCACCTGGGACAGACCGAAATCACGTCTTCTTTGGTATTAATATAGGTATAAGCGCATACGGAACAAAACCATATGAACTTGGGGTCAAGCGTTAAATCCTTATCTCTATATTTCTTGGCAAATATCCAGGCAATTAATACCGCGCTTAATAAAATAGAAGTATACAGGGCTATGGCTAAAGAAAAATCTATGTTTATCATTGGTTAAAAGATACCTTAACCCTACTTTGCCGAAAGGTCAATTTTTACCGTCTGCCAGCTATCGAAAGCAGAGTTTGCCTGTTTTATGGAAAGATAATGCCCTATATAACGCAAACTCAAGAGATCAACCTCTAAATTACCGGATGAGATCTTCCTCTTGACTAGTATGGAATTCCCCTTGCCCCCGGAGATTGTTTTAAATACGAGCTCAACATGCGCGACCTGCCTGTCTTTAAAATATAAGGCGAACCAATAAGGAAGTAAAGGATGGAATATTATCGTAGGTTCAGGCCTTCTTTGGGGTAAGAACCTGGCTCCAGTTTCTTTGATAAAAGGCTCTTTCTGGCTATTAAACACCAAGGGAAACGGCGGTTTTTCCCCCCAATTATTTAATACCCGGGAAGACCCGGTCCTGGAGATATTATCGAGCTCTGGCGTAACCGGTTTTCTAATAAGGATCTTCTTTATACGGCTTAAATCAGAAACAACGGGAGGGTCAATCTGAGCGCTGCGCAAGAATTGGCCCCAAAAATAAACCTGGGCATAATTCGCCTGGGGCATCCTGTTGCCAAAAGAAAGGCCAAAAACACTAAAAACAGTTATATGCCCTAATAAAGATATGAAGATTGTTTTCTTCAGGAGTCGGTTTATCATTTGAAGCGGGCTTAGTCTAAGGATTGATTTGTAGCAATGTTTATCTGGGTTATGCCTAAATCGCGGGCCAGATCCCAAACCTCTACTACCCTGCCTAAAGACGCGCGCCTGTCCGCCTTAATCAGGATAGTTTGATCCCTCTTGGCTGCCTGCTTAAGCAATGCCTGCAATTCCTGCGTGGTCACTACCCTGCCATTCAAATAAGTCACATTCTCACCGGTTACCAGTATCTCTATATTCTCGGATTTTACCGCTTCGCTGGTTATCGCCTTTGGCAGATTGACCTTTATACCCGGCTGTATTACAAAACTTGAGGTAAGCATAAAGAATATCAGCAGCTGGAATACAATATCTATAAGAGGGGCGATATCTATCTGCTTAAGCCCGTGTTCTAATTCCATGCGGCCCTTAAAACGCATTATTGCCTCCCTTCACACATCTAGCCATCAATTTTTACTCCGTGAGAAAATTAACCAATTCCGTAGATGCTTTTTCCATCTCTAAGATATAATTATTTATACGGTTAACCAGGTAATTATAAGCTACAAACGTCGGTATTGCTACGATCAAACCGGCAACAGTCGTAAGCAGCGCTTCCCAAATGCCGCCGGCTAAGTCTCCGGGAGATACCGGATGTAACGTCGTGGTTTTTGCCTGAATGGTCTGAAAACACCTGACCATACCCGTAACTGTCCCTAAAAGCCCTAAGAGCGGGGCAATATGGGCTATAGTCGCAAGCGTAGTAAGATTCTTTTCTATCCGGGGTATCTCATACAGAGAAGCGTCTTCAATAGCTTCTACAATCTGGGGGCGCGGGCGGTCGTATTTCAAGATCCCCGCTTTTAATATGTTGGCGATAGGGCTCTTGGTGTTATCGCAGATCTGCAAGGCTTCTTTAGTATCGTGGCGCTTCATCTTATCCAATATTTTACTTAAGAAACCCTGGGTATCTATACTATCTATCTTATGCAGATGCCAGAATTTCTCCAAAGCCACCGCCAAAGCGAATATGGAACATAATAGTATCGGCCACATCACCGGGCCGCCGGCTAAGAATATCTGCCATAGATTCATCTTGTATATATCACCCATCTGCTACCTCCTGTTATTGTTAGTTTTTATCCAATCTATCCGCTCTTGAGCGTATTTTGCTTCTTCGGTATTCAGGGAAATAATTCTTTTGTAGATGCTGACTGCTTCTTTAAGATCCCCCTTCCCCTCATAAATCTCCGCTACCCTTAAAAGCGCCTTTACCGCTAAATTGTTATCCTCCGCGTAAAGGTAGGTAACCTTAAGGTACTCTTCTATAGCCTCCTGGATCTTCTCCTGCGCCTCTAGGACTTCGGCTATCTTGAATTGGATACCCGCCATCTCTTTTGCCGGCACAAGATCCAGGCTCTGGCGATAAAAATCTAAAGCCTGGGCTAATTTATTCATTTTGTAGAACAAACCTGCCATTTTAGGATAAACTAAATTCGTAAGCCCGGGGTATTCTTTAATGACCTCTTGGTATGTATTTAAAGCTGAATCAGCCTTGTCCTGTTTTACATAAATATCGGCTATGGCGACAGCCGCCTGGCCGCTAAGGTCAGACCTGCCCGGCTCTTCGATCTTCTTAAAATTCTCTATCGCTTCTTCGTACCGGGATTCCTCTGTGAAGCTCGAGCCTAAAGCGTAATAAGCATCAGCGATCAAATTACTCTTGGGAAAATCCCGTATCAGAGAAGTAAAATACCGGCGCGCCAGTTCCAATTCATTATGCCTGTAGTAGTATTCTCCTAACCACCACATAATTTCGGGGGTGAGCTTGGAGTCAGGGTATTTAGAGCGTAACGCCTTAAATCTTGCCATGGCTTCTTTTTCCTCGCCCATCTGATAAAAACAATCCGCTATTTCATATTCGGCCTTCTGGGTCAATTCCGTATCCTGGCCGTAGCCCCTGGCGATATTTTTAAACACCTCTATGGCCCCCGGAAAATCCCCGAGATTATACAAGCTGGTGCCCAAAAGATACATCGCTTGCGGCCTTAAGCTGCTATCCTTAAACTCTTCCTGGAACTTCGCGAAAACATCCTTGCTTGAGTTATAGTCCTGCTTCTGAAAATAAGCCAGCCCCAAAGCGTAAGAGGCATCGTCTAAAAGTTTAGATTTAGGAAAGTTATTTTTGAGAGTCAAGAAGCTTAAGACCGCTCCGTCGTAATTTGAATTCTTAAGCAAGGTAAGACCCAATTGGTACTGTACATAATCACCGTAGAAATTATCGGGATAATCCTTTAATATGGTATCGTAGGTCTCTTGCGCTTTATTGTAATCACCCGAATCTTGATACGCGTCTCCTATCTGGCAAAGGGCGCTGGCCTTAACAATGTTATCATCACTGGTCTTTATGATCTTCTGGAATTCTTTTATAGCCTCCTTAAACTCTCCTTGTTTCAAGAAAGCCCAAGCCAGATTATAATGCAGTTTATCAACCATTTCTCCGGAGACAGTCCCCGCGCCAGCCTTAACAATAGCTTCTTTATACACATTTACAGCTTCTTGATAATCAGCAAGGTTATAGAGAGCGTCGCCCTTGCCAAGATATGCCTGGATCAAAACGAGCGGATCAAGGGTCGTGTTTAACAGCTCCTGGTATATCCCCTCCGCTTCATTAACCCGGTTGGTCTCTGTCATTAATATAGCTTTGCCCAGCAATAAAACATCAACGTTCTTCTTTTCCAGTTTATCGGCCTTAACCTCCCTCAACGCCGCTTCGGAATCTTTGTATTGTTTTAATTTTAGATACGCCCAAGCCTGGCCCAGCTTAGATAATGCCTGTATCTTATCGTCGCGGCTGCTGTTAAAAGCCTTATGGTACCAATCGGCGGCAACGGAAAAGTTATTAAGATAATACTCGGCTTCCGCCATATAAAAATAAAGATAAGACAGGCGGGTAGGATCCTGGGAATATATTTTTATATAATCCTTAAGCCTGGATTTTAATCCGGAGTAATCTTTTAAGTTATAAAGGCATTCGGCTATCTTAAAGGGGACATCTCTTGCCTGCGGTTCCCTTGGATATTTTTCCTCCACAACCTTAAAGTATTCCAGGGCCTGCTGGAACTTCTGTTCCTGAAATAAACACCAGCCCAGAGAATAATAAGCAGCGGGAATATAAGAAGACCTGGGGAATTCATTGATTATCCTTTGGTAATAAGTCGCGGCCGCGTTAAAGCCATTCCCTTTAAAATGCGCTTCGGCGATCCAGTAAAGAACAGCATCTCTTACATTTAAAGCCTGGGGCTGACCCAAGAGGCCTTCAAATTTAGCCAGGGCGTCTAAGAACTTATTTTGCTGGAAATAGCACCTGCCTATTAATAAATTTGCTTCCACCGCTTTGGATGAACCAGGGTAATTATTCAAGAACCGCTCCAATAAGCCCAGGCTTACTTCATAAAACCCGTCTTCAAATGCTTTTTTCGCGACGAATAGCGCCTCTTCTTCTTTAGAAGATTCCTGGGCATAAGATTTATGGCTGATCCCTCCTATATTTATGGCAGAGGCCCACAGCAGGCAGCCTGTAACAACCGCTAATAATAAGAATATTTTTATGGATTTATTCATTTTGCGCTTGAGCCCCTCGGAATACTTAAACTATACCACTTCTTTATTTACCCTTCAATACCTTTCTTAAGGATTGGGAAGTATATGATCTCTTATTATTGATCAACTCTTCGGGGCTTCCAAAAGCTACAACCTCTCCACCCTTATCCCCTCCCTCAAGCCCAAGATCAACAATATAGTCGGCGCATTTTATTACTTCTAAATTGTGCTCGATCACAATGACTGTATTGCCTTTATCCACTAATCTTTGCAGGACCGACAGCAGCTTTGCCACGTCAGCAAAATGCAAACCCGTAGTGGGTTCATCCAGGATATACAGGGTCTTGCCTGTGGAACGCTTGCTAAGCTCGGAGGAAAGCTTGAGGCGCTGCGCCTCTCCTCCGGATAAAGTAGTCGCCGGCTGGCCGAGCTGTATATAGTTTAAGCCTACATCGGAAAGAAGGTTAAGGGTATTGCTTATCTTAGGGATATTAGCGAATAACTCCCGCGCCTCTTCTACGGTCATTTCCAAACAATCAGCGATGGACTTACCTTTATATTTTACTTCCAGGGTGGATTCGTTAAATCTCAAGCCCTTGCATACACCGCATTTTACATATACGTCGGGAAGAAAATGCATCTCTATCTTTTTTATACCGTCGCCCGCGCATGCTTCGCAGCGCCCGCCCTTGACATTAAAAGAAAACCTCCCCGGTTTAAAACCCCGCATCCTGGCCTCGGGAAGCCTGCTGAATATATCCCTGATATGAGTAAAAACACCGGTATATGTAACCGGATTTGAGCGGGGGGTCCTGCCTATGGGAGACTGATCAACTACTATAACCTTGTCGATAAATTCCGCCCCTTTGATCTTTTCATAAAGACCGGGTTTTTCTTTGGGTTTGTTCCGGGGATCTCTATAGAGCATTTGCGCTAAGGCCTTAAACAATATCCCGTCTATTAAAGTAGACTTGCCTGAACCTGATACGCCTGTAACGCAAACAAACAAACCTAGAGGGAATTTTACATCTATGCATTTTAAGTTATGTTCCCTGGCCCCGACTATTTCCAGGAACTTTTTATCCTGCCACGGCCTCCTTTTAAGAGGAATATCTATTTTTAATTCCCGCCGCAGGTATTTAGCGGTAAGGGATTTTTGATCTTTTAAAAGCGCTTCCTTTGACCCGGAAAAAATCACTTCTCCGCCATGCCTGCCCGCGCCCGGGCCCAGGTCTACGATGTGATCCGCGGCCAGGATCATGGATTCATCATGCTCTACGACAATCAAAGTATTGCCTAAATCCCTTAAAGCCTTAAGAGTCAAAAGGAGCTTATCGATATCCCTTTTATGTAAACCTATACTGGGCTCATCTAAGACATACAACACGCCCACGAGCCCTGAGCCCACCTGAGTGGCTAAACGGATCCTCTGCGCCTCCCCTCCTGAAAGAGTCGAACTCTTCCTGTCTAAAGTTAAATAATCCAACCCTACATCAGCGCAGAATCTAATCTTCTGAATTATGCCTTTTAATACATGCTGGGCGACTATCTTCTGCCTTTCATCCAATTCTAATCTGTTAAAAAAATCCTGAGCTTCTTTTATGGACATCAGTGAAACTTCCCAGATATTCTTATTGCCGATCCTTACAGACAAGCTGTCTTTACGTAACCTGGCACCTTTACACACAGGGCACAGCAGGCTGGACATAAACCTGGAAATTTCTTCTTTTAAATAATCGCTGTCTGTTTCGCGGAATAACCTTTCCAAATTAGGTATTACGCCTTCAAAGGGCTTGCTTCCCACAATTTCATCAGTACCATAGAGTATCGCCTTCTGCGCTACCTTGCTTAATCTCTTAAACGGCGTTCCCAGGTCAAAACCCATCTTGGAAGAAAGCTCCCTGATGAGCCAGCGATAATAAAGTATGTATCCCCGGCCTCCCCTTCTCCAGGGATCTATTGCTCCTTCATTTATAGATTTATCTTTATCCGGAATAACTAAATCGGGATCGAACTCCAGTTTTGTGCCTAAGCCGTTACATTCAGGACAAGCCCCATACGGAGAATTGAAAGAAAATGTGCGCGGTTCGACTTCCGAATAGCTTATACCGCACTTTGCGCAGGCGTATTGTTCATTAAAAACCAATTCTTGGGCACGCGCACCAGTTAAAGAAACAATTATACTGCCTTTACCAGCCTTAAGCGCCGTCTCAACCGAATCGGTTAACCTCTTTTTTATTTCCGGCTTAATGATCAATCTATCCACAACCACTTCGATATCGTGGATCTTATATTTGGCGAGTTTTATCTTTGCCGGCAGTTCATAAACTTTGCCGTCAACCCGGCAGCGCGCAAACCCTGACTTCTGAATTGAACCGAATATTTCTTTGTATTCCCCTTTTCTCCCCCTTACTACCGGAGCCAATATCTGAATGGATGTCCCGGAAGATAAAGCCATTATTTTACCTATTATTTCCTGTGAACTTTGTTTTTCTATCGGCTGTCCGCATTGATAACAATATACCTTTCCAATGCGGGCAAAAAGCAGCCTCAAATAATCATAGATCTCAGTTTGCGTTGCCACCGTGGAGCGCGGGCTCCCTCCGGCAGCCCTTTGTTCTATCGCTATAGACGGAGATAGCCCTTCAATGTGCTCAACATCCGGTTTCTGTAACTGTTCTAAGAACTGGCGGGCGTAACTGGAAAGGCTCTCGACATACCTGCGCTGGCCTTCCGCGTAAATAGTATCAAAGGCGAGGCTGGATTTGCCCGAACCAGACAAACCGGTGATCACGATAAATTTATTGCGGGGCAGCTTAAGATCTATATCTTTTAGATTATGCTCTTTGGCTCCCCTGATAATGATATTTTCTTCCATAATTGTAGTGGGGGGTTAGAATTTAAGATCTAACCCCAAGAGATGCACGGCCGCCCTGCGTAAGATCCTATACGGATTATTTCTTATTATCAGGCTGAAAATAAACAAAAAATACCTCGGGCTTAAAAAGCCTGATAGGGAAAACAGTATTCGAAGCCTGCCTAAAGATCTCTTATTGATACCCGGCAAAATGGCGTATTGTTTTATTGTATATTCTATATCTAAACTGTCAGAATAACTATAAAAAAGAGAAGAACCGGGAATCAGCTGAAAAATAGAATAATGCAAGAAATCAAAACCTAACCTTCTTGATAAGGAGGCATCATTTTTAATACTTTTCAGGCTCTGCCCGGGGAAGCCTATCATAAAATATCCCGTAACTTCTATGCCTGCTTTATGCGCGCTTTTTACTATCTTCTTGACTGAATTAAAGTTATAAAGCCTGCCCATGCTATTTAGAATACCCTCTTCAAGCGATTCTATGCCAAGGGATATGCTGTAACAGCCTGCCTCCGCCATCAATCCCAGGATAGAATCATCTTTAAAATCCATAGCGGGTATCCCATTAGGGCATTGCCATTTTATATTTAATTTTAAAGCGATGATGCGTTTGCATAATTCCTCTATCCTCTTTGCCCCGCCGCCAAGGAAATTCGCGTCTTCAATATGGAATTCCTTTATCCCAAACGATGCCACGATAGATTCGATCTCAGCAATTACATTTTCTATCAAACGGCCCCTCCAGCCGTTTGATAGCGCAGATTCAGGGCAATAGTTGCAGCGGTGATCACAGCCTCTGCTGGTAATAATCTGGGTATATAGTTTTTCCCTGGCAAACATTCCCCTGTATTTATATATGGGAAAGATATTCCTGTCAGGAAAAGGGAAATTATTGATATCGGGTTCTTCTTTACGCTTTTTATTTATGAAAATCTCCCCATTACTGATATACGATAAACCATCTACATGCGCAGGCGGTACTCCTTTTTGCAGGCAATCCGTCAATTCGGCAAATGCCCATTCACCTTCTCCGGCGACTAAATAATCAAAATACCCGCCATAATTGCGCAGTAACCTCTCCTTAAATATAGTCGCATGCGGGCCACCGACAACAATGGGGACAGCATAACGGCTCTTTATATTTTTACATATATGGACGGCATTACTAAAATTATATGACATTGCTGAGATCCCGACGAGGTTGATGTTCTCTTTTTTTATTAAATCTAAGATCTCTCCGGGATGATAAAAAGAAAGGTCCGCGCCAAAGACGTTATGCCCCCGCTGTTTCAGGACAGAACTGATATACCCTAAGCCTAAAGGATATGCTTTTTCGCTTTTTTTAAAGAATGGCTGGATCAACAATATATTCATGGAATATAGATAACCCCGCGCCCTTTAATATGCATGTGTTAAAAGGCGCGGGGTTATAGGGTTATTGTTTACTATCCGCTTATTTCTTTTTCTTCTTACCGCCCCTTTTCATCTTAGCGCAAGAGACATCACCCTGTTTGTCAACGAAATAAAGGTACCCTTCTTTTCTCTTTATACCTGCTTTCGCTACTTTTTTAGGGCTTCCTCCTTTTTTCTTGCCTCTGGCCATTGTAGCGCAGGAAACATCACCCTGCTTGTCAACGTAATAGAGGCAGCCTTTTTGACGCTTTATACCCAACTTTACTATTTTCTGTGCCATATCTTGATTCACCCCCTTTCTTTATGTTATTTTAATTAAGTGCCGACCTTAACCGGGCCTAAAATCTGTTTTAAAACCGCTACTGCCGATAATACCGCCAGATAGCTTGTTTTAGGATTATCGGGATGAAGGATATTCTCGGTCCTCGTAAATATCTTAGCACCTTCCGATTCTATCCTGACCTCATGGATATTCTTCTTTGTATCCGGAGAGGCGATGATCCTAACCTTGGTTTTATCCTCCCCGACACCGGCAATACTCAATAACCCGGCAACATTGATATTTTGAGGAAAACACTTAACCGCTTCTTTGGCGCTGCCGGAAAATAACGTAGTATCTTTTTTGATCTTATCTAAATTGATACCCTTCTTTTTAATATACTCAACGCCTTTAAAAGATTTGGGATTCTTACGCGTAGTAAGCGTAACCCTTCTGATCTTTCCGATCCCCGCCGCTTTTATACCGTCGATACCGGCAATGGCTCCACTGGGAATATAAACCCTGCAACCATACCTCTTTGCCAGCCCGCTTAATTCCCGGAAATGGCCGGCTACCCCGCCTACACTCATAACCATAATATCGCGCCGCCTTGTTAAGACATTCTTGGTTATTCCCCAGGAACTCTTGGCAGAAGATGCCTCGATCACCAATTCAGATCTATCAATTAATTGTTTAAGCCCCCGGACCACTAAATCGCGCTTATTAGAGACCGTTCTTGATAAATCGCGGGATTTCTTAGTATCAATATCGTAAAACGCGGATAGCTCTGCTTCCTTCTTAAAATCACTAGCTATTGCTTTAGCTAGAGAACTGCCGATCGCTCCGCACCCCACAATTCCGATTTTTAATCTTTTCATCATTTTAAAAAGGGACAGATCTCCCCTGCCTGCCGGCAGGCAGGGATCAGCTCAAGAAACGTCCCTTAGATATTACGGCATTATCTATCAGCCTGGTTTTACCGATACGCACTGCCAAAGCTATCAGGCAATTATCAATTATCTTCTTAACCGGCTTTAGGGTATCAAAATCCAGAATAGATATATAATCAATCCGGATAGACCCCTTGCCCTGTATAAGCTGCTTCATGCCGCGGATAACCTTACCTGGATCCTTTATGCCCCTATAAATCAAATCCTTAGCCAGGCCTAATGACTCAGGCAAGACTAACGCGTCTTTCCTCTCTTTTTTACTCAGATAGGTATTTCTTGAGCTCATCGCTAAGCCGTCTTTCTGGCGCACAATAGGCATAACTTTAACCTTAACAGGAAAATTCAGATCTTCAGTCATCTTCTTGATAATTACCGCCTGTTGAGCATCCTTGCGGCCGAAATAAGCTATATCCGGGCTGATTATATTAAACAACTTTGCTACTACCGTGGCAACGCCTTTAAAATGCCCCGGACGGGACAAGCCGCATAAAACTCCGCTTAAGCCCTGGACATCCACATACGCTTTAAAATCTCCCGTATACATCTCTTTTATATCTGGATAAAATATAATATCTACTCCTTCTTTTCTGCATAAAGCGGCATCCCGCGGCAGATTTCTGGGGTACTTCTTAAAGTCTTCCTTCGGCCCGAATTGAACAGGATTAACGAATATACTCACTATGGCATAATCATTGTCCGCGCGCGCCTGGCGTATAAGGCTAAGGTGCCCCTCATGCAACGCTCCCATCGTCGGAACAAAACCTATAGTTTTTTTTCCTGCCTTTACCTTATTTATTTCTCTTCTTATATTCTTAATTTTCCTGATTACGCGCATGAAGTAAGCCTTTCCACAACCTCAGGGGCAATTTCCCTTAAAGGAATAAGGACAAATTCTCTCTCCAGCATCTTAGGATGCGGCACGGTCAGATCCTGTTCTTTTATTTCCTGGCCATCAAAAAGCAAAATATCCAGGTCTATGGTGCGCGGAGCGTTCTTCACAGAGCGCTTCCTGCCTAATTCAGTTTCGATATTTTGCAGGTTGGTTAATAATTCCCGCGCGGACAAGCCTGTTTTGATTTCTATCGCGGCGTTTAAATATTTACCCTGGGGAAGGGTACTGACAGGATCAGTTTCTATGATCGAGGATACTTTAGCCACTTTTGTGTCTTTAAGCCGGCTGATCTTATCTATCGCTAATTCGATCTTTTCCCGGCGATCTCCTAAATTTGAACCTATTCCTATATAACAAATGGGCATCGGCTCAGAACCTGGCAACTTTACTTATTCTTTCGACCGCTTCTTTTATTCTTTCTTTAGGCACTGTTAAGGCCATGCGGATGTAACCCTCGCCATACCTGCCGAATCCGACTCCGGGAGTAACTACAATATCCGCTTCCCTTAATAACAAATTGGCAAACTCTATAGAACCTGTCTTTAGGGGGATCTTTATCCATATATAGAAAGAAGCCCGGGGAGGATTCACCTGCCAGCCCAGCGAATTCAAACCTTTAACTAGGGTATCGCGCCTTTCCTGGTAAAGATTGGACATATTCCTAACGTATTCCTGCCGGCCTTCCAAAGCGGCGACACCCGCTAACTGAAGCGCTGAAAATATCCCGGAATCAATATTAGATTTAACCTTTGCCAAGGCCTGGATCAATTCCGCCTTGCCGCAAGCCCAGCCTACGCGCCAACCGGTCATGTTATAGGTTTTAGACAAAGAATGGAATTCTATTCCTATATCCCCGGCGCCTTCCGTCTCCAGGAAACTAGCCGGCCTGTATCCGTCATAAGACATCTCCGAATATGCCAGATCCGAAACAACGATAATCTTATTTTTAACCGCGAACTCTACCACCTGACGATAGAAATCCTCCTCCGCGGTTGCTCCAGTCGGATTATTAGGATAATTGATATACATCAATTTTGCTTTCCCGCGGATATCCGCGGGTATTTTCTTAAGGTCAGGCAAGAACGCGTTTGATCCGCGCAAAGGCATAAGATACGGCTTACCGCCTGCTAAGATCGTCCCGCATCTATAAGGAGGATAACATGGATCGGGCACTAACGAATAATCTCCCTCATCCAGAAAGGCTAACGGAAGATGAGCGATACCTTCTTTAGAGCCGATCAAAGGCAGTATTTCAGTGCCGGAGTTAAGGCTGACATTAAACCGCCTCTTATACCAGCCCGCGATCGCTTCGCGCAATACAGGCATACCTTGATCAAGGGCGTAACGGTGATTGGCCGGATCCTGTGCTGCCGTATATAATGCCTCAATAATATGCTTTGGCGTGGGGCTGTCCGGGTCGCCTATCCCCAGATCAATAATATCCCGGCCTTCCTGCCTGGCCTTTCTCTTCGCTTTATCGATCTCCAAGAAAAGATAAGGCGGTAGGCTTTTTAGTTTTTGGGAAAGTTTAAACATCATTTTAAAACATCCTGCATTGAATATAATCCGGCGGGCTTGCCAAAAACCCATTTCGCGGCTTTTAAAGCGCCTACTGCGAACAGGTCCCTGGAATGCGCCTGGTGTTTTATTTCAATACGCTCGGAATTACCGCAAAATATGATTGTATGGTCGCCGACAATATCGCCTAAACGGACAGCATGGATGGGGATATCTTTCTTGGTCGCGTCTTTTAAAACCTGGCTGAATTTTTTGGCGGTGCCGGAAGGAGCATCTTTCTTTTCTTTATGATGCGCCTCAATTATTTCAATAGCGTAATCCGGACCCAGCCTCTTGGTTATCTCAGGCAGTATCGCGAACAAAACGTTTACGCCTACAGACATGTTCGGGGAAAAAACTACGGGCACAACCTTGGATATTTCCTCAACTTTCCTTAATTGCGCATCGCTTAATCCTGTTGTCCCTAATACCAATGCCTTTTTATACTTTGCCACATAATCCAAATTCGCTTCGGCTGCCTCCGGGGTGGTAAAATCCACGAAGACATCAATAAGGAATATCCCGTCAGGGCTGGAAGATACTTTTAGCTTGCCTAGATCCCTGCCGATCATAGGCGTACCTTTCCTCTCTAAGGCAAGAGCCAGTTCAAACTCCTTATCCCCAGACGCTAATTTGAATATGCGCCCCCCCATCTTCCCGCACGCCCCGGCAATACCTAGCTTGATCATCAAAATATCTCCTTTTATTTTAAAAGGCCGTAATCTATTAAGGCCTTTTTTAATTTCTCCAGATTTTCCGGCAGCATCGCGCACAAAGGAAGCCTTAGATCCGGCTCGCACATACCCAACAGCCCCATCGCGGTCTTAACAGGAATAGGATTTGTTTCCACAAACACAGCCTTGATCAAAGGCAGTAATTTATAATGGATCTCCTGCGCTTTCTTAATATTGCCCTTCTGGAATTCGGCAACTAAATCTGCCGTATCTTTGGGAACAATATTAGCCACTACTGAAATAATGCCTGTCCCCCCAATACCTAATACCGGCAAAGTCAGGCCGTCGTCTCCGGATATCAGATCAAAATCATCCGGGCATAATTGCCTGATGCGGGACATCTGGTCTAAGTTTCCCGACGCCTCTTTAACGCCTGCGATATTCTTGCAGTCACGGGCTAATTTGGCGATCGTCTCAGGCTCTATATTAACACCGGTGCGCGAAGCAATATTATAAAGTATGATCGGGATATTTACCGCGTTGGCTATGGCTTTAAAATGCTCATACAGGCCTTTTTGCGTAGGGCGGTTATAATAAGGCGAAACCTGTAGAGAGGCGTCCGCGCCCATCTTGGCCGCATGCTTTGTTAACATTATGGCCTCGGCTGTAGAGTTGGAACCGGTGCCCGCGATGACCGGGACTCTTTTTTGGACCTGCTCAATCGTGATCTCAATAACGCGGTTATGTTCGTCAAAAGATAAGGTCGCCGACTCCCCTGTTGTGCCGCAAGGTACGATCCCCAGGGTCCCATTCTTGATCTGGAATTCAATCAATTCCCTGAATTTCTTTTCGTCAATTTTACCGTCTTTAAACGGCGTAACTATGGCTACAATAGAACCTTTAAACATAGTAAACTCCTTTGTAAACTATCCTGGCCCGGCCTTCTAACCAGGTATCTGTAAATTTATCGCGGCCTTTTTTAAAATAAACCTTGAGTGTTTCTCCGCCCCTGGTACGGACATTTATTTTTCCGTAACCTGTATTTAGAACGGAAGCCGCTAACTTGCGGCTGGTGATCAAAGAAGAGGCGGTTGCTCCTGTCCCGCAAGCAAAAGTTTCATCCTCTACTCCTCTTTCGTAAGTCCTTACCTTTATAGTATCACCGCTTAAGACTTCCACAAAATTCACGTTTGTCCCCGCGGGAGCAAAGATTTTATGATAACGGACCTGCCGTCCTAAATCGGCGACGTCAATCTTATCTACCCCTTCTACGAATATCACGGTATGAGGGACTCCGGTATTGATAAAATTAACGCGCAAAGGCTTATTGTTTATCTTAACAGGTACATCTAATTTCATACCCTTAGGATCGGTAAGTTTTATCTTTACACTATCGGCGTTTACCTCAGACTCAATTATGCCTGCCCTGGTTTCTATTCTTGCCTTTTTCTTGCCTAGATACAGTGCCGCGCACCTTGAGCCATTACCGCACATTTGGGCCTCAGATCCATCAGAGTTAAATATGCGCATCTTTACATCCGCGATCTTAGATTTTCCCAAGGCCAATAACCCGTCAGCCCCTGCCCCGAATTTCCTGTCGCATATTTCCCGGGCTAATTTCTTTAAGCCGAGAGCGCGGGAACCTGAAAGTTCAATAACCACAAAATCATTTCCTGAGGCGCACATTTTGGTAAAATTTATTCTTTGCATTTCATTACTCCAAGGGAAACAAAGGTATTATTTCATTACGTATCAAATCTTCGCGGGTTTCTCTTTTTCTGATCACTAAGACCCTGTCTTTGGCTACCATTACCTCTTGGGCCTTAAGGCGCGAATTATAATTAGAAGACATGCTGAATCCGTAAGCGCCGGCGCTCATTATTGCCAGGTAATCCCCTTCTTTAACCCCGGGTAGTTTTCTTTCCTTGGCAAAGAAATCCGCGCTTTCGCAAATAGGGCCTACGATATCGGCTTTCCCTATCGCCCTTACGCCCTTACGCCCTGAAAGCGCCAACGGCATAACTTGATGATACGCCTCGTATAACGCCGGCCTGATGAGATCATTCATCCCGGCGTCTACAATTACAAATTTCTTTTTAGGCGTAGACTTGATATATAATATTTTTGTGACCAATATCCCGGCATTGCCCGCGATAAACCTTCCAGGTTCCAGGATTATCTTTAGCCTGGTTTTCTTCAATAAAGGCAAGACCTTGGCGGCAAAATTCCGCGCGGTCTGCGGCGTCTCCTGGTCATAAACAATACCCAAGCCTCCTCCGATATTGAGGTATTCCGGCCTTATCCCTTCTTTCCTTAACCTTTCAATAAAATCAACCATCTTATTTATTGCCGCGATATAAGGGGCACTTTGGGTGATCTGCGAGCCTATATGTATATGCAGGCCGGAAATCTTTATATTAGGCAAAGCTTCGCGTGACAATAAGATCTGATAGGCATTCTTAAAATCCACGCCAAATTTATTAGTGAGTTTACCGGTAGTAATGTATTTGTGGGTTTTTGGCTCTACATCGGGATTTATGCGTATGGCGACATTAACGATCCTGTTTAGTTTTCTGGCGATACGGTTAATATTTTCTAATTCCGGCAGGCTCTCGGCATTAAAGAACAGGATACGTTCCCTTATAGCCTCTTCTATTTCCTTATCTGTTTTTCCCACAGAAGCATAAACGATCTTTTCTGACGGACAACCCGCTTTTTTTGCCCTGAATAACTCTCCGCCGGATACAATATCTAATCCCGCGCCTTTAGCCACCAGCGCTTTTAAGATGGCCAAGTTAGAATTTGCTTTTACAGAATAACAGATCAAAGGATCGATACTGCTAAAGGCGTCTTTTAATTTCAAGAAATGGCTTATCAGCGTATGATAACTGTAGATATACAGCGGAGTGCCGAACTTCTTGGCTAAGTCCTCTACTTTTACTTTCTCGCAACAAAGGTGATTATTTTTATATTTGAAATCATGCATATTATTAATACTTTCTTGGCGGCTTGGCTTGCTTCTCGCAGCACCGCTCGATTTTCCACGCCGAGGAAAATCTCACTTGGAGTTTCTGTTCGCTCTCACCGATATTTAATAGCGGGTGAACCCTGGCCGCTCGCATAAACTACATGCTGCTTAAATCAAACCAAGCCGCCCGCTGACTAAATACTACCTCTTAATTGACTTCTTGGATTTAACTGAAACTAACGGATCAAATAATTTAACTACTTCTTTCTTGATGAATTTCCCAGAGAATTTCTTTAATAAACTCTCCGGCATATCCTTTATTTCTATTCCGTTATCCAAGGAGTATTTCACTAGCTTACCGACAATCGTGTGCGCCTCTTTAAAGGAAACCTTCTTATCAACCAGATAATATACGATGTCCGTAGCATAAAGGCCCTCGTCTTTCAAATGCTCTTCTATCCTGGCCTTATTAAATTTAAGTGTCTTGATTAAACCAGCCAGGACCTTTAATTCGCTAGAGACTATTTCAAATGAGTTAAACAAGGGTTCTTTGTCTAGCTGCATGTCCCGATTATAAGTCAGGGGTAACCCCTTCATCATTACCAAAACACTGACTAAGTTACCATATAATCTTCCGGCGTAACCCCGCACAAGCTCCAAGACATCGGCATTCTTTTTCTGCGGCATTAATGAACTGCCGGTGCAGAAAGCTTCGTCTATTTCCATAAAATCGAATTCTTTAGTTGACCAGATGATCAGATCCTCGGCTAAACGCGACAAATGCATCGCCAGGATAGACAAAGCGCTGATAATCTCAATTACAAAATCCCTGTCGCTGACCGAATCTAAAGAATTAACCGTTGCCCTGATGTTAAACCTTTCGCCAATAAATTTTAATTCTCCTCTTAAGAGCTTACCGGCTTCTATGGCATATTCGTTAGCTTTAATAGGCGTGCCGGCTAAAGCTCCGGCGCCCATGGTGATTTCAAGCCTTTTGTCGATATCTTCTAATCTTCGCGTATCCCTGGATAACATCCGCGCGTAAGCAAATAAATAATCTTTTAAATAAACCGGCTGCGCGTGCTGCATATGGGTGAATCCCGGGATAATAATATTCGTGTTTATACGCAAGGCGGTTACTAAATCCTCAATACCCTCCCTTATATCCCTTATGGCATTTTTAGAGTATAGCTTTGTTGAAAAAACTACCTGGTCGTTTCTTGATCTGGCAGTATGCAGTTTTAAGGCCAAATCCCCGACTTTCTTCTGGAGCAGATTTTGTATATAGGTATGTATATCTTCTTCGTTGGCATTAATCTTGGAAGGCCCGCTTTTTAAGCTTCCAAGTATACTGCATAAACCCTGCCCTAACTTATCCGCTTCGTTTTTATTAAGGTATCCGGCTTTTTCTAATACCCGCAGGTGGAATATGGACCCCAGTATGTCGTATTTGGCAAGCTTATAATCGTACTGTATTGACCTGGTGAATTCTTCAACCAACGGGTCTGTTTTTTTGCCGAATCTCCCACCCCACAATTTCTTTGCCATTTCATCTCCCTATTCTTTTAGGGACAGTCCCCTGCGGGGACAGTCCCTTCTCACCCTACCCCCTACCTACTACCTACTATCTACTATCTTTTATACGGCATGCCCCAGATCTTAATAAAACCTTCAGCTAACTTCTGATCGAATTTATCTTCTTTTCCGTAAGTGCTTAATTCTTTCTTATAAAGCGAATGCGGAGATCTCCTGCCCACAGCCAGGCAATTACCTTTGAACAGCTTTAATCTTATGGAACCGCTGACGTGCTTCTGGGTAGAATTCACGAAACTATCTAAGGCCAGCTTCAAAGGTGAATACCAGAGGCCGTAGTAAACTAACTCTGCGTATTTAAGCGCGACGATCTCTTTAAAATGCGCCAGTTCCCTGTCCAGCACCAGGCTCTCTAACTCTCTGTGCGCGGTATGCAGAATAGTTGCGGCAGGCGCTTCATAAATTTCCCTGGACTTAATACCCACCAGCCTGTTTTCCACAACATCAACTCTGCCTACCCCATGGAGCCCGCCGATATCATTTAAGTGTTCAATCAACCTCTTTAATTTATATGCCCTGCCGTCTATTTTCTTAGGCACGCCCTCTTCAAAATAAATTTCTATATACTTTGGGTAAGTGGATTGCGCGGTAGGGCTCTTG
Source organism: Candidatus Omnitrophota bacterium (assembly GCA_041651035.1). GTDB lineage: Bacteria > Omnitrophota > Gorgyraeia > Gygaellales > Profunditerraquicolaceae > JBAZKC01. Next base: position 25,029 of record JBAZKC010000002.1, on the reverse strand, counting down.
GTTATCAAATACGCGTCTTCAGGAGGTTCTTGTTCCAAATTCTCCAATACGCCCGCCTCAATACTAATGCCCCAGATATTCCTGTCAATACTATAAGGCCTTTTCTTAGTCACATCTATAGGGATATTATACATACGGGCGTATTCGATCTCTTCTTCCCGCGACTTAAACTCCCAGACCCTGACCGGAGCAATAATTTCCAGTTTCGGATCCAGTATCCCGGCAGTAACCTCAAGCCTTACCTGATCATTACCTTTACCTGTGCAGCCATGAGCCACAGCCTGTGCTTTTTCTTTATGGGCTATCTGAACAAGGTATTTAGCAATTAACGGCCTGCCCAGCGCGGTAGCAAGCAAATACTTGCCTTCATAGACAGCATTTGCCTTTAAGGCAGGCAGGACAAAATCCTCTACAAACTCATCCTGTAGATCTTTAATGTATACTTTGGAAGCACCGGCTGCTAAACCCCGGGCTTCTATGGCTTCAAAATCTTCTCCCTGCCCCAGGCCTTGGCCTAGATCAGCCATAAAACAAACTACCTCGTAACCTTGATCTTTTAGCCACCTTATAGCGCAAGATGTATCTAACCCGCCTGAATAGGCTAATACGACTTTTTTCATTTATACATCTCCGATAATCAGGGACTGTCCCTAAAAGAACCTATTTCAATAATTTGATAAGAATCGCCTTCTGCACGTGCATCCTGTTCTCTGCCTGGTCAAAGACAATAGAGCGAGGGCTGTCAATAATCTCATCCGTTATCTCTTCTCCTCTATGCGCCGGCAGGCAATGCATAATAAGCGCGTTCTTCCCGGCTGACTTTACCAAACCCCGGTTAACCTGGAAGCGTTTGAATATTTTCTTACGTGCCAGGGTTTCTTTTTCCTGGCCCATACTTGTCCAGACATCAGTATATATAATATCTGCTTTTCTAACCGCTTCATCAGGATCATTAAATAAATTGATACGGGCATTTCTCGGCCTGACGATAGCCTGCGCTTCTTTTAATACCTGCTTATCGGGTTCGTATCCTTTGGGGGTTCCCACATGCATATTCAATCCGCACTTAGCCGAGGCATAAAGCAAAGAATTACAAACATTATTGCCGTCTCCGACGTAAGCCAAGGTCTTGCCTTTTATATTCTTTAACTTCTCTCTTATGGTATAAATATCAGCCAATGCCTGGCAGGGATGCGAAAAATCCGACAGCCCGTTAATCACCGGAACAGTAGAATATTCGGCCAGCCCCAGGGCATTTTTGTGTTCAAACGTCCTGATTACTATCGCGTCAACAAACCTGGAAAGGGTCTTAGCCACATCCTGGATAGATTCCCTCACCCCTAAATTTATTTCACTGGGGCTTAAATAAATAGAATTGCCTCCCAATTGATACATCCCGACCTCAAAAGAAACCCTGGTCCTGTTAGAAGGCTTTTGAAAAAGTAATACCAGGGTCTTGCCTTCTAAAACCTTGCTGAATTTAGCTTTATATTTCTTAAGCTGGTCGGTAAGGCTGAAAATATCTTCAATATCCCGGGTGGTTAGATCTTTAATGGAAATAAGGTCTTTTTTCATCTGGCATCCTTTAAGATGGTATCCAATATACCTATTGCTTTATCAATCTCTTTCCTGGTGATATTTAAAGCCGGCATTAACCTTAAGATCCTATCATGCGTGCAGTTGATCAAAAGCCCTTTCTCAATACATTTCTCTACTATCGCTTTCCCCTCAATATTCAACTCTAAACCGGCCATTAGGCCTAAGCCTCTTATTTCTTTTATGACGTTATGCTTATTTTTCAACTCATTAAGCTTTAAAAACAAGTACTCGCTCATCTCGCAGGCGTTCTTAAGCAGTTTTTCTTCCTCTACCGCCCTTAAAACAGCTTCCGCCGCTTTGCATATAACCGGGCCGCCTCCAAAGGTAGAAGCATGCATACCTGCCCCCAGTGTATCCGCGATCTCTTTCTTTACCACCATCGCGCCTATAGGCAATCCGCCGCCAAGCGCTTTGGCCAGCGTCATTATATCCGGGGCTACGCCGTAGTGCTGATAACAAAACAGTTTTCCTGTCCTTCCGATACCGGTCTGGACCTCATCTATGATCAAAAGCAGGCCCTTCTCGTCACAGATCTTTCTTAAGGACAAAACAAAATCCTTATCGGCAACATTAACGCCTCCCTCCCCCTGGATCAACTCTAACATTATGGCTATAGTCTTATCCGATAGCGCGCCTTTAACAGCTTCGATATCATTAAATTTAACCGTCTTAAACCCTTCCGGCAGAGGCTCAAAGCCCATCTGGTATTTTTTCTGCCCTGTGGCAGCTAAAGCAGCAAGCGTCCTTCCGTGAAATGAATTTTCAAAGGTAATAATTTCAAACCTGCCTTTGCCGAATTTCCGGCTGAATTTTATCGCCGCCTCAGTTGCTTCAGCTCCGGAGTTACAGAAGAAAACTTTAGCAGGATAGGCGCAGCGGACTATCTGGCTGGCTAATCTTGCCTGGGGTATATGATAATAACTGTTCGGGATGAATATTAATTTTGAGACCTGTTCGCGCACCGCCTGCATAACCTTAGGATGGCAATGCCCAAGATTGCCTACGCCCCAGCCGGGAAAGAAATCAAGATACTCCTTATTATGGATATCCCAAAGCCGGGAACCTTTTCCTTTGACAAACACCAACGGCATCTTGGTGTAGGTCGGCATTACGCAGTCATTATAAACCTGATATACCTCTTCTATTCTCATTTTGTGATCTCTGTGCCGATCCCCTGGTCAGTAAATATCTCCAGAAGCAAGCCGTGCGGAGTACGCGCGTCGATAATATGCGTCTTCTTTACGCCTTTTTCCAGGGCATCAATACAGGCCTGGACCTTAGGGACCATGCCCTGCTGGATTATTTTATTCTCCACTAAACCTTTCGCTTCTTCAATAGTCAAAGCGGATAAAAATGAATGCGGGTCTTCAGGGTTACGCATGATGCCTTTTACATTGGTAAGCAGGACCAGCTTTTCCGCCCCCAGCCCCGCGGCAATACTTGAGGCCGCTTCATCCGCGTTAACATTATAAGCTTTCTTATCCTGCCCCGCGCCCATCGGCAGGATCACCACCACTTTGTCCTTTTTTAATTCTTCCAGAATCGACGCGTTATCTATGCCCACGATATGCCCCACTAACCCCAAGTCTATCTTTGCTTCTTTCTTGGTAACTTTGATGATATTCTTCTCTTTACCGCTTAAACCGATACTCTTTGCGCCCAATTCGGATAATTCCCCGACAATAAGGTCGTTTAGGCTCTTTAATTCTTCCTCTACTACTTCCAAAGTATCTTCATCGGTTACCCGTATGCCGTCTATAAACTCCGATTTTTTCCCCGACGAGCGGATACGGTCGCTTATATTCGGACCTCCGCCATGCACCAGCACGGGCTTTAACCCCATGAAATTTAAAAAGACGATATCCTCCAGGACACCTTTCCTTATTTTCTCTTCGCCCAATATACTGCCGCCGTATTTTATGACAATTATCTTTTTATGGAACTTCCTTATATAAGGAAGCGCCTCGATCAAAACATCCGCCTTCTTAATAGCTTTTTCCATTAGTTATATTCCGCGTTTATTTTAATATATCCGGGGGCCAGGTCAGAGGTATAAACTACCACGCTGGATTTCCCTCTGTTAATAGAAATGGAGACGTTTATTTCTTTTTTATTTAAGGGGCTCACTTTTATCTTCAGGTCTTTTTCTTTTATGTCAATGCCGCTTGCGCCTATGGCCGCGGCGATCCTGCCAAAATTAGGGTTCTCTCCATACATGGCAGTCTTAAAGAGATTGGAGTTGGCGACACTTAATGCCGCTATCTTTGCCTCCGCCCGATCCCTGGCTTTTTCCACCTTGATGCGGATGAATTTAGTCGCCCCCTCAGCATCTCTTATAACCATTTTGGCTAACTCCAGGCAAACCAGCCCCGCGGCACGGGTGAATAGGTCAAAGTATTTCCCTTTATCGATCAAAGGATTATCAGCCGCTCCGTTTGCCAGCATCATTACGCTGTCGTTAGTGCTCATGCAGCCATCAACGGTTATGCAGTTAAAAGAATTATCTACGCATATGCTTAATGCCTTATCCAAAGCCCGTTGAGTGATCTTAGCGTCGGTAAGAATAAACGCCAGCATCGTTGCCATATTCGGGGCGATCATACCCGCGCCCTTGGCAACTCCGCAAATAGTAACCACCTGCCTGCCGATCTGAAATTTTACGGCGATTCCTTTGGCAAAGGTATCTGAAGTTAAAATGGCTGATTTTGCCTTATCTATTCCCTGCGAAGACAAACCCGCGACTAATTTAGGAATGCCTGCTTTTATTTTACGCACAGGCAGGCGCCTGCCGATAATACCGGTGGAGGCAACCAGCAGGCTCTCTTTTTTAATATTTAAAACTCCGGCTAATAATTCAGTTGATAGCCGCGCGTCTTTTATTCCGATATCACCCGTAAAACAATTGGCATTACCGCTATTGGCAATTATAGCCCTGAAGCTTTTATTATTTTTAAGATATCTTTTATTTATCCTGACCGGAGCTGCCAGGATCTTATTGGCAGTGAATTTACAGCTGGCTTTCGCGGGCACATTGGAATAAAACAAGGCGAGGTCTAATTTATGGGACTTTTTAATACCGCAAGCTATTCCATTGGCTTTAAAATCTTTTGGCAGGACCGCCTGTTTATATATCTTCATAACAATGCTGCCTGTTCGGGGAACTTATACATGATATTCATATTCTGCACTGCCTGGCCTGATGCGCCTTTTAATAAATTATCTATAGCGGCAATAATGATCACGCTGTCAGCGCTTTCCTTAATCCCTATGTCGCAGAAATTTGTCCTGGCCACATCCTTGATCCGGGGAAAATCCTCTTCCTCCCTGATCCTCATAAAGGGTTCGTTCTTATAGAATTTTTTATACAAGGCTGTCAGGTTTTGGCCCTTACTCTGCGGCTTCTTGCTTTTTCTAACGTATACCGTGCATAAGATACCTCTATTTAAAGGCAATAAATGGGGCACGAAGGTCACGTTTATTTTCTTGCCGGATAATTTCGACAGCTCCTGGTTGATCTCCGGAGAATGCTGGTGCGCGTTTACTTTATAAGCCTTAAAATCCTCGTTGATCTCTGAAAACAGGAAGCCTTCAGCAGATTTCTTCCCCGCCCCGCTTACCCCGGATTTCGCGTCAATAATTATTGAACCCGCCTCGACCAGATCAAAAGCCAGGAGAGGAGCCAATGCTAGTATGCTTGCGGTCGGATAACACCCGGGATTAGCAATAAGACGGGCACTCTTTATCTTGGCGCGATAGAGCTCAGGCAGGCCGTAGACAGCTTCAGCAAGGTGAAGCTTGTCTTTATGCCTGACATTATAGAATTTTTCGTAAATCTTTGTATCCCTTAACCTGTAATCCGCGCTAAGATCAATGACTTTCTTGCCCAATTTTAATAATGCCGGGGCTATCTCCATCGAAACGGTATGCGGCAATGCCAGGAATACCACGTCGCAGCTTGAGGCGATCTTTTTTACGTCGGGCTGGCCGCAGACAAGGTCTATCCTGCCTTTAAACCTAGGGAATATGCCGGATATTCCCTGCGGCTTTTCGGTCTTAGCGGAGACACTCTTTATCCTTACATCGGGATGCCTTAAAAGGATATCTATTAATTCCTCGCCGGTATAACCCCTTGCCCCTATAATAGCTGCATTAATCATCACGTAACTCCTTGAATAAATACGCGTAAACTTGCGCGCTTACTTATATTAATATAAAAAATAGATACGGTCAAGTATTTTCTCGACGGGAGTGCTATTGCTTGCGGTATAATAATTATCTGCGGCTCCGGGAGGCGGGCTTCTCTTCCTGCAGGATCTTTAAGAATACATCGACGATGTTAGGGTCAAATTGCGAACCGGAACAATCTTTAAGGATCTTTACGGCCTCCTGCTTAGAGTAGGCTTTACGATAAGGCCTGTCGCTGGTTAAGGCCTGGTATACGTCTGCGATGGCGATGATCCTGGCGCCTAAGGGTATCTCTTCTCCTTTTATGCCGCTGGGATAGCCTTTTCCATTCCATTTTTCATGATGATAAAAAATAAAAGGAATGAGATTATGCAGGAACTGAACAGGCCTTAAGATATCAGCTCCGATCTGCGGATGCTTTTTGATCTCTTCGAATTCTTTCTTGGTAAGTTTCATCTTTTTAAGCAGGATATTTTCACTTATCCCGATCTTACCTAAGTCATGCAAAATGGCCGCCTGCCCGATCTGCTCTATCTCTATTGGCGGTAAACCCAGTTTCCTGGCAATATCTTTAGCGTATTTAACGGTCATTTCCACATGCTCGCCGGTATAATGGTCTTTTAATTCTATGGCCTTGGCGAAAGCGGATATAGACTCCACTAAGCTTTGATTAGTGCTCTTGGTAAGCTTATCGATCTTGGCTTTCAGGAGACCGATATCAGCGCCTTCTCTTGCTTTCTCCGCCGCCGCAGCTGATGTTTGCTTTTTTGTATCCGCCGAAGAATAAACCCTGTTGCCTCCTGATTCCTTGGCTTTATTCATAAGTTCATCAGCGAAATTGATCAGATCCATCCCCTTGATCGCCTGGTCTTCAGGATAAGAGGAGACCGCGAAGCTTAATTTCAGCTTAACGGTATGTTCCTTATCCCCGAAATTATACATACTAAGGGCGTCTAAGAGCCTCTGGGCCAGATCTACCCCCTGCACCCTGCTGGCTCCGGGAGATATTACAATAAATTCTTCTCCGCCAAGACGGATAATAATATCGTACTTGCGCAGCATCATCTTCAACTGCCTGGCGAATTGCTTTAAGACCAGATCGCCGAATTGATGGCTATAAACGTCATTAATGGATTTAAAATAATCTATATCCAGCATTATCACCGTAAGCGGATGGGCGTATCTTCTGGCGCGATGGAATTCCGCCTCAATCACATCCTGGAGGTAGCGATGGTTATAAAGCCCTGTATGAGGATCTCTTAAAGATAACTGTTTAAACCTTTTGTTCGATCTTAAAAGTTCTTCGTTTAATTTTTCCCGTTCCTCTTCAGCTTTTTTACGTTCCGTGATATCCCGGACATATTCAATGACCCCCTTTATTTCTCCCGTTTCATGATCATAGAGAGGAAAGGTGTAGAGGTCTAACCAACCGGTGGTCTTGCCTTCCGGCCCTATTTTAGGGACGATATCATAGACCGCCCCTCCCGTATCCAGGCTGCGTATAGCAGGACAGGTCTGGCAATGGCTGCTGCGGCATTGATAGGCCTCGTAACATTTTTTTCCGATAAGGGGCATGGCATGCGCGTACCATTTTTCCATCGCGGGATTTACGCGGATGATGTTCATTTCTTTGTCCAGGATACTAATACCATCTTGCACACTGGAAAATACACTGGAAAGAAAACGCTCTTGCCGCGCCAAGGATTCTTCTGTCTTCTTGCTTTTATCGATCTCATTTTGCAGGTCTTGACAAGCCCTGGTGATTTCCTGAGTCCTGTTTTTAGCCTTTAACTCCAATTCAGAATTAGCTTCCCGCATCCTTTCTTCCGCGCGTTTAAGCTCGGTAATATCTTCAAAACTTTCAATCCCGCCGATAATATTGCCCTTGTCATCCTTCAGTAAATCAGCGTTCTTTAAAATAACCCGCGCTTGCCCGTCTTTTCTCTTTATGGCGCATTCCTTAGCCATGATCGGATTCTTGATCCCGCCGCTGAATAATTCGCACTTGGTTTTACAAGGGCCCTCGGTAAACATCGCGCAGGTCCTGCCTATTACCTCGGAAGACGGATAACCCGTGATCTCTTCCGCCCTTTTATTCCATCTGGTGATACGGCCGTCCTTATCCACGACAAATACGGCATTCGGGACAGCCTCAAAAAGGATCTCAAAGTACCTTAGGGTCTCTTCTAAATTATTCTGCATATTATTAATTCCAAGAAATTAATACTCTCGTTGATGCGCGAGCGTCATGTCCAGAAAAGTGCGCAGCCTCCTTGAACGCGTAGGATGCCTGAGCTTCTTTAAAGCCTTGGCCTCGATCTGGCGCACCCTTTCACGCGTCACCTTAAAGATGTTTCCTACTTCTTCCAAGGTACGCGGACAGCCATCGCTTATTCCGAAACGCAGGATTAATATTTTCTTTTCCCTCTCCGTAAGCGTGCTTAAAGCGGATTCCATCTCTTCTTTTAACATAGAACGGACTGTAGCATTAGCAGGAGAAACCGCCTTTTTATCCTGTATAAAATCACCAAAATGCGTATCGCCTTCGTCACCGATAGGCATCTGCAGGGATATCGGCTCCTGCGCGATCTTTAATATGGATTTTACCTTGCCCTGAGGAAGCCTCATTTTTTGGGATATTTCTTCGGGCAGCGGCTCCCTGCCATGCTCCTGGACAAATATGCGCGAAAATCTTATTATTTTATTTATCGTCTCGGTCATATGCACGGGGATCCTTATGGTACGCGCCTGATCAGCGATAGAACGCGTTATCGCCTGCCTTATCCACCAGGTAGCGTAGGTAGAAAATTTATAACCTCTCTTATATTCAAATTTTTCCACGGCGCGCATAAGGCCTATATTGCCTTCCTGGATCAGATCCAGGAAAGATAATCCCCTGTTGGTATATTTCTTGGCGATGCTGACTACGAGCCTGAGGTTAGCCTCCACGAGTTTCTTTTTGGTCCGGCTGAATTTCAGATGCGTGGACCTGATCAGCTTCATCTGCTCTTTTACTTTAAGGCACGGTTCCCCTATCTGCTTTAATATGGCGCGTTTACGCGCCAGGTCGCGCTTATTTCTGCCGCCTATGCGGTCCAATTCTTTTATCAGTATATTAAGTCTGCGCACCGCCGCCTCAATTACCGAGGTGACAAAATTAAATTGCAGCAGTAAATTGATCTTGCTTGCTCCGCTGCGCGCGTACCTTAAACGCTTAACGGTCTTTCTGATCCTGCTTAAAACATTTGACTTCTTGACCTTGATGTCCTCTTTTACCACCTCTTCTAAGTTTACCCGCTCTTCTAAAATATCATCGGCTACGGATAATATTTCTTTGCGTATGAATCTTGTAGCCAGTGCCGCCCGTTTGAATCTTTCCTCCGCGCTCTCTATCTTCTTAGCTAATTCTATCTCGCTCTCTCTGGAGAGCAATGATATAGAGCCCATCTGTTTAAGATACATCTTAACCGGATCATCTAAAGGCAGGAACCGCTCTTCCGCCTTTAACTGCTCGCTTAAAATATCTTCTTTTGGCTGGATACGGGCTTTTTCCGCGGCCCCACCCATCTCTTCTTCGGTCTCAACAAGTTGTATATCTTCATTACCCAGCAATTCAAATAACCGGTCAATTTCTTCAGAAGAAGACATATCCTGAGGCAAGAGGTCATTTACTTCATCATAGGTAAGATAACCCTTCTGTTTGCCCAGGGCAATGATCTTCTCCATATCTTTAGCAGCGTATTTTTTCTTCTTCATCCTGTTAAACCTCCCCTTAGAATTTATACATTATCCCTTCTTGATCAAATAATGGAATTCCTCTATAAGCCTGTTTAACTTTTCCTCATCGCCTAATTTCTGGGCTGTTTTTATCTGGTCATGCAGATGCTGCCTCTTTAACTGCGATTTCCTGCTCTTTAAGCGATGGATGCAATCGTTTACGATATCTTCCTTATGCTGCGCCGATGAGTCTTCCGGCATGAACATTGATTCGCAAATTATTTGCTGCGCGGTATCCTCATCACCCAGATAGTTCATTAAAAGGCGCGGTTCTATGGTCTTGCCCTGCGTGGCAAGGTCAAACATCACCGAGACGATCTTAGAGATCCTCTCATCCTGAAAATCAGCGGGCTCAAGGCTCTCTCTTATGCGGCCGATAAATTCCGATTCTTCCAGCATCAACTTAATTAATAATTTCTCTGTGGGGTTTATATTTAGGTCTTTTTTTAAAGGCCCCTCTTTTATATCCGCGTAAGGCCTTTCCTTCTTTACTTTTTTTGTTTCCTCCAGCAGCGCGCCTTCATTTATATCCAGGTCCTGCGCGAGCTTCTTAATATACTCCGATTTAAGCACCGCGTTCTTGAATTTAGCCAGCGATTCAAGCATCAATGCCGAAACCTTCGCTTTGCCTTCTATGCTTTTATAATTATAGCGCGATTTTAAAACCGCCAGCTTATAGTCGAACAGGCTCCTGGCCTCTCTTACCATTTCTTTAAGGCCCGCGGCGCCATTTTTCCGAACGAATAGATCAGGATCAAAGCCTTCAGGAAGCGATACCGCCCTTACATCCATTTCCTCTTCAATAAAAATATCCAGGCTTCTTAGCGTAGCCAATTCGCCGGCGGCATCCGCGTCATAAACCACTGCCACATTGCGTGTGTATCTTTTTAAGAGCCTGGCCTGTTCTAAGGTCAGCGCGGTACCCAGAGAAGCAATGGTATTTTTTAAGCCTTCCTGATAAGGTATGATGAAATCCAGGTAGCCTTCCACGATCACCGCGGAATCATCATCTCTTATGCTATCTTTGGCAAAATTGAATCCGTAAAGATTCCTGCCTTTGGTATATATGGGGGTCTCAGGAGAATTGACATATTTTGGCAATGTATCGTCAAGCACCCTGGCGCCAAAACCGATAACCCTGGACTTTATATCAAATATGGGAAAGATAATACGGTTACGGAACCTGTCATAATAACCGCCGCCTTCTTTAGAAAGGATCAACCCCGCCTTTTCCAGTAAAGAAAGGCTAAAACCTTTGGCCCTTAAGTGGCTGATCAAGGCATCCCATTTATCCGGAGCGAATCCTAATTTAAATAACTTAATCGATTCCTGCGTAATACAGCGTTTTAGAAGATAATTCTTTGCCTTAACTCCCTCGGGAGAATTTAACTTATCTTCATAGAAAGAGGCGGTTAATTCATTTATTTTGTAAAGCTGCGTAATGAATCCGGTAGCCCCCGGGTCCGGCTTATGGTCTTCTGGTAAGGCGACTCCCGCTTTCTTTGCCAGGGCTTCGACGGCTTCAGGAAACTCCAGGCGCTCGTAACGCATAAGGAACTTAAAGGCATTCCCCGACTCACCGCATCCAAAACAATGATAGATCTGGCGGTCAGGAGAAACCATAAAAGAGGGCGTTTTCTCATGATGAAAAGGACAGGGGGCCTTAAAATTCCTCCCCGCCCGTTTAAGGGGAATGAAGCCCGATATAACTTCTACAATATCGACCCGGCTTAAAATACTTTCTAATATACTCTCTGGAATTCGTCCTGGCATATTTAATGAGCGGATATCTTATGGGGCTCTAAAAAGAACGGCATAAGATACAGCGTCTCTAATTTTAATCGCCTATCAGCGTCTGTGAATTATTTCCTTCTGATCCTATTGAATCCTGAACAATCGATTATTTGGAATGTTTCTTCTTTTTCAATTCTGTCTAAAAGAAGATTGAGGCCCAGGGTATCCGAAGATATATGGCCGGCGATAACCACATTGAGGTTGGTGTCTTTTACTTTCTTGAGATGTTCTTCGCTTAGATGCATGCAGATAATAGTCCTGACCCCGGCCTTATAGAGCTTGTCAAATACATCGCGGGAGCCTTCGGTGCCTCCGGTCATATCGACGAGAATCTTGCCCGCCGGCCTCTTGGGGTCGCCTAAGATGATACGCGGGCCAGTCCGGATCTCCGCCGCGTTCTTATATTCAGGGACATCCAGCAGGATATCCACGATATCCTGGACTCTTGCAGGTTTTTTCTTTTCCATTAAGGACTGTACAAACCTAAAGACATGGTTATCCGCAGGCGTATGAACGCACATAAACGGCAGATCCAGGAGGCGGGCCGCGTCTACCGGACGCGTATGATTTTGCGGTAAAACCCTTCTTTCTACCTCCTGTTTTCTCTCATCTAAAAGCTGCTGGGCAACGCGTTCGGATACGCCCGCCTGCTTTAATATATCTACCTGTAACTGCATTACTTCATACAGGACGGCATAGGCCCTGCCTTCGGGATGATGCGAAATGACTAAATCCAACCCCCGCTCTTTACGTATCCTGTCTGCTAATAAAATCTCCGCGGCTTCTATATCTATGCCTATAAGTATTTTTCGTATCTCGGAGTCAGGGTTACCGTAGAGTATACGGGTATCCGCGTAAGAGCTTATACGCAATCCCGGCCTGGGGTCACGATCGCTGCCAAATTTTACCATCCGCTCATAGAGACGGGATAATTTCATAGATTAAAACTTTTTTGGACTTCAGAAACAGTATCATTGAACTTTTCAGACGGCATAAATTTAGAAGTAACCTTATTCCATAGCCAGCTGTATGCCTCAGGGGCAGTGTTAAACAGCCGCCTGCCGAAATAAGAATTGGCTACACTCTTCTTTAGATAACCGCTGCTGGAAATCGCCAGCGTAAACGTTATTAAACTTACCAAAAGAAGGCCTCTGATTACCCCTAAAGCCAACCCCAGCCATCTATTCAGATTGGGAGTAGCTTCCATTTTTATAAAGCGGGCGAAGGCGACGCGGAATGATAGAATTATAAGATAGCCGGCTGCTGCCAAAGATACAAAAGAAAGAAAATCAATGAACTCCAAAGGCACTCTCTCTTTATTAAGAGAGGCCCGCTGCGTCAGGAGATCTGATAAATTAGTATAATAATGCAGGGCAAGATAAATAGAAACGACGGTTCCCAGGAGCTTGAAAGACTCAACCGGAACTCCCGTTTTTGCAGCGATGTAACTTATTCTGAATAAAAGGATTATAATAAAAATATCCAACCAGTTAATTTGTTGAATGATTTCCAGCAATGCAAACCTCCTCTTTTCATCCAGACTAAATTCTTAAAAGTATAACATATAAACAGGCGGTTTGTCAACCCCGCGAGCGTTATTTTATTCCAGTGTTATGGTCTGTTAAATATTCAAAAGGCTTTGAGTCAGGGAGAGTGTTTCTTAAACCATTCTATGGTCTTACGCAGGCCCTCTTCTAATTCTATCGCAGGAGACCAGTTAAGGGCTTTTTTTGCTCTTTTAATATTCGGCTGGCGCTGCCGGGGATCATCCTGCGGCAGGGGCCTGAAGATAACCTTGCTTTTTGTTCCGGTCAATTTGACCACTAATTTAGATAACTGTAAAATAGTAAACTCATGAGGATTGCCCAAATTTACCGGTTCGTTTATATCAGCCCGCATAAGCCTGAATATGCCTTCGACCAGGTCATCCACATAACAAAAACTCCTGGTCTGCGCCCCTTTTCCATAGACCGTCAAAGGTTTATTATTTAATGCCTGATAAATAAAATTGGGGACTACCCTGCCGTCATTTATCCTCATCCGCGGGCCGTAGGTATTAAATATCCTTACGATCTTGGTATCCAGCTTATGCGTTCTATGATATGCCATGGTAAGGGCTTCGGCGAAACGCTTTGATTCATCATAGCAACCGCGCACCCCGATGGGATTGACATTCCCCCAATAGCCCTCTGTCTGCGGGTGGACCAGGGGATCGCCATAAACTTCAGAGGTGGAAGCAAGCATGAACCTGGCTTTCTTAGCTTTAGCGAATCCTAACGCGTTGTGGGTACCTAAAGAGCCTACTTTTAACGTAGGAATAGGCAGCTTTAAATAATCCTCGGGTGAGGCAAGCGAGGCAAAATGCAGGACATAATCAACCTTCTTAGCGATATCAATATATTTACTGACATCCTGCTTTATAAAGCTGAAATTGCTGCTGCCGATTAAATGTTTTATGTTTTTATGATCCCCGGTAATAAGATTATCCAGGCAGATAACCTTGAAACCTTCTTTAATCAGCCTGTCGCATAAATGGGAGCCTATAAAACCGGCCCCGCCAGTAACTACAACCGTTTTTTTATTCATTCACGAAAACCTTGCTCATAAAAAGATCACCTTCTTGTCCTTAATTCCTTTATAAATATGCCGGGTATCAAAGATGAGTTTGGAGTCTTTTAATATGCCGCCGTAATCAACGCCGGAATGATCTGTAGCGATAATTACGCAATCGAATCCGGATAGTCTGGCCTTACTTAACTTTATTGACTCTAAGCTTAAGCCGCCTAACTTTAGGTAAGGGATCAAGGGGTCGTAATATGAAACCGTAACATTCCTCTCCCGCAAAATATCGATAATATCCAGCGACGGAGATTTACGCAGGTCCTTAACATCCTTTTTATAGGTTACGCCGGCTACCAGAATATTAGACTTATTCAAACTCTTGCCATTTTCGCCTAACGCCTGGCTTACGCGCCCCACTACATATTCAGGCATATAACTGGTAATATCCGAGGCGAGTTTTATAAAACGCGAACTAAAGCCGAATTTCCTGGCCTTCCAGTATAAATACAAAGGGTCTTTGCCGATACAATGCCCTCCAACTCCCGGGCCGGGATAAAACGGCATGAAACCAAAAGGTTTAGTTGAGGCGGCGCCGATAACCTCCCATATATCTATATTCATCTTATGGGCCATCATCGCCAGCTCGTCTATCAAGGCGATGTTAACCAGGCGAAAAGTGTTCTCTAATAACTTCGCGGCTTCGGCTGCCCTGGCTGAAGATACCTGGATAACCGTATCAATTATATTCTTATAAACCAATACAGCTAATCCCGCGGCCTCCCTGCTTATACCGCCTACTATCTTAGGGATCTTGTTGATCTGATAATGTTTGTTGCCGGGATCTACCCTCTCGGGAGAAAAACACAGGTAAAAATCCCTGTTATGCTCTAAATTACCTTTCTTAAGAAGCGGCAGGATTATTTCTTCTGTCGTGCCCGGGTAAGTAGTGCTTTCTAAGATCACTAAACTCCCCTTCCTGATATTCCTGGATATGGATCTTACCGCCTGTTTAATATAAGAAATGTTGGGGTGGTATTTTTTCTTTAAAGGCGTGGGCACGCAGATGATAATTACATCCACGTTTTTTAATACTCTGAAATCTCCCGTGGCGCTGAATCTGCCGGAATTTAAAACCCGTTTTAATTCTTCGCCGGATATACCGGTGATATAGGATTCTTTTCTTTTAATGTGCCTTAACCTGTCTTTATCAACGTCTAACCCTACGACTTCAATGCCGCTTTTGGAGAATTCTATCGCCAAAGGCAGCCCCACATACCCTAATCCCACCACGGCGACCTTGATCTCTTTCCCGCGGATCTTTTTCTGAAATTTCTCAAGAGGAGTATACATATTTTATCTCAAACTGCCCCTGCCGATGCCGATATAGGTAAAACCCAGGTCTTTTAAGCTTTTAGGCTCATAAATATTGCGGCCGTCAATGATCAAGGGCCTCTTCAGCATCTTCTTTATCCTGATAAAATCCAATTCCTTAAATTCATTCCATTCGGTAAGGACCAGCAGGCAATCGGATCCCAGGCAAGCCTGATACGGATCCTTACAAAAGCTAACTCCACCCAAGACCTGCTTAGCTTTTTTCATGGCCTGCGGATCATACACCTTTATCCTGGCACCTTCAGCCTGTAAAGCCCGGATTATATCCAGAGATGGGGCGTTGCGTATATCATCGGTATCGGGCTTAAAAGCCAGGCCCAATACGCCTATAGCCTTATTTTTAACTATCCATAAGCTGTCCTTTATTTTCTTCAATACAAAACATTTCTGCTCTTCGTTTATAGCCTTTACGCTCTTCAACAATTCAAAGCTATATCCTAACTTTTCAGAGATAGTAACGAAGGCATCTAAGTCTTTCGGGAAACATGAGCCGCCGTATCCTAAGCCCGCGTTCAAGAAATCCCGGCCGATCCTCTTATCCAGGCCCATGCCAGAAGCGACTTCTTCAACATCCGCCCCTACCTTATCGCATACGCGGGAAACAGCATTAATAAAAGAAATCTTGGTTGCCAGGAACGCGTTAGAGGCATGCTTAATTAATTCCGCGGATTTAATATTAGTAACGACCAAAGGCGCGTTTAAAGGTTTATATAGATCCCTAAGGATATCCCTGGCCTTCTTTGACTCTACCCCGATAACGATCCTGTCCGGATGCATAAAATCATTTATGGCGGAGCCTTCTTTCAGGAATTCAGGGTTCGAGGCGACATCAAATTTAACCTTGTGTTTGACGTATGTAGAGATCGTACGTTTAACCCATTCCCCTGTTTCCACAGGGACAGTGGATTTCTCGACGATCAAACGATAACCGTCCATATTCGCGGCTATATTATGTGCCACATTTTCTATGCCGGTAAGGTCAGCCTCTCCGTTATCTAGGGGGGGCGTGCCCACCGCGATAAATATAACCTCTGAGCCCTTAACGGCTTCTTTAATACTAGAGGTAAAGGACAGCCTCTTACTTTTAAGGTTATTGGCGACTAATTCTTCAAGCCCCGGTTCATATATAGGGATAACGCCCTCTTTTAACCCGGCGATCTTTTTCTTATCACTATCTGCGCAGATAACCTTATTCCCTAATTCCGCCAGGCAGGCCCCGGTAACCAAACCTACATAGCCCGAACCAACAATAGCAATATTCATATAACTCCCTATATTAATCTGCGGTCAATAAGCTCTTCTATGGGGTTTTAACAAGGATTACCTATGAACCTGATTTGGGCTCGTTATAACTCTGATTAAAGCCAAACTCGTTTTCAGGGAACGCCTTCAATCTAAAAACCACATAGATACTGGAACCCTCATTCTTCTTATTACTTAACGTAAGGTCGACATCCCAGCAATGCAGGTTCCTGGAAAGCGTGATCTGTTGTTCAAGCGAACACTTGCCTACGCTAACATTCGGAGAAACCGTTGTATCCACATAACTTTTTAAGTTATACCTTTCATATATGGAAAATTTCCATTTCGGGTTAAGGCGCCACTGGAAACTGGCGGTTACCTGGTTTTGGCCTTTCCTGGCGTAACGCTGGCCTAACCCGAAAGAACGTTCCGGGGCAAGATCAAAATTAATATCGTAATTGACGGTAGAAAAATGATTGTAGTTGACATAGTCTGTATCTCCAGGAACACCTGAATGCTTATAAGTAGCGTCTCCTTCGATCCTCATCCAGGAATAAGGAAGGATCTTATACTTAAAATAGACATCCGAAATAGAAGCGCCTGTTTTATATTTATTAGTAGGATCAGTAGAGTTAACCACGCTATTATTATATAAAACAACAGGGGTGGTCCCGTAACTAATATTAGGGGCGAAGGCGTACTTAGTGGTTATATCAAAATCTACCAGATCAACGCTTACCTCGTTGCCGGATTTATCCTTACGTTTTGTCTGTAATTTATTTGATAACCCCAGGGTAGCGGCGTTACTTGAACTAAGTAAATCTATCTCGTCTACCTGCAGTAATTTATTAGCGGAAACAGTCGGCTTAGGATTGTAAGAATAACCGACACTAGGTGTAATTATGTGCCTTATGCCGTTTAACCCTAAGCCCAGGAAATTAGTTTTAACGTTAAGGATACGGTAAAACTTAGTGCTTATATCGGCACCGGCATAAAATATCGCCCTGCCCGGCAGCGTAGAGCCATCCGCGGACTTATCATAGATGGTCTCCCGCGCCTTAATAAAAGGACTGACATTTAAGAACGCTACCCTCATGGGAAGGGAGAGTTTGTTAACCGTATCAAACCTGGTAACTGTCAGGTCCTCAGCTGTCTGAGGAGCCATAGATGCCTTTTTATTAAAATTAACCAGAGTGGAACTGTCCGCAAAATAAAACGGGCTGTCATTAATTTGAAATTCCGGCAAGGTATATCTGATCTCCGGCAGCTTCTCTAATTGATCAAACCAATGGTTGACACGCTTCTGCATAAGGAAATCCAAGCTGGAATAGGCGAAACTGTGGTGGAATAAAGCGTAGGATAACGGCTGAGAATCCTTTTCGTATTCGCGGTAGAAATAGTCTTTGAGCATATTGCTTTGGCTATCCAGGAATTTCCTTCTATCGTCGGTGATCTTATAGAACTCGGAGATGAAATTTGTCTGTTTATCTATATCCCATTTATGGCGCCACCGCGTCAGGTATCTTTGGTATCTGGTAGGCGTACCCGTGGCTATAGTGTCAAGGTTAAGATTATCCGGCCGTTCCTGGGTGTAATAAAATTTGAGGTCCCCCTTGCCAAAACCGGCAGTATCATAATTAGCGCCGAACCCTTCAGATGTGCCTAATTTCTGCCTCACGTCAAAATAAACCCTGCCATTGATATGCTCTGTAAGATTGTACCTCCAGGCGCTTAGCGCGTAAACTCCCCAATCTTTGCTCTTGCCGGGCATTACCTGCACATGCATAGAAGGATCTTTCAAACTATGATTGAACTGCGGAAGGTATAATAAAGGGACATTACCCAGATAAAAAGCGTCTCCCTTGGTCTGGATCTTGTCCTTAGGGAACATATTTATCTGTTTTGATCCTATACGATAGTGAGGCTTATCAAAACTGCAAGTCGTAGCATATCCATTAAGCGCTATAAATTCAGCGTCGCTTACCTTTTCCATTTTCTTAGCTTTTCCAAAATAAGGATTAGCCCGAAACTCAGAATCAGCCATAATGCCTTTTTTGGTATCAAAATTGTAGATTATCTTTGAGCTTTCTATAACTCCCTTGGCATCTTCTAACTTCGCGTTGCCTTCCGCGACGCCTTCCTTGGTCTGGGTATTAACAGTCAGCTTTTTACAAGTCAGCTTAGAGCCTTTATAAATTATCTCTACATTACCGGTAGCAGTGACTTCTTTGGCATCGGCGGAATATTCTACCGTGTCCCCGTTAATGATAACGGGTTCCGCCTTTTGTTCTTGGGCATATAAATAAAACCAGCTCCCTGCCCCAAGCGCCAGGCTCCAGATAACTACCGATAACCCGATCCCCGATAAACAGAATCTTAAGCGCACGCCATCTCCTGTTTTACCATTATAGCCGCTCCGATCAAACCGGCTTCATTACCCAGCTTCGCCTTAAACAACTTTACGCGCCTGGCCTGCACGCTCATCGCCCGCGCCTTCAGTGTTTCTTTGACCTTATTGAATAATACCGGCCCCGCTCCGGCAACCCCGCCGCCGATCACGATCGCATCCAGATTAAGTAAATTTACTACTCCCGCCAGAGCGGTCCCTAAGTGTTTGGCCACTTTAGACCAGATCCCTAAAGCCAATTTATTCTGTTTTCGCGCCAACGCGCTTAACTCTTCTAAAGAAATATTCCGTTTAAATATTTTTTTAGCTTCTTTTAAAATATTATTATTACCGATATACGCCTCAAGGCAGGCAGCCCCTCCGCAATTGCAACGGGGGCCTTCTATATTAACGGGGACGTGGCCTATTTCTCCGGCGGCATTATCGCTACCACGGTACAGGCTGCCTCCGATAATAATACCGCCGCCAACCCCTGTGCCTAAAGTAAGGCACAACGCGTTTTTAAAACCTTGGGCGCGCCCTAATCTATATTCCGCCAGAGCCATAAGTTTAGCATCATTATCTAAAAATACGGGTAACCCCAGTTTTCTTTCCAGGATTTTCTTAAGTTTTACCTCTTTCCAGCCGGGTATGTTAGGAAAAAAATGCACTATACCCGACTTTTCATCTATGGGCCCGGGTAAACCTAAACCAATGCCTAAAATATCATTCTTTCTTAATTTACCGCCTTCCGTAAACATATCCACGGAACGCGCGATCGCCAAGATGAGATCTTCTTTATTGCGGAACTGCCTCGTGCTTAAGACTCTTTTGCCTATGATCTTATATTTTAGATCCAAAACAGCGGTCTTTAAATTTGTGCCGCCTAAGTCAATAGCGATGATAAATTTGGCTGCCATATTCATGTATTTTATATTAAAGCGGCTCTAATTGCAAGTGATAAAAACAAGGGGACGGTTCTGTTCTTTTAACAGAACCGTCCCCTTTAATTTATGTCCCGCCTCGTAAGATATGCCAAAATTTTCCTCGTTCCCTTCGGGAACTCTGATAATTTTGGCATACTCGGCGGGATGATTTCCAGATATGTAATAGAGGAGAAATCAACGCAGGTTTTTAAAAATAAAGGGGACGGTTCTATAATAGAACCGTCCCCTTTATTTTATTACGCTCTTAACTCCTTATATAGCAAGGAGTTAAATCCGTGAATCTGGATTATTTCTTTGGCTTGGCGGTAGATTCTTTTTTTGCTTTTGACTCCGCGGCCTGGGCCTGTGTTTTCTCGCGCACCTGCTTTTGGATATCATGCCATTTTTTGAGCTGCTCAGGATTCAAGGTGCCTTCGATTTTACGGGAAGTTTCTATATCACGGCAGGTATTATCCACCTGAATTTTAGCGATATCCTCTATCTTTCTGCGAATAGTCCTCATATCCTTTTTATCCTTAATCATCCGGCTTAAGTCCTGGCGCAAGGTATTGATTTCTTTTGCTTTCTCAACAAAAATATTCTGCAGATCAAGAAGGAGTTTTCTTATGCTATCCTGCTGCTTATCGGTTAAGCCTAATTCCGTTTTATAGCTAAAGATGGTCTTGATCTCCTGCTTTTGGGTATCTACTGCTGTTGCCTCCTGGGCAAAACCATTTAACGCCAAACCTAAAAGTAACGCTGCCGCTGCAAAAATTACCTTCTTCATATCCGTATTCCTCCCTCTATTGTTAAAAAAACCGCATTTTTAAAGATAACCCTCTTTTATAAAAACAAAAGAGGGTTATCCGTTACCAGCACTTTATTTAATAATTTACCCAAGTATCCGGCTTGTCGTCTTTATTAGTATCCTTTTCCGCCTTAACGGGTTTGCCTGCCTCATAATATACCCATTCATCTATCTTGCCGTCACCGTTGGCATCAGCCTCACTCCTGATTACCATTCCTTTAACATCGTAAATCAATACCGTATCCGGTTTGCCGTCGCCCTTAATATCCTTTTCGCCTTTTACCGGCACGCCATTATCATAATATACCCATTCATCTATCTTGCCGTCGGCGTTAGTGTCGGATTCAACCTTGATAATTACGCCTCTGTCATCGTAGATTTCCGTACGGTCAATTTTGCCGTCGTAATTCCTGTCTATTTTTATCACTCTAGGCTTAAATTGGCTGGCCTTCTGCTCTGCCGCAAACGCAGAGGTAAACCCTGCCAGAAACAAACCCGCTATTATTAAAAACACTGCCTTCCTCATGTAAACAAACCCTCCTTCTCTGTATCAACCCCTTGATTATCCCGCTCCAAAAGGCAGGATATTTAAGGATGATATTGTTTATAGATGTATCTTACCGCGCCTTTCTTAAAAAGGCGCGGTAAGATTACACCAGCGTATCAAATATATTATTATTTGAGCGAACGGATGACGAAGTAATCCGGTGTTTTATTCAACTCCATCTGCAGCGCCGGAAGATTCAATTGCGAAATATCGATTATCGCGGGCAAGCTGCTTAGGAAATCATTATCTATCTTAGCACCTTCGCTTAGGACCCAAGGTATCATCATCTTATGGCCCCATGGCTCTAAATTCATCTGGTAGAACGCGTAAATCATATCAGCCAGGACAGTATTGATCTGGCCGTAACCGCGGCTTAAGATACTGCCGTTGGCGCTTCCGCTTCCGTAATTGCCGCCGCCCATAAGATGGTTATCCAAGATCACTAATCCCGGAGGAGACGGCTCCAAGATCTCTACGCGCTCCGTATGGGCTCCGGAACTAACCGTGCCGCTAAGGATAGCGGAGACTTCATCCTGCTGTCCGGCTGTCCATACCCAAAGAGTACCATTAATATTGACATCCAAAGGATTAGTTGTGGTGCCGATTATGCCGCCTGCCCTAAGGTTGGAGGTTGCACCGGCAGTTATCAAGGCACCGGCAGTATCCAGGATATCCCCAGCAACAGCATATAAGCTTACAGCTCCATTGCTAGCGGTAACTTCCGTAGTTGTGATCGTGCCTTCTGCCGTAACTTCTACCGAACCGATCGCCTGGTTAATTACATGGGTTAAGTTAATAGCATCGGCCTCATTGATCTTTATATTACCTGATGTGGTATTTAAGGCCTCAAGATTGTAGATTGAGGTTTCCAGGGCGTTAGTAGAGCCTATGCCCGTAACAGCATCTAAATCAACTGTCGCGGAGGCGGTATTAGCGATTATATCCACATCAGTATCTCCGCCGTCAATTATCCCGCCGGCAGCCGAGGTAATCGCTATAGCATCATCTGTTGTGTAGGTCGTCTGTACGCTGCCTAAGGTAATGTCGCCGTAGGCATCCATATCGGTCTGGGCGGTGCCGGAATTGATAACAGCGCCGTCGGCCATAAAAATCACTCCGGCGCCACCGAGTGCGCCACTTTCGGCATTAACATCCACCGTACCGGATGTAGTAGTTACATCACCGCCGGCGCCGAATCTTACATCATCTCCGGAAGAGGTTAATGTAACGTTACCAGTAGTAGAAGTAACAGTATCATTAATTACTAAATCGTACGTATAGCCAAGACCGGCATTGCCGGCAATCAATTGAAGCGTTCCGGTTGTTGTTGCTACGCCGCTCTGGTCAGCTACTACAGTAAGAGTTCCGTCTTCGGTTTGAACAAGCAGATTACCTAATGCGCTCTGGGTTGCCTGGTTGACATCCAAATCTCCGGTTGCAGTATCTAATTCAGTTATTAATAGATTCCCGGAAGTTGAGTTAAGCGCATCCAGGGTTGTTATAGTGGTATCAATATCGCCGGCTGAGCCGATGCCTGTTGCAGCGCGTAATGTCGCTGTTGCAGCAGTGATATTGGCGGTTTCAGCAGCAAGATTATCGATAATCGCACCGTTATTAAGGTCACCGTAAGTGTATCCGGAATAATCAGCAGTAATAATGACATCTCCGGTGGTAGTTAACGCGCTAAGGTAGATATCGCGCGGAGCATACATGGTAATATCACCGCTGGTGCTGGTGGCTGTAGCTCCTGAAGTCATAGTGATATCGCTTGCACCTGTAGCAAGCCCGCGCTGAGGATTGCCGTTATTATAGTCAATGCCGGCGTAATAGTAAATATACCCTGAAGTGGCGGCGGTAACATCAGCAGTTGCACCTTGAGTAATAGTATCTCCTGCATAAAGGTAGATGTAGCCATCACCTCCAGCAGCAGTTATGTCAGCATTGATAGTTAAATCATCGCCGTTTGTAGTCCCTTCAGCAGCAAGAGTGATGTCTCCGCCATCATTATTAGTTACCACGTCATTTACGGTTAAAGGAGAATCCGACCTGATATTTATGTCATCTCCATCATCATGCCCAGCAGCATCCAATACCACTACGCCCACGCGGCCATTAACCGTACCGATAGTAAGGCCCGGGGTTCTGATATTCTGGATATAAATACCGTAATCTTCAGTCTGCGCTGCCAGAGTACTGACATCAGTATTCAGCGTATCCAGCATCCCGATTCCGCGTTTCGCATCTAACCTTAAGCTTCCGGCAGTTACTTGAATTGTGGAAATAAGCGCGTCTTCAATCGCGCCATTATCAATCTGGGTACCTGCGGTATCAAGCGCCTCTAAGGTAACAACACCAAGGGTATCATCACCAGTAGTAATATTATTAAGGAACATCGGCCCTAATGTCTCAGCTAACCAGATATCGCCGCTTCCGGTAGCGGTAGTAGCGCTTATCCAATCCCTGGAATCAATCTCCAGGGCGGCTTCTAAGGCACCAACAGGAGCAACGTCTTGGCCGATTCTGCCGCTAAGAGCGCTAAGGGTGATTTGATAACCGGCAATATCCACTGTCGTATCAGCAACTGTCTCAAGGATGTCTCCGGCAGTTGCGGTAATAGAAACATTCCCTTCGTCGGTAGTCCTGACCTCTGCTGCGGCATTATCAAAAAGCACGTCGTTTCCGGCAGTCATGGTAATGTCGCCGCCAATGAGGGTGAAAACGGAGGAACTTATAGTGATATCGTTATCAACACCAAGAGGCGCAGTACCACCGCCAATAGATATATCTCCGTTGGCAAACATCCCTGCTCCGCCGATATTTACATTATAGGCATTGGTAACGCTGAGATTATTGTTAGAAACAACCCTGCTTCCGGCAGTTTGAATCGTGAAATTACCATTGCTGCCGGTGTCACTGTTATCAGCTCTTATGATAATACTTCCTACACCGGTGGTAATTACTTCACCTGCACCTGTGCCACCTACAGTAACGTTTTCACCTGTCAGAGAAATATCTCCGGCAGTAGTAACGGTGGCTGCGACGTCTCCGGCAATAACCAAGTCACCAGCGCCACTGGCTTCAGAATCAGCAGTCAAGGTTATATCATTCGAACCGGTACCGGTAATATTGGCATCTACGGTTATATCGGTATCTGCATCTATAGCAATAACACCCATGGCCCTAATTGGGCCATTTACATCTACATTGGCAGATGTATCTAAAGTCACTGCTCCGCCTGCCTGAATAGAACCGGTGGTCAGGGTCACGGTAATTGCGCCGGTAATTGCAGTATCTGCCGTCACTATACCGCTAGTGACAAAATCGCCGTTAAAGGTAACGGTAGTTGCCTGATCAATATCTAAAGAGGCAATATCCGCATCAGCCAAGGTTACAGCTCCGGCTGCGGAGATAGTCAAGTTATTGGCACCGGCTAAAGCTCCCAAGTTAACGGTGCCCGCGCCAACAGTAGTATCAATATCAACTGTACCAGCTGCAAGAGTGGTCAAGCCCACACCAGTAGTGTCGACAGTTTCAGCAGAAATACTGCCATCAAGCACTGCCTCGTTGGCAGTGATCACTAAATCTTCAAGGCGCGTCCCTGTTCCTAAGGCTTCCGCGTATATTGTGCCGTTTAAAGCGCTCAAGGTTAAATCCCAGGTATTGCCTGCGTCGCTGTTGACTGCCCCGTTAAGATCTATATCGCCGTTAGTAGAGGTAAAGATACGGGCACCTGTTGCCAGTGTGGTTATGCCGTTAATGGTAAGGTCATCGCCTGCGGTAAGGTCTCCTCCGGCAGTAACCGCGCCTTCAA
>JBAZKC010000001.1:0-646801 GCA_041651035.1 Candidatus Omnitrophota bacterium | reverse complement strand
GCTTCAGCCAATATGCGGTAAGCCTCATCTGCATCTATAGTGCCTGACTTTACCCATACCCAAACCATATAGGCAAGGGTTATTGCTTGCTGAACTTTATCAGGGATTGCTCTGACAGTAGCTAAGGCCTTATCTTTTCTACCTAGCTTTATCCATACCTTAGTAATATAGACAAGGGCTTTGGATTTCCCGAGGTCATCGCGGATTGGCATAACAGCGGCTGAGGCTTCAGCCAATATGCGGTAAGCCTCATCTGCATCTATAGTGCCTGACTTTACCCATACCCAAACCATATAGGCAAGGGTTATTGCTTGCTGAACTTTATCAGGGATTGCTCTGACAGTAGCTAAGGAAAGATTCTGCGCCATTACCGGCGAGCTGGCATCACTCACAGAAGGGGACACTCTTCTTGGGGTTGATTCAGGAGCTCTGAAGAAGGGTGTCCCCTGGCTGTTTAGATCTGTTCTGGGCACCAGCAAACCATTATTACCCTCGTCGGCCAACGGGCTTGAGCTACGGTATTTAGGGAAAGACCCTCCCAGGTTAATCGGCGAAGAGGCAAGACGACCCCTGTGCTTCTTTTCTTCTTGAAGCGACTTGTCCATCAGCTTCATTAGCATCTCTCTGTTATTATTAAACCAGGGTGCCTCAGCATTATATGCGATGGGTCCTTTTTCAAAGATACGTCTGATTACTTCATCGTTGTATAACTTTAAATAATCATCGCCCAAGTGCCGGAAATAACTTCCAAATAATTTCGTAAATAAATCGTCCGGAGGGGGAAATAATGAATCCAGCTTATCTTGCAAGAATTTGCTCGTTAACATACTAGTGAATATCTCAACCGTATTACGAATTCCTGCTAAATCCAAATCCTGCTCCAAGAAACAACGCATTTCTCCATCGGAAGAGTAAAACTGCTGTAGCTTTCTTACATACCGCTTTTTATCCAAAAGCTCTTCTAAATCATGGAATGTACTTGTAAAATCAACGTCCTGGGCATGCAGGGTCCAATGATACCACTTATGATTTTGTATATAGGCCGCGGTTTCGCCCATCCTTTTAGCTATCAATAACATAAGCTCGGGGAAAGTTATTTTTTTGCCGAAGACACGCGACATCCTTTCCAGGAGAAAACCTAAGCCCCCGGTAGCGATAATCTGGGGAAGCTTGTCTAAGCGATGGTAATCTTGAGTTAAGTAAAAAACATTGATCGGTCTGCCCAATGAATCCCACGGATAATAATTATCCTCTACGGGGTTTAAATTACCTTTACCGTCAGGCAATTTCTTAAGTCGCCGCTTGCCCAAATAAATAGCTAGATGGGATTCTTTAGGATCAATCGTCCTTAAATCCACCACCTCTTCGGCCTCAGACTCTGTAACGACACCATAAATGGAATCCACATTCCTAAACTCAAGCGTCTTGCCGTCTTCGGCAAAATACCCCGAACCTTTAATGGAGAAAAAATATCCTCCGGGTAAAGGAATGTAGCATCTTCTTCCGTTTGCACACTTATAATTATTAATAGTGTATGAAGAGACACGATCGGTAATCCCGATAACTATCTGGCCTTTTTCCGCCAGTTTATTAGCCATCTTTGCCTTTCCTGCCAGGAAATAAGCCTTTGAATCAATAAGTTCCATTACTATTTTAAGCGCATCTTCACGCAAAATACCCTTCAGAATGTCGAGATTTCCTCTCTCCAGAGCCCCCGCATCACCGGATTCCCTGTGGAGCACTTGCAGAAATACCGGCCTGGCTGCCGGATCGTTAAGTAAAATTTCTTTTACCTCATCAGTGAGTAACGGGATGAGATTGGTATATTGATCTAGCCCTTCTTTTTTGAGATAAGTTACGAAGGGATCCTCTGCCTGCAGAGACAGCATCTCCTCGCGCTTAAGAGGAGAACTGCCTCTATCACTCGGGGCTCCTTCGCATAATTTTGTAGACGTCAACCTAAAAACGTCTACCTGGCTCCACAACCAGTAGTCTTCTGCATCCTTAATGAGCGTGAATAACGCCTCAACCCCCTCTTGTTCTCTTTCCACAGTATATATTTGGTACTCTCCAAAACCACCTCTCCTAAGAAGACGGCCTACTAGCGTTTCCTCAATAACAACCTGTAAAGACACCTCTCCTTCTCCTGGCTCTCCTTCAACTACCTTGAAATTATCTTTTATCCGGAGTACCTGGTCTTTGGTTACTTTATAATCTCTAAATAGTGCAGTCCTTGTCTCTTTATTGCCAATATAGTTATCAATCCGCTTGCCTCTGGGCAATGCTGCGCCTAAGATTTTATATATTTGGGAACCCAATCCCTTGCCCTTTAATGTCAAATCCGCCGCGTTCTCAAACTCGGCCTTTCCCAGGTTAATCGTAATTATCAAATACGTTGCATGAACAACACAGCTAAAAACACTCTTAGAAATCACTCCGTCAGCCCTCTTTAGGTCAACGCTAATTGCAGGCAATTTGGAATTTGGGATTTCTGCAACCAGGGTATAATTACCTGAGCCGTCTTTTGTCTCTATCTGCCGGCCGTGAAATTGTTCTTTCAAGTACTTGGCAAATTCCATCAGCCGCTTCTTGTCCTTTAGCGGCGAGCTGACGCACCCAGGCGCCAATGGACTGGAGCCACAGGCCTCGCCTCCTTTTTCGACAGATTCATGTACCAGCGCGATAACAATTTCCTCTCTATCATCCGTAACTTTATCAAATTCTAAGCTGTTTATAATGTTTATAAAAGAGAGAACATCGTTTTGGTTATGGTCTGAGATGGATAATAGAATTCCTTTTCTGTCGCCTCTCTTTCTTAAAATCCTATAGATTTCTTTCGTGGCTCTATATAGTTTGGTATCAAAAAGACTATTAAAGTAATCCGGATGGGTAAGTTTCTCAAACATATCCGGAGCACATCCCCCAGATGACATAACGTATGGGTCCAATGTCCCGAAAGCGAAAACAACATCTACAGAATCAGAACTTATTTTTCCTCCTTCAAAAGATTTCTCCTCTAAATCTTCAATATTAGCCAGAACAAACTCTATCTTCTTCGTTAACTTGGGGTCTAATCCTAAAAAACGCAGATTTTCATAATCGGTGAGTTTATCTTTAGCATTATCAATGAATTCCTGGTAAATCTCTATTGCATAAATCTTTTCTATTCTCCGAAAACGCTGAGCAATAACAAGCGGTTCCAGGTAATTTTTACCAAATCCCACTACAACTGCAATCGCTCCCTTGCTTAACCGATTCTCCAAAACTATATTAAATCCCTGCTTTAAAGTATTAAGAGCCTTATCAAGATAATAGTTAATTGCCTCAACTGATTCTTTATCATTTTTTTCATTAAACTGCCTACCAAAAAGACGTGAACCATGATATCTTTCATAAATTGTATCGTATTCCCACGGCTCTAAGTTCTTACGCTTCTCAACCATTTCTTTCAAGTAGAGAGCATCCTCGGCAAATAGACTTTTTAACTCTTTTATATATCTATCAATTAATACATAAAAATTAGCTTCTTCTTTCTCAGATAGCTCTCTTAAGTTATAAAAAGTATGCTTAATATCTTCTTTGATAATATCCCTGAGGCAGTCTTTACTGAATATTTCCCTCAGGTAATGCTGAATGCCTACCGCTATCAATATTCTTCTGAAAGCAAGCGGCCTTATTCTCTCAAGGGCAGCATCTATACCTATTATTCCTCTTTGTTTGTCTACCACCGAAAACAAAAATGGAGATTCCTTGTAGAGCTGAAGAACAAATCCATCTCTAAACTTTGGCCCCTTCAAGTCCCCCCGCAATCCGGCCCTAGTAAATGATTCATCGGTAAAAATGAGCCTATCAATAGCCCTGTGGTTAAATTCTTCTAAATTTAAAACCCTTTGTAAACTAACTGCGTCTTTGCCCAAGCCTCCTATATTAGCTCTTGATCCTTGCCCTAAGCGTATTCTGATATGAGCCATTGCTTGTGGAATCGGTAATTCATCATTATTTCCTTCCGGAATCAACCTAAAATAATCGATAAATTTACCGCTATCATAAAGTTTCTCCACCCGGTTGCAAAATTTCAGATATGTATTTACCTGCATACTTTGCAAAACATAAATGTAACATGGCTCTCCTTTAAATATCGTTTTAGATATTCGGGCACCGTGTTTAACAAGATGGTTTAGAATTTCTTTATTGACTGTAGTACCACGCATCACCTGTATACCGTACATTCTGTTAAATAATATGCCGGCTTTAAATAAAGCCATTATTAACGTGCCGGTATCATATTGTTTTGTTTTACGGACAAATGGCGCCGCAGCAGTTGCTATCGCAAGAGTTCTTCTTAATCGTAAAGGATCTTTCTTATGGAATTCCATTACAGCTCTTTGGAACGCGATGAGCTTATTATTGTTATCCCATATTCCGATAATTACTTCGTTCGGGGCAAAGCCATCGTTGACAATCTTTGTTACGATGTCTCGCAAAAACGGGATCCGGCGTATTTGCCCCTCCTCGGTTTTAAAAGTATCGAATTGCCGATTTCCATCTTTATAATCAAGCCACGTCCGCAACTCCTGCCGCAGGGCCTCAAAATTGCCTGTTTCGCTGCTATGGAGCCTGACATCAAGATCAACCAATTCATTCTTAATCCTATCTAATACACGTGCAGTCTTAAAATCTTTACTGCGGGTAAAATCTGTCACCGGCGAGCTGCTGCTGGCTTGACTTCGCTCATCATCAGTCCTGAGCGGAGTCACCGGCAAACGGCAAAGGCATTCTTCCAGACAACCATATTGATCTATGCCTTCTTGTTCGGTATATTTTGCGCCCCCAAAGTATTCCTCAATATATCCCTGATCAACACCCTCTGAAAACACATCTTCCTTTTCGCTGCGGAAACCCAGGGTTTGAATACATCCGTAGATAAATGGATCACGATGGCCTTCCATACCTTCAAGTAATAGTCTGATACCAAAAGTTCTTAATTGCGTGCCTACTCCGCTAAAATAAGGAGTTGCGGCAGTATCACCTCTGTTCCATGGAGCTATCTCCATAAGTGCCGGCCTAATTACTGTGGTACTCATCCGGCTGCGGTCACTTATATTAATGTGGACCCAGCCTTCTGTCTCCAATTGGGAATTACGATAAGATATTGCGCAATACAACTGCGATTCTTTTTCCAAGAGTGCCCGGAATATCTCTTCACCTTCTTTCTGCTCTCCTTTTAGAAAAGCAATGAATAAGCATACGTCTGGAATGTGTACCGCGGGATACCTGCCTTTGTAATCAAGCCAACGCTGGAGACTTACGGCTAATTTCTCTTTTGTTGCTCTATCTAATGCGCCGACTTCCACTATAGGTAAACGCACCATGGAAACCGGTATACGCATATTATCTTTCGCGGCAATACATCCCTGAGGTTTAAGCAACTGGCCGACGGTTAAAGAAGCGACGCCAGAAAATACCGGCGAGTTGGAGCCGCAAGGCGAAGAGGCAGTAGGAAAATTTCGGTAAAAAGCACTGAACAAGCTCTCGGTAATTTCCGAAGCGTCCTTCTTATAAATATACTCGAGCCCCTCGCAGGGAATAAATAGGTATGGCCGAAGCTCTTTCTCCTTCACGACCCTCATTATCTGATCTGCCCTGCTTTTTATTTCGGCGGGAACCGGCCTGTTCTTAATATTGGGGGTGCCATCAATAAGCAGCTTCACCGAGAAATAATCATACTCAACGGTAATAATTACTTCCTGGCCGCGTAAGTCCAATCCTTCTGGATCATATAACACTTTGACATCGCTATCTAGATAACCGCGTAAATCTTCTGCTTTTGCCCAGGATGGCCTGAAGAGATATATTTGCCCAACCCTGCTTTTTATGAAGTCTATCCAGTTAAAATCATTTGGATTAGGGTCTATCGCCTCATGCAAAAACCAACCTCCGTCATAATGATAATCAAATATTAACACCGGAACTTTTCTTTTTGGCGCGTATTGCTGGATTAAGGCCGCCGCCTGCCGATGATGCTCTATTGGCGCTACTATCAACGGGCTTGATCCGGTATTAAGCGGTATCGTTACCGGAGATGAGGTGCTTATTTCTTGAGCACGGTCATTCATATCTATGACAAAGTCTTTCCAAGGCAAACTAAACCTGCCGCTGTATAAAGACCCTTGCCCTGGCAGGCTTTCTCCTAATTCCTTACCTAGTGTTTTTCTGATATGATTCTTGTAGGCCTGTAGTTTTATAAACGCGGCTTTCTTAAAGGCATCCTTATCGTCTTCAGCAAGCAGGATGCCTAAATAGGCTTTATTATTATCCGCTGTAAGCAACGGCATGGATAGGTCTTCCGGTATACTGGCGAGAATAGCTGCCCATTCAGGCTGATTGCAACCGGGTAAATGACGATGGGGGTAGATAGAGCTAGCTAACAGGTAATTAAGAATCCTTGCCTTGATTTCTTGTTTTCTTCTAAGATAGGGATTATTTAATCCTGAGATGAATGCGGGTATTAACCTGCCTGGGGCACGCTTAATAGACTGCTCTATGGAATTAATAAGCCCATCCTGTATACTATATGCCTTTGCATAACCAAAGGCGATAAGAGCCAAAACCAATATATTAGGGTTATTAATAAGGACTTGCTCGATATCTATAATAGTTAACTGCTTATTCCAAGCTGATTGCGCACCTTCAAGTTCAGCAATCAACCGTTCAAAGTGAACCCGGCCGCTTACTGCGGGATTTTTGTCTTGGCCAGCCACGGAGAGCGTTTTGGCGTTTCCATCTGTTATTACTAAATGAAAAAGCCTACCTGTTTCGTAAAGGTGGGAGAGCATTTTTACTACCGCAGGATTAAACCGGGTGCCGCTGTAATTTATAATTTCACTGATGGCATCTCTTAAAAGATGGGATTTTTGATAGGGCCTTTCATTTAACATGGCATCAAGTGTATCCGCGACCCTGATAATTGAAGAACCCAGGCATTTTTCTTCATATCTTAAGCCATAGTAACCGCTGCCATCATAATTTTCATGGTGCTCTTTTACCATTCTGGCAACCATCTCCCCAAGGAAACTAAGCATCTGCGAACCAATGATGGGATGCCTCTGTATAATCTTGAATTCTTCGTCACTCAAACGGCTTGGCTTGCATAGTATGTCTGTCGGGATTTGTAATTTTCCTATATCATGGAGAAGGGCAGCAATTAACAATGAATTAACGTCTATATTTATTCTGCCAGGACTTATTATTCCGTTTTCTCTCTTTCTATTTACCTGACGGCGGAGTTCTTCAATTATCTGCCAAGCATAAGCAAAAACCCTGGCGCAGTGGTCACGGGTATAATCATCAGCAAAAAATAACGAAAACTCTTCTATGGCTTTACCCCATTCTGCCTTCAGTTTATAAGAAATACCGCTTGGCTCACATAACAGCCATCGCACAAATTGTTCTCTGGTCAAAACTATTTGGTGGCCGTCTTTGATTGACCCTGGGAACAGCTGTGCTATGCGCGGCGAGGCTATTGGCGAAGAAGCAGAATTACTGGAACTGCTGGAACAAAATACACCGGTTTTAGTATCTTTATAGAAAATGAAATTTACGGATTCAGTCTTTCCAGATAAGGTTTTATACGTAATTCGATAAATCTGTTTTTTGAGTTCATATATTCTTCCTTGAAGGATCCTATGTCTACGATAATTATTATAAATTGCTAGAGCTTCCCGGTATTCTTTATTATCTTTGATTGACTTTAATTCCCCAAAGGTATCTTTAAACCATTTTGCCAATTGCCTCTTATTGGGTATCGAATAAAATGGTACTCCTCTTTCACTAGTTGTTATTTCATCAAGAGAGCATGCTTTTAAAAATACTCCTTCTTCTGTTCCATCCCCGGAAAATTCAATCTCCAGCCTAGTCTCAGGATTAAGTAATGCTATCCCATAATCCTTCTCAATACGCCCAGCAATATATTCTCTTACCTGAAGAGGGACATTTTGCCTAAAGTAATATTCTCTAGGAGTAAAGCTGATAAGATGAAAGATATATCTTTCATCGTCGCTGATTTTGTTCTCTTTGGCAATCTTAATAACTGTTGCGGATCTCTCGAGGATGGACAGCGCATCAAACTCGGGGTCAAAACCAAGAAGCATATCAATCAGTTTTGTTACTTGGGGATCGTCAAGGATAGCATTTATATCTCTCAACGCAGGAGGGGCTCTGACACGAAAACTCAAACATACCTGAAGATATTTGATTATCCTTTCGGGTAATTGTGACTCTCTATCCTGTTCCTTCCATAGACGAAATTCTCGGTTAGCAGATATAACGGCGGTTTCTTGGGGAGAAAAATAAGAAACTGGGAGCCCTTTTGAAATATCGGCTCTGTGCTTATCCAAGCCCTGAGCAGTACGCAGGTTAAATAAAACTATTTGCCGCTCTAATTTGCTCAATCTCTCCCCTAAGAGGCTAATCAACCTCAACAACTCCTTAATAATTGAAGTTTGGCCGGGTAAAGCATTACTTACTTCGGCTAATTTAGCTTTTATCTCTTTCTTTGTATGATATCTAACTCCACCCAAGTTCAATCTCTTGCTAATTTCATTTATTTTATCTGTGAGATTCTTGGGCATGCCTTTTTCTTGCTCAATTTCAACTTTAATATCTTCTATATCTTCTATAGAATAAATAATAGCGCGGGCCTCCGCAATTATATCTTTCAGCTTATAGAATACCTGCCTTAAATTAGGAGGAAGACTCTGGATATCTTCCGCTGTGAGCCCCATTGAACGGATAAATTCCCCATAGCTTTCTATCCGCTCTCTCCTTATAGGGCCATAACCCACCGGCGAGCTGGAAATTATAGGACTGATTTCTTTTCCAAGGGCTTCTACTCCCTTTGAATCACTGGTTAGCGGGCTTGAGGCCGAAGGTTTCAATGACCAATGTCTGGTAACCGGATCTTCTTTAATAACGTATCTGTGTTTTGGTGCCCACTCTCTTGCCACTTCTTCTAATTCGCGGCGGCCGGAATTTAAGAATAACTCTGCTAGCGGCATTACTCCGTTTCGGGTAAGAATTATTATTAAAACTTCAATATCCTTCTGCCTTAACTTTTTAAAAGCTCTTATAACAGCTTTTTTAGAGGTAAGGTTGATTTTTAGTAAGGCTTTGGCTAACGCTTCGCAGACATCAGAATCTGAATCATCACGTAATAAAGCATCGATCAAGAACGGGATTGCTTCTGGGGCGCCAATATTACCTAATGCTTCGGCTGCGCCTATACAGACCTCCCCATTTGGACTAATTAAAGCCATACCCAGATATTCAACTGCTCCCGGATCTCCAAGTTTGTCTAAAGCTCTGACTGCGCGTATGCAGATATAAGGATTGTAGCTTCTCTTTAGTCTTGAGCTATACCATAGCCTTGATCCATGCCATTCAATTTGAAGGCGGATCCATAAAGTCCGTAAATTAGAGAGGATTGTTACAGGTGAGTTGGAACGCTCCAGCGGAGACGAAGTGTTCATTGCTTCGCCTTTTTCTGCTTGAGGATAGATACCTTTAGATGCTAAATACGTAAATATCCTTTCTTTGGTGTCTTGGCCTATCCTGACTTCAGGATCATCCAACCCCGATATAAATACGGGCATAAGCCTTTGGGAGCTTCTGCCAAGTGCCTGTTCAATGGCGTAAGTAAACCCCTCCCGTAAACTATACGAATCTGCCCAAGTAAGCATAATAAGGATGGAGATTAAGATATCGGGCTCATTAAGAATAGCCTGTTCAATAATTCCGGAAAACCAATACAAGGCCTCATCCGAGCCAGGCCGAGAAAGAATAATATGGATTGGACCTAAGAGATTTGGGTCACAGATAAGAACATGCATAAGAAAATAAGTAAGATTCTTCCAAACATTATCTGCTAAGCCTGTCTGGGTATGGACGGCAATAAGCGGAGTTAAAAGAACCGGCTTATTAACCAGGAGCCTTAAAAAAGCATACGTAACCCTCTCGGCAGCATTTAAATCTACACGGCTAATAACAGTAACAAAAGTATCTAACAGTTCTAGATTTGGCTTAAACCCGGGGTTTCTGCTAAAGGCTTTTCCAATAGTATCGGCAATTTCAACTCTGGCTATATCCGAGCCTGCCCGGTCAAGAGCCATACGAAGAATATTTACCTGTTCATAAGTTAGTTTAAAATCAGTATTATAATTATGGGCATTTTTAATGGCACGGGCAAGCCAATATCTAACCTTATCCGAGTCTGTCTCGACAATAGCAACAAGCGCGAGATTTAAAAGTTTAGGGGTGCTGCTAATAGCTCTTCCAACAGCAATAATAAATTCCTCTTGGGCATCAACACACTTATATGGATATGCCTGTTTAAAAGCGGCAAGACCCGGGATTAAAATATCGGGATCGCCGCGAAGTATATGCTTAATAATACAACCAATCCTGTGCCGGATATTGTGTGACTGTGTTTGGATAAGGGTAGTAACGAAGATATCCAGCTGCTCAAAGGTCGGTTTAAGATCAGTATTATTGCAGGGCTTATCTGCAAAAACACCAATAAGCCTATCTTGAACGATAATTGGTATAATTTCAGGCTCATTGCTAAGCGCCTGGTCAAAAACACCGGCAAGTTTTTGTCGTATGCTCTCTGAACCTGTCTGAACAAATACGGCAACCAGATTATCAAACTGCTTTTGGGTTAACCTAAGGTCTGGATTGTTGCAAAGAATCCGTTCAATAGTACCGGCAAGCCTCTCCTGAATATCATCTGAACCTGCTTTGATAAATATATTAATAATGATCCCTAGCTGCTTGGAGGCCACTTTAAATTCGGCTTTGTCGCGAAACGTTTGTTCAATAACCTCAACAAGCCATTCTTGGATAATATTCGATTTTGTCCGGAGAATAACATTAAGAATTGGGGTTAGAAGATTGACATTATCAATAAGGTCATCCTCAATCTCTATAGCAATCTGATACTGTTCCCAGTTCGAGCTTGCCTGTTCAAGAGCCTTAATCCGGCCTCTTAGTTGCTGCCAAACACAGATTACCGGAGATGAGGCGCCTCTGCCCTTGCCTTCCCTTAGTATTCTTTTCTCAATATCTCGAAGGTATGGACTTTTCCTGACATCGGGATCACTTAGCCCTAAAATAAATACAGGCATAAGGCTCTCAGGATTTCTGTTAATAGCCTGTTTAATTAAATAAGCAGCCCCATTCCGCACCCTAGCCGAGTTTTTCCAGCTCACCCAAACGAAAACCGGGGTTAAAATATCGGGATTATTGATAAAAACCTGCTCAATGGCTTCGCCAATGCTTTTTCGGGTATCATCGCTTAAATTTAATTGAGAAAAGATACTAATAAGAAAACTTAGTTGCTTGAAAGTTGGCTTAAAATCGGATTTATGATAAAACAGTTGCTTAATGTATCCGGCAAGCCTCTCCCCAATCATATTTGACTGTGCTTGAGCCATATTTAACTTTGCCCAAAGAAAGACACTAATAACCGGCTCCAGAAGCTCGGAGTTATCAAGAAGGCTTTCTCCGATATTTCTGACAATCTCAAATAGTTTCCAGCTTGATTTTGCCTCTTCAAGTTCATCGGTCCAC
Organism: Candidatus Omnitrophota bacterium; assembly: GCA_041651035.1. Lineage (GTDB taxonomy): Bacteria > Omnitrophota > Gorgyraeia > Gygaellales > Profunditerraquicolaceae > JBAZKC01. Next base: position 635,176 of record JBAZKC010000001.1, on the reverse strand, counting down.
TGCTGGTACTGCTGTTTACTGCTTAGCGGAGATGAAGCACGTTTACGCTCTTCAATATTAATAAAGGTAGTGCCGCCGATAAAGCTGGTTTCTTGTTGTTCTCCGCGCTTTTCTTTTTCAGCAGCTTTCAACTCTGATAGGCGCATCCAGGCCAGCACAGAGAAACCTATAATGATTATAAATACGCCAGCTCCCACGACTACTATAAAAATATAATCGCTTGCGTCTTTCTCTTGGGGAGCCAAAGAAAAATCTCCTGTCGGCCGCCAATCAGGGTCGATTTTTCTAAGAGTCTCAAGAGCTGGAATGCTTATTTTAAAGTCACCGTCGCTCAAGCCCTTGTTTTCTAATAATTCTATTGCTGGTTTACCAATTTTAACCAAAGCATCCCAATCCCTTATGGAAAAAAAGTATTTTATTTGTTCTTCTTGATTTTGAGGTTCCCAACCAAGTTTTTTAAGGGCCCTGGCAGCGGATTTCCTTATACCGCTATCACTGTTTTCCAAGGCTTCAATCAATACTGGAACTGCGCTCGGGTCGCCTATTTTACCAAGGGCTTTGATAGCTGCGGATACTATAAAACAGTTATTGTCTTTTTTAAGAACTTCTATCAAGGCCGGCACTGCCCTTGGATCGCCTATTTCACCTAAGGCTCTGGCAGCATCTTTACGAGTAAACGGCAGCTCATCTGTAAGTTGCATCATCCAATAATCCGCATCATGGCCTTCGCAGGTCTTAATCTCTTGAGTATAGGCGACAGATGGCGCAGATATATCATGATCTTTCTGCATTTTTCCAATAATTTCAAAACATTTAACAAGATTTTCGTAACCTTCTCCGTTTGAATAATTAACTTTATATCCGTTTTCCTCAAACAATTTACCCAGATAGGTATGAAGCTCCCCTCTGATAATAATGACACTATTGTTGTCGGAAGAAGTTACTAATATTTGTTTTATATCCTTAAATAAATCCTCATCCCTAAGCTTGACATCAGCAGAGTACTCTAATGTTGAATATTGTAGAACATGCAAAATATATTCAAATGGCGGAGTTTCAAGATAAATTTGAATTTCATATTCTCCGCTGTTTATTTTCTCTGTAATATAACGTAATAGAGCTGTGGCAAAGTCTGTATTTTCTTTATAATCCTTGAGCCAATCTGTGGAACTGCACAGTGTTCGGACGTATTCTTGTTCATCTTTTAAATACGATAAGTAAGCTTCTTCAAAGTGCTCCCGATCTACAGGATCATTAATAACTTTATCAATATCCCAGCCAGGGCATATCTTTTTGAAGTCCTCTCTTGCTGACTCGCTTGGAAAAACACACTCCTCCAGGAACAACAGGATTTTCTGGTTCTTATCTTTGGCAGCCTTAAACGCCTCGTCCAAAGCAGGAACCAATGTGTTAAAGTCTGCTTCTGTTCTGTGATTAGAGTAGATAATACGTATGGGGATTTCTATCTGGGAAGGAGATACTTCTCTGACTTCAGCCTGATCTTTATATTCAACTGCCGAGGCATTATTAACTAAGGTTGGAGCAGCGAATAGAGTTAACAGCCCGATAATTACTAATGCCGCTAAGGCAATTACATTCTTGAGTATCCGTGCCGGACCTGCACGAATTAATCCTTTTGTGGCAATGTCTTTTAAATGGACCAAGCTGGAGGAATTCTCGGATAGATTTCTCACCACCGTGCCGAATGTGTCTCTGAGAGAGCGGCCCAGCGGGCTGGAGGAAACAGGGCCAGCCGGAGAAGCGCCTTTTTTAGATCCCTCTCTACTAGAACCAACAGCAGTAACATCTACCGGAGTAACCTTCTCTATTGTATATTTTAATATGAATGTAATAAAAGATACGGCTAAAGATAAAGCGGTAATGCACAGTCCTGAATACCACAATATATCGGCAAGATTTGTTGCCCAGGAAGCCACGCCATAGCGATCAGGCACTACCAAGTAATCCAATTTTCCACCACCGGTTATAAGCGAAATTGCACTGCTTAAAATGCCGGCGGTTGCTAAACTAAGCCCCAATTTTATAGATTTAGAAGCATTGATAAAATAAAACATGCAGAAAGTAAACGGCAGATAAAATATACCCAATATGCCACTACCGGTTATAAGCGAAATTGCGCTGCTTAAAATTCCGGCGGCGGATAAACTGAGCCTTAATCTTGTAGATTTATAAGCATTGATCTTGTTGTATGCAAAATAAAGCATACAGAAAGTAAACGGCAGAGAAACTATTAGTTTGTAGAATATATCCAACGTATTAGAAGCATGGAAGCATGGAAGGAAGCCTAAATCAAAACCATTAATTTCAGTAAATATTCCAGTAGGGATATCCTCATAATACCACTCGGTATGTATTGGTTTATCCCACAGGCGCATAATTAAAAATTGAATTGCCAGGTCTATGCCCACCAAACAAACAACAAATTTAGCATAATAGAAATTGACAATATCGCCGACTGTTTTAACCACCGCGCCGATTTTATCCTTGGATGTTTGATTCAATGGGCTGGATGCGGCTGGGTCAGAAAAAACAACAGCAACGGATATCTGCCAGCTTAATAAATGCAACTGTCCTTTAGCAGTCTTAATACGAGTCAAAACTTCCCGCCACCTGCCAGTTGCTTTTGATAGGGATAACTCAATACCTATCTTATCTGAATTTAACAAGAGCCAGGTTTCATATATCTGTTCTTTAAATCCAGCCAGATAGTCTGCCTTAAAGGTCTTGACATATTCGCCAAGACCGTTTTCTTTTAAGGTTACGATAGCCTCTTTTAATAAAGCTATCTGTTCAGTAAGGGCATCAAGCGGCTCCTTATCTAGATAAGTAAAAGATGTGGTCAAATCAACATTGACAATCTCACAGATTATATTGCCGCGCATAAAGGCTACAGAGTTAGCAAGGTTTCTATCTGCTAAGCCTATTATAAAGGCTGCCGCCGCCATTTTGCCAAGTTGATAGGCATAAGATTCCCTGAATGTTCTTTCTTTGAGATTGTCGGCTGGGCTTGTAGTAAAGTTCACATTGCCCATATAAACAGACACGTAATAGTTGTAATCTGAGCCCATCACGAATTCAGTATTTGGATTAGGCAGGTATAGGGCTTTTAGGGTATTGGAGCCGGGTACTTCCTGTTCTCCGGGCCTTGCGGTTTTTATGAAATATGGCCTTTCTTTAATAACCACGTAACAAACTACGCGTTCTTCTATCCCTTCTCCTAAATATTTGACTCCAACACCATCTATGGCTAAAGAAATCTTCTCTTCGCTTATGCCAAAATGTTCAGCGAGAGAACGAGGCAAATCTGCCATAATCCTGTCTTTTATATTGTTCTCGTATTCCTTTATAAAGCCGGAGTCGATAGGGCTGGAAGAGCAAAACGGAGGTATTTTAGATGGAGTCGAACGGTCAAAAGGAAGACTTTGTTTCTTTACACCAATTTTTTTATTAACAAGCTCCATCCATTCGCGCACATTAGTATTTTTTGGGTTGAGTTTAAACGCCTCACAAAAATCAGCTCTCGCTTCTTCATATTTACCAAGGTAATAACAGGCGGCCCCGCGGCCGATATATGCATTAACAGAGTTTGGTTTAAGTTTAATAACCGTAGTAAAATCAGCCGCTGCTTCTTTATATCTTTCAAGATAATAAAAAGCGCGCCCACGGTCGTTATACACTACAGTATACCTTGGATTAAATTCTATAACCTTGTTAAAATCAACTATCGCCTCTTTATATTCTCCGCGATTGAAGTAGATATATCCACGGGCCTCATATGCGTCAAGACAGGCTGGATCAAGTTCAATAGCCCTGGTAAACATTCCAATCGCTGTTTCATAATCAGGATTTCGTTTTTCGCAGAGAGTTAGACCTTCCCAAACGTAATCGTAGGGAGTTGCGAAACCTTTTTCTTGGGCGAGTGATGTAGCTGACATTATAGGTATGATAAAAGCGAGAAAAAGACTGATGAAAAATATGCGGGCTATTTTACGGATAATACGATGGATAATCCCCTGCGGACTGGAAGGCGAGCCCCTTATGCCTCCATGGTTTACAAAATCCCTTGCGTTTGCCATACCTAGAGTGGCATAGAGTATTCTTGCCAAAGCCTTAGTTGCGGCTAAGCTGACATTCTGGTTTGGGTCAGTTAAAGCATTTTGTAAAGGCCCAATCGCTCTCTGATTCCCAAATATGCCTAAAGCTGCGCACGCGAACTTACGAACGACCCAAGATTGGTCATTTAAGGCTTTGATCAAATGCCGTAGCGCTCTCCTGCCGCCAAGCTTACTTAGAGCGATGACTGCGCGTGCGCGGACATAAAATTTATCACTCCTCAATCTACATATATGCCACTGTACTTGAAGAATAGCCATAATTGGCGAACTAGAAGGAGTTTTGGCTGCAGCATCAGCGCTAATCGGGCTGCTGGAAGATACCGGAACAAAAATTCTACTCAAATAAGAGAATTCACGAGGATTTATCAGTCGTGCATCTATACTCCCATTCTCTATGCCTATCTTTATCTTCTCCAGTTCTTCTACGGCCTCTCTTAACAAATCCTGTAATTGTGTTTGGTCACCAATCAACTTAGAAACATCAAGATAAAATGAAGAAGGGATATCGTAACTTATAAAATGTATACGCTTATAACAGCTTTTGGCTGCAGCCCTTACTCTTAACACATGCAAAGGATGAGTTACCAAAATTACAGATCTTGCTTTCTTAAGCAATTTTAAGGCGGAATCAAGGACTGCTTTAATATTTGTTGAGATGCAATACGTAATAATATCATGTTTACGCACTTTCTTTCCCATTCCCGTAAGAGTATTCTCAATAATATGCCCTCTGGAACATATGGCTATTATTCTGGGCACCCATCCCCAATGATAAGGAGTTGTTTCTACTCGTAGAATATCTGAATGTTTATTAACAAAAATTAGCATTGCATCGGACTTCTTGAAAATAATTCTTTTAAATAAACCTGGCACGCGCAGGAAATTAAATAGGCGCTGAATAATGGTTTTTCTGAAAAGCAACTTGTCTTTTCTTAAACGGCCTGGCATGCGCAGTAAATTAAATAGGCGCCGAACATCTTTTACGGAAACCGGATTCTTGAGAAATGAAAATATTAGGGTGGGGTTGCCCGGATCAAACGCAAACCGAGGAACACGGGTAAGCGCCTCCTGGTATGCTTCTTCGCTAAAAATTACGGGCGAGCTGCTAGTTACAATGATTATTTTAAATAAGGCTAAACCTGCAGTTTTACGGACACGTCTGCTTGGATCATGAGCTAAAATATCTTTTAGGGGGCATTTTGCTTCCGCAGCACCAAGATTACCTAAGGCTTTAGCTGCTTCCGCGCGGATATCAGGATATGGGCTGGTTAAGGCTTTAAGGTATCCGGCTTGTAGCTGCTCTTCACTAGCGCCTAATCTCTTTAAAACTATGTCCGTAGCTTTAAAAACTCTATGGTCTGAATCATTGGCTAAAAGCTCAAGCAGGCGCTCGATTGCTTTTGTCTCGCCTAACCTGCCTAAGGCTATGACCGCGGCTAAACGGACCACCCAGAATAGATCATCCAAAGCGTTAATTAGAAAATCTGCTGCTTCCGCAGCCCTAAGCCTGCCTAAGGCCCTGGCTGCCTTAGCGCGGACTTCAGAAGAAAAATCGGATAAAGCTCTGATCAATAACTTAATTACTCTCTCGTGACCAAAGCCGATGTTACCTAAGATTTTAGCTGCATTCGCGCGGACGATGTAAGAAGCAGAGTTTTTCAATTTCCATATGTACCAGTGGAGCTGAACGTAAATCAGCGGTTCCGAATTTATATTCAGCGGTGAGCTGGACCTTGCTATTCCATCTGCTAAACGCTTTGTAACCGTCACCGTGCATGCCATATTTATATTTGGTGATACAATATTCTTGGTCGCTCTGATAAAAATAGTGCTTCCGTTAAGAACGATTGTTGAGCCCTTTGGAGCAAACCAAAATTCTTCTCTTACATCTTCATCTCTGACCGTAAATCCTTTTGATTTGATAATCTCAACCAACCCCTCCTTGTATAATCTAAAATAATTATTGCTCAGCTCAAACAATCCATTTTTGGATGTAGGTGGATAGGTAGTAATAAATAACTCCCCTCCCGCCACCAATACATAGTTTGCCTCTTCCAGGGCCGAATCCATAGACATCATATGGCCTAGGGACTCAGAAAATACAACTGCGTTGAAACTGCCGTTCTGAAAAGGAAGATGTCCCCCTTCGCCTACGAACAAATTCGGTAAACTAAATTCATCGCGGCCAGCCTTAAACATCTCAAAGCGGCCGGCCTTAAGCATCCCAATGCAAGTTGTATTAATCATCTTAAGGCGGGCTGCGTTAATCATCTCAAAACTAATATCCAAGCCTATAACGATATTTTTTTTACTTAAAACCTCTTCCAGTTCGCAAAAGCCGCAACCAATAGAAAGAATCTTTTTGCCCTCGCCAATCCTTTCAGCTATAGATTTCCTAAAATTAGGATAGAGGGCGGAAAAGGTTCCCACCCCAGATTTACCCCACCCTTCTTTTGCGATATCTTTATAACGCTCAATCATAATACTACGTCCACTAACAGCCTTCCCGGCATCCACCGGCGAGCTGGCGCTGCTTTTCTTGCCGATTTTATCCAGAGAAAATGCCTTAACAAAAGAGGCGATTTTTTCCGGCGCCAGATACGCCTCATCGTTTAAATCATACAACTTTCTTTTTCTTGCCTTCTTGTCTTTTTTAAACCAGATGGCACCTTTAGAGACGAATAACAATTTTGTATTTATAAGTTGATTTAAGCTCTCTTCCGCCGCCTCTTTGCCCTTTAGCTCGATATTATGCAGTAAAAGCAGGCAGATAATATATTTAGCAAGGGCCTTCTTATGATATAATAAATAAAGCCCCTTCCCGAAGGATTCTTCAGTTTCTCCATCAAATTCTTCATCCTTCAGATCCGATGCATATAATCTCAAGGTCCTCTCAAAGATTAACAAATCAAGATATGCCTGCATCGCCTCTTCATATCTGAGTTCATGCTCATAATACCGTGCCATCTCAAGCTTGGTGGTCAAAGGAAACATCCCGGAAAATCCGCCTGCCTGTCTCCAGGCCTCCATGGCTTTACCAAAATAAGTGATTGCCCTGTGATTAAAGCCTGAATCCCGATATAGCTGCGCTTCTTCCATATAGATCTGGCCTAAATTATAAAAATATCCCTGGGTATCCTCCGGATTCTGTTTAATCCACATCTCCCTAACCTGCAATTCCACTAAGCCGTATTCAAAACTCTCTCGCTCAGATCTGTCTTTTTTAGGAGGAAAATATTTTAAAGCCTTGCGGTAATTTCTCCGCGCTAAAACAAAGTATTTTGCCTCACCGGTAGCATCTCCTTCTCTGCGCTGATAATCAGCCATAGAATTATATATCTTACGCAGCAGATTCCGGGCAAAAGGATTAACAGGATTAAATTTTAGCGTATAATTGAGATGGCGGATTGCTTTGGTTATGACAAATTTCTTTTCTGTTCTGACCAGGCTTAGGTTCGCTTGGATTTCATATAAGACAGACTGATATTTATTTTTTAGTTCTTCGGTAACTGGAAATTTACGCGCTTGTTTAATGGCTCTGATAGCATGTCCAAACAAACCAAAGCGGAGATACTGCAGAGAAAGACGAAAGAAGAGTTCGGCTTGCCGGGTATCGTTCTTGACACTCTTATTAATCTTATTTTGTAACAACCCTATTTCGGATTCATAGGTTATCTCAACAAGCTTTGCTTCACCTGAGGCGCCGGCTAAAAACACCATTACTTTAATTTCTCCGGTCTTTTTGTCAATCCTTACCCCTTTGATATGCTCATCCCAGATACAATCTTTTACAAAGGCCGCGGCAAAAACTCCGTCTTTAGGCCTTGACTCTCTACAAACCCTGTCCCATGATTGCTGCCCCTGTCTGAGGGATAATTGCGGGTCAATGAGGTTCGCGCTTCTTAAAAACGCCTTTTCTATAGGACTAAACCGCTGCCGGTCAGAAAATAAGTCAATTGATTTATCCCCTGTTAACGATTCATAGCTGGCTACTCTACGGTACATCTTGCCGCCTAACATACCTATTAAATTACTGAGGATTTCTCCTTCGGCAGGCTTACCTACTCCCAACAAACAATGTATCTTTCCGGTAAGCAAGCCGATGAACGGAATTAGATCGCCGTTGTCTAAAAGATAAAGGTTTCCGTTTTTATAAACGCGATCCTGCTTGACTTTTTCTCTCATTTTTATAAAATCCTTGGTCTCAACCTTAATCCCCAATTCTATCAATTTATCAATCAGGGGCTTGTGCCTGTCTCTAAATAAAATCGCAAAGGCCAGATTATCCTTAGTAACTCCGTATCCGGAGCATAAAGTTTCTATCAATTCATTTTCGCTCATATCCAATCTTAACTCTATCTCTTGCTCGGTCCTGCCGATAACCATTTTATCCATATAGGGGTCATCCGGACAAACAGATAATCTTCTCTTTTCCATTATCATTATTACCGAAGTTAAAGACCCCGCATTAGTATCAACCAGATTCCCGGATTGTTCAAGAACATCAGCGGCTAAAAGCAATCTTATTATACCTCTGCCAAATTTTTTCCCTAAGCTCATGATAGCCGGGATACCATATCTCTGCTTTTCTCCTATTACAATCTCCCCATTGAATGACGGGTTATTCCGGAAGAAATTGATAAGGAGGTGGCTCATTCTGATAGATGCTTCTTCATTAGCTCTAAGTTGGTTAAAATCTATTCCGTTATTTGCTATAAAACGCAGGATATATGGAGCCACCAAGGCAGCAATGTGGACTATTTCTCCGGCCAGCTGCTCAATCGGGCGGGGCTTTCTGTCAGGTAAAGTATACTGCTTAACGACCCTCGCGCTTATTACCCTGCTAATCCCAGACTTAGATGGCCGCTTAAAGCCTGCTGTTATCATTTCGGCGATTCCTTCTTCTCTGATCTTGCCAAGCATCGGCGAGCTGGAGGCGTCCACTTCACTGGATCTTCTTTTTAATACCGTCATGCCCAAAGGAGGCAAGGTAAGGTATACTGAGTGGCCACGCTGATGCATGGGGATATTTTCTGCCTGAATTACTCCCGGATTACCTACGTTGCTGCCGCCATAAACTTCGGAATCACTGTTAAAAACCTCTTTCCATGTTTCTCCAAAAGGCAAGCCGATACGGTAGTTGCGCCGTACCACCGGAGTAAAGTTAAAAACTCCCACTAAGGGCTGTTCGGCACAATAGCCCTGACGGATAAAGCTGATTATAGTATTATCTCCATCGCTGCAGTCAATCCAGTCAAAACCGCGGGAATCAAAATCAATCTCATACAATGCTGGGTTATCGCGGTAAAATATATTCAACTCGCGGACAAAATGCTTTAGAGAAGAATGCAACGGGTACTGCAAAAGGTACCAGTCTAGCTGATCATCATGGTTCCATTCTTTATGCGCGGCAAATTCCATGCCCATAAAATCATGTTTTTTGCCTGGCATGAGATACTGCAGTGCTAATAAAAGTCTAATGTTAGCAAACTGCTGCCAGGCATCTTTCGGCGGCATCTTATTCTTTATAGAACCCTTGCCGTGTACTACCTCATCGTGGGATAATGCCAGGATAAAATTCTCCGTAAATGCATACAAGAGATAGAAAGTAACCTCGCCAAGGTGATAGCTGCGATGCTCCGGATTTCGGGCAAAGAATTTCAGGACATCATGCATCCAGCCCATGCCCCACTTCATGGAAAAACCCAACTCTTTTACCCGATCCTTTTTCTCAAGCCTTCCCTCTTTCTCAAGCCTTTTCTCTTTCTCAAGCCTTTCTATGTCAATAGACCGGGAAACCCCCGGCCAATTTGTCGACTCTTCGGCAATAGTCAGAATTCCCGGATATTCTGCGTATGCGGCAATGTTAAACATCTGGAGAAACCTTATGGCCTTCCAGTTTTCGTTGTCGCCGTCTTCGTTGGTTACCCATTCGCCAGGTTTACGGCTATAGTCGCGGTAAATCATAGAGGCAACCGCGTCCACCCGTAAGCCGTCAATATGGTATTTATCCAGCCAGAACAAGGCGTTGCTGATAAGAAAACTTCTGACTTCGTGGCGGCCGTAATTGAATATCCTGGTTCCCCAGTCCGGATGGTCGCCCTCCTGCGGATTATCGTGTGAATAGAGTTCGCTGCCGTCAAAATAAGTCAAGCCCTGATCATATTCTTTTGTCTCATTAAGTTTGGCGAAGTGCGCCGGGACCCAGTCAATAATTACACCAATATTATGCCGGTGCAGGTAGTCTACAAAATACATAAAATCCTCTGGCCGGCCGTAACGGGAAGTAGGCGCAAAGTAGTTGCTGTTTTGGTAACCCCAGGAACCATAGAAAAAATGCTCTGCTACCGGCATTAATTCTACGTGGGTGTATTCCAGGCCGGAGTCTTCAGCCTCATTTCTTAGGTAGGCAACTAATTCGTGGGCAAGTTCGCGGTAATTCAGCCAGCTGCCGTCCTTATGGCGGCGCCAGGATCCCAAATGCAATTCATAGACCGAGATAGGCTTATCTAATGCCTGTATTTCTTTTCTCTTAGACATCCAATCTTGATCCTGCCATTCAAAGGAAGAAATATCCCAGACAATAGAAGCGGTAGTGTGTAGATTAGCCTGGGTGGGAAATTCGCTAAAGAAAGCATAGGGGTCAATCTTCATCCGGCCCCAGCCGTCCTGACCTCTGATCCAGTATTTGTAGCGGCAGCCCTTATCCACACCCGGGATAAAGATGTGCCAGATGCCGCCATTATTATCCATGTGATGCCTATTATCATCCCAGCCATTGAAGTCTCCGATTACCGATACATCCTGGGCATTAGGCGCCCAGACCGCAAAATATATCCCCCTCTCACCTTTCTGCCGTGCTAAGTGCGCCCCTAATTTTTCATAGACCCTGCGGTGGTCGCCCTCACGCATAAAGAGGTAAAAATCCTGCTTATCAAATTCCAGCCTGAAAACCTCGGGCACATCGGATAGTAAACCTGCCGGCGGATTAGGAATGCCGGGCAATAAGCCTGCCGGCTGCTTAGGAGCATTGAGCAAATATAGCGGCGACTGTGTGGAGTCCGGCAGGGAGTCCTGTAAAGGCGAGCTGACCGTTGTTCGACCCGGCCTTTGGCCTCGCTTAGGGCCAATCCTGGACGGAGTCGAAGAATTGGAAGGCATCTCGCTAAAAAAGTCAGAAGAGAATAAACCGGGCTTTAACAAAGCAAACAACCCTACTTTTCTTCTTGCCACGCTTTCTATCATCAAGATTCCACTCCTTCCAGAAGGGATCCCGAAGATTTTACTCAATTCTAATCCTGTTAATGTTTCCCCCCGCTCGTAACTTAAATCCAGCAAATCTGAAAGATCATTTATAAATTTCTCCTCTCGCACCTGGCAACTACGCAAGATGTCTTCTTTCTTTATGAGGCCCACAAGAAAAGGCTCCATAATTGCCCTGCATAGGAGAGTGAAAATAAGTAATTGCCTATTGCTGAGAGTTACTGGTTTTTGTTTGTAGTATTTTTTCTTTATATCTGCAAGCCAGGCAAGGTCAGCCAGCATTTTGCGAAAATATTCCCTAAGAGCTGCGAGCGTAAAAGGATCTATCCCCTCGCAAGGGAGTAAATCCATGAGTGTACGATCATCCGGACCCTTTGGGCTATCCGGTAAATTCTGATCCAGAGAGACATCGCGATAACTTCCAAAAAGTCTAATTGTTTCCAGCTCATGGCAAAAATTTCCTTTCTCTGCATCCCCGGAAGTTTCTGGCTCGGCCTGACGATAATCTGCGCTCTCTACCGGCGAAGATGCCTTAACTAGGGACACCCTTCCACCCAGAGCAGGGACACCCATTTTGCTAATCGGGAGGGTGTCCCTTGATTTGTAAGCGTTTTCACGAACGCCTAAAATTTTTAGCGGAGAGCTGGTCTTTAATTTTTCTAAGTCTAAAAGAACCCCTCTCTTTGCCTCATCGACAATCCCAGCCACCTTTTCGCTCACCTCTTTGTTAAATTTGCCGGGCTGCATATATTCTTCTATTCTCGTAAAACACTGCAGGATATTCTTCTGTATTCTTTCTAAGATTGCTGTTTCTTCTGCCGGGGGTATCGCGCCTTTCGCTATTTTCTCAATCTCGGCGCTATTCGCATGTAGCGTATCATAAATTATATTTATGAGGGTTTTAATCTCCATCTTATCCGCCTCGGATAAGATTAGGTTCTCTATGCCGCACAGCTCCAATCTTCCCTCTAATTTTTCTCTTTCTGCTTCTTTCGCTGCCTCGGATAAACTTAGGTCTTCCTCTATCAGCCTGCGCGCATCCTCTACTAGCTTGCTCGTAGCCTCCAGCCCGCTCAAACTTACCGCGTATTCCTCCAATCTTTCGTTTAATCCCCCCGCATGCTTTTTAATCCAATTGCTCCGAGGCGACACGCTGATAGACCATTCACAAGGAATATGCGTGGACTTAAAATTCATATCCACGGTAAAAGTCTCAGCCTTTTCTTGCCCCCTAAAACAGACCTGGATATTATTAGCCTGCCAATATATGGCTACGTCTTTATGGCTGCTACCTGACACCGTATTAAAGAAGTTTTTAATCAACCTGTTAACCGGACCTTCCGCCAACGCCTTTTGGAATCCACCGAAATCTTTGCGCATTTCCAGCTCTTTCTCTGTGACTACCGGATGCCAGACTTTGCGCGTATCTTGATTTATCCCTCCGGGCATAGTAATCATCTGCCCATGATGCCCTGACCACTCGCGCAGATCAATCATCACCGGTACGCCAAGATAAGCCATGGCCAAAAGTATCATCAGGAATCCCTCGCGTGAACCGCTCAGGCCGGCCAGAGACATATCGTCGTACATAGTGGGAAAAATAACGTAATAGCCGCGCTTTTCCCATGCGAATTTCAATGAACCAAAAAACCATTCCGGATTGGATCTTACGAAATCGTCATGCAGGTTTTTGTAATATACCTTCACCGAAGGGCCTAGTTTCAGCAGGAGGGGAACTCCGGGATGATCATAGTCTCTTTCATAAGCTTCCATGATCCAGGTCATCGCGTCATTATTGTCGGTCTTTTTCTTCACCCTGCTGATAATCTTGGACCAAGGTTCACCGCTTAAATCGGCATCCCCTCTTAAGCCGGCAAAATCCTGCATATTCCTATTGAGCATGTATGCTGCCAGGTCTGCACGCAGGCCGCGCACCCCTCTTTTGTATAACTTTATAGCTGCCGCAGCCAAATAATTCTGAACTTCAGGCAGCCAGAAGTTCAGCATGACCTGGTCAGCGCTATTCCATGGGCATAATTTTACTAAGATTAGACGCTCAGTGCCACGTTCTGTAATCTTTACTGCCGCCCATGTTCTATTATCTCGCAGTAATTGAGTGATGAAAGCTGGTTCGCGCTTTGCCTTTTCCCAAGCATCGGATTCGAGCTCACGATAGAAGGTCAATTTATAATTTCTCCCATTCACCGCATCCGGAGAAAGCCAGGGGATAAAATCAACATATACCTTCATCCCTAACTTGGCTGCCGCCTTGATTAACCTGTTAAAATCCTTGCTTGCGTTATCGCTGGAGAGCTTGGGATTTATGTTTAACCCGCTTCGCAGATTAGTAATATCTTTCAGCATACCTATATGCGAAAATGGATTGCCGTTTATGTCGTCAAAGATAATACCGTTTACCTCTATTCTTTTACCTTGGTAGTCTTTTACTAACACATACGCATTACCACTCTGGATAAGATGCTCTCCGCGGTCAGGCTGCGTATGCACCAGTTTAGAGAGTTCGCTCTGCGGAAAAAGACCCCCGTAGAGGTAAATGCCTGCTGCTCCGCTGTTCCTTAAATACGGCAGCAGTTCGATGACTTTTAGTAATGAACCAGAATATTCAAGTACCTGCTCACCATCCTTTGCTACTACTATCGTTGCTCCTACATCCGCCAGCGAAATAGCAACGATTAACCCCGGCAGTAACCCCGGTTTTCCCTCTACCGGCGAGCTGGCTGATAAACTGTAATAGCTTGCAAATATGGGGTCGCCTGTTACCGCAATCTGCTTTGACTTCAGAAATTCTAGGGGAATCATTAACAAAGGGTTATGATTAGTTATCTGTAAGCCTATGGAAGGAAGAAAATTAAAGTCGCTCCCCCACTGGCCAATTGTTTCTTTAAGCTCTATCGGCTTAATAAGATAAAGGTCGGCGAAAGCAACTCCATCTTGTTTTAATGTTCTTTTAAGCTTGTTATATATCGCTACTTTATCCCTAAAATATAATCCTACATCATGACCCACTACGATAACATCAAAGAAGCCTTCTCTAAAAGGTGGGTTTGCTTCGTTCAAATCTATACTGTGCAGCGCCTGCTTTACGCGCGCCAGATAAACTGCGGTTACCTCGGGTGATAATTCTTTTTTCATCTCCCTCTTAAAGAAATCCAATAAATTATCCCGGTCTTTTTCCAGCAAATCCCGTTTGTCTAACGCAAAGAGCTCTATGGCATCTGATCTAAACCCAAACTCATGATCAATTAAATATAGCAGTTCATATAATTCATATCCCCTGCCCGGGCCAATCCAAAGTACCCTGGTTGTGCTGCCGCGGGCATTATTCTCGGTAATTCTATTATTTATTGTCCTTGAGAGCTGCCGGTTAAACTGGGTATCGGTCTCCCTGAATCGTCTTGTTATAAATAGCTCGGGATATGGAGAGGATGGATTTGATGCGGGGGCGGTTCTATTTTTTAATACCACCGGCGAACTGGCGCGCTCCCGCTGGCTTGCCTCTATGAGCACTACTGCGCCCAAAGGCGAAGAAGCCGAAGGACCGGAGCCTGTTCGGCTGCCTTTGTCCGATGGATTATCTCCCCGGATTTTTGCGATAAGCTGATTCAGACGATCTTCTACGGACTTGAAGCCGTGAAGACAAGATTCCTCCAGCAGCTTCATCATCTCTTCGCTCCAGGAATCCAGCTCAGCTATGTCTTTGGCTCTGGATAATAAAACAGGCAGCGTATTCTTAACATAATAATAAGGATTGTAGAACATTTCTTTGTAGGTCTGAATCAGCTTCATTATTGCCTTATTCCAGGCGTTTAACTCGTCTATATCTCTAACCCTGTCTAATAAAACAGGCAGGCAATTGCGGACATAAAGGCTGGGCTTACCGAGTCGATACGTGTACTGATAGTCTTTAATCCAGGTTATTATCTCCTGGTTCCAAGCGCGCAGCTTGGACATGTTCCTGGTTTTAGCTAATAATACGGGTAGGCAATAACGGATATAGCGCTTAGGATCTCCGATTCTTTCCCGGTATTGCCCACCCAGCTCTTCGCAGATACGTATATCATCAGCAGAAAGCGGCCGCCCGTTGATCATAATCGGGGTAAATTCGGGGCCCAAAAATCCTTCCTTAGCCAACCAGTCAATGCCTGCGGCAAAAAACATAGGTAAGATAGTAGCAATGGGGCTGCTGGCGGTCCGGCCTTGCTCACCTTGGCTTGCCCCTGCGGCATCTTCATCCGTAAACTTAAGGATGATGATGGAGGGATCCGTGTCAAGAGGCCCTAAGACAACCTTGCCCAGGTTTATCCGTTGTTTTGGCTGTTTTCTTCTGCCGGAAACAAGCGCCTCCCAGACTCTAATTTCTTCTTTTTCTAGGATTGAAGCTGCGCGCTCTAATAATTTTGCCTTTCTATAGCTACCTATTAGCTTGCAAAGCTTTGCGGCTTTTCTATAGTCAGTGGCTGCCTGCCAAATATCTTTGCATCCTTGTATTGCTAATTTTTCCCATTCTTCATTACTTACCTTGACTCTCGCTGATGTAATACCTTCTTTGGCTTTAGCCAATAAAGAAATCGCCTCGCTGCGCCTGGAGTCCGCTAATTTTCCGTAGAAGGCATCCTTGGCTCTCGTCAAAATTCTTACCGGTGAGCTGGAAGCCAGAGATAAGTCGAGCTTAAGCATTCTACCCGACAGAAAATTAATTATATCTATTTCTCTTACTTCGTTATTAACCGCAAGTATTGCCCGAATAATACTTTCATCTTCCCGGCTTAATTCTACCTCTGTTTTATCTTTATCAGACCTAGTTTCAAACAATATCCCGAAATCCTTAGGCAATTCTCTCAAATAGAATTTGGCTGCGGGGACAAAAGAGAAATATCCTGGAAAACCGCTATATGTAGCCATTTCTATGTCTTGAGTATCAATAATAGGCTGGCCAGCTTCTATGGCTGTATTAATCCTTGCGATAGCATCCTTCAAGGTACTATATGGCCTTTTTTTATCAGAACAATACTTATGAATTCTTAAATCCAGTTGGGGACTACTGATAACTTGATGATAAGGAACAACGAAATCAACTATACCAAACCCTAAATTCCTTAATTCTTCCGACAAAACCCTTATTCTCTTCGTATAAACCTGCCGCCAAAAAGTTATCTTTTTACCTCGGTAAAAAGCATTAAAAAGCAATCCTGCTTCGTTATCCGCCGTTATTGAGACGCCTGCATAACCAATTACTCTTCCGAAATCTACGAATATCTCATGAAATCTGGAGTCACTTATCCTAAACAAATACCATTCTATTGAATTTCCATCTTCCAACAGGAGAGAAGATTGCGTTGTCGGCCATTTATTTATTATTTGCATTCCTCCTGTAATCTCAAGCCCATCACAGCGCATCCTTGATTTAAACTCAGTTAACACCGGATGCTCGGTTTCTGCCTCTACCGGCGAGCTGGAGCGACCTGAGTCCGAATTAACTTGTTGACTCCTTCTATTCTTTACCATCAGTAAATCTCTACGGAGTATTTCCCACGCTTCAACAATATTCCCCATTTCCAAAAGGATACCAGCTATATATGCTCCAAATACGTAAGAAGAATAATTTTCTTTAAGCAGTTGCTCCCCAGTTTCCATAAAAAGCCAATTAGGAGAAGCCAAATCCAGCCCACTCGCCTCTTCTCTTGCTAAAATAACGGCCTCTTGTAAAGTTATTGAAGAACGACGAAGTTCTCTCCCTTTATTAATAATCCCATCTCTCTGATACGAACTATGAGTATCTTTTAACTCTGCAGCACGAAGTTCCTCAACCGTTACTGCATATTCATCGCTTTTAATAATTCCCGCTAATCGCAGCATATGAATAAACTCATGCGCTATTGTTTTCCGCAATCCTTTAACACCATAAGCATTTTCATTTCTTCTATTTCTATAACCTCTTATAGTTATTGCGCAACCCCCGTTATACTCTACGAACCCGGATACATAAAATGAATTATCAATTTGATTTGGACCAAGATTTTTATTCGTAACATACCGGTAAGCAAAAAAAGCCAACATAAAGGGGAAGACAAGGGAAATGCCGATAAGAATAATAGACGACGATACAGAAATGAGAAGATAAATAATAGCAGATATTGAACAAGCTAAAAGTGTAAAACCAATAAAAAATAATTTTCTATAATAAAGGTCTTCTGCTTCGTCATATTCTTGGGTTATAGTTCCATCTATTTTAAATTTACAAATCTTATCCGTTTGATCCTTCGATAAATCGATTTTTAATGCGCGTAAAAGAAATTCAATTTCATCTATAACGATTCCCCTTGCTTGCCTATCCTGGGTAATTATGCCCGGATAAGAACTTGTAATCCCCGTTTCATCCTGAAAAGCAGACATAGATTGGCTGTCTTCGGGATGGCTGTTACAGTTCAATCGGGTACTACGCAGCAACACTCCTAGTGGCGAGCTGGAACGGGCTCCGTTTTCCCCATTAGATAAAGGCTTAATTCCCCATTTTATAGAAAGCTCTGAGCTGACGTTTTCTATCTTTCCTGATGAGAATAAAAATGGGAATAAACATGAGAAACCCATAAAGATCGTATATAGAGCCGCATCATTCATATCTCCACGGATAAAGCTTAAAACTGTCAATGAACCAAAGAAGATAAGGGGAACGGAATAAGGCCTTGAAAGCGCTTTCTCTATGAATAAAAATAATAAGCCGGCTGGTTTAATTATATATTTAACCAGCTGTTTTTCCTGCGCAAATGACATTATCGCCTTAGTAAATGAGGATGTAATATAATAGGTAAAGAAAAGTACGACGGGTTTAAGTAACGCTACTCCAGGATAAACCAAATAAATCCCAAACAAAGTAGCTGCCACAAAAAGGTCAACTACCTGAAGAATGGAATTTCTCGCCACCTTTAGATTTACCTTCTTTATAACTAAAGGCTTGTAATTATCTCTAACTAATTTAATAAGCCTAAGCGAGCGGCTGATAGAATTCATGCTGCTTAGCTGTTCTAATTCCGTAATGTAACTTTTTAGATGAGCTAGAGAATTTACTCTAAGGAGAGCTTTTAATTCAAGGCCCAGATGGGCAATTAATTTCCTGTAAACAGGTATATCTATTCTTGAAATTATAGAATATTCTTCTATCTTCTCTCTCCAGCCAGAACGGAATTCGTCGGTATGCTTTAATTCGTGGGCGATTAAAAGCGATAAAATGGCTACGGTAAGCTGGGGATAAAAATACCTATTACCAAGCAGGCTCTCAACATAGAGCTCATCGAATACAAGTGACACCTCTTGAGAAGGACTGATATATTTACCTGCCGGCACGCCAAGATTAGACACCACATTCACTTCTAAAGGAGGGCCGAGAGGAAACGGAATAATACTTTTTATTTGCTGGAGGGCCTCATTAAGCACATCTACAAATTGCGCCGGTTTTTCATTCTCACCGCGATAATAGAATCCATCCTCGTCGTAAGCTATGCCGCGATATTTCTCTAGAAAATTACTTTTGCTGACTTTTCTTATGTTTGTTTGAGGCAAAGATGCGGATTTCTTTAGAGGCGAACTGCTATGGCCATTCATAGCTACCAACGAGCCGACCGTTGAATCTATAGGCTGGTCTAGACTACGACGGATGCCTACCAGGAACAATTCTGCAAAAAGGTCGCGTCTGGTTGAGGGGCGATTTAACAGTCTAGTGGGGATGATTACCTCTATCTTCCCAAATCTCACCTCTTCATCCGGACTCTGATATAATGGGATATCCCCTGCGCTTGAGCCGGAATGGATACGAATTTGTAGTATCTTCTTCAATTCCTTCCTTGATAGCGGGAATTCTGAAATAGGAATTTCTACAACACGGCTTTCGGGAACAGTATAAATATTGGTATTTAAGCCTACGGGCGTGAAAAGAGTCGTACTCTCTCCTACGGGAAGCAGGCTGACAACGAATTTCCTATGGACCGCTTCCTTGGGGAATGTTATGCGTAAAGCAACAACGCCGGATAAATCAAACATCTCTCCTACTCCGCCTCTGGCGTTTAGCCAAACGGTATATCCCTGTTTATCCTTAGGGTCAAACCATTGCCCATTAACCCCAGTAATGAGCCTGACAGTGGTTAGCTCTTTAACTTCCTCTACGGTGGTTTCGGGTTGTGGCTTTGAAGCCGGAGTTTCTGAAGATTTTATCCCTGATAACTGCTTTACGGGAATGGCTTTTTGGGGAATTCTTTGACCGGGAGGGATATTTTTCCGAGAAGAAGTTTCTCTTGAGCAGGCAGATATAGGTAATAATTCTAATGCGCCGGCGGCGGCAAGCGACAACTTTACGAAAGTCCTTCTGGTTGTCTCAACGGCAAGTATTTCTTTCTTTACCGGAGAACTGGAGGAGTTATTCAAACCCCGGCTAGCTACTAACACTGCCCTCATCCAATTTATATCCCTGCAACCAGTCTTAGCCCTAAGAAATGTAGGAATATCAGATTCTGGGTCGGAATTAATGATCTTCTCTAAAGAATCTATAATTCGACTAAGAACAAGCTCATTTTCAGCAAACTCTTTTGTATCCTGTATTGCTGTTTTCTCATCACTTATGCCTTTTGTAATGTGGCTGATAAGTTCATGGTAGAGAATCTCTAATTGCTTGGCTTCAGGGAGACTAAAGAAATATGGATGGAGATAGACTGTTTTTGTGGTGATATCGCAGGCAGCGACATTGTCTTGGGTGAGGGATAAATCGGTGGTAATAACAAGAGTCCAATTAGCGAGTTCCGGAGGCGCGCGGCCTAAGAGTTGCTCTAGCTGTTCTAGCCTTTGTCTTAAAACTTCGTAGTGGTTATCCAAAAATGATTTGGGCTGTTTCAGGCTAAAATCTGTTACTTTAATATCGGTTAAAACTTTCCCTTTGCCGTATTTTTGTTCGGCTTGTTTTTGGGCCTCAGCATCAACAGCTAAAGGATAAGCAGCATTAGCTCTTTTTTCAGATTCTTTTGCTGTGCTTATCTTCATAGCGTCTTTTAACATGTCATAATTATCGACAGAATCAATTAATCTTAAGAATAGGCCTCTCCCGCCTTCTTCTTTACGCAGTTCAGTCAGGGCCTTATAAGAAGCCTCGGCAAAATAATCCCGCACCATATTGGGGCTGATCTTATTCAGATAACCTTTGGCAAAACCAATTGCCGGCCTGCCGGGGAGAGCCTGTTCTGGAACGAAAGAAATCATAAACATCAGGTATTTCTGCGGCTGGGCTAATACCTGCTGATAACTGATATGCTGGTCGCCAGTACCTTGCATAACCCATTCTATTCCTAATTCTGTTAAATAATCTCTCAAGCCATAGAATCTCTCGCCTTCCAGGTAAATGAAAGGCACGAATTTGCGGTTATTAGTCTTAGCAAAACTAATTGCCTGGCGCATTACTTCCGCAAGCTCATCTACGTTCTTAATATTTGCAGGCGCGTTCATACCGGGGATACTAATTTCAAGCTTTCCTTCTTTGGCCAAGCGCTTAACCTCTTCTAATGCCTTTCCAATCGCTCCTGCTTTTTTAGCTTCTTCTTCCTGTAATTCTTTTAGTCTCTTCTCTAATAAGACCTTACCCAATTCTACATACGGTTGCCGTAAGAAAAGGTTTTGCTGGACAATTTTAGTGGCGTCCTTATCCAAATCATTCATATCAACGTCAGAAGCCGTAAATCCTGCTTTTATTAAAGCGCGGGCGATAAGGCGAGTGCCTACGGTATTGGTCATACCATA
The DNA here is from genome assembly GCA_041651035.1 of Candidatus Omnitrophota bacterium. Lineage (GTDB taxonomy): Bacteria > Omnitrophota > Gorgyraeia > Gygaellales > Profunditerraquicolaceae > JBAZKC01. Next base: position 613,982 of record JBAZKC010000001.1, on the reverse strand, counting down.
GAATGTAGTAAAAAGCTCCGCAAATATTCCTACTAATTTCTGCTTATTAACTTTCTCTAACTTAGGTAATTTTACCTTAAAGACATTAAACGTATCCGGGATAGAAATACCACATAGGTTGATTACCAGCTTGTGAGGATTGTTTTCATAATGCCTCTTCTGCATATCCCAATGGCTCTGTTTAATGGTTACTAAATTGGCAAATCCTAGCTGCCAGATACTTTCGTTGAAATTCTGCTCACAGGACTTACCGAACCAGAATAGCCAGTCCGGAACAATTAATGCGATATCCGTAATTATTTCATCAAGTATTTTATTCCCTAAAACATTCCCTGCATGTTTTCCCTTAACAACCTTAACTATGCCATTATAACGCTTCTTCCAGTATTTTTTGGCGTTAAGCTTATGGAATGCCAGAAACGCCATCATATGCAGGTCGCCTGTCCAGCGGCCGCCCACATTATCAAACATCGCCCCAAATCCCGGGGCATCTTCGCCTAATTCCTCATCCAACCCGGAATTACGGATAAACGCGGAAAGCCGGCTCTGATCAGGCCTGTCCGTAGTCTCAAAGAACATATTACCCAAGACTATGCCGAATATTTCTTTAACTAAACTATCGTCCACGCCTATCTTATCGCTAATCAGCTTGAGGTTAAAGCCCTTAAATAAATCTCTTCCTGCGCGTTCTTTGCCATCTATAAAGTTTACTTCATGCAACGTATTTAAAACGGTGTTGGCAAATTGTTCTCCGTTGATACCTTTTTGCATCGCAATGTGTTTTAAAATAACATACAGGATCTCAACGAATACCATCATAGATTCATCAGTGGAACCTGATTTGGAGCTGGGAATAACCGCAATTTGGTCCCAACCGGCGTTAAACTGTTTTAATATGCTGGCTATAGCAGATTCAAAATCCTTGCCTAATTCATATTCGCCTATAATCTTACCAGTCGTCGCATCAATTATTTCAATCCCGCTAGCAATACCCTGAAATGGCGTATGTTGCCCTCCGATGCCGATCTTAATTATGATTATAATACGCTTACCTAATTTCTCTGCTCTACTCGCAAAGAAAACTTTCCACGCATTTACTGTCTTTAAGAATGCCTGTTTGCCGGCCTTACCTGCATAATATCCCTGGATACTCTCTTCATCAAAGGTATGTGAACCATCCACTGCTGCGCCATCAGGTACGCCATAACCAACCTGACCATATCCGCCTTCCAAGAAATGGCTGGCCATTGACTCATCAGCCGTATTAAGCGGAGTACGGAGTTTTTCGGCGACAATAGCGCCTTGCTGTTTTTCGTTTGCAATATCCATTTCCATATTATTATTATACACATTAGAACTATCGGTGGCAAGAGCTATTGAATCTTCTTCCCCCTCTTGCTGCTCACTACTCTTTAACTCCAATAGCTCTTCACCGATCTTCTGGTTAACCTGGCGAGTAGCTTCTGCTTCTTCGGGTGTCTTGCCGCTGGCTTCCGTGTATAGCCTTACTACGGGCTCTGTACCGGAGAAGCGTATGCATAGCCAGGAGCCGTCAGCAAATACCAGCTTGTAGCCGTCATCAAAGATAGGCTGGGCAATGGCTTTGCCGGAGATTTCTGTTGTTTCTTTTTTGGATATCTTATCTTTTAAAGCATCTAGTTGTTTCTTTAGGGCAGCTTTTAAGGTATCTATCTTATCCAGGTCGGTCTTAGTGCGCAGGTCTACGCCGCCACGGTTATAGGCGAAGTAGCCTATTCCTTCCTGTAATTTATCGGATAATTGTAGCGGAGTAAGGCCGGTCCTGGAGGCTATTTCCAGCATCTTTAAGCCGGCTACCAGGGCGTCTTTTTCCAGGACTATATACCTGGGGTTTTCTCTCTGGCTGCGGATATTTAGACCCTGGGACTCTTCTCCGGCAACCAGGACTGGATTTTCAGAGCCAGGCAATAAGTAGGGCCTGAACCATTTAAAGCCTACCTTGGTCTCTTCAAGGCGGCAGCCCCAGATAGCGGCAATGGCATTGATCATGTTGGATGTGGGTATAGTCTTGGCTAGTCCGACATTCTGCTCTGCGATAAATTCCTGGGTCAAGGCTTTGAACTGTTCCCGCCTGTCTTCTGTCTCTATAAAATCATCGCAGGCTAGCTGTTTTTCCGGATACTTAAGTTCCAGCCAGTTGATGAAGGCCTGCTGCAAGGCATACTCTGAGATAATGGCTAAGGTCATGTTCGGGTCAAGGAAGGTGCCTGTGCTGTCTACAATACCATTCCTGTCAGCATCAGCATCGCAGGCAACACCGATGACTTTCTTACCCTGGCTGCTGAGCTCTTTTACTCTTGTTATTAAATGCTTAGAGTATTTGGCATCCGGTTCTGGACGGTCAGGACGAGAGATGTTGTTTTCAGGGTCAACCAGCTGGGTAAAGCTTGAGTCGTGTTCGGCGTTGATGATCTCAAAATCCTTACTTTCTTCTAATCCTAAATATTCAATAATAGCACGGTAATAATCCACTGCTGCGCCGTGCTTGGTATCAATGACAATATAATCTATATCCCCTTGCTTAAATGCCTTGTTAATTATGTCAAAATCAATGACTTCTTTAAGAGATTCAATATATTCTATAGATGCCGTAGTAAATAAATAACTCAGCGGCGTAACACTTTCCTGCCGGTTGATAATATCCTCCCACCATCTGGTGCCGAAGCTTGCCTTCCTTAATTCATTGCTGCGCTGGTTTATGGGGCCGGTGATTTCTTCTCCCGCGGGCCCGGAATCAGCAGGGTTGAATTTTATGCCATCGTTATTGATTTGCATGGTAGAGCCGTCTTCTTTGGTAATAGAATAACCCTTACCCGGGTTATGCGAAGCGGTGAAGTATATGGAACCGGCGGCATTAAGGCGGCTGATCAGGCAGGAGACTGCCGGAATAGGACAATACTGCTCCAGCTTGATTACGTATATTCCTGCCTTGCCTAAGTAATCTGTAGCCATCTCCACCAGGTCAAGGTTGGTGTAGGGGCCTACTGAGCGGGTATCGCCACTGATGATAACGCCTTTTCTTTTGGGGTTAAGCTGTTCCTGCTTTAATATTTCCTCTGCGCAGGCCTGTATGGCGGCATAGAAGTCGTTTAAGAACCAGTCATCCATGAATACGCCGTCTTTTGTATATTCGTTGTATTCATCCCAGCGCCAACCTGAGGTGCCGAATTTGATATCGGGGGTTTGAACAGCAGGGGCTGGGGCGGGTTTAACTTTGCGTAGTATCTTAATGAGCAATATTTTGCCTAGGTATATAAGGATACCAGTAAATAAGACAGAGATTACGGCCCAGAAGATATGGATTTTCCGCTTGGCTGGGGCTTCCTTGGTTTGTTCTTCCTTGGTTGGTTTTTCCTGAGGCTTGACCTGTGGTTTGTTAATTTGATCTTTAGAAGGAGTTGTTTGTTCTTCTACTATAGGGGTATTTTCTGCTGGTAACTTAAGTTCCTGGCCGGGATAAATTTGGTCAGTGGAAAGATTATTAGCACCTTTAAGCTCTCTTACTATACCACTGTTGCCGTCTTTGCCGTAAAGGGCTTCCAGAGTGGCTTCTTCGCCTCTTGCTTCCAGCATGTCTTTTCCGATGCCGCTTAAGGTGTTTGCCTGGGGATCCTTAGAGGACCATTCCTCTACTACCGCTACCCTGCCCTGAGGGGTATCCTTGAAGTAGTGGGCAAAGGCGGGGGTGGGGAGGAAAGAAAAGATAGTTAATAGGACGGTTAGAATAAAGACGGCTAAGGGCTTTGAGGCAGATGTTGCTATTCTCTGCAGCAGGGAGCTTGCGGGGGCAGTTGTGGCCTGGGATGCAAGCGGGCTGCTGCTAGCTAGAGGCGGAGCATGGATAGCATGAGCTGGAAAACCGATTATTTGAGTTAGAATTTGCTGATGGTTATATCTTTGTAATGATGCGCTGGCGTGGTCTCTTCTGATATCTAACCGCAATCCTACAAGCGCCCCCACCGGAGAGCTGGCGGCCTTATCAACTAAGGGTAGATAAGCCTGCTCTGTATACCGCTCTTCCATGGCCTGGGCCGTAACTTTCTGGGAGGCCAGATAAAAACTATACATATCGTCTTTATACGCCTCTTTATTATCGTAGAAATCCGCGGTAACCATCTCTAGCTTCCCAAACAAGTCTGGCGGTGCGCAATTATAGAAGGCCTTATTATCACTCACCAGTCCGTCTTTGGTCTGAATGACATAGGGACCAAAAAGAAAACGCCTTATCTTTTCCGACATCGACATCATTTCCGCAGGGCCGGCGCCATTTATAGCAATAACGATACCTCCGTTAAGCGCTGTCCTTTGATGGGAAGTTCCGCAAGCCTCATCGCCATAGGGGGGAAAATCAACGCAGATATTTGCGCCGATTGCCTGCATCTTAAGCAACTTGGCATCAGACCAAGGGACATACACGAATCTTCCGCGCAGATCCTCAACATTATAAGTCCATTTCTTAAATTCGCTTACCCACTCCTGCAAATAACTGCCGAAGGTAGGCCCACCCACCACTATTTGCCCACCCAAACCATTAATTTCATCTCTGCCTATAAAAAGACGGTCAAGGACAGTCTCTACTGTTTCCCTCAACCCTAATTGGTTGTATCGGTAGGCATTAGCCAAGCCTCCTATATCCCTAAACCACAGCCTCTTAAGCTCATCCCTGGTGAAGTGCCTGTCGCGGTCAGCGCAGATAAGATGCACCAGGAACCGCAACATAGGATACTGACTCTTATAGTCTACGATTCTTCTTACTGCCCAAATGGTCGGCTTGTTGGGGTCAAGCTTTATCCCTTCAGGATCATAGGAACTAACTGTGCGTACCCTGATTTCTTCCAGGGCCTCTTTCTCTGAGGATTCATGGATGCTGCAAATTTCCTCTCTAGTAGCCAGCCTTCCTGTGTTATGAATCACCACCAAAGCATCGCTCAGCCAGAAATCCCCTGAGCCGTTTAAGATAGCGATAACTTGCTTGTCAAATTCCTCCCCGTACTGCTCTTTGTATACATTCTCAAAGAGCTTCCTAGTGTTGAGAGCATGCTCATCGCTGACTGCGTTAATGATATCTGCCAGTTGAGTGGCAGCATAACAGAAATCAACAATGCCCTTTTTGATGAATTTTTCATTAAGCTTGTGACTTTCATCGATTAAATACATCATGCGGTTGACGATCTTTTGCTCGGTTATTTCACGGAAAATTTCCATTCCCGGAGGAACAACAGTGTGGTTGGTATAGACGACCCTGGTCTTCTTAAAATTATCGTCGCTTCTTATTTTAGCCGCGGCTACTACTGTATGCGCTTCGTTTAAATGCAGAATATCCGGGACAATATTAAGCCTGGTCAATAACTGATAAACAGCTTTTCCGAAAACCATCTCCTGGGTGAAACGGTGCACCCTGTTGGTGGTATAAAGCACGTCAAAAACTTCGGGACAGACTAATAAAAACAGCGGAGTTCCTCCGCGATTGACTTTAAGGACTTGCATCTCTACGCAGCGATCCTGATGAAGCCCGTTCTTGTCATTATCATTATTATTGTCATACCAGCTCGTTACAGAAAGCACCATCGGATTGCCATTCTTATCAAGAAGCCTCTGGACAATGCCTTGCCGAATAAGCTGTTCATAATCCACTGCCAGCTTTACACCTCTACCTTCGTTTTCCATAATGGAATATGCCGGCTGTATGCCAAAGGCCTGCATGCCTATTTTAGCCAGACCCTCAAGCTTATCTCCAAAATACGCCCCTAACCCGCCCTTGGTATTGGCATCCTGGGCAATATTACCGACGAATTCAGGAATATTGCCCTCCATAGAAATGGTTACTATGATCTTATCTTTTAAAAGCGGCGCGTGCCGCTGGATCCAGGATAATCCGGCCTTGTCAGGGGCCGCCAGCGGCGAGCTGGCTTCCAGCCCTTTAGCCCTACGCGCCTCATATATTAATCTGGCATACTTCTGGAATTGCGTTTCCCATGTTATTACTGTCTGGGGGGTAGCTTCCTGTATACCCTGCCATACTTCTTCATCCAGGCTTAAATCCATACCTCTTTGCCAGGCCTCAATAAGTGCTTCGGGCGTATAATCCTCGAAGGTAAAGGCATTTCCTGTATTTTTAAGAATATCTACTTCCGTTGCGCTCTCGCGAATACCTCCGGTCAACCGAGCTATAGTTACATCCATATTAATGGCTGCTTTGCCTACGGTACCGCAAGGCTCATATAGAGAAGGAAACAGATTGATGTCTCCGCCGATTAAAAGATCTTTGGTTAAACCTTCCGCGGGGAGGAAGTCCAAAATTATTTTTACCCTTTTCGGAAATTTTGATTGTAAAAATGATTTGAGTCCTTCCAAGCGGCTCAACCAGTACTTTTCAGGCGGCCCCCCTAAAACCAGTTGCATTTTAGGATATCTCTTAAGTAAAAAGGCTATCTGTTTTGCGCCGTCCACAAACAAGGATATACCCTTTTGGCTCACCAGCCGGCTTACCATAAAGACCAGCCTGCTTGAACCTTCCCTCTCTAATCCCAGGCTTCCCTGCAGGGCTAATTTCTTCTCTCTTTTTTCCCTGATGTCATGGACATATCTCCAGTTAAGACTTACGCCATTTAAGATCCCGGTTACCTTGGTGCGTCTTAAAACTCCGTGCAACATCCCCGGATACTCTCCGGCATAAAGGTCTTGTCCCATAATTTCCTTGGCATAAGTATCGCTTACCGTAACTATCCTTCCTCCTGTGGCAGCAATGCTTTCCACAGCCAGCTTTAGGATAACCATAAAGACTTCGTCTTCCCGACCCGGAGTAGTCCAACGCGCCCATTCAAAATTCTCCTGGCCGAATAGTCCGGTCTTCTTTTCAAAATCTTCTTTTCCGGTAATCGCGAACTGTCCGCGATAGGCCTCGTTATTAATCCAGCAGATAGGCACTATTTTCTCTAGCGACCTTCTGTTTATAAAAGCATCTACCAAACTAGCTGCCTTAAATTTTCGGAAGCCCTTCATGATCTCTATTCTTCTCAATGCTGCCCGCGACTCAGACAAGGCTTCTTCTCTAAGGTAGGGGATAACTAATCCTGTCTGCCAGTCAGCTAAAAACATTACATCCGCAGCTGTCTCTCCTGAAATAAGCAGCATGGCAGAGGCCATATTAAAGAGGGCTATTTCTTTGATGGCGCCGTCAGGATTATTCTGGTCGGACTTATCATAAGCGCGGTTAAATATCGGGTTTACCAGGAAATAATCGGTAATCCCGCTGTCAAGCGTTCGCTTAAACACCTCTACAATCTCGATACCTTCTTGATAAGGAATACGATACTGACAGACTTCCTTTAGGCTTGAAAGAGGAACGCCATTGGTCATGGCCTCCATGCCTTGATAATAAGGAGAAACCCTGAATACCCTGTGCGGCCTTCCGTCGCCGGTCTCTGCCCTTACTATTTCCTCGGGCAGGCCCATGGCAACATCGGCAATGCCGCCTACCTGGGATTCAGGGATTTCAAATACGTAGAACCCCCAGGTTAAACTCTTAAGCTGTCTCTTTGAGGGAAGTATTATAACCGGCGAGCTGGTGGTTCGGCTTCGCTCGCCATTAGTCCTGAGCGAGCTATTCATCCTATTGGCATAGCGAGTCGAAGGACTGGAGCGACCTTTCTGCTTCAATTGGGTACACAGCAGCGCCCCCAAGGGAGAACTGGATTTTTCTTTATGAGTCGCCGGCGCAGAAGCTTTCTTCGAAACTTTTCCAGCAATAACTACATGGGATATATCGCTATTAAAAGGATCACCGTAAATTCTTAAATCTTTAAAATTTGCTTTTCGAAGCAAGAGTTCAAGCGTGGGAATGGTAAAATAAAATAAGTGACCGGCTTTCACTATAGGGCCTTCTAGCCCACGATCATCTAATACAGGAACCCTCAATAGAAGAACACCGTCTTTTTTAAAAACTCTGTTTATTTCTAATAGTTCTTCCAATGGATTAGAGAAATGCTCCAACACATCAAATAACGTAATTACATCAAATGTGTTGCTGGGGAATCCCGCTGTTTTTATAGTTTCTAAAGGCAATATATCTAGATCAAAGAGAGTTCTTGCCATACCCCTGGCATAGGAAGAAATCTCCGTGCCAATAACCTGCCAGCCTGCGTTTCTTGCGGCAACCAGGAAATAGCCAAAAGCTGCGCCAATATCTAATAATCTGCCTTTTTGAGCTTTAAATTCATTTAACATGTTTAAAAGATAACTGTAATTTTTAATCCTTATATCTTTCTCTTCTAAATAATCTCTGTAACCTATAATGTGCGGATTCGCACTTAAGAAGTAACCCTCTGAATAGATTTTTCTTAATTGCTGTAATGAAGGCATTGGGTTGGCACAAACTAAACCGCATTCATTGCATTTAACTAACCGGCAGTAATGATCATTTAAATATCTCTCTAAGAGGACAGTGATATTTTTTGATCCACAAATAACACAAGGAATATTTTCATTATTAATAACGGATACCGGGTTGGAGGAAGCTTTATCCTTATCTCTTGCCGCGGGGGTCTTTTGCCCAGGGGTTGCAGCGGGTGGACCTTTCTTTTCTATGGTCATCAGGGATTTAATAGAGCGCGCAATATAGCGTACAGCTCTATCAATAGGCGCTAGGTACAGAGGTAAGAACGCCACAACGAACGCAAAGAGGAGTCCGTACCTGAGCGCTTTGGCTTTAAGCGCTTCGACTTCCGGATCCCGCGGGGCATTATCTATAACAATACAGGCGCTGAACAACAGGGTTAAGCCGATTAAAGGAGTTAAATTGAGTATCTTATCTATGGGCAGCTTGCTGACCTGCTTGAGCAGGGATCGTAGTGTCCGCTTCAGGCTGGATACAAAAGAGCCTTTCTTCTCCAGCGGGCTGGAGGAGCATGGCAAGGTAACTGTTATTGCCCCATCATTTACCATCATTTTATTAATTGACGCGATTATCTGGACCTGAGATGCGGTCACCGGAAACGGCACGGCGTCTTTCTTTATCTGTTCTAAGAGTCGATAAAGCTCTTGTAGTTCTCTGCGCTGTGTCTCAACAATATAACCTAAGGATATATGGGTGATATCAGGGACGAATCCAATGACGCCTTCTTGAGGGGCGGTTCTGTCCAAAATCTCCTGGGCTTGCTTTCTAAAAGCTTTAAGCTGAGGAGCATTAGTTCTCACCTCAAGCACAATGGATAGGGGCGGCATAAGATGTGGGCCGCAAATATTCACATCAAAGGCAGTAAGGGATGCAAAAGCCTCCATGTGTTCTAAATAAAGAGTGCTTAGCGCCTTATTGCTGATATCTACAGTCTGATTGCCAATCGTATTATTGACTAAGCTGACGTGCAGCTTAGATACATCACTAAACCTTATCTTGTCTATATCCCCGATACTTTGCAGAACTATGCCCTGAATATCCAATGCGTATCTATTTAATGCGATAGCGTCTCCGAGATCAATGCTTATGAACGCAGAATGCTCGCGGTTTCTTTCCAAGGTAGGCAAGAAAACCATTCTGTTTTTCTGCATCAGCCGGTTTAGCTTGGCCTGCGAAAGCTTAAGGACTTTTTCTGTCTCGGCGTCTTTATCCGCAAAATTCCTATTCAGCTGTTCCTGGTATTCTTCAGGACTAACATCGTAATTAATGGCTGGGCTGATAGTCTTGAGTGGAGCCGACAAGTAGCCGTAAAGATCGCCGTTTGTTACAATGGGGCTACTAGAGACACCCCCTTCTTTCGATAGTCTAGATAAAGCCAATCTCTTTTGATATTCTCTTTCTATGCCTAAAATTAAATCCAAGACCTGAGGGGTTAAAGTAAAGAAAATCGGCCTAAACTCAGAGAAATACTCCCGAGAGTGCATCTCTAGCTCATAAGAAGGATTCATATAGGCCTGGAACCAACATGTTGTCAGGGCCATGGCCCTCTCTCCTTTTTCATTTTTAAGATGATCAAAGGCGAGTTTTTCATCATTTTCGTCCAGATATTTTCCCGATATACTGCCTTCCATAAATTTGTAATAGTTACGCAGGTGGCCTTCTTCATGAGTAAGCATTGCATCTATTATTTCCTCTGCCATTTCCGGCCATACCTCATAAAGAAGACTTAGACGCTCTATAAAATGGGGATAGAAAGTCATTTTCTTAACAACTAACTGTTTCGACATATAGGGTTCGGGTCGGCTGATAACATATTTGAAAGAGATGGACTCTTGAGGATTATATACATATTCCCAACGTCTATTAATAACCTCTACACCCTTTAAAACTTTACCCCAATCTCCAGAGTTTATTCTATCACACACTAATCTATCAAGAACCTTCCTGTAATACCCTTCATTTTGCAAAAAGGTAGGGTACTTATTTTTTAAATACTTAAGTTCTTGCGGTTTAAGCCGATAATGCATTATTGCTGCCATAGTTCTCTGCCATTTACCGACCAATTTCAATAATTTCCACGATACATAAACAGCAATAACAGTTAAAATCGGATGCTGGGATACAAAATCTTTAATGGTAAATAAATCTATCGGGCTGCTGGAGCGGACTTGCTGCAAGGGAACCCGTAGAGGAGAACTTGCACCACTTATGTCCATTTTCCCATCTTCACTAATGTTAATTTTAATATCTTCAAGGATTAACGGCTGCTCGCCTTCCTGATTAAGCTGCTTTCTGGATTCAGGGGAATTCAAGTCAAATACCTCTGGGTATTTGCTGATTATCTTAACTTCACCCTTTAAGGTAGCATCTTTTAGCTGCACCCTGCCTTCAATGCTCAAATGCTCTAAGCTAATAAGCGCGAGTTTGCCGAAGGCATTGATGCAGTTATGGACATTGGCGTAGAATTTATCTTCTTTAAGGTCCACCAAGGGGGGCACCTGGCCCTTGCTTCTGTCGCGTAGAGTCCAGTTTTCCTGGTCTACCACATAGTAATCAGAAAGGTTCTGGAAGATGAAATCAAAGGCATTCTTTACCGGGGTAAAGACCTCACTCCTTAGATCGGTAGGTACATTTACCACCCTAAGGATCGGCTTACCGCGGCTGGTCAGGAAGGCATTCAGATTAAGTAGGCTTGAGCCGATAGCCCCTTCTAACTGGGTGTATTTGCGGCCGTCTTTCTTGTCCTTGACGTTTTCAATCAAATCAGGTGAAATGATGCGCTCAATGAGCTCTCTGCCGCTTAAGGTTTCTCCTTCAAACTCTACGTTTTCTTCTTTGGCTAGCTCCTGGAGTATAGGAGCAAGCACGCTGTAGTTAATCAAGGCGATATTGGTGTTAAAATACTGAGCCCCTGGCTGGTTGGTGTAGGTATAGTCTTTTTCGGGATCCTTACCCAGGATATCTTTGCCCGGGATATTGGGATTTCCTTCCAGGCCGATAGAGTAGAAAAGCTCTTCATGATCTTTGCCGGGCTTCTTGGCCTGGGCTAACTCAAGCATCTGTATACGGAAGCTGCCGTCAGGCAGTCTCTGAATACCAATCTGACCGCCTTTCTTATCTAACCCTGCCTTGGTGGTAGAGATCATAATGATGGGAACCTTATTTCTGGCCATCCAGCCTAAGACAGAGGCAGGCGGGAAGTTGGCAATGCCGTCGCCGTTGTAGAAGGCCCGGATATAGCTTTTCTTATCACCTTCAGGCTGCCTGAAGCCTAAGGCCTCATATAAGAGCCTTACCCCCCACTGGCCATGGCCGCCGGGTGCGGTAAACTTATCGGTCAATTCCCCGGTCTCGATATCTATAATAGGTAAGTCCTTCTGATAAAGCATCACCTCATCATTGTCGCCCTTAGCAAGCTTAATGCCCTTTTCTGCCAGGACCTGCCTGTAGGCCCTCTTTTCGCTGACGGTATTATCAATGACATCTTCCAGGTAAACACTGTCTAAAAGTTTATGGTAGGAAGGCGCGGAGTCGTCATTTACCAGCGGCTGGAAAACTACTTCGCTAAATAACGGGGCATCCTTTATGACACGCAGGAACTTGATTTCGGCAATAGAGACTTTTACCGGGACATCTTCAGGATTACCTTGTGCGTCTTTTCCTTTTGCGATAAAGTCAATAAAAAGGTCTGTGGCCTTGGCCCCTAGCTTTGCCCGATTAGTCTTAGGATCATCTTTGGGGCGCCCTAAATCAATCTCAAGGTAGTCTTCCCGGACAACGCCAGTGCCTAAGCCTCCATCCATGGGATGGCAGCTAACTGCTACGTTGTCTTTGGCAAAAGAGGCATTTTCTGTATCTTCTTCAATGACGGTAAATTCTTCGGCACCGAGCTTTTCTTTGCGCTGCTGGTCTGTTAAGAGCGCGGAGGGCAGAAAGTTTGCACCGATCTCCAACTGCTGTTTTGACTGCTCATCTGGGGTCAGAGACTGTAGTTTACGCTGCTTACGCTGCAGGCCGGTCATATGGATGCGGTCGGATTCCTGAAGGCCGAGCTTGGAGGACCAGTCTGCAGTAGGAGTTGGAGTATAAAGCTTTCCACTTTCTTTCTCTGCTGGCGGCGTTACTTTTTTCTTAGACTTGAACTTACCCAATATCAGAAGGAATGCTGAACCTAAGCAAATAACAGCGCCGCCAAACAAGGCCCAGAGAAGATAACTTCTATGCTTGCCTGCCACTTCTTTTGCTTCTTTCTTGTCTTGTTTATCTTGAGATTTAACTTGTCGCTCTGACTCGTTAATCTCTTCTTTAGGGGAAGGGGCTGGCTGTTCTTTTGCTACAGGGACATCTTTTGCTGGCACTTTGATTTCTTGGCCAGGGGAAACTAAGTCAGTGGGAAGATTATTAACATCCTTAAGCTCTCTTACTATGCCACTGTTGCCGTCTTTGCCGTAAAGAGCTTCCAGGGTGGCTTCTTCGCCTCTTGCTTCCAGTATATCCTTGCCGATGCCGCCTAAGGTGTTTACCTGGGGATCCTTTGAGGACCATTCTTCCACTACCGCTACCCTACCCTGGGGGGTGTCCTTGAAGTAGTGGGCAAAGGCGGAGGTGGGGAAGAAGGAAAATATAAACAGTAGGGCTGTTAAAGAGAAAGTGAGCAGGGTTTTTGAAAAGGGAGAACTTGACTGTCTTGTTTCAGTACGGACAAGGGAGCCAAGTGGGGAGCTGGTTATTATCTTAAACGCCTGATTAGCCTTAAGGTATTCTTCTCTATGGGCTGATTCTATGTCAACTGTCCTGCCGCCTAATTTAGGAGTAAGCGCTAAGGTCTTAGCTTGGCCCTGGTGGTAGTAGACAATGGCTCCTTTTTCTCCTTCTAAGAGCATTTCTACAGCGGATTCACCCAGGAGGCGGCACATGTTGAGGTCTTTCTCTGAGGTGGGAGCGGAGCGGATAAGGTAGTCTAACTTGCCTGAACGGCTGATATCTATTCTTTCTTTGTGTTCTTTGAAGGCTGCCTTTAAGGCTGCGGCCATGATGATGTCTGCATTCTGCAGCTTGGGATGGCCGAATTGGTCAGGTGCGGACTTTGCCGCCATCTCATAGGCAGCCCTGGCTAAAGGATCATTGCTAAAAGCTGCTTCCAGGATACGGTTATTGTCGGCAAAGTCGCGGATGACCTTGATACCTTCAGAGAGGATAACCACAGAATAGTTGTTTTCTTTATGGTAAGCGGCTATCTGCTGGGCAATGTTGGCTATATCAAGTTTACCTTCTTCAGGAATCAAGGTGCGGGTAGCTCCTACCGCTGCCCCTATGGCCATAGCCACAAAACCGGCGTTACGGCCAAAGACTTCTACCAGTAAGAGACGGTTGGTGGATTGGGCATCAATTATGCCTGCCTGCACCATGGGAATTGCCGCTTTCACGAAGCTGTCAAAACCGTAGGTGTCTGCGTCTGGTTCAGGGAAAGCTATGTCATTATCCATGGTCTTAGGCATACCGATGATCGGGAAGCCGGTATGATTAAAGAGCATATAGGATACGGAGTTGGTGTCGTCTCCGCCACATGTAACCAAGGCATCTATGTGTAACTTGTGCAGGTTATTAAGCAAGAGCTGGCTGGCTTTGAGTTCATCATCCTGGAATGCCTTTAGGGCCGCTTCTTTGCTGTTGTAGTTCTCTATATTGTATTTGGGGTCTTTTTTGCTGAGATAAGGATTAGTGCGGCTGGTGCCAAGGATAGTCCCTCCTTCATAGCGGTGAGGCTCTACGTCGCTTAAGGTAAGCACCTTATGCTCTTTTAACAGTGATTCGTCAACTAAGCCCAGCCATCCTTGAGGTATGCCGATTACGTCAATGCCGTACTCTGAGGCTTGCTTGACCACGGAGTAGATTACCTCGTTATGCCCTGAGGCTGGGCCGCCTCCGGTGAGAACAGCGATGCGGTGGATGAGGGGAGAACTGCTGATACTTATTACAGGCGGTGCGTTTGAAGGATGGGATGAAGAGCCGATTATCTGATTTAAGACTTGCTGGAAATTATTATCTTGTATCATTATTATTGGCGAACTTGCCAGTATCCGCTGAATTCCTTCAGTACATATAAGGGCGCCGAGAGGAGAACTGGTTTTAACTTTTAACCTACCTACCGGAACTTTCTTATTATTAACAGGTAAAGAATTATTTACTCCTTCAGGATAAACAAACAGCAACGAAGTAAAACGATCCCTCCCGTTCCAGCTTGGCATTATAGTAGCGCCATTTAGCTCAACAAACACATCGCTTCCGTTACAAAGCACCAGCGCATCTTTGGCTCCTTCAGTAATAAGATAATCTTGGATTCTGCCTAATGTTAAGCCTTCCTGCCCTGATTTTCCGCCAAATGCGTAAAATACTAAATTAGAATCATCATCCCGAGTCATAATAAACTGCGGGTATGGCGAATATTGGAATATAATATTAACTATGCCCTGTCTGGCATCTAAATATGCGTCGCCGCGCGCAAAAACTTTATTCCTGTCTTCCACCATCCGGTAACTGGCAAACTCTATAGCTTTTTTAGCCTGTAAATAATCAATGCCATACTGGCTGAGTTCAATTTCAAGAGGCCTGCCGGCGTAAGCCTTCATTCTTGCCTCTTCATCTCCATAAATAATTTTGCGGCCGATAGCAATATCGCCGCCGTAAGCGCTCTTAGAGTCTGACTTCACCTTTATTATAGGGAAACGAAAAACATGCCGTATGTCTTCAAAATGGATATCCCGCAAGGCTGCCTCTCTGCTATCGCGTATTATTGCCAAGTTAGTACCTATAATTGTTTGAACATTACCCCTATCTATGGTGTTAAAATCAGTATCTTCAAACTTAAAAGTCCCGTCTTTATAAAACACAAAAGTGGGATAACGCATGCGCGCCGCGATATTCGTTTCTTCTCCGTATCTGTGATAAGCCCGTCCATCTTGATAAAGAACATAATATGGATGCCATAATATATTGCCGAAAGGAACAACTCCAATAAATCCGGGGGCCATCTTGGATTTATGATTATCAATACTCCAAATACGACTGCTGATGTCTAAAAGCGGTTCTTTACCCGCATAAACAATACCTTCAAGGCCATCCCAGTGCATCTTGTTACTAAGATTTCCCTGAATTGACGCCCTGAGCCTGAAATGGCTTGGATTAATTATTATTTTAATTATCCGAATGCCGTCAAGCAGGGTTTCGGTATAACTTAGGCCTCTAATTGGTGAAGAGGCAGATTCTATGCGCGAAAGCGCTAACGAGATTGTTTGCCGTACGGGCCGGCGTGAATCATTTATATGCTTTTTTAAGTATGGAACCGCGGGCTTGCCTATATTTACGATTGCGTTAAGGGCAATTTTATTAAGCGCTTCAGCCTCTTTTAAGCCTGTGTTTGTAAAAGCAACGGCCGAGTCTGCCAACGCGTCTAAGATGGCTTCTATGCCTTCAACGCTGCCTATGCGGCCTAATATCTCAATCCTACGCCCTAACAATAACATGCCATCTATCGCCTTTTGTAAATCGCCGGAAATCGCGGCTGTCATTATTACCCTATTAATTTCATTTACAGAACGCAAGATTTCCCTAATAGCTTCTTGTGACTGTCCTACAAGAAGGTCCCCGGCCTGCTGTCTTTGCTCCCTATTGGTACTATCGAGTTGAAGAATAAGCTGCATAATATTTGTAGAATGGGTGGCTGCTTCTTCTTTGAAGAACAGGCAAACTGCTGTCATGATTGATGCTGTTAATTCGCGCGGCCCACATTCAAATCTGACGCTTTTTTCTGGATTTAAACAATCGGAGATGATAAAATAAAATTGCATATACTCGTCACTCTCGCCAATCCAAACACAAACCTCAGATTCTTTGCTGGCCTCCTTAAGAATAACTCCTACTTGTCGGAAAACATCCTTAACCAATCTAGCAGCAGTCTGAGGCCCATCTACATCTTTCTGATAATCAATATGAATCTTTCTCCCCTTTAATATCTCTAGTTCCCCTTTAAGTTCTTTGGTGGTAAAAATATTTATAGAGACTGGGCTACTGGAATTTAAACATAAAGCAACAAAACTCTGGGCATTGATTTTATTTCTATAAAAAATATCCGCCTCGGCTTCATACCCTCCGCCATCCCGTATACCAAATGCCAAAACGCATGACCTTTTATCTGGTAAAGTATCATAAATCAACGAAGAAAGACTCTGAGGTAAAGCATCTATCGCAGTAACAATTCTATTAGCGTCAGCTGTTAATTTTTGTAACTCTTCTTTGTTAATTGAAGACAGATTTATGATATTGAATATTCTAAAAGATATCCCCATAGAACGCAAAGTTTGACCTGCCTTTAGGGCTTCTAAAACAGTTTTACCGCTAACAATAAATACAACTGGCTCTGATGGAGCATTTTCTTCAAATGAGTCAGCTAAATAAAAACCATCCTCGTATATTTTTCTACGTTTCTGCTCAGTATCAAACAAATCTGCCCGGATTTGAAAAGGATAAATCTCCTGCATCCTTAAATATGTGGGTTTCCCATTAGAGTATTTCCTATAGTAATTTTCAAGAATCAATAGTAAATCCCACGCATGGGCTGGTTGTAAGACTTGACACCACGGATTCTTAAAAAACTCTATATCTTCATAAATTAAATGCCCTGGTCCCCAATGACTCAAATCCGATCCTGCTGATCTAGAAATAACTAAGATATTTTGCTTACCCAAGCCTAACATTTTCCAGTCCTCTGCATTAATAAGCATATGGGCTGCTGGTCCGATATAGATAGGAAACAATCCTTCAATGAACATACCACCTGCTAGATTTAAGGCAAATCTCTCGTTAATACCGGTAAAAATAAGAAACGAATGATTATCCGGAGACATTATGGGCGTCGTAAGGTCAAAGGGAGATGGATTGTCTGTATTCAAAACAAATATTTTATTAGGATTCAACAAGATAGATTCTTCTAACCAAATTCTAAGGATATTCTCTAAATGGGTTTTCTGTAATAATACTGGATCTGCGATGGGTATCAAACCATGGTCTCCAAAAAGCTTAAGCTCGGGCAATGTAAGTTTTTGATTATCAAATACCATTTTTTGCGCCGACACCCATTCAGGATATTCTATGCTATATCCCAATTTCTGATATTTGTTAACCTCATCTTGTAATGCGTTTAGGGCATCTTGATAATCATCTTCGGAAGGGAATTTGTGGCTATAACCCAAACTGCCTTCTATTTGTGGGATTCCCCGTCCTTTTATAGTCCTTGCTAGAATAACTAATGGTTTCTCGCCTTGGCCAATTCTTTCATAAGCACTATGAATTTGCTCAAAATCATGCCCATCAATTTCCAAGACTTCCCAACCATAAGCTTCCCATAAAGCGCTCAATCTTTCTAAACAACCGGAACTATCATATATCAATGTCGGGTCGACATCTTCAATTTTATACGCATTCTGTAAATAGTTAATATCAATAACCACAGCGAGATTATTAAGTTTCATGTGAGCAGCAAATTTTGCTTGATGGTCGATACCTAACTGCATAGAACCATCCGATAAGAAAATTAAGACAGGAAAATCGATTTTCTTAATTTTGCCAGATAAGGCGAGCCCGATTCCTTGTTCTAGACTAGTACCCAATTTATAAAGACTAGCATCGCTAAGGGTAAATCTAGTGGGTACAATTTCCAAATCAGCCTTATCAATATTGCTTATTCTCTCCGGATCAAGAAAACCAGTAAGCGCCGCTGCGGCATATAAAGTGCTTGCTGCAGAACCTTTTGGAATAATCCTTAGCCTCTTAGGATGGTTGAAAAGGAAATTCTCAGGGTTGAGATAATCTAAAAAGAGAACAGTATAAAGCTCAACCACCGACATAGATCCTGCAAGCGGACCTTTAAGCCTACGCCATATTTTCAAACTTTCTAAACGAATTTTT
Source organism: Candidatus Omnitrophota bacterium (assembly GCA_041651035.1). Taxonomy (GTDB): domain Bacteria; phylum Omnitrophota; class Gorgyraeia; order Gygaellales; family Profunditerraquicolaceae; genus JBAZKC01. Next base: position 595,585 of record JBAZKC010000001.1, on the reverse strand, counting down.
GCAGCATGAGCAGCTAATTCTTCCGATGAATGCCTGTAAGCCATATTCTTACGCCAAATATTAGCAATCTCTATCTTACCTTCATTTTCCAACTGAGAATCATTCATAACTAGCGGCATCCCCAACTTGTAAGACTTTCGTGCGCCTTTATCCCAATCCAAATATGGATCAGAGATGATACCACCTGTGCGCAAAATAATTCTAACTGCCTTGATAAAAATTCCATGACCGAATATGATAACCGTCTTGCCTCTATGCTTTTCTTGTAGACTATTTAGGAATTCTTTCACGACATATAGATATTCAATAAAACTCTGACCGTCCCGGGAACTAATAAACGCATTCTTTCCGATAAATTTCTTAGCTCTAATCTTCTCCTCTTCAGAAAGAATTGTATCAATCTGAGATTTTTTGGTGCCTTCCCAAGCACCAAAATTCATTCTAATCGCATCGGAGATCCTAATATCCATAACAATCTCCGGGCATATCTTTTTAGCATAATCTAAAAATGCTTGTGCAGTCTGGACGGTTCTATTTACGCCGCTATAATAACAAACAAGTTGCCCTGCTCTAATTCTTGCTGAATATTTATTCCAAAGTATTTTAGCTCCTTGAGCTACTTGCCTATAGCCTGTCTCATTTAATCCATATCTAGGATCATCATTTTTATTAGAAACCTGAAGTACTCCCTCCACATCTGCATCGGTTAAACCATGCGGGACTATTACGAGTTCGACATCATTTAAACTATATCGATAATCTTCACGATATGTTATCCATCCGGCTTCTCGGTCAACAACCTTGAACCCTAATGACTTTGCTAAATCTTCAGGGGATATTTTATTTAACCCATTAGCTTTCAAGGCTATGGTTGGAGATGAGGCAACGGTTTCGGAAAATAATTTAGAATTCTTTTGTAAATTCCCATTATTATCGAGTCTGAATATAGAATAGACGATTGGGATATTCCACTCAATATCTCCTATGCTCTTAACTGGACAATAGCCTTCTCTATCATTAGAAGCATCCCTATTGATTAAAAGGTACTCGGTATTTATTCCTTTTAAACTTATAAAGTTTTCTATAGTCCTGACAAATTGTATTGCTGGCCTCATTTTTATTGTATTATTATCCCCTACATTGATTGGCTTTATCTCAACATAGGTTCTCATATTAGTTGCTACTGCCTTTATTTTTTTCATTAAAGAATCTTGAGAAATATCTCTATATTCTTTTAGATTTAAGCCGAACATTTTCAAAAGTGATTCTACTTTGATATAAAGTTGCCCGCAGCTGAGGTACTGTCCTCCAGAAAACGGCTGTTCTAGGATGATATCCTTATCTTCTCCTAGAGCATGAACAAGAACTCCGCCTTTTTCACCTTGCCCTTCAATATTAGATATTAAAGCTTCCTCTTTAAATGTAAGAGATAGTTTACTTTCTTTTAATATAGGCTTGACTCCTTTTGGCAAATTATGGCTAATAACTCTTCCATCTCTGGTAATAACTATGAAATCCTTTACGCCATTTTGGAAAGCAAAATGATCATTAGTCCTTATCTGCTCATTAAAAACTTGGCTATCTTTGCTTAAACTATAAATCATATTTTTCCTTACAAAAAGCACCAACATGTCAATATCGCGTCTCTTCATCAAATAGGCTGCCTTGGCTGGATCTAAAATAGCCCCTACATTATCACCATTTGCTTGATGGATAACCCTGACTCCTTTTTCTCTTAACTCAAGTAGCCTTCTACTTAAAACCAATCTAGCAAAAATATCAAAAGGACCAATTGGCTTTCCAGTATATGTCCCGTCATCATTTCTGAAAATACCTCCTATCTCACCATTATCGGATAACCATTGTGACACATTTGCATCTGCGTCTTCCCCATGGGGAAGATTATATTTCCCATCATCAATTGGAGCGCCCGAATATCTGATATCTTTCTCAGCCGGATTTAGTCTTGCTATTTCACCCTGAGAATAAAAATATAAATCTCCCTCTGGATAAACTTTATAGCCTCGTGTTATTTCTTTTAAATACTCAATATTATTACCACTGCCCATAATCACCAAAGGTATATGCCCTTTGCCGGTATTTTCCACTAGATATTTCAAATATCTCATACGAACTTCAACATTACTTAATAGCCGTCCCATAATTTTCCAGATAGGAACAATGGCTTTTATTTTTCTACTTTCAGGTATATTTACCTTATAACCAAAGAATCTCCCAGAAGTGCCACCAGCAGAGACTATCTCAGCAATCTCTCCCTTTGCAACCATCTTTTTTCCTTCGTTATCAAGATTAAACAAAAACATCCTTTCTTGTAAAATCGCATCTTCAAAACTCCTCACTTGCTTTTTAGGTAGAATGACATCAAATTGCGATACTTTACTGTGATTGAGATTAAGTTCTCCGGATTTATATTTATTTTGTAAATCTAGAAATTCTTCAAAATCTACCGAAGCAGAAATATCTGGATTATTTTCATTAAGAGGTAGGAAATATTTATTTATTATTTCTAACGCTTCCTTTAAAGTAGAATTCTCTATCAACTTAAAGATACTATATGAAACATACTTTCCCCGATTAGCTTCAAATATTCTAACTTCTGGATTAGTAAGTAAATATTGAATAAACGATTTGGAATATCCGTTGTTAATCAACAGATTCCCAAACGACGTTCTTTCAATTGGTATATCAAGAACATTGACCTCTATGGAAAGCTTTTCTAATCGTCCTAAAGGACTCATAATAGCGCTAGAGCTAGCATACATTTCGGCTAGATCAAAATAAGTTCTATCAGGATTAATACTAGACACCGGGTTGCTTGAATTATACCTTAAATTTTTAACCAGCTGCGGAGAGACCAAGGGTGAAGAAGACACAGATGGAGAAGACAAGGACGAAGAAGATGAATCAGCGGGTTGCTTTTTAGTATGGCATTCATTATTTTTTAAGATTCCGCGCAATATCCAATAAGGAGTGAATAAACCATTAAAGAACGAACCGACAAATACCATCAAAGGCAGAGATATAAAAAGCAATGTTAGGCTAATAGGGTTACTAAGTACCCCGCTTAATAAAGCTGGACCAAAGCCAATAACAAAAGCCATTAGAACTGTTATAGTGCGGATTATGGCTCGGAAAATGAACACCCCACCAGTAACAATATTTTTACTAAGACGCCCTACCAACGTGGGAGATTTTAAACTAAAAGGTTTTAATGGCCTGGATAACTTTAATCGTGCTTTCAATCCCCACGAAGTTGGAATATTAATGAGCCCCTTCTCTAAAGGTTTACATATTTTATAAACCACCCAATCCCAATATTTACCTACCACAGGAAAATATGATATTGTTTTACTAATCGAATACGGCAGCATCTTAAACATGGCCCAAAAGCTATAGCCCTTAAGATTGCCTTTTCTATCCACAAACGCACCGCAAACATACATTCCTGATAAGAAGACAATACCCGCGGCCAAATAGAGAATAATAATTACCGAGCCATAAGAAGTTACTGTAAACAAATTGACTAACCAGCCGGCTATCCCGATTAGCCCCAATAAACCGTTTAATGGCCATCTCTTTTTACCTCCCAAACGGAAAAGCATTATACCAGAATCTTTATCATCCCAACGCTGCTGGTTGCTGACTTTCTGTAAAAGTGCATCTTTCCGGGTCAGGATAAAACTGAAAATTTCGTTACTAGCAAGCCAAACAGCTCTAAAGAAGTATGGTATCAAGAAAACAAAAACCGGCAATGCAATAATAATATCCTTTACCGTAAATGCCATAGCCATCAAGAAAGATCCGGTTTTCCTTAAATGCTTGATGAAATCGCAGAGATTTATTGCCTCCATTAACAGATTGGCTGAAGCCGCAAATGCGATAGCCGGCTTGAGAAAAGCAAAAGCGCTGAAAGGAGATATAAACGGCAGGGTCATTAAAAGGGCAAGTGAAAATATGGCCCCGAAATAATGGAAGAATAAAAAGAGATGGGATAACTTCTTATCATACCCCAGGTCTTTATTAAGCAACACTTCAAATGAGCCCCTGTCAGAGAACATGCGTGTGCAGTTATATCCGTAGCGCGTTTCTGTCCCTACGATAGATTCAGCAAATAGCGCAGCGCGGCCCCATTCAAACATAAACCAGTCAATCTGGGTGCTTTCATATTGAGGATTGGACCTCTGCAAGTACATAAAAGCCTCTGAATCCTCTCCTGGAGGTGTCATTACAGAAACCATCTGAGGAATTATCATCATCTTGCCGTAGGCGGTTAAAGCGCCTCTTCTTGCCCTCTGGACATCAGAAGTCCATACCTCTTGTGCTATGGTATAGATTTTAGTTGCCGGGAATGCCTTGCTGTCGGCTGCCCAGATCTTCATCATCGGGTTAACCACGGCAATATGCGGATTCCTGCCAACTAAACTTGCCCAGCTAATCCGCCATATATTCTGACCGGGATAGTTCCTTACATGAGCATCATAATTTACTGATTGGCCGTAAAACAACCATAAATTATTTGCCATTTGAGCATTCTTAGGCGTCTCAAGGTTAATATTATGATCTCCGCGTTCAGTAATATCTCCTCCTTTTTTACGATTGCCGGAATAAAGAGAACATATCACATCAGATTTTTCTGTCTCAATTAAACTAAATCCTAATTGACAAACAAAATCCCAACTTGCTGCTAATTTGGGGTCTTCTAATTCAGAATACTTCTCTAACAAGAGCATCATCTTCCCATAATTATTTTTCCTCCACTCTATAAACTTTCTTGCCCAATCTTTTGGCGACTTACCCTTATAATCTAAAATTTCGCTAGTAAACGCCCCCTCTTCTTCAAAATAATTTTTGATATTGTCAAGGGCGTTGAAATTTTCAAATACCAATTCGTGAGAATTCTTATTATAATTAAATTTAGGGTTCTTCCCATTTGCCCAAAAGGACACATTCTGCAATATATGCCTGAGTTTGATATCCACGAGCTGCTGATACGTTTCATAATTCTCTACAAAAATATTCTCTATCGGCTCTCTCTTTTTTTGCGTGATCAAACGCAGGGCACTGTAAGCATCCTCAAGAGAATCATATCGCATAGAAATTGCTCTTACTGCTCGGTGATATTGTAAATCTCCTAATTGATATGAGGTATATAAATGATACTCTATATAATCCTGGCGCATTGATTCAATAACCGAAGCATTAGATGGCCGTAATTCATTAAGCAAGGCCATTAAGGCGTCTACTATAAAATACACAAACTCTTTCTTCTGCGGGGTCACTTTATTTAAAGTCTTTATGAAAATACTATTTATATCTTTATATTCGTCTAAATCCTTAAGTTCTTTTATAAAATAGTTTATATATTTAGACGACATGTGCCTTTTCTTCTTTTGGCTCTCTATATAATCCATTACATTTTTCCATTCGGCGTCTTTATGATGTCGTGCCATATAACCAAGTAAACTTGTTTTCTTGCCTGTCTTAGGGTTTTTATCAAAAGTCCCTAATAAAGCTGAGTTTTCCCAAGTATGAGTATACAATTCATCCACGCCTTGGACATGAGTAGAGGTTGACTGTAAAAGAGAATAAATATCCGGGCAAGGCTTCTTTTGACTTAAGGTAAAGAACGTATCGCGCAGGATCTCAACGGCCTTAGGCGAAGCGGGTTTAATAAACCTCCCACCTTCATCTCCACGCAAGGCTTTAAGCCATAAATTTTTCTCCTGGTCAGAAAGTAAATATCGTCTATGGAGAATTACGACAAGGCGTTCTAAATATTCCGTAACCGTCTCGCCATTCGGAGTAAGCGGCATATATGACTCCTCTGTATCCTTAAATTCTTTATGCCATTTCTTAAAGAATCCCTCAAAGAAACCTCGCCGCGTTAATCCACCACGAACTCTAACTAGAGACCTAAGGCCTACCAGTGACCTTGCGGTATCGCTATGTAGTTCTTCGTTCAGGGCCATATAACTTCTTACGGCAATTATAACGTGATAAACAGACATTAACGTAGGTATAAAAGATAGAAGAACCAGCCCGGCAGTAAATATAAATCCCAGGCTAAATAAACTAATTAAAGAAACCCTCCAGAAAAGAAAATGGGTCAATACTCCGAAAACATACAGGGACGTAATTGAGAAGATTGAGGCCCAGAAGATCTTTTCTTTGGGATTACTTGCCTTACCCAAGATCAGCGGCGAAACCATAACCCCCAAAGAGATAAGCGCCGTTCCTATAGCTAAATAGGTAGAAGCAAAAATAAAGCATAGCCCTGCCGCAATCATTACCGTAACTATTGGTATAAGTCTGGTGTTCCGCGTACGAGAATCAATACCCCAGTAATTGCTTAACCTAAAGAATGGCTTAAATATTCTTGACTTATAGAAATAGGCTAATCCGAAGTTTGTCTTAATAGCTAAAATCCCCAGGCTTCCAAGGATACTTGCTAATATTACCGCTGTCCCCACCCAAAGAGGAGAAACATACGCAAGGATAGCTCCTATAATTAAGCCTATCCCGCCAATACATAATACGGTATTCCTGAATTCCCTGCTCATAACCTTGGCTGTTCTTTCATCCTCTTCCGCCGCGTATCTTGAGCCATACTGTTTTGCTAATTCCAACGTGACCTGTCTTAACCTCTGCCCACTGAGACCTTCCTGCTCTAACTCCTCTTTGTACTCTCTATATTCTGAATCTCCAGCTAAGCTTAACCGTTCAAATAAATCTCCGAAATCTAATTCTGTAAAGACGCCTGCGAGTCTTTCATTGGTTTTTACCGAAGGATCCCGGCCTACGATACTCTGCTGCTTGCCAAGTTCATCATAAAGAATCTTATTAAATTTCTCTACCCAGTGCGAAACGTAGTCAAGGATTTCATCTTGGACATTTCCTTCATCTTGGACCTTTACTTCATCAAGCATAGCCTTTACTTTCCTTGTAGTATATATTGCAAACGGCCAGATAGCGGATAACTGAGATAAGGAATGTTTATTCGTAAAGGAGAAAGGCAATTGCAAGAATTTAAGGATAATCAGCTCTCTTACCGTAACAGGCTCTATGGCTCTATTCATAGGATAAGGATTATATGCGATATCCTGCCCTTTTACAGCAGGCAACAGGCTAAGATTTCTCAAAATGGCAGTATGCACTATGGCAAAAACGCCTTTGAAAATCTCATCTTTAACTTCGTTATGCACTTTACCTTCAAAAGTTTTGCTAAATACGTCATTAAATATGGGCTGAATTATCTTTTCTTTTATAAAACCAAATATGATAAATTTAGTAAAGTTAGAATAGCATTGAGCAAGCTCAACGAACTCATTATTGGTAACAAAACTATTTTTATTGCGCATGTTATCGTGTAATGCTTGTAAGAGGCGGGCTTCTGGCGTAGGGGGGAGCTTGCTTACATTATTAAAATTATTATGTTTAATCTCAGCCAAGACTTTATTTTGGGCTAATACGATTAATTCCTTAGGAAGCGCGTCCCACTTTACTGCTCCATTCTTACCCGAAAGTTCAGCTATAGCCTTGGCTAAATCTTCATCGTTAATTAACCCGCTATTAAGAAGGAACAAAATAGCTATTGCTTTAGGATAATGCTTATTGTTGGCTGCTTCTTCTATTTGTCCTTTAATACTAACAACGTCATTGCCTGTCAGTGGCGGCGCGCGCGGCATTGGCCTTGGGTCAACACTCTTATCTTCCAGCTCTATCTCACCGCTCTTATATAGGCCGATTAAAACATTTGCCTCTTCCTCAGAAAAACCATAGCCTGATAAATAATAGCGCAAGGACTCTGCTCTTCTTTCTTTTTCCTCGCCGGAAGGAATATTGTTGCCGATAACAACCGGCCCGGAGAACTCCCGTAATAATATTATTTTCTCAATGAATTTCTCTATATCCAGATTTAAGTTGATATTATTCTTTTTTGCATAGTTATCTAAAATCTGCACCAGCGTCTCAAACGAAAGTAAATTCAAATTCTTCTTTTCCTTTCTCTTGCCTTTCATCCAATTATAAAACCATACAGCTACCAAGAATACAGGCAACAATAGAAGCCCCCAGGCGCTATGGCTGAACATTTCTCTTCCTTTATCAACAAATTTATCTTTGTCTTTGATAGATGGCTCATCCGGCATTTTTACTTCAATCCCCTTAGTTTTGAGCCCACCGTAAACCGCTTCTACATCCTTACCGTCTTTTAAGTACCTGCCTCCCCTAATTGCTCCGATAACAGATCCCGGCGGAGAGTTAAAGACTTGATCCAAGACTGAGTTTTTATCAACATTTGTCCTTACAAAATAGTCTCCTTTTTCTATCGTGCTCCATTTATTACCAGCCTTATCAAGAATTACATCAGTAGCTTTAAACATAGGTGTGCGCGATACGACATTTTCCTCGATCAATGTAGAGTTATCTTCTGGTGACCGTAAAATCTTATAAGTGCTATAAAGATACTCTCCTTTCTTATCTTTAATTGTAGAACCGCCGGTAGGAAAACATAGACTATTATAATATAGTGTTTTGTCCCCCCTGAATAACTCAGCATCAAGCCTTCCATCCAATTTAAACTGCCGCTTAATAAGGCTCCGTGCGTTCCCTCTTGTATCCTTTGTATCATAAATTAACCTGTTGTTTCTGATTTCTAAGTTATGGCTATAAGCTATCCAACCTTTGTTCTGCCAGGGAGCGTTATCCCAGCATTTTAAATACGGTACGAAAAGGAATCTGCCGTATTTTGCCGGGTCGTATCCCTTCTTAGGGTCATACTTATAGGTACGGGACTCTGTGCTTATGTTAATGAACGGATAGGCGGGATAAGACCGGAAACTTATATATTTGGGAGTGCCGGCGAAGAAACCATGCTCATCAAAATCTGGATAATTCTCTAATGTTATTACGGGCCTGCCATATTTATCCAAGATCTCTTTATAGGAACGTTCGGAAGAAAATCCCGGTATATTTTTATGAATGCCTCTTAATCGCTCGTAATAAAGAAACTCGGGAAGGTCTTTAGCAAAAGTACGTATAGCTGAAAGAGGCAGGATATTTTCTGCGGCATCCCTTACAGAACCTATCTTTACTTTAAATTCAATTGACCCGTCCTCCATTAACTGGGCATTATTGGATATGGAATGAGCATATTCTTCACCCCCGATTATAACAATCATCACAGATGCCTGAATGGTGTCGTATTGGCCGTATTTGCCTTTTCCATATTCATAGAAAGAAAAAACCGTAGATATATGTACCGGCTTCCCGTCTTCATTAATGACAAAATAACTCCGCTCTTCAGGATTGCCTAAATTATTGGTAATTATATTGCTGATAATTTCTACCGGCTCTCCATTATTAACACTATATTTTTCCTTGCTTTCGAATGTAACACTTCCTCTGTCATCAAACAACCTTTTCACATCGTCAAGTAAATTGGGGTTAATGGGCTTCCCGTCGCACCCTAATAAGCGCGATTCCCCTCCTACCAATTTCAACCTGCCATCTTGTTCAACTAAAGCTTGTATTTTGCCTGAAACAGGAACTAAGGAAGCCGCGCCGCCGGTAGGAGGTACGCTGATTAAACCCGGTATGCCTATATATTCAAACTGCCTGTGCTCTTCGCGAATGAAGCTTCCTTTTCTATCAAGCTCGCCGTTATACACATCGCTTAACCTATTATACTTATCCTTAACTTCCTCATATACACGGTGGGAGATATTATTGGTGATGATAGTAGTAAGCTCTCCAGTGCCAGGATCATATTCTACTACAACTGACTTCTTATAATCCTTCGTATCTTTAACAATAATATTACTAATCTTATAGTAATTAATGACACGATTACGGGATGGCGCATCAATATAGAACGTAAACAGCGGTATATTGGTATCGTCGTCATATTCGCTTTCAATAGCCTGTTTGGTCGTCCAGGCCGGGCTTTCAGCATCAGTAGTAGCGCCATAGAAATCAAGATACATTTCAGATTTTACCGCCCTGTTGCGCCGTAGAATATCTTTAGTCTCATACCAAGTCAAATGCCTGAGAGAATCATCAAGTTTTATTGTAATAGCCGCTTCTCTGGCTTCCCCTAAACGCCCCTCCTTGATTACATCCCTGGTTACCTTCAAATCAACGGTTTCAGATTTAACCCAAAGTAGTGTTTCTTCCGGCTTCCCGGTTTCCTTAACCACTATTTCTGTCTCTCCATTATTCGCTATAAACGGACAGCTTAAGCCTGTGCCGTCATCTTCATATATAAACCTTACCCGCAGGTAGGCCTTGCTTATCAGGAACTCCCCTCGACCAATGTGCTTCAGTTCTACGGTAATCGGTATCTCTTCTGTAGCCCTGCCCTGGTCGTCAAATGATTCCCCGGTCAATTTATCCCCGCGCATCTTATTGACTGCTTTCCTAGTCAACCCGCCGCTGTTCCAATCATAATCGCGGTAATCAAATTCATGGCCCCAGTTCTTAGTCTGAGGATTGGATTTGTCTCCCCTGCCGTAAACCTCTCTTCCACTCTCATCATATCCGGGAATATATCTTCTCGTAATGCCATCGCTAAACAAGCTATCCCTGTGGATTAATATGCCATGAGCGCTAAGCAGGATCTCCGTATTTAAAGTAAACTTCGCTTCTTTGTCTTTCGTTTCTTTGTTTATCCACCAATAAAAGTATTTATCGTTTTGTTTCCATTGATGATTTCCCTTGTTATATTCAGATAGAGAATCAATTACTTTCTCGCCTTTATAGTAAGTAGTAGATATAGTGCTGGTTTCCTCCCGGTTATGCTCAAGTTCCGTAATCCAGTTGCCATCACTGCTTATGATTTTAACCGGCCTCTCCCATCTATAATCCCAGGTTTTCGTGGATTTCTTGCCTGTGTAGTCTGTTTCTATGCCTTCTGACCTGCGTGTATTGGCGTCATAGCTGGTTGTTTTAACTTCATTCAATAATTTACCGGTATTCGCGCTAACGACACGCGTGATATAAGGGACGAGCTCAAAAAGAACCGGATCTTTGCCGCTATTTATAAGTTCCCGCTTGGCCTCATCGGATAAATCACTGTAATATAAATATTCCGTTTTCACGGCAATATCCTTGGCCTTGCCGGAGGCATCAATCAGTCTGTCCGTATACAAGTATTCCGCTTTCCTTCCAAAATGCTTATTATCAAAAACAAGGGGATCCGTTACATCATGGGCTAAATCTTTTCTCAAAACCGTGCTCTTATATCCGTATTCTTTAAGGCTCTTTAATTCTGCTAACTTATCTTGAGGGATATCCGCGGTATAGATAAACCACTCTTTGCCTTTAATAGGGTTAAGCAGCTTAGCAGTTAACGACCGTGAGAATTCGCTCTCATTATTGCCATTATCGTAGCTCACCGAGCTCTTGAATATTCCATAATCATTATACTGTTTCTCGGTGATATACATATCGTCAACAATCTTTACAGGCTCAGGGTATAAACCATAGGTTTCTAATGAAGTTTCTCCCTTAATATTTGTTTTTAACTTCGCGATAACCGGAGCAGCAAGGTCAATCTTTTCTTTCTCTAGGTCCGGATACCAAAATTCCACCGTCTTTGTCGTCTCTATCATGCGCTTATCGTTAAACCACGCGTCAACATCTGCAGCATTGCCTATTGTATCCCGCGCCTTAGCCTTATCCTTGAAAGGATTGGCATAACTCGCAGAATATGTTTCTACCTCTTTATCATCATAAAATATCCTGGTAATTCTGTCTTCGCTAATAGAAAATTTCCATAACCCATCCTGATAAGCATTTAATTCAGTTACGCCACTTATAGGATTATATTCATCCACCCATGTCAATTTGTTCACGGGGAAAATTACTGTTACGAGCTCTTTCTTGCCATCCCCGTCTACATCCAACGCGAAATTAGCAAAATGCTTATACCGGATAATGATTCTTTCGGTAATAGGCAACTCTTTTACTTTATCAAGTATGGATTTAACATAATCTTTATCCACCCTTACAATATTGCCATCTTTATCCAAAATAGGCGGGCCTACTTCTAATCTTCCTTCTACCTTAACCAACTCATTAAGTATCACCGCCCCGTTTACCTCTGCTCCGTTTGTGGTTTCTCCTTTGTAGGTATCGGATAATCCTAAAGCAGCCTTATACGAGATAAGAGCACGCTTATATCCTTCATTTATTTCATCTAATGAATACATAAACACGATGCGTTTCCTTGTTCCATTTTCATCAATATAGACAAACTGATTCCCGGCATAGGGATCAGAATAAACAAGGTGCTCTTTTCTCGGTTGCAACCCCTCAAGCCTTCGCTGCTGCTCCTCAGTTAAGGCTACTCCGGAATTATTTATCCTTCTTAAGTTATTCTCGGTAGTTAAGACTTCAAATAAATCTTTCATTACCGCGCGATTATCTTCACCTATGACAATCTTTGGATTAACAACATCATCCTGGCTTAACTCTGCTTTTGGCCACCTGTAATCGTTGGTAATAGAAGATAACGGCATGCCCGTCCCCAGGAATGTTTCTGTCTTAAAAGGAGTCAGGACATCATCTCCATAAGCAGTAATATCAATCTGCAATCCGGAGGCAATGGCAGAAAACCCTAAAGGCGTCCTTTCCATGCCAAAACCTGTGTATATCGCGTGTTCCGTTGCCCTGGGCCAGCTGTATTCGTTTTTATCCTCTATGCGCTCTAATTGGTCATTGTAAAGTTCCGCTTTTTCTTTATATTGCCCGTCTTTAAAATACTCATAAGCCATCTTATAAACCAAAATCATTTCCCCTGTGGCTTCGGGGAATATCGCCCGCTCAACAACCCCGTTTTTGTTTATTTTTCTGGATGCCCGCGCCGTATAGTCATCTGCTAAATCAAATCCAACTACGTCATTTATAACAATTCCATTACGCATAGTATATCTTACCTTAACCCCGAATTCTTTTTCTATGCGGGTAAGATAATCTTCAAAATCTTCATTGCTCATATTGAATTCTTTCATAAACTGCTCAATTCCCAGAGCCAGGATCCAACGTGTCTGCGCGTCAAGGGAATATAAATCCTTGCCTTCTTCAGCGCGGATTAAGCCTCTTGTTCCATCCCACATTGTGTCTTTATCCACAATCCAATTAAGGATTTTCTCCGCGCTTCTTTCATTGCCATAGGCTTTATAGAAAGCATAAACAATTGCGTTCGGTTCGGCGACCCTATAAGTATCTCCCGACACTTTCTTGAGTTCTCCGGCTGTGGCAAATAACTTTAAGCCACCCCCTCCTTCGGAACCTCTCTGAATCTGGGCAAGCCACTTGTTGACCTCCTCTATTACATCTACCGTAGTCTTCCTCTTTCCATCATCCACTTCAACATAACGGAAATTTTTATCTCCGGTATGATTTTCATAATAAAGCATCTCAATCCCGAACATCGCCGTTACAGCCACAGTCGGGCCTTCCACGCCATTCTCGGTATAAGCGTTAAATGCCGCGGGAAGCCCTCTAAATTCTTTATTATATTTCATTGTGGCCTCTACATAATCTTTAAAGAATTCCAGTTTCTTCCTGGCGATATCGGCGTCTGCAGTATCTCCAGAAAGAAGCAATCTATGCACATATAAAAGATTATCCCAGGTATAACTACTTGCTCTGAATGCAGTTGTCCCGACTGATTCATAATCATGGGACATAAGCATATGATTCCACAATCTCTGCCAATACGTCCCGCCCCACGGAGATTCCTGGATTACATAACCTGCTTCTTCAAGGGCTTTTGTATAATCGGCATACCTGGTCAAATCCTTCTCTATCATCTCTCTTTGCTTTTCTACTGCTTTTTCGCCCAGCACCAGTACCCTGAAAGTACGCCTGCCTGAAGTCGGAGCTTCATCTACGATTAAATATACCGGCAGTGTCAAACTTTTCTCTCCTACTTCCATCTTTCCAATAGATATGCGTTTTTCCACAGCCATCTTTGGAAGCATCTCAATATCTCTTTCGCTATCATAGACCTTGACTTCGGACTTAATCCACCCTTTCTTTATTTCAAATCCCCAGCCGGTAATTGCTTTCTCAACATCTATATTCAGCTGCTTCTCAAAAAGGAGGCTCACGGGGAAACCAAAGATATACAGTTTCAGCCTCGGCGAACCGGCGGCAGTCGTAAAAGGCACATCCCCGGATTTCTCTACCGGCGCGAACATTCCATATAAATCATTAATTACAGACTTAAGATCCAAAGTTACTCCTACGATACTAAAGAACTTCTCGGCAACAGAATAATAACTTTTGTCAAAGTCTTTTAAGGCAACAAAGTTAAGGCCCTTGCCACCGCTAGCTAATGAAATAACCTGAGGTATATTTACTTCTCCCAGGAAAGAAACATACTTCTGATTTAGCACATCTGTTAATACTCTATATTTATACGCGTTCCCCACATCCTCATTTAATACGCTTCCTGCGATATTGGCGGTTATGGAGATTAAATTCATGATAAAAAACCCTGTGCCTTCCTTGCTGCGCCGCTCAACATAATGGTACATTTTTGCTTCATTTTCCGCGGTGAAATTATTTAAAAGCCCTTTGGCTTCTTCTATATATTTTTGCTTATCGTTTGAGTCATTCCATCTCTTCTCTAATTCGGCATCCCAGGCTTTTGCTTCCTCTTCAGAAAGAGAACTGTAATCCTTGCCTTTTTCCCTTTCTAATTCATCACGCATCAATACATACTTAGCGAAGAATTCATTCTTCTCGTCTTCTGAAGGCGCACGGGGCAATATCTTATCCGGCCGGGTAATTAAATCAAAAATGCCTCTGGCAGCAGCGGTTATCGCGGCACCCGGGACATTCGCTCCTGTAGCGGATAAAGCAATATTAGCGCCAGCAAGAAAAACTTCTAAAATAATCTTTTTCTTTAAATAATCGTTGTATTTCTTCAAAGACTCTTTTTCCATATCAAGGAGTTGGTCTAAACACACGGTTTCTATAAAACGAGCCTTAAGATAATCCCTGCCGAGGATGATTTCGCCTCTTTCAAACGGATTCTTTTCATCTTCAAAATATTCATCTCCGCGGTACGGCGCCTTTTCTTCAGCATCAAGCTCAGGCTGTATCTTTTTGCTGAATGTTAACAGGACATCGTCTACGGTAAACGGCCAGTATTTCAACCAGATTCTCTCTCCGCCGGGGCCGCTAAGATAAAATTCCGAACGGTTTAAGAGCGAATTTTTCCTCACGCCGCTTTTGATTTCATTATCCTTATAAAATCTTTCTATGCCGATAATCAACCCTAATTCATCTCTCTTTACCTCTACGGCGACAAATGGATTTTTAGGCGCGGGAACATCCAAGCCAAATAATTCTTTGATTTTTTCAACCTGCAGTACCGGATCGTCAATATTAAGCACTGTCATGATATTATTCTTGAAATTAGCGTCGCTTAAATAATCAGCGGTAAATTTCATCTTCTCTTCTGCAGCTTTTTTACCGCCAAACAGTATGCCTTCAAAAGGGCCATCTTTATCTTCACCCTTAATCCAGACATAGAAATACTGGAATTTCTTCTCTCCTTCTTCAATCTTCTTGGGGCTGGGCTCAGCACGCCATTTCTTAAGTATACCCTCTGCTTCCGCCGGCGTCCTGGGCTGATAAGACACGGGGAACATTATTATTTGCGTTTCGGGGTCATAGATAAGCTTTAAAAGCCTTCTGGTATCGGGAATCTTCCTTACCACCTCATACGTTTTACCTTCTTCTATAGAAACGATGACAAACCCTTCTTCATCCTTGGAATTAAACCTCGTCTGTAGTTCTGCCCAGCCTTTATCCTCTTTAGCGCTTTCAGCCTGTTCCTTTAAATCCTCCGGAGCGGCCTTTATACCGTCTGGAGCGATATTATCAAGAGTATTTATAAGTGCTCCCGTCGGCCTGGCTATTTCCAACTGCTCCTCTTCATCCGGAGGCACTATGTCAAGTAGATATGCCATGGGATCTTGGAGAACTAAATTATTTCCAACTCTACGGTATACTTCAAAGTGCAAATGGGGCCCTGTACAAAGCAAACCGGTGTCGCCTACAAGCCCAATCATATCTCCCGCAGCTACTTCATCACCTTCTTTGATTAAAATAGAATCTAAATGGCCGTATTTGGTGACATATTCTCCGTCGTCTATCGTTATGTAATTACCAAGATTATTATCATAACCGCAGGATACTACCACCCCCTTATGGGCAGCGAGCACTTCTTCGCCTTTATCTGCGGCGATATCTATACCGGGATGAAAATCTTTTTTGGATTCGGAATTATCTTTGTTTTCTGTAGAGGGCTCAGAGCTTTCTCCTTTTATCGTAGATTCAGGATTCTCTACTCCCACTACGGCTCCTGGGATTTCTATTTCAACTATAGATTCAGCAACATCTTTATCCGTTACAGGAACAACGTTATCCCCTCCCACAGGAGCAAGGCCGTCTTCCTTTGCTTTATCGAACTTAATAGGATCTCTCAGGCCATAACCCGAGCTGATATAATAATCGCCTTTAACAGGGAATATCCATTCATTACCCGGCTCATTGTTCAAAGGCATGCTGATAGGCTCAAGTCCTTTTTCTTCTGTTATACCATCAATTCCTGTCCTATCATTCGCTCTGGAGGCATCGCGTAAAATGCCAGCTATCGGCGTAGTGAGCTCTTTATTAAGCAAGCTTGTAAAAACGCCTGAAGGCCCTTGCCTTAACAATGCCCCAAACGACTCTATGGTTTTCTCGGCTCTCGTAATCAATGGAGCCTTGGTAACGTTGAGAATAGTTTCATTCGATCCTACTACTTTAACTTCAGTATCCACCTCTACAGATGTCTCCTTACCTTCTATTGCTTCATCCAGGTTAGCGAGGACAATAGTACCTATTTTCTCCTGGGTCTTTTTATCCCATACACCTGTTGCCTCAAGGCCAGACATCATCTGTGCTAAACGGACATATGCACCAACTGTATCTGTATAAAACTCCTGGGGTTCTAATGCCATAGCTTCAAATAGATCAGTAACTGCTGGAGTAAATGCCCAATCACTAACCCCTCCTATACTAATGCCAACATTACCCTTAAACCAGAGCTTTAATATCTCTCGCACATAAGCTATCTGCCAAGCTTGATCTCCCACTTTGAAAGTCTTCTTATTCTTTGCTAAAAATTCTGCTATTTCCTCCTTTTGCGTCTTAAGAACAAATACTTCTTTTTCTCTCTCTAATTTCTCTAATTTTTTATTGAGTTTTCCCTTCTTATTCTCATCACTTTCCTTATCAATTCTGGATCTTAATTCTTCTATCCGCAATTCCAGACGCGTTAACTTATCGGTTCCAGACTGCGCCTGATATAAGGATGATATTAAATTAAATTCATTGTTCCATTTGTTTACATCTTCCGTGCCACGGAAGGCAGAATGTAATACCTGGGCCATGCTAAATCCCAGAGAATCATCAGCGATATTTAATAAATGGGAGCCCCAGGCAATACAACCGTATTGACCTTCCAACGCCTTAGCTACAGCATCAATGGGTCGGCCGATAAAGTTAAGGTAAGGATGTTCGGCTAAATATTCCCCGCTCTTTATGACCGCGCCGATTTCTGCGCTGATAATCCACATATGCCCATAGCTTATCCACCACTGGGCGCCGGTAGTTAATAAAATATGATATAAAGGAGACTCTTTCTCTATTTCTTTTAAGAATTCTTCTAATGATTCTTTCTCACGTCCTAATAATTTTGTATTTATCTTTCCCGCTAAATAGGCAACGCCATATCTTAAGCCGAACAAAGGAGAAATCAAAATAAACCCTAATGCAGCAATATCAAATAAAACATAATAGAATAATTGATAAGCCGCTCCTTTCTTATATTCCTTTTCCCTGCCGACTCCAACCTTTTTCCGGATTAAATCGGTTAATCCAGGCACACCATCGGAACGCACTAATCCTTTTGTAATATAATACTTGATAATCATTTTATGCGCTTCGCCGAGTTTCTCCCAATTATCATAAATCCAGTCTCCGCTCAAAACCGGGAATCCATATCTGCGTACCATATAGGTATCCTGGATTTTATTGCGCAATATCGGTATTGAAGCCAGCCTTAAACCCCACACTATAAAAGCTATTCTTAACAAACCACCCCAAGTATAAGAAAGCCCCCATGCGCCAAGGAAAGCAGCACATTGACCTATACACGCCCCAAGCCCAAAAGTGCTTAAGGCAGGCAGAAGGAACACCAAAACTGAACCTGCCGCAGCTGCGGGGGTTGTGAATATAAGCGGCATAAGAGTTGAAGCGACAACAGAACCCCAGAAAATCATCTGGCCTCTTCCTAAAGCGAAAACAACGATACCTGAAATCGCCGGGCAGCATAATGTGAATGTTACCCAGAGGCCTTTTACCTCTGCCCGGTATTTGGCGATAAACGAAATATTATTTTTCTCCAGAGATTCTGCGTATTTTGTAATCTCTTCTTTAACTTTTCCTTTAGTATTTGCGTCCAACTTACCACTTAAGTAGTCTCTGAAAAATTCAACCCTAGCTTTTGCCTTAATCATGCCGGCGTGGAAGAAATCATAAGTTACAAAAGCTACAAAAGGAAGGACAATTGACAGGCCGATAAGAGCTATTATCGCAAGCAAGGAATGATGTGGGAAAGTAACCGCAACCAAAACCCCTAAACCGCCGTAAACAATCATTCTTAAAGGATTGGTGCGGATGCGTTTTATACTACCACCCAAGGTAATCTGGCTTTGTTTATGTAATTCAGGATAAATATGCTTATTAAAGTAATTATTAATGGCTAATATTTTATCTAGAGGTAAGCTTTTTACTTCGCTTAGCTTTATGCCAAAGCTTGATACTAACTCTTCGCCTCTTTTAAGTATCTTTGCATTCTCTACAAAGCTGAATAAACCATACATTACCAAGCTGCCGGCCGTTATAAATAATACTGCTGCCTGCCATGATGCTAAGATACCAATAAAAGGCAAAGTTAGAAGATAAGCCGAGGAAAGAAATATCGCGGAAGGAATAATAAAGTAAATACTCTTCCTTAAAGAATAACCTGCCTGCGCCAAATAAGCAGCTATTTCACCCTTGCCGTTTATATGGGCCTGCTCATGATATCCTATGGACCTCTGCAGATTAGGATGTAATTCCTTGTAAGCAGGATCATATTCCGTGGTTTTTGTGTTATTAACAACATAGGCGATTGGGGCGGTTAAAGGCGACCCTCTAACCCCTCCGGCCTTATTAAACGCGTGGATAATTCTTAGTCCTTGAGAAAAGAATAGAACCGCGCTGATAACCGAAGGAATTGTTATTAAACCAACGGCAATAGCTACAGTAATAAACGGCCATTGTAATAATGTTAAGATGCTTGCGCCTGTAACTGCCAATGCCACTAAACCTGCCACAAAAGAGCCTCTGGCAGTAGTATTATTCTGCTCACCGGTAATCCTTACCACTGCGCCGAATGTGTCTTTAAGCGGGCTGGAGGTAAAGTCGCTGCCATCTTCGCTCTTCTGCCCTTCTTCTTTTACAACTCCGGGCTGGACTGGGGAAGCAGGCTCAGCCTCTCTGGCCTGGTGGTGGGCTATGAATATTGTAAGGATTATCCTATTACCTGCTATTTTGCCCTTTTTATCGTATACGGGAGTAATCTTAATGCGATCTGCGTATTCTCTTATCATTTCTAAGCCTTGGCCGGCTCCCGCAAGAGGTTGAGAAAATGAATCTGATATTTGAACCTTAGAGCTTTTTGTCGATAATTTAAACGACTGTTTTCCTTCGTCTATTACCTGTAATATAAGTTTATCATTTTTGATTTCCCAGGTAATCCAAACTTTTCCTCCATTACGGACGGCATGAGCCAATGAATTCTTAATGGCTTCCCGTAAGACAAATTCCAAAACACTGTCCCTTGTGTATAATGAAACGAGGGCGGGATGACAAAGAAGCCTACCGCTAAGTTTAGCGGCAAGTTGACATACATCACGCACAGTCCACTTTAAGCATGTGTCCTTCCCGTTTTCGATAACCACACCGCCGGCAGCCAGGTTGAGCTTACCTTCTTGAGCGAGAGTATCAATATCATTTATCCGGCCTATGTCTATAGAAAAAATATTGAATTTATTCAAAACCTTGTCAAGTTGCGGGCCTGCGCGGAGAAATTTAATTATTTCAGCTGCTGACCTTACATAATTCCCACCGAAGCCTACTCTAAATCCGAGCCTCTTGTAAAACTCTACCGCGCGATCGCTTAAAGGATCAACAACAATATCCTTACCGATATTCTCTGCGGCAATTAACTCAATAACTTCACTCCCTATTCCGTCTCCTCTTTTGCTCGGATCAACAATAAACGCTTTTATGGATACCCTATCTCCGACTAAATATGAAATGAACCCTGCCAATTTTCCGTCTTTCTCAATCTTACGAAGCACGGCGCCTGAATTAGAAGATGGCCAATTCTCTTCCCGGAACAAGAAACATTCAAAATGGCTCTCTATCGACCACTTACTTAGCGCCATTCTCAACTCTTCCGCATTTGTATCTTTAAGAGAAATAGGACTGGAGGAATCTTTTACTATAGCCCACCCCTCATCCATCCAAGTATGGTCATCAGGACTCAAGGTTGGGATAGCTTTTAGAATTATCTTCTTACTTTCCAGAGATAACATATTGAGATGAACTCCGGTGGCGATAATATAGCCATAATTTTCGTAAGCTAAAGCGTCCTTATTAAAGCTTAATTCAATAGATTTCCATAACTTGCCTTGGGGAATATTTAATTTGGCAGCTGTCTTCTCAATACCTTGTTTTAAGAATTTAAGGTCTCCGTTCCTAACCCTATTATTAAAGCTGTCGCTGGGGCCTACCGGCTGCTCAGCCATATACACTACGCCTTCACGCGGAGCTGGACCAAATTGACCTTCTCTAGCTATAGCGCTTACTACAGCAGCTAAGGTTGTGTTATGAAATAAGATATCTTTGGGCTGAGATCCAGAAAATAACTTTCTAAATTCAATTGGACTAGATACAACCACAACATTACCAGGCTTGGTCAAAACATATATCCCTAAGTATCCACTAGTGTTTACATTCTCAAAGTCAAAACCTGCTTTTTCAAATTCAGCCTCTAAATCCTTGTCTCTCGCACAAGAGGTTAAATAAACCTTCCCGCCGGAGACTAAAACCTGGTATATTTGCTGTAACACTCGTAATCTGTCTAATGTGTAAATCTCTACGCATTCCGAATTAAAGAATGCCGTAGCTATCACAACCTCAACCTCTTCTATTCCATTGCGTTTTAATAAATCCGATAACTCGTGTGCGTCGCCTTTGATTAGCCCGGTGTTTATATCATATTCTACTTCCTGTCCCAGAGCGTAATCCACGCCATAAACTTCTTTTGCTTTTATTACGTTTCTCAGATAGTCAACCAATTTATGAATTCGGCCACAACCTACATCTATTATCTTCTTATTCCGAAGACCAGATAGAAGTTCGGCTTCCACTTCCTTATCTGACCTATCCTTATTTGTCTTTGCAACCATAAATCCAATGATTAATCTAAACAACTCTATCCCTGCATCATGGCGAGCCGTATAACCAATCGGACTGGAGACGGTGGGGGTAGAGAAGGCCCCAAGTATTCTAGTTGGCTTGATGAGGCCCTTCTCCGTTGATTCTGTAGACCGGGATGTGGTTATTCCTTGCTGCGGTGATACCAGCGATAACGCTCTCGCGCATACTGCCGGTAAGGATCTCCCAGGCTTGAGCCCGTCCATTACGAGCGTAGACGTTCTCACCATTGATAAGGAATAACCTGAGATACCCATAACCATTTTCCCTAGCTGCAGCAAATACTGTTGAATCTCTGAGGAATTCAACAAGATGGTCAAAGCGTAATTCATCAACTTTGATGGGGCACATGGTACACCTCCTTTTATTGTAGCGTAGGTTGTAATGAGGGCCTCCCGAGGAGAGGTCAGTCCCCGGAGGAGGGCTCCTGGGAAGCCCCCATACACAACAATAACCGCTAACCCTAATAAATCTGCCACGGTAGTTATTAGGACTTGCGGCCTGGTTAATAAATTCTTAATATTGGTTGTTACGGAATTGACTAACGGTGGGCTTCTTGTTAAGCCGGCTTTACTAATATAGGTAAGATAAATACGGTTTGCTGCGTTGGTTATCGCGGTTTTAATGCTTCTGAAGGCAACATCAAGAGCATAACTTACTGATTCCTTGCCTTTCTCTCTGCTGCCTGTTGTGCCACCCAGAAAAGCAAGAATTGCGCGCGCCGCTTCCTTACCTCTTCCATTAGCTCTTCCTTCATCAACTCTTCTCGTTCCTCTCTCTTGTCCATTTAGCACCTCCTTGATTGCGTTCCAAATCGCTGCTAAAACAGCCTTGGCAAGGCCATAAGGAGGTGCCCTATACATACGTGTGGTCCCTTCACCATTTGCCTTAAACCTATTTACTAGCGTGTCATATTTTTCTCTATAGTTTTCGCGGATTTCTCTTGTAGCATCTAAGATCCTAGCTATTCTATTAACACCGGAACTAATCTTAGCTGTTGTTTTAACTAAGTTTTGCTCGGCTAAGCTTACAGGGATGGCCGGGATTACTGGCAGACTTCTTGAAGAAACCGGGCTGGCTGCTGAAACCGATGTAGAAACAGGTAATATTTGTGTAAACCTATTGACTATTTTCGCTATATCTGCTGCGGAGAATTCATCAAATTCTTTATTAAATGCCACATAATCTTGCTTGGCGCGATCCGCATATTCCGAGAACCACATTTCAATCGGCTCACCATAACCATTCATACGAGCCATAACCGGCTGAGAAACTATAATAATAAATGGTTTGCCTAAAGCATATGCAAAATGAGGACTACCGCCCTCAACAGCAAGAACAGCGTCAGCTATATTTAAGAAGTATTTAAACCAAGCGGCTGGCTGCTCAGTAGGAGAAGGCATAAATATGATACCGGCAGTATTTGCCATTTCTTTCTTTATGGCGGCAATCTTATCGGCATTTGCCCTATCATTACGAGAAATAACCACTGTATACCCTGCGTCTCTTAAACTTTCGGCTAAGGCAGCTATCGCTTTAGTATTGCGATAAAATCCTTTATCCTGCTGTCCTCCGCCAAATGCCTCTAAGACTACTACGGGCTTTCGTCCTTCTTCATTAATTCTTAATCCGTTAGCTTCTAACCACGCCCTTGTTTCTTTAAATTCTCTAGCATCCTCTGAAACAAAAAGTTCAGGCAACACGAATCTTGTCGGCAAACCAAGAGCCCTGGCAAGTAGAAGATTAGTGGCATAAACATTCTTTTCTCCGCCTAATAAGAAAACATCTCCGTTACTTACGGTTAATTCAAGAGGTGCTGTATGCGGGCATACGTTACTAAGAGCTATCTTTACTGGCGCGCGGAAAGGTAACATACCTTCTCTATGGCCAACATAGAAAACAAAATCATACTCTTCAGCTAATAAGTCAACCGGGGCCCTGGTTAAATCAATCACGTGTCCGTCATAATACGAGCCGGAGGCCTTTTCATCAAACCGGGCATCCATATGCGGTGTCTTGCTAATATCAATTATACGTACCTTAAACTCACCCTTTAAACTGTTATATATATAAGGACGGTTAGTAACTATGTCTACTTCTATATCCGGGTTATATGCCAGCAATGCTTGTATAAGTTGGAAACGAATAATTTCATCACCCATGCCTGCGTACAAGGCATTTACAAAAAGCGCTTTTCTAATTCCGGAAATATCTATACCTAACAATTTCTCAATTGCCTTCTTTGTAGCTTCATTTCCATTTTCAGCCAGATTGATTAACGCTTTCAGAGCCAATATCTTTTCATCTTGCTTGCCTGACTTCGCCAAATTACTTAACTCGTCAATAGCAGCCGTATCTCCATCCCCAACCGAGTCTTTAAGATTATTAACTTTCTTTCTTGTTTCTTCTCTAATTTCAATCTGCTCCCCGCCGTCATAGTAATAATAGGAAGTACCGGACGGAGGAACTTCTTTAGGATCATTTTTCTTGGTATTCTTATTCTTAAATGAACGCAACCATAAGATTAGACATGCAAGCGCTGCTATAGCTACCGCTGCAATAATTATGTATTTCTTAATAGAG
Organism: Candidatus Omnitrophota bacterium; assembly: GCA_041651035.1. GTDB lineage: Bacteria > Omnitrophota > Gorgyraeia > Gygaellales > Profunditerraquicolaceae > JBAZKC01. The sequence goes on along the minus strand of JBAZKC010000001.1, from coordinate 571,369 downwards.
GTTACCTGCTTAGTTGTTTGAGGAGATCCCCCTAAAGGCTCTGCAGAATCTGTAGGTTTATTTTCTTCGCTTGGAGGATTCGGGCCAGGCATACCTGTCAATGCCTCTTCAACAATCGGAGGCAAATGAAGATTCTCAAGTGAGAATTCTTCTCCGGCATAAATAAGATCTGGCTTGGAACGCTGGCCTGCGAAAATCTCACCCCATGCGCGCTCAACTGCACCGCCGGGGCCCCAATATTCTCCGAATACTCCTGAACTTTTATATGCTTGAGAATCAACAGCGTTAAACTTAACGCGGATATCCTGTAAAATCCCGCCGAATGTGTCTCCCTTATCTACTCGGACACATGCTGCGCCTGAATTATCTCTATAATAAGTTGCTGCGTTAACTGGTTTGGCTGCTGAGAATATAGCTATCGCTATTGCCGCTACGAGGATTATTTTCTGGAAGGATCTTGCAAGAGAAGAAGACGCTTTATGAACCACGCCAGGAGGAGCAAGGCTGCTGTTAGCATTAAAATTAGCTGTAGAATTTATTACTGGGGTGCTGGCGCTGTAATTCGTATCTATATTATTGATTTGGCCAAACTCGTACGTACCGTCTTCGTCAGCAGCGGCATCTTTATCCGGGTCAGAACCAGGGCCAACTGCACCATTTCCTTCACCACCGGCATTTGCTGCACCCGTACTTCCTGTCCCAGGGCCGGCTGTAGAGCCGCCGGCTGAACCACTGCCGCCCCTCTGCCCAACTTCTATCTCTTTTTCTTCCTCGGATAGCTCTCTTTCGCTTACGAAATACTTATCCTTAATTTCTTTCGCAGATACTATCATTATCTCTAACTTCTTGGTTAACTTTCCATTATTGGTAATAACCTTTGATTCGTGTATCTTAACCGGCATAGTTTCCCCAAAATCATTACCAGCATATCCGTAGAAATAACCATCCTTGTATTCACTGAACCTAAAGCTATGATATTGGTTTCCTTCTTTATACACAATCATAACCTTATTCGCGACGGCATCACTAGAGTTCTTTAGCTTATCAGCATCTACCCAGTATCCTTTCCATTCCTGCTTGGTAACCCGCTTCATAACTTCTAAGAAAGTATTTATTTTTATAAAGAACGAACCAGTCATCTTTTTAACAGCCCTTCTAGCTTCAAGAATAACCTCTTCTCTATAAGTTGGGTCAACTACTGCTGTACCTATCAAACAGTTACCCATTTCGCTGACTTCTTTGTATAGCTCTTCAGCCGCTCTCATCCAATAATGATGCTCTTCTGACGGCAGGACTTTTTCGCCTCTTTTCCTTGCTTTCTCAATTAATTCGCGTGCTCTTTCTTCAATCCTTTCTTTGCTAATATCGCCTTTTTTCATATTAAGCTCTAATACCGCGAATTTCTTGTATAATTCTTCTATTTTCTGCTCTGTGAGCTCCCCAGCTTCTTTTAAAGCTGTTATAGCCTTTCTCACTTCTTCCTTAAATTCCCCAAAATCTTTTTCTAATGCCTGGATTTTCTCTTCTATGCCTTTTGTTTTCTCTTCTATGCTATCTAGCTTATTGGCTGACTGTTTTTTATCCACATCTTCTTTTTCTAATTTCCTATATAAACCACGATAGCTAACAGGAACTATTTCTTCAATAAACTTCTTACGCAGCTCGGGATTACTTCTTAACAATTCGGCTAACGCTCTTAATCCATTGTCTACAAGAGCCAAAATCTGAGTAGGATCATCGCTCAAACTAATTAGTTCGTTTTTAATATCCATTGCGGCAATGCCCTTTAATACTTTTTCTACTCCTAAAACCTCGCTTTCTATAGCTTCACTTGCGTATATTCTATCTTTTAAATCTTGCGCGTATATTTCTTTCTCAGCTTCAGACCAATCCACTAGTTCCATGACTTTTATTCTAACAGAACCATTGTGATCCTTTCCATTCTTGACATCCCTTATTATAGAATTCAAGCGAGACTTAGCTTCAGTGATATTTCTTACTATTTCTTTTGTGGTATTGAAATTAATAGTTACGGGGGAAGCTGCGCTAGCAGAAATTTCGGGAACAAAACGGCCGCTTTCTATTTTTCCAAGCGGAGTTGAGGCTACAATCCTTGAAGCTCCGATTTCACCAGTTCCAAAGGATGGAACTATCAGATTAGGATCTCTGCTTATTACGCCTGCGTTACCAGCCACGCTAACAACCGGCTTCTTGTTAACTGCAAAGATACCGGTTAGCAATTCTTCGATGCCGGCCTTTACAACTTCAAAGGTTGCACCTAGGGCGTTGACGATTTCCGCAATTACTCTAGCGTAAACCGCAGTACTTACTGTTACATCCTGATCAGGTAATGCCCCTTCTATACCTATATACTCCCTAAGTATAGTGGTGGACTTCTCGGTTTCCTCAGAGACAGCCCTCACTCCTTGTTTCTCTGCGTTTCTAGAGGCTGCACTCGTAGTTCCACTGACATTAGCTGCATCAGCCGAGCTTTCTTCAACTTCTATTGCACCAAATTGTACTAATTCAGCCGCGCCTATGGATACCTCGACTCTAATCTGCGCGACACCAGCCTTAGATTTAGTCGAGTCGGACTTGTCAGGCGGGGCAAGACCACTTGCAAGGTGCAGAACTGACGACTTAATAGGTAACCGTATATTGGCTGTCAATCTCCCGAATAATCCGGGCAGAATCGCAGAATTAACTGGATTGACAATGATTGAGCTGCTTGAAATACCCACCAAGGACCCTACAACAGGCTGCTGTTGAGAAGATAAGGGTATGGTTGCAGGTAACATAGGCTGTATAGGCAATTTGTCTGCTTGGCGGCCTTCGTCCGAAGGTAATGTGAGAGGAGAAGAAGTAATCTGCTTTCTCCCTCTTCTTAAATTATATAACTCCCTATCGGATTCCGAAGGCTTAGAAGGTCCTTTATCTGTTTTATATGCAAGAGGATGGGTATGTAAAATGGCCTTGGCTTCTGCATAAATAGCCTTATCAAACCCAGTGCCTGCCAGTGATGTCTGTATCAATACCACGCCTGTGGTGGCGGCTGTGGGATCCGGGTTAATCAGGCCTATCGTCTCAAGCTGTTTGACCATATCGGCGCCTTCAAAGACTCCGGTAATACCATTATTGTCATATGCAACCAAATAAGCCTGGCCTCTTGCTGTATCTTTGGCCAATATGTAATCGTAAGGAGTAATGCCCGGCTTCATTGTATAAAGAGATACAGCCATTTCTTTTACTATCCCCTTGGATGATAAGCCTTCAAATAGGGTATTGATATCCACTCCAAAAGGCACCTTTACGGCCATGATTTCCCCTAATCCTAGAGCACTAATACCCTTTAATACATCTGGCCATGGCTTATCTTGGGCATTCTTCACAAGCCAAACAATCAAGGCTTCTTTGCTCTCTTTAGGATTCTCTACAAGCACCTTATTGACCTCATCTATTAATTCCCTGCGTTGTATAATAGTGAGGTCTTTTGTCTGAAGCTTATCCATAATCTCGGCTATGACGACAACCGGCGAAGAGCTATATAGCGGTATTCTGTTAATGGCTTCTTCTGCGACAGGAAGCTTGAAACGATCTATAGTGTAATCAACATATTCATAATCCTTAACGCCTCCTTCTTCACTGAGATAGTTCTTTAGACTCTGAACCAGTTTATCGTAAGGATAGAGAGCTTCTTCTTTTGCCTTTATGGCGAGTTCTGCCAAAGCATCCTTAAGAATCTTAATACCTTCTAATTTACCTTCTTCAAAAGCTCTACCCTGGCTTATAGCTCTTGCGATAGATTCATCTAATATAGAAGCAAAGCCAAGGGTATTAGTAGTATCGACGCTTAATAAAGTAACCAAATCTCCCGCTGTAGATTTTTCAAAGTTATCTGGCGTTCGGGGATCAAAATCATCCGGAGCATCTAAATCCACTATGCGCGGCGCGAGGAATTTCTCTCCTTTCTTCTTATCAAACTTATAATTACTATAATCTATATCATTTAACTCACCAGTCACATTCCAAAGCCGAACAGTTATCATATTAGCTTTTCTTACCAGTACCTCCATTAATAGCTTTATTTTATTGGCTGTTTTATCACTGATCTGAGAATCCTTAAGTTGCGCCCTTAGGCTATCCAGTATACTCTCCAGCGATAGCCCACTAACATACTCCTCTATTTTTACTCTAACACCTCTCTCTACTTCCCCGGACCATCCACCAAGCTTTTGGGTAATAGCAGTGTCTCTATTATTAACCGTCTTCTGGAATTCTAAATCTCTCAATACGCTATCACCGCCCTTAATTACCACCAAAGCAAATTCTCTACTTGTCCCATCTTTTAAAAGCACTGTTGCCTGATACACTGCTTTTTGCTTTCCGTAAAATCTCTGACCTACATTAATAATGCGCTCAGCATCCATACCCAAGTTCTGGAATGAGTTAATGAAGAATTCCCTGTTGCTTAAAACTTTTTCAATATACGTCCTCTCGTCACTCTTTATATTCATTAAGGCTGTTTGTTCTATTTGCTCAATCGGCGAAGAAGTTTTGACTTTGGCATTTTTGTCTCCTTCGGCCTTAGCAACTGCCTCCAAGGTCTTGGCCATAATCTCATCTTGGCTCATTTTTGTAACTAACGGTGAAGAAGGCTTAGACGCGTCGTCTGCAGCCTCAGCATTTTCTTCCTGCTGCTTCCTTAATGTTCCTCCATTTGCCTCAATTGTCTCAAGAGAATCTTTAACTTTTTCAAATACATCGGGGTGATCTTTTATCGCCGGTCCTATAATCTCTGCGATTTTGCTTAACGCTTTTAGTTCCCGCTGTAATTGCGGAGTAAATACCGTTTGCAAATAAGCATTATTCGGGTCATTTTCTAATTCCTCCTGGGCACCTTTGAGAATTAGGTAACCCTGGTATACAGCTAAAGATTCTTCTATCAAATCCTTCTTCCTAGATTCCCCTTCTTCCTTATTGGCCGACCGGCTTATTATACCAAACATATATTCATGTGCGCTTAAAGTATCCTTTATCTTATCTACTACGTTAAATACTTCGCTAGGATCCATATGTTCTAAATCTATGCCGAACTTACTCAGTAATTCTTCTCGCCACTCACCGCCCTGCTCCATAAGCCTGAAATAAAGCATCGCGTATCTCAATCTATTTACAACCTCATCGGATTCGAAAATATCATAAATTGCTTTTTTCTCTTTAACAGACAAAGATTTAAATATGGCGTGATTTAATTCATGGCTATAATTCTTTAGTATATCTAACAAACTACCCATCTTCTGTATATCTAATTCAATACCATCCTCCCCATATAGAGCGTAAGTTACATTTTCAATAGGCGTCGGTTGAATATCTATATTCACGGTTCCCTGCTCTTTATTCAACCGACGCTCATTTTTGGCCTGTTCTCTTTCTTCGCCTAAAAGACGATATGTGGGAGGAAGCCCTTTAACCTCTGAATTCTGTATTTCATTTAAGATAGCTGGCAGGTTATCAATTAATTCTCTAGTCTTCCCGTCATCTTTTAGCGCCTGATAAATAATTTCGCTTAAATTTATAAGCTGTTCAGAATATAACCCCGCTATCTGTTTACGCTGGTCAAATAATGCCTTGGCAAGATCAAAGGTGCTTTCTCTTGTGGCTGTAGAATCAAGAAGGCTGAATAACTTAAATAGGTTATCTCCAAACTCAATCCTTAATGCCGCGACATTTTTTCCCGTATAACTATATGTAAAGTATCCCCTAAATAACCCTTCTCTCTTTTTTAGCGTTGCCTCATTCAATCCCGGTTGATTGTTCGCCCTTACCTTTATTAAATATTCCACGAAATCACGCGCATACTGGGGAGCGCTCTCATCAACTCCTCTAAACAACCCTGCGGGGAATTTATATTGAGGGCTAGTAAGTTCCTCCCTGAATATGGATTCCCACTTTTTAGCGCTTAAGAAATCTTGGTAAGTTATTTCTTTAACATTTATAGCCCTTCCTTTTTGTATCTGCAATTTTATCTTATTCAAATCCTTGAGTTGCCCTTCAATATCTTTAGCTTCCTCGGTTCTAAAAGATTCTGTGCCCTCTTCGGCGATTTGCTTCTTTACTTCTACAATGCGTTTTGAAATTGCTTCAGCGTCTTTCTTCGCAAGCATCATCTTCTGTTCTTCAACAGCAATAAGATGCTCCTCATATCGTTCATCATCCATACCGTTCTCTTTGTCTGTAATCTGCGCCTTAAGATCTTCTAGGAAACTGATTGCTGATGTTGATTCCTGAATCCGGGAATCAATAATTTCTTTCCTTAAAGCAATCTTATCACCGCCGTGCTTCAATAAAGCATGCTCATAAACGACTTCCTTATGCAAATCCTTAACTTCCTGTTCAAGCTCCAAGATAGCTGATACAGAAAGAGGATCCTGGCTACGCTGGAACTGTGTATACGCAAGATGGAGCTCCCGGTCCTTTTCAACAAAGCGACGGCTTCTTTTGGAATAAGGGGCGATATTTTGGACAATAATGGTTATGCCTGATAATTCCTTATCAACCACTGTTTGATTAGTAACTAATCCTTGCTCTAATTCAATCCTTCTATTATCCAAAGCTTGAATTCCAGGAATAAGATTTTTGTCTTGGGAGGAATTATACCGCTGCAGCAGTGTGCTGTATTCACCTTCTATTTCTTCAATTCGGGCTTTAATCTGTTGTTCTGATGGCGGAGAACGAGGCATACCTGATTCAAGAAAGCTGACCTGTTGGATGACTTCAAGTCCCTGAAATGCTGGCAGCGCATTTACTTGCTCGCGCAAAGCCGGCTCATTTTCTAAACGCTCATATACCGCGGGCATAAGTTCACGCGCCGTAAAAACCCAACTAGACCCTTCTTTATTCTTAAAGGTGATCTTGATATCGTCTGATCCACTGATAACTGCGTTTATTTGTTCTGTGTTAAATCTGCTTACTAACACGCGCTCTGATGCTTCTTTGGTTACAGGATCAACAGCATAATCCTTTGCTTGCGTTAGTGTTACAACTGGATCTCGGCTTCCGGTTTTAAGACCTTGATTTATTCCCTTTTCTGTAATATACAGCTCAATTGACTTACTCCATGCGGACTTGCTTGTAATTTCATAGCGATAATTACCAGCCGCCATTTCCGATGAATGCTTTTCAGCGGGAATATTGATAGTTATAACAGCGCCTGCCGGTAGATCTTTAATCATATTTAATCCTTCTGTGTAATTGGTTGCGAGTTTATTGTTTATCTCCGCGGCATCCGGAACATTGGTAGCATCTTCTACTTTTGGAGTACTGATTCCGGTAACGGTAAATCCTCCTTCTGCTAGGCCTTTTATAACTCTGGAGTTAATATTACTAATCCCGAATCTACCGCCCATAAAATCATTGCTTTCCTGCAGGCCTTCGAGAAGCTGCTGCTGTGTCCTGTATCCATCCGAAGAAGGATCAGTATTAAGCCTTACGCCGGCGGAAGTAACAAAAGGATTGAACATAAAACTAAAGATATTTTCTCTAACCTGTTCTTCCATTATTAAGCCTTGTGCCATATAGAAAGGCCTAAGGGCATATTTATTTGCCAATTTAGAAAATATGTTGGTTCCTGGCAACTTGGCCTTAGGAATAAGTGAATCTCCCATGCCCTTTTCTCCTAAAAATGCCTGCACTTCACCTGAAATAGGCATGCGCCTGAGGCCCGCTTCTAATAAAGGCCGGACAAAGTATAAAACAGGACCAAACCATAAAGCCATCTTAAAGCCCTCGTATCCAGATTGAGCCCTCATGAGCCAGCGGAATTTCCCGGTGCCAACTGCAAAATCCTTTTCGGAAAGACCCTGGTAATATTTCAGTTTTTCTTCCAGGCCTTTTCTTTGCGCATCGCTAAGGCCTTCCTTCTTCAGCTCCTCTTTAATAGAGGCCAGCGTCATAAACCAGCTCGCATGAAGATAATCAAACGGTTTCTTATATTCTGATTCAAATCTATCTTTAATCTGTTCATAGGTAAGCGTATTATCTTTATAATAAGACCGGCCCGTTATAATTACTGAATCCTTAAACTCGTTTAATCCAAAAGCATACTTTAAGATGTTCGTTACCTGGCTATCTTTCATTGAATAGATATAGCTTTGCACATCTGTATAACCTGCCATGCCGATTGTTAAAGCAGGCACAATAGGAAGGGCTGTCTTGGCGATTTCATAGGCAAATAAGGACGGCCCACTCTTTCCGCCAAGTTCGCCTGTTAAAAGATTGTAGCTTCTGCCGAGATTCTTAACAAAAGGCTTTACCCCGGGGATAATCACTCCTGCCGCTAACAACCCAATACTGGTAACAGTATGTATCGTCTTAAAGGTTTCATTGTCTGATAACTTCCCTCCTCCAAAAACCCAAACGGCAGTAGCCCCCCAATATACCCCTCTGTTACCTAATAAATTTAGCATAGCGCGCGGAGTATATATATTGATTGGCTCTGTCAGTTTACCATCCGCGCTCTTTTTGAAAAGTTCCCACTTCCATGCCCCCTTTTCTTTTACCAGAACTTTGCCTGTAAAGACGTTTTCTCCTCTTGTTAAATTAGTCCAAAGTTCTTTATACCCTCCTATACCTGCAAATAACGTGGCACCGCTTATTAAGGTAAGGGTAAACCTTAAGTTTTCAGACATATTCTTAAAATGTTCGTATTGGCCATTATCGCCTTTGGAATTTAAAATAGCAAGCGCGGAAACCGAAGCAGGGATACTCGCGTTAGAAACAATACCCCACACATCCGGACTCTTCCAATTAACCTTGGCACCAGTTTTTGTGATTTCTTTCTTGAACATTCTCTCAGCAATAGCTTTTATACCACTACCGCCACCTGCCTCTCCTCGTAATCCCCATGTTATATACATTGCGCCTGCGGTAAGCAAAGCTAAATTAATGAGCTCTTTTGTGTCTGCGGGTATGCTATCTATGTTGTTTATGACAACTCCCGAAGCAGTCAAAGCCAACGGTATAGTTCCCCATATATTAAATCCTTTTGCAAGTACCCCAGTGGCAGGATTAAACTTATGAATCGGGGATATTCGGCTGACTAAGTTTCTCCCGAAATTAGTAGCCTGTATAGAAATGTTACTATCAAGCTTGCCTATATCTTTCGCAGAAAGTCTAGCTGCCAAAGTAATAATGGCCGGAATACCAAAATGCATTAACGGGTCTGTAGATATAAAATTATATTTTCCGTTAATTGCAATATTACTTGCTATACCGCCCATAAGTGAAGATACGCCTGCGCCTAAAGTATAACTCACATATTCTTTTGTTAATAATGCGGGTAACTTACCACCCAAGTAAGAAAGCCCAAAGGCAGACAGGGCTGCGGTTGAAAATACAATAGCGCCTCTTCCAAGACTGTATTCCTGTCCCTGGACACGAGAAACAAGATAATCTGTCCCTAACGCCATCCCTCCAGCCATGCTACTCTTAATCAGCTTGGCAGATAACTCTCCTGTTTTTAAGTATTTAAAGACAGGCGCGAGGGTACTACTGCCTATAACGCTAAACCCTACAGAAGCCCGCCATAAAGAATCCGTATCTGCCCCCAATTGGCCAAAAGGACTCATGCTAAAACTACTTATACTGCGGTTAGTAAGAACAGGGTAAACTAAGCTAGATCCTACTGTAACCAAATAAGCGGTGGGCGCGCCTTTAGCAATTGAAATCCCGATATCTCCAATAGTGCTTCCTTTAAACTTACTAATATTTCTGGCTAAGCTTGGAATATTTAAATTCTTAAATACTTTATCTCCAAATACCAATGATCCTCTGAAACCTAATGAACCGCCCACAAAGCTACCGGTAACCGCTGCAACATCAAACCGGTCCCACTTGCCTGCCCCAAGTGTTTCTCCAGGCTTAAGAATCAAATTAACCATACCTGCTATTGCTTCATGCGGAGCAGCTATAAATTGCACTATATAGCTCCCTGTATATGCTTGAGTATATGCTCTTGCGCCAGAAATTACAGCCATGGCCGCAGGTCCCCAATATTCTCCACCCCGTAGGCTTCGCAAAGCTGTATTTAGTTGTTCCATCTCCGTTTTATTTATACTGTCTACTCGCGAGACTAAATCATTTTCTAATCCTACATAATCTCCTACCCGGCCAAAAGACCACAATATACCCCTACCAGCAGTAAACCCGGCCCCTGTTAAAGAACTCAAAGCACCTATTCCTTCATGTAGAGGGTGTTGCATTTCTATATTAGCAGCTACAGTATCTCCTGCGAGGAGAAAACCTGGCAATCCCATAGCCCCGATAACTTCTGGAACTGTAACACTGCCGAGGCCGCCAGTTGCGGCTACAGCTATTATTGCTGCGGTCGTAGCTGACAACTGTCCTCCAAAACCCAAACCGTAACTAAGTGTGCCACGCACATAATCCCCATGAGCAAACTCATTTATTCCTGTATCCATTGCCGCAGAGTAAAGAGATTTTATTCCAAAATTTTCAACTTTCATATCGTATCCTAGCCCTTTTAGACCAGAGCTTCTATAAGCCTCTTCAAATGTTGCCTTTTTGTCGTCTTTCGACAAATAAAGATCTGCTACTACGCTATTTGCCATAAACATTGCAGATACGCTCTCCAAAATAGCCTGAACACTTAAAGACTTAGAAATAGACGATGACAATAAACGTCCTATTGGACTTGGTGTGGATATTATTTTGCTATTGTTCAAAAATAACGCTACTGGAGATGGCGCGACTAATTTAGCAATACCGCTAGAAATAAGACTTACGGCCGGGTTTACCACTATATCCTTGGCTATATATTTCGCCATTGTACCTATAGCAGACATCTCAACTACTAAATCTTCTTTGGTTAAAACAGGTATATAATAGCCTGAACCTGTCATCCTAGAAAGCGTTGAAATAGTATCACCCTTGGCATATTTATTAATATCGCTCGCTACCTTAATAGCGTTATTAACAGTAGCGCTAAAATTATCATTATTATAGGTATCACGCAGTGAATTAACATTTTTATATGCATATCCAGTCCTCCCAGAGAATCCTTCAGGGTAATAATGCAATTTTTCTGAAGCGGCTTCAAATATTTTCCCTAACTCATAGGAGTCTTGCAACCCCTCTTTCAAAGCTCCTGTCTTAGGGTCTACTAACCCTGCAGAACTAGCCATATTCAACACAAGATTCCAAAAAAGAGATTCATTATTATAATTCTTAATATAATCATTACTGAATACCGTATGACGGGTAGTCTCATCAAGCAAGTCTCTAGGGCTATAACCACCTGATTCTTTTATAGTCTCTTCTATAGCTTTATCCACCTTATAAGGTGTAGTCCGATCGCTTTTTAAGGTTCCAAATTCTGTTCTTGCAGAATTGGCATCAAGTTTAGCTAGCACACTTTCCCGGAAAATAGGCCTGTTATAATTATCTTGTAATGAATTAAGTCCTTCTTCTGTATAGCCATCCCGCCCCTGATATCCTTCGCGGGAATAACCATACTTCTCCGTAACAGCCATTTCCGCATCGCGTTGCTTTTTGTCAGCTTCTGCAGTATCTTTAACCGTCTTGTTAGAATTTAGCACCGCATCCCCGCCAGCTTCAATTATCTTTTTGTAATCAACCCAAGAAGCGGAATCTTTTACTGTTGCAAGAAGATAGGCAGCAAAGTCATATTCTTTTCCTCTCCCACTATAACGTGATTTACCATTAGAATCCTTAAGTTCTTTAAAATGATCTCCTGTCGTCTCCATATATTGACGAATCTTCCCAGGGAGAGAAGCCACGAAAGCTGTATCATTAAAATTGCCGGACATACCATCACTTATGACTTTTGTTACAAACTCTCTTCGGCTTTTATGGCCTTGGCCCGTGCCTAATTTACTAAGAATACCATCAGCAATCTCCTTAATTTCCCCACCAATCTTCTTAGCCGGCACTGCCATAGATGTCTCCGCGTGCATTTCTTCAAATCCTGTCGTCAGTGTTTTGGCTCCCAAGGATATAATTAAGCCGAGAGGTATGGGTTTTGAATTATTGGTTTGGGCAACTCCAGATTGAGCAATAAACTTTTTGGCTTCTTTAGTATCGGGCTGTGATTTAATTATGTTGCTTGAGATCTTATCCTTTGTTATCGCCTTTGCTATTACCTCTTTATGTCTATCTACTTCTTTTTCGAAAGCCGACTTTTCAACTTTTTTAACCACAGGGCTGTATTTCACATTATTAACCATAGAAAAGATTCCACTCTGGGCCAATAAGAGGTTTTCGTGAGTGGTCTTGAAGTTCGCTGAAGTCGGAACAGCATAAGGATTGGTTGGATCTATAGAAGACTTACCCTTGGTTATTCCCTTTTCAACGGCAAACCGCGGGAATTTTCCGCTGGGATCATTATAAATAAAGACTGTGGCGGGAGCGGCATGATTTTTACCATTATCATAGGAACGCGTAGTAGCCACTCCTTTAAAAGTTAATGTTCTATCGGCGTTGGCAAATTCACTGGTAATCGTCTTGTCTTTTTCAGCGGCGATAGCCGGCAACCCTCCCGGCTTTCCAATCCAATATGTAGAACCATTGTTTGTGTAAGTTTCTGTCCATTCCTGCTCGTTGAGTGTTATATCTCTCGTGCCTGTATCACCAAGCACATAAGCGTCCAGTTTAGATAATTTCCCGTCTTCGCCGACAGTAGTTTTATAATAGCCATCTGTGCGCACATCGTATCCAACTGCTCCAAAGCCGGGGGTCCATTGAATTAATGAGCGATCCACACGGACCGCACCATTATTGGTAACCATCAGAGATTTATTTTCCAAGCCTATAAACTCTTTAACCAGCTTATAATTATCCGTCGGAAGAGCTACTTTGTTACCCGCTCCAACAGCCATATAAACATCGGAAGGCATTTCAACAGAAAGAGTGTCCTTATCTACAAATAAATAAACTCCCTGTTCGGTAAAAGTAAAGACGAGCAAGCTATTAAGGAGTTGCTCTGGAGTAGCTACTACACCATCTTTTAAGGTGCTACCAGAAACAATTTGGTCAATGCCAATTGATTTTGTCGGAGCCTTAATTTTTGAGGAAGATCCTGAACCTCCCGATAAGAGTGGAATATTCTTATAAAGCATTGGCACTGACTTACCAACTTCCCCGGTTATCCCTATGGATATTTCGGGGACAGCGGAATCCTTTCCGGGGTTGAATCTGATAACTGACGCATCCACAGTGGTATTAGAGGATTTGAGAGAGAAATTATTATTCTTGCCCTCTCCGGTGTAAGAAATATTCCCAAATGATGGTAATAAAATTGTGGTCGCGCCGTTATCGTAATCCTTTATCTCAATACCGCCTTTAGTTGCGCCGCCAACTATACCTTTTCCATCTTTGTTTATAACGCTGCCAGATAATATGCCATCCGTAATAGAAAGCTTTCCTTCGATTCCATAATCTTTACTTCCATCGGTGCGGCGGATTTCTTGCTTCCCCCAGAAGTGCATTGCAAGCGTAGGCTGGCCACCAAGCGTTTGCACTAAATCCCAATCTCTCGTAGAAAGGGGCATCTTCCCATCTAAAGGCCCTATTAAGACTTCAGATAAAATGATTTCGCCACCATTATCTTTCTTGTAGCGTTGGATTAAAGGCATCTCCTCTAATCCCATATCCTGCTTATATTTTCCCGCCACTTCTAATATTGTTTTCCGAGTGTCAGTATCTATGTTTACTGTAGAGATACCGCCTTTATTTTTATAAATGTCTAGAGTAGTGGTTAAGCTACCTGTGGTATTTTCCTTTATTGGTGACCCATCTACCATAGGGAAGATATCATTACCGAGCCTGCCCCCGAAAACCGGGTATATATAGCTTGATGACATTCCCAGCCACCATTCATTTGTAAGTCCGATGTTAGAATAAAAAGATTGATTCCAAGATAATTGTTTCCCATATACATCTGCAAGAGAATTATAAGTGCCGAACACATTATTGCCGTACGATGTCTTTAACGCGTTATTAAAACTAACTTTCGTCAATTCCCCGTCTTTTAGTACCCACCCCGCTTGATACGCTCCTAATTTATTGCCACCTAGATCATTGGCATAGACATCTCTGAATAAATCGGCGAAGGTATTGGTTGCCTGGGCATTGGCAAATGAACGGTTATAATAAACCAGGGACTGCATAAAATCGGGCAGGATCTGTTGTTTCCTCCAATCATCAGGATTCCCGCCGTTCTTCCTTAAGGTATCCTGTGCCTGCTTGGCTGCGTCAACATAATAGGTCAAGCCGGTAAAATCCCACATCTTGTTATTGAATAAAGCGAAGTTAAAAGTGGTATATTCCTGCTGGCCTTGTAACCATGCAGCGGGTGTAAAAGGAGAACTGTATCCAAAAGTCAGGTGCTCGCGCGCTATATTTTGTGATTGCCCATACGCTAGATCCAGAAAAGTAGCATGCTGCGTTAAATCCAGGTTGGTTATACCAAGTTCCCTCAATTGCTTTTCAGTTCCATAAATAGTGCCATTTCCGCTAAGGCTAGGAGCAGAATACAAATCTTTCGCTATCCAGCTATGATACCCGGCATAAAGCACGTTTGAAACCAACATAGCCATATAAGGTGTTGCCGCATCTAAAAACTCATTCCCTTCGGTGGCATTGGATAGTTTAGTTAACCCAACAGATATACCCCCACTAATTAAACCATCTATAACCGCATTGCCCAGCGTAGTCACTAAAGGAGAATCCTCTATGGTAAACCATCTACCGGGTTGTTCGATTCCTCCGGGTGATTTGAAAGCAAATCCTGTAATTAAAGAACCCAAACCCTGGCCTAAGATACGGCTATATTCGGGTTTCATAAAACCTGTCTCTGTAGCTAAATACTCAACTCCTAAAGCAATGCCTTGAGTAAGCATATATTTGGGGAGCTGTTTATTGTTAGCATTCCAAGTGTCTTTTATGGCATCCCAGCCGCCACTCCCCCCAGGAAGCGCACCCATTAAAGCATTAGAGCCAAAGGTTACCGCGGTAGAACTCAATAATCCGGATAAACCATATCTAAGTGAAGAATCCATGCCGCTAAAAGCATCATTTAAAACAATCTGTAAACCGCCTTGAGCGGCACCCATAAGCGTGCCTGCGGCAAAACCGGCCACAAAAGGATGATTTGCCGCAAAAGCCTGGACACCAGCCGGGGCATATTTAAACGAGGTAAACGTGCCGGTTTTCCCAGAGCCCAATATAGTAGAGGACATACTTGCGCTAAGGCCCATATTCAACCCGCTGCCTACAGCCATGCCTAAAAGCGCTGAAGCTTGTGGACTCCAGCCAAGTTCTTTTTGCGCCATAGTAGTAAGCGCTCCGCTTACCTGGCTGGTAAAACAGGCTGTCCCGAAACTAACAATCGCGTTGGAGAATCCTCCACCAATCCCGCCTATGGCGACCGTAGCTACAGTCATGCCTAAGCTCATCAATAAATCACTGGTTGACGGCTTTTCAAATAAGGAAGATAAATCGGCATATTCCCCTTTGTAAGAACGCGCGCCGAGTATCTTCTTAGCTTCGGCATCGTTAACTGATTCCAGACCAATAGCTGAAGGCTGGCGGCTTATCAGACAATACCCGGAGAAATCTTTCAGGAACTTTTCTTTAGGCAGGAACTCCTCTTTGTGCTCCTCTACAAAATAAACTTTTTCATCGGTTACGCGGGTTACCAGGATATAGTGGTCGGAATTCAGGTGAGCAATGAAAGGGACAGTCCCCTTTGGGGATAGTCCCTGTGATAAATCCATTTTTACGGGGTAAAGCTTTAAACCGAAGGATTCTGATGCCTTAGACAAGGCGTATAAAGACGTCTTAATAACCTTGGGGTTGCCTTCAGCCTTTACTACATCGTTTAATATATCTATGGTCAAGGCCATGACCGCGATATCCTGCTCAGCAACCTTAAAACCCTTGTAGCTTAATAGGTCATATAATGCCTTTGAGCCGCAGGTCTTGCCTCTTAACCAGTTGTATATTTCTTCAATTCTCTGTTTGGAGATATTTAACGGCTTGCTTAATTCTACGGTTACGGTGGGCGAGATCTTTATAGCATTTACGGGCTTGCCTGATATATCTTTTAGGATGTCCCTGATGGCAAGCGGTATGTCGGCATTGTGTATATCTTTGGTATTGGCATAAGAGGAAGTATAGACAGCCGGCTTTTGCCAGATAACGCGCCAGTCATATTCCACTGCCTGGGCTACTTGTTCAGGCAAGAAAACCGCGACCACTAAAAAAGCCACTACGCGGATCCAAGCCTTGAAACTAGACTTGAACGTTCCAGGGACAGTCCCCTGCGGGGACAGTCCCTTTTTTCCTAGTGGCTTATTCTCTGGTTCGGTTTTCTTGTATCCGCCTTTATCCATTTTATTCACCTGTTACGGTAATACCTATATAAAAAGGAAAAAGCACAGTTTTCCCCTTACCCCGAAGACTTTTTCTATTCATCATAGCGCTCAGATTAACGCTTTTCATACGTAAATATTAAGTCCTTTGTGAAACTTCTTATAAAGAGCTGAAATAAAAATTGCCTTTCAAATCTTTCTGTTTACATCGCAAGTATAACATATAGATAGCGTCCATGTCAAGTGTGTTTTTGCTTCTAAAGAGAGCGCTTTCTTTTCCGCAATCCTTTGCATTAGTAATGGGTTAACAAGGCCAATAATCTTGTTGATTTGGGGCAAAAATAGCTCAAAATCTAGGGACAGTCCCCTAAGAACAGCCCACCAGAAGCTACATTTCGGGGACAGTCCCTGTATCTATTAGATTGGACATTTAATGGATTAAGAATGGTGCATCATAACTAAGGCTGGGGACAGTCCCTATAGATTGGACATTACTAGCTTGATTTAAGACTAGATTGGACATTGCTATTTAGCAAATCCGGTGAATAAACCGCCTTGAGTAAACTGTAAGAGTATAGGGCCGCCAATGATAATACCGATTACCGGCAATATACAGAAAATCAAAGGCAGAAGGATCTTTATGGGAGCTTGCAGGGCATAACGCTCTCCCCTGCGAAAACGCTGTAAACGGGTATCTTCAGATATGATGCCAAATGCCTCTCCTACAGGCGTACCCATGCGCTCTGCCTGCACCAGGGCCTGGACAAAGGAACTTACTTCCGGGACATTCAATCTCTTAGCCATATCCTTTAGTGCCTGGCTGCGCGGCTTGCCCCATTTTATCTCATCCAATACCAGGGCTAATTCTTCAACCATAGGGTTAGCAGAGACCTTCTTTTCAATGACCCATTTTACTGCCGTAGTAAAATCCAGGCCTGCCTCTACGCATAAACCCAGCAGATCTACTGTCTCGGGCAGGACCCGGGCGATCTCGTATTTACGCTGGCTTATCTTCCTTTTCAGCCACAGATCGGGAATAAGATATGCCAAGGCAAGGAATATAAGCATTACCGGAGGGTCGATCTTCTTTAGAAGGAGAAAACTCATACTGCCCGCGATAACCAGCAGGGCAAGCCTGATATCAAAGAACTGGCCGGCTGTAATGTTCATCACATGGGCAGCGGCTAATTTATTCTTTATTTTTACATCCAATTTGAGTTTCTCTAATAATTTCTGGCTGAAAGAGAAGCTTACTCGCGGCCTGTTCGCCTGCGGATGGGGAAGCGGGGCGCGCCTCGCTCCAGGCTGGATAGAGCCTGATATACCAATTATGACAAGCGCGGCTGCCGCAGCTAAGAATATATAAATTACCAGAAGCATATCCCCTCTCTTTCGTATTTATATTATGATCTATATCCTGACCATACTGAACTTGCGGATAAGCAAAACACCTACTATCTGTAACACCACAGCTACCAATAAAAGCATCCTTCCTTGCTCTGTGTTTAACATGATATCGAAATGCTGGCGGTTAAAGGTCAGGACCCACCAGACAAATACAATAGGCAGCACAGACATAATTATGCCCTGTAATCTGCCCTGCAAGGTCAAGGTGCGTATATTCTCCTTTAGTTTATGGTTATCCCGGAAAGTAGAACAAAGCTTACTAAAAACCTTGGTTAAATCCCCTCCTGTCTCTCTTGCTACAAGGATAGAATTGATAACCAGGCCTAATTCATTCATCTTCAACCTGTCATTTAAACGCTTAAGGCTATCCTCTAAAGTTAACCCTATTTTGTTCTCTCTTAAGATCAACCCAAACTCCTGGGATATCGGAGGCGGCATCTCTTCCACCAGGACTTCTATTGCCTGGATAAAAGAAAGCCCTCCTTTTAGCGAAGACGAAACGATCATTAGCCCATCAACGAGCTGATTGAGAAATTTTTCTTTACGCTGTATTTCCATCTGTTTGATCACGAATGCCGGCAGGAGAAAACCAACGGCTCCCGCGATTACGGCAATAACTACCTGATGGAACAATAGCATGGCTAAACCGGCCAGCACAACCGGGCTTAAGGTATAATACAAGAATAATTTCTCGCGCTTAACCAGCAGGAACATCTCGTCAAGCTGCTTCTCTGCCTGCGATACTTTTTTTGCCTGCGCGCGCTGGAGTTTATCGGTTACAAAAGGGATTATCGGCTGGGCGATAAGATATACGGAAGCAAATAATAAAATAAGGATGAGCAACTGCAATATTACCAACATGCCTGCCTCCTAAAAAGGTTTAAATTGGGTTGGATTGTCTTAAGGCGCATATTGCCTGCCGTGGCCAAATGTATCGGCGGATTCCCTGAATTTACCGCAGACTGCCCGCGTAATATAAACGGACATGGCTACCAAAGAAGCAATTAGGACAACGATGAACACCGCGTATTCTATAGAGAATGCCCCTCTTTTTCCCATTTATTTTCCTACTAATTTTACGTAACCGTTATTATTTCCTGCTAACCCCCGGTACTGGGCCGTGGATTTACGCTGGATTATCCCGTTGAAAGAAGGATTCCAAGAGCCCAATATGCCCATTTCTTTATTGGCAGGGTCTTGCCTTTTTATGGTTACGGTTACATTTTGGGTATGGTCTACCAGGATTATGCACTTTTTACCTTTCAACCAGTTGCCGTATTTCTTGCGTATCAAGCGAGGGATATTAAAACTGCCAAGCGTTACAGCAACATTATGGTCACCGCGGGAATCAGCCCATTTGTAAGTTATAGGGTTAGAGCCTCCGTAGCCAGCCAATCTTTGCATATCGGGATCTAAGGCGGCAACAAGGGCATTATAAAAATCCACCGAGTGCTGACGAAATGCCTCGGTTGCCGCGGCAAAATTATTTATGGCATCCTGGACAGCCTGGAATTCATCATCAAAATCCTTATCTATAGTTCCAAATGTGGGATCGGCAGGATGCCACCTACAGGGTGGATCGCTTAAGATACAATCAGTAGAATTGGTATAAGTAAGACACCCCAAAAAGTTGCCGTCTCTATCATATCTATTAGTACCATAAGTGCAGACAGGAAGCCGCTCCCTGATGTTTTCTATTCCACTAACCCAGCCGTTTAAGCCTACCTGCGGGGGAGAATCAGCGGAATATCCGTTTATCATCCGTTGAAAGATAGTATAATAATCGCCTCCGGAGCATACGCCATCCGTGCAACTGACGTTATAAGATTCGGGGTCATAAAAAGCAGTAAGCCAACTTTCCCAGTTGTATATCAAATCGTCAAAATTTGATGATATCATTGACCTTAACGTATCAATTTCATCGTTAAAATCATCCAGTTCCCCGATAACATAATCCAATTCATCATAACCTGTGGGGGCCTCAGAGTCTTCATCAGTAGATTCCATCCAAGCCTTATACGCGGAGTAGGTTGGACCCGATTCCCAGAAAGAAACATCATAGCCGGCATTTTCTAAGGCGCGTAAAAGCTCAACCACGCTGCCGTCGGAAGATTCCAGTTCTAGTCTGGATAGGGCAGCCTTAAAAGTGCTGCTGGCTGTTTCAAACGTCCTTACCGCGCCTTGGAAAGAATATTTTGCGCTGGAAGACGGATACAGTTGTATGAACGCGTTAACTACCTCTTTTGCCTCCTCTAAACTAACGGCATATTCTCCTTTTAAAAAAGCAATACGATTGTCCCACCAGATTTGAAAATATGGAACTTCTTCTGCGGTATCGCCGTCACCGTCGGAATCATAGGTATCCACCGCCTTATTTGGATCATCTACAGTTTGAGATAATGCCTGTAAAAATATGCTTTCCCGGTAGCGGGTACCTTCGGGCAGGCCATTTAATTTCCTGACCGCGTCAGCCATTGCGGCATCCTGCATAGCGTCCTTGGCATAGGCGCTGTAGATACTGGAAGCAGCGGAAAGAGTTACGCCAGCAACGGCACCAGTAATAGCACCTGACACACTGGCAATAGCAAGGCTGCTTGCCCCTATTGTTGCTACCCCTGCTGCTACTCCTGATGTTACAAAAGAGGGTATAGCTGCTCCGGCGGGTATAGTAATCGAGATTGGCGCAAGCTCCAGACCAATACTAGGAATAGAAAAATCCCAAGCAACAGATGTTCCGCCCGACCCAGCTACAGCCCCTCCGCCTGCTAGACCCGCTCCAAGTGATACTATAGAACCAAGGGCCGCTCCAATCATAAAACCCTGGATTGCCCCTTGCAAAGCTCCTGTTCCCGCAATTGCTCCGCCAACAGCTCCGCCAACAGCTCCGCCAACAGCGGCGGCGGCGGTCATAAATGCTGCTCCGGCCGTTGTTTGTAACATCGTAAAAGCAGCCCCCAAAAAAGTTGCTCCTAACGGCGCTGCCGAACCCCATGAAACAATAACAATTATTATCACTATAATCGCTATAACTATAGCTAAAAGAACACTTAGCAGTCCGGTTTTCTGACAACATTTATCCGCCTTGTGACAAGATTTCATTAAGGAAGCGGAAAACTGAAATGATTTTGTGCCTAACTGGGAGGCTAAAGAAAGACTGGCGGCATCCGCAGCATTGGAAAGGTTTGTGGCATAATTAGAAATATGCCCGATATTTGCCACTGCCAGGATAAAAATAAGTATACCCGCGATAACCAAGATAAGCAGAGTGGCTACTTGCGCCGATAGCCTATCTTTCTTGAGATTATTTAAAGAAGTGCAGGTTTTTATATCTTGTAGTGTCCGATTCATCAACTGCTTCTCCTATATTTGTGCTGCCTGCTGCTACCCTGCTGGTTTCATAATCTTCCTGCCTGACTACCATCCTGCCTATTAGCCAAGTACCGAGCTTTACACTCGCCAGAAGTAACAGGAAAATACAGATAAGGGCGGTAGCCAACTCTAAAGTTACTTGTGCTTTTTTAGCTTGGCTGCCTTCTCTTATCATATTTACTACCTTCGTAATCCTTACTGTTGCCAATTTATGGCGGCAAGCTTGCGTTTACCTTTGCTAAAAGTTAAAGTAAACAATAAAGCCTTCCCTACAGGGGTATCCGCCGCTACAATTGTATTATCGCCTTCCCTGCTCTTTACCCGCCAGTTAGAAATGACGGCCGGCTTACCTTTGGCGGCTCTAAAAGTAAAGGCGCAATTATATAAAAATATCTTCCGGTAGTCCGCCCTTTCTTTTTCAGACACTATATTTGAATAAGCCTGACCTGTGTCTATTCCAAAGGCCTTGAATTTCTCCCAATCTATGGAATCCTGTATTTTCTGGTTCCCCTTGACCAAACCGTTAAAAACGCGTTTGGTAAACTGGGCATCGGTCTCTGCACCCGTGCAACCCGATATAAATAATACAGCCGCTAGTAACGCTATAAGGCTTATTTTCTTTCTTTCCATCACATTCTCCTTTATTGGCAAACTCCGTCCTGACATTCCTGCGTGGTTGTTTCACCGACTGTAGTCTCAACCGGAGTTGACTGAATATTAATACCAGGCTGCATCGCCCCGCTTGGACTTACTACTCGCTCGTTATAAAGTATCATTCTCTTGGTGGTATCAGACCAGTCTATAGTATCAGTAGTAGCTATTTTACCTGCGGATTCCTGTTTTCTTAGGATATTGCTTACTACAGTCTGTTTGCTATACTCAGACTGCACCCCCATTGCCTTAGGCTTATTCGTCGCAATGGCAAAATTAAAGACACTGTCGAGCGAGTTACAATACCAAGGTGTTTCTATTTCCTGGGCGCAGACTGCAGTGCAATCCGTGCTGCTACCCACCAGTTTGCCCCTGTTGCATTCCTTGACGCAGAAATCCGTATCTGTGATCATCCGGCATTGCCTCTTGCAGTTATCATAGCTCATTATCTCACCCTCGCAGGAATCAAGTATCCTTAACCCGCTTCCAACTGCCCAGACATTACTGCCGCCGTATACCTCCTCATATTTACTCAATCCTGACGCACTATCTACATCCCTGAACCCTGCGGTCTTATAAGAGAACTTTTTATCCTGTATTTGAAAGGTGGCGCGAGGCAATTCCGCGTAGGTATCCGGGGTCTCATGTAATTTGTAACTACGGGTTACGCTGGAGCTAGAAGCAAAAGGAGTTACCGTGCCCACGCCAAAAGGGTCAGCCGGATTGGGGACATGTTTATCCTGAATCACGGTGATACTGCCTTGCCCACCGGTAACAGAGTTAGCAGTGTCTTGTAATGCCTCTCTAAAAGTGTTCATCATCACCTTCTGTTCCAAGCTATACCTTAAACCGTAATTAAGTAGTATACCTAAAAGCATGATGATAATAGCGCCAAAGATAGCCAATTCCAATATTGCCTGCCCTGATAGCCTGGTATATTTGCGCGCGTTCATAGTTCATCCTTTTATTCTAAAGTAGCGTTCTCCAGCGGCCCGACCGTTTCAGTACCTGTGCGGGTCTGTGTCTCTTCAAAATTAGAAACGGTATTGGTAGTAGTTGAGCCGCTGTTATCTATAGTAGTCGTTAAAGTATTAGTAACTGAATTAAAGGCCATTGTGCTGTCCGAAGTGGTGCTTGCCGGGTCATACTGTTCGCCGATACTGTCGGCGGTCTGGCGCATCTTTCCTTGCATGCCGCGTTTCATATAAGCCTGCATAGCTATAAGAGCTATAATTATACAGACGATAACTACCGCGTATTCCAAACTGAATTGCGCCCTTATCAGCTTATTTTTCATCTCCTCCATCCTTTATTCCTGCATCGTAGATACTGAAGAGCTAACTACAGTATCAGTAATATCTGTAGCCTTGGTTTGACTCCCTCCTTCAGAAACCTGTGTCCTAACTACGCCGGATTTTAGAGCCGTAGTATTACTGACTGTATTTGCCTGCCTTTTAAAGTTTATTAATACATCCGCGCTCTCCTGGGAACCTAATTGATCGGCGGCAACCTTTACTCCTGCCTGCAGGCCGCGTTTCATATATAACTGCATCCCCATTAAAGCAGCCAGTACCACCGCCAGGATAATAGAATATTCTACAAGGCTCTGCGCCTTAGTAAATTGTTTAAACATATTTAAAACATCCTACATTAAAACGGCCTATCTCTGGTCGCTTGTCGTGCTTAAGCTCTCCACACTTTCGCTCCCCGCCCTGCTTTGGGTTTGGGTAAAATTAGTGGAACTTACCGGCATGACGTTGCTGCCTAACGAACCCCCTGAAACCTGCTCATTCGTAGAAGATGATGTGCTTGTAACATAATTAGTGGTCGTGCGCGTCGGCGAGAACTGTTCACCCATATCGTCGGAAGCCTGCCTGAGCTTTCCCTGATAGCCTCCTTTAATATACCACTGCATCGCGATAAGCGCGCCTATAACCACCACCACGATAACCGCGTATTCTAATGTGCCCTGCCCTTTCTTAAAACCCCTTGATTTCATTTATTCCTCCTGCTTAAATAAAAGCTCTTTTTACCAACCGTATGACTGCGTGCCCGTCCTGGTGGATGTGGCATTTTGAGTCCTACTCACTCCGCCGCCTTCGGTTATGCCTTCGCTTTGCTGAGAGCTGCTCGTGCCGGTGCTGGCCTGATTTAAATAATACGGCTCATATTGAGTCGTAGCTCCGAGGTTAGTAGTCTCTGTGGCAAAGGTATCGGTAGCGTCTTTCATCCTGCCCTGCAGGCCTCTTTTTACATAAGTCTGCATAGCGATTAAAGCCGCTACTACTAAACCTATAAGTATGGCGTATTCTGCGGTAGTCTGGGCCTTCTTGTTCCTTAGGATATGCAGCATCTTTCCCTCCTTATAAGTTAAGGCAATTGGTTTGCCGCTCTATTCATAGAACTTGCCGCGTTGGTCATTATCTGGTTTACCGCGGGCCTGATAATATTCTGCGCCGCGAGGATAATTACAGCGATAACAGCGGTTAGAATAATGACATATTCCAATACACTTTGACCATTATTACTCCTCATTTTACCATCCTCCTTTAATTCGCGGGTTTAGCATTAACCCTGTCTTCTATCGTCTTGAGATTCGACTGTACTGAACGCTGAACATAAATATTCATCGCCATTAAAGCCGCTACCACTACCGAGATGATCATCGCGTATTCTAAAATACTCTGCGCTTTTTTCATTTCATTTAGGATTAATGATCCTGTTCGCCGCGTTAGTGAACAGGTCTTCGCCGGATTGCTTTACTTGAGGCAAAAAAGAGCTTAGGGTTATAAGAGTCAAGCCGCCGATCACAGCGAATAAAATAAAATACTCTAAAGAAGACTGCGCCTTCGTCGTGGAAACAATTTTTAAGAACTTTCTAAAACCCATTATTAACCCCTAATAATACAAAACCGGGTTACCAAAATTTCCCGGCTTTCGGTAACCCGGATATTATCACCGTTTCTACCCAAAAATAAATAAATATAAAAAGGCTCTTTCAGCGAGCATGGTCCCGTGGCTTTGCGCATCCACTTCCTCCTAGTGGAATTGCCCTCCCCTTTTTCGCTGCCATAATTATAATTTGCCACTTAAAATATACCATCTGTTAAAAAAAGTGTCAAGGATATTTTTGGCTGTTGGGAAAGCGGTTTCCTGGATATTTTACTGGGAAGCAACGCTGAACTGTAATTTTTTGCCGTGGAGATCAATTATCTCTTTTTCGTTTACGCGGCGGCAGGCGTATTCAAGTTCCTTTAGATAAGCATAACCTGAGGGAGGCTGAAAAATTGCCAGGCAATATCCTTTTTCTCTTTTAAGCCTGACTTTTAGGCTGTAAAAACGCTCATTTACCGTCGAGAAATCGCTGTCTTCATAACCCAGCGGCAGGAAGTGCCATCTGATATACAGATCAAGCGCTTTCAGGTAATTATTAAAGAGCGTCTTGATATCCTGGCTGGATCCGCTGTCAAAATTAAGGAAATCCGGAGAGAAAAAACGCCGTGAGGCAGCGGTGTAAGTAAAGAGCTCTATTTTTCGGCTGAAATCCTGAAAACATTCTTCCAGGTTTGGCCAGTGGTTCAGGTAAGTATTTGCCAGATCTTCCGGTTTGATCTCTCCATAGGCGAAATTGCTTAATACTACCAGGCGCGTCTTCTCATCCGGAGTCATTTTTAAAGCACACCCCCTTAACATAACATGTTGTATACCAACTGTTTGTGATAGCTCAATCTCTATGTCCGCGCCATAAATATCTTTATGCAATGCCTCCGCGTAGAACGGCCTGAATTCCCCTATTTTATAGACCTTGCGGTACTCCACATATTGCCAGGGGTAGAACCCGCAAATAAAATAACGCTTCTTTGGCTGGCCCAAATGGACAACCTCTAATTCCTCAAGTTTATTATTATAAAGAGTTAAGTTGGCGATTGTTTTCTCTTTGGAGGCTAGGCTTAAGATAAAATTAAAGAATTCCCTGGTAGGGATATCATAGCCAGGCGCCACAAACAAAACAAAAGGATCGCTTCCGAAGAAATATCTATTTATGCAACTCTTTGTGTCGTAAATAGTTGCGGAGAAATCATACGGTATATACTGGGTTGACCAAACAGTGTGCATCTGGCCATCTAAATAAAAAATATCCCCGCCCAAACAATTAGCTTTGATACAACGGACTTCTTGTAAGGCGCTGGAAATAGCACGAAGAATATTTGAGTTTAATGCGCTAACTGATTGCAGTTCATTGAGATAAGTTGTTATGCCTTCTGCGGATAACTGCCTGTCTATAAACGCCCAAAGTCCGGGAAGATCCTTTTCAAATAAAGATAGATAAATCAGGCTTTCTGTTTTAGTCAAAAGATCTCCTTCTTGTTTACTTAACCGGCCTTTGACTGCCTCTGCGATATTGAAACTACCTTTTATTAAATAATCTGTGGCCTTAAGTAATATCGCCCCTGTGCATTCCGTCTCCGACGGAGGCTCAATATGCGCGACAACTGGCTCTTCTATTGGTGTTGGCGCGGCAACCGGCGTAGGTGCCGCAGGAACCGGTTGTTCTATAACAGGCTGCTCCACAACTGGTTGTTCCACAATAGGTTGCGGTGGCGGGACCTCAGCTGGCGGGGTTATAATCGGCTCAGGCGGAGGAATAACTGCTGGTTGTTCTATAGCAGGCTCGGGCTGAGATGGTGTAACTGGTTGCTCCGCAATATGTTCTGGCTCCGGAGTCGCAACAGGCTGCTCCACAATAGGTTCTGGTGCCGAGGGTACAACAGGCAGAGGTATAACTGGTTCAGATGGAGGGGTTATATTTGATTGAACTGTAATAGGCTTAAGAGGCGAGATCGCTTCTTTGATCTCAGAAGGCACATCTATAGGCTTGAATTCTATCAAATTAGGCGGCACCTGCTGCCCGCGCCTTCTCTTTTTTAACCTTCTTCCTACCGGCATACTCAAGCCGGCCTCTTTCATAATGGCGTTAATGCTGGATTTAGATATCCTTGACTTAAATTTCTCCTCAATTAAAAGAGACATACGCCGGCAACTTAAGACCTGGTTTGATCTCTTTTTCTCTACGATAAAATCTCTTATTTCATCTTTTAATTTATAGACAACTCCCAACTTGTGCCTCCTCGTTTATAAGCCCTAGTTTGGACATTCTTGAGCTCAATTAGAGTATAACATAGCGTCCTGACATTGTCAAGTTATATCCAGATTGGACATTAGGGACACCCAAGTTGCCAAAGCTAAGGGTGTCCCCTGAAGCTTAGTTTATTGTAAAATGCTGTTAGAATCTAGCAGCTGCTACGTCTATTATGATAGGGAGGTAAAAGTATGCCTAGAGGAGCAAGAATTATCTTAAATAATGCATGCTATCATGTTGTCAATAGGGGTAATCAAAAACAAAGAATATTCCTAGAAAATGCGGATTTCGAGAAATACCTGCAACTATTAAAGCACTTTAAGAAGAAATATGCCTTTAGAATATTTGGTTATTGCCTTATGCCAAACCATATTCATCTCATTTTAGAGCCGAAAAACCCTAATGATCTGGCATTATTTATGCAAGGCTTAACCCAGACGTACACTGTTTGGTTCAACAACAAATACAAAAAACCAGGCCGTCTCTGGCAAGGAAGATTCAAAAGTATGGTTATCCAAAAAGACAATTATTTTATTGATTGTGTTTATTATATTGAAATGAATCCGCTAAGGGCGGGTTTAGTCTCTATACTTACAGATTATCCCTGGAGCAGTTATAAAGACAGGGTTTTTGGTAACAAAACAGGACTAATAGATTTTCCTGATTCTACTTAGTAAATTTGTGCAAATAACGGGGACACCCTCCCGATTGGCTCAGAGGGTGTCCCTCGATTGGCAAAAAGGGTGTCCCTAATTTATTCTAAGGCGAGAATATCATTTTCTTGAGTAGAAGTTAATTCTAACGTACCGGCGGGGAGCTCAATAACAAAAGCAGCATTAAAATATACCGGGGTGAGGCTCCAAAGCTTTAAAGAAAGAATCGCCTTTATTATCTGATTATGCCTGTTCACAAATAAGACATCGATAGGGAATTGCATAAAAAAGGTATGGATGGAATTACAGGGCTTTAATATTAAAGCCTCGCCTTGCTTAAGATCCTTCCTGCCGAGAAGCCCTTTGGCTCTCTTAAAAACCGTATCCGCGACAATGGCATTCTGCGCTAATATTGTATTTTTGGTTTTATTAATTATCTTCATAAATTATTTATAAGTAAAGGGACACCCTTAGCTTTGGCAAACTGGGTGTCCCTCGATTGGCAAAAAGGGTGTCCCTAGGAAACGGGGGGAGTAAAGACATTATCAGATAAAGATATACCTTTCATCTTTATCTCTTTAATAAAGGAAGGAACGTAGCCGGTAGCCTGGAAATCACCCATAACAGCACCATTGTTATCTATACCTGTCTGCTTAAAAACAAAGATATCTTGAAGGTTAACGTCTATATCATTCTTCATCCCGACTAATTCTGTTACCTGGATGACTTTCCGGCTCCCATCTGAAAGACGGGCGGTATGGACGACCAAATCTATGGCTGAGGCGATCATCTCGCGGATCGCCCTTATGGGAAGCTCAACCCCCGACATTAGGATCATAGAATCAAGCCTCATTAAGACGTCGTGGGTAGAATTGGCATGCACTGTGGTCATTGAACCATCGTGGCCTGTATTCATTGCCTGAAGCATATCCAGGCTTTCAATGCCACGGCACTCGCCGATAATAATCCTATCCGGCCTCATTCTCAACGTATTCCTGAATAAATCCCTTACGGTAACCGCGCCCTTGCCTTCAATGTTGGGCGCCCTGGACTCTAATCTTATCCAGTGTTCCTGATGAAGTTTTAATTCCGCCGCATCTTCAATAGTAATAATACGCTCGTTATCCGGTATGAACTCCGAAAGGATATTAAGCACGGTGGTCTTGCCTGAGCCCGTACCTCCGGATATGATCATATTCTTCCTGGATAATACGCAGGCCCTTAAAAATTCCGCCATGTTCGAATTCACGGCCCTAAGCCTAACCAGTTCCTCGATCTTGAACCTTTCTTTCCGGAATTTCCTTATGGTCAGTGTCGGGCCAGTCAATGAAAGAGGCGGAATTAAGGCATTTACGCGGGAACCATCGAGAAGCCTGGCATCTACCATAGGCACAGATTCATCAATACGCCTGCCGATAGGGGCAATTATACGCTCAATGATAGTCCTGACCTGTTCATTGGAAATAAATTTCTTATCCGTGAGCTCGATCTTACCGTTGCGCTCAATATATATCTCATCTTTATTATTAACCATAATATCGGTTATGCTGGTATCCGCCAGCAGGTCTTCTAAAGGGCCTAAGGCTAAAGCCTCATCCAGGATCTCCTTTATTAATTTCTTGCGCACATCAGGAGAAGGGATAAGGCTGCCTGCTTCTTCAGTCATAAGATTAGCCACTTTTGTTTCAGCCTTTGTCCTTAACTCCTTGGTCTTCTTAGTATCGCTGAACAACTTTAAATCCAGCCTCTTAATATTCAGTTCATCTATAAGCCGTTTATTTATGCGGCGCTTCAATACCAGTATCTCGTCTGCTTCTTCGCTAAGAGCATCTTCAACCAAAGGCTCAACCAAACCTTCCTTTTCCCATAATTCCCCCGCCTTTTCTACTGTAACTTCTCTAACGTGTAACTGGTCTATCTCTTTTAACTCGGTAAATAAATTCTGTTCACTGGCCAATTGCTTGGCAAGCTTGCTTATGGCTTGAGAGATCTTTGCCTTGGGGCTGTCCACAACCACGGGGATACCCTGATTTACCGCCATGCCCGCTGCTTTTCCTTCAGAGGGTATCTGAGCGATAATATCACAGGGTACGCTAACCATTACCTCTTGCCAGCTAATGCTCGAGGTGGATTCTGCCCTGTTAAGAACAATCTTCACCATAGATAAAGGTAAATGCAAGAGCTGCAGGGTCTCTAAGGCCCATTTGGTTTGATGTATGGAGAGTATGTCGGGGGTAGCTACCAAAAGAAGCAGATTCGCTTGATTCAATGTGGCAATAAAGACTTCACTGAAATTATTGCCCGCGTCTATAATTATATAATCATAATCTTTATCTAGTAGGCTGAATACTTCTTTAACCGCTGACGGATCAAGATGGGATGATTGCTGCGGCCTTAAAACTCCGGGCAAGAAATCCAGGCCCAGCGTGCTTGAAGTCAAAAAGTCTTTTTTATTAAAACCCGAGGCTGCAACTTGAGGCTGCTTCCTGATAACGGGGATTAGATCTACCATTGCCTTTTGCGGGTCAAGATACAGCATCCTGGACATATCGCCTAAGCCTTGCAGGTCTAGATCTACCAAACAAACTCTCCGGCCTTGTTCTTTGGCGAGGCTTACGCCTAAATTAGCCGCGATTAAGGTTTTACCTACTCCGCCCTTTGTACTGAATATAACTATTCTCTTGGCCATTGTTTTTTAATCCAACTGATAGGCTATGGGAACATCTATCCAGAGTTCCTTTTGCTCTATAGAGGAAGGGAAAGGAGGATACGTAGCAATCCCCTTAGCCACATTGACAGCCTGGTCATCCAATATCTTATACCCCGAGGATTCTTTAAGCCTTGCCTCTAAAAGTTCGCCCCGATAAGACAAGAGCAGGCTCAACTTTAATTCCCCCTGGAAACCAGCTTCTTTGGCTAAAGAAGGATAAATCATATTCTCTAATATGCGTTTCTGTATAATTGTGGCGTATAAGGCCTTAGGGCCTAAAGTATTTCCACTAATATCGCTGGCTCCGGAAGAACTTATTTTTGGCGTGATCTCTTTTTTAACTTCCGGCGCCTTCTTCTCTTCACTGGATACGGTAGGGGTAAGAGTGATAAATAATTCTGTATTGCCTCTTTCGCCTATGCCTCCGCCCACCTTGGTAGTCTTTTGCCTGAAGAGCGCCCCCACTATAGGCAGATCTCCCGCCCAGGCAGTCTTACGGACGGCTTCTTCGGTCTTCTGCTTCATCAGCCCGCCTATGGCCATAGTCTGCCCGTCATTAAGGAGAAGCTCAGTGGAAGCGTTGCGTTTAGTCAAAGGATAGGCCTTAGCCGTGACTTCACCGGTAGAAGTAGTCCCGATAGTATCCACAGTGCCTACTTCGCTTACTTCTACGTTTAATGCCAGCTTTACTTTCTTATCGTCGGTTACGGTGGGTTTTATCTTAAGCTTAATACCGTATTCCTTATATTCTATGGATGTGCCCGATGCGCCGGTAGTAGCAGCGACTGTCGTGGTAAAAATCGGCTTCTCTCCGCCCACCAATAATTCCGCCTCTTTGCCGCTTTGACAGGAAAGCCGCGGACGGGAAAGAATATTGACCTTGCCTTCCTGCACCAAGGCATCTAAGGTAACATTAAAGGCTGTACGCGTAAATTGGGAAACACGGAAAACTTTCTCTAGCCCGGTTGTCGCTGTAGTCGTGGCCGCGGAGACATCAGTTAATGTTATGGCTCCCGGCCAGGTAAATCCCAGAGTGCTAGTAGCATCTTTACTTAACTCTAAAACCTGCACGTCAATATTTACCACTGCCTCTTCTTCTTTTACTACAATGAGGTCTGTTGTTTTATCTTTTAACGGACCCAGGGCAGTAGCGATCCTTTCTCTGTCCGCCGGAGCCTTAACTCTTCCTAAAAGAAGGACCTTGCCTTCGTCTTCCGCTATCTGGGTATAGACCTGCGGTAGATTAAGCCTTCCTATTAATATATCAATGCGGCGCTTAACCGCGTCCATATTCTCAGCGATAACCCTGACCTCATAAGACTGTTCACCAAAGTTATCCCATAATACCATATTAGTCGTGCCCGGGGCTTTGGGTACAATGGTCATTTCATTCTTGGCAACATCGGAAACATCTGCTATATCAGGATTGCCTATGACAATACGCGTAGGATTATTGACCGGCATTATCGTAACTTCTCCGACGACTAACTTGATTTCTCCTCCGCTCTCATCCAAAGCATAGCCTGCCAAAGGAAGGCTCATAAAATTAAATATAAGTAAGAGACCAATTGATAAGGCTTTTTTCATTACTGCTCCTTTATTTTGGATAAGAAACCTTGTCTTTCTTAAGGCCGCGGTATATCTCTACATATCCGACCGGCTTAATCTCTTCTTTCGGCTGCTTGGCTGTATCCGCGGGCATCAAATACTGGAAGAGGGCTTCCCATCCTATCGGCTTTAGTTGCTGGGTTTGAGAATCCGCAGGCGAACGCAAAGCTAAGCGTAATTTACCTTGTTCCTGAACAAATGAAATAAGGCTTGCTTCCTGGGGATTAAGGGCGATGGTAATAAGAGAAGAAATTTCTTGCCGTTGCTGCTGGACCCCTTCTCCTTTATTGTACCTGCCTCCCGCTCCCGCCTGAGCCATTGTACCTATATCCTGGCCCACGGCTAAAACAAGTACGTTCTGAAATAATGGCACTGAGGCTAACTGGGTCGCCTGTTTCCCTTCAGAGATTTGCACGGATACAGGGATCATGGCGATCATATCCACATAATCTCCCGGCTTGATCATTCCCGCGAGGCTGGCGATATTGTCCGCGTTAATAGTAACCGCGCGCTTGCCAACCGGAGTCACCTCCGCTAAACCGCCTGCCTGCCGGGGGAAACTCAGCGTATTTAAAGTAATCTGCTGGCCCTTAGGTATTACTACCATAGTAACCATGCCGGAGATCCTGTCTAAAGAAGTGGCTGCCTGCGGCATAAGCTCCTGGGAAGGCACTACCTTTGTCTCTAATAATTCCTGTTTGACCAGCGTCCCCTTGGGTATATTATCTTTGGCTATAAGCACCGCTACCGACGATGCCCGCAATCTCGCCGCTTCTCTGCGCGCCTCTTCACTTGCGACCTGCTTTTGCTGGTCAAGGTAAACTTTGATAAGGACTACCACTATCAAAGCCAAACCCACGCCGGCTAATAGAATTATGCGCTGCTTTTGCATTTATTTTATCTCCCCTTCATATATTTCTATCTTATGCTCACGGTTTAACTGTGAATAGGATTTATCCAGCTCTTCCTTTTGTTTTCTGGCCAGTAAAAGCGCTTTTATCGTATCCCATGCCTCAGACAAAGAAACCTGCTTGCCTTCCTTGATATCCTCAACCTTCACAATATAATAGTATCCGTCCGTACCCTTAAATACGCTGCTTATCGAGCCTTCTTGTAAGGCGGAAGAGAAAGCTACATCGTCGTAATTGGCAAATTTTTCTCCCTTCTGCCCCCTCTTTATATAACCCATATCGCCGCCGGTCTTAGCCGAATCCGCTATAGAGCGGCTCCTGGCAATATTAGCGAAATCCGCTCCCTGCAATAACTCTACGAGTATTTGTTTGGCGTCGTTTTCTGTTGTGCTGGCGATCTCGCGCACTTTACGGGATTCCGGCTCTTTAAATAAATTCTGGTTGTTCTTGTAAGCCTCTTCTACCTCCGCGGAGCTGACCTCTATATTTTTGACAATGTCGCTTTGCATCTCCTGTGCTAGCAACGCCATTTTATACCTATCCATCATGTCGCTTACTTCCGGCTTTCTGTCTAAGCCTTTGTCTATCGCCGCCTGGTAAAATACTGTCTGGCGCACGAGCAGCTCTTTTAAATAATTTATCTTCTTATCGCGGGTATCGATCTTCTCCGCCTTCTTTTGGTCAGGGGTCAAATCCTGCCTGAGATCCAGGCTGGCGTTATAAATGTCTATATAACGGCTTAATTCCTCTAAAGTAATGGGCGTATTATCCACTTTAGCGATAACCGTGCCCTTTACCGCGGCTGTGCCGGAGGAGGCCTTATCCGTGGAGGTTTTCTTGGGGCTTAAAAAATTAATTTTATCGCAGCCTATGGACAAGGTAGAGAACGCGATGATAAGGGCAGAAAATAAAAAAACGCCGAATCCGCTTTTTTTCGCAGAATTGCTCATTTTACCAGCTCCTTTTTGAATTATTGCTTTTTTACTTCGTTAATTATTTTTATCAATAGATCCGCGATCTTGGCGATAAGGTAAAGAAAGAAGAAAAAGAACGCGTATATCACCAAAATCAACAGCCCCATCCAACGGGGATTACCCGGCACAAGCCCTAAAATAATGGACACCCCGCCGATAAAACCAAGCAATAAAAAAATCCAGGCCGCTGTCTTTACTACCGCGCTGGATGTCTTAAGAAAACCTAAATGTTCACGCATCTGACCTCCTTGTTTGTTTAAGTTTTAGCACGAAGTGCCAAGAATTGCAAGATAAATTTTTATTTTTATTTGCCTTCTGATATCTCTTCTAACTTGCTTTCTATTTCCTTGTCCAACTCTTTGTCTTGATACCCCATATTTAATTCCCGGGCTTTAGCCAATTCCAGCCTTGCCTGCGCCAGATATGAGCCGCCTTTTAGCCTTTTAGCCTTTTCATATAAAGCCTGGCCCAATTTATAATGATAGCGCGGCTCTTCTGATTCGTATCTTATTGCCTTCTTAAATAAATGTATAGCCTCGCTATCATTGTTTAGAGTCAAATATATACAGCCCAGGCGGTAATAAGCAGGCGCGTAATTATTCCGGATCCTTATTGCCTTTTTAAAACTGCTTATTGCCAACTTATCTTCTTTCAGCTCCATAAAACAAACACCCAGGTCCAGGAGCGCCTCTACATTGCCGGGCAGGAGTACCAGCGACGAATGCAGGTTATCCAGAGCGTCTTGATATAAGCCTTTACGCAAATACATCTTACCCAAAAGATGATACGCTTCAGCGCAGTTAGGCATTATACGCAAGGCCTCTTTGCATTCTAAAGCCGCTAACTCATCTTCTTTAAAGATATTAAACAACGCGGCGCGCTTAATAAAAGGCGCGGGATACACCATCCTCACGCGTAAACTCTTTACATCTATTTTAGGAACCGTGTATTTTTTAAAATCGACCCTATACCGTTTTATAAGTTCCTGGCTCTGGGGGACATCTTTTAAGAAAACCACGGCTGATTCGTCGAGAAAAACCAGTTTCCAGTGAGGGTTTTTATAAATATACCCTATGATATCCGGCAAAGAAGCAAGTGCCGTGCTGAATAACATGGCATTAAGGCGGTATTTACCGGTTATCCTTTCAAAACTGGAAATATCTCCTTTTAGCATCTTCATATACTCCGCGAAGAACTCGGGGCCGTAAAGTTCAGTGCGGCCGTCAATGAATACTTTTCTCTCAGGATAAGTATTGCCAATAAGATACGCGCCAGAATTAAAATCGTTAAACATGCCAGCAGGAATATTATTTTCGGAAATAAAATCTACGCCTCCTTTAGGATAAACCCTTTTGTCTATGCCCATAAGGCCGCTCTTAAATTCCTGGCTGTCAAAATCATAATAATTCGAACCTAGTTTTCTATCTATCGCCTGCACCAAACAGATTATGAATATGGCTGAGGCCGCGCATTTGAATAAAATAAACAATCTCTGCCTGGAAAGGGACTGTGATCTAAGATACGCAGTTATCTTGCTTAAGTAATCTCCAAAATAAGAAGCGATGATCATATAAGTTACAAATAGAAAAAATGCCGCGTTGCGCAGCGATAATGAAAAGAAAAAGAAAAATAGCGCAAGAATAATCTCTACTATCTTTAGCCGCTTGTAGTTAGCCGCCATTAATAGAAAACAAAGAACGATCATTATATAATAACTGCCGAGGACGCGCCCCAGCCCAAGGGTGGGCTGTAATTCCTGTATATACTTCAAGAATATCTGGACCCTGCCTGATAGCAATTCTTTAAATACAAAAAAAGGATAGAGCGCCCCCTGGTAACCACGGGGGTTTAGAAAACAAGCCAATACTACGAAGATAAATAATACTTTTAAGCGCCGGTATGCCTCCTGGCTTAAAGCGAATTCTTCCCTCCAGGCTATCGGCAGGAACTTAAGCCTGCGCCTTAAGAATTCAGCAGTTATAAATAACGCGACCAGCAGCGGCCCAAGAAAGAAATAACCATGGAAGTTGACCCAAAGGGCCTGTACCGGCACAAGAAACCAGATCAACCTCTTGTTAATATGTAATCTTAATATGTATAAATATATCGCGAAGAAAAATAAACTGAAAATATCAGGGCGGATATTAAACCTGGTCACCGAGGCTAAAGCGGCAGCCGTAATTAATACCGCTACTTCCAGGTATGACCTTATCATGGCATTGCCCATCAGGAATAAAACCAGGAACGATAATATTATAGGTACGCACCCTAAAACGATCAGGCCGTCCGCCTGCCATTTAGAATGGACTAAATAAGAAATTACCTGGAAAAACCAGGAATGATCAACCCAGGGTTTTCCCTGCATAGTAAAAGAAAAAATATCGGCGGAAGGAACAAGCTTATTCTGAACAATAAATTCGCCTGCCTTAAGATGCAGCCATATATCCAAATCAAAGATCGAGCGATGGGCCATAACAAGAATCAGGCAGAATGCCGCTACGACGGAAAAGATCCCTAAGTATTTTTCCAACTTTACCCAAAGATTATTAGAAAATAATGCGTTAGCCATTTTTAATTAATATCATCTGCCTCTCAAGAGCCGGACACGATTTTTGTCAGCAATCGCCTAACTTCATTTTGAGTTCGTCAGATATTTCTTTGATACTTTTTCCATCAGGATAGATAGGTTCTCCAAAGGTAAGGGTTGCCCTGCTAAAAGGAAACGGGATTTCAAGCTTATCCCACCTTCTCCACAGCCTTATGCTCTTGTCAAATTTGATATTTGCGCTGATTATCGGCCTTTTTGTCTTTTGAGCCAGATATGCGGCACCGGGCCTTACCACGCCTAAAGGGCCCCGCGGGCCGTCTACGGCCAAGGCAATATTGAAACCATCGTCAGCCATCTGTTTAAGCTTTCTTGCGGCGCTAGCATCACTGGTCAAAGGAATAGTATAATATCCAAAAACTCTGCATAATTTGTCATAAAAAAAATTCTTCCAGTCAAGGAGCGTTAATCCCACCAAACGGGAATTTCTACACATAGGCATTATCATAAATAACTTCGAATGCCAGTACACATAGATAGCGTTAAACTCCGTGGGTATCCCGCGCGGATGATATTTTGGGTTAATCGTCACTGTCCTGGGCTCTATTGTGGCCACATAGAGCAAGTAAATTATTTTGGCGATCCCAGCGAGAGAATAGAAGATAAAAACCCTTATTTTTATCCCGATATTACCCAATACCTTCTTGACTGGCATTATAATAATATGATAAGATTACATTCTATATATAGTCCTTGTTTAAATTATAGTCTAAACAAGGAAATTTAAAAGGAAAAAATGCATCCCTATATAATTATATTTGGCCACCATATTCTTGTTTACAATTTAATGGCCGTGTTGGGTTACGCCATGGCCTCTTATTATTGGTACAGGGCGGGCGCCGGCCTGCATCTAAGCAGATCCTGGCTGTTTTTTGCCATCTTATCCGGCTTCATGGTACAGCTGTACGGAGGAATGGTGATCCCCTTCCTCTATCGAAAGTTCATCCTTCATCAGAATCCGATGTTCAATCTCTTGAGGGGCTGTCCGGGAAGATTTTTCCACAGCTGTTTCTTATCAGTATTGGTATATTTCATTTTAATATCGAGGGCCCTTAAATGGCCCGTCAAGAAGATCATGGATAACTTTATGGTCTCGGCGATGATCATGAGCACCATTGGAAGGATAGGGTGCCTGGCGCAGGGATGCTGCATAGGAAAACCCGCCAACGTGCCGTGGGCTATAAGATTCCCGTTTAACCCTGGCGTAGCTGTGCATCCGGCCCAAATATATATGTTTTTCAGCGAACTGGCCATTATGGGATTTTTAATGCGCCTGCAGAAACAACGACGATATGACGGCCAGACGTTTTGGACAGGGATATTCCTGTATTCAATTTACAGGTTTTTAATAGAATTCTACAGAACTAATCCTATTTTCCTGTACGGCCTGACCCACGCGCAATTTTTCTCAATAATAACCTTCTCTATCTCCGGATTCTATCTTTATTTTAAAGAATTCGGCATCGTCAAGAGAAAACAGCCTTATGTAGTCTGGCTATTGGCTATTGGGTTGGTCGTGTTGGCCGCCAATCTTTTCCTAGGAATATTTTTACTAGCCTTCGCTACTTTTATCGCATTTTTCTTTCGCGACCCCGAGAGGGCCATCCCGCTTTCCGAGAAGGCCATCTTATCTCCCGCGGACGGCCGCCTGACAGATATTGCCCTTTGTGATAGTGTCCCAAGCGGGCCTTATACAAGGATATCTATCTACCTGTCGCTCTTTGATGTCCATACCACCCGTTCCCCTGTCAGCGGGATAGTGGAATCAATAATATATTCTCCCGGAAAATTTCATTTCGCTTTTAACAAAAACAAAGCGGCAGATAATGAAAACAACCTGATTGCGATAACCAACAGCCGGTTTAAGATAATGGTAAGGCAGATTTCCGGAAAATTGATCAGACGGATTTCCTGTTATTGTAAAAAGAATGACCTTGTTAGACAGGGCGACAGGATAGGGATTATTGAATTCGGCTCGTGTGTCCAGGTGTATATACCCCGGAATTTTAAAATAAAGGCAAAGATCGGGGAAAAAATAAGAGGGGGCGAAACTATCCTAGCCGTCCTAGAGGAATGACGAATACTGTTAAGATTGCCGCTTAACCTTTTTACTCTTCAAACAGTTGCAACCAAACTCCACCCAAAAATCTGATTTGGTAGCCCCAACCGGATTTGAACCGGTGTTTACAGGCTGAGAACCTGACGTCCTAGACCAGGCTAGACGATGGGGCCAAAATTTAGTTTAACTATTGTAATATAAAGACGCCTCCGGGTCAATAAATTTTAACCAATTATTACGATTGAATTTTTAAATAAATGATGTATATTATTGTTGGCGCAAATTAGATCCGAGCCACAACCCTTTGTGGCATAAACCGGGGACTTGGCAAAAATGGGCATACAGATAGGCATAGGTTTAAGCACGGAAAAAGATGTCTTTCGGGCAACCCAGGCCGCGGTTATGCAGGCAAAATCAAACATACATACGGAAAAAATAGACTTAGCGATAGTCTTTAGTTCAATAGAATTCGCCGCCCATCCGGCTTTTTTAAAAATAGCCTCCAGCTTATTGGGATCGGCAAGAATAGTCGGCTGCACCGGTTTAGGGATCATATCTAATACAGGCGTATTCAAACATGGCCTGGCAGTCATGCTTTTAAGTTTCCCGGAAGGGATATATTTCAATACTGCCTATGTCAAAGGAATAAGCGCCAGGCCAGCCGTTTCCGCGGGAGGAGAATTAGGCGAAAGACTATTGTATGGCTTCAAGAATATCCGCAGGGATCTCAGCGTGATATTCTCCGACGGCCTCCTCCGCGATGAATCCAGCTTCCTCTACGGCCTGCAGGAAAAATTGGGAATAAGCTTCCCTTTGGCAGGCGCGGCAGCCTCGGATAACCTTGCTTTTAAAAAGACATCCGTCTACTTTAACGACGAAGTAT
This sequence comes from Candidatus Omnitrophota bacterium, assembly GCA_041651035.1. Taxonomy (GTDB): domain Bacteria; phylum Omnitrophota; class Gorgyraeia; order Gygaellales; family Profunditerraquicolaceae; genus JBAZKC01. The sequence goes on along the minus strand of JBAZKC010000001.1, from coordinate 531,990 downwards.
TCAGCGACGCGGCTTGCGGGGTGCTCTGGGGAGGCAAGCTAAATTTTGGCTTAGGGGTTAAACACGGATGGAAGCCTTTGGGCAAACCTCGCTACGTAACCAAGTCGAGCGGGAACATCGTATATGAAATAGATAAAGCCCCCGCCGCGGAAATCTATAAAGATTATTTCGCCTCCGACCTGGTTCAATTAAGAAAAGAACTAAAGCGCATATCCATATTATACCCGATAGGCATATATCTTCAAGGAGAAGAAGAATACCTTTTAAGGAATATCATCTCTATGGAGGACAGCGGCGCTTTGGTGTTCCAAAGCGACGTGCCTGAAGGAAGCCTGATAAGATTAATGATCGGCACAAAAGAATCCTGCCTGGCTGCGACCGCGCAGGCGGCAGAAGAAGTAAAAAACGGACTGCGGGGACACGCGAGTAATTTTGTATTCGTATTTGATTCTGTCTCAAGGTATATACTGCTGGGCAGGCAGGCAAATAAAGAACTGGAAATAATCAAAGACAGGCTGGGCAAAGATACCCCTATAATCGGGATATATACCTATGGGGAAGAAGCCCCTTTAAAAGCCGTTAATTACCAGGGCAGGGCATATTTCCATAACCAGACAATCGCTATTTTAGGAATGGGGGCTTATTAATATGCTGACAGGGATACTCGGATTGATCGGCCTTCTGGCAATAGCCGCGCTGGCTATAATGCTTACCTATAAGATAGAAACAATACGGCAGCTGCGGGCAGCGTTTAATAGCCTGAAGAAATCAGTAGATGAAATGGACGAGCAAGCCAAGCTTATCGTGCGCACGGACATGGAATTAAGTAAGACTCAAGAGGACCTGGATAAAAAATTAACCGGGCTCTACACTCTGCAGAGATTATCACGGACGATAAGCACAACCCTGGAAGAAAACCAGATCTTCAAAATGATGCAGGGTGCGGACTTAGATGAACTGGGATTTGAGAAAGCCTGCGTTTTCTTATGGAACGAGGTAGAAAAGAAATTCCTGCCCCAGATGTATATAGGTTATTCACAAGATGAAACTGAAACAATCCAGTCTTACGTAGGACTGAACAAAAACAAATACCTGGATCTAATAACGGCCGAGAAAGCCGTGTCCTCGATATCCTTGCCAATTGATGCTGTGTTTAAAGAAGCCAAGGACCGGGTATTTAAGGTTGTTTCTTTTATCATCTCCCCTGTCCTGCCTAAAGAAGGAGAGAAAGGTTTCCTTTTTGTAGGCACGCAAAACATAGACACCTTAATAAACGAGGGCGACGAAGAGCTAATCACTATTTTGGCTAACCAGCTGGGCCAGGCGTTGGAAAACGCGCGGCTGTTTGAAAAAACCTGGCGCACACAGCAGGCTCTGGAGAAAAGGGTTGAAGAAAGGACCCGCGATTTAACAAACGCGTTAAATGAAGTAAAAATAATAAATAACCGGAAGACCGATTTTGTTTCCAGTGTATCGCATGAACTAAGGACCCCTCTTACGTCCATAAAAGGGTATGCCTCGATCCTGCTTACCGGAAAGTTAGGCGATATCCCTTCCGAGATCAGGGAACGCCTGGATAAGATCAACAGGCATAGCGACGAGCTGGTGCACCTGGTAAACGACCTTCTGGATATAGCGCGCATCGAAAGCGGCAGGGTGGTCATGAAAAAAGAATCCCTGGAACTAAAAAACATCATTGAAAATGTTTCTGATCTATTATCGATGCAATTAAAAGAACGGCAGATAGAATTTGGTTATAATATTAGCGCCGACGCTAATACCATATCCGCGGACCGCAGCCAGATCGAACGCGTCTTTATAAACCTCATCGGTAACGCTATGAAATTTACTCCTCCGGCAGGAAAGATCACCGTATCGGCGCATAAGGCGGAGAAAGGGGTGCAGATAGATATCACTGATACCGGATGCGGCATACCGGAAGAAGCCCAAGAAAAGATATTTGAAGAATTCTACCGTGTGGATAACCTTATCAACCAAAAAGCAAAGGGTACGGGCCTGGGATTAGCCGTGGTAAAACATATCATCGAAGCGCACGACGGAAAAATCTGGGTAAAAAGCAAATTCAACTCCGGATCAACCTTTAGCTTTACTATACCGCAACCTATATAAATACTATGGCCATACGAATACTTATTGTTGATGATGACCCCGACATACGGGACATATTGAAACTCACGCTTTCGGAAGAAAACTACGAGATCTTCGAGGCCGGCGACGGAGAAGAAGCCTTAAAGATCATTAACTCAAAACCTCTTAATCTGGTATTGCTGGATTATAAGATACCCAAGATCGACGGCAGGCAGGTCTGCAGGACAGTTAAAAAAGACCTGCTGCTTAGGCACCTGCCTATAATCATGGTTACCGGAAAAGGGGATATTAGCGATAAAGTAGACGGCATTGACGCGGGAGCCGATGACTATGTGGTAAAACCTTTTGAACCCAAAGAATTACTGGCCCGCATCCGTATGAGCTTGCGGCGCACGGAAAGAGACCTTGAGGCTAACCCGTTAACGCGCCTGCCCGGCAATGTTTCTATCCTAACCGAGCTTTCGCGCAGAATAGAGAATAAGTCCGACCTTGCCGTCTGCTACGTAGATCTGGATAAATTCAAGGCGTATAATGATAAATACGGCTTTGAGCACGGGGATGAAGTTATCCGCGAGACTGCCCGCATATTAATACGCTCGACGCAGCAAGCCGGCAGCCCGGAAGATTTCATCGGCCATATCGGCGGAGATGATTTTGTGGTCATCACCACCCCCAAATTCGTAGACAATATCTGCGAGACGATAATCGCCGATTTCGAGAAGACCTCCCCTACCTTTTATAATGAGACTGACCGGGAAAAAGGCTATATCTTTGCCTTCGACAGGCAAGGCAAAGAACGAAAAATACCGCTTCTGTCTGTGTCTATCGGAGTAGTAACAAATGAGTTCCGTAAGATTACCCATGTTGCCCAGATCGGGGAGATCGGGGCGGAATTAAAATCTCTCGCCAAGAGCCTTGAGAAAAGTAATTACGTAAAAGATAAGCGTAAAGTTGATAAAGAAAACTAGGGGGGATTTGGTGCGCGGGGAGAGACTTGAACTCTCACGGGTTGCCCCACTACCCCCTCAAAGTAGCGTGTCTGCCATTCCACCACCCGCGCGTACCATCACATCAAATTAATTCTACTTTATGACAGGAATTAAGTCAAGCGGGAAAGAATAAATCTATACTATTTCCAAATCTTTGGAATTTTGCCAGAGCCCGTGGATGTTGCAATAAGAAGAGGCAAGAATTACGCCTGGCTTATCTGTCTTAAACTTCAAATCTGCTTCGGGATGGGTATATATGCTGCTTGTATCCGGCCCCTGCGTTGATTCTCCATGAGAATTGAATTCAAACCTTCCGATCTGATAAGGAAATTTCTCCCCTTTGGCTAGAAAATAAACTTCTATCCAGCGGATATGATGTGCCGTAGTATTAGGGTGAGGGATTTCTTTGCCTACGCTGACTTTAACAGTAAGGAATTCCCCCTTTTTTGCTTTATCAGCCGCCTCAATTACCGGAACGTGTTTTTCCTGCTTCCAGTCCGCGCCCTGCAGCAACTCTTTTAACTCTGCCATCTTACCCCTCCCTTCGCTACCCTTCTAAAAGACACTAAGAACTATATCTATTACTATATCAGAAAATAAAGCAATAATAAACTCTTGTTTTATATTAATTTTTATGTAAAAATATATCTGTTTATAAAAACCGGCGCGGACAAGAAGGAGGCTAGGCATGAAAAAAGGAAAATTATTAGTTTTATTCGCGGTATTGGCTTTAATAGCCGCGGGGTGTGAATCTCTGGGGCCGAAAACGAAAACCGGGGCGGTCGCCGGAGGGTTGATCGGCGCTACCGCTGGAGGAATAATCGGGCATCAGAGCGGCCATGGACTGGAAGGAGCGGGGATTGGCGCAGTAGCGGGAGTATTGGGCGGCGGCCTGATCGGCAACGCCATGGACAAGAAGGATAAAGAAGCGACAGCAGTAAACCCTAACCACATATCTTTAACTAAAATAGCTGAAATGACATCCCAAGGCACTCCCGACGCTGTTATAATCAGCGAAATTGACAGGACGCATTCGGTATACAAACTTAACTCGGAGATCATCACTTACCTAAAACAGAATAAAGCAAGCGACAAGCTTATTGATTATATGTTATCTACCGCTAAATAGCCTTGGCATGAAAAAATACACTCTCTGCCTGGCACTCATTCTCGGCATAAGCATGCCCGCCTATTGCGGACAGATAAGCAGAATAGAGCTAACCGATGGCAGTATAATTGAAGGAGAAATCGCGTCTCTTAATAAAGGCACCTATACCGTAAACACGGCAAGCCTGGGTAAAATTGAAATCAACCTGGCAAAAATACGCCGTATTACGACAGAAAATACAACTATTGCGCCCATCCTTGTAACTAAGGACCTGACTCCGGTAACTCAGGAAACGCCTTCTCCGCAGACAAAAGAAGCCATAAATTCAGAAATGGAACGGATGCAGTCAAAAATAGCAAACGACCCGGAAACTATAAAATCCGTTTCTAAACTGCTTCTTGATCCCCAGTTTCAGGAAATATTAAAAGACCCGGAGATTGCCGACGCTGTGAAATCTCAGGACATCAAGTCTTTGATGAAAAATGAGAAGTTTATGAGCCTCATGAAGAACCAAGAACTTCAAAATATACAAGGCAGGCTGGAAGAACAGAAATAATAAACCACTCTCCGGATCACGTTTTACATCCTTGTTTTTTTATAATATCCACCCTGGGCAATGGGAAAAGAAACATGCCGCCCTGCCGCAAGTATCTCTCCTCTTTTGCCAGGAAACTTTCTTTAAAATGCCAAGGAAGGACGAAAAAAACATCCGGCTTCTTGGATATTGCTTCCTCTTCGGAAATAATAGGGATCCTTGTTCCCGGGCAGACCCGTCCCCACTTGTCTTCGTTAATATCCGCCACAAATGGAACCTCCTGAGGGCTCAATCCGCAGAACTGTAGTAGAACATTCCCTTTAGTAGAAGCGCCATAGCCAAAGATACGCCTGCCTTCAGCGCGTAAAGAATCAATCGCGCGGCATAGAGCCTGGCGGTGCTTAAGAATATTTTCGCGAAAAGTTGCGTAGGGAGATAAAGCATCCAATAACATCCCCTCTTCCTGGTTAATAAGCCGCTTAACAGTATCTGAATCTTCGCTAAACGCGGAGCATTTTTGTGCCAGGACCACGCATAAACTCCCCCCGTTAACCTGGTTTAACTCGCAACTGATTATCTTAAGGCCTGCCTGATCCGCCAGCCATTTAATTTGTTTTAATCTATAGTAAGCCGCGTGCTCGTGGCAGACCATATCATAAGCGCAGTTGTCAAGCACCGAAGGTAAATAACTCTGCTCTAAAACACAGATACCGTCATCACTTAAGATCTCTTTGGCCTCCTTAAGAAATTCCACCGGCGCGGGGAAATCATAGAAAACAGCGATTGCCGTGATGACTTTTGCCTTTTTTGCCCCTAGATCTTTCTTAATAAGGCTGCTGGAAAACAAAGCGGGGATTACGCGGGCGTCTTCAGGATAATACCTCCTGAACTGGCTGGCAGTCGGATCAACTCCAAACAGGATAAGATCTTCTCCGGAAAAGAAACTAAGTAATGTTCCATCATTGCTGCCTATATCCAGTATGATATCTTCCGCCTCAAGAGACGCGAAACTGCGGATCTTCCATGCGAGTGCTTGCAAATGCTGCCGCATAGATCCGTTTAACCCTGAGCGGTAACCATAACTTTCGCCAAAAAGAATACGCGGGTCGAATGAATGCCTAAGCTGGACAAGCCCGCAGGCCCCATTTCTGTCACTATGGCACTTCACGAGTTCTAACGGCCCTTCGGGAACACCTTGTTCGTCTTTTTTGGGAAATACGCCTGTAAACGCCATGGTTCCCAGGTCGCAGACAGGGATTAAATTCTGATTGCCGCACACGCGGCATTTTTCTATTTGAGAACCAGTCATTGTATCCTGCCCTTCCCGGCGAGCGCCAGCGTTTCTTTAGTATACAGGCAAAGCGCGTGGAAATAACGCATCCTGCTTAGGCCGGACAATCGCTGGCCGCAGACCGCTGGAAATTCAGAAATATTTACTTTGTTCTTTTGCAGATAAAATAACAGGCGTATGGCGTAATCACCAAACCCCCAGAAAATATCATCAAAAGGGCAGCCCTTAAGTGCTTCGCGCTTAAGACCAAAGAAACCATAGAGGTTGTCAGTCATCCTCCCGCCGGTAATCCTACGAACAAATATGTTAAAAATCCTGCTGGATATACCCCGCCAGGCAGGAACCATCTGCCCTCCGTTAAGAAACCTGGAGGCAGAGACACAACTATAGCGCGACAACATCTCTACCATCTGGGGGATATACCGCGGGCTATGATTAAAATCGGAATCCATGATAATCAAGATGTCGCCCGCGGCCTGTTCAATACCGCACCGTATAGATTTGGCATAACCGTGATCTCTATCCCGAGTAATCAGGCGGGAGGCGGAATCCCGCATATCTATAACAGCCTGCGCCGTCCCGTCGGGGCTCTGATCGTCAACTACCAATATTTCATGGGGAGAATCTCCCAGCTCATTATGGATAGCGCGTATGAGAAATACTATATTTCCCCGTTCATTAAACGCGGGCAGGATCACCGAGATCTTATTCATACGCCCTTTTTCCTTAATTTCTTTAAGCGGCTGCATACGTATCTGATCTGGGGCTCCGTTAACGCCAGAAACGAGGGAAGGCTTATAGCCCTGGCGCTGATATGTTCAGACACAGGTAAAGCTGGCGCGCGGTAAAAAGGCATAAGGCTTGCGGGATAGAATCCCGGGCGGGTCTCGATCCCGGATAATAACAGACGCCTCATAAGCGAATCTCTGCTTACGCCAAAAACCGCGGGGTCTATTTCAACGGCTACGCACCAGAATACAGGCTCGACCTTAGGCTTAATGAATTGTAATCTGATCCCTTCCTCATTCTTAAGATGCCGCAGGTAGAGAGAGTATATTTTACGTTTGGCTGATATGATCTTCGACGCGTTTTTAAACTGCGCGCACCCCAACGCCGCCTGTATATTAGTCAACCGGAAATTGTATCCTAAGATATCGTGCCAATACTTCCGCGGCCCAGACATGCCGTGGTCGCGGATAAGACGCATCCTGGAAGATAATTCCTTATTTGATGTAATAACGCAACCGCCTTCTCCGGTAGTGATGGCCTTGGTTGCCTGAAAACTAAAACAGCCGATATCTCCGAATGTCCCGGCTAATTTACCGCGGTATCTTGAAAATAACGCCTCAGCGGAGTCCTCAACCAAATAAAGTTCGCGCCGATCAGCTAAACGCCGCAGAGCTGCCATATCACAGACGTTCCCGTAGGGATGGACCGCCATAATCGCTTTTGTCTTGGCTGAGATATTCCGCTCGACGCATGCCGTATCAACACACCAGGTATCCGGATCGATATCAGCGTAGGCCGGCTTAGCACCTACAGCAATGATCATATTGACCGGAGCGATAAATGTAAAGCCCGGCACAACAACTTCATCTCCCGGGCCTACACCTATAGCCAAAAGAGCCAAATGCAGCGCGCTGGTCCCGCTCGACGTGGTAATGCAAAACCGCGCGCCGTGATAATCGGCAAATTCCTTTTCAAATCTTCCGACATACGGGCCGCTGGAAATCCAGGATGAATTTAACGCGTCAGCCACAAACTCTTGTTCCCTACCCCAGAAATACGGCCGCGCCCAGGGTATATTCATAGTATTATTCTTTCTGATAGCTAATTTCCCCCTGTTCTGGGTCATAACCGTATGATCCAACCATATACCGGCCGCCGGCGTCCTCGCATGCATAGCCATGGTTTCGCATTAACTCCGTGAATTCCAAACGCGTATACAAAGAAAAAGGCAGGCAATAATCAGTTGCGCAAAGATAATTAATGGCACGATAAACCAAAGATCTTTCGCTCCTCGGACAGGATAAAACATCTTCTATAATGACAACACGCTTTGCCATTTTCTTAAAACTCTCCAGCAAAAAGCCTGCCGAGGCGTTACGGAATTGACAAAGGGAAATAAGCATTACTATAACGTCGGATGATAAGGCAGGATGCGGCAGCCCTGCGTGGAGATCACAGGTAATATGGTTGAGGCCTTTCTTCTGAAGAATAGCGCTGAATTCCGGGCTCGCTTCAACGGCAGTATACGGGCAGTCTTTGGGAATAAAATATTTAAGGCCTCCGGATCCGGAACAAACATCAATAACAGATTCTTTGGGATGGATATATCGCGCGGCGATCCGGTAACGAAGATGATAGCCTGGGCCGAGTTTTAACAGGGTTAGGGCAGTATAAAGAAATTCGCTGCGGTAATGAGACCCCTTTAGAGAATAGGGTGCGCTCATGAATCCTACTTAAATTGGTTCTTGACTGCCGGACGGGTAAGAAAATAAATAGAGATACCCCAGAAAATAATATCGCAAATACACAGGGCGATAACGGCAAACAGGGCCATCGATGGAAATGTCACCCCTGTACCTGTTTGAGCTAGGATGTATCCAAACTGTTCCTCTAAATATTGGGTATGAAGCTTAACCGCCGGATAGGGATGTTTCCAGTAAACGGTCAAAATAGTAAAACACCCTATGGCGATCGCTATTTTACGGGCGATTTCTTTCTTAGCTAAGATCCCGAATCCCGTAAAGATCCCAATAATTCTTTGTAACCAGGAAAAAGAATACCGTACTGTGATCAGCCACGCGGGCAAATAACTGTAGATATTAGCGTACTGCGCTCCTTCTGTGAGCAACTTGTGCATGTGCATAAGAGAGCTCAAGATCAGCAGGATGCCAAATATCGTAACGCCTTTAGATCTTCGAGACGACCGACTAGCCATAGGTTTATTATATAGCAATTCTGGAAGATTTCCAGAAATTATGCGCTGCCGGCAACTCCTTTGTCGCCATAAAAGATCTTCGTGTTGCCGCGGCCCATGGCCAGAAGTTGTAGAGGATGCCTGCGAAAACAACTTAAGGCCAGCCAGCCATAACTCAAAATAAAGATTTGCTCAAAGAAACGATTGGGCGGTAAATGGATTAAAAGCTTAACAATTGGCTTTATCCACGGGAATCTGAAAACCAGGAAAAAGAACTTATGCAAGTTGACCAATTGATTAATATTGCGCTGCTTTAGAACCGAGTCCTTAAAGAACGTGGTGTTAAAATCCGCCGGCTGTATTGGCTCAAGGACCCCCTCCTCCTGCATTTTCTTCGTTAAGGGAAGTTTAGGGTAGGGCTGAAATACCGAAAAATAGACAAAATCTGTTTTTATCTTTTGATTGAATTCTATCGTCTCAAAAGCGCCCTTTACCGTTTCTCCGGGCAGGCCGATAATATTTGAGGTTAAAAACTTAATGTTATGCTCATGCAGCCTGGCCGCCGCCTCTTCGATCTGGGCGTTGCTTAGATGTTTATTAAGGAGTTTATTACGGACCCCTTCATTGCCTGTTTCCACGCCCATACATACCCTGGAAACTCCTGCCTTAGCTAACCAAGAAATACTTTCTTCGTCAATGGTATCGGCGGTAATATTGCAGACGAAAGGCAAATTGATACGCGCCTTATACATTTCAGAAAATTCTCTAAGCCATCCCTTGTTTACCGTAAATAATTCATCAACAAAAGTAAATGACCTGGGTTTAAACTTATTATTAACTTCTTCCAGTTCGCTGATAATATAGGACGGGCTGAATTTACGGACAAATCTTCCTTTATCCCGGAATATTTCCTTTAATGCCGGATTCATACAATAACTACAGCTAAAAATACAGCCTCTACCGGCGATCACATCAATGGAATCTAAGTTGTCAAAATATCCATATTGCTGATAAAGATCGCGGTCAGGAAAAGGCAAAACGTCTAAATCCTCTATGAGCGCCCCCAGAGGATTCCTGACAATGCCTTCGGGTGACTTAACCCATAATCCGGGAATATCAAAATAGCTCACCCCGCGCTCTAACCGGTTACATAACTCCAACATGGGGAATTCTCCCTCCCCCCGGCAAATAACATCCACGGCTTCCTGTCTCATCGTTTCTTCCGGGAATAAGGTGGGATGTAAATTCCCGAAAACCACCAAAATGTTTTTATTTTTTTGTTTTAACCCTTTGGCGACCTCCAGCGACCACTCAAAATCCCCTGTTGCCGTAAGGGTTGAAAACATAACTACCTCCGGATCAGCATGAATTATTTTCAAGACTGCTTTCTTGATATCCGCCTCCATAACCAGCCCTGCCTGATGCCCCTCTCTTTTTAGCAAAGCTGATATGGACATGATGCCGAAATAGGAATAAACAAATCTTTGGCAAAAAATAACCTTGGCCATTTGTCAAAATCCCCTGTTAATGTTATATTATTTAAAAGCTAAATATTTAAAATCAACCTGGCAAGAAATAAAACACGGAGGGAGAATTTAATCTGAAATAGCGTTGACTGCTATTGCCTGAATTTAAGACCTCACCTTTTATTATTTTACTCCGGATAAGAACCCTCTACGATATAAGCTTGGCCCCTCGCCTAAACGCTCGTAAATTCTTTGGTTATATTTTTTGTTTCGGGCGGCGTTTCGAAGCAGTAAAACGACCGAATAACTCATCTAAAAACTTATATGCCATTCCGATTTCTTCTTCGGTGATGTAAAAAGAAGGGGCCAACGTAAAGGCGTTCTTAAAATAACCCCCGACGTCCAGTACTAAACCGTATTTCTTTCCGTTGTATTCCAGGCCGCCCTTAAGCCCTGCTTGAAATATCTGATCTGTCAATCGCCTATTCGGCGTAATACCGTCTTTCTCGCAGATCTCAAGACGGATAGCTAACCCTATGCCTGTAACATCACCAATCTCTTTATATTTTTTTTGAAGTTTCTTAAGCATACTTACGAACTTCTTGCCGCTGCTATTTATCCGATTGGCTAATGTCTTATCTTGAAGTATCTTCATCACCTCTAACCCCGCGGTAGTACCCATGGGATTAGATGAAAATGTGGAGTGCGTTGATCCGGGAGGGAAAACCTCTGGCTTAATAAGTTCCTCTTTAGCCCAGAAGCCAGACAAAGGATTCATGCCATTGGTGAGTGCCTTGCCAAAAACTAATACATCGGGCTTAATACCAAAATGCTCAAGTGCCCAGAATCGCCCTGTTCGATAGAAACCCATTTGCATTTCATCATCAACAAGATAAATCTTATAATAGTCTAAAATTTTCTTAATCTTCTTGAAGTACTCGGGAGGCGGTATAATATAACCGCCTGTACCCTGAATAGGTTCGATATAAAAAGCCGCGAATTCGCATTCATTGGTTTTGGTATCGACGATAGAATTATACTCCGTTTCAAACAACTTCTCGAATTGGCTTACGCAATAATATTTACAAGAGTCAGGCTGTTTACCATAATGACAACGAAAACAATAGGGATATGGAATAAATTGCGCCCTATTAGAAAAATGACCGTAGGGTTTCCTATAACGATAGCTTGATGTGATCTCCGAGGCACCAATTGTCCTCCCATGATATCCCCCCTGAAATGCAAAGAATTGCGTTTTGCCTGTTGTCTTACGAATAAGCTTGATGCTATCTTCGATGGCCTGGGATCCGCCTACATTAAAATGTAACCTGCCTTTGCTTTGAAAAGATTTTTGCATTTGTTTAGCCATAATACTAGCGAGTTCAATTTTCTCCCTATGTAAATACTGGCTGGCTAATTGAGGCAGATGATCAAGTTGACACCTGACTGTATCATTCACTCGTTTATTCTTGTAGCCCAAATTTACTGCGGAATACCACATTTGAAGATCTAGATATGGCATGCCGTTACAATCGTATAAAAATGAACCCTCGCATTCAGAGAAAATTTTTGGCTCTTTTAAATAATGAGCGGTATCTCCATAAGAACAGTGCCGGGATTCTTCCTTCAAAAGCCTTTTTTCCAATCCTTGCATTGTTACCATATTATTAACTGCTCCTTTCAAGTATCCTCATACTAATACGAAGTGCACGGTTTTTGTTTAATTCATCAATGCCTTTGAGTAGATAATCTCCGGCACTAGCCGGAATGAGAACCGAGACCCCCTTATGTAGGTGAATAGACCAATCATCTTTTAAAGACGTGATCTCAACCACGCCCTCAATTCCCATTAATACCTCAAATATTTCGCGGTTATTAATCTTAATCGAATCGCTGTCGAAACCAAGCCTTATACGCTCAACCTTTATGGCATTACGAGTTACAACAGAATCAACTCCTTTAGTTAACATCGTTTCCCACTTGCCCTTACATTCTTTTTTTAGTGTGGGGCTCAAGTTAAATCTATAATCAATAGAAGCCAACCCTTTTTTAATATGCATAGGCCTTTGCCGAAGAAAATCATATACGCGGTAAGTCAAATCGCTGGATTCGGCAATTTCAACCGCAATAACCCCCCCTGCCCAACAATGTAAAATACCAGAAGGTATGCGGAATATATCCCCCGGAGAAACGCAGATCTTATGCAGTAAACCAAGAATATTCTCGCCCCTGTTAACAACGGCTTCGAAATCCTTAGGGCTTACACTATCTTTTAAACCTAGGTATAACACGTTCTCCGCATCTTCATGTAAATCAATAACTATAAATATCTCTTCTTTGCCCGGGTCCTCTTCTCCGAATGCCTTCGCATTTTTATGAGAAGGATGCAAATGTACTGACATATGCTGATGCACATCAATAAACTTAACAAGTATGGGGAAACCCTGCCCAAAATGCTCCACAACAATATCTCCCAAGATCAGCCGCGCTAATTGCTCATCTTTTAGTATATCATTGAGAGTAAAAATTCTTTTATCCGGCATTAGAATACGCGAAGAATATTTCTTATGGCCGGAGACTTCCCAAGATTCGGCTGCTATCGGGGTATTCCCATCATAGGGCATACCCTTCAGAGCATAAAGATAACGCCCTCCCCATATATAATTAGCAAAATTTCCCTCTATGAATTTAATGGGAAATTTGGTCAAAAAATCCATATCTTTATTGCTTAAGGTTAAACTCTGCGGTGTTAGTCCTTGATCAAGATCAAGAAACTTAGTACTCTTAATGTCCATTATTGTCTTTCTGGCTGGATGTTTTCTGCTTTAGAAGCATAAAACGAATCCCTTCCCTAAAAGACCTTGGAGTGTCCACATTTACCATATGAGTATTAAGAGGTTTGGCTGCAGCGGCCGGTTGCTCAATACCAACAATAGGAGAAGAAAAAGTACGGCTGGCTACATCGCTATACACCTCCACGATTTGCTTTGCCATTTCTTGTTTATTTAATCCTTCTGGGCCATTGGCCTGATATATCCCGGTAGCACCATAATCAAGAAGTTTTAATAGTGTCTTGGCAGCATCTTCGAGTAAAATCGGATGTTTAATTTGAATATTATCTACCTTAAGAACTTCGTTCTTATCAAAACTGGCAATAATCTTACTGACTGATGTCTTCTTGTCGCGTGGGCTGTTATACCCGTAAAGAGCACCCAAACGCAATACCAAAGCATCAGGAAAATTCTTTAAAGAAACTCCCTCCCCCTCCAATTTCGTGCGTCCGTAATAATTGATCGGCCTAGCCTCTGAATACGAACCATAAGGCCATGTGCTACCATCAAACACATATTCAGAAGAGATATAAACAAACTTGTTATTTTTCGCATATCGCGCGATAATAGTAACCGCATCAACATTTAATGCCTTAGCTCTATCTCTTTCCTTTTCAGCTACATCCGCATCAGCTTCACCGGTAATATAGATAATAATATCAAAAGCCGGATGCACCGCAAAATACTCCTTAATTTCCTCCTCGGACATAACGTCTAATTTATCAAAACCTAAAAGACCTGCTTTACTAAAACCAGTCCCCCTAACAAACTTATATTCCCGGCTAAAAAGCTGATATACCGCATTTCCAAATAACGAAGTCGCGCCTATAATCAACACTGATTCACTACGCTTATGTATCCGGGGGGATTTTTCGGAAAGGATAAATTGTAAGCAACCGGCGAGTTCCGGATTTTTTTCTAATTGGCGAAACCCATCAATCGTAGTTATGCCCAATATAGAAAAAGAAGATGCTTTTACAACTTTTTGAAGTAACTTTGCCAGCCGTTCATTTCTAGCAAACTCTTCTAAAGATGTAATAACTAACAATGACTTTTCTCTCTCATTTTCTAAAACACCAAGTATTTCTTCGAGACGAATCTCTATTTGACCACTGGAAGCATTTATGAATTCTTTAGCATCTAATTGAAAACCCTTTCTCACAATCTGCCCTGATGCATCACGAGAAAATTTATTAACCGTTTCGGCAATTAGTCTATTCCCAGCCTGTTTCTGATCCTCAACTATAAAAACAGCATTGTTGAATTCGGAAAGCAAACTAATGGCACGATCGACATCAGTACTAGATGAAGATATAAAGTATTGTGACTTACCAATTTCTAAATGAATGGCGCTTAATCCCAAATGCTGCTTTAACATGTTATTACCGTTCGGCATGATTTCTGTATTGTTATTGGATGTTTTTTGATATTACAATATTTACTTCTCGTTCTGCGTGATATTAAACTAATTCCAATAATTATATCACTCCTGTCCGCCAAATTGCATCTCTTTGCGAATATGCATGTTATGGATGGCGAAAAAATACTATTCTTTATGTCATGCCTGCGTAAGCAAGCATCAATGAAGCGGCTCTCGTCAGTGGATTCCCGCTTTCGCGGGAATGACACCAAGGGAAACCAATTTTTACCGGACAGTAGTATAATTATATAGGAAGTTAAGCAAATATCAAGAAGTTATAGGCTATAAGATATAGATTTAATGTCACTTATCACCTCTCTGGAGGGTGACATATGCCAAAAGAAGCTATTTTTTGCGCAGGCAGGATACAACTAAGTAAGGCGGGTCAAAAAATCCACACAAAGTTCAACGACTCAAAAATTCCTTCAAGCCGATCTTTTCCTGCGTACTCCTTACTGACCTTTACAGTAAAAGAACATTTATCTTTAATCGCCCAGTAAACAATCTGCGCCCCAACACCGCCAATAGCATCCCTGGTCTTATCCGTAGCCGCGCTTCCAGAATCATCAGTAATCTGCCACTGATTATACCCGCTAAGCCCAATTTCAACACGCGGATGCACATACTGGCTTACGCCATATTCAATTGTCATGGTCTGGCCCGGCTGAATATCCGTATCGATTTTCTTACTATTCCATTCATAGGTAGGAGTAAACATAAAGGCCGTGGTTTTATTTTCAAACGGATAAAAATATGTAGCTGCCTGCAGGCGCTGCGAAAAAAATCCCATACCAACGTTAGCGACTTTGTCTTTATCGTAGGCTCCGGTCGGAAACGTTGCAGCATAGCTAAAAGCCACATCATGTCTCTTGCCTCTCCAGTCTAGCCACAGAGGCTGAACAATTAAATCTCCGAGCCCCCACTGCTCGCCCTTAATTTTAACTTCTTCTCCCTTGGAAAAATCCCGGGAATGCGATCCTACCTTAATCGTACCTGATGCTGTCCCTTGGACCGCGACATTAACGCTCGTATAGCCCCATGATGGTATTATCATAAACCCATAATCAGCTCCCAAGATCTTTTTATCGGTAGCCCAGGCAAGCGCAAGGGTCTGCATCGCGCTATGTATATTAAAATCCAAGTTCGCGTTAAGAGTACCCGTGATTGTGATCGGTACTGATTTAACAGTCCCTCTCCATAAACCTGAAACACTCACTGAGTCTAGGGTGCTACCGCTTGAGTCTTTCATTTTGTCTGCATGATAATAAGTATCATAGCCGATCACATAAAAACCCTTAGGCGGCATAACATAATCTCTCAGTGCCATAGGCGCAGGGGCATAATGTCCTTGCTCCCCGGCAAAGGCAGAGCTTATGAATACGAAATTTAGAATCGATAAAACCGAGCACAAAAAAGATATTATACTTCTACGCATCGCTTCCGCATTTATTTATCACCCGGATAAATGATCTTCCAGTCGTTCTTCATGTCTACAATCGTCCAGCCTTTGGCCAAGGCTTCGTCGAGAGCTTTGTCGAAACGGCCGATAACCGACTGACGGTCATAAGCCCACTCACGCTGGGCATCGGTATGGTGTATATAAAGACAAAAACGGGCTCCGCTACCGGCGGCAGTCCATTGCATCATTTGCAGGTCCCCATCGGAATTGCCGAACGAGGCAATCGGTCGACGGCCGATACAAGACTCGATGCCTACGGGTTTACCTCCTCTATCATCGACGAAGTTAAGCTCCGAAGTCTCCACGAGCACCGGCATACCATTTCGAAGTTCAAACTTCATCTTGTTGCTGGTTCCAATGACTTGTTCAGGTGGTATACCATAGACCCTTTCCGACCATGGACGCATGAACTCAACACTACCACCGGAGACAATATAAGTTTTGAATCCGTTCGCGCGTAAGTAAACAAGCAGTTCAAGCATAGGCTGGTATACCATCTCTGTATATAACCGCTTGGTTTTAGGATGTCTTGCAGTAGAGATCCAGTCCTTAACAGATTTTTCAAATTGATCGGTGGTCATTCCTGACTGCGTAGCCATAAACATTGTCATGAGCGCATGATCACCTCCGGATAGCACAGTATTCAGGTCGCCTTTGAGCACAGAGGCGAAAGGTTCCTGGTTTTTCCACTCCGGATGCTGCGACGCGAGTGCTTTGACGCGCTCAAAGGCAAAGTAGTACTGAAAATATATCGGTTGCTCCGCCCAAAGTGTGCCGTCGTTATCAAAGGTAGCAATACGTTCCTGAACCGGTACGAAATTCTGCGAACTGGGTTTCGTCACATCCTCAACAAAAGCGATAATGGTTTTCTTAGGTACGGTGTTATTCCAAGAAGGCAACGGATCGGCAGCAAAAGCTGTGCTTACAAAAAGTAGCAGAACAAAAGTTAATTTCATAAGTAAACTTTTCATAAACATACGCTATTCCTTTCCAAGCTTTTGCATCTTCGCCTGCATCGCAGGGCTCAATTTCTTCACAAGCTCTGCATTGTATGAACCGGTAGGCATTGGTTTTATGGTCGGGTCATTAGTGGGATTAAATCCATATATATCAGCTCCGACTATCTGCTCTGCCGCAATTGCGTATGTTCGCGATTTCGCAGCAAGCGATCCCTCTTTAACTGCCGGATCAACGTCGGTCGTAACGATTGAAATTGTATTGTCACTATTAAGATAGACCTCAAAAGTACGGAACTGCTGCGGGAAATCTCTTAACGATGAAGTCTCAACCTGCCAAAAGCCTTTTTCGGGAGCGTTAACCGGATCAGGCGATATAAACGCTTTAACGACATTTAAATGACGATGCCCCGAAATCCACATGATCAGATTCGGATGGTTTTGAAGTTCAGCAATCAGATCCGGCAGGGTCACGGCATTTTTAGGATCTGTCCACCAACCCATCTCAGATTTAGGCGCGGTCACTTCCACGCCTATTGGTATGTGCGCGGCGATAATCATCAGCTGACCGGCAGCATCTCCATCCGCAAGTTCTTTCTTTAACCAATCCCAGCGCTCCTGGTCAAGGAAACCATGCCCATGGATGTCGAGAGAACCATCGTCATCCCTTTGGGTGTCGTCAAGCACAATAACCTTGATTGGTATAGCTGTATTCGGCACGAAACTATAACAGGCAAAACCATTATTGGCGTCAGCCAAGTTGAAACCGTGGCCAGGCGGGTTTGTTGATGTGTTAAAGAATTCTTTCATCCACTCCGTTCTCAAAAGTGAGCGACGGTTCAAATCAGGAACAACCTTCGGAGGGGTCTTGAAGTCTGCAACAGGCCCTGCGTATTTTATATCACCGTAAGGAGTCGAGCCATCAAGCACGCCCATATAGTAATCATGGTTATTTATTATCGTAGGATTTGTAAGGATATCTGCCGTAGCAAATACTTCGTCGCTAATATAGGACTGCCGAAGGTCCTTTCTGGGGCCATAGTCCACCGGGATTGAACCGATCCAAAAATGATCGTGGTTACCAAGAGCTTGATACCAGGGGATAGACTTATCAAGCCCTGCTGCCTGGTAAGGCTTCTGATAATCTATGGTGTCGGCTCCGAGATGAGCACCGGAGCTTGGGTTAATGGCCTTGCCGTCAAGAACATCGATATACCACCTTAGTTCGTTGTACTGTGTGCTATTGCAGGTATCCCCCAGAGAGATACCGAAATCAAACGGATTTTGTTTATGAAGGGTGTTTATCGTCTGGACAGCAGCATCCAGAACCTGGGTGGTATACAACATAATTCCTGAATACAGCGAAGCGCCAACCGGTAGTTTGGGATGCAAGCGTTGAAGATAAATCAATTGATTAGGAGATTCTTTATCGGTTATATGAATATCAGTTATAGTAAAGAAGCTTAAAAGTTTTGCTTTTTTAGTAACAGTGGCTTCATCATAAAAAGCCGGCATAATATCGGTTCGCGTTACGGAATCAAGAGGACCGCCAAACGTCCAGTTGCCATATCCGTATTGCTTATATTTTGAGACCTCATCAAGACTGATCTTGACTGTTGGTTTTGGCCCAGGCACGACTGTCCTCTTTAGTGTCGTAACAACATCGGTGGCAATCGGATATTCTTGAAGATGGCCTTGCAGTCTGACGACGCTCTTTGAACATGCTGAACATCCCATTAAAGAGCAAATCAGCATACCCATTAATAAGACTAAACAAAACTTTTTAAATTCATAAGGTGGTTTCATAAACCCTCCCCAGTTTCACATATATACAGAAAAATAGGGCCAGGTCGTTTTTTAAAGCTAAGGCGATTAAAAAATAACCCTGACCCCTATTGGCTGCCCCGCATGGAATCGAACCATGATAGTCAGATCCAGAATCTGAAGTCCTACCGATTAGACGACAGGGCAAAAATTTACCAGAGGTTTCTTCTTATCCAATCATCGACACTAAGCAATACATTGCCTGTGCTCTGGGTATCCTTGGCCACTCCTTCGGATACGCCTTTAGCAACCCCTTTACAGGTCTCGCATCCGGTGAGAATTACGGCACATAATAAAACAGCTAAACAACAAAAACTTATCCTTTTGGCCATGCCTACTCCTTTTTTATAAACTTGCTGAGCCTTTCCTTGGTGCGCTCCTTGCCCAAATAGTATATTACCTCAAATAGCCCCGGGCCGATAGTCTTGCCGGTAAGGGCTACGCGAATGGGATGTATCAGGGTTTTAGCTTCGATATCCAGCTCTTTAACCATCTCCCGGAAGGCGGCTTCAGTGCTGGCTATATCGAACTTATCCAAAGCATCTAACCTCTGGCAAAAAAGCGCGAACTCCCTGGATAGGTCTTTTGATAAAAACTTTTCTTCTGCCTTCGGGTCTATTTTAATCTCCTGAAGGAAAAAGAAATCCGCCCAGTCCGCGAAATCATTTAATGTAGTCAGGCGGCCCTGGAATAATTTTACTAAAGAAATTATATAATTTCTATCAAAATTATCCGCGGGGATATATTTTTTGTCTATTAAGATGGGAATAACGGTATCAGCTAAGGTTTGCGCGTCTTCTTTCTTAAGATACTGGTTGTTGAACCAGTTTAACTTATCCAGATCAAAAGTAGCCGCGGTTTTATTGGCGTCTTTAATATCGAATAATTTAATCGCTTCCTTAATATCGATTACTTCGCGGTTTCCTCCTGGGGACCAACCCAAAAGCAAAAGATAGTTAACCAGCGCCTCCGGCAGATAACCCATTTTGCGGTAATCGCTGATGGCAGTAGCTCCTGTCCTTTTAGAAAGCCTGCCGCCTTCTTTCCCCAATATCAAAGGCAGGTGCGCGAATTCAGGCACGGGATAACCCAACGCCTTATATAAAAGGACCTGCTTGGGAGTATTAGAGATATGATCATCGCCTCTTATGACATGGGTTATATTCATAGCGGCATCATCCACCACGCAGGCAAAATTGTACGCGGGGCTGCCGTCGGACTTTATAAGCACCTGATCTTTGATGTCCTGCGCGTCAAACTCAATTTCCCCGCGGATCAAATCATTTATCTTGATCTTCTGAGGGATAACTTTAAATATAATGGCACAAGATGATGAATCCTGCAATTTCTCTGTATATGCCGCTCCGGTTTTTAACAATCTCTCGGCATGTTCCCTATAGATATCAAACCTCTGGCCCTGATAATAAACCTCATCCCAATCAAAGCCGAGCCACTTAAGGCTATACAGTATCTCATCCAGGTATTCTTTCTTTGAGCGCACCTTATCCGTATCTTCTATCCTTAAGATAAATTTGCCCTTTTTTGCTTTAGCGTAAAGCCAGTTAAACAACGCGGTGCGCGCGCCGCCGATATGTAGATTCCCTGTTGGTGAAGGGGCGAAACGAACCCTGATCATATTAATTTTGCTCCTTCTTCCAAAGCTTTCTTATTAATCTCAATAAGATATTGTTTATCTTTCGGAGCGATATCCGAAATGATCCTGGAAATAGTTTTTAGGCCCACGATTTTTTTATGCGCTACAAAACAACCCAAAGCTGCCATATTGGCTACTTTGATATTACCGAGTTTTATTGCTATGTCGGTAAAAGGATGCTGCGCCAGGCGCGCATTCTTATTCGCGTACCGGGGAGCTAAAGAACTATTAATAACCAGCAGGCCCTTGTAAGCAAGCCTACCCTTAAATTTCTCTAAAGAAGGCGCGTTCATAATGATCAAGGAATCCGCTCTTTCCACAAAGGGCGAACCTATCTGCGCGTCAGAAATTATTACCATGCTATGGCTGGTCCCGCCGCGCACCTCTGCCCCGTAAGAAGGAAGCCAGGTTACGAATTTACCTTCTCTCATCGCCGCTTCCGCCAGGATCTTGCCTAGAAGCATTACTCCCTGCCCGCCGGAACCGGCAATAATTATATGTTCTATCATTGGTTTAGCCTTTTGGCTTACGATTATTTTATTCTTCCTATTGGAAACTCTTTACTCATCGCGTCCTTAACCCATTTAAGCGCATCCAGGGGGCTCAAGCCCCAATAAGTCGGGCAAGGCGACAGTACCTCTACCAGAGAGAACCCTACCCCGTCTATCTGATTCTGGAATGCCTGTTTTATGGCCCTTTTAGTATTTATAATGTCGCCTGGAGAATGTAAAGATGTGCGTTCAATATATTTTACGCCGGATAACAACGCCAGCATCTCCGAGATCTTTAATGGCCAGCCCTGCGATTTGTCCCTGCCTTCAGGCGTAGTAGCGGTCTTCTGGCCCAACAACGTCGTAGGCGCCATCTGCCCTCCGGTCATGCCGTAAATCGCGTTATTTATAAATACCACGGTAAGATTTTCTCCCCGGTTAGCGGCATGTATTGTTTCATTTGTGCCTATAGCAGCCAGATCTCCGTCTCCCTGATAGGTAAAAACAATATTCTCCGGTCTTACTCTTTTTATTGCCGTTGCCACAGCCAAGGCCCTGCCGTGGGCTGCTTCAGAACAATCAAAATCCCAATAGTCGTAGGCGATCACGGCACATCCGACAGGGGCAATTCCGATAACGCGCTCCCTGATGCCTAATTCATCGACCACCTCAGCGATAAGCCTGTGCGCTATGCCATGGCCGCAACCAGGGCAGTAATGTGTGGATACCTGCCTTAATGATCTTGGATGCCCGTGTATTTTCTTCATATTTACTTTAATAATGAATTTATTTTCCTGATTATCTCTGTTTCCGCCGGTATCCCGCCTCCGGAACGCCCCAAAAATTCAACCGGTAATTTACAGCCAGACGCCAATTTCACGTCTTCCAGCATCTGCCCGTAAGACATCTCTATGACTAAAAACTTAAGCCGCCGGCCGCTGGCTGCCAGTCTTTTAAATACGGCTTCGGGGAACGGCCATAAAGTTATGGGGCGGATAAGGCCTACTTTCTTAGCGTTTGCCCTTAATTTATTTACCGCGGTTTTAACTATTCTTGCCATCGTGCCATAAGCAACCAGGACAACCTCGGCGTCATCTAAAAAGAAACTTTCCCAGCGCTGTTCTTCCTGCCGTATAACTTTGTATTCCTTCTGTAAAGCAAGGTTAAATTTTTCTAAGTCCCCTAAGGCCATATAAAATGATTTCACTATATTAGGGTTTCTTCCTTTGCAGCCTGTCAACGTCCACGGCTTAGCTGGTAATTTCTTAACCCCGGGCTTCTGGCTCCGGGCTATAACAGGTTCCATCATCTGGCCAAGCATTCCGTCGGCCAGTATCATTACGGGAATCCGATATTTATCCGCCAGGTTGAAAGCGGTAAACATAATATCATACGATTCCTGCACCGAAGCGGGCGCTAAAACTATCAAGTGGTAATCCCCGTGCCCGCCGCTGCGTGTAGCCTGAAAATAATCGGACTGCGCCGGCCAGATATTGCCTAAACCAGGGCCGCCGCGCATCACATTTACGATCACCGCGGGTAATTCCGCTCCGGCAATATAAGAGATGCCTTCCTGTTTAAGGCTTATTCCCGGGCTTGAAGATGAAGTCATCGCCATTGCTCCTGCGGCGGCTGCCCCGAATACCATATTTATAGCGGACAGTTCAGACTCTGCCTGAATAAATATCCCGCCGGCCTCGGGCATGTGTTTTGCCATGTAGGCGGGCAATTCATTCTGGGGAGTGATCGGGTAACCGGAGTAAAAACGACAGCCTGCCTGCAAGGCTCCCTCAGCTATTGCTTCATTGCCGATCATTAAAACTTTTTTAGTTTTTTTCACTTCCACACCTCAATACAACAATCCGGACAAATAACCGCGCACATTGAACAAGCGAGACATCCACGATCTGCCTTTGCTTCTCCTGCCGCTGCGGAGCCACTCTGGGAAGAAAACTTTACAGGCCTTATCCCTTTCCGGTTTAATTTACTATCCAGACAAATTAATCCCCGCGGACAAACGCTGATACACAAAAGGCAGCCTTTGCATTTCTCTCTATCAATAGTTATTTTAGCCATTTTGCCTTACAAGCCCCTTGATGCGCAGCGCGATACCTTCTTTTGTTAATCCGTATTTCTCCAATAAAATATCCCTTTTGGCATGGGTTATAAATTCGGAAGGTAAGCCTATTCTTATTACCGACCGGCCCGCGGTTTCCTGCACCGCGCTGCCAAAGCCACCGTCTAAGATTCCTTCTTCAACGGAAAAAATAAACTTTGCCTTGGCACTTATATCCTTAAACAGATCTATATCCAGGGGTTTTACAAAACGCGCGTTAACCAGGGTGCCTGACAAACCGTCCTTTTCTAATAATTCTATCGCTTCCAGAGACGGCCCCACCATACTGCCTAACGCGATTACGGCAAAATCCTTTCCTTCTTTTAAAACCTCGGCTTTCCCCAGTTTAATTTCTGTTGCCGGAGATTGATGGATACTAACTGAAGATGCCGAAGCCTTGGGGTATCTTATTACTACAGGCCTGCCCAGGCCTACAGAGAATTCAAGCATATCTTCTAATTCCTGTCCGTCTTTTGGCGCCAGGATAATCAGGTTGGGGATGCTTCTTAAAAAAGCGATATCAAAAATACCTTGATGGGTTACTCCATCTTCTCCTGCTATGCCCGCGCGGTCAATAGCAAAGATAACCGCCGCATTTTGCAAGGCTGTGTCCTCAATTATCTGGTCGTAAGCCCTTTGCAAGAATGTAGAGTATACCGCCACAACCGGTTTAAATCCCTCCCTAGCCAATCCGCAGGCCATGCATACCGCGTGGCCCTCCGCGATACCTACATCAAAAAATCTCTCGGGATACAGGTCGCGAAACCGATCTAAGCCCGTGCCTTCCGGCATGGCGGCGGTTATGGCGATGATCTTTTTATCAAGTTTTGCTAATTCCAATAATTTATTACTGAATATTTCCGTGTAACTCCTTGGGGAGGAAGCCTGCTTCTCAGATAAACTTACGCCTGTCTTGATATCAAACGGCCCGGTGCCATGGAATCTGACGGGATTGTTTTCTGCCGGAAGATACCCCTTGCCTTTTTTGGTAACCACATGAAGCAATACCGGCCCTTTAACGTTGCTGATGTTTTTCAGCGTTTTGATTAAAACACCTGTATCGTGTCCGTCGAAAGGCCCAAAATAACGGAATCCTAACTCCTCAAATAGCATACCCGGGACAAATAATCCTTTTAGCCCCTCTTCAAACTTGTTGGCGAGCTTTATGATACGGCTGCCCTTGGGCAGGCGCGATTTCACAAAACTTTCCAGAGAACCCCTAAAGCGGTTATATATGGGAAGGGATATGATCTTATTCAGATAGGTGCTTAAGGCACCCACATTAGGAGCTATGCTCAATTCGTTAGTATTTAAGACTACCAGCATATCCTTCTTAAGATGCCCGGCATTATTCAGCCCTTCAAAACACAGGCCGCCGCTTAAAGAGCCGTCTCCGATTACTGCTACTACTTTATAATACGGGCTACCGGCTAAATTATAATCTCTGGCGCAGGCAAGTCCTAAAGCTAAAGATACCGCGCTTGAACTGTGCCCTGTGGTAAACACATCGTAGGCAGATTCATCCTTAGAGGGGAACCCGCTTAAACCTTGATACTGGCGCAGAGTAGAAAAATCATTGTTTCTGCCGGTCAGTATCTTATGCGCGTAGGCCTGATGCCCTACATCAAAAATTATTTTATCGCGCGGCGTATCCAGGCAATAATGTAACGCGATGATTAATTCTACCGCGCCCAAACTTGACGCCAGATGCCCCCCCGTAAGAGAAACGACCTCGACAATCCTTTGCCGGATCTCTGCGGCAAGCTCCGGCAGCTGCTCAGGAGCAAGCTTCTTTAGATCCCGCGGTGAGTTTATTGCTTCTAATAACATTAATCTTGCGCTCTTGTTTCCTCGCCCGGTTTTAACTCGAATTCGCCTTTTTTGTTCTTTACCAGGATATCTATTTTCTTCTTAGCGCTCTCTAATCTTTGGTTGCATACGCGCGAGAGCTCAATGCCCTCCTGGTATTTTTTTAACGCCTCATCCAAAGACATATCCCCTTGTTCCAGGTCTTCTACGATCTTCTCAAGCTTCTTAAGCGCCTCCTCGAATTTTATCTCAGCCATAAAATATCCCTCCTCAAATAAAATTCTCGTCGCCTGCCTGCCTCACATCTCGGCAGGCGCGCTAAACGGTGCTCCTTATCCGTCGCACCAGCGCCCTCAAATCTTATCTCAGCCATTCTTACGGACCTCCATTACCTGACTCAAAATCTCCCCCTTATGTAACCTGGTTTTAATAGTATCGCCTTTTTTAACAAACCCGGTGTCTTTAATGACCGCCCCGTCCGGCAATTTAAACGTGATGCTGTAGCCGCGGTTTAAGATATTTAAAGGAGAAAGCCCTGACAGCTTCTCAACATCCGAGGTTAATGCTGCCCGCCTTAGTTCCATAAAGTGCTGCATGCGGACATAGATCTGCCTGGCCAGATCCCGCATCTTTTCCTTATACTGCTGGATCATGACCACAGGATTCAATAATATCAACCTTTTTCGGCAGGCTGCAAACTCGCTGGCGCTTAATTTTAACAAATTCTGCGCGCTCAAACTTAAGCGGTGGTTAAAATCATCTACGGCCTCTTGGAAATTACGGAGAGCATCTAAAAAAGACCTTTTAAGCCCGCCGGATAAACCATCCAATCTTTCTTTTAAGTCTTCCTTTTTCGGGATGACTAATTCCGCGGCAACAGAAGGAGTCGGGGCGCGCAGATCAGCCACCAGATCCGCGATGGTCCAGTCCCGTTCGTGCCCTACGGCTGAAATTACCGGTATCTGGGAATTATATATCGCGCGGGCCACTATTTCCTCATTGAACGCCCAAAGATCTTCTATGCTGCCGCCGCCGCGGCCGACGATCATCACTTCTATGCGCTCGCGGCCGGGCAATGTTTCATTAAAAAGATTGAAGTCTTTTATAGCCCGGGAGATATCATCTTTGGCGGCCTCTCCCTGTACCTGAGCCGGATTAATGATGATTTGCACATCAGCAAAACGCCTGTCTAAGACCTTTAAGATATCCTTGATAGCCGCGCCTGACAAAGAAGTAACCACTCCTATCTTAGAGGGCAGATACGGTATAGGCCTTTTATGCTCTACGGCAAATAAGCCCTCTTTCTCCAGTTTCTCTTTTAACTGTTCCAGGGCCAGTTGAAGGCTGCCTATCCCTTTAGGCTCAACCTGCTGCGCGTATAATTGATATTTGCCGTCTTTTTCATAAACACTGACCTTCCCGTAACAGATCAGGTTCATGCCGTCCTTGATCTCGAATTTTACATTCACGGCGGAAGAATTGAACATCACGCATTTAAGAAGGCTGCCGCTGTCTTTTAAAGAAAAAAACATTATCCCTTTAGGGGTTCTGGTAAATCCCGAAACCTCCCCCTCCACCCAAACATCATTAAAATTATTTTCCAGAATTAATTTGATGTCTTGGGTGATCTGGGAAACCGTATAGATGTGCCTGGCAGAACTATTTTTTTTCGTCTGCATTACTTCTTAGTATTATCGGCTGCCCCGGATGAGCTGGCCTGCGCAGTGGCTGTATCCGCAGCCGGCCCCGTGCCTGCCGGAGGATTAGTATTTTCGGGTACTGCGGGTTTCTTTTCCAGCACGATCATGTGGACCGAATAAGGTTTTAAGGACAACACTTCCTGCTGAATATCGGCGGCGCTTAATTCTTTCTGTTGGGCCGGGGCAAATTCACAATTGAAGCCGCAGGAAGAATCTATAACATATCTTTGATAGAGATAATCGCCTTTAAGGTTTTTGATCTTGATGTTTATATTCCGCGCGCTCGACTCAAATTTTTTAGCCGTATCATTTAATTCCCGGGCCTTCGTTAATAAAGTTTTGACTTTGTTGGTGGCGCGTAAAGTAGACACGTCCAATTGATGCAGCAAGATCTTCTCTAGCTGCCGGGAGTTAATAACATTTAATAAAGCCTTTGCTTCAGAAGCGTTTAAATCGGCGATATTTCTGGTTAAAAAGTTAGCGACGATGTCCGGGTCGATATAATTAAAAACGATCATGACAACGCGGTCGGAGTCTTTAGTGGCGATTACACCGATAAATTCATCATTAAGTTTTGACATAAACAGGCTGTTCCCCAACCTGGAGAGCATCTTAAAGACATTGTATATCGGCTTGGGGCCGCCCTTATACGCCGAATATCCAGGGTCAAAAGAAAATATGCCGGTATTCCTTACTACGCCTTCTTTGTTATTCTGGAAGTCCTCCAGAGAAAAATAAAGCTGATAGTTAATACCTGCTTCCTGCATCCCTTTTATGCGGCTGGGGATATAGCTGGCGCAAATAAAGGATTGCTCCCCTCTGGCAGCTAAGACATTGGCATCCCTGTCAAAATTCCATTCATCCACGATCAAAGGGGTATTCCTGTCAAAACTGAAGTACGTCAGCCAATCCCGTATGAGAGTGGCAACAGCCTTATTGTATATGGTGCTGCCTTTTTCTACTCCGGGGTCGGTGGAATAACCGTGCCAACTGATAAAATCTAAAGGCAGGTTATAATGATAGCAGAATTTGATTAGCTCATATATAAGGCTCCGCTCCGGGGTGATAATGGTGTTGCCGTCAAGATTCTGGAACCACCAGCTTACGCTCGGGCCGCCGATAGGTATATGTATCTTCGTTTCAGACTTAAGCTCATTTACGCCTTCCGCGACTGCGCGGTATAGATGAAGGTATTCCTGTTTCCTGCCCAAGAAGAAATCATCAATATCAGGGGCGCTCCACACCTCATACCAGATATTGTATCTTTTATCACAACTTAAGTAGCGGATCGTCCTTTTTACTAATTCCTTAAATGCCTTAAGGTCCTTAGGAGGGCTTTTCTTATCCAAGACCTTGCCGAGATTGGCGGGCGTGCCGAATATATCCAGGATAACTACACCGCCTGCGTTGGTTATGTTCTTAATAATACTCTCGTAATTATCCAACAGCTTTTTCTGTGAATCCTTGTCCTTATCCAGCTGGCTTATCTCCCAAAGGCTATACTGCAGGCGATACATCCCGCCGAATCCGATATCCTTTTGCCAATTATCCAGGGCCTCCTTAGACGCCATGGTCTGCGGCCAGGCGGTATCGCGATGAAATCCGCGGCCGCTTAAATCAATACCGGGTTTGAATATCCTGGGTAAAGGTATGGTATTTGAGGCGGCATCTAATATAAATTCCAGCTCATCGCTTTGCTGAGCAAAACACGTTGGCGCAAAGTATAAAGCGAAAAGCAGGAAACTAAAACTTAAAACTAAAAAACATTTTAAACTCCGGGTTTTTCGCTTATTCATCTTAAGACAGCTTTCTCTGTATTCTAATAATAGAATTTGCCTTCCCTGTCTGCTCATCTATGCCTACAACCGCCCCGTGTAGCTGGATATCTTCTTCAGCCACTTCAAATTTTACGGGGATAGAAGTAAGGAATCTCTCCAAAACATTCTCCACTCTTCTTCCGATAACAGAATTATACGGGCCAGTCATGCCCGCGTCGGTAAGGCAGGCTGTCCCTTTTGACAAAATCCTTTCGTCCGCGGTCTGTATATGCGTATGCGTGCCCAATACCGCTGAAACTCTTCCATTCAGATACCAGCTTAAAGCTACTTTTTCTGATGTGGCTTCGGCGTGGATATCCACGATTATTATATTTGTCTGAGCAGCTATAGCCTCAACCGCCGCCATAGCGGATCTAAAAGGGCATTCTAAGGCCTCCATGAATACCCTGCCGTTAACGCTTATTACGCCGACCTTAAGGCCGCCGTCTTTTGTCTTAAATATTCCGAAACCGCGGCCGGGAGCGCCGCTAGGAAAATTTAACGGCCTCAGGATACGCTCTTCCTGATTAATAAATTCAAAGATCTCCCTTTTTTTCCAGATATGGTCTCCTGAGGTCATTACATCGACCCCGGCGCCAAATAATTCCTCTGAGACTTTACTGGTAATGCCTGAACCGCCTGCCGCGTTTTCTCCGTTTGCGATCACAAATTGCAGCTTATATTCTTTTTTTAATCCCGGCAGTAGCTTTTTAACTGCCTCTCTCCCGGGACTGCCTACTATATCTCCGATAAATAGTATATTCATGGATTATTTGGCGTATTCGATCGCCCTGGTCTCACGGAGCACGGTTACTTTAATTTGCCCCGGATACTCCAACCCCTCTTCTATCTTTTTTCTAATATCACGGGCAAGATTGACCGCGTCACTATCTGATATTTTCTCCGGCTGCACAACCACGCGGATCTCCCGGCCAGCCTGTATAGCGAATGACTTCTCAACGCCCTTAAACAGATTGGCGATAGACTCCAGCTTCTCCAATCTTTTTATATATGTTTCCAGGGTCTCGCGCCTGGCGCCCGGCCTGGCGGCGCTTATCGCGTCTGCCGCGATCGCTAAAACCGCGTAGAGGCTTTGAGGCTGTATTTCTTCATGGTGCGCCTCAATAGCAGCCACAACTTCTGCCGATTCATTGTATTTCTTGGCAAGCGCTGCTCCCAGCTTAGCGTGCGTACCTTCAACTTGATGGTCTACAGCTTTTCCAATATCATGCAGCAGCCCGATGCGCCTGCCTAATTTAAGGTCTAAACCCAGCTCTGAAGCTATCGTGCCCAGGAGAAAAGAAACTTCTTTAGAATGCTGCAAGGCATTTTGTCCGAAGCTGGTGCGGTATCTCAAACGGCCCAAGAGCTTTATTATCTCCGGGTGTAAACCATTAATTCCCGCCTCAAATGCCGCTTTCTCCCCTTCCTCGCGTATCTTATCATCCATCTCTTTCTTGGTCTTCTCAACTATTTCTTCGATCCGGCCGGGATGGATCCTGCCGTCGCTGATCAGCTTCTCTAAACTAAGGCGCGCTATCTCTCTGCGTACCGTATCAAAAGCCGATAGGGTTACGGCCTCGGGGGTATCATCAATAATTACATCCACGCCCGTAGCCATCTCCAGAGCGCGGATATTCCTGCCTTCCCTGCCGATGACCCGCCCCTTCATTTCATCGTTGGGTAATGTCACCACACTTACAGTGGATTCAACGGTGTGTTCCGCAGCGCACCTGCCAATAGCGAGGCTTAAGATCTCCCTTGCTTTCTTATCCGACAGGCTGCGTATTTCTTCCTCCTGCCTTTTTATAAGCACCGCTTTCTCGGCATTCAACTCCTCATTAAGCCGGCTCAGCAAGATCTGCTTTGCCTCTTCCGCGGATAAAGAAGAGATCTTTTGTAATCTTTCCTTCTCTTCGGCAATAAGCAATTGCAGCTGGCCTTCTTTTGCCTTTAAAGATTCTTCCTGTTTTCTCAGATTGTCATACTTAAGCTCGATTTCTTTCTCTTTTTTTTCTAAAAGTTCCAGCCTGCGGTCGATATTCTCTTCTTTTTGCGCGAGCCTCTTCTCCAGATTAAACATTTCCTGTTTTCTGTCTTTGGTCTCGTGTTCAAAATCCTGGCGCGTCCTATAGAGAAGATCTTTTGCCTCTAATTCAATTTCTCTGCGCCTGTCCTGCACTTCTTTTTTAGCCTGTTCTAAGATATATTGCGCCTCTAATTCCGCGCTTTTAACCTTTTTCTCCGCCAGGTGCTTCCTTAAAAAATAGCCCAGACATGTAGCAATTAAAGCGATTGCCCCAAATATGATTATATTCAGCATAGGTATAACCAGCCTCTCTTTATTTTATACAGCGATGGTTCTTGAAAAGCGGATTTTAAGCAAAGACAACTCTGTTGACGCTTATATCGTGCGCTTTGGCGGGTATGTTTGGTAAGATCTGGAAGTCAAATGCCAATCCAATAGAAGGAATATCCTTGGGGAGCCTTTCTAAGAAACGGTCATAACATCCTTTGCCGCGGCCTAGCCGGTTGCCTTTCCTGTCAAAGGCGACTCCCGGCACAACTACCAGGTCCAGGTCTTTTAAGCGGACAAATCGTTTAGTTGAAGGCTCGCATACTCCATAAGGGCCTTTTCCCAATCTTGCGGCATCATCTAATATACATGGCCTTATTGTCACTCTATTCCCTTTACAAACTGGCACAGTTACTATCTTACCTAATTTTCTTGCTTCTTTTATCATGTTTTTTGTGTCTACCTCGCCGCCAAAGGCGATGTAAAACATTACTATCTTCGCTTTAATAAATCCCTTTTGTTTTAAAAGCTCACCCTCTATTACTCTGCTTTTACGATCCCTGACATCCTCCTTCTGTGTTTTTAGTTTCAGAATGATTTTACTACGTATTTGCTGTTTTGTCAACTCTGTGCCGGGGTCAATGCTCATGGCTAGACGGAGTCGTGTCCTTAAACGGGGGCTCCTTGCCTTGCCTCTTATAGTAATCTCTCAAGGCAGAGCGCAATGCCTCTTCCGCCAGCACCGAACAATGCATTTTTATACGCGGTAATCCACCCAGGGCCTCTGCTACCGCTTTATTGGAAATCTTTAACGCCTCTTCAATACTTTTGCCTTTAACCATCTCCGTAACCATGGAACTGGTGGCAATAGCCGCGCCGCATCCCATCGTTTTGAATTTAGCGTCCACGATTATATTATTCTCTACCTTAATATACATTTTCATTATATCCCCGCAGATCGGGTTTCCTACGGAGCCGATGCCGCTTGCCTCAGGGATCTCCCCGCAGTTCCTGGGATGGGCAAAATGATCCATGACTTTTTCTGAATATACCGCGCCTGCCTTATCTTTATCTTCTGCCATTTTACTTTACCATTGTTAATTTACGGGGCCGGGCCGCCTTCTTAAAATCCCGGGCAGGCCGAATAGTCTTTAAGCCGGGGAGTTTATTTTTTTTCTCCAGCTCTTTATAGATCAAAACCCAGGCGCAATCCCTGTCATCGCCCACTTCGCACTTGCCTTTGTTCATGCCGCCGCAAGGCCCGTTCAATAGCTCTTTTGGGCAAAGCGTTACCGGACAAATCCCTCCCGTAACAGCTAATACGCACTCCCCGCACATAGAGCATTTTTCAGAGAAGTTACCCTGGCCGTCTACTGCCGCCCCGAATAAGGTATCGCAGGCGGGAAAAACCGCTAAGCCGGCCCGGTCATTGTCTTTTACTGACTGCACCCCTAAACCACAAGCCAAAACCAGGATAGCTTCCGTTTCTTTCAAGGCTTTTATATTCCTGGCGAATTCACTTTTTGTTTTGCTGGCCAGGCAGGGCGCTTCGGGAATACACATACCTGATATTGTCTTACCTTGCCCCTCCAGCAACTGCTTCATTTTAACCATCTCGGGCTCGCCGCCTGTCTTACAAATAGTCGCGCAGTCTCCGCAGCCTACCAGGAATATCTTATTATAGCCTTTTAAACTCTCCAGTATCTCCTCTAATGGCTTCTGTTGGCTGACGATCATCTTATCTCCACGCGTAAACCGGTTTTACTGCCTGACAGGAAAATTTTATCACGATTTAGCAAGAAGGACAAGGGGAAAATGCGGGTTGTGGCTTACAATACAAGAAAGGAGTTATCTCGATTAGAAAGGATGAGGTGTTTATAACTATTTATTCCCCTGACGTTCGCCATTTTCATACCTGCCCCCATAGGGGCAGGTATTTCAAACTGGCGGGGTCGACGGGATTTGGACCCGCGGTCTCCACCGTGACAGGGTGGCGTGTTAGACCAGGCTACACCACGACCCCAATTCGCAGGGTGCTAATTGTAAACCAAAAAGAAACTGTTTGCAACAAATATTTATGGTGGGCGGTACAGGACTTGAACCTGTAACCTCTTGAATGTAAATCAAGCGCGCTAACCAATTGCGCCAACCGCCCGGAATTAATCCGTTCAGAATTTTCCTAAGACCACGAGAGTAAAAACCATGACAAACAGGGCGACTGTTTCAGTCATGCCTAAAACTGCCATATAATTCGCGAAGCCTTTGCCGGTTTCTCCCAAGGCATCGCAGGCAGCCGCGGCGCATTTACCCTGCCAATAAGCAGATAAGCCTATTGCCGCTCCGGCGAAAGCGCCGATTGCCCATAAATATTGTCCTTTTCCGACCAGCTCAACCATCTTATTCATCACGATAAAACCGTAAATAGTCTGCGTAAGCGGAGCGGCAACCAGGGCAACCAATAAAAAATTAGCACCCTTATTCTGCGAGAAATTCTTTTTCCACGCCCCCACTGCCGCCATACCCGCGGTACCTGCCCCTGTGGCTGAGCCTACGGCGGAGAGCGCTAACACTAAAATCGCCCCCAAATCTTTAAATTGGGCCAGTAAAGCATTTTCCATATGCAGCTCCTTTTTTTATTCTTTTAATGGTTTATAGGATAACCCGCTCCAGGTAACGTTACCGTGCAACAAAGAAAATTCCAGCACATTAAGCCTTACTCCATGCACCAGGACCGATATCGGGCCCAGGATAATATTTATACTGTGGCCGGCGAAAAGAATAAGCGCTTTTGCAATGATGTTATTGCCGGCGGACGCGGCAAGAAGATTAACGGAATCAGCCACTGCCACGCCTGCTAATCCTACGGCAAAAAGGCGGATGTAAGAAACTACGTCTCCAAAATTTCCCATTGCGCCAAGCGCCAAGGCGCCTAAACCAGAGCCGATGCTTGCCAGGAAGTTCTTTCGGGGGCTGATAAAAAAAACGATCAATACTACACCCGCGTAAACCAGCCATTGGCCTATAGCCGGGAATAAGTCTCCCAAGATGAACATCTTGGCCAGAAAAAACCCTACCCACAATAAACAAATAAAACCAATATCCGCTAAGGCGGTCAAAGAAGGCAGTTTCGACAATGCCTGCCAGCCATGCGCTAAACTTAGCTGGACCGCCCCCAGAAAGAAACAAAACGCCATCAGGAATTTGGTATTATTTAAAGCCGGGGTCAGCGCTTTAAAACCGCTTGCCGCGTACCACTGCTGGCCAAAGACCGTACCCGTAAGTATTCCCCATATAATAGCGCAGAAGCTAAATAGATAAAAGAGAAAAAATACATTCTTCTCTTTTACCTTATTCCTATATTTACGGTAGGCTAAGAAAGTAAGCGTAAAATAAATTGCTCCGTAACCGGCGTCTCCGATGATCATCCCGAAAAATAAAGCCATGAATATCAAAAATATTGGGCTGACGTCCAACTCGCGGTATCCCGGCACTACCTCCATAAGCTTATAAAGCGGATTGATCAGAGATACCCAGGCCGGGTTGCGGAGCAAAACCGGCACATTATCATCCTCCTGCGGGTCGTTGATAAGAACACCCCATTTCTTTATTTTTGCTTCTTCCAGTATTTTACCTTCGCATTCCCGCGGAATATACCCTGTCAAATAAGAAACTACCCTGCTTTCCCCCATTCCCGCCAATGCCTGCTGGAATTCTATTTTCCTGCCAAGATTTTTCTTGATCTCTGAAAGCTCCGGGCTATAGCCGGCGGCAAGACAGATCTCGCTTCTTATCGCTTCCATCGTTTTCTTATCTTCGCTAAGTTTGGCAAGCATCTCTGAAAGGCTAAGCTTGGGTGAGGTAACTTCCTTGAACGGAAATTTTAATTTACTTGTGGAAATAACTACGCAGTAGGCGATCCCCCCGGCAGCAAATACCTGCTCTACAATTACGCCTTGCGGAAAATCTTTCAATTGGCGGGTGGGAACCTGATAAAATCTAACGTAAACGCCTTTTTGGCTGAGTTCCTGTAATTTCTGCGGCTGGAAATCCCCCCATTTCTGCCACTCACTGATCTGATGTTCCAGCGTCTTTGAGAAATCATCGAGATAGCCGTATCTCTTCCATAAATCGACAATATGTTTTGCTTTTGCCTTCCAATCTCCGATTTCTGCTTTAGCGGATACGCTGGCCATCGGGCAATCAGCCTGGTTAAAAATTTCCAGGCAGGCATTGATTAAGCCTGCTTCATCCTGCAGGATGTTTATATCCTGGCTCTGCGGCGGCCTTTGATGCTCGATATGCAGGACTCCCGTATGGCGCAGATGCTCAATCGCGCTTTGCGCGTCTTTGTGCTGGATGATAACCGCTATTTTTCTCATCGGCACGATCATACCAGCACCCCTTCCTGGACATTCTCTTCTATTTTTGCTTTGGCGATCTTGCTGCGGCCTACGGCATTAGCCATCTGGTCACCGATGTAGATTTTAATTAACCTTATTGCCTCTTCTGCTTCCGGGATCTTTACTTTCTCAAATAAATTAACCCGCTGCGTCGTAATACGCAGTTCGTGCTTTAAAACATCTGCCCCCTCTTCTATTACTTTTATTTCTTCCTGCAGCGAAACGATCTGTCTTAGCGCCTCTATTGCCGCGTCTAGCCAAAGCGGAGCGGTAAACAGGTCATAATCCGCCGGCTTAAACGCGGTATTCTCAAAAACAGGAATATCTACCCCGGCGACATTTTTTGCGCTGCTGTTTACCTGCTCAACGGCAACGAATCCGGCAATACTGTTTTTTTGTTCAGTTATCAAGCCCGCCCAATTAACAGCTGTTTTCTTTTTTGCCGCTAAGAGGCGCTTCTTTTCTTCCAGAAGATTGTGTTGATGGAGTATTTCCAGCTGCAACTGCTGTTTTTTCAACTGCAAGGTAGGCAAATAACGCTGATATTGCTTTAAGGCATCACGCTGCCGCTTTAATTCTCCTTTAGTAAGCTTTACTTTCACCCTAACCCCTATTCCTGCATACTATTTTTCGGCCAGTATTTCTCAACCAGGGATTTCTTTATGCCGGTTTCCTCGGGCTGAAAACAATCCGCCATGATCTGCCATCCTAAGTCCAGCGCTTTTTCCAATGGTATATTTACTTTTAAGGGCATCATTTTTTCTTCAAAGAGCTTGCCGTATTTTAAAAGCTTCACATCCCAAGCGCTCATCTGAAAACCCATAGCCTGTTTTTCGCGTGTTTCGCGGTAGCTGGCAAAAAGCTGGATCATGGTGTCCATAATAACCCTGTGGTCATCGCGGGTCTTGCCGTTTACCTGCTGCTTTAGGCGGCTTAATGACCCGAACGGCTCGATCACGCTGTTCTTTAAATAAAACTGTCCTTCGGTAATATAGCCGGTATTATCCGGGACAGGATGAGTTACATCGTCTCCGGGCATCGTGGTTACCGCCAGGATAGTTATAGATCCTGCGGTATCAAAATCTACTGCTTTTTCGTACCGGCTGGCAAGTTGGCTATATAGATCGCCCGGATATCCGCGGTTAGAGGGGATCTGCTCCATAGTAATAGCGATCTCTTTTAAGGCATCGCAAAAATTGGTCATATCCGTTAAAAGCACCAGGACCCTTTTACCCTTAAGAGCAAAATCTTCCGCCACGGCCAGGCTGATATCCGGCACCAGCAGGCATTCTACCGTCGGGTCAGACGCGGTATGGATGAACATGATGGACCGGCTAAGCGCGCCCTGCTCTTCAAGTGTATCCCGAAAGAAAAGAAAATCATCGTATTTTAAACCCATGCCGCCTAAGATAATAATATCTATTTCCGCCTGGGTGGCAATCCTTGCCAACAGTTCATTATACGGCTCTCCGGCAATGGAAAAAATCGGCAGCTTCTGCGATTCCACCAATGAGTTAAAAACATCGATCATCGGCAGGCCGGTGCGGATCATTTTTCCCGGGATGATCCTTTTGACGGGGTTAACCGAAGGCCCGCCTATATCAATAAGATTACCGCTTAATTGCGGGCCGCTATCCAAAGGCAGGCAGCTGCCGTTAAAAATGCGGCCCAGAAGATTTTCTCCGCTGGATACACGCATGGGATGCGCTAGAAATCTTACTTTATCTCCGGTAGAAACACCGCGGCTGCCGGCAAAGATCTGTAAATATACCTTACCCCTGTTAAGCCTGATGACCTGCGCCAAAGAAACACCCTGCCCGGTAAAAATCTGGGCGATCTCAGAATAACCGACATTTTCCGCCTCAACTGTGATCACATCGCCTGCGATCTGGAGTATGTTGGTATAAAGTTTTTGCACGCTATCCTTCCTTTGTTCTAGTCCTCAATAAATCTTTTATTTCGTTTTCTACTTGTTTGAATTCCCTGCTTTCCCAGGCCGCGGAGTTCCATCCTTTAAAAAGCTGGCGCAATTTCTGGAAGAAATGCAGGGCGTCATCTTTATCCTGGAAAATAAATCCCGCGCTGAGTATACTGTGAATAAAATTAAACCCGTACGCCTGGCGCTCCTTGGTAGAGGCTTCATCAACCGCGTCAAAGGCATTCTGCTGCAGGTAAATAAAATCAAAGAATTCTCCTTTAAGGTAATCAGTGTAATCCGCCAAAGACGTGCCTTCCTCTCCGATAACCTTCATCATTTGAGCCACATCATGGCTTTTGCGCAGAATATCATGGCCGGCAATAACCCGGGTTTCATCAATAAAACTTTTGTATTTACTCCAGCTGATCAAAGGGTCTATGGCCGGATATCTTCTGGCATCTGAGCGCTCGCGGGAAAGGCCGTGAAAAGCGCCTACGACTTTCAGTGTCGCCTGGGTTACCGGTTCTTCAAAATTACCTCCGGCAGGGCTGACTGTGCCGCCGATAGTGACTGAACCGGTTGTTCCATCATAAAGCCGCACCAGGCCCGCCCGTTCATAGAAAGAAGCTATGCGGGACTCAAGGTAGGCGGGAAATGCTTCCTCTCCAGGTATTTCCTCGAGCCTGCCGGACATCTCGCGCATTGCCTGCGCCCAGCGCGAAGTAGAATCAGCTAACAACAAAACATTAAGCCCCATCTGACGGTAATATTCGGCAATGGTTACAGCAGTATAAACGCTTGATTCCCGGGCAGCCACAGGCATGGAACTGGTGTTACAGATGATTACCGTGCGGTCGCTTAAAGGCCTGCCTGTGCGCGGGTCAGTTATTTCAGGAAAGGTCTTTAAAGTTTCCACGACTTCTCCGGCGCGTTCGCCGCATGCGGCAATGATTACGATATCAACTTCCGCGTGCCGGCTGGTCAGCTGCTGCAATACGGTTTTCCCCGCCCCAAACGGGCCGGGTATACAATATGTGCCGCCTCTGGCAACAGGGAAAAGAGAATCGATCAGCCGCATTTTTGTAACCAATGTTTCCCGGGGCTTAAGCTTTTCGGCATAAGCCTTAATCGGCATTTTTACGGGCCAAGATTGAGAAAGGCGGACATCGAATATCTTGCCATTCCGGTCTTTTATCTGCGCGACCGGCTGTTTCAGGTCATATTTTCCTTCGCCGACGATACTTACTACCTCAAATAAACCTGTCAAAACAAACGGGACCATAACGTAATGCTTAAAAAGCTTCTCGGGAACAAAGCCTATTTTCTCACCCGGCCGCAGCTTATCCCCTGGTTTGACAAGGGGCGTAAAAAGCCATTCCTGCTTATCATCCAGCGCCTTAATATAAACGCCGCGCTTTAAGAAAAATCCGCATTCCTGCGCGACTAAAGGAAGCGGGTTCTGGAGGCCGTCGAATATCTGGCCCAACAGCCCGGGCCCGAGCTCTACCGAAAGAAGCGCTCCGCTAAATTCAACTTCTTCGCCTACCTTTAATCCCGTAGTCGCTTCATAAACCTGCATTTCAGCAAGATTCCCCCGTATGCGGATTATTTCCGACTTTAAGCGTTCCTGCCCGTGGATGATATAGGCGACTTCATTCTGCATTACGAAATCGCTGAATTCCGCGGTAACCATGTTACCGTTGATCTGGGTGACCTTTCCTTTTCTTATCTTGAGCATCTAATCCGCCTTAAGTTTTCGCGAGGGTTTCTTCGAGCATTTTTTCTTTATCAGCACTGCCTATCTGCTCCCAGCGAATGAGGATCATTAATTTATACGCGTAAATCACTAAAATTTCCAGGTCAAAAAAATGCCCTGCTTCCAACTCATCCAGCGCAGACCACCTTGTTTCATCAAGCAATCTTTCCGCTTCCAGAGGCGAAGGGTTCCTTTGGGCTGCCGCGGCAACGTGCATCAAACCAGGATCCTGCATGCCGCCTGCACGCAGGTAGGCCGAAGGGTCAACATGCTTGCGGCTTGAACGTATCCTTACCAGATCGTTCCTTAAAGCCGTATCAAAATCAACCCACTGCCGCAAGGCAGAATTCCTCTTTTCGCCTCCGGCATAATCCTGAGATTGAGGCAGGCTGCTTAGCAGATCAGCGTCTTTTTCCGAAATAAACTGCCTGGAGAGCGCCAAGAATTTATCGAAACTAAGCGGCGGCTTTGCGCCGAAGGACAGCCAGGGCAGCTGCGCAATAAGATAAATGTATTCAGATTTCATTTGGAAACTGCTTCCTGTAAAATTTCCTTCAGGCTCGGCTTAACGTATAAACTTATATACTCTGCTAAGGCCTTATCAGTGAAATCGAACTGGGATTTTCCGGCGTCAAAACTTATGGTAAAACCCCCGGGTACCTCCTCTGACGGCTTAAGAACGATATTCTTCTTTGTTTCTTCTTTAAGACGGGCAAGAAAATGCTTTTGCAGCTGCTCGGCATCTTCTTTCTTTAATGTAATTACGATCTCCTGCTTATGCTCTCCGCCGTAAGCTTTGATTGCCTCTAAAATTATTTTTTGCAGCGCCTCCGGGTTTAACGCCAAGCGCACATCCGCGATAACCAGGCGCTCCAGGGAAGCGTTGATCTCCTGTTTTAAAGAAAGCAGAAGATCCCGTCCCGCCTGGGCAAGCAGGGCCTTGCTTTTATCTTCCATCCTGGATATCCGCTCTTCTGCTACGGCGGTAGATTCTTCGGATTGTTTCTTTGCTTTCTTTAAAATATTCTCCGCTTCCAGTTTGGCCTGTTTTTCAATTTCCGCGGCCTTGGCCTCTGCCGCCTGCACGCCTTCACCGTAAATTTTCTCGATTAAATCCTTGATCTCTTCTGCCATTGCTTTAGTCTCCAATCTCCGCTAAAATTGCTTTTGCCGCCGATAAAGGAATATCTGCTTTTAATATTGGCCTTCCGATTACCAGAAAATTACTGCCTGCCTCCATCGCCTCTTTTACCGTTGCTGTTCTTTTCTGGTCATCAGAGAAGGATCCAGCCGGCCTTATCCCGGGGGTAACAATAACGAATTTCTTTTTAATTTCTTCCCTTAATAGCGCCGCCTCTTGAGCTGAACATACTACTCCGTCTAATCCGCAATCCAGCCCTATTCTCGTTAATGTTAAAACATCGCTGGATTTAGCCTCTTTACTGGTCAATACAGTAACTCCAATTAACAGGGGCCTGGTTAACTTAAAGCGCCTCGCTTCATCCCTTGAGGCCTGCACGGTAAGTTTTAACATTTCTTCATCGCCTAAAATATGCAGGGTAAGCATTTTCACCTTAAGGCGCACTGCCTGCCGCACGGCGCTGGCAACAGTATTGGGAATATCAAAAAATTTAAGGTCCAGAAAAACCTCGGCGCCGGAGCGGTTAATAAATTCTATTATCTTTGGCCCGCAGGCCGTAAAAAGCTGGATCCCTACCTTAAACATCTTTATCTTCGGGTAGAGTTTCCGTACAAAGTATTTTGCCTTATCAAATGTATCTACGTCTAAGGCGAGAATAACCCTTGGTTTCACGTCCTGATACTCCCGATAAGTTGATTAATATCCCTGATTTTGTTCCGGGATAAATATTGCTTCAGGCCCGAAATTATTTCTAGGCTAACTTTGGGATTAATGAAATTTGCCGTGCCCACGCTTATCGCGCTTGCTCCCGCGATAAAAAATTCCAAGGCACTGGCAGTATCCATTATACCACCCATTCCTATAATAGGGATCTTAATTTCCCTGTAAATCTCCCAGACCATTCTTACGGCTACCGGCCTGATCGCCGGCCCGCTCAATCCGCCGATTATACAAGCGACCTTAGGAGTTCTCTTATTCACATCTATGCTCATTCCTGTCAACGTATTGATCAAAGAAACCGCGTCGCTGCCTGCTGCCTGCGCCTGTTTAGCGATCTTTGTGATATCGGTAACGTTTGGCGTCAGCTTAGTAATCAGTGTTTTCTTCGTCTTCTTTCGCACAGCCTTAACCAAACTATATGTTGCCTCCGGATCCTGCGAGATCAACCCGGTTCTTTTTATATTGGGGCAGGATAAATTAAGTTCAAGGGCGGCTATTTCGTTTATTTTATCCAGCCGCTTGACCAACTCTATGAATTCTTCCAGATCGCCTTCCGAGGCGACGCTCATAATTATCGGTATGCCTATCTTCTTTAAAACAGGTAATTTATCGTGAATGAAGCTTTCTAATCCGGGGTTCTCCAGGCCGATAGAATTAAGCATGCCCGCGGGAGTTTCACAAGTGCGCGGGGGCGGATTGCCCCGCCGAGGACGCAAAGTAACGGTTTTAGTTACAATCGCGCCCAAGCCCGATAGATCAATAAAATCTTTGAATTCTTCCGCGTAACCGAATGTCCCCGAAGCAACCATTACCGGATTCTTTAATTTAAGTTTACCTATACTAACTGAGAGTTTTGTCTGCATTTTTATTTCCAGTTTATTTCATCCGCGTTAAATACCGGGCCATCTTTACAAACCCGCCTAAGGCCCTGCTTTGTATTTACCACACAGCCTAAACACGCGCCTATCCCGCAGGCCATATGTTCTTCCAGGGAAATTTGCGCGGGGATCCCGTATTTCCTGGAAATCGCGCTGATCTCTTTTAGCATCAGGCGGGGGCCGCAGGCGTAAATCGTAATTGGCAGATCATAACTGGCAGATCGTAATATATTCTTAAGCAGATCGGTGATCCTGCCTTTAAAACCGTAAGAGCCGTCATCAGTGGCCGATTTTACAGAACAGCCCAGATCTTTAAATTCCTTTTCGCATATAATATTGCCTTTTGTTTTAGCGCCGATCAAGACCTGGGCCTTAAATTTAGTGCCCCTGGCGCGGAGTCCTGCTATTTTATCCGCGAGAAATACTAATGGGGCCACGCCCATGCCGCCGCCTATTAAAATCGTTCGCGAGCCCGCAAGCCCATGAGCCCATGAGTTAAAAGTAAAGCCATTACCGAGAGGGCCAATTACATCCAAAACCTCACCGGGACCCTTCTCTGATAAGACCTTCGTCCCTTTTCCCACGACTTCATAAAGGACTTCGATATTCCTTCCTCTTACGCTGTGGATACTAAGAGGCCTGCGCAATAACGGTTCATATGTATTGCTTACTTTAATATTAAGAAATTGCCCAGGCAAAGATTCTTTGGCTATATCCGGAGCCTCAAGCGCCAAATGAAAATAGCTGCCCTTGACTTTCTTATTATAAAGTATCTTACCTTTTATTTGAAACATCTTTTTTAAAAGAGGCCGTCCTCTTGCTTAAATAGATAATCAAACCTGTAAACAATATAATTATAAAGACCGCCAGCGCGGCGTCTTTAAGACAGGCGAAGAGCCCTTCATTTCTAATATCTTTCCATAGCCCTAAAACTAAAACAACCAATAAAACCGCCGAAACAGAGCCGATCTCTTTCTTTATCCAGGACAACTTTAACGGCAGGTATTCGGCTATATCCATCTTTGCTATCGTGATTACCGAGGGAATGATACGGGGGGTATTCTTACAATAGTCTTGATAGTCTTTAGAAAATACGGCTGACAGCTTTTTTTCTTCTGCAAACATAAGCAGGATATAGCGCGCCACAAAGGCCAATAAGAAAATGCCCGCTACCCACCATTTAAACAGGGCTAGCACGATTCC
This sequence comes from Candidatus Omnitrophota bacterium, assembly GCA_041651035.1. Taxonomy (GTDB): domain Bacteria; phylum Omnitrophota; class Gorgyraeia; order Gygaellales; family Profunditerraquicolaceae; genus JBAZKC01. Next base: position 489,180 of record JBAZKC010000001.1, on the reverse strand, counting down.
TAACCCGATTAAGAGTATGCCGAAATACATCGGGTTACGCACTACCGCGTAAGGGCCTCTCTGTATCAACAAATAGCCATTACCAGAATTTTCGGATTTGAACCCGCGGCTGGAGATCCTGATGATCTGGCCTAAGAGAATAAATAAAATACCTAGTATCTGGGCGACGCCGTTTGAAAAAGTGCTTTTACCGGGCCGGAAGAAGACAGAAGGAAATAACGCTACCAACAAGAATACACAAAAAATCAGCACACCGTTAATTTTAAGACGTTTTTTCATATTCTATTTCTGGCATTTAGGGCAAAAATATGTGCCTCTGCCGCCTAAAGTTATTCTCTTTACCGGGGACTTGCAAATAAAACATGCCTTTCCGGCGCGGCCATAAACTTTATGCTGTTTCGCGTAATCTCCGGGCTCCCCGGATAATTGCACGTATTGATCTATGGATGAGCCTCCACAGCGGATCGCTTCATTCAATATATCCTTTATCGTCTTAAAAAGAACCGTCTTTTCTTTATCCGACAGGCCTGCGGCGCTTCTTTCCGGATTTATCTTTGCCTTAAACAGCGCTTCCGCGGCATAGATATTGCCTATTCCGGATATAAACCCCTGGTCCATAAGCAAAGGCTTGATCTTGGTCTTTCTGGCAGAAACAGCTTCTTTGAATTTATCCGCGGTTAAATCAAACGGCTCAGGGCCTAACGCCTTAACGAATTCCAAAGACCGCCAGTCATCCACCAACCTTAATTCACCCAAAAGCCTCCTGTCATTAAAATCCAGGGTGCGGCCGCCGGATAACTTAAAGCTGACGCGGCTTTTTTTACCGTCTCCGGGATAAACTAATTGTCCGGTCATTTTAAAGTGCACCGCCAGAGATTTCCCGTTTGATAACTCTATGATCAGAAGCTTGCCTCTTCTTAAAATATTCCTGATGGTTGTATTCTTGAGGCCATTAACAAAATCTTCTTTTCTGCGGTGCTTAACCACGCAAGGATTATTAATAATAACCCCGAGTATCTTCTTGCCTAAAACAGCTTTTTCTAATTCCCTCTTTATTGTCTCAACTTCGGGCAGCTCCGGCATATTTTTATCTTTTGGCTTTATGATGGTATTCCTGCAGCGATCTCACATTTAAATCTTTTTTTATCAGCGCCTCAATGCCGTTTACTGTCGCCTGGGCTCCGGAAATAGTAGTGGTATAGGCTACATTATATAAAATTACCTGTGAACGGATCTTGACCTCGTCCTGGCGCGGCAGCCTTCCTGAAGGAGTATTGATGACTAATTGTATTTTGCCGTCTTTCATTGAATCCAGAACATTGGGCCGTCCTTCAGCAACCTTAAATAAAACCTTAACCGTAATCCCGTTCTTTTTGAGGGCGGCCGCGGTGCCGGAGGTAGCATAAATATGGAATCCCAGGTCCTGCAGCTTCTTGGCAATAAACACCACGGCCCGCTTGTCTTTGTCCCTGACCGAGATAAAAACATTACCTTTTCTCGGCAGATTTTGCCCGGCGGCAATCTGGCTTTTGATATAAGCCCGGCCAAAGTCGGCGTCAATACCCATGACTTCTCCGGTAGATTTCATCTCCGGCCCCAAGATCACATCCACGCCGGGAAAACGGTTAAAAGGAAATACTGATTCTTTGACTGCCACGTGTTTTGGTATGATCTCCCGGGTAAAACCCAGGTCCTTTAACTTCTTGCCTAACATCAATTTGGTAGCTAGTTTTGCCAGAGGCACTCCTATTGCCTTGGAAACAAAAGGTACAGTCCTGGAAGCCCGGGGGTTGACCTCTAAAACATAGACCTTCTCGTCCTTAACCGCGTACTGCACATTCATAAGGCCTATTACGTTTAACTCGTGAGCCATTTTATAAGTTGCCTGCCTGATCTTGTTTAATATATCCTGAGATAGCGTATAGGTAGGTAAACTCATCGCGGAATCTCCGGAATGGATACCCGCCTCTTCAATGTGTTCCATGATCCCGCCGATAACAAAATCCTCACCGTCACCGATTAAGTCCACGTCTGCCTCAATAGCGTCTTCCAGGAATTTGTCAATAAGCACAGGGTGCTCTCCGGAAACCTTCGCGGCTTCTTTAATAAATTTCTCTAAGGTTGACTCATCATAAACGATTTCCATCGCCCTGCCGCCCAACACATAAGAGGGCCTGACTAAAACGGGGTACCCTATTGTCTTGGCTACCTGCTTTGCTTCCTGAAAATTAAAAGCGGTCCCGTTATCCGGCTGTAGAAGGCCGAGCTTATCCAGCATCTGTTTAAAACGCTTCCTGTCTTCAGCGATATCAATACTCTCCGCGGTTGTCCCCAAAAGATTTACTCCGGCAGTACGCAAAGGGACGGCTAAATTAAGCGGGGTCTGCCCGCCAAACTGCACAATCACGCCTAGCGGTTTTTCCAGCTCAATGATGTTTAAAATATCCTCTAATGTCAGCGGTTCAAAATATAACCTGTCTGAAGTATCGTAATCCGTGGAAACCGTTTCAGGATTACAATTAACCATAACGCTGTCCACGCCTTCTTCTTCTAAGGCATACGCGGCATGACAGCAGCAATAATCAAATTCAATGCCCTGGCCGATACGGTTAGGGCCTCCCCCCAGGATAATTACTTTTTTATTCTTGCCTGTCTTTACCTCACCTCCGCTTAATCCCGCTTTTGCTTTCATGCGTTACCCTTTCTTAAACACTTCCTTAACCTTATCCACTGCCTCATCAATTGTATTGGCTTTAATTACGCCTTTAATATCCCAAGAGTTAAAGCTGATAACCGGTATTTTGAATTGGAGACAATAAGCTATTTCCGAGAGCGTCCCTGCCTCACCCGGAAGAGCGATAACCGCATCCGCTGCTGTAACTACTAATACATTTCTAGCCAAACCCAGGCCAGAAGGGATAACAATATCTACATAAGGATTAGCATCCTTCTTATTGTAAGTTGGTATAATTCCCATAGTTACGCCGTTTCCTGCTTTAAATCCCTTACAAACCGCCTCCATTACTCCACTAAGTCCTCCACAAACTAATATGTCAGCCACTTGAGTCAACTTATTACCTAATTCTTGGGCAACTTGCTCCACTTCTTTAGGGCAATCATGCCCTCCTATAACACCGATCACCTGTTTTCTCATAACCTTTATTCAACGTTTTTATTTTTATAATCTGCGCCTGGCGGGAATTGAACCTGCACATCCAGCTCCGGAGGCTGGCGCCCTATCCATTGGGCCACAGGCGCGTATAATTAGCTCTATCCGCCGTGTCCCCTGCGTATAGATTTACGCAGTAAATCTGCAGGGGGCAGGCGCGTTAAAATAAACTTAATTGCTGCTCGCTTTTCTGGCCGGGCTCTTCATTTCCAAAGATGGAGATTATCCCATATTCTCCATCATAGCCAGCCTTAATATGCACTCTCCTGTCGCGGACCCTTAAAACTCCCTCCGCGATCCTGGGAGGCAACCCCTTGAGCAGGTCTTCCTTGGAGGCTTTAAGCAAAATATTAAATTCTGTGCCGAACTTAGCCACAGCGGCCTTATATTCTCTTTCTACGGTCAGCGAACCTTTCCCTACCCCTTTTGCTTCAGCGATAATTTCATCCAAGGGTATAAGGTTCTTAAAAGGGATGCTATTGTCCGGCACATAGCCTTCCGGCCGGTCAGCGAGCTGTTCCACGCGATTCATGACACCTATGGTCAGCGGCTTGCCGCATTCAGGGCACTTGCCGTTATTTTGTTTTGTCTCTTTTGGCGAAAACCTTATCTTGCATAAACGGTGCCCGTCAAAATGATATTTGCCTTCTTCAGGAAAAAACTCTATTGTGTATAAAAATCTTTTTCTGTCCTTGGTCTTCAAAACCTCTCTGATGGTCATATAATCCAATTCGCAATCAAAGACGTTGGCCTCGCGGCCGATCTTAGACGGGCTGTGGCTGTCAGAATTACTGATCAATGTGAATCTATCCAGGGCGGACAACCTCCAGTTCATGGACGGGTCCGACGACAAACCCGTTTCCAGGGCGAATATCTTGGGAGACTGTTCTTCAAAACAATCTTCGATCCTGTCGAAACCGGACATTGAGCCGAACACGGAAAACCAGGGAGTCCAGATATGCCCGGGCACGACCATGCAATTTTCGTCAATATCAAAAATAATACGGGCCAGATCCCGGGCGTCCATCCCCAGTATCGGCCTGCCGTCGGAAGTCAAGTTGCCGTACCGGGAAAGGGTCTCGTTTATTTTATCTGTCGTTTTAAAAGAAGGGCTGAAGACCATATTGTGTATACGGTAGGTCTTGCCCTTCTTAGAATAAATACTGCTGATCTCCGCGGTCAGGATAAAATATACATCCTGGTATTTAAATAAGCCGTTGCCCAGATCCTCCAAATTATGCTTTAATTCTTCCAGCCACAAATGATGGGTAAAGTCGCCTGTGCCCATAAGCGCGATACCTTTTAACTTCGCCCATTCGGCAAGATGCTTTATATCCATGTCCCTGCTTGTGGCGCGGGAATATTTAGAATGGATATGAAAATCCGCGATAAATTTCATAATTTAACCTCGAGCGTATATGGTAATCAAATATCATACCAGAAGCCTAAACAATCTTCAATGCTTTTAAGGGGGCCCCGGCGGCTGGCCGGCTTTCTCTAGGCTGACAAAAAAATTATGCTTTATACGCGATCTGACCGGAAAGAATAGTATACTCAACGCTGCCTTTTAAGTTTTTGCGCAGGAACGCGGAATTTTTTGACCTGGAAACAATCCCGGTTTTTTCTACCACCCATTCCTTATCCGGAGAAACTATAATAATATCCGCGTCGCAGCCGGCCCCCAAAGACCCCTTACTGATCCCTAAAATGTTAGCCGGATTAACCGCCAGTTTCTTAACCAGCCCCGCCCAATCCAGAAAGCCCGGGAGTACCAGATGCGATATGCTCACCGCTAACTCGGTTTCCAGGCCTATGGTGCCGAATTCCGCGCGCTCAAACTCTATCTCTTTCTCGTTTTCTGTGTGGGGAGCGTGATCCGAGGCTATAGCGTCTATAGTCCCGTCGGCTAAGCCCTGCCTGATGCTGAGCATATCGTCTTTGCTCCTTAACGGAGGGTTGATTTTCATATTCGCGTCAAAGCCCAACACAGCTTCTTCGTGCAAAGCGAAATAATGCGGCGCGGTCTCACAAGTCACTTTTACACCTTTTTTCCTGGCCTTGGCGATAATCTCTACTGATTCACCACAGCTTACGTGCGCTATATGCACAGAGGCCCTGGCTTTTTCTGCCAGCGCGATATCTCTCTCTATTCTTTTATATTCGGATTCTTTAGAAATACCCCTTAAGCCCATACGGGTAGAAGTCAATCCTGAGTTAACCACGCCATTTGCCGAAAGCGTTTTATCTTCGCAATGACAGACCACAAGCATCTTCTCTTTTTTGGCGATCTTAAAAGCTTCTGACATAACCGCATCAGAATCTACAGAAGAGCCATCGTCAGAAATCGCGATCAGGCCCTCTTTCTTTAATCCCGCGATATCTGCTAATTCCCGGCCCTGCCGGCATTTAGTAATGGCGCCGGCGATAAATACATTCGCGCGGGCAGACTTCTTAATAATACTTTTAATTAATCTTATGCTTTCTACGGAATCGGGGACAGGAAAAGTATTGGGCATGGCCAACAGGCTGGTAACCCCGCCCTTAAGCGCGGCCCCTGTGCCGCTGGAAATGGTTTCCTTATCCTCTCTTCCGGGCTCCCTCAAGTGGACATGCATGTCCACAATACCAGGCATGACTATCCGGCCAGCCGCCTCAATAGTATAATCCGCGGCCTCTTTTATGTTCTCCGTTACTTTTACTATCAGGGAATCCCGCGTCAGGATATCGCATATTTTATCTATGTTGTTTGCCGGGTCAATAACGCGGCCGCCTTTAATTAATATTTTCATTTTTTTTAATATTGTCACGGGCTTGCGCCACCAGGAAGAGCACGCTCATCCTTACGGCGATACCATTAGTAACCTGTTCTAAGATCACCGAATTTACCCCATCGGCAACTTCACTTGACATTTCAATTCCGCGGTTGATCGGGCCGGGATGCATGACGATAATATTCTTTCTGGCTTTTTGCAGCCGCTCTTCGGTAATACCGAAACGCTTAAAATATTCTAATTGCTCGGGGAAAACAGCTGTTTCGTCTCGCTCAAACTGCATGCGCAATACGTTTACCGCGTCGGCATTACGCAGCGCTTCGTCTATATCGTTTGTTACGTTTGCCCCCATCTGCTCTATCCCGGGCGGGATAAGCGTCTTGGGAGCGCAGACTGTAACTTTAGCTCCCAGCTTGGTTAACCCCCAGATATTTGAACGCGCCACACGGGAATGCGCGATATCGCCTACAATGCTTACGTTTAACCCTTCGATCCTGCCTAATTTCTCCTTCAGGGTAAAAATATCTAAAAGCGCCTGGGTGGGATGTTCGTGCCAGCCATCGCCCGCATTCACTACGCTGATACCTACATGGCGCGCCAACATGGCTGAAGCTCCGCTGCAATTATGGCGTACTACAATGATATCGGCTTTGAGGGCCTCAATGTTTCTTCCTGTGTCAATCAACGTCTCGCCTTTTTTAACGCTTGAGGTTTCCGTAGCTATGTTAATTACATCTGCGGATAATCTTTTGGCGGCTACTTCAAAGGATACGCGGGTACGGGTGGAGGGTTCGTAAAACAAATTAACTACGGTCTTGCCGCGTAAGGCCGGGACTTTTTTTATCTCGCGGGTCGAAACTTCTTTAAAGGAAGCGGCGGTAGCTAGAATAAACTCTATCTCTTCTTTACTTAACTCTTCCAATCCTAACAAATCTTTTCTTGTCCAGGCCATATATTTTTATATCTCCTGACACCTAAGGCTATTTCTCTACAATTACCACTTCATCCCGGCCGTCTACTTCCTCTAATTGGACCTCTACTGTTTCATTCTGGGCAGTAGGGATATTCTTACCTACGTAGTCGGCGCGTATAGGTAATTCCCGGTGGCCGCGGTCAACCAAAACTGCCAATTGAATTGATTTGGGCCTGCCAAAGTCTATCAACGCGTCTAAGGCCGCCCTGACTGTCCTGCCGGTGTATAAAACATCATCCACTAGCACCACATTTTTATCGGTAATATCGAAATCTATCTCTGTTTTATGGACTATCGGTTGAGCCGCGATCAAGGTCAGGTCATCACGGTAAAGAGTTATATCCAGAATCCCTACGGGCACCGTGGCTTGGTCGATTTTTTCAATACAGCCGCCTAAACGCTTGGCTAAATACGCGCCGCGGGTACGCATCCCTATAAGGCATAAATCTTTTATCCCCTTGTTCTTTTCCATGACCTCATGGGCAATACGCATCAATGCCCGGCTGATCGCTTCCTTATCCAGTATCTTTGCTTTTTCTCGCATAGGTTCTCACCCTTTATCTGCTTAACAAAAAACCCAACTGCTTAAGAAAAGCGGTTGGGTTATAATTATTCTCTGCTTATAAAACATTTTTCTTGCCTTGCTGACTTCTCAAGAGCCAGCTTAAAGGTCCTATGTTATTTTTATAAATATAGCACTGAAACTATCTGTTGTCAAGGGCTATGTTCTTTCTTTGGCAGCGCTTGAATATTCCCCCATTAAACAACAACCACAAACTCGCCGCGGGCTTTTTGGCCGGAAAAATACTCTAAAAGTTCTTTGGCGCTGCCACGCCTTACTTCTTCAAACTTTTTGGTAAGTTCCCTGCAGACAACGGTTTCCTTCTCTCCGAAAATCTCTTCCATATCCTGGAGGGTTTTGATAATGCGGTGGCTGGATTCATAAAAAATAACGGTCCGGCCGAGACTTTCCAATTCTTTAAGCTTGTTTTTCCTGGAAATAGATTTTACCGGTAAAAACCCTTCAAAAATAAAGGCGTGCGCGGGTTTCCCGGAAAGCACTAACGCGTTGACAAAAGCAGCTGGGCCCGGGATAACTGTAAGCGGGATCTCGTTCTCTATTACCAGATTAACCAAGTTATACCCGGGATCAAGTATCCCCGGCGTGCCGGCATCCGAAACAAGCGCTATATCTTTGCCTTCTTTTAAAAGCCCCAGCAGGTATTTGGCCTTAGTAAACCTATTGTGTTGAAAAAAACTCGTGGTGGGCTTATTAATACCATAGTGATCAAGAAGGATCTTGGTATGCCGGGTGTCTTCGCAGGCGATCAGGTCTACCGACTTTAGCACCTCGAGGGCGCGCAAGGTGATATCTTTCAAGTTACCTATGGGGGTTGCGACTATATACAGCATTATTCCACGGTTACCGACTTAGCCAGGTTCCTGGGCTGATCCACATCGCAGCCGCGCTTTACGGCAATATGATAGGCGATAAGCTGCAAAGGAAGGGCCACTAAAAGGGGAGAGAATAATTCACCGCAGACAGGAATATAGATGATCTCTTTAACCTGCTCTTTTATTTTTTCGTCGCCGCAGCTGGCAATGGTTATGATCTTGCCTTCGCGCGCGCGGATCTCCTGCAAGTTTGAGATCATTTTCGCGTATACCTTGGACGCGCAGGCAATGCAGACCACCGCCCGGTATTCATCAATAAGGGCGATAGGGCCATGTTTCATTTCGCCGGCCGCGTAGCCTTCAGCCGGGATATAAGATACCTCTTTTAATTTGAGCGCGCCCTCTAAAGCAGAAGGAAAATTAATGTTCCTGCCTAAGTATAAAAACGAACCAAAATGGGAATGCCTATGCGCGAGATTCGCGATCTCTTCCTGTTTCTTTAAAATTTTCTCCTGCTGCGCAGGGATCATTCGTAATTCTTCCAAGTATTTATTAATCTTGTCTTGCGGGAGTAGACTTTTTATCCGCGCCAGATAAAAAGCAAAAAGGTAAAGCGCGGCAAGCTGAGCGGTATACGCCTTGGTGGAGGCGACTCCAATTTCAGGCCCGGCGTGGGTATAGATCACACCGTCTGATTCCCGGGTCAGGGTGGAACCCAATACATTACATATAGATAACACCGCGCCGGCGTGTTTTCTTGCCTGGCGTACGCCCGCTAAGGTATCCGCGGTTTCTCCTGACTGGCTTATTGCGATCACCAAAGTCTGCTTATCAATAAGGGAGTCCCGATACCTGAATTCGCTGGACACATCAACGCATGTGGGTATGGCGCATATGGATTCTAAAATATACCTTCCCACCAACCCCGCGTGATACGCGGTACCGCAGGCAACAATTGTTATGTTCTTGATTTCCCGTAGTTTCTCTTCCGGAATCCCCTGCTCCTGGAAGGTAATTCTATTTGCTTGTTTCTCTATGCTTGTGCTCAAGAGATTGTCTATGATCTTGGGCTGCTCATTGATCTCTTTGAGCATAAAATGCTTATAGCCCTGCTTTTGAGCTTGGGCGACATCCCATTTTATACGCGTGGGGTCCTTAACGATTTCTTTCCCGTTAAAATCAGTAATCCTGCAGGTATTTTTGGTCAAAGTAACTATTTCATTTTCATCCAGAAAGATAATCTCTTTGGTAGAATCCAGCACTGCCGGTGCATCCGAAGCGAGGAAATTCTCGTTTTTGCCTAAGCCGACGATCAAAGGGCTGCCCAGTCGGGCGCCAACTAACTTATCCGGTTCTCTTTTTGAAATTACGCCGATAGAAAAAGAACCCTCCAGTTTGGATACAGCCTTCCTGACGGATTCTTCTAAGCTTAGGCTGCCGCCCCTGGAAAACTTCTCAATCAAATGCACAATAACTTCACTGTCGGTTTCGCTGATAAAATCATGGCCTTCTTTTATCAGCTCTTTTTTTAGCTGCGTGTAATTTTCAATGATCCCGTTATGCACCACCGCGATTTCATCCTTACAGTCTGAATGCGGATGGGCATTAATACGGTTAGGCGCGCCGTGGGTCGCCCATCGGGTATGCGCAATACCAGTAAACCCTGACATGGGTTTCTTATGAAGAAGGTTTTCTAGAATACTTATTTTGCCTTGGGATTTCCTGATGGAAATGGTATTTTTTTGCGACAGGATCAACGCTATGCCGCTGGAATCATAACCGCGGTATTCCAAGCGCTTGAGCCCGCTTAAGAGGATGGGTTGTGCTTGCCGTTCTCCGACATATCCAATAATTCCGCACATAAAGAAATAGTGTCCCCAACCGGATTTTTAATGACGGCGCAATTTACGTAACGAAGTGAGCGTAAATTGCCTGCCGGAATTAATCCCTGCAACTACGAGTAGATTTCGCAGAAATCTACGAAGTGCTTTGTTGCAGGGAGAACCGGTATTGCTTAAAACTATATGTCCCCAACCGGATTTGAACCGGTGTCGAGAGCTTGAAAAGCTCTTGTCCTGACCAGGCTAGACGATGGGGACGCAACTCTTGTTATTCTTCTTCTGCAATGACCGGCGCGACACAGGAAACCCGGTCTTTATCTTGTAATTTTATCAACCGCACGCCCTGAGCGGAGCGGCCGGTTTCACGTATATCTTTTACCGCGCAACGCAAGAATATACCGTTCTGCGTAATAACCATTAATTCGTCATTATTGTTTACTGTCTTAATATTTACCGCCTCGCCGTTCTTATCGGTAACTTTAATATTGATCACGCCTTTGCCGCCGCGCGAAGTAAGCCTGTATTCATCAACAGTGGTGCGCTTGGCAAACCCCAACGAAGTAACAGTCAGTATAGCCGCGCCTTTCTTGGGGACGACCAGATCAATGACTTCATCTTTCTTGGCTAAAGAAATCGCTTTTACTCCCCGGGCTCCCCTGCCCATATCGCGTACGTTTCCTTCGGAAAATCTTATGGCCTTACCCTGCCTGGTCCCGATAAGCAATTCCTGCTTGCCGTCGGTCATCTCCACGCCAATCAGCGCGTCATTCTTATCCAGGGTAATCCCGATAATACCGCTTTTGCGCGGGTTGCCATAAGCTTCAAGTTTGGTTTTCTTGATCTGCCCCAGCTTAGTTACCATAACTAAATATTTATCCGGAGAAAACTCTTTCACCGGGATGGTCGAACTTACCTTAGCCCCCTGCTCCATCTGCACAAGATTGACAATCGCTTTTCCCTTGGATACGCGGCTGGCCTGGGGGATTTCATAAACTTTTAACCAGTTCACCTGGCCCTTATCGGTAAAAATAAGCAGGTAGTCTTTAGTGGAGGCGACAAAAAGATGTTCGCTGAAATCTTCCTCTTTTAAATCCGCTCCGGTTGCCCCTGTGCCTCCGCGTTTTTGTTTACGGTAGGCGCTTACCGGCAGGCGCTTGATATAACCGCCATGGCTGATCGTTACCACCACATCTTCTTCAGCAATCAAATCCTCTACTTCCAGCTCTTCGACTTCGCCGACGATATCGGTCCTGCGCTCATCCCCGTATTTTTTCTTTAGGTTCTCTAATTCTTCCTTAATAATCCCCTCGATCTTTTTTCCCGAAGCCAAAATCGCCCGGCATATCTCAATTTTCTTCAAGAGTTCAGCGTATTCGGCATCTATTTTATCGCGCTCAAGAGCAGTTAAGCGCTGCAACTGCATTTCCAGGATCGCCTGCGCCTGGATTTCTGAAAGCTCAAACTCCTTCATTAAGTTTATCTTGGCCAGCTCAGCACTCTTGGACGTCTTAATAACCTTGATGATCTGGTCAATGAATTTGAGGGCGATCTTTAAGCCTTCCAAGATATGCGCTCTCTTTAAAGCTTTATCTAATTCAAACTGGGTCCTGCGCCGGATAATTACTTTGCGGTGTTCTATGTAGCAATCAAGGACTTGTTTTAAATTTAAAACCCGCGGCCTGTTCTCAACCAAGGCAAGCATTATAATGCCAAAGGTTGTTTCTAATTGGGTGTGTTTAAAAAGCTGATTCAAAATAATCTGCGGCTCGGTATCGCGCTTTAACTCAACTACGATACGCATACCATCTTTGTCCGATTCATCGCGGATATCGGATATACCTTCTATCTTTTTATCATCAACCAACCCGGCGGTAGCTTCAATAAGGGCTGATTTTTGCACCTGGTAAGGAATTTCAGTGATTACGATTAAGTCTTTACCGTTCTTTTGGTGCTCGACAGTCGCCCGGGCGCGCACAGTAAGCTTACCGCGGCCGGTTGCGTAGGCGTCCTTAATGCCGCCCTTGCCGCAAATCACTCCACCCGTCGGGAAATCCGGTCCCTTAATATAACGCGCAAGGTCTTTAATCTCCGCGTCCGGGTTATCTAAAACATAAATAATCGCATCCGCGACTTCGTTTAAATTATGCGGCGGGATATTTGTAGCCATACCCACGGCAATACCGCTTGAGCCATTAACCAAAAGATTTGGAAGTGAGGCTGGCAACAGGAGAGGCTCTTTTAATGAGGCGTCGAAGTTTGGCCCGAAATTAACCGTGTCTTTTTCAATATCCCCAAGCATATCATCGGATACGGAGGCGAGGCGCGCTTCGGTATAACGCATAGCCGCGGCAGCATCCCCGTCAACAGAACCAAAGTTCCCCTGCCCGTCAACCAGAGGATAACGCAAAGAAAAATCCTGCGCCATTCTCACCAGGGTATCATAAACCGCGACATCCCCATGCGGGTGGTATTTACCTAAAACCTCGCCGACGATACGGGCGCATTTTTTGTAGGGTTTGGAGTGGTCAAGGTTAAGCTCCTGCATAGCATACAGGATCCTTCTGTGCACGGGCTTTAGCCCGTCGCGGACATCCGGCAGCGCGCGGCCCACAATTACGCTCATGGCGTAATTCAAATAAGAGTCCTTGACCTCTTCTTCGATATATACCGGAATAATTTTTTCGTTGCGTGTATACATATTAAATATCCAAGTTCTTTACTTGGTGCGCGTAATCTTCAATAAACTGCCTGCGCGGCTCAACAGCATCTCCCATTAAAACCGTGAACATCTTATCGGTTTCAACCGCGTCTTCCAAGGTGACCTTTAGCATGGTGCGCTTTTCAGGATCCATGGTGGTTTCCCAAAGCTGCTGCGGGTTCATTTCACCTAAACCTTTGTATCTTTGGATATGCATCCCTTTTGAGGCTGCTTCTTTTATATAGCCTAAAACATCCCTTAAACTCGTTAAGTCTTTTTGATCCTTTTCATTAACAATCCTGTATAGTGCTTTAATTTTTTTAACCGCCTCTTTTTCTTTGCCTGCAGCGGCTTTTTCAACCAAGGGCTCTGGGCTATAAGTAGCTATATCTAAGCCCATTTTCTCAATCTTAGCCACTATTTGTTCAACTTCTTGGGCCTCAAACAGTTCCAACACATCCTTATCTTCTTTCTCGGTTAACTCCGCCAACTCCTTGTCTGAGTAGAAAAAATGTTCTCTACCCTCCACTTTAACCCTATAAACAGGCATTTTTTTGGTCTTGACGTTCCTAAAAGTGAGGTATTTTGCAATATCTACTCCCTTTTTGTCCAAATGCCTGCCTATCTTATCCAGCTCAACCAGAAATTCCAGTAAATCTTTAAATTGATTATCTGTAAATTCTTTCTTCTCTTTTAAGGAAATGAACTTATGCCCTTCCCTGCCTAAATCCAAAAGCATCTCATCCATCTGGTGTTCGGTCTGGATATATTCTTCCCGCTGGCCCCTCTTTATTTTATACAGCGGAGGCTGGGCAATATAAACATAACCGTCCTCAACCAGCTTGGGCATCTGGCGGTATAACAACGTAAGGAGCAACGTCCGGATATGTGAACCATCCACATCAGCATCAGCCATCAGCACTAATTTATGATAACGCAGCTTGGTAATATCAAATTCTTCGCCGATGCCTGTCCCTAAAGCAGTAATAATAGTACGGACTTCTTCGTTGGACAGGATTTTGTCCAAGCGAGACTTTTCGACATTGAGGATCTTTCCTTTGATCGGAAGTATAGCCTGAAACCTTCTGTCTCTGCCTTGTTTGGCCGAACCGCCAGCGGAATCGCCTTCCACGATATACAATTCGCATAAGGCCGCGTCGCGTTCCGAACAATCCGCTAATTTCCCGGGCAGCCCGGCTCCTTCAAGCGCGCCTTTTCTACGGGTCAGTTCGCGGGCCTTGCGCGCTGCTTCGCGCGCGCGCGATGCGACAATAACCTTATCAATAACCTTATTAGCAACCGAAGGATTCTCTTCAAAATAAGCGCTTAGGGCGTCTAAGCTCGCCGAGGCAACCAAGCCTTCCACTTCTGAATTTCCAAGCTTGGTCTTGGTTTGCCCCTCAAACTGCGGATTAGGGACTTTTACGCTGATTACCGCGGTCAACCCTTCCCGCGCATCTTCACCGGTAATCCCGATATCGTCTTTAATTAAATTTTTGGCCTTGGCGTATTGATTGATCGCACGGGTTAAAGCCGACTTAAACCCCGATAAATGCGTCCCGCCTTCAATGGTATTTATATTATTGGCGAATGAAAAAAGTGTTTCGGCATAGCCGTCATTATATTGCAGGGCCACTTCCACATTGATATCATCCTGCAATTTCTCAAAATAAACCACCTTATTATGCAGCGGGTTTTTATTCTTATTTAAATATTCGACAAAAGAAACAATCCCGCCGGCAAACTCAAATATCGACTCCTTATCCGCGCGCGCGTCTCCTAACTTTATCTTTAGGCCTTTATTTAAAAAAGCGAGTTCTCTTAAGCGCTGCGATAAAATATCGTAAGAATACTCTGTCTTGTTAAAAATAGCCTTGTCCGGCTTAAAAGTGATTTTGGTGCCGGTATTCGTGCTCTTTCCGATAACAGTCAGCTTGGAAACAGTCTTGCCGCGTTCATAACGCTGATGGTAAATCTTGCCGTCTCTTTTTACCTCGACCTCAAGCCAGTCGGATAACGCGTTAACACAACTGACACCCACGCCATGCAGGCCGCCGGAAACTTTATAAGAACGGTGATCAAACTTGCCGCCGGCATGTAACGTAGTAAGGGCGACCTCAACTGCCGGCTTCTTCTCGGTCTTATGCATATCTACCGGTATCCCGCGGCCATTATCAACAACAGTGATACTATTATCGGAGTTAATCGCCACACTGATAGAATCACAATACCCGCCCAATGCCTCGTCAACACTATTATCCACTACCTCATAAACCAGATGATGCAACCCGCGGGTAGAGGTATCACCGATGTACATTGCCGGCCGGCGCCTTACCGCCTCTATCCCCTCTAGGACCTGGATGCTGGTGGCGTCATAAGCCTTAGGCTTATCCTGGGGATCGGGAGATCTTTTTATGCCGCCCCTGTCTGTTTTTATCTTACCCACTTTCAATCTCCAATATTAAAACGGATGCTTTTAACACCCGAAGAACACTTCTTTAATTTTTCCAATAAGCTTTCTTTCTTAAGATTTAAATTATACAGCCAACTGGAAGAATCAACGCGTAACCCCAAAACTCCCTTTCTAAAATAATTAAACTTTATATGCCCCAGCTCTTTTTTTGTCAAGACCTTTTTTAACAGCTCCTGGGGATCATTGTCGGCAACGCCGGTTTTTTTAGCTTCCAGATTACGTATTACATTAATAACCGTGTCTTTTATCGCTTCCATTCAAATAAACTACCATTTCTTACAGCAAACCAAGATACTGCGGGCCTGATTTAACCAAGCCGCATCGGCAGCACTATATAAGTATAACCATTAATGCGTATTACCCCTGGTTTCTCGCTATCGGTTAATTCTAACTCTATTGTATCCTCCGCAAGATTTTTTAGAACATCTATTAAATAATTGGGGTTAAACCCTATGGCCATTTCTTTACCCTGGTATACCACGGGCGCTTCTTCACGGGATTCACCCACATCCGGAGTTGATTTAGAAACAACCAGTTTGTTTTTAAAAACCTCTAATTTTATCGCCTGATAATCCGGGGTAGAAAGCAGCGCCGCCCTCTTAATAGCCAATAAAAACTGCGCGCGGTCCACTTTCATTTTATTATCCGAAACCGGCGGCACCACCTGCCGATAATCAGGAAATTCTCCCTCGATCAGCCGGGAAATAATAACCACACTGCCCAAATCAAACAACACCTGAGTGTTGCCTAATATTAAAGACAACTCACCTGAATCCTTCAGGTTGCGGTTTAATTCATGGATTGTTTTTATCGGCACAATAATAGAAACATCTTTATCTATTTCCTGGTTTAGCTTCTTTTCTATGATTGCCAGCCGCTTGCCATCTGTAGCCACGAGCGTCAAATTATTTTTATGGATCTTAAAAAGGATGCCGTTTAAAATATACCTTGTTTCATCAAAAGACACCGCGAAAGAAGTCAGGCCTAGTATCTGCTTTAAACCCAACTGCTCTAACTTAATTGCTTCTCTATCTTTAAACTCAGGGAGTTTGGGGAATTCCTCGCGGGCCAACCCCATGATCTTAAACTGACAAAACTGGGTTTCAATAATAATCAGGTTGTTTTTTTTAGTAGTTATGCTTACGCTGCCCGCGGGTAATTCTTTAATAATGTCACTAAATCTTTTGGCTGGTATGGTAATAGCCCCTTGTTCCTGGGTATCCACAGGTATTACACAGCTTATACCTATATCTAAATCTGTCGCGGTTAACCTTAACCCGGCCTGTTGTGTTTCCAGTAAAATATTAGAAAGTATAGGTAGGGCGGCTTTAGAGGTAATAACATTTTGCACGGTCTGTATACTATTCAATAAAACATCTTTTTCAACCTTGAGTTTCATTTTTCACTCCTTTACTATTAATATACTATAAATATTTATATCGTAATAGAAATAATAGGGTTTTATTCCTGTGGAAAACTTTATAACCTGCCTATTTTAACCGTAATTATAATCAATATATCCTTGGGATAAAGCCTGTATTTACTGTTTAATAATTTTAATAACCTCATTCACTTTTTCTTTTAAGGTCTCGTTCGTATTTAAATCCCCCTTAATCTTATTATACGAATGCAAGACTGTGGTATGATCCTTGCCTCCAAAAAACGCCCCTATTTCAGGCAAAGATAACTCAGTCATTTCCCGGCTTAAATACATAGCTATTTGCCGCGGCAAGACAATGTTTTTATTGCGGCGCCTCGCTTTTAAATCCTGTAATGAAACCCCAAATTCTTCGGCCACGCAACGTTGTATAAAATCCACGGTAAGTAATTTCTTTGATTCTTTTAAAAGGTCTTTTAAAACCTCCCGGGTTAACTCCATGGTTATAGGCTTCTCTTCCAATAAAGAGTACGCTATTGTGCGTATAAGAGCGCCTTCTAATTCCCGGATGTTTGTTTTGATAAGCTGGGCGATAAAGAACATAACCTCATCCGGCACGGAAACAGGTTCCCGCTCTATTTTCTTTTTTAGAATAGCCACGCGTGTTTCTAGGTCCGGGGGCTGAATATCGGTAGTGAGCCCCCAGCCAAACCGGGAAACCAGCCTCTCTTGCAGGTTTGATATTTCCTTTGGCGGCCTGTCCGAAGAGAATATGATCTGCTTGTGCGCGTCATATAATGTGTTAAATGTGTGGAAAAATTCTTCCTGGGTGGATTCTTTACCGGCGATAAAATGGATATCATCAATAACCAGGACATCCATATTCCTGTATTTTTGCCTGAAATTGGATGTGGAGTGGTGCTGTATGGCATCAATAAGCTCGTTGGTAAACTTCTCTGAAGACGTGTAACATATCTTAAGATTTGCCGCCCCCTTATTTTTTATGATCTGGTGGCAAACCGCCTGTATGAGGTGTGTTTTGCCCAGCCCCACCCCGCCATAAATAAATAAAGGATTGTAGGTCTTGGCCGGAGATTCCGCTACTGCCAATGAATATGCGTGCGCGTGGCGGTTAGATTGCCCAATAACGAAATTTTCAAATGTGTAGCGCGGATTCAGGTTTGGGTAGTTCTGCTGCCCCGGGGGCTTGGTTTGAGTATCTTGGGCCCGCGGTTTATCAGGCAGCGTTTTATTATCCGCGGAAGCGCTCTCCAGGCGCACGGTGATTTTTTGACCTGGATCTGCTAAATTAACCGCCTCCTGTATTAGATCTTTATAGTGCTGCTCCACCCAGTCTTTAAAAAAGATATCCGGCGCCTCAAGATCAAGAGCGCTTTTATTTTTTTGAGTTGGTTTTAAAGGCGATATCCAGGTTTCAAAAGTAGTGCTGCCTAATTTGTCTTTCAGGTAGTTTTGCGCCTGTTGCCAGGTTTTAAAGGCGTCGAGCATAGGTAGAGTGTTTATATTAACAGGTTATTCACACCTTGTATAAATCTGTGGAAAACAAGATATGACAAGCTTTAACGGTTTGTCTGGTTGTTTAAATTCTGGCTGGCGCTGGCGGCCTGTGTAAAACGCTATAGCAGGCAATATTATTTCAGACACCAAGCCCTGTGCAAGACACATCGTTACGGCAGTATACCACAATTTTAAACAGGGTCAATAAAAAATTAGGTTAAGGCAATGTTTGTCTTGACCGGGGGCCTTTTATATGTTAGAATCCTTTTCAAAATAAGAAAGTACGAGGTTGACTTAATATATTTTTATGTTATAATTGTTGACCATGAAAAAAAATCTAAAGACACCCACAAACATCGTTGGTAAACGTCGGCACGGATTCCGTAGCAAGATGGCCACAAGATCCGGCCGGCAGGTCTTGGCTCGTCGACGCCATAAAGGCAGAAAAAGAATAAGCCTTTAATTCAATGTTGCGAAGCGCGGCTCTCAAGCTGATAAGACTATACCGGGTTTACATAAGGACAATTTTGCCCTCTTGCTGCCGCTTTACCCCCAGTTGCTCTGAATACGCGCAGCAGGCAATCACAAAGTACGGTTTTTTAAAGGGGGGGTTGAAAGCGGCTAGAAGATTGTCACGTTGCCATCCTTTTTCAGGGAGCGCTGGTTTCGATCCTTTGGTATAATTTATGGAAAAACGTTTAATTTTAGCTATAGCTTTATCACTATTAGTGTTGTTAACTTGGTCTATGTTAGCTCCGAAGCCGTATCATGTTGTAAGCGAAGGAGTTACAGCAAAAGAGGCTGTGAGTATCCCAGCACTGCCCAAGCAAAGCGCCCGATCTTTAACCGCAAGTCAAGAACAAGCCCTGCCCCCGGCATCCCTGTTTAAATATACA
Source organism: Candidatus Omnitrophota bacterium (assembly GCA_041651035.1). GTDB lineage: Bacteria > Omnitrophota > Gorgyraeia > Gygaellales > Profunditerraquicolaceae > JBAZKC01. The sequence goes on along the minus strand of JBAZKC010000001.1, from coordinate 470,068 downwards.
CAAGATAAATTTGAGGTTATCTTTATAGAGCCTCTGGCCGCGATTAAAGAAGTGAATTTTAAGACGCACCAGGATTATAAATTTTCTTTAAAAAACGGATTTATATTAGATGATCAAGCCTTGTCCTTCAAAATAGCAAAGACCGCGCCAGATTCATTAACCTTTGTACATAACGACCAAAATAAAAAGATCACCAAGAAATATACTTTCTCTAACTCTAATTATAGCATATTGTTAGAGATAACAATCCAGAATGTATCTTCTGCCTCGATTACCCTGAACGCGCCTTTGGTGCTGGGAACGCTGAATTTTGCTTCTAATAGTATCCAGTCGCGTTACCAGGATGTGGTTATAGCAACAAAAGATAAAACGCGTCATTACAATGCCAGGAAAAACCTGGAATTCAGCGATACAAAATTCTTAGGTTTAAGGGACCAGTATTTTTGCGCGCTGGTCGAACCAGAATCAGACAGCAGCCTGGGTTTTATAAAAAAGATCAATTCTCAGGAATCGGAGATCGGATTAGTTCCGCAAGAAACGGTAATTGCTCCCGGCCAACAGATCATGAAAAAGTTCCGTATCTACTTGGGGCCACAGGATTTAGGATTGATTAACAGTGTTAAATCAGACTGGTCAGCAGTGGTTAATTACGGCACATTTGATTTTATCGCGCAGATCCTTTTGCAGTTATTGTTTTTCTTTTACCGGATAGTCCATAATTGGGGCTGGGCTATTGTGATCTTAAGTGTAGCTGTTTATATCCTCCTTTTCCCTCTTACGCTAAAACAAATGCGTTCAATGAAAGAAATGCAATTATTGCAGCCTCTTATTGAAGAAATACGCAAAAACTATAAAGACAATCAGCCAAAACAAAATCAATTAATAATGGAGTTATATCGTAAGCATAAAATTAATCCTTTAGGCGGATGCCTGCCCTTGATTCTCCAGATGCCTATATTTTTTGCGCTTTATCAGGCATTGATGCGTTGTGTTGTTTTAAAGGGCGCCCATTTCTTGTGGATAAAGGATTTATCAGAACCCGACCGCCTTTTTACGTTGCCAACCTCTTTGCCGGTGCTGGGAAATGAAATTAATATTCTACCTATCGTAATGACCATAGGCATGTTTATTCAGCAGAAAATGTCTATGTCTAACACGAATAGCAAAGCCGCAGAGCAACAAAAATTGATGTTGATAATAATGCCGCTTATGTTTGGGCTTATTTTTTATCATATGCCTTCCGGCCTGGTTTTATACTGGTTTATCAATAGCGCGCTTATGCTTGCCTATCAATTTCGTATAAACAGGATAAGATGATACCTAAGACCAGTATTGAGGTAGAAGGTAAAACTGTCGCAGAGGCAATTAAAAAGGCGCTCAAAACACTAAAATTACCCCGCAATAAACTAACAATAGAGATACTTTCAGAAGAAGAAAAAGGTCTCTTTGGTATGCCTGGAGCTAAACCAGCCAAGGTGAAAGTAAGCATAAATAAAGCCAAAGATAACACTTAACAGGGCAATTTACTCTTAAATAATAACCGCAGAGTTTTAAAGTTCCGCGTGGAACTAAGCGTAACTATATAAATTCCAATGGGTAGAATTATCAGTGTTTGTAATCAAAAGGGCGGCACTGGGAAAACCACCTCAGCGATCAATATAGCTACCTATCTTGCGCTAGCCGGCAAAAGAACTTTACTCATAGACTTAGATCCCCAGGCAAACACAACCAGCGGCATAGGTATAAATAAGCATAATATTCAAAAGAGCACGTATCATATCCTATTAGAAGAATCAGAATTAAAAGAGATATTGCAGAGCACAGTAATTAATAACCTTTCCTTAGCACCTGCCAATCTAGACTTAACTGGAGCTGAAGTAGAATTAGTTGGCGCATTAGGTAGAGAGTATAGATTAAAGAGGGCGTTAATAAAAAACAAGGATGACTTTGATTTTATAATTATTGATTCACCGCCATCCCTGGGCTTATTAACTATAAATGGTTTATGCGCGGCAGATTCAGTAATAATAACAGTACAATGTGAATATTACGCGCTAGAAGGATTAACGCAACTATCTAATACTATTGAACTTGTGAGAGAGAATCTGAATCCTAACCTGGTTATTGAGGGCGTGCTTCTTACTATGGCTGATTACCGCACCAATCTTACCAAGGAGGTTATTCAAGAGGCGCGCAATTTTTTCAAAGAGAAAGTTTATAAGACGGTTATCCCCAGGAATATCCGGTTAACTGAGTCGCCGAGTTTTGGCAAGCCCATAGCCCTGTATGATAAAGATTCATTGGGAGCGCGTAAATACGAAGAGCTATGTAAAGAAATATTAGGGATCCCTTTTTCAAGTGAACCAATATCAGAAGGAGCGGGATAATGGAAAGAAAAGCTTTGGGTAAAGGAATAAGTGCTTTGATACCGGAGAAAGTAGAATCAGGGGCTAAGAATGAGATTGTAAATGTCCAAACTGGACAAATTAAGCCAAATCCCTTTCAACCTAGAGAAGACTTTGATACTCAGAGTATCGAAGAATTAGCCCAATCTATTAAAGAAAAAGGAGTGATCCAGCCTCTTTTAGTAAGGCGCAAAGGTGATTATTATGAATTGATCGCTGGCGAAAGAAGGCTGCGGGCAGCGAATCTGCTGGATCTTAAAGAGGTGCCGATTATTATTAAAGATGTAGATGACCGGGACTCTTTAGAATTGGCATTAATAGAAAATATTCAACGGGAAGGCCTTAATCCGGTTGAAGAGGCGCATGCTTATCGGTATCTCATTGATAAATTTCAAGTTACGCAAGAAAGGGTTAGTGAGGTCCTGGGTAAAGCCAGGACAACTATTACTAACACATTGCGGTTATTGAACTTACCTCAAGAAATCCAAATAGAAATAAAGAAAGGCCGCCTTTCTTTTGCTCATGGGAAAGCCTTGCTGGAATTAGAAGATGCCAACCAGCAAAGAAAGTTAGCTCAGGAAGTCATTTTGAAAGGATTGTCAGTGCGGGAGCTGGAGACCCTTATCAAAACGCACCGTCCAAAAATTGTTAAGCGCAGGATGGGCCAGTCAACGCGGGAGCCTTATATAGCGGCCCTGGAAGAGGAATTGCAGCAGATCATGGCCACTAAAGTCAGGATAAGTAAAAGAAAAAAACGCGGGCATGTTTTTATTGAATTCTATTCTCAGGAGGATCTGGAAAGGATCGCGAATATATTCAGGGGAGGGGCAAAATGAATCAGGCGACGTTAATTCTTATAAAACCCGACGGCCTTAAAAAATCTTTAACCGGCAATATCTTAACACGGTTGTCTGAAACGAAGTTTGAGATCGTTGCCGCGAGAATGGCGCGGGTATCTAAAACATTGGCAGAAGAACATTATAAGCATTTAAAAGACAAGCCGTTTTTTGGTGAATTAATAAGGTATATACAGGGAGAGCTGCATGAACGGCGTAAGGTTATGGCTTTAGTATACTGGGGCAAGGATGCTATAAAACAATGCCGAGAGCTTGCCGGGGCCACAAACCCCGAGGAGGCGGAGCCCACTTCCATTAGAGGCTCTTACGGCAGGATCACTACCGGTGGAGTTTACGAAAACGTTATTCATGTGTCATCCAGCGAGAGCGAAGCAGAGAGAGAAATAAAACTCTGGTTTAATCCCGAAGAGATTATTGTGGATTTGTATCCTACAAAAGAAGCGGTGGGCAGGGAATGTAAGAAAAAGATCTGGGCCTAAAAAATGGAGTCAAGATGATACAGAGTATGACCGGTTTTGGCAGCAGAGAGGCCCAGGTCGTGCCTTTCGGCAAGGTTTCCGTCGAGCTGAGAAGCTCAAACCATAAATTCCTGGAGGTCGTGTTTCATCTGCCGGAAGGGTTTATTTCTTTAGAAGACAAAATAAAGAAAGAAATCGAGGCGAGGATTAAAAGGGGGCGTGTTACCTGCGTGGTAAATGTTATCGGCGCGTCAGCTTCGCACGTTTCCATAAATAAGGCGCTGTTTAAAAATTACCTTTTGATGTTAAGAAAAGCGAAAAAACAATTCCAGATCAAAGACGAGGTTAGTATAGACACATTGATACATCTGCCCGGGGTGTTGTCTTTGGCTGAGGATAAAGTTCCCAAGCTAAACTCGTGGCCGCGCCTGAAAATAGTAGTGGGCAGGGCTGTAGGCGACCTGGCAGAGATGCGCCAGAAAGAAGGCCGGGCTTTGTTCGGGTTCTTAAAAACCAGGGCAGAAACGCTTAAGTCCAGCCTCGCGGCTATTAAGGCGAGATTAAAAAAAGCGGTTAAGGACAGGCTTGAACAGATAAAAACAGAGGAAGAGCGTTCGAGTTTCTTGAAAGACACGGATATCGCGGAAGAAATAGAGCGATTGACATTCCACATACAAAACTTTAGAAACAAGCTTACAAAGCGCGGGCCGGTAGGTAAAGAGCTGGATTTTATCGCGCAGGAGATGCAAAGGGAAGCAAATACCTTGGGGGCTAAGACATTTGATACAACTATTTCTGCCAAGGTTGTCCAGATAAAGAGCCAGATCGAAAAGATCCGTGAACAAGTACAGAATATAGAATAAGTGAAGCTTAAGCAAAACAAAATACAAGGATCGGTAATTATTATTTCCGGGCCGTCCGGATCAGGCAAGACCACGCTCCTTAAGAGGCTGCTGGAAGACAGGCAGTTAAAGAAACGGCTGGTAAGGTCTATTTCTTTAACTACCCGGCCCAAGAGGTCAGGCGAAAGGGAAAAGAGAGACTATTTTTTTATTACGAGAGAGAAGTTTAAGCAGGGGCTTAAGGCAAAAAAAATTCTTGAATGGACGAGGTATTTGGGTTATTATTACGCAACGCCCAGGGATTTTGTGGAAAAGCAGCTTAAAAAAGGCAAACATGTTATTCTGTGTTTAGATTTAAAAGGCGCGTTTGAGGTAAAGCGGTTTTTCCATAAAGCCGCGGTATTGATTTTTGTTCTTCCTCCTTCATTAGAAACGCTTCGGGAGAGGATTGGCGGACGTTGCAGCAGCACTAAAGAAAAAGAGATAAGGGAACGTTTGAGGCTTGCCAAGGCGGAGCTTTTGGCTTCCCGCAGGTACGATTACCGCCTGGTTAATAAAAATTTACAGCAGGCGGTAAAGGAATTAAGAAGAATTATATTGCAAGAAACAGGTATCGGTAATTTAAGGCGAGGGGGCACATGAGTTATTTTGAGAGAGAGAAACTTTTAGATAAAAGCAGCGGCTCTATTTATAAGCTGGTCATCTTGGCGGCAAAAAGAGCCCTGGAGATCGTCGAAGGCCAGCCAAAACTTGTTACTGTAAATTCGTCTGTCAAGCCTTCAACTGTAGCTTTGTTTGAGATAGCCGACGGCCAGATACAGAGCAAGAAGATAAAATCGAAAGAATAAGTTAACCCTTGGAGGGGTGTTTGGCAGGTAAGCCGATACCTTTTTAGCATTCTTTAAGAATGCGAGAAGAATAAGCCCGTTTGTTTAAATGGTAAAAGAAAAAAATATTATTTTAGGGGTGACAGCGGGTATCGCTATATATAAAGCCTGCGATATTGTGCGCAAGCTTAGGGCGCAGCATTTTTCCGTTACTGTGGTTATGACAGATGAGGCAGGAGAGTTGATCAGCCCCGTTGTTTTTCAAAGCCTGTCTGGCAACAAGGCCTACCGGAAGATGTTCCTTGAATCAGATACCTGGGAGATAGAGCATATATCCTTGGCGGATAAGGCGGATATGGTATTAGTAGCTCCAGCCACTGCCAATATCATAGGTAAAATTGCCAGCGGCATATGCGATGACTTATTGACTTGTGTTATCTGCGCCACAAAGGCCCCGGTTTTAATTGCTCCGGCCATGAATGAGAATATGTATAAGAACAGTATCGTGCAAGGCAATATTCAAAGACTAAAATCCGCCGGGTATAGATTTATGGAGCCTAGAAAAGGCGAATTGGCCTGTGGTAAGGTTGGTATCGGCTGTTTAGCAGAAACAGAGGATATCGTTAAAGAGGTCAAGAAAATTATTTGAAGTCCGGTATTCCGTAAAGCCTTTCGGGCCGCAGGACTCTCTGCCGCGTGGTGAGTAAAGCGAATTTACGTGGCGACGTAGCCAAGTGGCAAGGCAGCTGTCTGCAAAACAGCTATTCAGCGGTTCGAATCCGCTCGTCGCCTTGAATTTTGCTTTGCAAAATTCATCCCGAAGCGTACTGCGAAAATATCGAAGAGATTTTCGCAGTGTTTACGCAAGGGATATAAGTTGATTAAGAGCGGGCAAGTGGTGGAATGGCATACACGACAGACTTAAAATCTGTTGGCCGTAAGGTCGTGAGGGTTCAACTCCCTCCTTGCCCACGGATTTAGCTTAAAAGCTTAATTAAATGCGCGGGCTCATAGCTCAGTTGGTTAGAGCGTTGCGTTGACATCGCAAAGGTCAGAGGTCCGACTCCTCTTGGGCCCACCACTTAAATTATGAAAAATACGGATTTAGATACCTTACGGCATTCTTGTTCACATGTGATGGCCCAGGCTGTAAAAGAGCTTTGGCCGGAGGTTAAGCTGGCTATCGGCCCGTCCATAGAAGACGGTTTTTATTACGATTTTGATAAAAAAGAGCCGTTTACCGACGCTGATCTAGCGGATATTGAGCAAAAGATGCGCGGGATAATTTCCCGGAATGAGCCGTTTGTCAGGGAAGAGATCTCTAAAAAGGGCGCCTTGGATTTATTTAAGGAATTAAAAGAAGATTACAAGGTAGAGCTTATTCAAGGTATACCTGATGAGAAAGTTTCCGTATATAAAACCGGCAAAGATTTTATAGATCTATGCCGCGGGCCGCATATTGAATCTGCAGGTCAAGTCAAGGCGTTTAAATTGCTGTCGGTTGCCGGAGCTTATTGGCACGGCATAGAAACAAATCCCATGCTGCAGAGGATATATGGCACTTGTTTTGAAACCCAAAATGAATTAAGTGAGCATCTTAAGAATCTGGAAGAAGCAAGGCTGCGCGACCACAGGAAGCTGGGGCCGCAACTTGAGCTCTTTGACATATACCATGAGGAAGCTGGCGCTGGCCTGGTTTTTTTCCATCCTAAAGGAGCCATCCTGCGCAGGGTAATTGAGGATTATGAAAAAGATATCCATTTAAAGAATGATTTTTATCAGATGGTGATCACCCCGCATATCATGGATGCCGCTCTTTGGCGCACCTCCGGCCATTACGATTATTATAAAGAGAATATGTACACCTTCAATATAGAAGACAAAGAGTATGTCTTAAAACCCATGAATTGCCCGGGCCATATGTTAATTTATAAATCAAAAACACGCAGTTACCGGGACCTGCCTCTTAGGCTGTTTGAACTAGGAACTGTGTATAGGCATGAGAAAGCCGGAGTCCTGCATGGATTGATGCGTGTGCGCGGGTTTACGCAGGATGACGCCCATATTTTCTGCCGCCCGGAACAGGTGGTCCAGGAAATAATGACTATAACCAACTTAGTTATAGATACTATGAAGGATTTCGGATTCCCGGATTTAAGCATCGAGCTTTCCACCCGGCCGGAAAAATCTATCGGTAGCGATGAGGATTGGGAACTTGCTACAGGAGCCCTCCAGGCCGCGTTAAAAGAAAAAGGGCTGCCGTATGATATAAATACGGGAGACGGCGCATTTTACGGCCCTAAGATAGACATAAAATTAAAAGATGCCTTGAAAAGAAAATGGCAGTGCGCGACAATCCAATGTGATTTTGCTCTTCCTAAAAGGTTTAACCTCGTCTATACTGATGAGCAGGGTCAGGAAAGGCAGCCGATCATGCTGCACCGTGTATTGTTCGGCAGTATAGAGCGGTTTATCGGCGTATTGACCGAGCATTACGCCGGGAATTTCCCGGTCTGGCTTTCTCCCGTTCAGGCGGTAATTATACCCATAGGCCCTGAATCCCAAAAGTACGCGGCGGAGCTTAAAAATACATTAACAGAGAAATCCCTGCGCGTTAAACTGGATGACCGGAATGAAACTCTTAATAAAAGGATACGCGAGGCAGAGATGGAGAAGGTCCCTTATATTTTAGTGGTTGGCCGTAAAGAAGTATCCAGCGGCGGAGTTGCCGTAAGGAGGAAAGGCAAGGGTGATATGGGGACCGTTTCCGTCGAGGAGTTTATAAAACAGATAAAAGAGGAAATAGAAAACAAGGCTGCGTAAAGGAGGTGGTCAGTATAAAAAAATTTATACGTATTAATGAAAAGATCCGCGTACCGCAGGTACGGCTCATTGGCCCGGATGGTAATCAATTGGGTGTAGTCTCGATACAGCGCGCGCAAGAACTGGCTAGCCAGGATGAATTAGATCTGGTAGAAGTGGCCCCTAGCGCTAACCCGCCGGTTTGTCGCATTATCGACTTCAGTAAATTTAAATACGATCAGGAAAAAAAGGAGCGCGAGGCAAAGAAACACCAGAAGCAGGGCCGGCTGAAAGAAATCCGCCTGAAGCCGAATATTGATGAGCACGATTATGAGACAAAAGTAAAACAGGCCACAGGCTTTTTAAAGAAAAAAGATAAGGTCAAGGTAAACCTGTTCTTCCGCGGGCGGCAGATGGAACACCAGGATATAGGCAGGAAGGTTTTGGATAAATTTATCACAGATACTCAGAGTGAGGGGCAGTTAGAAAAGGCGCCTACCATGGAAGGCAGGGTCATATCTTTTGTTATTGCTCCGAAATAAAGCAGTGGTATAATTAACCAACAGCAAAGGGAGCGTAAAACATGCCAGGCTTGAAAACAAAAAAGGGAGTAGCTAAAAGATTCAAGTTCACCAAAAACAGAAAGATCAAATACTCAGCCGGAGGCAAGAGCCATCTGGCTACCTGCAAGAAGTCCAGCAGGCTGAGAAAACTCAGAAGGCGTAAGGTAATAGGCGGCAAGAAAGAGGCAAAGTATCTTAAGAGAATGTTACCGTACGGTTAGAAAAAGGGGAAAATATGGCTAAGGTTAAACATAGTGTAGCAACACGCAGAAGGAAGAAGAGGGTATTAAAGAAGGCGAAGGGTTTTTGGGGAGATAGAAGCAAGCAGTACCAGCAGGCGCATCGGACTCTTATGCACGCGCTGGTGTATGCCTATCGTGACAGGCGCGTAAAGAAGAGAGAATTCCGCAGCCTCTGGATCGTGCGTATAAATGCCGCTTGCCGGGCCGCGGGTATTACTTACAGCGCGTTTATAGCCGGCCTTAAGAAATCAAAGGTCGCTTTAGACAGGAAGATTCTGGCGGATTTGGCAGTTAAGGACAGCAAGGCGTTTGCGAAATTGGTAGAGATAGCAAAAGGATAAATACAAAATTCCAATTTGGCAGTATTAGTAATACTTGCGATTGGGATTTTTGAGGAGCCAGTATGTATGTAATAATAGCAGGCTGCGGCAGGGTCGGCTCGGAATTAGCTAAATTATTGTCTAATGAAGGCCATAACGTGGTAGTCATTGACAAGAACCCCGCTTCTTTTGACCGCTTAGGCGGCACATTCAACGGCCTGACTATGGTAGGCAACAGTTTCGACTTGAAATTATTAAAACAGGTAGGTATTGAGAAAGCGGATGCCTTATGCGCGGTTACTAACGGGGACAACACAAATTTGATTTCCGCGCAAGTAGCTAAAAAGATATTTAAGGTCCCCAAGGTCTTAGCCCGCGTATATGATCCGCAGCGGGCGCATATCTATACTGCCTTGGGCCTGGATATTATCAGCGGGACCATTCTTTTCGCCGCGATGCTCAGGGATAAGATTATTGAGAGCCGCTTCTCCAGTTATCTTATCGAGACTAAAGAGCTGGGGGTTATTGAGATCGAAGTAAAGGGCGGGCTAGTCGGTAAAACCATTCAGGAAATAAATATCCCGAGTGAATTCCTGGTTGTGGCCATAAGAAGGATGCAAGGGTTGATCCTGCCTGAGCCCCGGACGGTCCTAAAGGAAAAAGATACATTAATGGCAGCGGTTAAGGTAACCAGCTTGCAGAGCGTAAGAGAAAAGTTTGGTTTGGCGGAGAAGTAAGAGGAGGGTTCTAAGCGGTATGTATATTTTAATTATAGGCGCGGGCAAAGTCGGGTATTTCTTAACTAAAAGGCTTATCGCCAGCAACCATACTGTGAGCCTTATTGAAAAAGACAAGGGCCTTTGTGAAGAGGTAGCTAAAGAAGTGGAGGCCCTGGTTATCAACGGCGACGGCTGCGACCCGCGTATTCTGGAAGAATCAGGTATTGAGCGCGCGGATGTAGTGGCCGCTGTCACAGGCGAAGACGAAGATAATCTGATCATCTGCCAATTAGCCAAAGAGAGATTCCATGTCCGGCGCACAGTTGCCCGCGTGAATAACCCCGATAATGAGTTTACCTTCGCGGAATTAGGCATTGATGTCCCGGTTGACTCCACTAAGATAATCGCCAAGATTATCGAAGAAGAAGCGTCTTTCTCTGATTTTGTCAATTTGATGAGTTTTAAACGCGGGAAGCTGGCGATTGTACGCGTTGATCTGCCGGAAGATTCCCCCGTGATCAATAAAGAGATCAAAGATATTGAATTGCCTCCTGACTCGGTTTTAGTTTCTATTGTCAGGGGTGAAGAGGTTATTGTCCCCAAAGGAAATACCGTCCTTAACACCGGTGACGATATTATCGCCCTTACTTTGATAGGCAACGAACCGCAGCTGTTAAATATACTGGTAGGCAAGCTGTGATAAAAATAAAAACCGCTGTTAATGCTGTTTTGGGCATCTCTACAGAAGCCTTGTATGCCTTAATAATTATGCTGGCGGCATTTTTAATCTGCGTAGCACTATCATGATCCTTAAGCCCTCCCTCGAAGACATCAAAATCATAGGTTTTTATTTAGGCAAGATCATTTTAGGCCTGGCCTTTACAATGCTGGTGCCTATATTAGCGGGATTCGCGTTTGGAGAAGTAAATCCCGCTCTGGATTTCTTGATCGGCCTGGGGATATCGGCTATCTTCGGCTTGATCTTGACCAAATTATGTTTTACAGAGAAAGATCTGAACTGGATGCAAGGGATGATCGTGGTATCTCTGGCGTGGTTAGCCGCCATGGTATTAAGCGCGATACCGCTGTATTTAAGCGGGCACTTCAAGACGTTTTTAGATACCTGTTTTGAGACCATGTCCGGCCTTACTACTACGGGATTGACTTTAGTCCAGGATCTTGACCATTTATCATACACGCATAATCTCTGGCGGCATCTGGGCCCTTTCATAGGAGGCCAGGGTATTGCTATTGTGGCCTTGTCATTTTTTGTTAAGGGTTCTTCGGGGGCGTTTAAGTTATATGTTGGTGAAGCGCGCGATGAAAGGCTGGCGCCCAATGTTATCCATACCGCCAGGTCTATTTGGTTGATAAGCATAACGTACCTGATTTTAGGCACACTTGCCTTAGGTATAGTCGGGATATCTATCGGTTTAAAACCTCTAAATGCTTTTTTCCACGGCGCCTGTGTGTTTATGGCAGGTTTTGATACCGCGGGCTTTGCGCCCCAGTCCCAGAATATACTTTATTACCACAGCCTGCTTTTTGAGGTAACCACGATTATTATTATGCTTGCCGGCGCGCTTAATTTTAACTTCCACTATCAGTTATGGATCGGCAACCGCAAAGAGATGTTTAAAAATATTGAAAGCAGGGTATTTTTTATCAGTATCATGCTCACTTTTTTTGTTACCGCCATCGGCCTTAGCCGGTTCGGAGTTTATCCCAAGGCAGTTGTCTTATTCCGTAAAGGCTTTTTCCAGCTTATTTCAGGGCACACCACCACAGGATATATGACTATATACGCCCGGCAGTTTGTCAATGAGTGGGGTGACCTGGCGTTGGTTGGTTTGATTTGCGCCATGGCTTTAGGCGGCTGTATCTGTTCTACTGCCGGCGGCATAAAAATGTTACGTATAGGCATCGCCTTTAAGGCGTTAAAGGAAGATATAAAAAGGATAATCCTGCCCGAAAAGGCGATCGTGGTCCAAAAATTCCACCATATAAAGGAAATATTCCTGGAAGATAAACAAGTAAGGGGCGCCCTTTTAATTACCCTGGCGTATCTAATTCTTTACATGCTTGGGGCTGTTATAGGGATGTTTTTTGGCTATCCGTTCTTAAATTCTTTATTTGAATCAACGTCTGCCGCCGGCAACGTTGGTTTTTCCTGCGGGATTACAGATGCGTCTATGCCCACGGTTTTAAAGATTACCTATATAATCCAGATGTGGGCCGGGCGGTTAGAGTTTATGTCCATATTTACTCTGATAGGGTTCTTCGCGGCAACGATAAAAGGAAAAAGATGTTAAGAAAAGTTATTAGTTATCAACTATTAGTTATTAGTTTATTGTTATGCTGCCATGCTCTTTGTTCTGCGCAGCCTATTTCCAGCAGCGAGCTTATAAATAACGCCAAGCAGTACGACGGTAAAATAGTGGTCTATGAAGGCGAGGTTATCGGTGATGTAATGGCGCGCGGAGATCATGCCTGGGTAAATATTAATGATGGAGAGAACGCGATAGGTATCTGGATAAATTCCTCTTTAGCAAAAGATATAGCCTATACAGGCAGTTATAAGTCTGTGGGCGACGGTATTGAGGTGACCGGGGTTTTTCATCGCGCTTGCGCCGAGCACGGAGGAGACCTGGATATACACGCCCAGGCCATACGCAAGACCACCTCCGGACGAAACATCCGGGAGAAGCTGAATCCCGGCAAGAGGAACTTTGTAATTGTGTTATTGGGGGTATTTTGCCTGGTATGGATATTAACTCTATTAAAACGCAAATAGATTCTGAAGCGCAGGGTATAAGTTCGGCTGGGGAATTGGAAGAATTCCGGACTAAGTATTTGGGAAGAAAAGGTATTCTTGCCCAGTTGACCGGTACTATACCCAGCCTGGCCCTGGAACAGCGAAGCAGCTTTGGCCGGGAAGTTAACGCGCTTAAGGACAAACTTCTTTTTGTTATCGCCGAAAAACAAAAAACACTTTTGCCCGGCCAAAAAGAAACAACGTTTTCTTCTTTTGACGCGGGTATGCCGGGTATCGCGCAGGAATTAGGGCATATCCATCCCCTAACCCGGATCACCGACGAGATCTGCGCCATATTCAGCCGCATGGGTTTTTCTGTTGTCAGCGGCCCGGAGATAGAAACCGAATATAATAATTTTACCGGATTAAATATCCCCCTGGAACATCCTTCCCGCGAAGCCTTTGACACCTTCTATTTAAAAGACTATGCTCAAATGCTCCTGCGCAGCCATACCTCTCCGGTGCAGGTGCGCGCGATGAAAGAAAGAAAACCTCCTTTAGCCATTGTTGTCCCCGGCCGCGTATACAGGCCGGACGCGGTGGACGCGTCGCACTCTTTTATGTTCTATCAAGTGGAGGGGTTCCTGGTAGATAAAGATATCAAGTTCTCCGATCTTAAAGGCCTCTTAGAAATATTTGCCAAGGCGGTTTTCGGCAATGATATAAAGATGCGTTTCCGTCCGCACTTTTTTCCTTTTACAGAACCGTCGGCAGAGGTAGACATATCCTGCATAATTTGTAAAGGCAAGGGGTGTTCTGTCTGCGGCAGAAAGGGGTGGCTGGAGATCCTAGGCTCAGGCATGATCCATCCCAATGTTTTTAAACACGTAGGGATCGATCCTAAGAAATATACAGGGTTTGCTTTCGGCATGGGCGTAGAGAGAATCGCTATGCTTAAATACGGCATCAATGATATCAGGTTGTTTTTTGAGAATGACTTAAGGTTTTTGAGGCAATTCTAATATGAGAGTTACCTATAATTGGTTAAAAGACTTTGTAGAGATCAAGATCCCGGCTAAGGAGTTAGCGGATAAACTGACTATGGCCGGCTTAGAAGTCGTATCTCTTGAAGAAAAAGCAGGGGATTTTATATTTGAGATCGAGATTACTTCAAACCGCCCGGATTGGTTGAGTGTTTTAGGTGTTGCCCGTGAGGTAGCGGCAATTACAGGGGCAAAACTTCGCGTTCCCAGTTTTTTATCTGCCCGTCGGTCAGGCAGGCTTAATTCCCAGGCAAACAAGGGCAGCCTTAAAATTAAAATTGAGAATAAAAAAGATTGCCCTCTCTATACCGCCAGGATAATCAAGAATGTAAAAGTGGGCCCTTCGCCGGACTGGATACGGCGAAGACTGGAATTGATAGGCTGCCGCAGCGTCAATAATGTTGTGGATATTACCAATTACCTATTATACGAATTAGGCGAACCTTTGCACGCGTTTGATTTAGATAAAATTAATCCGGAAGAGATAATTGTACGCAGGGCTAAACCGCAAGAGAAGATAATAACTATAGATGGGGAAGAAAACAGGCTTTCAGGAGAAGTTTTGGTAATAGCCGATAAAGACAAAACTATTGCTGCTGCGGGAGTAATGGGAGGCAGGGACACGGAGGTCAGCCAGGGTACCAGAAATATTTTATTGGAAGCTGCGAGCTTTGATCCTATTGTTGTGCGGCGCTCCCGCCAGGCCCTGGGCAAATCCACTGAATCAAGCTACCGGTTTGAAAGAGGCGTGGATTCAAGCATGGTTAGCCAGGCCTCGCTTAAGGCAGCAGAATTGATACGGGAATGCTGCGATTCGGAAGAATCCGGCTTTATGGTAAGCGGCGTAAGCAAGCCAAAAGATATAAAAGTTGATTTGGATACTGCCTATGTTTCGAAAATATTAGGGATAAATTTAGCAGCCGCTAAAGTAAAACATATCCTTACCAGGCTTGGGTTCAAGGTCAAACATAAATCAAAGAATATTCTTATTGTAGGGGTGCCTTCATTCAGGCAAGACGTAAGAACACAGGTTGATTTAGTTGAAGAAGTTGCCAGGATTTTCGGTTATGAACTGATCCCTTCCAGCGTGCCTGCGATAAAACCATGCGTAACTATAAGCGAGAGAAGAGATTTGGTTTCAGCTATAAAGAATATTCTTACAGGCTTAGGGGCCAATGAGGCGATTACTTATAGCCTGGTTGACAGAGCGGGATTAAATAACCTGGGCCTTAAGCTTGACTTCGGCCCGATAGAAATTATGAACCCGCTAAGCCAGGAGCAGGAAATCTTGAGTCCGACTCTTATGCTGGGGCTTGGCCGCGCGGTTAGTTTTAATCTTAATCAAAGGCAGGAGCATGTTGCTATATTCGAAATAGCCAATATTTTTAAAGGGGCAAAAGAACCGGAAGAAGAGCTTACCTTAGGCATTGCTTTAAGCGGCGCGAAATCGTTTTTTACCGGGCAGGGCCTGGTTAAAGATGAGGCTGGCCTTTCAAATATAAAAGGGATGCTGGAGGCAGTCTTTGTTTTGTTAGGAGTGGCTGGTTATGAATTTATCAGCCAAGGCGAGGAGCGCGCGGATATATATATCCAAAAGAAGAAAATAGGTTCGATGTTAAAGCTTAACCGCCAGGCATTAAGATCTTTGGAAATAAAAAATAGAGATGTTTTTCTGCTGGAGGCCTCTTTGGATAAGCTCTTTGCCTTCGCGCGGCCCAATAAAATATTTACCCCTCTTCCTAAGTATCCCGGCATAGCCAGGGATATAAGTTTTATATTAAAGGAGGGCCTTTCAGTCAAAGACATATTGGCCTTGTTAAAAGGAAAAGGCCAGCCGCTTTTACGTGAGATCAGGGTCGCGGATTATTATAAAGGCAGCCAGATCCCCTTAGGGTACAGGGGGCTTACCTTGGCTTGTTTATACAGCTCTAATGAACGCACCTTGACAGAGAAAGAAGTTCAGCCAATTCACGACCTGCTTTGTGAAACGCTCACTCGGGATTTTGCAGCCAAGATAAGATGACGGAGGGTTGATTTTTCTCCAGTATGTGCTATACTTATTATAGACAAAAGTTCTTTTAAATATCCCTGCGGTGCACGTTGGGGAGTCGATAATTTTTGAACCAACACAATTATAAAGGGAGCTCGGTCTTCCATAGCGCTTAGGCGCTAGGAGAGGGCACCCACGTGGAACCAAACCGGTTCAAACTATCGCTCCAACGGCACTATGCGGGGATTTTTTTTGCCGCAGAGGCGGCACACCAATCCATCCGATAGGATTGGGTGTGAGCAGAAGCAACACACCAGCTAATCCGTTATGGCGGGATAAGTATACTTATGGACTTTTTTCAAGAAGAGAAAACAGCCAGTAATAGGAATCTCCCTTTAGCTGTGCGCATGCGGCCGGCGGCTTTAAATGAGTTTGTAGGCCAGGAGCACATATTAGGCAAAGATAAGCTTTTGCGCCGGGCAATAGAGGCTGATCGTTTAAGCTCTTTAATTTTGTTCGGCCCTCCGGGAACAGGCAAGACTTCTTTGGCCTGGTGTATCGCCAATATGACTAAGTCCAGCCATGTTTCTATTAACGCCACTACCTCTAATGTTGAGGAGTTAAGGAAAGTTATATCGGCGGCAAAACAAAAGGAAGTCAACACTGGTAAAAAAACGATCCTTTTTATTGATGAAATCCACCGTTTTAACAAGGCCCAGCAGGATGTGCTTCTGCCGGATATAGAAGACGGTAATCCCGTATTAATCGGCGCTACGGTCCACAACCCATTCTTCTCTATCGCCTCACCCTTATTATCGCGCTCGCTGGTCTGCGAATTAAAATCATTAAAAGAGAATGAGGTCATGGAGATCTTAAACTCCGCGCTGAAAGACAATGAGCGCGGATTAGGCAATTTAAAGGCTAAGGCCGATAAAAAGGCTTTGGAATTTCTGGCTAAAACCTGTGAAGGCGATGCCCGGCGGGCGCTAAATGCCTTAGAGATCGGCGTCTTGACCACGGCTAAATCCAGCGACGGAACAATAAATTTTAATCTGGAAGCGGCGCAGGAATCAATACAGAAAAAAGCGGTTGTTTATGATAACGACGAAGATGGCCACTACGATACCGCCTCCGCGTTTATTAAGTCTATGCGCGGGTCTGACCCGGACGCGGCAATTTACTGGATGGCTAAGATGCTTTATTCCGGAGAAGACCCGAGATTTATAGCCCGGCGGGTTTGTATCTTGGCAGCAGAAGATGTAGGGAATGCGGATCCCCTGGCTTTAGTTTTGGCTAACGCGGCATTGCAGATTTCTGAATTTGTAGGTATGCCTGAAGCGCGTATCCCTTTAGCCCAGGCGGTAATTTATGTATCCTGCGCGCCAAAATCAAATGCCAGTTACCTGGCCATTGATAAAGCGATCGCGGACATAAAAAATAAAAAGGTCCAGGAAGTACCGGATCACCTTAAGGATACAACTGGCGATGCCGAAGCCTTAGGCCATGGCAAGGGTTATAAATACGCCCATGATTACCAAGGCCATTATGTGAAACAAAAATACACCCGGGAAAATGTAAGGTATTACGAACCGGCAGATACGGGTTTTGAGGCAAAGATTAAACAACGCCTGGAGAAGCTGAGGGGCAAATGAGCATATTACTTAAAGTTTTGATGTTCGCCGGAATTGGGATGATAGTGTATGCTGTTTTTGGCGCCTTATTTTCCGGCAGCCCGAAGGGGAAGAAAACAAAGAGAGAGCCCTTACTCCCACCTAAAGAAGACAAAACCCGGGGGCTTGAAGAAAAGATCAGTTCGCTTTCGGGAGAATTGGAAAAAGCGAAAGCCGAATATGCCGGCCTGCAGAAAGAATTGGAGACATCCAGGACCCAGGGTCCGCAGCTGCAAGAAGAATTAGCCAAGAGCAAGGATTGGCTTGCGAAATCCGAGGGCGCGTTGAGTAAGCTTAAAGAAGAGAATTCAGACTTAAGGAATAAATTTACAGCTAAAGAAAAAGAATTGCAGGAGGAGTTTACCAAGAGTGTAAATTTGAACAAAGAAACAAGGAAGTTAAAGGATAAATCAGGGTCTTTAGAGAAAGATATCAAAGATAAATCCGACCAGATAGAAGCCCAGAAGCACAGGATTGAAAAATGCGCCGCGGAAATAAAAGCACACCTGGAAACCATCGCTGAATTCAAGAAAAAAGAGCAGATAAGCGAGTGGGTCCCGAAGACGGAATTCAATAAATTGAATGAGGAATACACCGAGCTGGAAAAGGAGCTTGAGGAAAAAGAGGGGAAGCTCCAGAGTTTCGCGGAAGAGATCATACGTTTAAAGAAATATTCTGATCAGGAGCGGGGTTCATTGGGCCCTGATAAGCCTGTTGTTGAAGAAAAGCCAGCGGAAAAAACCATTGAGAATAAGCCGAAAGAAGAAATTGCCGAAGAGCCGCCCAAAGAAGAACCCAAAGAGGGGATTCCCGAAGAGAAGCCTAAAGAAAAGCCTCCGGAAGAGGTGCCAGTAATAATTGCCGAACAGAAACAAAAAGATCCGACAGTTGAAGAAAGCCCTAAACTTGATGCGGAAGCCGCGCCTGTAAAAGAAGAGCCGCCCAAAGAAGAGCCTCCGGCTAAAAAGGAAACAGTAAAACCCATACCCAAATATTCGCTGGAGAAAACACGCAACATAGGGATCATGGCGCATATTGATGCCGGTAAAACCACCCTTTCCGAGAGGATCCTTTTTTACACAGGCAAAAGCCATAAGATCGGCGAGGTGCATGACGGTGGAACTCAGATGGACTGGATGAAACAGGAGAGAGAAAGGGGTATTACCATTACTGCCGCGGCAACGACATGTTTCTGGAAGGAGCACAGGATCAACCTTATTGATACGCCCGGCCATGTTGATTTCACCGTAGAGGTGGAACGTTCCCTGCGGGTTTTAGACGGAGCCGTAGCGGTTTTTTGCGCCGTAGGGGGAGTTGAGCCGCAATCTGAGACTGTCTGGCACCAATCCGATAAATATAATGTCCCCAAGATCGCTTTTATAAATAAGATGGACCGTACCGGAGCGGATTTCTATGGAGTATTAAAGGGTATTGAAGTGGACTTAAGCGGCAACCCCGTGCCGCTGGAGATCCCTATAGGCGCGGAAGATAATTTTCTCGGGGTAATTGATCTTCTGGAAATGAAGGCCTGTTATTATGAAGAAGAGTCGCAGGGAAAACAAACACGCGTTGAAGAAATCCCGCAGGAGTATCTGGAAAAAGCCAAAGAGTTCCGCCATATTATGGTGGAAAAGATAGCTGCTTTTGATGAAACGTTGTTGAAAAAGTATATTGATTCCGGAGAAAAAGAGATCTCCGCCGAAGAATTAAAGAAGGCTTTACGTATCGGCACTATTGCCAATAAAGCTGTCCCGGTTTTATGCGGAGCGGCATTTAAGAACAAGGGCGTGCAGAACCTGCTTGACGCGGTAACTTTATATCTGCCTTCGCCTTTAGATCTGCCGGCTGTAGAGGGGCATGATATTGAAGATAAGGATAAGAAAATTCCGCGCCATCCGGATTTTAACGAACCGTTTTCGGGGCTGGCTTTTAAGGTGCAGGCTGACCCGCATATGGGCAAGATCGTTTATGTGCGGGTTTATTCCGGAATTCTGGATACCGGGATATATGTCTTGAATTCCACAAAAAATAAAAAAGAAAGGGTCTCTCGTATCGTGCAGATGCACGCCAACCAGAGGGAAAATATAGATTATGCTTTTGCCGGGGATATCGTGGCGGTCGCGGGCCTGGCTAATACCGTTACTGGAGACACGCTTTGCGATCCGGATAATCCAGTTCTTTTAGAGGCGATACAGTTCCCGACACCGGTTGTATCCTTAAGCATCGCTCCTAAAAGCCGCTCGGATCAGGATAAGCTCGGTAAGGGCTTGGCTAAATTGACTGAGGAAGACCCCACGTTTTTAGTGCATAGCGATGAGGAAACCAAAGAAGTGGTGCTCACTGGAATGGGTGAGCTGCATCTGGAAATAATCGTAGACAGGCTGAAAGAAGAATTCGGGGTTGAGGCGATCGTGGGCCAGCCCAAAGTGGCGTATCGGGAAACCATACTGGATAAAGCCGAGGGCGAAGGCAAATATATAAAGCAGTCCGGCGGCCGCGGCCAATACGGGCATGTTTTATTAAAATTGTCCCCCGCCAACTCCGGAGAAGGATTTGAATTTATTGATAGTATAAAAGGAGGCGCGATCCCCCGTTCGTTTATTCCAGCGATTGAAAAAGGGGTAATTGAGGCCATGGAAAGGGGTGTTTATGTCGGCTATCCTGTTGTAGACGTAAAAGTAGAACTATACGACGGTTCGTTCCACGATGTAGATTCTTCGGAACTGGCCTTTAAAATGGCCGGGATATTCGGGTTTAAAGAAGCTTTCCTGAAAGCAAAACCCATATTATTAGAACCGTATATGTCTTTGGAGGTCTCTACGATCGAAGAATATGCCAACGCCTGTATAGGCTATATATGTTCGCGCCGCGGGAAAATATTGAACGCTGAACCGAAAGGCAAACAAAAAATAATCTCCGCTGAGGTCCCGCTGGCTGAGATGTTCGGTTATGCTACGGCTTTCCGCTCTCTTTCCAGCGGCCGCGCCAACGCCACCATGGAATTCTCCAAATATCTTCAGGTGCCCCAGGAGATCGCCCAGAAACTGATTGAAGAAAAGAAGAAAAAAGAAGCCTAGCCTGCCCCCATACCTAAACGATTTTTGACTTGAGTTTCCCCTGTCCGCGTGTTATCATAATTCCTAAGAGGCTATAACTTGAATAAGCTGTGGCTTAGCTGCCTTTTTATCTTATTTCTTGTTCCCGCATATGGTTACAACCTTCTGGGAACCGATAATTATCTTATAGGAGTAAGTACCTATTTACGCACGGATTTTATAAACTTTAGGAATGTAACAGGTTTAGACAATAGCAATAAAGCTGACCGCGCGAATTATCTGGGGGTAGACTATAGTTTATCCTTTAGCGCGGATCCCAAGAATCAAGGCCCCCGGCTTTACCTTAAACTTGAAAGAAACGGGCCTTATGATTACAGCGCGCCGGTGGCTATTTTTAATTCTTCCGCTAGTTCCGTAGGCGGGATAGAAAAATATCACGGCAGCCAGCTTTTACCGCAAGTTGAGGAATTCTGGGCGGATTCCGCGTTCTTTGATAAATTCAGGGTTAAGGCAGGGCTCTATATTTATGAAGTCGGCAATGGGTTTAGTTTAAATGGCGGTTATGAGAATTACGGCCTGACCTTATACCGGGAATCCGAAAAGATGGTTTGGAGGTTTTATTATTGCCGGCCGGACCTGGTTTACAAGAACCATTTAGGCCCCAAGATCCCTCAGGAACAGGAGGAGGGGCAAAAGTACGAGCCTAACGCGGCAAATTTTTTCGCTACGGATGCAAAAATAAATTTAGGGAATCAAACTCTCTGGCCGTATGTCGGGGTGTTGGCAGATTATACTTCTCCGGGCAAACGCGATAGCCTTCTTACCGCGCCGATAAAAAGAGATTTCCTGGGGACCCTTGGCACTGCCTGGGTGATAGAAGAAGGTAAATTCTCTTTTAAGTTAGAGGCGGCGCATAATTTTGGTTATGCCCAAAGCGCGTCTTCCGAATATAAAGATGTGCAGCATGCCGGTTACATGTTCTATTCAGGCCTGGATTACGCGATGGATAAATTTAACCCGTCGCTGCAGTTCCTGCTCTGTTCCGGGAATAAGGCTACCTTAGAGATGGTAGAGAATGGAGAGGAAACGTATGCCGGAGGCAGGAACCGGGCTTTCAGCTATTATTCTCCGAGTAACAGAAACTTAGGTGATGCCATAAGCACAAGCAATGTGGAGATGCTGCCGATTGTGGCTATGGGCGGCGGTTACGGCTTAAACTACGGAGTGACCCGGCCGAAAACATTTAGCTCGGGAGACTTTGAAAATTTGATTATGCCTTCCGTAGGGTTTGATTATGATCTTTGCCCCAAACTAAAAATTGGTTTTTATGCTTATTATTTGAGCGCGTTTACCCGTCCGGTGGGTACATTAGACGGAAAAGCCAGGTTCCTCTCCAGGGAATTAGGTTATGAGACGGATTTATTTGTTGATTATAAGGTCAATGAACATATGGCTATCGGCTTATTAGGCGGGTATTTTATCCCGGGTAAATATTATAAAGAAAAACGCGATGATACCGAAGGGAGCTTGTTTAATCCCTATGTCAGGGGTGACGGTTCGGCGGATTGCGCTTACCAGCTAGAATTATCCGTGGAAGTAAAGTTTTAACAGGAGAAAACTAATGGCTACAATTGACGATTTCAGGAAATTGGAATTCAGGGTCGCCGAGATTAAGGATGCTGTTGAGCATGCCAATGCCGATAAACTATTGGTATTAACCCTGGATCTAGGCGATAGTACTAAACAAGTAGTGGCAGGGATTAGAACTTCATATCCCAAAGAAACGCTTATAGGTAAACAGGTGGTGGTTGTGGCTAATCTGGATACGGCGGTATTGCGCGGAGTAGAAAGCCAGGGGATGGTCCTGGCCGGGTCTGACGAAAACGGCATTGTTATTATCAGCCCGGAAAAAAAGCTCCGCAACGGGAGTATTGTTAAATGATCAAGCAATTTGTACCTTCCCGGGCCTGCCTTAAATGCCAGGGTTGCTGCCGGTTTAAAGAAGAAGATTCTGTCTGGAGCCCGTGCCTTTTGGATGAGGAGGTCCAGGATTTCTTAGATAAAAATATACCGGCTGCTTCGATTTCCGTTGACCGCAGGCTGCAACTCATACCTAACTCCGCGGGAGAAGGCTTTATCTGCCCATTCCTGAATAGCGCGGATAATTGCTGCAAGGTTTATGATTCGCGGCCGTTTGAATGCCAGCTTTATCCATTCTTGATTAAATTGTGTAACGGAAAAGTGCTTTTGACCGTGGACTTGAATTGCCCGTACGTGAATGAAAAGATGTCCACCCCGGAAATGGATGAGTATATAAATTATTTGACCGCCCACCTTAATTCAAAACAGCAGTTAACCATGCTTAAAAACAACCCGCAAATAACGCAGGCATACGAAGATGTCCAGGACATCTTAGAATTAGAGATCTAATCGGTGCGACTTACTAAGATCAGCCTTAAAGATAAAAGACTATTTAACCGTTTCCTGGGCGCGAGTTCCCGCGGGTTAGCTGTCTATGCCTTTGAGAATATTTTTATCTGGAAAGAGCTATTTGATATCCGCTGGGTAGTGATAGAAGACAGCCTGTGCGTATTCTTTAGGGATAAGATCGGCTGTTTCCTGTATCTTCCGCCGTTAGGCAGTAATAAAGGCCCGGGAGCTGTAGAGGAGGTTTTCAAGATCATGGACAGCTTTAACCGGAACAAAGAGATATCGCGCATAGAAAATATTGAAGAGGAAGATATTTCTTTTTATCAGGGACTGGGCCTTGACTGCCGGATTAAATCTTACGATTATCTCTGCGGGAGGGAAGATTTAACTGATTTAGGAGGCAACAGGTTTAAATCAAAGCGTTCTTCTTTTAATTATTTTATAAAGCATAATAAATTCGAATATTTGCCATTCTCCTTAAGGCATAAGGAGGATTGTTTTAAGTTATATGATTGCTGGAGAGGCAAGCGCAAGGCCAACAATCCGGACCCGTTGTCTTGCGGTATGCTTGATGACGCGGCAATATGCCTGGCGGCCTTGCTTAAAAATTACCGGAAGCTGGATATTACGGGGCGCCTGGTAAAGATAGGCCAAAACTTAAAAGCATTTACTTTTGGCTATGAATTAAACCCCGATACCTTCTGCGTATTATATGAAGTCGCGGACCTCTCCGTTAAGGGCCTGGCACAGTTTATATTCCGTTCTTTTTGCCAGGAATTAAAAGATTATAAATATATAAATATCATGGATGATTCCGGGCTGGAGAATCTTAAAAAGGTAAAGCTTTCTTATCATCCTGTAAAGTTGGTCCCGGCGTATATCGCCAAGAAAAAAGATGAATAAAAATATGGATGAGGTGGAATTTACTATCTTTGATACTGAAACAACCGGCCTTGAGCCTGCCTCAGGCGACAGGATAATAGAAATCGCGGGCATTAGATTCAAGGATGGGCAAAGAATAGCCGCATTCCAAACTCTGGTCAATCCCTTAAGGCCGGTGTCTGAAGCCGCTTTTAAGGTAAACAAGATTACCCAGGATATGCTTAAAGATGCCCCGGGTATTGAAACAGTAATGCCCGGATTCCTAACCTTTATCCAGGGCAGCTGTCTTTGCTCCTATAACGCGGGGTTTGACTTGGAATTCTTGAATAATGAATTAAAACTTCTCGGCCGGGGCAAGCTAGAAGGCATCATAGTCGTGGATATATTAAAAATGGCCCGGCGCCTTCTGCCGGGGTTAGAGCGCTACGCGCTTTGGTTTGTAGCAGAAAGGCTGGGATTTAAAATCCAACAGGCGCACCGCGCGTTTTCCGATGTGGAACTTACCTGGGAGGTCTTTAATAAACTAAGAGAAACGCTGGAGGCAAAAGGCATCCTGGATTTTACGCATTTCTCAAATATCTTTGCCATTAATCCCGACTTTTTAAATAATATGAATGCTCAAAAGCTTGCCCGTATACAGGAAGCGATCGGCTTGGGCGCGAAATTAAAAATAAAATATCTCTCTTCTTCCGGATTTGAAGTTACCCAGAGAGAAATACTGCCACGCCAGATCAAACAGGAGAACGGCCGCAGCTACTTAATAGGATTTTGTTCTTTAAGAAATGATGAACGTATCTTTAATATAGATGGCATATTACATATTGAACTCGTATAAATTAAAAATCAGCCCCTTTGAGGCCTTTACAGCCCTGAAGAACGAAAGGAATTGTTTTTTCTTAGACAGCAGCCTTACTGCCAATCATTCTTTAGGCAGGTTCTCTTTTTTGGGTATAGCCCCTTTCCATATTTTAGAGGCAAAAAACAAAAATCCATTAGGTAAAATAAGAGAGTTATTAGAAAAATACAAGATCCCCGCTCCCGCCGGCAGCCTTCCGTTTTTAGGCGGGGCTGTAGGCTATCTCGCCTATGACTTAGGTTTCCTCTTGGAAAAGAAACTTCGGAAGGTTACCGCGGATGATTTAGGCACCCCGGATTGTTTTTTTGGGTTCTATAATACGGTGGTCATCTTCGATAATATAAAAAAGGCGCTTTATATATGCGCGGCAGGCTTTCCCGAAAAAAGTTATCATTTAGCAAAAGCTCTTTGTAAAACCAACTTGAAGAAAATACACAAACTGCTCTCCAGGGTAGATTTTTATAAAACCGTTAATAAGAAAGGTAAGCTTAAAGATCTCCCCGCAAAGCCGGAGTCTGATTTTACGCGCGAAGAATATATTTCGGCAGTAAACAAAGCCAAGGGGTATATTAGAAACGGCGATATTTATCAGGTGAATATTTCGCAGAGATTTAAAGCGGTAACGGGCTTATCTGCTTTCGAGATTTACAAGCGCCTGCGCCAGATCAGCCCGTCTTATTTTAGCGCTTACCTTGATTGCCAGAATTTTCAGATCTTAAGTTCTTCTCCGGAAAGGTTCTTAAATCTAAATGGCGGTATAGTAACTACCCGTCCCATGAAGGGCACACGGCCGCGTTCCCAAAACAGGATAAAAGACCGGGAGCTCAAGACTGAGTTATTAAAGAGCGCAAAAGATGCCGCGGAGCTTATGATGATCGTTGACTTAGAGAGGAACGACTTAGGCAGGGTCTGCAGCTATGATTCCATAAAGGTGGATGCCTTAAGGGACCTGGAGGAGTATAATACTGTTTATCAAACTACAGCCACCGTATCCGGG
Source organism: Candidatus Omnitrophota bacterium (assembly GCA_041651035.1). GTDB lineage: Bacteria > Omnitrophota > Gorgyraeia > Gygaellales > Profunditerraquicolaceae > JBAZKC01. Next base: position 444,354 of record JBAZKC010000001.1, on the reverse strand, counting down.
CGCCTGCATCAGGATAAAGACAGGATCGATCTATTGTCTGCCTGTTTCCCCGGAGGCTCAATTACAGGCTGCCCTAAGATCCGGTCCATGGAGATCATTGAAGAGCTGGAGCCTGTAAGGCGCTCGGTTTACACCGGGAGCCTTGGCTATTTAAGTTTTTCCGGGGGGGCGGATTTTAATATTTTAATCCGCACGATATTAAAAAAAGATGATAAACTTTATTTTAACGCAGGCGGAGGCATTGTCACGGATTCAAACCCGCAAGAGGAATACAAAGAGACGCTGGTAAAAGCAAAAGCAATGCTGGGGGCGGTAAATGCGCTATAATAGAGAAGAAATCGTTTTCCTAAACGGCAGGTTTCTGCCCGCGAAAGAAGCGAATGTTCCCGTATCTGACCCGGGGTTCTTGCTGGGTGCCGGGGTCTTTGAGACCATGCGTTCGTATAATAACAGTATAGCCTATTTCCACCAGCACCTTAGGAGGATGGCCGGATCCTTAAGGTTAGTTAATATAAAGTTGCCTTATTCCCTGCTTAAGTTAGAAGATACCGTCAACAGGACGGTTAAAATAAATAATTTTAAAGACTCTTATATAAGATTAACAGCATGGAGGGCGGAAAAAGGCACAGGCGTCCTGGTAACAGTTAAAAAATACAATCCTTGCTCCCGTTTAAAGTATAAAGTTGGATTTAAGGCCGGCGTTTCTGGATTTTGCCAAAACGAGGGTTGTTTCTCCCCGCGCATAAAGACAACAAGCTATATGCTGTACAATTTAGCTTACGAGAAGGCCAAAAAAAACGGCTTTGATGAAGCTATTATTCTAAACAGCCGCGGCTATCTCAGCGAAGCTTCCAGGAGCAATATATTCCTAATAAAAAATAATGCGGTCTTTGGTCCTTCTTTATCCAGCGGCTGCTTAGCCGGCATCACCCGAAAAGCCGTATTTGATTTAGCAGAGAAGCATAATATAAAAAATTATGAGGCTAATTTAACTCTAGGGGATTTATATAAAGCGGATGAGGCATTCTTGACTAATTCTTTGATAGGAGTCATGCCGCTTGCCTGCGTAGGAAAGCGCCGGATAGCAGGAGGCGCGGGTAGTTTTAAGCTAACCAGGTTTTTTATAAGAGAGTATAACCGTATCTTGAAGAAAAAGGCTTAAGAAGGAGCCCACAATGCGCGCTATTATAAAAGGCCGTAACGCAAAGCCATATTTTAAATCTCGGATCATGATCTTGCCTTTGGCTATCCTATTTTTTGTCCTATCCTCCGGTTGCGGCCAAAATAAAGATTTAAAACAGGCGCAGGAGGCTGTCAGTAAGTCTAAAGGTTATTATCGAGACGCGGTTAAGGCCTACAGAGCATTGATCGCCGCCGGCAAAGATTTAGACAAGCTGCATCTTGAGCTTGGCCAGTTATATTACAGCCATGGAGAATTTAAACAAGCGGTCGCGGAATTTAAAGAGTCCAGGCTTAGCCCGGCAAATAAGTTTATGGCCATCTCTTATTATCGTCTGGGGAATTTTACCGACGCCTTAGAGACCTTCGACAAAGAGGATATGCCCGATGACGAATATTTATACTATCATGGGTTAACCTGCGAACAATTAAATTTATTTGACCAGGCGCTGGGAGCTTATAAAAAAATTACCCATAAAGCGTTTAAGCCAAAAGCGCTCGCCCGCGTAGGCATGATCGAGAAACAAGCTAACCGCCTGCGCATAAAAGACATAGACGGGAAAGTTTATGATATCTTAGCCGGCGCACCCGCGGCTAAAGAATATCCTCAGGCCGGAGCGCTTATTTTATCCTGTGACGAAAATATCGAAGTAAGCTCCCAGGGCACCCAGGTTTCCTTGCTGCATTATATAGTCAAGATTTTAAATGAGCGAGGTAAAGAAGATTTTTCAGAGACCCGCATAGAATATGACTCTACCTTTGAGAAAGTGGAATTAGAATACGCCAGGATAATAAAGCCCGACGGCACAGTAACAGATGTGGGCAGGCGCCATATACGCGACGTGTCCAAATATTTAAACTTCCCGCTCTATAGCAATGTGCGCGTTTACATAATATCTTTCCCGGAGATTACTGAGGGCGCGGTTATAGATTATAAACTAAAGGTATATAATAACCAACTTATCAATAAAAAGGATTTTGTCTTAAGTTATGCCGTGCAATCCCATGAACCGATTATCGCGGCGCATTTTAGCATTGCCACGCCCAAAAACCTGCCGTTGAATATCAAGGTAATCAACGATGAATACAATGATTTCGGGGCAAAGCTGGGACCTCTTACCGAAGAGAGGGATGGCAACCTGGTATATCATTGGCACTTTAAAGACATACCCCAGATAGTTCCGGAGTCCAATATGCCCCCGGATGTCCAGATAAACCCCACGTTGCTTATATCCACGTTTAATAATTGGCAGGATATCTATGATTGGTGGTGGGCGCTCGCCAAAGATAAGATAAAGGCGGATGAGGCGATAAAAAACAAAGTAAGAGAGTTGACCAGGAATGCGGCTTCCAGAGAACAGAAGCTAAGGGCGGTTTATAATTTTTGCGCGCAAAGGATCCGTTATGTGGCCGTAGAATACGGTAAGGCCGGCTATCAGCCGCATAGCGCGGAAGATATATTTAAGAATAAGTACGGAGACTGCAAAGACCAGGCGATACTCCTGGTTACTATGTTAAAAGAAGCCGGCTTTTCTGCCTGGCCCGTCCTTATCGCCACAAAGGAATACTATAATTTAAACGAAGATTTTCCCGCGGTGCTTTTCAACCATTGTATCGCGGCCGTGTCCCTGGAAGATAAAATAATTTTTCTTGACCCTACCGCGCAAACCTGTTCTTTTAAGGATCTGCCGCGCGACGACCAAGGACGTAAGGTGTTGATATTCCGGGAAAGCGGGTTTAAAATAGAAGATACCCCTATGTACCCGGCTGAACATAACCTGATCAAACAGTCTCTGCGGATAAAAATAAACAATAATGAGACCATATCCGCGCAGAAAACAATTTTTACCTTTGGTTTCTATGACCAGGCACAGCGTTATTGGCTGCTGTATACACAACCGGAATTAATACAGGAGATGCTGAAAGAAAAGATACAGGATGTCTCTATTGGCGCCAAGCTCAATAAATACAATATCCAGAATTTAGATAACCTTAACGCGCCTATCGCGCTGGATTACGATTTCCAGGGGGCTGAATATTTTACTTCAGCGGGTAGTTTAAGGATACCGCCGCAATTAGCTTTCCTTGACGCGTCTTTAGTAGCCAAGGATAAGCGTAAGTATGACCTTGATTTCGGCGTTTTGGATATTAAAGAGACAATATTGGAGATCGAAATGCCCTCTTGCCTGGCCATAAAATATTTACCTGACAGCGTAAGCGAAGAAAGCCCCTGGTTAAAATTCATGGTTGAATATAAATATAAAAATAATAAAATATACTTCAGGCAAAAAGTGGAGTTAAAGAAGAATATAATTTCCCGGGCCGAGTACCCCGATTTTAAATATTTCTTTGAGGGGCTGGCCAAGAAGATCAAACAAAGGATAGTTGCAGAAAAGATAAAATAGCTTATGGCTAGACACGATTACCCCGGAAAAGAGCGCCGTGAATACGTACGCTTGGATTCTGTTTTTCCCGTGCAATTCCGCCTGTTGGCGATAGACGGGGAGCACTTTTTATCAGATTGGCTGCAGGGTTTTACTAATGATGTCGGCCGCGGCGGGATCTGCCTTTCCGTGAATAATCTAAATCCGGAATTAGCCAGGTTGTTAAAAGAAGGGCAGGCAAAAATATCTTTAGATATAGAGATGCCTTTGGCCAGGAAGCCCGTGCCTGCCAAGGCAAGGATTGTCTGGATTGCCCAAGCCCCTGGAGGAAACCCCAATAAATATCTTATCGGCTTAAGTTACGAAAAAATCGACCATTTCCAGAATAACAGGATCATGCGCTATGTGTGGGCCAAAAAAATATTTATCCCGGTGGCCTTAAGCATTATTTTTATACTGGGTTCAGTGATCGCGGTTAATAGCTTGATAAACGCGAAATTAATTAAAGATAACCGGGCCTTAGTAGAGCAGCTGGTTAAGACTGTGCAGGAATCCAGCATTGCCGAAGAGAAGATAGGCCGGATAAGCAAGGAACGGGAGGATCTGGAAGCAAGGATAAAGGCATTAGAACCGCGTATCCAGACTATAGAGAGGGAGAAATCTGAAGTAGAGGCAAACGCAAGGCTGGCAACAGACAAACAGTCCAGGAAGATGGAAGAATTAAGCGGGCTGATCAAAGAATTAAGTGTCGCAAAAGCCGCCTTAGAAGAACAGTTGGTTGTCGTCCAACGCAAAGAAGACGCAGTTGTCAAAGAGATCGTAAATTTAAGCGAAGAGAAAGTAAGTTTAGAGCAGGCTAATGTGGAGAAGATGTATCAGTGGCTAAAGGTGCATCAAAATCCGCGCACAGGCCTGGTCATAAGTTTTGAAGGAGACAACGATATCGCCAACTGGGCGTTTATTTATGATCAATCGCTGGTCGCCCAGGCGTATACTCTTTTTTCTGATTTCCAACGCGCCAGAAGAATATTTGATTTTTTTAATACCAAGGCGAAAAGGCGGGACAGGCAATTTTATAACGCCTATTACGCTAACGATGGAAGCCCCTCTGAATACGTAGTCCAGAGCGGGCCGAATATCTGGCTGGGTATTGCGATAATGCAGTATACTCAGAAATCCGGGGATAGTAGTTATGTCCGGCTGGCGGAAGAGATCGCCCAGGCTATAATTGATTTACAGGGCCAGGACAAAGACGGCGGTATCCGCGGAGGGCCTGGTATAGAATGGTATGCCACAGAACATAATCTGGATGCTTATTCTTTCTTTAATATGTTATATAAAATTACAGGCAGGGTCTGCTATCAAGAAGCCGCTAACAAAGTATTGAGCTGGTTAGTCCGGTATACATATGATAAGGCCGAGCTTCCGATTAAGCGCGGCAAAGGGGATTCTACTATTGCCACTGATACTTATGCCTGGTCAATAGCGGCTGTCGGCCCCCGTAAACTGGAAGAAATAGGTATGGATCCCGACAGGATCGTAGAATTTGCCGAACAGAATTGCAGCGTAGAGGTTGCCTTTCTCCGGCCGGAAGGGCAGACTGTTAAAGTAAGAGGCTTTGATTTTGCCAGCCAAAGGAATTTGGCCAGAGGCGGCGTTGTTTCTTCGGAGTGGACAGGCCAGATGGTCATGGCGTATAAGATAATGGCGGATTATTATAAAGACAGCCTGCCCGATAAATCCCGCGCCTATGCCCGTAAAGCCGATGAATATCTATCGGAATTAAGCAACATGATCATATCCAGTCCTTCCCCTTCCGGGCAGGGAGAGAGCTGTCTTCCTTACGCAACCCAGGATTCCGCGGACACCGGCCACGGATGGTCTACTCCTAAGGGCAAATCCACCGGTTCGGTAGCAGGCACTACTTACACGCTCTTCGCCTACTATAACTATAACCCTTTGGAACTTAGAGATTGAAAAGAAAGCTCGGTTTAATTTATCAAAAACTTTATTTCTATTTCGGCCCGCAGCATTGGTGGCCGGCTGATAGCCCGTTTGAGGTCATGGTGGGAGCTATCCTTACCCAGAATACGAATTGGGGTAACGTTGAAAAAGCGGTAGGCAATCTTAAAAGAAATAAATTATTATCTCCGCAGGCGCTTTATAAGCTGTCCCCTAAAAGGTTAGCCTCGTTTATAAGGCCGTCCGGCTATTATAATATTAAGGCGGGGCGGCTTAAGGAATTCGCCGCGTTTTTATTCAGGGTTTATAAGGGGAGCATAAAAAAAATATCTAAAATTGATACTTTAGCCCTGCGCATACAACTGCTTTCTGTTAAAGGTGTAGGCCCGGAAACCGCGGATTCTATACTGCTCTATGGTCTTAATAAACCCGTATTCGTGGTCGATGCCTATACAAAGAGGGTGCTTTTAAGGCATCGGATTATCAGGGCGGATTCTTCTTATGAAGAGGTACAAAATTTATTTATGCAAAATATCAAAAACGATGTAAAATTATTCAACGAATACCACGCGCTATTAGTAAGGCTGGGCAAGGATTTCTGCCTGAAGTCAAAACCAAAATGCGGCATATGCCCGTTGGGGTCACTAAGGGAGTGTTAATGCGTAATTTATTACTGGCTTTGGTTTTGGCCCTTAGCCTGTTGTCGTCTTCCTATGCCGCGCCATGTTACGGAACAAAATTGCCTCCACAGAAAGGTTTCTTCACAGGCGCCCAGACGTATTCCATTTTTAAAAGGTATCTTGAGGATGATTACGGCAAGATGAAGAGCGCCCAGTATTTTGTCCTTTTATCCTACGGGGTTTTTGATTGGTTTTCTCTAGATTTAAAAGGGGGCGCCGGTAATATAAAACAGTATCCTACGGGAGGCGATAAGATTGATTACGCTTCTAATTTTGCCGGCGGCTACGGGTTCCGTTTGAAATTCTATGATAAGAAAAACATCAAAGTGGTATTTGGGTTCCAGCATATAAGTGTCCATCCTAAAAGCAAGCATTCAGGAGATGTCAAGAATAAGGCAATCTTGGATGACTGGCAAACCTCTCTATTGGTCTCCCGTGATTTTAAGAGGATCGCGCCTTATCTAGGAACAAGATGGTCCAGGGTAGATTACATACATGACCAGGGAGGCGATAGAAAGCGGAAGATGTCTGATCCGTCCAGGAGCATCGGCCTTATTTATGGCTTTGATCTTCCTTTAGCAGAAAGGATCTGGGTTAACTTGGAAGGCAGCGCGTTTGACAGCGAAGCCCTCGCCTTCAGCCTTAATTATAGTTTTTAGCGCCTCTTTTTAGTAAGCTCCGGCTATGATAAATAAGAAAAGGCTTATAAGCCTGACTCGAAGGCTAATAAAGATAAATTCGGAGAATCCGCCCGGCAATGAATTTGAAATCGCCTGTTTTGTAAGAGATTATCTTAAGGCGTTAGGGCTAAGCCCAAGGATTTATGAGTTTAAGAGCAGGCGGTCTAATGTAGTAGCGGTTTTAGAAGGGATAAACAGGCAACGCTCTCTTCTTATCAGCCCGCATTTAGATACCGTGCCCGCGGGGGCGAATTGGAAGTTTGATCCGTTCGCAGGAGAGATAAAAAAAGGCAGGATCTACGGCTTAGGCGCTACCGACTGTAAAGGCAATCTCGCCTGCGCGTTAGAAGCGATAAACAGTATTGTTGAGGATAATATAACCCTGGGTTATAATTTAATATTCGCGGCTACCGCGGATGAAGAATCCGGTTCAGATCTTGGCCTCCAGCCTTTATTAAACAAAAAGATATTGCAGCCGGATGCGGCTCTTGTGCTGGACGCGGATAATTTTGAAATAATTATAACACAGAAAGGATTAATACATCTTAAGCTAAAGATACAAGGCAGGAAAGCGCATGGTGCTTATCCGGAACAAGGCATTAACGCCATAGATATTGCCTTAGATATAATCAAGGAGATAAAAGCGCATAAGTTTTCTTCTCCTGGAAACAGGTATTTAAAGCCCCCCACCATTAATATCGGGACTATAAAAGGCGGGGACAAGGTTAATGTTGTAGCTGATTGGTGTGAATTCGAATTGGATTTCCGGTTTCTGCCGGGCATGTCAGCAAAATATTTTTTAAGCATCTTAAAAGGTATTACTGACAGGCGCATCAAAAAAACCTCCCGTCCTGGCAAGGCATTACAGGGTAAGGCAAAGATACAGATAGAGATAGAGGGAATTCAAGAACCTTACTATATAAGCAAAGAATATCCTTTAGTAGCCTGCCTTAAGGGAGCAATGCATAAAGCCGGGGGCAGGCCGGCAATCAGGGGTTCTGAAGGCGCTACTGTAATGACTTTTTTCCAGCACAAAAATATACCGGCAGTAGCCTGTGGTTTCGGTTCCGAGGGTTGCGCGCATATAGCGGATGAATACGCAGAAATAGATAATCTTTACAGGGGAGCAACTGCTTTGGAAATATTTTTGAAGAATTACAGGTTTCAAAATGACAATCGCCAAAGTATTAATCAATAAGGAGTGGAATAATGGAAGGAATAAAAATTCTTAAAAGGCCCAGGCTCAAGAAACCTTATCTTATTGTTGCCTGGCCCGGTATGGGAGAAGTGGCATTTAAAGCAGCTTCTTATTTGGTGGAGGCGTTAAAAGCCCAACAGTTTGCGTCAATACCCCCGGAAGAGTTCTTTTATTTGACCGGGAGTATCATCAAAGAAGGAATATTAAGCGTGCCGGATTTACCGGAGAGCAAGTTTTATTATTGGAAGAATCCTGCCACAAAGAGCGGCATGTCCGTTAAGAGTCCAGGTGGAAAACAGGATGCCCGCGACTTGATAATTTTTCTGAGTAACGCTCAGCCGGACCTGTCCAAGGCGGAAACCTACTCTAAAATAATCATCCACCTTGCCAAAAGTTTTAATGTAGAAATAATCGCCAGTTTTGCCTCTATGCCTCAACCTATCGATCATACGCAGGAGCCCGGCGTATGGTTTGCTTCCACTTCCCCGGAGATAAACATTAATTTAAATAAATATAATTTCAAGGCGCTGCCTGAAGGCCAGATCAGCGGCATGAACGGCTTGTTCTTGGGTATGGCTAAAAAAGAAGGCTTAAAGGGGTTTTGCCTTCTTGGCGAGATCCCTTTTTATACCATTCAGATCGAAAACCCTCGGGCTTCGCAAGAGGTCCTGGGCGCGTTAGCCAAGATAATAAATATCCAGATAGACTTTACCAAGCTTAGAGAACAGGCGCAAACCATGGAGAGCGAGATTAATAAACTCCTGGAGTATCTCAAATTAGGCTCTCCCAGCCAAATTGGCCCGATCGGCGAGGAAGAAATAGAGAAGATCAAAAAGACCCTAAGCCAGCTTACAAAACTGCCCATTTCCATGAAAGATAAGATCGAAAAACTATTCGATCAGGCAAAATCTGATATCACAAAGGCCACTGAGTTAAAAACTGAATTGGATAAGTGGAATGTATACAAGGAATACGAAGACAGGTTCCTGGATTTGTTCAGGAAAGAGAAGGAGAAAGGGAATTAATGGAAGATAACCAGGATCCGGCTATGGGCCGCGTTATCGGAGCTGATAGGGCCGGCTCACAAACAATAGGCCCCGCCTTATCTGAAGGGGCGGCTTCCCCGGGCAGAATAAAGGCGGTTATATTTGATTTAGGCAATGTCCTAATCGATTTTGACCACATGATAGCTGTGCAAAAATTATTCCAGCAGGGTTCCTCGCCATCTAAAGGCCCTGGATTTATGGATAAATCCCCTGACGGGATATTCAACCTTTTCTTTGATTCCGAACTGACAGAGCTCTTCGAAGAAGGCAGGCTTTCCGGCCCGCAATTTTTCTCAAGAGTAAAGGAAATGCTCAGCTTGAAATTGGATTATGATGAATTCCTGCCTATTTGGAATGAGATATTCTTTTTCAGCGAGAAAAACCTTTCCGTGTATAATCTGGCAGTCAGCCTGGGGAAGCACTATAAATTAGCCATCCTGTCGAATATAAATATTTTACACTTTGAATATATAAAGAGAGCCTTTCCTATTTTTAATGCCTTTCAAATCATGGCCTCCTTTGAAATGGGACTAAGAAAACCTCAAAGCCGGATTTACCATAGAGCCCTGGAAATCTTAGGGGTGTCTCCCGATAGCTGTTTCTATGCCGACGACAGGCCGGAACTCGTTGAGAGCGCTAAAGGATTGGGCATAAGAGGTTTTGTCTTTAAGGATGTCCAGCAGCTGACAGAAGACCTTCTATCCTCCGGTATAAGTATAAAATAGCACAGGCATGAAGTCTGATAAATACCAACGAAGATTTTATCGGGACTGGGTTAATGTAAGTGATCTGTATAAGACGCGCCTTGTGGACAGAGAGACGGATTTACAGATTCTTACAGATAAGGTAATTGACAGGGCCTTCCTTAAGAGGAGGGTATTTTTGTATCGTTTGGCTATAGAAAACTACATAGCCAGGGATAGGAGATTCTTAACCTCGCTTGAGCCTTTGGCGGTAGAGCTAAACGCCCGTATGATTGTAAAAGAAATGGCCCGGTGCGCCAGGAAAGCCGGTGTCGGGCCTATGGCGGCTGTGGCAGGCAGCATAGCTGAATTCCTGGGCAGGGATTTATTAAGGAAGGGATGCAAAAATGTTATTATCGAGAACGGCGGCGATATATTCTTAAAGACGACTAAACCCCGCCTGATAGGAATTTATAACGGCAGGCGTAAGTTATGGAACAGGCTCAGCCTGAAAATAAGGCCGTCGGATACGCCCATAGGCGTATGCGCCTCTTCAGGGACAGTAGGGTATTCTTTAAGTTTCGGCTGCGCCGATAGCGTGATCGTTTTATCAAAGAATACATGTTTGGCTGACGCCGTTGCCACAGCCGCGGGAAATCTTGTACGGTCCAGACGGGATTTAATGACAGCGTTGAATTTTGCTAAGTCTATACGCGGCGTTATCGGGGTCGCGATTATAATTAAAGGTGATCTCATCAGTTGGGGTAAAACCGAATTTGTTATAAATTAAGCCCTTTCTTTAGAAGGGCCATAATAAATATAAGGCTATATGCGGAAAATTAACCTTCTATATGTAATCACTAAATTAGAGTTAGGAGGGGCTCAAAAGCAGTTACTGAGTATAATCAGCCGGTTAGATAAAGGGAGATTCAATCTGTTTTTGTTTACCGCCAAGGACGGCCTGTTGCTGGAAGAGGCCTTAGCGGCAAGCGGCTTAACCCTGGAGAGGTCCGCATTCCTGGAGCGGGCGATAAACCCGCTTAAGGATATCCTGGCTCTAATTGAGATCCACAGGTTTATAAAAAAGAATAACATAGATATTGTCCATACCCATAGTTCTAAGGCCGGTATTTTGGGCCGCTGCGCAGCGAGGCTTGCCGGAATAAACTTTATCATTCATACTGTGCATGGGTGGAGCTTTAATGATTATCAGCCGAATATTATCCGCTATGTTTTTATATGGCTGGAGCGGCTGACCGCGCAGTTTACCCGTAAATTAATCGTCGTTTCTCATCATGACAAGCAAAAAGGACTCGCTAACTGTATCGGAGGAGAGGATAAGTATATTATTATCCGTTATGGTATTGACTACTCGGAATTTCTTAAGACGGGCCAGGGGATAAGAGAAGCCTTGGGTATAAATAATACTGCTCTTTTAGTATGCATGGTTTCCTGTCTTAAGCCTCAGAAGTCTCCGCTGGATTTTGTTAAGCTTGTTTCCCTGGTTAGTAAGGTTTTCCCGGATGTAAAATTCCTCTTGGTAGGCGACGGAATATTGCGCAAAGATACTCAAAGGTTAATCCGCAGGCTTAACCTCAAAGAGCGCGTGATCTTGGCTGGTTGGCGCCGGGATGTGTGCCGGATATTGCCACAGATAGATATTTTTATACTCACTTCTTTATGGGAAGGCCTGCCGATAGCGGTGTTGGAAGCAATGGCCGCCTCTTGCCCCGTGATCGTTACTGATACAGGAGGGATCCGGGAAGTAATTGTGGAAGGCAAAACAGGGTTCCTTATACCTCCTGGAGACACAAACAGAATGCTGGAAAGGCTGAGCTTGCTGATAAAGAACGGGCATTTAAGAAAGACGATAGGCCAGGAGGCCAGAGATTCTCTTGGCAGCGTTTTTTGCTTGGAAAATATGGTAAATAAAACTCAAGAGCTGTATGAGGATTTAATCAAAGGAACGGGAGGGCACGGCAATTAATTATTTTCTTATCTTTTTAAATAGTTTAGTGGCCGTGACCATCTTTTTATTACCGCTGAAGAAGGCGGCCTTAAAGCGCAGGCTATTAGTTTCTCAAGGCGTCCCTCTTGTCGGCGGCCTGGCTATAGGCTTGGTTTTCCTGCTTATAATCCTCTTTGGGTTTCTTCTCCATGGCGGCTTGCCGTCAGAAATAGGCGGTATTATGGCCGCGTCATTTCTAATGCTTATTTTTGGAGCGATTGACGACTTAAGAGAATTATCAGTGGTTGTTAAATTATCAGCACAACTTATCGCCGCGTCTTTCCTTATTTTTCTTGGCGTCAGGACACAAATTATTCATATTGGTGGTCCAGCGAATATAATCATTACCTTAGCCTGGATCCTGGCGATTACCAACGCCTTCAATCATTTAGATGTAACGGATGGAGTGGCTGGCAGTACAGCGTTGATAGCAGCACTTGCTTTTTTTGCGGTGGCTGTGTTAAACAGGGATATCCATACGGCGATCTTATCGTTATCATTATCCGGGGCCCTGGTCGGTTTCTTGATATTTAATTTTCCTCCCGCTAAGGTATATATGGGGAATTCCGGCAGCCATTTTCTGGGTTTTGTATTATCTGCTGTCGCGCTGTTAATAAGTTACGCTCCGGTAGAAAGGAAGGTCGCGCTGATAAGCCCCCTATTGATTTTAGGGTTCCCTATATTTGATACGGCGTTCCTGGTATTTTTGCGTATAGGTAAGAATAAGCTGCCTTTTAAGAAAAGCAACGATCACCTGGCATTAAGATTTTTAGCGGCGGGATATTCTAAGAAAAAAACCCTGTTTACTATGGCCTGCTTAAGTTTATTTTTCTCTCTTTGCGGAGTGTTGCTAAGCCGGCTGCCGGATATGCCGGGGATAGCCATTATTGTAATTATTGTTTTGTTAAGTTTGGGCCTGGCCAGGAAGATGGGCCGGGTGAGAGTCGATGCCTAAGAAAAGGGTTATTATTTTGGGTGCCGGCCTGGCGGGGTTAAGCGCGGCCTGGCATCTACGCAAGAAAGGCTGTGACTGCCGGGTTTTTGAAAAAGAGTCCCAGGTTGGGGGCCTTTGCCGTTCCAAGCAGATCAATGGGTTTACCTTTGATTGCGATGGGCACCTGTTGCATTTTAAATCCCCCTACGCATTCAAGCTTGTTAAGGCGCTATTAGGGGATAATTTAGCAGAGCACCAAAGGAACGCCTGGGTTTACTCTCAAGGCAGGTTTACCCGCTACCCTTTTCAGGCCAATCTCTATGGTTTACCCCCGGCTGTAGTTAAAGAATGTCTTTTGGGATTTATTCGAGCCTCTAGAGGTAGTCATTGTAAAGATAAAAAAGATGTTAATTTCCTGCGTTGGATGCAACAGACCTTTGGCCGGGGGATAGCCAGGCATTTTATGGTTCCCTATAATAACAAGTTTTGGACTGTACCTTCGGAGGAATTGACTTGTGAATGGCTGGATGGTTTTATCCCGGTGCCCTTACTGGAACAGGTAATCCAGGGGGCGAGAAAAGAGAGCCGTGGGCAGTTTGGTTATAATGCCCGGTTTTGGTATCCCAAGAGAGGCGGCATAAATCAGGTTCCTTTGGCTTTAGCGCAGGAGGCCAGGCATATATATACTAATTGCCCGGTGACAGAAATAGACCTTGCTAAAAAAGAGATAAAAATAGGCCCGAAGACTAAAGAAAGATTTGATTTTCTAATCTCCACGATCCCTCTGCCAGAAATACCCAACATAATCAATACGTTGCCAAACAATGTCACCCACTTTTTTGGGAAATTAAGGTGGAATTCTATTTTTAATCTGAATTTAGGGCTGGAGAAGAATGATGGTCTCCGGCGCCATTGGGTATATTATCCTGAAGAGAAAATATGCTTCTTTCGTATCGGGTTCCCGCATAACTTTTCTTCTTCTGTCGCTCCCGAGGGCAAAGGCTCGATGTATATAGAGGTATCTTATTCGCAGAATAAGCGGGTAGACAAAAATAATATTGCTGCGCGCGTCAGGAAAGATTTAGCAAGGGCGGGCATGCTTACAGGGTTTGGCCGTATCTGCGCTGAAGATGTAAATGATATAAAATACGGTTATCCTATTTATGACATCAATTACCATGAAGCCAGGGCGAGGATCTTAAAGTTTCTTGCCAGAAATAATATTTATGCCTGCGGCCGCTACGGCTCATGGCGTTATATGTCCATGGAGGACGTAATTTTACAAGGTAAAGAAACAGCGCGGTTACTAACAGGATAAATGACACAGATTAGCGGGATACCAAGATACCTTAAAAATATTTTTTCCTATAGGGAGCTCATATTCAACCTAGCTGCCAAGGATTTTAAAGTAAGATACAAGACAGCGGTATTAGGTTTCTTATGGACTTTGTTGAATCCGCTGCTAATGATGCTTATATTATCTCTGGTGTTTTCTTGGATCATAAAAATAGATATAGAAAAATATCCTGTATTTCTATTGGCAGGGCTTCTGCCCTGGTATTTTTTTAGCTTTTCGTTATCAAGCGGCACCCTTTCGGTAGTTGATAATGCCAATTTGATTAAGAAAATATATTTCCCGCGTGAAATAATTCTTTTTTCAGTGGTTATCGCGAATCTGATAAACTTCCTGATTTCCCTGGCAATTTTATTTATTTTTATGCAGGCGTTTAAGATACATGTTACATTCTTAGTTTTATTTTTGCCTGGTTTAATTATACTGGAATGTCTTTTTGTCCTCGGTATTTCTTTTATAGCGGCTACCCTGCACACATTTTTTAGAGATACGAAGTATATCATCGAGCTCATGCTTCTGGTCGGTTTTTATATCACGCCGGTTTTTTATCCTTTAAGCATGGTGCCAGAGGGAGTTCGCAGTGTATATCTAGCCAACCCCATGACATGTTTTATCATCTTATACCGGGATTTGCTTCTTTATGGGAAGATATCAAGCGCAGCAATGATTATGTATACCATAGCGTCTTCCGTAATTATCTTTGTTTTTGGCCTGGCGTTGTTTAAGAAACACCAGAAAATATTTGCTGATTACGTATAAACAGGAATAAATATTATGCAGAACGTTATTTTACGAAACATTAGCAAGAGATATACCATTTCTCACGAGAAGAGGGTATTATCGAAGGTTATTTTATTTGGTTGGCTTAAAAGGAAGAAACAAGAGGCGCTTTGGGCATTAAAAGGCGTAAATTTTGAGGCTAACAGAGGAGAGGTGATCGGTATTATAGGGGAGAACGGATCGGGTAAAACTACCCTGCTTAAAATATTAAGCGGGGTTACCGCTCCTTCTCTTGGCAGCGTTAATTTAGATGGCAAGGTCTCTCCGCTTTTAGAATTGGGGGCAGGATTCCATCCGGACTTGACAGGCAGGGAGAACATTTATCTTAATGGTTCTTTATTGGGCTTAAGCAGGCAAGAAATTAACCAGAAGTTTAAAGAGATTGTAGCATTTTCCGGTTTGGAAGAATTTATTGATGCCCCTTTAAAGAATTATTCTTCCGGAATGTTCTTACGGCTCGGCTTTTCCGTGGCAATGCATGCCTCGGCAGATATACTTCTTATTGACGAAGTATTGAGCGTAGGGGATGAGGTCTTTCAAAGGGAATGCATAAATAAAATAAAAGAATTCAAAGATTCAGGGAAAACAATCATTTTTGTCTCGCATAACCTGGACATGGTTTTGAATATTTGCGATAAGGTTTTTCTTTTACAGCACGGTCACATCCTCAAATCCGGCAACCCAGCTGATGTAGTGCGGTTTTATTTGGATACGGTGGGTAAAAAAGGAGTTGCGGTGCTGCAAAAAGGACCGCTGGATATCATATTCAGTGAAGGCAGGCTCTCTTTATACTGGCAGGGCAGGCAGATTACCAAAGGGCTGGGAGGATTTACCGCCGTATTCTCATCTAAAAGATGGCATATCTCAACTCAGGCAGAGTGGGATATCAGGAGTAAAGACCAAAATAAATTAGTGGTGGAAGGAAAATGGTTAAGGCTGCCCGTAAAACAGACCTGGGAATTAGATGTTTCAAAAGATGGTTCTCTTTGTTGGCAGGTAAATACAGAGGTTCAGCAGCGGGGTTTATGCGGGCAGGAACAGCTGAATTTAATGCTTTCTGATGGGTATCAGGAATGGTTCGTTGATAATCGTAGAGAAAAGTTCCCCCAGATCCAAAGTAACAATATTATGTGGGATGACCTTTTGCCGGAAGGTTCAATTGCAAAAGCCGCCGGTATTGATACCGATGAAGCCGGAGAAAAAAGATTACCAGCAATTTGTTTTGCCCCGTTAGAAGATGCTCCTGATAATACCATGAAAGTATTCAATAGCGATTTCCAGAATAACGCGCGAGTTCTACAATGTTTGAACAGTAATTTTAATAACACACAAGGTTCTTTTAAAATACAGGTTTCTTTCGGGTTGCCCAATATCAGTAAGCACATAGAAACAATCTTTAATAATAAGATGCAGGAAATCCTTTCCTGCGAAGATCAATTAAACTGCGTATTGGAAAAGAAGGAATTGAAGGTCTTTTGGAATAAAAAAGAGCTGCCCGAAGGCCATCCTTTAGTGAGGAGCTTTATCAAAGGCAAATTGGAATTAATGCGCCGTCAAGCAGAAGAAGAGCGCCTTCGCCAAGAAGAAGAAAAAAAAGAAAAAATATTGTTGCGCACCCTTCAAAATGATAATCTCCGTTTTGTTTGCTGGGAAGGAAAAATGAGGCTGTTCTGGGACAACGCAGAGATTACCAAGGGGATAGGCCTGTACAGCGCTTTATATAACGCAGAGCGTTGGTTCCTTTCTTCAGAAATAGAATGGCAGGTGCAGAAAACCAAAGAAAAAATGTTGCTGAGGGGGGAATATGAATATTTGCCGATAGGGCAGGAATGGGAAATTAAAATAGAGCCTCCGGGGTCCTTTTTAGTTAAGGTAGATCTTTTGGTCAAGGAAGAGATAAATATTCAACAGGGGGCTGTGGGATTGATGTTGTCGGATAAATATATAAAATGGTTTAGCGGGAAGAAGCAAGGTGATTTCCTGAGAGTTTTTGGCAGGCAGTGGGCCGATATTCTAAATAATGATTACGAAGATATAGTTGTAGGAGTAGCTGCTGTTTTAGAGTCATCTTTACCGCAGGTTGATCTCTATTGGAACCACAAGGACAAGAATAACTTTATAAGAGCGTCTAATACTGATTTCTTATACAGTGCCAGAGTAATCCAGTTACTTAGATATGAACCACGAGAGAAATCCCGTTTTTCGCCTGGCAGATACCCCTATTTTTCATTTTCTATATGCATAAAATCTTAGCGGTAAAACCACATTATGTAACTTTAGACGAAGCAAAGAAAGCGGTGGGGCGCTTATATTCACTTTATCCCGGCGCTTCAATAACTCTTGTTGCCAATCTTTTCCCGGATGATTATTCCCTGGCTAAAGAGATAATCGATGTCCAAGAGAAAATATTATTCGGGCCGCATACAGAAAGATTGAATAAATCTAAATTAATCCAACTCCTTCTAAATCTGCGCAAGAGGAGATTTGATAAGGCATTTCTTTTTACGGGCAAGCCCTATGAAGAAAATTACCGCAAAGGTAAAATACTAATATTTTTTAGCGGCGCTAAAGAAATCAAGTTGCTGGATGTACATTCAGGAAACGAAAACACCTTAGACCTTTTCGGCATAGAGGATAAGAGAAATAAGGCAGTCAAGATGCTGCCCTTAACCTTAGGCCAGATGTTTGGTTTAATCTGGGGGATAATATTATTGGGAAGCATCGCGGTTTCCTTTCTTTTATTTGTGGTACTTCCTCTAAAAATCAGAAAAATAACATACCGATGAATATCCTTTTTCTTTCCAGGGATTATCCCCCAAATCTGATAGGAGGGGTGGGTATATACGTATTAGAGATGAGCCGGCTGCTGGCAAAAATGGGGCATAATGTTTATGTCCTTACTCAGGCGGTCGAATACCCGTGTAAATACATGGATTCGGGGGTTACGGTTTTTAGGGTAAAACCAGAACGCCTGCGTTTCTTGGGTATTATCCGCAATAAATTACCCGGTACAGTAGAGCGCTTAGAATATAGTTATGCGGTATCAAGAAAAATTAAAGAGGTGGTACGTAAATACGGCATTGATATAATAGAGAGCAGCGAAGCGCGGGCTGAAGGGTTTTGGTATTTTCTTATTGGAAGAACCCCCCCGTTGCTTATAAAACTTCATACTCCGGAGTCCATCGCGCTTAAATTGGATAATGTTTACCCTGATCTAGATTATAGGATCAGGTTTCTATTGGAAAAATGGTGGTTACGCAGAGCAAATAGAGTAGTAGGGTTAAGCCGGGCGATTGTAGAGCTAACCTCCAGGTATTTTAATATAGCATTTAATGGTATCCCCATTGTTCCCAATCCTATTGATGCCGATTTCTTTAGCCCCCATCCTCCCAATTCAAATTTTAATAAGGCCCCGATTGTGCTTTATGTGGGGCGTTTAGAACTTAGAAAGGGGGTCCATGTTTTAATGCGTGCTATACCGCGGGTGCTTCAGGAAATACCCAAGGCAAAATTTATATTTATTGGCAAAGATTCCGGAATGAGGGCTTATTTAATAAATAAAGTTAATCAATTAAGATATCAAGATAATGTGGAGTTTATTGACGCTCTCCCACGGTACCGGCTGAAGGATTTTTACCAAAAGAGCACTATTTGCGTTATCCCTTCGTTATGGGAAAATCATCCTTACAGTTGTCTAGAGGCAATGGCTTGCGGTAAAGCAATAGTTGCCACAGAGACAGGGGGGCTTCCAGAGATTATCCAAAATGGCGTAAATGGCGTTCTTGTGGAAGCCGGCAGTTCTAGCAGGCTGGCGGATAATATAGTCGGGCTTATTTCAAATGAGCGCCTGCGCGATAAGCTGGGAAGGAATGCCAGAAAGACAATAGAAGAGCGTTATGCTCCCGTGAAGGTTATACAGCAGACAGTATCTATTTACGAAAAACTACTAGGGAAATAACCGTGCCAGTCCCCAAGATCGCAGTCTTATTTACAAGTTATCGATGCGATTCTAAATGTATAATGTGCGCCGCATGGACAAAACAAAGGAACCATCCTGAGTTATCTGTATGGCAGCTAGAGAAAATATTCGCAGATGCGCTATTGAGGAGGAATATAGAGATAATTAATATAACAGGCGGTGAGCCGACTATGCGGCAGGATTTGGTAGATATCGTAAAGGTGCTCATAAATAATTGCCGTCGGCTTTGCCGGGTAGATATCCCCACCAATGGCATTAATACAGGCCGGGTGGTAGATAACATAGAACGTATTTTAGCTGTTCTCCTGCCTACCAATGTCAAGCTGACAGTAACTGTTTCTTTGGATGGCCTGGGAGAAGCTCATGAGCGCGTAAGAGGAGTTTCAGGCATATTTAATGGAATTGAAAAAACTATAAAGGAACTAAAAGAATTGATGTTGTTATATCCCTTTTTTTCTTTAGGCCTTAATATGACCATAAGTAAACTGAATTATCAGGCGATTGAAGACGTTAGAAAATACGCGGCACTAAAAGGTGTCGGTATTAACTTTACCCTAGCAGCAATTTCTGATATTGGCGTGAAGAGCTTGGGCTTAAGAGAAAACTTTGAAATGGACCAGAATGAAAAAATCAAGCTCATACTATCTCTGGAAGATTTGTTACAAAATAAAGCGCTCGATCCGCATTATGCAAAATTTATCCTTACCTGGCTTAGGACCGGCAGGCGCGTTGCCGATTGCGCTTTTAGAAAGAGAAAGGCCTTTCTCGTAGAACCCGACGGTGAAGTTTACGCATGCGGTAATTTTAAAGAATTCAGGATCGGTAGTTTGTTTAATGGGGAATCTTTCGGGGCGATATGGAATAAATCCGGGGGGGCCTTAAAACGCGCATCAGATAAATGCCTAAATTGTGCCAGCAACTGTTATATGGATGAGCTAAGATAGTGATCACTCTGAGGTATTCAGTACTTAAGTTTTCTAGAAAGTGCCAAACAAAATTAATATGAAAACAGCTTTGAACATCTGCCTTATTTCCCGTGAATATCCCCCTGAGACTGGATGGGGCGGTATAGGAACATATACTTACCATCTGGCGCATGGATTAGCGGATAAAGGGCATAAAGTTTTTGTGATTTGCCAGGGCTTAAGCGGGGAAAGGGAATATATGGATAGTAAAGTGCATGTTTCTCGTGTTGTTCATCCGGTGATATTCCCTTATAAAGGAGGCTTAAGGGAATTCGCTTTGCGGTTAGAATACAGCAAGCGGGTACATAAGAAAATAGATGAACTAGCTAAGCGATATCCTATTGACGTAATAGAGGGCCCTAATTTATCAGCAGAAACCTTCATCCATGGGTTTTTCAGGAAGGCGCCGATCGTTACAAGATTGCACACTCAATATTCTGAGGTGGTTAAATTCTGTGGGTGGCCGGTGACATTCGACCGTAAACTAAGTTGTTGGTTGGAAGACGCCACTGTTAAAAATAGTAATTTGATCACGTGTTCTACCCATGCGCACGCAGAACTTATTACAGATGAAGCGGGGATCCATCCGGGCGGTATTAAAATCATACCATTGGGCATTCCCCTTCCCGAGATTAATTCTCTGCCCCCGCCACAACCTGATTCTCCGCTTGTGCTTTTTGTCGGCCGGTTAGAAAAAAGAAAGGGGATCCACATACTTATAAAAGCCATTCCCCTGGTGTTACAAGAGATTCCCGCGGCAAAATTTATAATTATTGGCAGAGACACACTTATTAATAATCGGAATGCGTTGTTTAATGTATCAGAAAATATATCATATAAATCCGTGCTTACGCGTTTTCTACCCGAACAATATCTAGATCGAGTCAGTTTCTTAGACTATGTCCCGCCGCACAAATTAGATTTTTATTATAGTTCCTGTGATCTGTTCGTAGCGCCTTCACTTTATGAATCTTGCGGGTTTGTATACCTGGAGGCAATGTCATATGGTAAGCCGGTTGTCTGTTGCGGGGTAGGTGGAGTACCTGAAACCGTGCAAGATGGCGCTACAGGCATGCTTGTCCCTCCGGAGGACCAGGAGTCATTGGCTATGGCAATAGTGCAACTCCTAAAGGATAAAGTACGCAGAATAGAAATGGGCAAGGCAGCGCGTAAACATGTTGAAAGATATTTTACAAGAGAGTGTATGGTAGAACAAACACTTAAGGCATACGCTGAAATAATATGAAGATATTGCAGGTGATCCATAATTTTCCTCCTTATAATGTAGGCGGTTCGGAAGTGTATACCTACAATCTTTCTATGGAATTAGCGAAAAAATACAAGGTGTTTGTTTTCCATAGGATCAATGACCCGCATAAAAAGGAATACGAAGTTGTCCGTAGTAATATTAACGGGTTAGAGATATACGCCATAAATAACACTTTCAGCCTCTGCGATTCTTACGAGATGACTTATAACAATGAGATAATAACTAAGAGATTCGCGGAAATTTTAGATAAAACCAAGCCGGATATTGTACATATCCAGCATCTGCTTTCTTTGTCTACTACAATTGTCAGAGAAATTAAGTCCAGGGGGATACCTGTTGTGTATACTCTGCATGATTATTGGCTTATTTGTCCCCAGGCGCAATTATTAAGAAGGAGCATGGCTATTTGCAATAATCACAATTATGTGGATTGCGTTGATTGCCAAATTTACTATTTAAGTTTAAGGAGGAATATTAAAAAGCTATACCAGAAATGTTATAGAATAATTCCAGGGCTGGCCTCTCTCTGTAAGAAATTATACTTTAATATTGCCAAAAAAACTCTTCCCTCCGGAGTTTTAGAGGGAAAAATAAAAGGCAGGGCAACCCATATAAAATATATGTGTGATAAAGTAGATATTTTTATTGCTCCCTCGCGACTTCTGCTAACAAAATTTATTGAATCGGGTATGGTATCTTCTGCTAAGGCGCTATTGCTAAATTACGGTTTTAATAAACGCTTATTTAATAACCGTGAAAAAATGACATTGGATGGCAAGGTAAGATTTGGATTTATAGGCACGCTACTGCCCCATAAAGGGGTGCATATAATGATAGAGGCGTTTAATAAAATTAAAGACAAAAGGGCGGAACTAAAAATATATGGCAAGTCTTATCCATACGCAGGTTTTGAATATTATCCCGGCTATATCAAGAAAATAGCGCAAAACAGAAACATAAAGTTCCTGGGCGGGTTCCACAATGATAATATTGCCGATATCTTCTTAAATATAGACACGCTTATCGTGCCTTCTATCTGGCTGGAGAATTCTCCATTGGTAATACAAGAAGCTTTTTTAGCGGGTATACCAGTAATAGCGTCTGAGGTCGGGGGCATCCCTGAATTAGTCAACCATGGTGTTAATGGGTTATTATTTAAGCCCGGGGACTGTAATGACCTATATGATAAGATGAAATTAATAATTGACAGTCCTGATTATATAGAAAAATTAATAAAAAATATCCCGGCCGTCACGTCGATTGAAGGAAACGCCCGGGAATTAGAAAAAGTCTATTCAGGCTTATTAACCCAGGCTAATTAAGATAAGACGCATTTAAGGATTATTAAAATAATGTCTATCAAGCGCAAATATTCTTATGAATTATTTTTTATACCATTCGTGGTCTTTTTTATAATTAGCCTATTGGTTGGATTAGTGATATTGCAGAATATCCATTATTGGGGCCAGATGGATTGGGATCAGTTTACTTTTTGGAATGCCACACCCCGAGAGTCGATATTAAAGTATCATCAGTTTCCTTTATGGAACAATTATAGCAACGGAGGCAACATTTCACTTGCCCATCCGCACTCTTTATTCCTTTCGCCATTTTATATTTTGGTATTTATTTTCGGCCCGGTAATCGGTTTAAAGCTAGAATTTATTCTTCATTTGTTTATCGGGATGTTCGGTATTTTCTTGCTTTTCCGGCACATATTGCCCTGCCGGTATTCTGCTTATTTGCCCCCTTTAGTGTATATGTTAAGTTCTGTTTTCACATTACATTTCGCTGAAGGGCATGGTGAATGGTTAGCCATGGCTTTTATACCATGGCTATTTTTATTTTATTTTCTTAGCTTTAAAAGATTCAAATATGTTATAGGCTGTATATTTTCCCTTTCTTTAATGTTATTTGGCAGCGGCGTTCATATTTTTAGCATAGCGATTATACTGTTTCTTAGCTATTGTTTTCTTCTATCTTTGCGGCAAAGAAGCCTGGCTCCTTTGAAGACGATGGCAGTTATATTTGTAGGAACATTCTTGCTGTGTTCTATTAAACTGATTCCCGCGCTGGAATTTATAAAAGATAATCCCCGTAAGGCTTTTGCTTCCGGAGAATTTATACCAATCTCTTTTCTACCCGATATCTTTCTTTCAAGAGGCCAAGCCCAACTTTATCAAAAAACAAAATTGGCCTATCCCGAGCGCAGTGTAATAATCGCAGATAAAGAATTCCCTGTGGGCTGGCATGAGTATGGGGCATATATAGGAATCGTACCTTTGATTTTGGGCATAGCCGGTTTAATTTTTTATTTTAAGCAATATTGGCCTTTATGGCTAATGGGCATTTTGTCGCTGTGGATAAGCCTGGGCAAAAGCGCTTATTATAATCTCTGGGGCTTATTAACTAAGCTGCCGCTTTATGATTCTTTTCACGCCCCCTCCAGATTTATTTTAGGTTTCGTATTTTGTGCAGCTATTTTTTCCGGGCTTGGATTATCAAAACTTGAAGATATATGCGAGAAAAAAAAGCTCAGGTATTTGATTATCATCTTGATAGGGGCATTGTTTTATGATTTCTTTCTGGTGAATTACCCTTTATGGAAACAAACGTTTACCATAAGACCGCCTGAAATTAAAAGAAACCTGGAATTTAAACAAAGATACAGGGATTTTAATTTGTTTCCCGGGGAGAGCAGGAGTTCTATGTATGCGGCGTTTCTTAATAACAGCGGGGTAATTAACTCTTACGAGGTAGTAGGGATAAAAAAAGGTAAAGTCAGGATTTACAACGACCAGGATTATAAGGGCGAGGCGTATCTATTAAATAATAACGGGCAGGTAGCTATGTCGCGCTTTAGCCCAAATTCCATAGAAATCAACGTTAATATCCTAATGCCGGATAGGGTAGTAATAAACCAAAATTTTTACAAAGGATGGAAAATAAAAGGAGTTAAAAGCGAAGTACAGCCTTACGATGGTTTGATTTCGGCTGAGCTGCCCGCCGGAAGATACAGAATTGTCTTTTATTATCTGCCTTCGGCATTTATAATTGGAAGTTTATTAAGCGCGGCTTCAGTTTTTATTTTAATTGTATATTTATTCGTTTGACCTATTAACAGGCATGATGAGAGCATACCCAAGGCATATAGTTAACTTAAGAGGAGAATCATTTAAGGCCTTGCTTGATTGCGTATTGGCAAAACAGATTATCAACGGGCCTCAGATAAAAAGATTTGAGGAAGAATTCTCCAAATATACTGGAAGCAGTTTTGCCATAGGCATATCGCAGGCAAGATTAGGGCTAATCGCGGTGCTTAAATCCTTGGGGCTTGAAAAAGGAGATGAGGTTATACTCCCCGCGTATAATTTTCATATTATAGCGGAAGTTATTATAAAATCCGGCTTGACCCCGGTTTTCGCAGACATAGACCCGGATACTTATAATATTGATCCTGTATTGATAAAGAATAAAATTAACCAGAAAACAAAAGCCATCATAGTTACGCATATGTTCGGCCAGCCGGCAGAAATGGATGAAATCCTGATTCTGGGCAAAGAAAACAATATAAAGGTGATTGAAGACTGTGCCCATTCTTTAGGCTCAGAATATAAAGGAAAAAAAACCGGGACAATGGGAGATGCGGGCATTTTTAGTTTTAGCTTAGGTAAGAATATGCCCTGTTTTGGCGGAGGCATGATAACCACAAATGATAGGAAAATATACGAGACACTCAAAGAATATATTGATGAGAGTGGCGCCCCTCAATTAAAGAGCGTGTTTAAAAATATCTTTGAATTTAGCGCCGGGTATTTAATAACCGCCACTTTTTTATTCACTTTTTTTGTTTTCCCCTTAATCAGGCTTCTGGATATTTTTGGCATAGACATAATGGATCTTAAGAAAAAAGAAGTTTTGCCTCCGGAGAATATCACAAATTTTGATACCCTGCCTTTGAAGCTGTTGAATATACAGGCAGCAGTCGGGATGGAACATTTTAAGAAAAATGATTTTCTTGATAGTAAAAGATATGAGAATTCGCTTCTTTTAACTAATAACCTCAGTGGTCTTAACGGGATTAAATTACCTTCCAAGAGACATAAATCCAATTATTTATATTACAAGGTCAGGGTTGAAGATAAATGTTCTTTTAGGAAACAGTTATTGAGAAAGGGGATTGATACTTCAAAAAGGAGTGAGATGTCTGATTGTTCAGGCCTTAGCGCTTTTGCCGAATTTAATTCGGATTACCCAAATTCCATTGCGATAAAAGACAACCTTATAGAATTACCCAATAACCATTATCTTGATGCAAGAGATATCGAGCATATATCAAAATCCATTAAACAGGTTTTGTCTTTAAAACATGGCTAATCAATCTTCAGTTTCTATAGTTGTCCCTCTGTTTAACGAAAAAGAGCTGGCGGGGGACCTTGTAAAAATAGTATATGATTTTTCGAAATCAGTAAATCTAGATTCCGAACTTATTGTTGTTGATGATGGCAGTAATGACGGGTCGTCTTTGTTACTGGACGAATTAACTAAAACTTATCCGTTTCTAAGAGCGATACATCTAAAGAAAAATATAGGTATAGGCAGGGCTTTAAAGACAGGCTTTGCCTCCGCAAAAAAAGATATAATTTTTTATACAGACGCGGATTTGCCAGTAGATATCAATGTCTTGATGCCAGGCAAGGCTATTATTGATAGAAACGAAGCCGATATGGTAATCGGCAACAGGATGGGAAGGCGAGAATCATTTTTAAGGCGGTTTTATACCGGCATATTTAATTTAATGATAAGATCGCTGTTTAAGATAAAGTTGCATGATATTAATTGTGCAATGAAAATATTCAGGCGCAGTATTATTAATGATATTAAACTTAATGCCGACGGCCCCTTTATTGACACGGAGTTAGTGCTTAAGATGAGAAATAACGGTTTTAGGATCTTAGAGCTTAAAGTTAAAAGCATGTCACGAAGATGCGGTTGTTCTAAGTTTGCTTCCCCTGAAAGAATAGTGGGGACTATTTTCAGGATGATCCTAGAGATGGTCAAATCTTATCCCGAGTTAAGAAAGAATACTAATGGCAAAAAAGATAGTCATTAATGCGGATGATTTCGGGCTATCAAGAGGAATTAACGAGGGTATAATTAATTGTATTAACGCAGGAATAGTCAATAGCGTGTCTTTAGTAGCGAATGGTTCTGAGTTTGAGGCAGCGGTAAAACTCCTGGAGAAAAACAGCGGTTTTGAAACAGGAATTCATTTTGTTCTTACAGAAGAAAAAGCGCTGCTTAATAAGAAAGAAATACCTACCTTAGTAGACAAAGGCGGCTATTTCCCCCGGAATTGGTTTTCTTTCTTGGGGTTATTTTGTACCGGTAAAATAAAAATTTACGAAATAAACAAAGAGCTTGAAGCGCAGATATCCAAAATGATCCACTCCGGCATAAAGATCTCCCATATTGACAGCCATTGCCATATTCATTTGCTGCCCGGCATCATCGATTTAATTATTAAATTGGCGAATAAATATAGAATAAATTTTATCCGCATTCCCTCCGAATATTGCGCGCCTCTAAGAATTCTTAATAAAAAAGGCTTGAAAGTCTTGATTTTGAATTTGCTCAGTTATAAGGCAAGAAAGAAAATAAAAAGGAATGGTCTTTTCTGTATTGATTCCGCCCTGGGGATATATAATAGCGGCAATTTGAATCCGGCAGTCTTTTCGGGGATCATAAGAAGAATCAGGGGGCTGCCTTTTAATTCTTTTGAGTTGATCTCTCATCCGGGTACCCGTCAAGCCCATCTAGCATATCCACACTGGAATTATCACTGGGAGAACGAGACGCGGCTGTTTACTTCCCGGGAAACAAAAAGATTACTTCAAGAAGGCGGGATAAGTTTGTGTAACCGCAGGTCGCTTATTTGAATATTTTATTTCTTACAAGATGATAATGAATATAGCCGAAAATAAAAGAAAAATGGGCAAAGTTGCGCTTTTGCGTCTAAAACCCCCTGTTTTTGAATATAGTTATCATCCTATCGGCTTCAGGCCCCCTTATATCCTCAAATATATTGAAGCATTCTTGAAAAAAGAAGATTTCTGTGATGTCAAACTGATAGACCAAAGGATAACCAGGCTGTCTTTTGAGGATATTGTTAAAAATATAAAAACCTGGGCTCCGGATATAGTAGTAATTTCCATTTCAACATTGGATGTGGAGCAGAGTTTGAGATTCTGCAGGATATTAAGAGAAGGCACGATTGGTAAGAGTATCCTTATATTTGGCGTAGGGCAGGAAATTTCTGCCGATATCGAAAAGTATAAGGATTTCAATCCCTTATTTGATATTCTATTAGGAGGTGAGGCAGAAATAGAGATCGCCTCTATCATTAGAAAAATAAATGACGGCATTGATATCAAGGAATTAAAAAACTTTTATAATCAGGATATTTTCAAAACAAAATTAATGGAAGTATCTGATCCGGATAGCCTGCCGTTCCCTATATACGCCCCCGGTTCTTTAGAGGCGTATAATTTTGTCTATCCTTTAAAATTGAATAAAAAAGTGGTATGGGGGCATATGTTAAGCAGCCGAGGCTGCCCGCATCATTGTATTTTCTGTTCCCAAATAATGAGGGAAAGTTACGGCAATAGGTTCCGCGGGAGGTCGGCGACAAACGTGGTGGATGAAATGGAGCATTTATCAGATTTTGGCGCAAATGTAATCACGTTTGATGACGACAATTTCACCAGCTCAAGAGACCATGTGAAGGCGATATGTGATGAGATTGAGTCAAGGCAGCTTAAAATAAAATGGATTGCTCATGCCAGGATTGATGAGGTAGATTTCGCGCTTCTTAAGCTAATGAAGAAAGCAGGGTGTTTATTGCTTAGGTTTGGAATCGAGACAGGCTCAAAGAGGGTTCTGGAGATTCTCTCTAAAACAAGAAACAGCGGTCTTTGGTTAAAGAGAGTCCGCCATGTTATAGGCAGAACGCGTTCTGTAGGCATAGCTACGGTCGGTCTTTTTATAGTCGGCAGCCCCACCGAAACAAAAGATGATCTCCTGGAAAGTATTAATTTTGCAAAAATCATTTCCCCGGACGTAATACAGGTTGCTTACTTCATACCTTTTCCCGGTTCCTCGGCATACAGCTTATTTAAGGACCAGCTCAAGGGCATTCCATTTTCAAAAATGTATCATTATGATAAACCCCTGATTAATCTAAGTGCCATGAGCAACGGGGAGTTAGAAAAGGCACAGAGTATCTTTTATGCGAGTTTTCTATTGAGGCCCATTTTTGTAGTAAAGCATATCTTTAATTACCTGTTTTTTTATTTATACAATCCAACTGTATTTTTAGAATTACTTGGAATAACAAGATTAATCTTGCGGGGAAAATAAATGAATTTTTGGCTGGGAATAATTGATAGTATAAAATTCGTAGTTAGCTATTTTAGAAAGAAAACCTTATGCCATTACCGTCCTTTGGTGGTAATGATTGAACCTACTAATTCCTGTAATCTTGGATGTGTTATGTGTTGCAATAAAACCATGGTTAGAGAAAGAAGCTATATGCCTCTTGAGCTTTATAAAAAAATCATTGATTCTAATAGTGGATTTATAAGACAGCTAGAACTATATCTGGTGGGCGAGCCGCTTTTACATCCACAATTGCCAGAAATGATTTCTTACGCAGGGAGGGCCGGCATATGGACAAGGATTTTCACAAATGGTACTTTGCTCGATGAAGATAATTCAAAAAAGCTTATCCTGTCCGGGCTTAATGTAATAGTTATCTCTTTTGATGGCGTTGTTAAAGAAAAATATGAAGAAATAAAACAGGGGGCGTCTTATAATAGTGTCCTGGATAATATCGGCTATTTTGTGGGCTTAAGGCGTTCTCTTAAGAAAACTAAGCCGTATGTAAGTATAAATTTTATAGACCTTGGTTATGATAAGGGGGAGAAGAAAAGATTTGTTAAGAAAATGAGAAAGCTGGGTTGCGATGATATTAATGGGGTTCCCTTACACGGCTGGCCGGGGATTGATTCCAGAGATAAATGGCATAAAAACCAAGATAACCATATTCATTGCTTAGTGCCTTGGGCTGAGATTACAGTCTTGTCGAGCGGTTTAGTAACAGGTTGCTGCGATGATTTTAACGGTTCTTATATAATTGGAGACCTTAAGGATAATCCTGACCTTTCTAGCTTATGGAATGGCCAAAGGATGGTTAATTTAAGAAGCAAATTGGTAAACAGGGAGTATGGCAATTTAACTCTTTGCAGCAATTGCCACAGGAAATGGCGCCTCTCGTTTGGACATTCGATAATTAAGAATTCGTTATGGAGTTTGAAAGAAAGGCTCGGGATAAGATTATAAGAATGAGGAAATATATATATATTTTTCTATTTAATGCGTGCTTTTTTATATACTATCTACATTATTTTATCCGCCTAGATAATTATTTCTTATCAATAGTATCCAATCTTATCTTGTTCGTTCTCCCCGGAGTCGCGT
Organism: Candidatus Omnitrophota bacterium; assembly: GCA_041651035.1. GTDB lineage: Bacteria > Omnitrophota > Gorgyraeia > Gygaellales > Profunditerraquicolaceae > JBAZKC01. The sequence goes on along the minus strand of JBAZKC010000001.1, from coordinate 414,714 downwards.
GGGCGGGTATCTTAAAACAAAAATTTTATGACACGGTATCTTATATATTGATTATTTTATGTTTTTCAATTGTTATATCCCTGGTTGGGTTATTGGGCCATCTAATTTTTAATCTAACGGTAAATTCTTGGGGGTTGTTTATTTTCTTAGCAGTTATTACTAATATCGGGTTACTATTTAGCGGCTTTCACCAGGCGCAGATCAAAAACTATAAAATATTGATCCCCCTCTTTTGTTTAACCTATACCGCCGCTTATATGTTTAGTACTTATGTTGCCGCTCAACCATACGCGGACAGCGATTTGGACTTACAAGGCACTGCCTATAGCTTGGTTCATTACCTTACCCCGGGCATGCTTACTGACAGAAAGACCACTTATAATTTTTCCCATCCCCTGTTACCTGCTTTCTGCGCCGCGAATACAATTTTATTCTTCGATAATCTGGAAGGAGTTAAATATTATTATGATGCTTCACTTGAGGTTAACGGTATAAAAAGACGGAAACCTTTTGTAGGAGAAAAAATAACTCTTTTATTCTCCGATAACAGGACCAAGGAATACAGTATTATAGGCTTAGAGGGTGATAAGGCCAGGCTTAATTCAGAGATTACCGGAGAAGTTACGCTTGGCAAAGCAAGATTTATTCCCCCAAAGGCCAGAACCGATTATACAGAAGGGCTCTCTGGACAAAAAGATGGCATTGATTATAAATGGGTTAGAGAAGCGGAAATCTGGAACATAACAGAGAATTGCTACGCGCGGTTTTGGCAATCTCCATACCTGGTTAGTACGAGAAGTTCGCAGTTCCTTTTTACCGCTTTAACAGTTATTGTTTTATTAATTTTTATTTTGCAAATCACCGGTTCTTATTTTCTCAGTATATTTGGAAGCCTGCTTTATCTGGCTATCCCAGAGATATTATTATCTCTTTCTATTACAGATTACGAAGCAATAACCAGTTTCGCGATCATCGCTGCCGCGTATTTATACTATAGTTACAATAATAATGCCGGCAAAAAAAAGGAGATGAGGCTGCCGTTATTTATTTCTGGTTTTTTGTGCGCCGTAAGCGATCATAAAACCCTTATTTTAATAATGGCTATCTTGGCGAGGGATTTTATATTAGCTGTAAAAAATAATGAAAAGAGGCCCATACTAAAAAGTGTGTTCGGTAATTATATTTTTATTGGATTTATCCTTGGCGTATTGGCTTATTGGATCTACGGATTAATGATAGACGCAAGAATGTTTATTATCGATCATTTCCTTTACCATTTTCTTGATAGGGTTTTGCATATAAATGAATTTGGCTATACAGGATATTTATCTGTTAGCAAACTATGGCTAACTTATGGCGGCTATCTTGGCTGGCCCTTATTTTTGCTTTCTTTATACGCGGTAGTATATTACTTAAGATTTATATTTAATTCTTACAGGAACGAAACAATATTTTCGCTATGGTTTATAATTGGAGCGATCGCATTTACCTGGATTGACTTTCGGCAGACCTATCATTTGGTTTATATTACCCCAGCTTTAATAATAGCAGTTTTTAAATGGCTTTCGGAAAGAAGAACAGCCGCAAAAATAATATTTACTTTGATCCTCGTCTATGTAGGGATCTCGCATGTTTGGACTATCTTAGAATTAACTTTAGGATTAAAAGGGGTCCCTTCCGTGGCCCATTGGTTGGGCAATGATCCAATCTTTGGGGCCAGCGGCTTACAATGAGATTTGATATTATGAAGAGATTGTTCGATAATAAAATTAAAGTCGGTATCGCGTTACTTTTGTTTATTGGTTTTTTTCTTAGGCTGTCATTTTCGTTGACATATTTACCTATTTTGGGGGTAGAAGAGGCGCATGTAATTTTTGTTAAAAGTATCTCTTTATCTTTAGAGAGGTTCTTTTTTCCTTTAGAGAATGTACTTGATAACCACATTATTCTTACCGATTTACCTGTTTTGTTAGGTATGAAATTATTCGGAGAAAACGCGTTGGGCATAAGATTCTTTTTTGTTGTATTGGGTTTTCTAAATCTGATCCTTATCTATAAATTCCTCGCGAAATCTTCAAGAAGCATTGCCATATACGCTTTAATCCTCCTGGCATTTAATCAATTCCATATTGCCTATTCCGGCATAGCTGATAATACCGGTATCATTTTGTTGCTGTCTACATTATCTATCTATGTTTTTTGGGAAGGCGTTAATTATAAAAGAAGCATGCTTTGGTTTTTGGGTTTGATTTGGATCCTATCATATATGGCCCAGGAGCAAGCGGTTGTTTTTGTCCCCGTATTCTACTTATTCCTTTTAACCGCGCCTCCATACAGAAAATGGGCATCCAGCAAAGAGATCGCTTTCAGTTATTTTGTATTTATAATTTTTGTAGCCAGCCATTTAATCCTTATAAAAACCAAAGGGACCTCATTGGAATACTTTACTCAGCCCGGGTATGTCCAATTGAGTTTCCTTCCGACTTTTACGGGAGTCAATTTCTTTTTGATAGAACCCGTGAGCCGGATATTACATTTAGATTACCGTATGACGGTAAATTGTGATGCGCCTTTGATGAGCCCCTTAAGCGGGGTAGTTTTATTTATAGGCATAATTTATTCTCTTAAGAACCTAAAAGGATATTTTGTGAGATTATTATTTTTACTTGCCGGAACACAGATAATGATCTTTACTTTCATTAAGACAAATAGTTTTATCTGGGGTGAAGCATATTGGTCAAAATTAAGTTTCATGCCCGCGATTATCTTAACAGCAATGATGTTTCATGAATTAGCTAAAAAATCAAGGTATGTTATTAGGTATCTTATATATATAATACTTACTATTATTTTTTGTGAGGCGATAGTCTTTGCTTTGCCTGATAAAACAACCTATCCACCCCATCGTTTTGCTACTTTTGTTGATTATGATGCTTATTTCATAGAGCTGTATCTAAATAAAGGATACCAGGATAAGTTTTTAAAGGGGTCTTTAGAGAGGATGAATATATACCCTGATTACAAAAAAGCAATGGCGCGATGCTATGTCGCCTTGGACATATGCCCAAATGAAGTAAGAATCCATAATTATCTGGCAGAAGGTATTTATAGGTCCGGCTTCAAGAAAGCGGCCGAAAAGACATGGATAAGGTCATTAGAACTTGATCCGTTTTATGCAAAAACTTTAGAGTCAATATTATCTTATAATGATCGAAAATCTCCATTCTACGAAAGCATGGGCCATCTAAACAAAAGTTTAGGCTTCCTAAAGAATAAGGTTCCCGATCTGGCAAGAAAAGAACTTAGAGAAGCCAAAGTAGAGAATTTTAGCCCGGCTTTGTTTCATTACTACTCGGGTATAATTTATATTTCAAAAGGAGATTTACAAAAATCCGAATCCGAAATAAGCGAGGCAATAAATTCAAATCCGGGTTTTGTGCAAGGGATTGTCGACCTGGCACGGATATCCTTATATAAGAATGAACTGGGTAAGGCCGAAATGCTTCTTACTAAGGCGATTAAGATAAATCCCGATTCTCCTCTGGCTTATAAATATCTTAGCCAGATATACGCTTTAAAAGGCGATAGTAAGCTCGCCAGAGATTACGACGAGAAGGCAGAAAATATTATACATACTACGTTAAGGCGGAATTATTGGGAAGACAAGTTATTCCTTTACGGGGGATTATGAATTTATTTAAAGATATACTTAAGAAGATAAACCGGCAATTTTATAACATATATATTATTAAAGCGGTCTCATTAAAACAATTCTTATCCCATCTGCCCGGCTTCTTATTTTTATATATTTTTAGTAAAGGACGCGCGCCCTTTCCTGTCAACATTACCCTGGATTTAAATTATAATTGCAATCTTTCTTGCGGGTACTGTTATTTAAGATCTACGATAAACAACAATAGTGCTAATAGCGGGCAGTATTTAAAATCAAGTGATGTGCGGAAGCTGCTGGGATATGTTGATAAAAATGACCCAACCTTTTTTCTGACAGGAGGCGAGCCGTTGTTAGCAAAGGATTTGTTAGATATCATAGGGCTTATAAAAGGGAGAAATTTCAAATGTGGATTATTTACTAATGGGACATTATTGAATGAAGCTATATCAGACGAGCTGGTTAGATTAAAATTAGATTATATATTCTTTTCTTTGGATGGGCCGAAAGACATTCATGATTCTTCCAGAGGAAGAGGAACTTTTGAAAAGGTTTACAGTAATATTAGATATTTATCAGGAAAGCCGCCGAAGATCAGGCCAAGGCTGATAATAAATACAGTAATATTGGATGAAAACATTAAACATTTACTTGGCCTTGTTGACATAGCAAATAATTTAAGAGTTGACTGTATGAGTTTAGAATTCATCAGGTTTTTTAGAAAAGAAGAATTAAGCGCCTATGAAGATAATTTTAAAAGAATGTTCCCGCAGGTAAGCTGCGGGTATCAGGCGTATTCTTATGAGCCCGGTAACAAATATCCAAAAAGCCTGTCAGAAGAGTTAGGCAAAATAAGAGAATACGCGAATAGAAAAAAGGTGAAACTGTTATTAAAACCGGATTTAAGTGAAAAAGAAATAAGCCTTTGGTCTGAGGATGGCTTTAATTGCCAAAGAAGATGCTTTTTCCCTTGGAACGTCATTAGGATTTCCCCGCGGGGAGAAGTTTATCCCTGCGCGCGTTTTATGGTCAGCATGGGGAATATACATCAGGATACGATACAGGGCATTTGGAATAATGAAAAATTCAGGGGTTTCAGGCGTATTTTAAAGAAAGAAATAAATATGCCTGGTTGTAGCAGGTGCGAGAAATTATAATAGGATGTATATATAGGTTATGATTAAGCGCAGGATACGCCGTTTCTATAAAGGGGAAATAAAAGACATATTGGCGATGTATTTTTCTAAGGAAAACAAAGAAGAGCGCCATGTCAAACTATTTGAGAAGAAATTCGCGCAATATGTCGGAGTCAAATTTGCGGTTGCTACCTGTTCAGGCAGGAATGGTTTCGGCTTAATTTTAGATTCACTGGGGTTAAATAGCGGAGATGAAATTATCATGCCCGCTTATACTTTAAAAAATTTAATTTATTTGATAGCGGATAAGGGGTTAAAGGCAAAATTAATTGATATAGACGGGGACTCATTTAATATAAATCCGGATTTAATAGAAGGCAGAATTACAGAAAAAACAAAAGTTATTGTCGCAACGCATATCTTTGGGCTCCCGTGCAATATGGGTAAAATATCAAATATCGCAAGAAAATATAATTTAAAAGTAATCGAGGACTGTGCTCATGCCTGCGGAGCGGAATATGGAGGAAAAAAGGTAGGCTCTTTAGGGGAAGCGGGATTCTTCAGTTTTGAGTCCACAAAGCTCATCAATACCTTTGACGGAGGGATGGTCACAACGGATAACGAAGAATTAGCCTGTAAAATTAGACAAAAGCTGAATAAATACCGGACTGATAAAAATAAAGTTATGGTTAAGGCCCTGTTTACTTACTTAGAGCATCTTTTCACTAAGTCGCCGGCCTATCCTATATTGCTTTTCTTTTTAAGATTCAAGCCTGTAGAATGGGTAGCAAAAAAGATCTATTTTTCCCTGCGGCTTAAAAGCAAGATCGGCTATTTACGCTTTACTGAATTACAGGCTTTATTAGGATTAAGGCAATTAGAATATTTAGAGCAGAGAAATACAAAAAGACAACACATCGCAGATGAGATAACCAGGCGCCTTAAGGCCGATGTCTATCCGCAAAGAGACAGATCCATAGGTAAAAGGGTGTATTATTATTATATTTTAAGATTGCCTGTTAAATACGCCGATAAGGCAAGGATCAAGATGCTGCGCTACGGAATTGATATCGGGATAGAAGACGAAATAACTAATAATTGCTCAGGAACCTTGATTGATGATTATCCGTGCCCTGTAACAGAACAAGTATTCAAATGCGCCCTGCAGATACCCATGTACGATGATCTAAGTAGCAAGGAAATAACTATAATTGCCCATGCCGTCAACAGCCTTACATAAATTCTATATTATTATGCGATCAGAAAAAAGGCCACGCGTTTTAAATTATGTTGCCTTAGCCGTATTGATAATTTTAGTAATTACATTCCTTTGGCCGTTAGTGGGCAATATCCATAAAATTCATATGGAAGAGGACTGGTTAGAACATGCGGCCTGGGAATTATCCACCGTAAAATCAATTAAGGAGTTCCATGCCTTTCCTTTGTGGTGCCCATTTTTTGGAGGAGGGTATCCTATTATTTCCTATCCTGAAGGTAGTGCTGTTACTCCCTGGGTTTTTCTTTTCTTAACTTTTGGGACTTGGGAAGGCCTAAGGGTATTGGTATTCATATATATGTTAATTGGCGCCTTGGGAATGTTTTATCTGGCTAATAAAGTTCTGGGTTTTAGTAAATTCGGCAGTTTTTTCTCTTCAGCAATATTTGTTTTTGGCGGGTATAGCATAAATATCATAGAGGGGGGCCTTTTTACATCCATGCATTTTTTCTACCTTCCTTTATTACTCGCTTTGTTCATCAAATCAAAAGAAAATAAGAAGTTATTTGTGTTAGCTGTTTTCTTAGCCTCTTTAATATTATTGAGAGGTTCGCTAAAGGGGGCAGTAATTTACTTATTTATATTACTTTTTTCAATTATTGATTCTTTGGGATCAAGCATAAAAACAGGAAGAATTAATATTTCTACTCTGAAGAGATGCTGCTTTTTATTTATTTTTTCTATTTTAATGTCCATGCTTAAAATATTACCGGTATGGGAACTGTTCAATGTAAACAACCGGGCTGCCGATTATCAAAACGTATTTAATAATGCATTGGCTTTCAACCAGATACGGCAAATGCTTTTTATCCCTTCCGCAGAGAAGAATATTCTAAGCCCCAACTATTATTATATAGGTTTTATTCCGGTTATTTTGGCTGCATTCAGCGTGGTCTTTAACCGGAAAAACCCGGTAATTAAATTATTTTTTATTTTAATTATTTTTTTGGTTTTGTCATTAGGGCCGAACAGCCCATTAGATTTAAACAAGGTCATTTGGGGCGCCCCTATTTTTCACTCTATGGGCGACCCTAAGGCGTATTATTTTCCCGTAGTGCTCTTTTTGATCTGTCTGATCAGCGCGGGTTTCTTTAATGTAATAAGAAAAAAATATTCTCTTTTGTTAAAGGTTCCCATCTACGCGATTTGCCTGGTTTTTATTTTCCATATTTATTTCCTGCACAGAAACTGGTTTAAGGGAATATCTTTTAAAGAACCTTCGAATCTGGTCCAGGCGGATAATTTTTATCAGGTTAACCTGGCTAAGGGAAAGGAGCCCTGGCCTGAATACCAGCAATATATAAATACTTTCCGGGGGGTAGGGACAATAAACTGGGAAACAGACTTGCGTCTTCCTGAAAATGCGGCTGCAAAGACCACTCTTTTACCCGACGCAAGCGGGATCTTAAACAATGACTATCGAGGGGAGTCTTATTTTTTGAAAGAAATAAATAGTGTTGAAGAAGTCAAATTCGGGATTAATGAATTTACTGTCAGGGTAAATATAAAGCAGCCAGACATTTTACTGCTGAATCAAAGCTACTACCGGGGATGGAGATGCGATCACGGATTAGTAAGTAATTTTAACGGTTTAATTTCAGTCGGGCTTAAAAAAACAGGTATCTATAACGTGAAATTTAGATATGCGCCGGTATCTTTTTACGCAGGGTTAGCGATCAGCGCTCTTACATTTATTTTCTTGATAAGATATGCGTTGGGCTAGAGAAATAAAATATGGATATCAAAAGATGCCTTTTGCTTTGTGGTAATATTTTGGCCTCTAAATTGGACAGGTCTTTAAATAAGCCTTTCCGGCTGCCCTACAGGATAAAGATTTTTCTGACCCATGCATGCAATTGCCGCTGTAAGCACTGCGGCATTTGGAAAATTTATCAATCTAACCCTTTAAAAAGGAAAGAAGAGCTTAGCATTTCCTGTTGGGAGAGGCTATTATATAAACTTGGGAAGAACCTGTCTATTTTATCAATTTCCGGAGGCGAGCCATTTTTAAGAGAGGACTTAAAAGACCTTATAATTTTGGCTTCAAAGCACTGTAAGAGTCTATTCGCTATAAATATAAATACCAACGGGACATTGCCAGAACAGGTACGCGATTCCACTGCCAGTATTTTAAAGTCCGTAAGAAAGAATATCAAGCTGCAGGTATCCATTAGTTGCGACGGAAGCGAGCAGGCCCACGATTATTCCAGAGGGGTAAACGGCAGCTACGCAAAAGTGGTTAGAACCATAAAGGCTCTTTCAGATCTTAAGTCGCGCTACAGGAATTTAGAAATCTTAAAAAATATGACCATTAGTTCAGAAAATATAGAAGAGGCCGGATCTTTTCTAAAACAGGCCAGGGAAGAAAAAATAAAATTTATGACCAGTTTTGTTTTAGAATCGGGCCATTTTAATTACGACAAAACAAGCAATCTCGCGGCCTCCTGTATTCCCCGTCCAAAGATTTTAGAAACCCTTAAACTAATCGATAAAGCAATTCCCTGCTGGGATCCGCGCTGGTTAATACAAAAAATCTACATCAGGCTATCCAGGAGATATTTTAAGAGCCCCCCTAAGCAGGTTTTGCCATGTTATAGTTCCTGGTCCAGTGTAGGCATCGACCCTTATGGAAATGTTTTACCCTGCATTATGTGGCCGGTGATATTGGGTTCCCTTAAAGATAACAATTTTGAATTGGACAAGATATTAAAAGGAGCAACTACTCAGAGGGTCAGGCAAGCGATAAAACAAAAAGAATGCCCGGCTTGCTGGGATCCCAATGATGCCTATATAACTATATTGCAAAATTTGCCTTTTTAGTATATTAAGATAATATCCGGATTAGATTATGGTAAATAAAAAGATAGACCTGTCAATTATTATTCCCCTGCGTAATGAAGAAGCGAGCTTGGAGATTCTTTGTTTAGAATTAAGAGAGGTTTTATCCCGGATGGATTTAAGCTACGAACTTATTTTTATAGATGACGGTAGTAAAGATAATACCTTCGGCACACTACGCGCGTTAAGAAACGGATTTAATAATTTCAAACTGGTTAAGTTTAAACAGAAATATGGCCAGTCAATCGCGATATCAATGGGTTTTAAGTTAAGCAAAGGCAGTATCATAATAACGCTGGATGGTGATCTTCAGAATGATCCGAAAGATATTCCTGGATTCCTAGAAAAGATTATGGACAATCATGATATTGTTTGTGGATGGAGAAGATCCAGGAAAGATAATTTTTTAACTAAGGTGCTGCCTTCATATTTCGGCAATGCCTTCCTTTCAGGAATAACCGGTATAAAATTGCATGATTTTGGCTGTACTTTTAAAGCCTACAGAAATGAGCCTGCCAAAAAGATTAGCACTAAGCTGTTTAATGGCGCGCATAGATTTATACCGGTTATTGCTGATAAAATGGGGTTTTCTATGTGCGAAATTGAAATCAGGCATCGTCAGCGCGTATTCGGTTATTCTAACTATAAAGTGGCAAGAATTTTTAAAGCGCTTTTTGATCTTCTAGCTTTGGAACTCGCATTCATATCAAGAAGGGGCATTGTCATTTTCTTATTTACGGGGGTTTTTGTATTTCTTTCAGGGTTATTATTTTCAATCCGTAATCATTTTATTTTTAGTCTGTTATTTATTAGCCTGGGGATCATTTTTTTCTTAACTGCTTTTAGAGCGCTCAATATTAATAAGATTCCTCAAGATCCATCCGGGTTCATTGAGGAGCAATATTAAATATGCATATCCTTTTGATTAACCCCTATTGGCAATACCCGTATAGTAAGGGCGAATACGCTTATAATCGTATTTGGCCGCCGCTTTGCTTACTTAATTGCGCAGCCCTCCTGGAAAAAGAGGGGCATAGGGTAACTATTCTTGATGCCCATGCCAGGCGTATTGCGCCGAATAAAATAAACAGTTTCTTAGGGAAGGGCTACAACAAAATATTTATTACATCGTCTTCTTTAGATAAATGGCAGTGCCCCAATATTGACACCTCGTTTTTTCTAGAAACGGTTCATTATGTAAGGCAATCAAACGATGAAGTTTACATAATGGGCTACCATGGGACAATTGAGCCAGAAAGAATCATGGATTTAACAAAAGTAAAAGCAATAATAAGGGGCGAGCCTGAATATCCAGTTCTTGAGATCTGCCGGGGGGGCGATTTGTCAAAAATAAAAAGTATAACGTTTAAGGAAGGCGGCAAGATAATTAATACTCCGCAGGGAGGATTATTAGATTTAAGAAAATTACCTGTTCCCGCCTATCATTTATTAGATTTCTCAAGATATTTTTATGAAATATTGGGAGGGAATTTCTCGCTTTTTGAAACAGCCAGGGGTTGCAAATTTACGTGCAGATTTTGTAATAAAGTCATGTACGCGGAAGGATTAAGGGTTAAATCTAAAGAACAAGTATTACAGGAGGTTACCACGGCTATAGAGGAACATAATGTAAGGACGGGTTACTTCATAGATTTGGATTTTCTCGCAAACCGCCCGATCGTAGAAGGACTTTGCGAATACCTTATCAAGAAACAGTATAGGTTTAGATGGACCTGCCAGACCCGCCTGGATCTTTTAGACGCGGAAATTCTAGAGAAAATGAAAGCGGCCGGATGTAAAATAATACACGCGGGGATAGAGACAGGCTTACAAGAATCATTGGATTATCTTAATAAGAATATTACGCTGGACAAGATAGATAAAGCAATAAAGCTGTGCAGGCGGTTTGGTATAAAAATCCTTGCTTTTGTCCTTTTTGGATTGCCCAATGAAACAAATAGCGACAGAGAAAGAATCCTTAAGTTTGTCAAAAAAGTAAATCCCGATTTTGTTTCGTTTCACAGGATAGTGCCTTATAAGGGTACCTGGTTTTATCAAAATAACTTTACGGTTGATTCAAATACAATAGATAAATTTATACGCAGGGCATTTGTTAAATATTACTTAAATCCTTTTTATATCTTTAGGCTGAATCCCAGGATGATTCTCTGGGGAATAAGATTATTTTACGGCCGTATAAGGACCTTAAGGCAATGAGGATTTTACTGATAAATCCAGCCTCAGTGTGCCGAAAATTCTTAAATGGCAGAGTGCTTTACTTACTTGCCGAAACTGAATTTTTGTGTTATATTCAATTAATCATCGCTTTTTAAGAAAACAGGGGCCATAAAATATGGGAAGCAATAATTTAAGATTTATTAAAGGCGCTACTATTTTCGCCATAATAATGCTAGTTCTACCAACAGCTAAATTGGCAAATGCTTATAATTTAGAAGAATATTACCCTTTAGCCGATAACAGCAGCTGGGAATATTCTATTATCAGGGATGGCGCAAAGGAAGAAGTAACGCTAGAGATATTGGGTGATGAGAAAATAAACAATAGCAGCACAATAAAGCAGGGATCCCCGGAAGATTATAGCTGTATCGTCATAGATCCGGAAGGAATAAAAATATATAAAGAGGCGGAAGGCGATTATTCGGATGTATATGACCCTCCCATGGTAATTTTCCCGAACATAAACGAAAGCGAAGAGAAGGCGTATTCAGGCAACCTTATAAGCTATGATAAGGAAGCGGTCAAGCAAGGATCGGCCCAAATAACAAGCAGGATAATCCTGGAAAATAAAGAAAAGATCAGTGTCCCTGCTGGCGAGTTTTCTGATTGTTTGAAATTTGCTTCTTCTTTGAAGACAAAAGAAGAAAATGGTAATCATAGCAGCGAGGATTGCAGTATCTGGCTTGCTTCTGGGGTAGGAAAGGTTAAGGCGTTCTGTATTGTTACAGAATATGAGGCAGATACGAAGAAAGAAAGCACCTCAATAAAGATCTATGAGCTTATTTCTGCGATTGTGAATGGAAAGAAAATAGGCAGCCAGTAATTATCCACCAGATAAACGCTGTTTCAGGCAGGAAAAAGGTAAAGTCCATAATATTATGGATAAGGAAAACAGCGCTCGCGCAGAGTAAACCCGCAATCATATTCTTATCGGAAATCCTGCCGTAATTATTTAACGCGGATTTATATGCCGCGGCGATCAGCCATAAAAATGAAAGAATCCCCAGGAAGCCCATCTCTGCCCATATTTGCAAATAAGAATTATGGGCGTAACGGGCCTGCGGGAGGTTAAAATTCCCTAATCCCACTCCGGTAAGAGGCGCCGCTTTAATTATTTTTAAAGTATCCTTCCAGTATTCCCATCTCATCATACCGGAAAAAATAGGTTGAATGTGTTGTTTTGAGGCAGAGGTTCTTGCGGCTACGATCAACGCGATAATTATCAATAAACCGGAAAGAATTAAAACGCCTTTTTTTCTTGATCCTCCCCGCAGATAGAAATATATTGCCAATCCTAAGAATAAGCTTAACAGCCCGCCCAAAGATCTTGTAAGCAGGAGAGCCAAAGATAAAGGAATGATGAGCCAGTTTGTATTCTTGTGTATTAAGGCAAGCGGTATAATCATAGCTAAATAACCACCCAGAATATTGGGAGTGACAAAAGGGAAGAATACCCGTTTTCTGCTTACATAATCTAAGACGAATGGATCCCTAATGCCTTGCGCGGTAATATATTCTAAAAGGCGCTGAAAACCAAAGAAATATTGATATATTGCAAAAAGACTGACTAAAAAACCGCAGATGACTATACAGAGAATAAGCCGCCTCCGGTCCTTACAGGTTAAAGAGGCGCTGACCAAGAGTAGCGATATCCCGGTTACGTATTTATATAATTCTTTTACGCTGATTATTTTGTCTTGAGAGAACATCAAAGAGATAAGCAGGGCCAGGGGAAAAAGTATTAATGGATATTTTATCGGCGCGACCTGTTTAAAATTAATACCTTTTATCAGTATCCAGAAGACAAGAAAACCAAGGAGCAGAATAGAATAGGCAAGATTTTCATAAGCGAAAACCAGGAAAGTAAGCGAGGAAACAAACGGCCGGAAAAAGATTAAGGTTAGCAATGCCTCAAACATTATGTTATAATTTTATCCTAATATGGGCCTTACGTCAAAAGAAATAGTCAGTGTTATTATTGTAGCCGGCGGAAAAAACGGCTATCTGGAATCCTGCCTGGTTTCCGTAAAGGATCAGACTTACCCAAGTATTGAAACCATAGTAATTGATAATTCCCTCGATAATAATTTTAGCCAAGGCGTTATTAAGCGCTATTCCGGCTTAAAGTTGTACCCGCAGGAGCAAGATATTTCCTATTGCCAGGCTTTGAATCTGGGCCTAAAGCAAAGCACGGGGGAATTCGCGCTTTGCCTTAATGATGATGTGGTTTTGGAAAAAGAATTTATTGAGAAAGCCTTAAACGGATTTTTTATTGATCCAAAGGTAGGCATGGTAAGCGGGAAGATCTTACGCGCAGATAAACAAACCATAGATAGCGCAGGTTTATTCTTAAGCCTTTACCGCACAGCTAAAGAAAGAGGATACGGGGTAAAAGACAGGGGTCAGTTTGAGAAAGAAGAGTATATATTCGGTGTAAACGGAGCGGTCGCTTTCTACCGGAAAGAAATGCTGGAAGCGGTTAAAGAAAAAGGCGGCTATTTTGATCCCTGCTTCCGCTTTTTTTACGAAGATTTAGATATCGCCTGGAGAGCCCAGCGTATCGGCTGGAGGGGGTATTATGTGCCTTATGCGGTCGCCTATCATAAAAGGGGGGCTACGGCAAGAAAAAACCGCGGGATAGGCAAGCCTTTCGCCCGGAGATATCTTAGCGACGAATTGCATTTTGATCTAATAAAGAACCGCTACCTTTGTATGGTTAAAAATGAGTCCTGCCCGGGGTTTTTATCGCATTTCCCCTGCATATTCTTATACGACTTTATTATGTGGAGCTATATTTTATTGTTCAGGCCGCAGTTGATAAAATATTTTCGGAGGCTGGTCAGCATACTCGTCGATAAAACAAAAGACCGGGAGGGCGCTAAAAAATAAAAAATTCTTGACAAGGGCAACATGTTGTGATAAAAAATAATGTAAATACAATATGTTGAGGATATTCTTAGGAGGTTAAATAAATAAATTGGAAAAACTAGGCAAGATCTAAGGGCTCTAATCAAGGGAAGAGCCCTTAATTTTTATACTCATATGAAAACAGTCGGTTTAACATACGATTTAAAAACAGATTACGCGTTTAAAGAAGGGGATCCCCCTGACGCCAACGCGGAATTCGATCATCCTACTACCATAGACGTCATTGCCGAGGCTATCGAGTCTTGCGGTTTTAAAGTAAAAAAGATCGGCAATGTTTCCAGCCTTTTAGAAAAGATAGACCACCTTGGCGTGGACATCGTTTTTAATATTTCAGAAGGGATATCAGGCAGGAACAGGGAATCTCAGGTCCCGATCCTGTTAGAGATGGTAGGCATACCTTTTGTCGGAGCGGATGCCTTGACTTTAAGCCTTACTCTGGACAAGATCATGGCAAAAAAGATCTTTATCGCCGAAAAGATCCCTACCCCGAAATTTTTTGAAGTAAAAAACCCCGCGGAACTAGTGAATATCGACCATTGCAAATTCCCGCTTATTGTCAAGCCGCGGTTTGAAGGCTCGTCTAAAGGCCTAAGCGAAGATTCACGCGTAGAGAATTTAGAACAATTAAGAAAACAGGTTGAATACATCGTGGGCGCTTATAAACAGCCCGCGTTGATAGAAGAGTTTATTTCCGGCCAGGAATTTACCGTGGTTGTGATCGGTAACGATCCTCCTGAAGCATTGCCTCCCGTACAGATCAAAATTGATGGAAGGCTCAAACTAAATGATAAATTCTATACATTCGCCCGCATCACATCCGACAGGTTGGAATATATATGCCCGGCGCGGATAAGCCAGGATCTAAAGAAACGGCTCTCCGATCTGGCTTTAAAGACTTACAAGGCGGTGGAATGCCGGGATTTCGGAAGGGTTGATTTCAGGGTAGATAATGCCGGCTCTCCGCAAGTACTGGAAATAAACCCCCTGCCTTCCTTATCTACGGAAGACGTATTTATGCTGGTAGCCAATACTATCGGCATATCTTATGAGGAGATGATCGGCAGGATCTTGGATAGCGCGCTTAAAAGGCACAACCTTAATTAGGAGAAACTCCCCAAGGTGAAGATCGCTTTAACCTATAATCTTAAGAAAAAAGACGAGACAAAACCCCAGGACTATTTCTCAGAGCATGACTCTGAAGAGACAATAAACGCGATTATCCTGGCACTCAGGACAAAAGGCCATGCTGTTGAGGCCATTGATGTGGAATATCCCAGCTTGTTCTCGTATTTTAAAAACAACCGCGTGGACATGGTCTTTAATATTGCCGAAGGCAAACGCGGCAAGTTCCGTGAGTCAGAGGTTCCGGCCATACTCGATTATTTAAATATCCCCTATACCGGCTCTAACACATTTTCTTTGGCTTTGGCGCTGAATAAAGCGTTAACCAAGAAGATATTAAAAGCGGAAAATATCCCCACTCCGAGCTTCCAGGTTTTTACCAAGGGTAATGAGGAATTGGACTCCGCGCTTAAGTTCCCTTTAATAGTAAAACCTAATTGCGAGGGTTCGGCCAAAGGCATTAATATATCCAATGTCGTAAACACCAAAGATGAGTTGTTCAGGAAGATCAAAGAAATTATCGGCTCATATAGGCAGGAAGCCTTAGTCGAGGAGTTTATCGACGGGAAAGAACTGACCGTGGGAATTCTAGAGAACGGCAAGACCACGATACTGCCGATTTTAGAGATAGATTTCTCAACTTGTAAGGATAGCGGAGAATATTTTTATTCCTGGAGGATGAAAGAGTTCCAGGGCGACAGGAAACTCGGCCTTGTGCCGACATTCTATTGTCCGGCCAGGCTTGACAAGCATACGGAAGCGCTGGTCAAGGAAACAGCGCTAAAGACCCACCATGCCGTAGGTTGTTTTGATATTTCCCGCACAGATATACGCTTAAGCCGGGATAATGTACCTTACGTCTTAGAGATCAACCCTTTGCCGGGCCTTGACCCGCGGGAATCAAATTTTCCCATTATGGCTTATGCCGCGGGTATGAAATACGAAGATCTCATTGAGGCGATATTGATAAGCGCCTCCCAACGAAGAAAGGTGCTAAATTGAATAATATTGCCGTAGCCGAGAATCAAAAGTTACCGCAGGAAACGCAATCCCGTAAACCCCAGCACAGGCATCAGGATTACCAGCAGATAAGCCTGTATAAAGATGTAAATCCCCTGGACTGGGAGGATTGGCACTGGCAGCTTAATAATAGGGTCCGCACCAAGGAAGAACTCTCTCAAATTATAAAATTAAGCCCCGATGAAGAGGAAGGGATAAAGAAGGCAAGCGGCAGGCTGTCCATAGCCATAACGCCATACTGGACGACATTGATCGACCCGGAAGATCCTAATTGCCCTTTGAGGCGCCAGGCCGTACCTGTAATTTCTGAATCTATCGTAGGGCCGCATGAAATGGTTGATCCCTGCGCCGAAGACAGGGATAGTCCAGCGCCCCATCTTGTGCACCGTTATCCGGACAGGGTCCTGCTGTTGGCTACCGAACATTGCGCTCTTTATTGCCGCCACTGCACCAGGAGAAGGCTGGTGGGCGAACATCAGGAAACCAACTCCGCCTCAAGGTTCGACGCGGCGATAGATTATATAAAATCAAACCGGAAAATAAGGGATGTGCTTATTTCCGGAGGCGACCCATTTATATTAGAGGACGAAGAAATAGAAAATCTAATCCAGAAGATACGTTCTATTCCCCATGTGGAATTCTTAAGGATAGGTACCAGGGTTCCGGTTACATTGCCGCAGAGAATTACAGAAAAACTGGCTAACATACTTAAGAAATACGCTCCTATCTGGGTGAGCATACATTTCAATCATCCCAAAGAGATCACCAAGCGCTGCAAGAGCGCCTGCGAGATGTTGGCAGACTCAGGGATACCCTTAGGGAGCCAGACAGTCCTATTGAAAGGCATAAACGACAGGCCTTATGTTATGAGGCGCCTCATGCACGAGCTCTTGCAGATAAGGGTAAGGCCGTATTATATTTATCAGTGCGATCCTGTAAGAGGGACTCAGCATTTCCGGACTCCGGTCGCAACCGGCATAAATATAATCGAGAAATTAAGGGGCCACACCTCAGGCTATGCCCTGCCTACCTATGTAATAGATGGCCCCGGCGGCGGCGGCAAAATCCCTATCGGGCCGAACTATATCCTTTCGGAAGCAAAAGGGAAATACGTCTTACGCAATTACAAAGGCAAGATCTACACGTATCTGGAGTAATCCATCCTTTAGTGTTCCTGATACAATAGCTGTTTTGTTTTTAGCCCCGGCTGGATTCCCGCCGTTTTATTCCTTGACCCCCAAAATTTGATATTATATAATACGGTATCCTTGTTTTTATAGGAAATGAGCCTATGCAGATGGATATCGAGAACAAAAGAAATTTTATTCTCTTAGGCCATGCCCAATCGGGAAAGACCACGCTTAGCGAGAGTTTGCTTTATTTCTGCCATTCCACCAACAGAAAAGGCAATACCGCCTCCGGCACCACTGTTAGTGACTACAGTTTTGATGAGATAGAGAGAAAAAGCTCCATAAATTTAAGTTTGCTGTATTGTGATTACAAGAATATCCGTATACAGATTGTCGATACTCCGGGTTACGCGGATTTCTTCGGTGAGGTTATTTCGGGTGTACGCGCGGTAGACAGCGCGGTTATTGTTGTTGATGCCAATAGTGGTGTTGAAGTAGGGACCGAGAGAGCCTGGCAGATACTGGAAGACTTCAATCTACCCGGCCTTATATTCATAAATAAATTAGATAAAGAAGGCGTGGATACCGGTAAGGCATTAGCGGATATACAAGACCGGCTTTCTAAGAAGGCGATATTAATAGACCGCCTGGATTCAGCGGAATTAATAGAGGCCGTCGCGGAGAGCGACGATAACCTTCTGGAGAAATATCTGGGAGGCGCTAAGCTTTCCGGGGATGAAATAAGCCGCGGCCTGGCACAGGCAGTAATAAAACGCAAGATATTTCCGGTATTGCCTGGCTCAGCGTTAACCGATAAAGGCATAAATGAATTCCTGGAAGCGGTTATCAGGTATCTGCCCAGCCCGCGAGAACGGGTGAAAATAGAGGCATCCGTCCCGGGTAATCCTATAGGCAAGAAAGAAGTTATATTTAAGCAAGACGCTCCCTTTGCCGCTTTTGTTTTTAAGAATATATCCGATCCTTATGTTGGCCAGCTTACTTTATTACGCGTTTTTTCAGGGGCGCTCGCCTCAAACACAGGGTTCTTTAATGTCAATAAAAAAGCCAGGGAGAGGATCGGGCAGGTTTATCTTCTGCAAGGGAAAGAACAGAGAAATATTGATATTGCTTCCTGTGGGGATATTGTAGCTATTGCCAAATTAAAAGAGACTGCTGTGTCCGATTCTCTTTCCGGGGATAAGGAGCAGTTTTTATTCGATCCCATTGTCTTTCCTGAGCCGGCCATATCGGCATCGGTAAAGCCAAAATCCCGTGAAGACGAAGATAAGGTTTCCGGGGCCCTGCATAAGCTCGTTACAGAAGACCCGACTTTTAAAGTAACGCATGACCCGCAGACCAAAGAGTTGATCATATCCGGCTTAGGGGACCTGCATTTGGATGTGATGGTCAGCAGGATGAAAAAAAGGTTTAATGTCGCAGTAGAGCTGGGTACGCCAAAAGTCTCCTATAAAGAAACAATTACCAAGAGTGCTAAGGTCCAGGGTAAATTTAAGCGCCAGTCAGGCGGGCGCGGCCAATACGGAGATGTTTGGATAGAGGTCCAGCCTTTAGAGCGGGGCCGGGGAATAGAATTCGTAGATAAGATTTTTGGCGGGGCCATCCCGAGAAACTTTATCCCCTCGGCGGAAAAAGGCATCAGGCAGGCTTGCCTGGAAGGCGCGGTAGCAGGCTGCCCCATAGAAGATGTCCGGGTCATCCTTTATGACGGCTCTTATCATGAAGTGGACTCTTCGGATATGGCTTTCCAGATCGCCGGTGCCATGGCTTTAAGGAAGGCGGTAATTGAGGCCGGCCCGGTCCTGCTTGAGCCGGTGATGGATGTAGAAGTGACCATCCCGGAAGAATATCTCGGGGCGATATCGGGAGACCTGAATTCCCGCCGCGGCCGCATTATGGGGATGGATATAAAAAGTAAATCACAAATAGTAAAGGCCCAGGTCCCCTTAGCGGAGATATTTAAATACGCTAATGACCTGCGCTCTATTACCGGCGGCCGAGGGGCATATGCCATGCATTTCTCTCATTACGAAGAAGTGCCTCATAAGATTGCCTCGGTTATCAGTAGCCAATACCAGGCTACCAGAAAACAAGAATAATAATCCTTCAGGAGAGATCAAATGAAAATAAGCGTATTTTCTATTGCCGGTATTTCACTTGGCAAACACAATGTTAAAAACAGCCGGCTTGACGAAGTCGATAAGATAACCAAGGCTAAGAAGAAAACATACATTCAGGTCGAATTGGTAAGCGAAACTGCTTCCGTAGATGCCGACGCGGTCCTTGCCTTAAAAGACCTAAGGGCCGATTTTATTTTAAAAGACCTGGAATTTATGGAGACCCGTTTAGCCAGGGCTGTAGAGGAGAAAGAAAAAGTCCTGCTTGGTAAATTGAAAGCAGCCCTGGAAAAGGAAGAGTTTATTTCCAGCATAGTGCTTAATGAAGAAGAGCAAAAGCTGGTTTCCGGCTATGCCCCGATCACCAGCAAGCCGGTTATTCTAGCAGAAGAGAAAGATCTGGAAGATTTAAATAGTTTATTGGCAAGATGTGTTCTGGAGGGCGGGTTCATCAGTTTTTTTACCACAGGAGAAAAAGAGACCCGCGCCTGGATGATCAAAAAAGGGGCTACCGCCTGGGAGGCGGCAGGGGCGATACATTCCGATATACAGAGAGGTTTTATCCGGGCGGAGATCATAAGTTTTGACGATTTTATCCAATCAGGCGGAGAGAATCAGGCTAAACAGGCCGGGAAACTCCGGCTGGAACAAAAAGATTACATAATGCAGGATGGGGACCTGGTAAACTTTCGTTTTAATAAGTAATCTTATTAAGAAAAGGAAATTAAATGGTTAAAATTAAGCGCGCGTTAATCAGTGTTTCAGATAAGGCGGGGATCCTGGAATTTGCTGGAGAGTTAAGGAAGCTCGGGGTTGAGTTACTTTCGACGGGCGGCACCGCGAAGTTGTTACGGGATAATGATATAGGCGTTGAAGAAGTCTCAAAATATACGGGCTTTCCCGAGATGCTCGACGGACGAGTAAAGACTTTGCACCCTAAGATACATGCCGGGTTGTTGGCGTTAAGGGGCAGCAGGGAGCATATGCAGGTATTGGAAGAGCAGGCTATCGGCCTTATTGATATGGTAGTGGTGAATCTCTATCCGTTCGAGAAGACCACGCAGAAACCGGATGTCACCATAGAGGAAATTATCGAGAATATTGACATCGGCGGGCCTTCTATGTTACGTTCCGCCGCTAAGAATCACAAAGATGTGGCCGTGGTTTCTAATCCCGGTAGGTACGGCCAGATCATTGAGGAGCTAAAAAATAATAAAGGTATGTTATCCAGAAGGACCTTGCGTGATCTGGCTATTGAAGTATTCGGGCTTACCAGCCACTACGACGGGGCAATCCATAACTACCTGAAGGGCTATTTTAAGAGTATGCCGGCGTCCTCTGGTTTTCCCGTGGAATTAAATTTAAATTTCCAGAAAATCCAGGATGTGCGTTATGGCGAGAACCCCCATCAGAAAGCGGCTTTCTATAAAGAAAAAGGAAAATCCAGGGGGTTAATAAATTTAAAACAACTGCAGGGCAAAGAACTCTCTTTTAATAATATATTAGACCTAAACGCCGCCTTTGAGCTGGTTAAGGAATTTAACAACCCGGCGGCAGTTATCGTCAAGCATAATAATCCCTGCGGCGTAGCAGAGGATAAGGTATTGGAGAAGGCCTTTATCGCGGCCCGTAAGTGCGACCCGCTTTCCGCGTTCGGAGGGATTGTGGCGTTAAACAGAGAATTAGATATTAAGACCGCCAAGGCCTTAAGCAAGAGCGGTTTCTTGGAATGTATTATCGCTTGCGGATTCGCCAAAGAGGCGGCCGGTTTATTTAAAGATAAAAAGAACCTGCGTTTATTGGAATTAAATGATTTAATGCCTATAAACGAACCCGAATTTAAACGCGTAAGCGGCGGCCTCTTGCTTCAGGATAAAGATTCAAGCACGCTGGATCCAGGAAATCTTAAAGTAGTCACAAAAAAGAAGCCGACTAAGAAAGAAATGGAGAGCCTTATTTTCGGGTGGAAAGTAGCAAAACACGTAAAATCCAACGCTATTGTATTTACCCGCGGGACCAAAACCGTAGGTATCGGAGCAGGTCAGATGTCCCGGGTGGATTCGGTGGCGATCGCGAAGATCAAAGCGGGAAATTTAACTAAGAATTCCTGTTTAGCTTCAGACGCGTTCTTTCCTAAAACCGACGCGATTGTCAAAGCGGCCAAGGCAGGTATTACGGCTATAATCCAGCCCGGAGGCTCAATATCCGACGCGGATATAATTAAGGCCTGCGATAAATATAAGATTTCCATGGTGTTTACGGGAATAAGGCACTTCAGGCATTGATGCATGTCCTATCTGGAAACTGTCAAATATCTGGGATCATTTATTAACTACGAAAGAATACCCGCCTATCCGTATAAAGAGTCTTTAAAGTTAGAACGCATAAAGGGCTTCTTGGATATAATAGGCAATCCTCAGGGATCCTTAAAATGCTTACACGTCGCAGGCACAAAAGGCAAAGGCTCAACCTGCGCTTTTATTGCCCATATATCAAGAGAATCGGGCTATAAAGCAGGGTTATATACTTCTCCGCATTTATCAGACTTCCGCGAGAGAATAAGGATTTTAAGCCCGGGGCCAAAAGCCGGGGATCAGAACCCCGATTTTGAGGGGATGATCCCGGAATGCGAGGTAACAAGTTTAATCTCCAGGTTAAAGCCGGCTATAGAGAAATACAATAAGAATTCAAAGTATGGCCCGCTTTCTTTTTTCGAAGTTTATACCTCTCTGGCATTTGTCTACTTTAAAGAGCAAAAGGTTGATTTCGCGGTTCTAGAGACCGGTTTAGGCGGCAGGCTGGACGCTACCAACGTAGTCAATCCTTATGCCTGCGTTATCACTTCTTTAAGTTATGAGCACACCCAGAAACTTGGCGGTACCTTAAGGGCTATCGCAACGGAAAAAGCGGGGATTATAAAAAAACAAAAAGCAGGGGCCAGGGGCCCGGGGCCAATCGTGATTTCCGCTCCTCAGGAACCAGAGGCAATAGAAGTCATCAGGAATAAATGCAAAGAAACGGGAGCAATATTATATGAGGTGGGCAAGCATATAATATTGCAAGGAACAGGCACGGGATTCAGCGTTAAGGGGATCTTTGGCGAGTACCCGGATTTAAAGATAAATCTTTTAGGAAGCCATCAGTTGATCAATGCTGCCGCCGCGGTAGGCATAATTGAGGCATTGCGGTTGCATAATATAAATGTGGGCGCGGATTCCATAAGAAGGGGCCTTTATAATACCGTCTGGCCGGGAAGGTGTGAAGTCGTATCGCAGCATCCTTTCCTGGTTTTAGACGGAGCGCAGAATGCCGCTTCCGCGAAAACGCTGAAAGAAACAATTAAAGATAATTTTTCTTCTAAGGGAGGAGCTTTTTTCGGGAAGGGATATAAAAGATTAATTTTAGTATTGGGTATTTCCAGCGATAAAGATATAAAAGGAATATGCGGGGAATTGTATGATTTAGCGGATGAGGTTATCTTAACGAAATCCCATAATCCCCGCGCTCAAGAACCAGAGGCCTTGGCAGGGTATTTTAATGGCAAAGATAAGCATATGACTGGCAGCGTTAAGGAAGCAAAAGCCTTAGCCGGGCGTATCGCGGGAAAAGAAGACCTGATCTTGGTTTGCGGTTCATTATTTGTGGTAGGTGAATTCAGAAATGATAAAATATGATATAAATGACACGATCGCGGCTGTCTGTACTCCTATAGGAGAGGCGGGTATCGCTATTGTCCGTATCAGCGGCAAAGATGCCTTAACTATCGCCGACAGGATATTTACCTCCAAAAGCAATAAGAAGCCCTCTGCCTTTAAGACTTACACTACTCATTACGGATGGATCATAGATCAATCTTTGAAAGCCGGGTTTGTTGATGAGGTCATTCTTACGGTTATGCGCGCTCCCAAGTCTTACACTAAAGAAGATGTCGTGGAAATAAATTGCCATGGCGGGATAGTAGCTATGCGCCGCGTATTAGGCCTGGTTTTAGAAAATGGCGCGCGGATAGCTGAGCCGGGCGAATTTACTAAACGGGCGTTCCTAAACGGCAGGATTGATTTAGCGCAGGCAGAAGCGGTTTTAGATATAATCCGCGCCAAGACGGATTCCGCCTTGAGAACAGGAGCTGAACAATTAAAAGGTGTCTTGTCTAATCAGATAAATCAGATCAGGGTTATTTTGTTAGATGTGCTTTCTATTCTAGAGGCGGATATTGATTTCCCCGAAGAAGGGCTGGATCCTGCTAGAAATATCTCGCAAAAGTTATGCCAGCTGGATTACAGGCTCAAAGAGATGCTGAAGGACTCAAAGCGTGGGCGGATCCTGCGCGAGGGCATACATGTGGTGGTATGCGGCAGGCCCAATGTCGGCAAGTCCTCTCTTTTAAACGCCCTCCTCAAACAGGAGCGTTCTATTGTCAGCCCCATTCCCGGCACAACCCGTGATACAATAGAGGAGATCATTGACATAAGAGGTATTCCCGTAAGGATCGTGGATACCGCCGGCATTATCAAACCAAGGGACCTGGTGGAAAAGGAGGCGGTGCGCCGTTCAAGAAGATATATGGAGCTTGCCGACCTGGTAATTTTATTATTTGACGGCAGCAGGAGGCTGTCTAAGGATGACATCGCCCTTGCCAGGAAGCTTAAAGGGAAGCCGGTTATTGCCGTTATAAATAAGATAGACTTAAAACAAAAGCTTGATAAAGAAAAGATCCTGAAGAAATTCAAATGTGTAATTGATATTTCGGCAAAGAGGCTTAAGAATATAGATCTTTTAGAGGACGCGCTGGTTAAATTGGTTTATAACGGTAAAATAGTATGCCCGGAGCCGGCCTTAGTCAGCAATTTCAGGCATATTGAGGCGCTCAAAGAAGCGCAGAGATTTGTCGCGGAAGCAGCCGTATTAAATAATAAATTATCATTAGAGTTTACGGCCCAGGATATTAAGGACGCCCTTTCGTGTATAGACGAAATCCTGGGCAGGAGGCTTTCAGGGGATTTATTAGATAAGATATTCAGTAAATTTTGTATAGGTAAATAATCCGGAGGGAAAATGGATAAGAAGAAAATTGAAAGAGCGGTTAAGGATATATTAGAAGCGATCGGAGAAGACCCAAAAAGAAGAGACCTCCTGCATACGCCTAAGCGCGTTGCCGAGATGTGCGAGGAGATTTTCGCGGGAATAGGCCAGGATCCTGAGGATGAGTTGGAGGTGGTATTAGATCAGAAACATCACGAGATCGTCCTCTTAAAAGGTATCCCGCTATACAGTATATGTGAGCATCATCTCCTGCCTTTCATCGGCAAAGCGCATATCGCTTACATCCCCAAGAACGGCCGTGTCACAGGGCTAAGTAAGTTAGCCCGCGTGGTAGATATTTTATCCCGCCGGCCCCAGGTCCAGGAAAGGCTGACTACTCAGATCGCGGAGATTATTATGTCCAAACTTAAGCCGTTGGGCGTAATGGTAGTAATAGAAATGGAGCATATGTGTATGTCCATGCGCGGAGTAAGGAAGCCCGGGACATTGACGGTTACTTCCGCGGTACGGGGTATATTCAAAGAAAACCAGAAGACCCGTTCCGAGACGCTAGCACTTATTAAACAATGAAACTTGCTTTTATGTATTTTTTATTATAGCATATATAAAAAGAACCGTTAACTCAAAAGAGGTGGAAGATGAAGAATGAGAGGATCATTTTGGTTGCCTTTCTGGTCTTAGTTTGTATAAATACCGTTACTGTCTTTAGGTATGTTTCATCTTTAAAGGAGCAAAATAAAGCGTTATCGGATAATCTTGGGCAAATAATAAAGAGAATAGAAGTTTTAGAATTAGATAAAACCATGGAGAAGATAACCGCTTTAAAGGCGGAGAATATGGCTTTAAAAAAACAAATTACAGCTTTGAGGTCAAAGTGCCCCGGCCAAGGGGATAAAGAAGGAACCGCCGCGGGTAATAGAGGTTTCTTGATAAAGAAATAGCTTGCCTCTTGACAAACAGAATAAATATGCTATCTTTATAAAGTATTCCTGCAGGGTGGTATTTTAACAATGATGTTCGCAGGATAAAACAATCGTCATCGCGGGATAGTGGCGTCCTTTGTTCTTTCGCTTTTCAAGGAAGAAAAGACGCCATTTTTTATTTTATGCCGAGAAAAGCGCGTATATACGGCTTAATGAAACTCTGGGGTATGTTATCGTTTATCCCTTTGCTATTAGTAAGCGCCCCTTTATTAGGGTATGCCGCGGGAAAGCTCCTGATAGATAAATTTCGTTTCCCGCCTTTTGTGCAATTCGTATCTATAGGGTTAGGATTTATGGCAGCGATATTAGAAACTGTTTCTATAATTAAAGCGGCCTCGAAAATAAAGATAGAATAGCGTTTTAGGCATGAATAACCATGAATTCCCTACTATTGTTACGATCTTAGCGGAGATATCCGGAGGCAGCGGTTTCTCAAAATTCCTGCTTAAATGGGAAAGCCTGATATTTTCCTGTTTGATAATATTTTTGTTGTGTTTTATTTCTTTTATCGCCTGGCGCAAGAATGAAATTATACCGGGTAAATTCCAGAATGCCGCGGAGGCCATAGGCAGCGGTATCCATGATTTTATCTGCGGTATCCTGGGGGAGAATGGAAGGAGATTTACCCCTTTCCTGGGGACCATTTTCATTTATGTCCTTTGCATGAATCTTTTAGGGTTGTTCCCTTTTATGAAGTCCCCCACTTCAAACTGGTCTGTTACTTTAGCCATCGCGCTGTGTGTTTTTGTATATGTGCAGTATGCCGCTTTCAAAGAACTTGGTTTCCGCGGTTATTTTGACCATTTGGCAGGCAAGCCCAGGGGCATAGTTTTATTCTCGGCCGTTATACCCCTGATAATGCTCATCCTGCATCTGATCACCGAATTAATTAAGCCTTTGAGTTTATCGCTTCGCTTACGCAGTAATATTTGGGGGGATGATTTGCTCCTGGCGGTCTTAGGCGGGTTCGGTATAAGCGGGTTCCCGCTTTTCTTTTTTAATTTTATACTGGCAGCCGTAGCGGCCGTGGTCCAGGCGTTCGTCTTTACTTTACTAAGCACGGTATATTTCGCTCTTATTTTAGAAAGTGAAAGCAGCCATTAAATACAGCTTGAGGTTATAACAATCATTCCAACGAAAGGAGATAAACATGAATCTTCAGGTAGCTCTGGCAATAGGATTACCTTTGATGTTAGGTTTAGCAGCGTTAGGTTCAGCGATGGGACTGGGAAAGGCAGTTGCTTCAGCGATGGAGGCAATAAGCAGGCAGCCGGAAGCAGCCACGAAAATACTGATTAATATGGCCATAGGCTGCGCTTTTATAGAAGCCATTACCATTTACGCGCTGGTATTCGCCTTTGTCCTTTCCGGTAAACTATAACAGGGAGTTGTTATGGAATTACTGAAACTTTTAGACGCCGGGCAAGTCGCCGCGCATATAATCAGTTTCCTTCTGCTGTTTTTTCTTTTACGGAAATTCTTTTGGCAGCACGTCCTTAGGCTGCTTGACCGCAGGCGGGAAAAAATACTATCTGAGCTGGAAAATATAGAGAAAGAGAAATCAAGAATAGCGGAATTAGAATCGGGTTATAACCAGAAGATAGAGGGGCTTAAAGAGGAAACAAAGCGCCAGCTTGATTATACCAGATACGAAGCGCAAAAGATCACCGAAGAAATAAGAAAGAAAGCGCATCTGGAGGCCCAGGAAATCGTCGAGCGGGCCCGCAGTGATATCAAATACGAGCTGCTTAAGGCCAGGGAAGAATTAAAAGGAGATATCATAGAGCTTACCGCGCAGGCAACGGAATACATAATCAAAGAGAAATTAACAGAAGAGAACGATAAGAAATTGATCGGAGATTTCCTGGAAGGGATAGATAAGCTGGAATGAAGGACGCCATAATTGTAAGAAGGTATTCCGAGGCTTTCCTTAGGTATGCCGAGAAGCCGCTTCAGAAAGAGGCGGTATTAGGATGTTTTAAGCAGGTAAAGGATGTTTTTAGAAAGGATCCCGAGATGTGGGATTTTTTTACCGCCCCGCAAATTACTTTTACGGAGAAAAGTGATTTTATCGACGGGTTCCTGTGCAAGGATTTTCCGGAAGAGTTCAGAAATTTCCTGAAGCTGCTTATAGAGCGCCAGCGCATTGATAAGTTCATGGAGATAGCCGAGTATATCCGGTTAAAGTATGTGCGCGCGCAGAAGGCGGAAGCTGTTATTAAGACCAGTTTTCCTATAGAATTAGACCAGATACAGCTGATTAAGGAGGCCTTGGAGAGGAAATTCAAAAGAGGGTTTAAGCTGTATATAGAATTAGACGGCAGCCTGTTAGGGGGCGTTCAAGTGGTAATCGGCAATACAATAATCGACGGTTCGGTCCGTAAGCGTCTGGATGAACTAAAAGAGAAACTTTCCATAACCAGGATATTATAAATGGCGCCTTTAAACCCGGAAGAAGTAACTTCTATTCTTAAGAAAGAATTGGAAAAATACCAGACTCGCATGCGCCTTGAGTCTGTGGGCACAGTCATTCAGGTGGGTGACACTATAGCCAGGGTATACGGCCTGGATGACGTAATGGTAGGGGAATTGGTTGAATTCCCCGGCAAGATAATGGGGATGGTGCTTAATCTTGAAGAGGACAGCGTAGGAGCGGTAATATTCGGGACAGATAATCCCGACCAGACCATTAAAGAAGGCGATGTAGTAAAGAGGACCGGTAAAGTTGCCCAGGTTCCTGTCGGAGAAGTCTTGTTGGGGCGTGTCATAGGCGCTTTGGGGAATCCCCTTGACGGTAAGGGCCCGGTAGCGGCGGATAAATTTCGTCCGTTGGAGACACAGGCACCCAATGTAATCGAACGCCAGCCGGTGACGCGGTCACTCCAGACGGGTATCAAGGCCATTGATTCCATGATACCGATAGGCCGGGGCCAGCGCGAGTTGATCATAGGCGACAGGCAGACAGGCAAAACTTCTTTAGCTATAGATACTATAATAAACCAGAAAGATAAAGGCGTTTATTGCGTGTATGTCGCCATAGGGCAGAAAATATCCAGTATTGTCGCGGTCAGCGAGACGTTAATTAAGCACGGGGCAATGGAATATACCACTATAGTTTCCGCTTCTTCCCGGGCGTCGGCATCATTGCAATACCTCGTTCCTTACTCAGGCTGCGCCATAGGGGAAGAATTGATGTATTCCGGTAAAGACGTCCTTATAATCTACGATGACCTTTCGAAACACGCCCAGGCCTACAGGCAGCTTTCACTTCTTTTAAGAAGGCCGCCGGGGAGAGAGGCTTATCCCGGGGATATATTTTATCTTCATTCCCGCTTGCTGGAGAGAGCAGCCAGGCTAAATGATACTTTAGGCGGAGGTTCCCTTACCGCCATACCCATAATTGAAACACAGGCAGGGGACATTACCAGCTATATCCCGACTAACGTTATTTCAATCACTGATGGGCAGATATACCTTGAGAGCGATTATTTTTACGCGGGCATACGCCCGGCAGTTAATGTGGGTTTGTCTGTGTCGCGCGTCGGCGGCAAGGCGCAAAGCAAGGCCATGCGCCAGGTATGCGGGCAACTAAGGCTTGACTTGGCACAATACCGGGAATTAGTCAACTTTACGCAGTTCGGCACAGAATTGGATAAGACGACCCAGGCGCAGCTTATCCGCGGCCAGCGCATGGTAGAAATTCTTAAACAAAAACAATATAGTCCGCTTTCCCTGGGGAAACAGATTATGATAATTTATGCCGGCACACGCGGATTATTAGACGGCGTTGCCTTGGAATCAGTGGTAAAGTTTGAGTCGCAGTTATATCCTTTCGCGCAGGAGCGTGATCCAGGCATTGAGAAAGATATTGAAGAAAAAGGAGAACTGAACCCGGATCTAATAAAAAGGCTGGATATGCTGCTGGGGGATTTTAAGAAAACTTTTCAGGGGTAGTCAAATGGCGCAGCCGGTTAAACAGGTAATAAACAGGATACGCAGCGTGGAGAATATAAGAAAGATCTCCTCCGCCATGGAAATGGTATCGATCGCTAAACTGAATCGTACCGAGAAGTTCCTGTATCCGGCGAGAATACATATGAAGCAGGCGGATTCCTTTTTCCGTAATTGCGCAGGATCGGGTAATTTATCGCACAGTCCGCTGGCGCATAATCAAGCCAAGGGCGCGGCTGACACAGTTTTGGTTATAACTTCTGACAACGGCTTATGCGGCGCGTACAATAGTAATGTCATCCGCTTCGCGGAGGAATTCTTCAGTTCAAAGGGCCGCGATAGATTTAACCTTATTGTTATCGGCAAAAAAGGGTTTTCATATTTTAAGAAGGCAGGTGTACACATAATAGAATCATATTTGGATTTAAATGGAAGATACCGGGAGGATTTAGTAAGGCAGATACACCGGAATATAATAAGCGCTTTTTTATTCAATAAGGCGGCCTGTGTTTATGCCATATACAGCCATTTTGAAAACGCCCTTACGCATAAACCCTGCTTAGAGCAAATTCTCCCCGTAGAAAATAAATATGAGCTTCTGACCCAGCCGATCTTTGAACCAGATGCCGCTTATGTTGTGCGGAAGTTCCTGCCCGAGTATGTTTTTTACAGGTTGCGCCTGATTTTTCTGGAATCTTTTACTTGCGAGCACGCCTCTCGGGCATTCGCCATGCAACTGGCTACCGATAATGCCAAAGAGCTGCTGGAAGGGTTGGTTTTGCTGAAGAATAAAATGCGCCAGGCCACTATCACCCAGGATATTATGGAGATTATTTCTTCAGCTGAAGCATTGAAAGGGCATTGATATGTCAGAAGGTAAAATTATACAGGTAATAGGTCCTATCGTGGATATACGTTTTCCGGAAAACGAGGTCCCGAAGCTCTTGAACGCGCTGAAGGTGGAATATCCGCAGAAAGATATAGATCTTACGCTTGAGATTGTCCAGGATATAGGTGACAATACTGTCCGTTGTATTTCTCTGGGCCCGACTGATGGTTTGGTCCGCGGTATGACAGTCAGGGATACCTTAGGTCCTATCACGGTGCCTGTCGGGTCGCAGACGCTGGGCAGGGTTTTTAATTTATTAGGAGAGCCTATTGACGGCAAGGGCCCTTTGCCTAGTCCCCAGAAACGCAATACTATCCACAGGCAATCTCCCAATTTCGAAGAACAGCTGCCTATTTCTACTGTGCTCCAGACGGGTATAAAAGTAATAGATCTGCTTGCTCCCATGCCTAGAGGCGGAAAGATAGGGCTGTTCGGCGGGGCAGGGGTAGGCAAGACCGTTATAGTTATGGAGCTTATCCGCACTATTGCTGCGGAATTCGCGGGAGTTTCTGTATTCGCGGGAGTGGGTGAACGCACCAGGGAGGGCAATGAGCTTTTTCTGGAATTGACCGAATCCGGGGTAATGAAGAATACCGCGCTTGTTTTCGGACAGATGAATGAGCCCCCGGGCGCCCGCCTGCGGGTAGGTTTATCTGCTCTTACCATGGCAGAGTATTTTAGAGACGTAAAAAGAAAAGACGTGCTTTTGTTCATTGATAATGTGTATCGGTATATACAGGCAGGTTCTGAAATTTCTACCCTGCTTGGGCGCATGCCTTCAGCAGTGGGGTATCAGCCTAATCTTGCTACTGAGGTCGCCCAACTTGAAGAACGCATAGCTTCCACCCGAAACGGAGCCATAACTTCAATCCAGGCGGTATATGTTCCGGCGGATGATCTAACTGATCCTGCCCCGGCAGCAATATTTACGCATCTGGATGCCAAGATAGTGCTTTCGCGTCAAATAGCCGAACTTGGTATCTATCCGGCAGTTGACCCGCTTGATTCAAGCTCGCGTATAATGGACCCGCTTTTTATCGGGCAGGAGCATTACACGACAGCTTTAAAGGTCCAGAAGGTCTTGCAAAGGTATAAAGATCTGCGGGATATCATTTCTATTCTGGGAGTGGAGGAGTTATCTGAAGAAGATAAGCTGATCGTGGGCCGTGCCAGGAAAATCCAGCGTTTCTTTTCTCAGCCGTTCTTTGTCGCAGAGGCATTCACCGGCATAAAAGGCAAATACGTGAAGCTGGCAGATACCATAAACGGGTTAGGCATGATCATGGAAGGGAGATTAGACGATATTCCCGAACAAGCATTCTATATGGTCGGTTCAATTGAGGAAGTATTTGAGAAGAATAAGCATTTGCAGAAAGAAGGTGGGCCATAGAACGCGCTTTTTCTGTTACGATAATTACGGCCCAGAAGCAGGAATACGAAGGCCAGGCCGTATCGCTTATCATACCGGGAGCATCAGGATACCTGGGAGTACTTGCTGATCATTTCCATTGCCTGGGGGCGACTAAACCGGGTAAGATAACCTTAAGGACAGCCGATGGCAAATCGCGTGTTTGGCAGGCCGAGGCGGAAGGATTTTTTCAGGTGCGTAATAATAAAGCGGTCCTGATGGTAGATTCATTACAAAAGCATGGTTAATTTCTAAATAAAGAATATCCCGCTTTAAACTCCGTTTTAACGATAAACTATCGCTTATTTTTGATTGATGGTGTATAATATCAATGGAAAGAGGCGGTAGCCATTTTCTCTAGGGCAACCAAGAAACTCTCTCTTTATTTAAACAACGAATCAGCCCCCCGCCTTAATTATAAGCTTAATAAAAATATTACGTTTAACCTGTCTGGCGGTTATTAACAAGAAAAAATATCCGGAAGAAAGGCGATTATGAGAGTACGGACAAGATTAATTTTGCTGTTGCTGCTGCTTAGCGCTATATTTACCGCAGGAAGATATTTTTATCAGATATTTGAAGATAAGCGGGTATACGCCCTGTTTAAGGATAATAACGAGGAGAAAAATATTTACTTTGATAAGCTTGTAAAGCTGAAAGGGTCAACCCTTGAAACGCTGGCATTTGATTATACCTACTGGGATGAAATGGTGGATTTTATTCTTAATAATGATATAGAGTGGGCCAAGAAGATGTTAAACGAGACTGTCCTTAAGACTTATCAAGCCGACACGATATGGGTATACAAAAGAGACCTTTCTCAGGCCTATTTCATAAATAACCAGGATTCTTCCGTCATAAAAGAGTTCCCTTTGCCCAGAGAAGCAATTAATAATATATTTTTAAAAGAACGGTTTTGCCATTTTTTTGTGGATACCAGCGCCGGTTTAATGGAAATTCGCGGTGCTACGATACATCCCAGCTCAGACCCAACAAGAAAAACCGCTCCTTGCGGCTATTTTTTTACTGGCCGCCTATGGAATAAAAATTATATAGAAGAGCTCTCAAAGTTGGTAGGAGGGCAGATTAGCATTAGTGCTATAAAGCAGGCAATCCCTGATTTTAAAACTCTTTCAGAAAGAAATACGATTATTCTTTCTAGGGAGTTTTCCGACTGGCAAGGAAAACCGGCAGCGTATATTTATGTCAATATACAATCCAAAGAAATGGAAAGTTACAAACTATTCTCCAGGAACGCGGCGATAATATTTATAGGTTTTATTATTTCTGTTATTATTTTTATAGCGGTTTTTCTTACAATTTTATTAAGCACGCCCTTCTTTATGATATCCCAGACGTTAAAAACAGAGGATCCGGAGAATCTCCGCGGCCTTAAAAAGGACACCAGCGAGTTCGGTGATATCGCGCGATTAATATCTAAATTCTTCGAACAGAAAGAAATACTGGTTAAAGAAATCTCCGAACGCAAGAAAGCGGAGGGGGAACTTAAAGAGTCGTATACAAAACTTAAAGAAATACAGGACCAGCTTATCCAGGCTGAAAAATTGAACGCCATAGGCCAGCTTGCCAGTGGCGTAGCCCACGAGGTGAGGAATCCATTAGGAATAATGCTGCAAGGTGTTAATTACCTGGAAAGCAGGCTCTCATCCAAAGAGGTGGATATCTTAGAGACCCTGGCCGCGCTTAAGGATAACATCGGCAGGGCGGACAGTATTGTAAATTCCCTGCTTGACTTCTCCAAGGATGTGAGCCTGGGTTTAAACCCGGAAGACATAAATCCTATTTTACAGAATTCTTTAGCCTTGGTAAAGACCAGGCTGAAATTTGAGAATATAGATACTACAATGGAAATAAAAAAAGGCATGCCTAAGGTCTTAGCGGATAAGAATAAATTAGAGCAGGTATTTATTAATATACTATTGAACGCGGCGCAGGCTATGCCTGACGGAGGCAAGATCGCAATACGTAGTTTTGATAAGCAATTAGAAACAATAAAGAATGGTATAGGCAGGAGGGTGCAGGATAATTTTCAACTTGGAGAAAAAGTGGTAATGGTTGAGATTGAAGATACAGGGACAGGGATTACTGAAGAAAACTTAAAAAGGATCTTTGACCCTTTTTTTACTACCAAGGGCCAGCAAGGCACCGGCTTAGGATTATCCGTAACCAAGAGTATAATTCATATGCACAGGGGCCTGATATACGCCGACAGCAAGCCCGGGCAAGGGACTATAATGACCGTTATTTTAAAGGTAGCCGAAAGGTAAGGAGGGGCGAGTGAGCATTAAAAAGAAAAAGATATTGTTGATTGACGATGAAGCGGATTTTACGAAATTGATAAAATTAAACCTTGAACTGACCGGTCAATACGAAGTTAAAACAGAAAATAACGGGCTGCTTGGGCTGGATGCTGCCAAGGAGTTTAAGCCGGACCTTATTTTTTTGGATATTATGATGCCGGATATAGACGGCGGAGATGTTTGCTCTCAGCTGGAAAATGACGAGGAAACCAAGGGTATCCCCGTGATATTTCTAACCGCGATCGCCAGCAAAGAAGAAGTAAAGAACGGCAAGGGTAGTATCGGGGGGCGCCCTTTTATTGCCAAGCCGGTAAGCGTAAGAGAGTTGATGGATTGTATTGAAAGAACTGCGTAAAATAAGATCCTGCCAGGCCGTATTTTATAGAAATAATTTTCTGCCTAAGCTCCGGAAATGGAAAAAAAATTAGCATTAGTGCAATGTCCGATGTGGGATATTGAGTTCCCCCCCTACAATATCGCCCTTATATGCGCGGTATTGAAAGGAAAGCGTTTCGAAGCAGAGTGTTTTGACTTTAACCGCTCTTTTCACGACTTGCTGCCGCAAGAACAGTATCTCTGGAATATTTCTAATCCGTACGGATTTTGGCAATCGCAGAAAGAGGTATTATCTTTCCTGGGACGCAATAAAAACATTATTGAGGGCGCAATAAGTAGTCTAGAAAAGTTCGAGATATTGGGATTTACATTACAGAGCCTGAATTTTGTTTTTGCTGTAGAATTAATAAAGAAAATTAAGGAAAGGTATCCCGAGAAAATCATTCTTGCCGGGGGCCCGGAATGTTTTATAAACTTCAGCCCAGAATACTTGATGAGTACAGGAATGTTTGACGCCGTATGTCTAAGAGAGGCGGAGATTGTTTTGCCCGAGCTTTTAAGGAAAATAAGTAATAATGAAGACTGGCGCACGGAGGGTTTTCTTATAAAAACAGGAGATGGGCCTCTTGATTGTGGGCAGAAAGAGCTAGTCCGGTGTCTGGATGAGCTGCCTTTCGCGGATTTCGGATTCCTGAATGAGCAAACAGAAAAGATTTCGATTTCAACTTCGCGTGGATGCATAGCGCATTGCAGTTTCTGTATAGAAAAGAGCCATTGGAGCCCTCACCGTTTTCGAAGCGCGGTTTCAGTGGTTGAGGAGATAGCGTTTCAAAAAAGCCGTTTTAGCAAGCTTAAATTCGTTTACCTTAATGATTCGCTTATTAACGGGAACATGGAGGGATTCTCCATGTTTTGCGACCTAATGGCCGTCAGGGAAATGGGGGTCAATTGGGGAGGGCATATATTGGTAAGGAAAGAAATGACAAAGGGTTTTTTATTAAAAATGAAGATAGCCGGAGCTGAGCGGCTGAACTTTGGTATAGAATCCGGGTCTGATAGTGTGCTTAAAATTATGAAGAAATCTTTTGACACAGATCTTGCCTTGAGGACGCTTGAATACACAAAAGACGCGGGGATTTCGTTTTCCGTGAATCTTGTGATCGGCCACCCCGGAGAGTCAGAGGAAGATTTTGAAAAAACCCGAAGATTCGTTAATAAAATACGCGCATTAACCGACTGTATTCATATTAACCCTTGTTATGTCTTAAAGGGAAGCGATCTTTTTGAAAACCATAAGAAGTGGGGTATGGTTTTGCCGGAAGATTATGTTACCAATTGGTTTCTCGCGGATGGGTCTAATGACTCTCATATCCGTTCCGCCCGCGTGAACGCATTACTGGGAAATTGTTCCTATAGATCATAAGTGCTGTTTATCCAGATTCCTATACTGCACTGCTTCGGAAATATGCTCAACTAGAATAATTTCCGACTCAGCTAAATCAGCGATAGTCCGGCTGATTTTAAGTATCTTATCAAAAGCGCGCGCGGAGAACCCTAGTTCCGTCATTGCCATCTTAAGTAATTCT
This sequence comes from Candidatus Omnitrophota bacterium, assembly GCA_041651035.1. GTDB lineage: Bacteria > Omnitrophota > Gorgyraeia > Gygaellales > Profunditerraquicolaceae > JBAZKC01. Next base: position 378,704 of record JBAZKC010000001.1, on the reverse strand, counting down.
TTAGCCTCATCTTCCAGGGCGCAATATTTTCTGATTAATTTAGTATTCATTCGCGCGTTATGAAAGATCCCGTCATTCCTGAAGCGCTTGTTTTGTATAGAGCGTGCTTTTGCTACCCGCGCTTTAATAGCAATTGAAAATTCGGATTCTTTTGTGTCAACAAGCTCCGTATATTTTATTGACGGCAACTCAATATGTATATCTATTCTGTCCAATAGCGGCCCGGAGATCTTACTCATGTAGCCTGAGATTTTATTCGGATTACACCTGCAGGTTTTATGCAAATCAGTGTAATAACCGCAAGAGCAGGGGTTCATGGCGCAGACCAGCATAAAGGAAGCGGGGAAAATAAAGGATTTTCTTATCCGGCATACGCGGATTAATTCATCTTCCAGGGGCTGCCTTAATGCTTCCAGGCAATCGCGGTGGAATTCCGGAAGTTCGTCGAGGAATAAGACGCCTTGATGAGCCATGCTTATTTCTCCGGGTTGAGGGATAGAACCGCCGCCAATTAAGGCTACGCTGGATATGCTGTGATGAGGGCTGCGGAATGGCCTTATCCCCATTATGCCTTCTCCGTTAGGTAATGTCCCCATTGCAGAATGTATTTTGGTTACTTCTAATGCTTCATCCAAAGTCAGATCGGGCATGATCGTGGGTATCCTTTTAGCCAGCATAGTCTTGCCGCTTCCCGGAGGGCCGATCATCAGCACGTTGTGCCCGCCAGAAACCGCTACCTCCAAAGCCCTTTTAGCCAAATACTGGCCTTTAACTTCTGAAAAATCCACCGCGTAGCTTGAATTTTGCTTAAACGACCCGGCTATATCCAGTTTAAAAGGCCGGGTTGTGTTTGGATTATGCAAGAATTCTATTGTTTCTTTCAGGGTTTTTACCGGCCAGACCCCGATCCCTGAAACCGCGGCCGCCTCTCTGGCATTCTGAACCGCTGTAATAATGTTTTTAGATTTAGACTTAGAGATCGCTACGCTTATAGGCAAAATACCCCGAGTCGGCCTGAGAGACCCATCAAGCGATAATTCCCCTAACACATAATAATCTTTAAGGCTTTCACCGCTTAATTGTTCTGTCGCAGCGAGGATGCCTAAAGCTATAGCCAGATCAAAAGAAGAGCCCTCTTTTTTTATATCTGAAGGTGCCAGGCTTACAGTAATTCTTTCAGCCGGCCACTCAAAACCCGAATTTTTAATAGCGGATTTAACCCGTTCCCTGCTTTCTCTTATGGCTGTGTCTGCCATGCCAACCAGGGTTATGGCCGGCAGGCCCCTGGAGACATCTACCTCTATCTCAATAGGATACGCTTCTATACCTAAGAGCCCAAAACTAAAAACTTTTGCCAGCATCTTGTTTGCCTCCTTAGGGTATGTTTCCTACTTTAATAGACGTGATGAACCGTTAAATCTAACTAAGAAACTCCGGTAATCAGCCGGCCCGTAGAAAAAATCTTGCTTTTTATATGCCTGGATTATATAATACTAATTTACTATAACACCTTGCTTAAGAATATGTTAAACGCCTTCTTGTTGGCTAAAACCGTATTAGCATCTTTAAACGCGCCCCGGTTTTACTGGTGAAAGAATAATAATGATGGAGATATTTACCCAGATAGTTAAGAATAAGATCCTGATGACCACCATTTCTGCCTGGTTGATCGCCCAGACAATTAAGGTAGCTATAGGCGTCATCCGCCAGAAGAAATTTGACTTTCGCTGGTTCGTAGGCACCGGAGGGATGCCTTCCAGCCATGCCACAGGAGCTTCTTGTTTAGCTACGGCCATGGGGATCGAATACGGATTTGGCAGCGCTTACTTTGCCCTGGCTGCCGTATTTGCCATTGTAGTGATGTTTGATGCCCAGGGTGTGCGCCGGGCTACCGGTAAGCAGGCCCGCATATTGAATAAAATAACGGAAGATATATATTGGCAGGGTAAGATTGACGAGGGCAGGTTGCGCGAACTCGTAGGCCATACTCCGGTAGAAGTCATTGTAGGGTTTTTATTGGGCGTAGCCATTGCTTTTTTAGCGCAGTAAAATCGTTCGATCAAATGATCAGGGTTTATTAAAGGAGGATTCGGTGAAGAAGAAGCTACTTATCGCAGGTTCCGCAGCCTTAATAATCTTAATTGTTTCTATAGCTTTAAATATCAAAAAGAATGGGAGTTCTTCTCCAGCTAAAACATGTAACCCCGCGGATTTAACCAGCTTGCTTGGCCAGGCTAAAGATTCTGAGGCCAAGGGAGAGCTTATGTCTAGCGGCGCGGCATATCAGAAACTGATCAGCGAATTTCCCAATTCAAGGGAGGTCATGAATTGGCAGAAGAAGGCTGAAGATATAAACATAAAATTATTATTTTCTCCCACTATAACTCCTAAGAGCATTGTTTATGAGATCAAGCCGGGTGATACGATAGCCAGGATCGCTAAAGAGTTTAAAACTACGGGCGATTTAATTATGAAGAGCAATAATCTGGCCAATGACAGGATCTTGCCGGGCAGGAAGATCAAGGTATGGACAGCGCCTTTTAGTATATTTGTGGACAAATCCCAGAATATCCTTATTTTAAAATCCGATGAAGACATAGTTAAAACATACATTGTTGCCACAGGTAAAAACAATTCCAGCCCGGTAGGCACTCTTAAGATAACCAACAAGCTAATGAATCCTACCTGGTTTAAGGCAGGCGCGGTTGTCCCGGCCCAAAGCCCTGAGAATGTACTGGGTACGCGCTGGCTGGGGTTTAACCTGCCTGGTTATGGCATACACGGCACGACTGACCCTAAAAGTTTAGGCCAGCAGGTTACTGAAGGCTGCGTGCGTATGGCAAATCCCGATGTGGAAGAGCTGTATTCAATAGTCCCCGTAGGCACGGAAGTAACTATTGTTGATTAACCCCCGGTTCGATAAACCACAGGTTAAAAGATAGGCATTAATTATGGCTGGACTTGATTTCGAAAAACCTATTGTAGAGCTGGAAAAGAAGATCGAGGAACTGAAGAATTTCATTTCGGATAAAAAAATCGATCTTTCTTCCGAGGTCAGGCGCCTGGAAGATAAGCTCGAGCATTTAAAGAAAAGCATCTACAGTGATTTAACTGCCTGGCAAAGAGTGCAGCTGGCCAGGTATCCCACCAGGCCCTATACATTGGATTATATTAACATGCTCATGTCTGATTTTATAGAATTGCATGGGGATAGGGTTTTTGCCGACGATAAGGCGATGGTTTGCGGCTTGGTTAAATTAGACGGCCAAAAGCTGGTTATCATGGGGCATCAGAAAGGGAGAGACACCAAAGAAAACCTCAAGCGTAATTTCGGTTGCGCGCATCCCGAAGGGTATCGTAAGGCGCTGAGGATCATGCAATTAGCTGAAGCATCTAACCTGCCTATCGTGGTATTTATAGATACGCCCGGCGCCTATCCTGGCATAGGCGCGGAGGAACGCGGCCAGTCGCTGGCTATAGCGCTTAATTTAAGAGAGATGATGGGTATATCCGTACCCATAATAGCCATAGTCATTGGTGAAGGCGGCTCAGGCGGGGCGTTAGGAGTGGGAATAGCGGACCGTGTTTTAGTCCTGGAAAATGCTTATTATTCAGTTATCTCTCCGGAAGGGTGTGCTGCGATATTGTGGAAGGACGGAGCAAAAGCGCCCGAAGCAGCGGAGGTATTAAAATTGACCGCGCAGGATTTGTTAAAGATGGGCATTATTGATGAAGTAGTGCCGGAGCCTTTAGGCGGCGCGCACCGCGATCCCCAGAAAACAGCCGCGGCATTGAAAGAAGCGATAAACAGGAATTTGAAGGCTCTTGGTACGCTGGATAAGAAAGAATTGCTGGAATTAAGATATAAGAGATTCAGGAACATGGGTGTCATAGGATGATCGAGCATGAGCTGTTGCTGTTGGGTTTGCTCAAAGAGAGCCCCAAGCATGGATACGAGATAAAGAAGAAAATCAAAGAGATCTTATCTCTATTCGCCGGCTTAGAGCCAAAGTCCATATATTACCCTTTAAATTTATTAGAGAAAAAAGGGTTAGTGATAAAGCACACAGCCAAACAAGGCAGGCGCCCGCAGCGTTTTGTCTACGCCTTAAGCAAGAGCGGGCAGGCGCGTTTTGATAAGCTGCTTTCCGCCAGCTTCCTGGATTTTAAACGCCCGCATTTTAGCTTAGATCTAAGCCTGTATTTCTTGTCCTATATAAATTCCAATATTGCCCGCAGGAGGCTAAAGGGCCGGGTATTTATTTTAAATAAATTATCCCGCGACCTAAAACAAATGCTTCGCCTGAAGTATAAACAGGGGATACCATTACCCTTGAAGCGCATACTGGAACATAACCTCCAAATGGTAGAAACGGAATCAAAGTTCCTCTTGACCCTGATAAAAACAGTCTGATTCCTCTCCAAGTTCATTAGATAAATAGCTATTAAGAAATTGCTTGACAAAATTTGGCTTGGTCGGTAAAATTGGAATAGTAAAATTTTACTATTACCAGAGAAGGGAAAATCCCATGGATTGGAATAATGAAGTTAAGACAAAGTTCCAGCTGATGATCTCTAAGATCCCCGTTTTCCACCGTCACATTACCGAAGAAGCGGTAACTAAGAGAGCCCAGGAGAACGCCTCACTCAGGCAAGCTAAGCAGATTGAAGAGCAGGACGTGATAGCTGCCTTTTTTTGCGATGTGCCTTCGCCATTCTATGGCATGATGATCAGGTTATTAGAGCAGACAGGGTTTGATTATAAAAAATACGGTTTTCCCAGGCGGCAGCAATAAGATCACAAAAGGTATAAAATGAAGATAGCGGTAGTCGGAAGCGGGGCAATAGGCGGCCTGGTGGCAGGGTATTTAAAACTTAAAAACGCGGATGTCTCTTTATCGGGCAGCGCTGATTCGATAAGGGCGATAAAAGAAAATGGGTTACAGATTTCCGGAGTAAGGGGTGATTTTAATATCCGGATAGACGCGCAGGAAAAGCTATCCCAAAGCCCTGACTTGGTGATCCTGGCTACAAAAGTACAGGATGTTGAGCGAGCGGTAAAAGAGAACCTGGGATTTATCGGCAGTGCTACGATCTTGACTACTCAAAACGGGATAGCCGCAGATGGTATAGTTGCCAAGTATGTTCCTGCTGAGAATATAATCTCCAGCATTGTCATGTTTGGCGCTACTTATTTAGAGCGGGGCAAGATAGCGCATAATTTTGAAGGCAGCTGGATCATTGGCAGGGCGTTCACTAATAATGATGAAAAGACGGTAGAAATAAGCCGGGTTTTAGATAAAGCCTTCCCTACTATCGTAGCAGAAGACTTAAAGGGAATGAAGTACCTTAAGATATTCGTTAATGCCAATAATTGTATACCGGCGATACTAGGCGTAAGCATGCAGGAAGCGTTCTTGGATATAGATATTAGCAGTATCAGTATTGCCATATGGAAAGAAGGCCTGGATATCATGGATAAAGCAGGTATCCGGTTGTTGTCTTTGCCGGATTTCCCATTAGAGAGGCTGACAAAATTGACTTCTATGCCTAATCTGGAAGCAGCGAAGATATTTTCCGGTATCATGATTAATCTAAACAAAGAGCCGCTTTACGGCTCAATATTGCAGAGCATAAAAAGAGGAAAGGCTTCCGAGATCGATTATATAAATGGCGAGTTTCTGCTTATAGCCGAGAAGTATAAACTAAACGCTCCTTTGAATAAGAAATTAGTGGAGATGGTGCATAAAGTTGAACAAACGCGGAAGTTTTTTACCAAGGAAGAATTACTGAATAATATAAAAGGCCTGTGAACGAGATCAATTCTCCTTTTCCTAAATTAAAACTTACGGTAACCAATGTCTTCGGCCATTGTTATCATGGTTATAAGATCGGCGATGAGCTGGTACTTGAAGATTTCACGCACGCGCCTAAGTATTTTTGCCTGGGGTTGGCCCACGCGCTTTTTCCGGTTGCCTATGCTTTAAGTTTTGGGGCAAAATTCGGCTTCCGCGATAACCAGCATTCATTGTTAGTAACTTGCCCCGACGGAGGTAAGCTGGAATTTAAGGCGGAGGTTTTAGACAAAGAGGGTAAGGTCAAAGTATTGCCTAAGGACCCTGATTTTAAGGGGCCTAACCCTAAGAAAATGATAATTGAGGTAGCCAAGGCAAAAGGTAAATGCGCTTTTGGTTATAAAGTCGGGGATAAATGGGAGACGCAAGGTTTGAAATGTATCCCCGGTTTCTGCGGCGCGGCGTTCCATACGGCATTTCCGGCGCTTTTCGCGCTTAATTTCGGAGCCAAGTTCTTCTTTATGGAAGACCCTGACTCCATAGATACGGTCACTTGTCCCGACGGGGGAAATATTGTTTTTAAAGTAAGGCGGGTCCAAGAGGATAAAGAAAAGTAAAATGGCAAAGAGAAGAGTGGTTATTACGGGAGTAGGGGTGGTTTCGCCTAACGGCATAGGTAAGGATAACGTTTGGCAGGCAATGTCATCGGGAAAATCAGCGGTAAAACTGGTAGATGGCTTTGATGTATCTCTATTTAATACCAGGATCGCCGCGGAAGTGCGCGATTTTGATCCTTTCAAACTCGGCCTTACGCATGAAGAAGCGGTGCGCATGGATAGATATGTGCAGTTTGGCGTAGTCTGCGGAGATATGGCCTTAAAAGACAGTGGATTAGTTTTATCTAAAGAAGATCCCCAGCGCATCGGGGTCTGCCTTGCCAATGCTATCTGCGGAACAAAATATATGGAAGAGGAATTCGCCTTAGTTACCGACGACGGCAAGAATCCCATTGATCCGTCAAAAGTAAGGCCGGATCTGTATGACGCGGCGATGTTTAATACGCCTTCCATTGAAATATCAGCTAGGCTCGGGTTAAAGGGTATTTGTAACACGCTTTCTACGGGTTGTACCGCGGGAACTGATTCATTAGGGTTTGCTTTAGAGGTCATTCAGGACGGTGAACAGGACATAATGTTCGCTGGAGCCGCGGAGGCGCCGATCACTCCAGTTACCTTTGGCGCCTTTGACGTGGTTAATGTACTGTCCGCGCGTAATGACCGGCCGGAAGCTGCCAGCAGGCCGTTTGATAACAAGCGCGATGGGTTTGTACTTTCAGAGGGGGCAGGCATATTGATCCTGGAAGAGCTAGGCCATGCTTTAAAACGCAACGCCCATATTTACGCTGAAGTAGCGGGTTTTGGCACAAGCTGCAATGCCTTCCATATGACGGATTTGCCATCCGACGGCTCAGCCATGGCTAATTGTATTAATTTAGCGCTTAAAGACGCGGATATAAAACCGCAAGGCATAGATTACATTAACGCGCACGGTTCATCCACGCGCATGAATGATATATTTGAGACTTCCGCTTATAAAATGGTCTTTGGGGATTACGCGTATAAACTTCCGGCCAGTTCCTTAAAATCCATGATCGGCCATCCCTTGGCCGCGGCCAATGCCATAGAGCTGGTAGTTTGTTCCATGATCTTTCAGAAAGATATTCTTCCTCCCACGATAAACCAGGAGGAAAAAGATCCCCGCTGCGACTTGGATTACATCCCCAATGTGGCACGGGCCAAGAAAGTAAAGACTATCCTTAAGACTTCAAGCGGATTCTCAGGCATACATTCATCATTAATCCTTAAACGTCTGGAGGTATAGTGAAAAAAGTCGCGGTTACGGGTTTAGGCATAGTTGCTCCGTCGGGAATAGGCCGCCGGCAATTCTGGGCCAATATCAAAGCCGGCAGGTCGTTTATTAAGGAGATCACCCGTTTTGACGCCTCTAAATATCCCGCTCATATCGCCGGACAGATAGATGACCTGGAAAAATACAGCCACGTTTCAGAGCGCCTTTTAAAAAAGATCGATGCTTTTTCGCATATGGCGCTGATCGCCTCAGAGCTTGCCTTGCAGGATGCGGGTATAGACATCAAGAAAGAAGACCCTAACCTGGTAGGCATATTTTTAGGTAATGCCATAGGCGGATGGTTATACGCGGAGACGGAATTACGCGATCTATATCTGGAGGGCCGTGAAGGGGTTTCCCCATATATGGCCTCGGCGTGGTTTCCGGCAGCGCCACAGGGCCAGGTTTCCATTTATTACGGGATAAAGGGTTTTAGCAAGACTATTGTAGCGGACAGGGCCAGTTCAATTGAGGCCATTGGTTACGCGCGCAAGACTCTGGCTAAGCAAAAATTAGATATGATCCTGGCCGGCGGCATGGAAGCGCCGGTTACGCCTTACGCGCTTTTATGCTGCAATACTTACGGCGGGTTATCTACTGATAACGCCCACCCCCAGGCTGCCTACAGGCCTTTTGATAAAAAACGCAGCGGTTTTGTTATCGGAGAGGGTGCCGGCATTATGGTAATGGAGCCGGGAGAGCGCGCGCTTGGCCGCGGGGCGAATATATTAGCGTATGTTTCCGGATTCGGGACAAGCTGCGATGGAGAAGACAGGATCAATCCCGCCTTAGACGGCCGGCAATTGGCCCGGGCGATCAAGACTGCCCTTGCCGACGCAGAAGCATCCCCGGATGAGATTAATTATATTAGTTTAGACGGATTAGCTGTAGATATCTGGGATAATTCAGAGATAGAAGCATTAAAGAATGTTTTTGGCGGGAAACTTAAAAGTATACCTGTCAGCTGCCCTAAGTCTATGTTCGGGAACCTGCTGGGTGCTTCAGGCGCCGTGGACTTGATCATCGCGATCCTGGCGATGGAGAACAGTTTGATACCCCCCACGTTGAATTTAGATACTCCTGTCTTCCCCGGCCTGAATTATGTTACAAAAGAAGCCAGGGAGCATAAAATAAATAAGGCTTTAATAATCTCCCGCGGGAGAGGCGGCATAAATTCTGTATTGGTGATTGAAAAAGGTAAATAGTAAAATCTAACATGGAGGTTTTATGAAGATTCTATTTGTAATGCCAAAAGTAGGCGCGTGGGCAACACACGGGATACACAGGTCACCTAATCAGCTTTACGCGCACTGGGCAGCATATGTCCGAGAACGGGGTTACGCGGATGTGGCAGTTATTGACGGTAAGGCCTTTCAAACCCCGATGGATGAACTGGTCGAACAGGTGAAATCAAAAAATCCCGATGTGGTGGTGATGGGCGAACAACTGCATGGCTATGGCGGCTACGGAGTATTAAGGCATTTTAAGGAAGCAGCCGAGAAGATCAAGCAGGCACTGCCTGAAACAAAGATAATTTTCGGCGGCTTATGGTATTCGGCAATGCCTGTTCCGACGCTGGAAGAGAATCCGGCTGTTGATTTTGTGGTCATGGGCGAAGAGGAGTCTTTTGGCGATTTAATTGAGGCTATAGATAAAAAGAAAAACCTTAAGGATGTCGGCGGCGTTACCTCGCGCATTGACGGTAAGATTGTCATGGGGCCGCACAAACCGCTTATGCAGGATTTAGATAAATTGCCTTTACCGGCATATGACCTGTTTCCCATGGATAAATACGTGGGGCATACTTACTGGAAGCCGTTTGTGGACATGGTGACCTCGCGCGGCTGCCCTTCTGCCTGCACCTTTTGTTATGAATGGGACCAGTATGATCCGCGCCACCCCTCTGATTTCTTGACCTGGCGCGCCAAATCCCCGGAACGCGTAATAGAGGAGATGGAACTTCTGCAGAATAAATACGGGGTAAAGGTAGTGGTTATCCAGGATGATAATTTTAACGTAGACCCCGAACGCGTCAGGAGATTCTGCGAATTAAAGAAGCAAAAAAAGATCGATATTAAATGGGTTTCCCTGGGCCGCGCCATTGACTGGGTCAATTGTGAATCCGTACTTCCCTTAATGAAAGAAACAGGGTTGTTTATGGGGGTATTCGGCATCGAGGTTACCACGCAGTCAGAACTTAAGAGAATAGCCAAGGGTATTACGTTAGACCAGATCAAAAAAACCATTGAGCTTCTGCGCAAGCATGACATCGCGATCGTCGCCGATATTATGATGGGTTTTGATTACGACACCGAAGAGATCATCAAGCAGCGCTTTGAGTTTACGGACCAGGTTGATCCGGATATCCTCTGGGTCGGCTACGTTACTCCCGCGCCGAATTCCCCGATGTGGAGGATCGCCATGAAGAAAAACTGGATCGACCCTAAAAAAGTTGATTTCAGTACCTGGGATTTCCTGCATCCGGTTATCCCGACGGATCATCTTACTACCGAAGATTTGGGCCGCCTGGGTTCCTGGTGTATGCGCGAATTCTTTTCTAAACCCGGCAGGATCAACCGGATCATGGAAAGCAATTTTGATCCTCTTGCCAAGCTTTGTTTCCAGGATGTTATGGCAGGCGTAGGAAAATGGGAAGCCGGAGCCACTAAAGGCGAAGCGCACATCTAAACACAGGGAGGCGATATGGATATAAAACCAAAGATCAAAGATGTTTTAGTGAAATTATTGAAGGTGAAGCTTGAAGAGTTAAAAGACGACGCAGCGCTACAGGACAGCATAGGCGTGGATTCCACGGAAATGGTAGAAACCGTTATCGCGCTGGAAAAAACCTTTAATATAAAATTAAGCCCTAAAGAAATAACCAAGTCTTCTACTATCAACGATATTGAAAAGGTGATCCAACCAAAATTAAGTTAAATGAAGATAGTTGACTTAAGCCTGCCTATTGATGAAAAGGCTTTTGAGGTGCACCCTGTAAATATCCAGAGAGTGTCTCATAAGCAGGGCGTGGAAAAGTTTAACCGCGTAATTATGGGTAAGACTTTCTTAGGCAGGATAAAATATATCCTGGGAAAGCGTATCCTCCGGAAAGAAGACCTCCCTGGCCAGGAATTCCTGTCTTTAGAAATAGTCCATTCGCCGGTTCATGTCGGCACACACTTAGATTACTCCTTTCATTACGGTTCATTATCAGAAGGCAGGCCGTCAAAGACCGCGGAAGAAATCCCATTAGATTGGTGCATGTCTAGTGGCGTGCATCTTGACTTTACGCATAAGACGCCAAACGAAACCATAACCGCCCAGGACTTAGAAAGCGCGCTAAAAAAGATAAATTATTCCCTTAAAAACCTGGATATCGTGCTTTTGCATACCGGCGCCGATAAATTTTATGGAAGCCCCCGTTATTTTACAGATTACCCGGGGATAGATATTTCGGCGATAGATTATTTGCTGGACAGGGGTGTAAAAATATTCGGCACAGACACCATGGGTATTGACCGGCCTTATAAATTCATGCTGAAAGAATTTCTGGATAACAAAAAAACGGGCGCGTTATATCCGGCGCATTTTTACGGCAGGAAAAGGGAATTTATACATATTGAGCGCCTGGCGCATTTAGAGGAACTGCCTGCTTTTGGTTTTAAGGTGGTTTGTTTTCCGGTAAAGATAAAGAATACCGGAGCTGCCTGGTCGCGCGTAGTGGCGATATTAGAATAGCACCCGACTCTAAAGGAGGAGTCGGTGTGCGCTTTCTGCGCAAGGAGGTTATATATGGGACACACGTGCAATTCAATAATTATTAACGCCCCGTATGATTTGGTTTTTGATATTTCTAACGATATCCCGCGCTGGACAGAATTATTTGGCAGTGAATACCAGAAAGCCGAAGTCGTGGAGAAGAAAGACAATAAAATCACCTTCCGCCTTACTGACGAAGAAGGGAAGTCCTGGGTTTCCTGGCGGCTGCTTTTTAAAGACAAATATTTTACTTATGCCCAAAGGCAGGAGCCGTTGTTTCCTTTTAAATATATGAAGATCGTCTGGCTTTATACGTCTAAGCCCGCAGGCATGGCTTTGGCTAAAGGATGCCAAACCACGGACTTCTGTCCAGTGGAGATGGCTTGGATCCAGCATTTTGAAATGGATGAAAAAGCTAAATTTACCGACCAGCAGGTCGAGGGCTTTATTAATGAAGGCTCACGGCACAACCTGAAGATCTTTAAAGAAATTATTGAAAGAGAAGCAACTAAGAAGTGAAGAAGTCTACTTTTATTATCTTGTGTTTAGAAGGCGCGCTGCTTTCTTTTAATGTCGCCGCAGTTGCAGCACTGGTGCCTTCCATAGCCAGGGATTTCGCTCTTTCTCAATTATTTGCCGGCAGGATCATCTGGCTGTATATGCTGCCTTACGGCATAGCTGCCTTGGTCTACGGGCCGCTGGTGCGTTTGATTGACGCCAAAAAGGTAGAATTAACCTGCCTTAGTTTGTTTTCTTTGGCTAACCTGCTGGCGGCATTGGCGCAAAATATAAATTCCTTATTTTTTGCCCGGTTCATGATGGGGTTATTCGGGGCTTCAGTAATTCCTTTGGGGATTATTTTAATTGCCAGGCACGTGGAAGACAAATCCCGGGGCAAATTCGTCGGGATTTTCTTTGGAGCGACGTTTATCGCGTCTCTTTTAGGCCTGGCCTTAAGCGGGATTGTCCACTGGCGGCTGATTTTCTTTATTCCGGCGGTGTTAGGGTTTGTATTATGCGTTATTATCTATTTTTACCTGCCGAGCTTTAAGAAAGATGCTGTGGGTTTTAAAATAAATTATTTGCGCGCCTTTAAAAACAGGGATTTCTTTCTGGTTTTTACCTATATATTCTTTATCAGCTTGATCTATCACGGCGTGCAGCAGTGGCTGGCAGTATATTTTTCATCTGATTTAGGATTTTCCCAGTTCCTGATCAGTTCTTTGATCACATTGACCAGCCTAAGCGGAGTTTTCGGTGAAACATTCGGGGGTATTTTGGCAGATACGCTGGGCAGGGTAAAGACGATAAATTTAGGGATCCTGATGATGGCCTTAAGCATATTTTGCCTGGCATTTAAACTGCCGGTTTTGTTTATCGCGCTGTTAATGATTATCTGGGGCCTGGGTTGGACTTTTAACCACGCCGGGCTTTCTACTATGCTTACTGACCTGCCCGGGGATTTTCTGCATGAGGCAGCGAGTTTAAACAGCGGCATACGTTTTGTCTCCGGAGGCCTGGGTGTGGCTATCGGAGGAGTGTTGATACAGAAAAGTTTTGTTTTGAGTTTTGTTTGTTTTGGTTTTAGCTTGGTAGTATTATTATTACTGGATAGGAAGTTATTGATCGCAAAAGTTTAGGAGGCTTAATATGAGCACGGAATTGAAAGGGAAGACCGCTATTATAACCGGAGCAAGCCGCGGTATCGGCAAGGCTATTGCCTGCACCTGCGCGAGTTTAGGCATTAATCTTGCCATTGCCGCGCGCCAGCAGGGCCCGTTAGAGGAAACCGCGGGCGAGATCGCCAAAAAATATAAAGTAGAAGTGCTGCCTTTGGTCTGCGACGTGGCGAAATTAGAGGACCTGGAAAACCTGGTTAATAAAACAAAAGCGAAATTCGGCAAAATAGATATCCTCATCAATAACGCCGGGGTTTCCAGCCAGTATCCGTTCCACGAGCAGCCCATTGAGGATTTTGAAAGATTGGCGCATACGAATTACTTAGGTTATGTCAGGTTGATCCGCCTGGTAATTAACGATATGATAAAAAATAAAAGCGGCTCGATCATTAATATGGTTTCCGGTTCAACTCTATGCGATCCCCTGCCGCGTAATTTCCTTGTTTATAGTTCTTTAAAAGTGGGCTTGCGTGCTTTCTTAAAAGGGCTCTTTTGGGAGATCCGCGACCACGGCATTAAGATCACCTCTTTGCTGCCGGGCGTAACAGATACTGACTTAACCGGCAAATTAAAGGAAATTACCGCAGACACCTCGCGCCTGATGACAACCGAGGCAATTGAAAACGCGGTGAAGTTCGCTTTGACTGTGCCGGCAAATGTTTGTCCGTTGGAGATCGCTATTATTAACCAGCAGACACCCTGGACCGCGCCGGTAATACCGTTTAAACAAGCGCACCCGGGTAAATAACGCCCCGCCATAAAGGAGTGGCGGGCGTGTCCCTGTGGACTTACACCCCGCGCTTATCGGAATTGCGCGGGTGTGCCCTTGTGGGCAAAGGAGGAAGCATTATGAAAACAGCTGTTTTGATCCTGGTTATGGTTTTAAGTTTGGCAGGTTTGAGCCTTGCCGCGGATGAGATATTATTAATTGACGGTTTTGAGATCATGATTACCGGCGGTCCCGAAGGAACGGTGGATTTCGGGGCTGGTAATGGTTCAAACGTGGAAGTCAGCGCGGCTACAGATATCGCGCACGGAGGCAAACAGTCGCTTAAGGTAACTTATGATGCTGTTCCCGGAGGATATATCTGGGTAGCCAGAGGTTATGATTTAGACGCTAAGAATTCCGGCTGGCTGGTGAAGGCAGGAGATGTGAGCTGGAATAAATACAATGCCATAGCTTTTTATATGTACGGCAGCGATAATAAGGCAAAGATCGCTTTTGACATCAAAGATAACGGCGGTGAGATATCGCGCTATATTTTTGAAGATAATTTTAAAGGCTGGAAACAGGTAGTCTGCCCGTTCAAGGAATTTGTCGCGCGCGACGACTGGCAGCCGCAGACCGCGGAAAAGAATGGACAGATAGATTTCCCGATAAAGAGTTACCAGTTTGAACCGTTGCCGCCGGCAAAAGGCACGCTTTATCTTGACGACGCGGAATTGGTAAAGAAATAACTAAACGGTGGATAAGCAAGACCTGAAAAACCTTAAAAAGAGATACCTCATCTGGCTGTATAAGGCTGTCAAAGAGGAATTGGATAAGATCGAGCGTAAGTTTACGCAAAGCCAGATTGACAGGTTGATCTTAAAAGAACTGCGTAACCGCCAGAGCCCGGAAATAAAGAAATTTGTTGATGATTTTCAGGCCTATATCGAGAATAAGGAGAAAACCGGCCTGAAATTAAAATATGACGGCAAGGCTTTAAAAAGAGATTACGCGTTTTTGTGTTTAAAACTGCGGGCAATAGAGAAAGTAATTGCCAGGACACTTGGGGTATCATCTCTAAAAGAGATCAAGGCGCTTTATGAGAAGGAGATGACCGAGAGGATCTTAAAAAGCACGGAGCATTAGGATGATTATAGACAGCCACTCGCATTGGTTACCAGAAGAAATCATCAACAATGCCCATTTCTTCCATAAGGCATGGGGAGATATTGAAGCCCAGGTAAAGATGATGGAAGCAGCCGGCATTGATAAGGCGGTTTTGTCATATCCTACCTCTGACGCGCATTTAAAACTCGGCAGCATGAGTATGGTCTCGCGTATTTATAATGACCATGTAGCCAAGATTATTAAAAAGTTCCCTGATAAGTTCATTGGTGCTGCGATCATGCCGGTAGATAACTCGCAGGATATGGTCTCAGAGGCCAAGCGCGCCACAGGGGAATTTGGTTTTAAGGCAATTTCTTTAGCCAGCAGCTACAACGGTATTTATCTTGATGATCAGAGGTTCTTACCTTTATACAAGCTGGCTGAAGAATCAAAAATCCCGATATTTGTGCATTCGCAGATAGTCAATCCTATCGGCTATGAACGCGTGCAGGACCCGTTATTGACCCCGGTTGCCGAGTATGTATTTGATACTACGATCTGTATCGGTAAACTCTTGATGGCGGATATCCTGCGTGATTATCCTAAGTTGAAGTTTATCTTTGCTTATTTCGGAGGAGTGATCACCCATTTGGAGCACCGCTTTGACGCCACTTATCAGATGCTTAAAGGGATGAATTTTGTCAAAGACTTAAAAGGCAAGCCCACGGATTTCTTAAGGAGTATTTACGTAGATACCAGCGGCGATATAAAAAAGACTAATTTTCTCTCCGCGCTGGAGATGCTCGGCCCAAAACATATACTCTGGGGCAGTGACTGGCCGGCAAAGAAAGATGTCGCCGCGGGGATAAACGCGGTAAACAGCCTGGATATATCGCAAGAGGATAAGCAAGATATCCTGGGTGGTAATTTGGGAAATATACTTGCTCTTTAACAATGAACCTGTCAAGCTTCTCGCTCAAGGTCGATTTTGCCCTGACGGGCCGCCAAAGGTCTTTCGCATTTTCGGCGGCTGCTGAACTCGCGCCTCGGCCTCTACCTCGGCGCTCAAACAGCATCGCCGTCCCGAAATTGCCCTTCGGGCTTCGGGATTCCCGAAAATGCTCAAGCTGCTTTGGCTAAAATCGACATTCGCTCGAACCTTGCCAAGTTCATTGAATAGATAACAAATTCTTAAGATAATTTTAAGATGGAGTTACTCAGAATTATTTCAATTCAAGACTTTAGCAATTATATTTTACCTGAAAGTGGAGAAAGCAGTACTTTCATCTTTCATAATACCAAATACTATCTCGTTCTTCCTTTAGAAAAGAATGGCGACCCACATGAGAAGGAAACCAGATTAAAAAATACAATTGCTACGACATCAGGTGACTGGTTAGTAAGTTGTTGGCATTCCTTAGAGAATGAAGATAAAAATAAAGATATACAGACATTCTTTGAATTGTATACACAAAATAATGATATTGCTATTTTGTCAACCGTGGACGATGTGAAGAAGATTGCTTCACAGGGTAGCTACTTCCTAGAAAAGGGGATATTTCAAGAATTTAAAGACGCGAAGATTTCCTACTATACAGATGACGATGCTCCACCAGAAGCTGCAGAAATGCCTAACTATTGCTTAGAGAGCCCCTTTAGAAAACTTAAGGAGTTTCAAGGGAAAAAGTATTTTCTAGATAAAGAATATAGGTTTGGATATAGAATAAGCAGTAAAGTATCATTAGCGTGCGTTGTCTTTTATGTTAACCCCTTTGAATATATAAAAAAGATTTATATAAATCCCCTAAGAAAAGATGATGAAAAGCGAAGGCTTAGCGATAGAATTTTAGTTCGTTTACTCTGTTGGGGTATGGATTCTAAGATATTGGTTGAAAATATGTAAAATAGAGACAGCGACTGTTTTTTGAAAAAAGGATGTCCGATTTAGCGGATGGCTTGGCTTGATTTTGAGCAGGGCATACGGAAATTCGAGCGGGCACGGTTGCCCCGCTAAATAATTATCTGGCAGAGCGAGAATTTTCGCTGAGTGAGCCAGACACGCCGGGGCTGGCGAACGTCCCTGCGAGAAACAAGACAAGACAGCCGCTAAACAGTGATTAAAAAGGAGATAAATACATGCAGATGCAGAAGGATGTTCATTTAACAGGCAAGGATCTAACGCAGATGGTGCAGTTGAGGCCGCAGGATGTGGGCAAATACGCCATTGTCCCCGGCCCGAAAGATAGATTAGAAGTGTTGATCAAGAAAATAGAAAATCCCGTGCGCAATTTTTCTTTTATGGAATACACCATGTACACCGGCACCTATCAGGGGATCAAACTTACTGCCATAAACGGCGGAAGATTCTCTACCGATACCTCTATTACCAGCGAGGTAATGTGTAACTCCGGGATACAGAATATTATTCGTATTGGCACCTGCGGCTCTTTAAGCGAGGATATCAAAGTCGGGGATTTAGTAATAGCGGATAAAGTAATCCGCGGAGACGGGGTTACGCCTTACTATGTGGATAAAGATTTTAAGACAGTTGCCGATAAAAAGATCAGCGATACCTTATATGATGTTGCCAAAGACATGGGGTTAAATATACACCGCGGCACAGTCTGGACCACAGACGCTCTTTTACGCGAGACCAGGGAGATAGTGGAAGCAAAACGCAAAGAAGGCGCTATTGCCGTGGATATGGTTTCCTCGACGCTGTTAACTATCGCGCAGACTTACAATATTAAGGCCGGCTCAATACTTGCGGTAAGCGATAATGTCATAACCGGCGAAATGGGATTTATGAACCCGCTTTATTATATGGCGGAATCAAACTTAATCACCATTGCCTTAGGGGCTGTAAAAAAGTTAGAGGGTAAATAATGGGATTCTCACCGCTTTTCTGGCCTATAGAATTAAAAGGGAATACAATTTACATCCTTGATGAAACTCTCCTGCCGCATAAAGTAAAATATATCAAAGCTAAGAATTATAAACAGGCAGTAGCGGCCATTAAGCAAATGAAGACGCGCGCCGTAGGCCAGGTTTTGCTGGTAATGTATTCCTTCCTGCTTGTATTTAACCAGAATAAGAACAAGAAGAACCTCGTGGAAATACTGGCTGTGGTTGCCGATGCCTTTAATACAGCGCGGCCCACGCTGTCATTTAAATTCCTTACTGATATAGTGCTGGGTTTACACAAACAAGGTATTCCTTTGGATAAAGGTATCATAGGATTCTTAGAGGGCTTGAAATTTAAGCGCATCGCGCAGGCAGAAGAATGCGCGCAATTACTAAGCGACAAAGATGTTATACTGACTCACTGTAATATCAGCGGGCTATTGCCTTTGATCGGAGGAATTTGCCGCAAACAGGGGAAAACCGTCAGTTTTATTGCCACAGAAACGCGGCCGTATCTGCAAGGCAGCCGTTTAACCGCCTGGGAATTAAAAGAAGCGGGTTTTGAAGTTACGCTTATCACTGATAATATGGCAGCGCAGGTAATGAAAGAAGGCAGGGTTAGTAAAGTGATAGTCGGCTCGGATAATCTGGCGCAGAACGGTGACATTGCCAACAAGGTCGGCACTTACCAGATCGCTATTCTGGCAAACTATTTTAAGATCCCATTTTACGTTATTTGCCCGCCGGCTTCAAACGCGGCTACCGGAGAGGATATCAAGATTGAAGTGCGGCCGGACAGCGAACTGCTTCAATTCTGCGGCACCTGCATCGCGCCTAAAGGAGTAAAAGCATATTATCCGGCGTTTGATATAACCCCGAATAACCTGATAACCAAGCATATCTATTTAAATCTAAAATGAGCCAAAAAGAAGATATTATTAAAGTAGGCAGGCGTCTTTATCAAAACGGTTTAACGGTTGCTAAGTCCGGCAATATCAGTTCCCGGCCGGATGAAGCGGGCATTTTAATTACAGCTACGGGCACTTTTTTAGGAGATCTGAAAGAGGATGATATAGTAAAGGTTAGTTTAGCGGACGGGAAATGCGCCGAAAGTAAAAAACCCAGTTCCGAACTACCGCTGCATTCTTTGGTCTATAAAAACTTTCCGGCAAAGGTGGTAGTGCACGCGCACCCGCCTTTAATTAACGGATATTTTGCGGTTTATCAGAAGATCAAGGCACTGACTTTTGAAACCAAATTTTATCTGGGAGAGATACCGGTAGTAGAGCAGGATACGCCCACAGTAACCAGGCCGCAGGAAGTAATCAGCGCGTTAAAGTCAAATAACCTGGTAGTTTTAAAAAACCACGGCGTAGTCGCGGTAGGGGATAAATTTGAAGATGCTTTAAGTTTAATTGAGGCATTGGAAGAGGCAGTGCGCACAGCAGCCTTAGCACGGCTTTTCGACAAAGCAATACTTGATGACCTGGATGTAGAGCTAAAGCAAACCTTAAAAAAAGACGATCCAGCGTATGAAATGTTTTCCCGCGGGCATATCCAGGCTATAGTGGATGGGGTAAATAAAGATGATTTTATCGCTCAAAAAGGAAAAGAACTGGATTTAACCGTGCAGTTGGCAATAAAATTAGACGGGGCTGGCAAGGCTTTTAAATTTAATTTTGAAAAAGGGAAAATTATCCGGCTGGATGATGATGCTGACGCGCCGTTTGTGATTTCTGCCTCCCGAGAGATATGGGAACAGGTTTTCTTGGGGAAACTTGATTCTTTTGTCGCGGTAACCCAGGGTAAGATGAAGCTTGCGGGGCAATTAGGGCAGCTTTCCAAGTGGTATGTGCCGTTTACGCGGCTTTTCCAGCACTTTAAAGAGGTAAAATTCAAGTGAGCGAGAAACAAAAAATAATTAATCCCTCTACCGGAAAAGTAATTGCTGAGGTTCCTATAGCTTCGGCGCAGGATATAGAAAACGCCCTGTGTTCCGCGCGCGCTGCTTTTGACCACGGGCCCTGGCCAAGATCATCCCTTCTTGAGCGGAAAAACTACCTTTTAAAAATATCGCAGGGCATTTTAGAAAAAGCGGGGGAGCTGGCGGACTTAGAAACAATGAATACCGGCAAGCCTATCAAAGAATCCACCTTTATGGATATCCCTTCCAGTGCCAAGGCATTTGAATACCTGGCTAATAATTTTGAGAAATATTTAGAAGAAAAAGTTCCTGTTTTAGAAGCGGAAGCAGAATGTAAATTGATCCGCGAGCCCGTAGGCGTGATAGTTTTGATCGTGCCTTGGAATTATCCTCTTCTGATCGCCTCCTGGAAAATGGCTTCAGCTTTAGCCGCGGGCAATACCGTGATCTTAAAACCATCCAGCTTAACCCCGCTTACCGCGTTGGAATTAGGGAAAATTATCCAGGCTGCCGGAATTCCCGCGGGCGTTGTAAATATCATATACGGCAGCGGAGAGAAGATCGGTAAAGCCCTTTGTTCGGACGCGCGCGTAAATATGGTGTCTTTTACCGGCAGCAATGAAGTCGGCAGGAAAATCACTGCCTATGCCGCGGAAAATGTCAAGAAACTGAATATGGAACTGGGCGGAAAATCAGCGGCTATTATTTTATCCGATGCTGATATTGATGTGGCAATAAACAGCGCTCTATGCTCCATATTTTTAAACCAGGGCCAGATGTGCACCGCGATGTCGCGCTTATTAGTAGAAGATAAGATCTACGAACAATTTATAGCAGGTTTTACAGCGAAAGCCAAGCGCATTAAATTAGGCCCGGGAAGCGACTTCCAAACCCAGATGGGGCCTTTGATTTCCGACGCGCAGCGTAAGCGCGTGATCAACTTTTTAGAAAGGGCGAAAAAGCAGGGCGCGAAAATTATTGGCGGAGGAGAAATTCCCGGCAGCCCGCAGTTAAAAAACGGGTTTTTCTTTGAGCCTACAGTCGTAGTGGATGCCGCGCCGCAGGCGGAGATATCCCAGGAGGAAGTTTTCGGCCCGGTAGCCTGCGTCAGCAAATTTTCCAATATTGATGAAGCGATAAAGCTGGCTAATAATTCCAAATACGGCCTGGCCGCCAGTATTTGGACTAAAGATAATTTAAAAGCAGAAGAGATCGCCAGGAAACTGGATGCCGGAACAGTCTGGATCAATACCTACGGCATGTTTTATAATGAAACGCCCTTCGGTGGATTTAAACAAAGCGGCTTTGGCAAAGAATTAGGCAAAGAAGGATTCTTGGAATATACACGCCTGAAAAATATACTGGTTGATAAAACTAAGGATGGAAAGCCGTTGGTAAATTACTGGTACGGGTTTTAGGGCTAAAGAGGACGATCAGGTTATGGATGTCAGGGCATTATTAGAAGAAAAGGCAAAAAAATATCCAGCTAAGCCGGCAATAATTTTCCGCAGCCAGGATATCAATTTTACCCAATTAAAAGAAGCGAGTTTCCGCCTGGGTAATGCCTTGGTTAAGCTGGGGATAAAGAAGGGCGATAAGGTAGCGATATATCTGCCCAGTTGGCCGGAATATATTTATAGTTATCTGGGCTGCTGGTCAATAGGTGCTGTCTGCGTGCCGTTGGATTTTATGCTTACCGACGATGAACTGGCCTCCTGCATAGCCCACTCTGAAGCCAGGGTTTTGATCGCTAAGCAGAAAGCCACTATTTCCCTGGATAATCTGAAAAAAGCGGCACCTTTGTTAAAAGACATCATTACTGTTCAGGAAAAAGTTGATGGGGTCTTGAATCTGGAAGAATTGCTTGCTTCCTCAAGCGATAAAGCGCCAGCTGTCACGGTAGCGGATAAGGACTACGCGATAATTTTCTATACTTCAGGCACTACTGGAAAACCCAAAGGGGTCCTGATAAATTATCTGCAGCTGGGAGCTCCTCCTAAGTCCATGGAGTTTTTTGTTAACGCTGATTTAACCCATAAAGATACAGTACTCTGCGCTTTACCGTTTTCCCACCTGGGTGGTTTGATCTATATCCAGAATATGCTTTCTTTTGGCCTGACTATGGTTTTGATGGAGCGTTTTATCCCTTTAGAATTCTTAAAGAATATCCAGCAACACAAAGTAAATTCCTTTTGGATAGTGCCTTCCATGTATTACGCGCTATTACAGCTTAAAGAATTTGAAACCTTTGATCTATCCAGCCTGCGCTGGATCGTTACTTTTGGCGCTTCTAATTCGCCTGACGCGCTGCGGCGTTTCCATCAATATTGCCCCAAGGCGCAGCTTTTAAACGGCTGGGGCCTGACAGAAACCAATGCCCCGACTGTAGTACTTCCTATGGGTTCGCAGAAAATAGAAAGCGTGGGCAGGCCAGCGCCCTGGATTGACGTGAAAATATTTGATGATTCTGATAGAGAACTTCCCGCGGGAAGTTCCGGAGAGGTAGTGGTAAAAAGCTGGGTAGTTACAGACGGTTATTATAAAGACGAAGCCTTAACCCGCCAGGCCCTGCGTAACGGTTGGTTCCATACCGGAGATTTAGGCAGATTTGATAAAGAGGGGTTTTTGTATATCGTCGGGAGAATTAAAGAAATGATCAAGGTGGGCGGTGAAATTGTTTTTGAGCCGGAAGTGGAAGCCGCCCTGCATAAACATCCGGATGTGGCGGAAGCTGCGGTTATAGGCGTGCCGGATAAATTAAGAGGAGAAGTGCCTAAGGCTTTTGTGGCTTTAAGGCAAGGCAGGGGTTTAAGCGAAGAAGACCTGCGTTATTTCTGCCGCGAGCATTTGGCCCATTTTAAAATCCCCCACTATTTTGAATTTATTCCCCAACTGCCTAAGAACAGGACAGGGAAAGTAGATAAAGAAAAACTCAGGCAGGCGAATAAAGAATAAACTGCTCTCCCGTTAAAACAATCTCGTCAAATAATGATAAATATCTGTGATCTGACTTTAGAAGAACTGAAAGAACTTCTGCGTAAGCGCGGGCAGGAGGCTTTTCATGCCCAGCAGGTTTTTTCCTGGATATATAAGAAAGCAGCCACAGATTTTGAAATGATGAGCGATTTATCTTCCGGGTTAAGAAAACAATTAAAAGAAGATTTCTATTTATTAAGTTTAAAACCGGTCAAGCTGGATAAATCTCTTGATGGCACGGAGAAATCCCTTCTTGAATTAAAGGACGCAAGCCTTATTGAAACGGTCCTCATCCCGGCGGAAAACAGGATTACAGGGTGCGTCTCTACACAGGTAGGCTGCAAATTCAATTGCGGATTCTGCGCCAGCGGTGTATCGGGTTTTAAAAGGAATCTGGCCAGCGGCGAGATAGTGGAGGAAGCCCTGTATTTAAAAAATAGATCTCAGGGCGGCAAACTCACCCATCTGGTGTTTATGGGCATGGGCGAGCCCCTGGATAATTGCGAGAATGTCATTAAAGCCATCCGTATTATAAATTCACCCGAAGCCTTACGTATCGGGGCGAGGAGGATCACTATTTCTACCTGCGGCCTGATCCCGGGGATCAAAAGGTTATCGGATGAAGGGTTGCAAGTGGAGCTATCCATTTCTTTACATGCCGCGGATGACCAAACCAGGTCGCAAATTATGCCCGTAAATAAAAAATATCCCGTTAAAGAGCTTATCAAGGCCTGCGCAGAATACATTAAGAAGACAAACCGCCAGGTCACCTTTGAATACATTTTAATTAATGGCATAAATTCTGATCTGCGCAGCGCGGCAAGATTAAGCGATATATTAAATGGCTTAAATTGTAAGGTGAACCTTATCCCTTCTAATCCTATAAAAGAGCTTGGGATGGAACCGCCGAGTAAATTAGCTATTTTATTATTCAGGGATTATCTTTTAAAACAGGGCGTAAACGTGACTTTGAGGAAACCGCGCGGCCGGGATATTGAGGCTGCCTGCGGACAACTTAGGTTAAGATATGGGAAAAAATAAATTTTTGCTACTGGGTAGCGTCTTTATTTTTTGCGCTTTTATGTTGGCGGGCTGCGTAAAAAAAGAGGTAAAGAACATAGATTCAAAAGGGGTAAATATTATCTGTTTTGGCGACAGCCTTACTTTTGGCTATGGAGTAAGCCCAGGCGAAGACTATCCGTCACTATTAGCCAAATTGACTGATGTGCCGGTAATAAACTCAGGCGTCAGCGCGGACACCACTTTTGATGGCCTAAAGCGTATTAATCCGGATGTATTGGATAAAGATCCATATCTTGTGATTATTGAGTTTTGCGGAAATGACTTTTTAGGAAAGATCCCTAAGCAGGATACCGCTAATAATATAAGAGAAATGGTCAGGCAGTTTCAGGCAAGGGGTGCTATGGTAGCTATTGTAGATATAAGCGCGGGCTTGTTCTTAAAGGAATACCGGCCGCTGTTTAGAAATATCGCCCGGGAGAATGGAGCTATATTTATCCCCGCCATACTAAGCGGGCTGATCACTAACCCTTCCATGAAGAGCGATTTCCTGCATCCTAACACGGAAGGTTATAAGATAGTTGCCCAGCGTATCTATGAGGCGATAATGCCTTACCTTGAACAAAACACCGCCTTAAGAAAAAAACATGGTGCCGGAGAAGGGACTTGAACCCCCATGAGGTTGCCCTCAACAGCTTTTGAGGCTGCCGCGTCTGCCATTCCGCCACTCCGGCAATATTTAAGTTGACGCTGACCATTTTATATTCTAAAATACTAAAAATCAACAACTAATTAAACGGGGCTGTAGCTCAGTTGGGAGAGCACTTGCATGGCATGCAAGGGGTCGAGGGTTCAACTCCCTCCAGCTCCACCAATAAAAAGGACGGATTGCGATCCGTCCTTTGTTTTTATAGCAACTATGACCTTGACCCCGTTAGAAATCATGATAATATATGATTTAGTTATTTCTAGCTTAACTAATCTGATGGGCCAAGTATATAAGAGGCCCGCTCTATAATTAATAACTATGTTCTATACTTTTAAAGAAATCGAAGAAAAATGGCAGAAGGAGTGGGAAAGACAGAAGATATTTTCTGTCAATTCCTCTAGCGGAAGGAAGAAGTATTACCTCTTGGAGATGTTCCCTTATCCTTCCGGGAAGATCCATATGGGGCATGTCCGTAATTATACCATTGCCGATGTGGCAGCCAGGTATAAAATAATGCAGGGATTTAATGTCTTACACCCCATGGGTTTCGACGCTTTCGGCCAGCCGGCAGAGAACGCGGCTATAAAAAATAAAACCAGGCCCGATGCCTGGACGCGCAAGTGCATTGAATGGATGAAAGTTGAGTTAAAGAAGATGGGGTTTTCTTACGATTGGGATAGAGAGATCTCTACCTGCGACAGCAGTTACTATAAATGGAACCAATGGATATTCCTGAAGATGTTTGAAAAGGGGCTTGCTTACAAGAGAGCCTCGGCAGTAAACTGGTGTCCTTCCTGTGCCACCACCCTGGCCAACGAAGAGGTGATTGAAGGCGGGTGCTGGAGATGTCATACAAAAGTAGAACAGAAAGACCTGGAGCAATGGTATTTAAAAATTACAGACTACAAAGAGAAGCTGTTAGAGGATCTAGCGCAGCTTAAGGACTGGCCGGATAGGGTCTTTTCCA
Source organism: Candidatus Omnitrophota bacterium (assembly GCA_041651035.1). Classification (GTDB taxonomy): domain Bacteria; phylum Omnitrophota; class Gorgyraeia; order Gygaellales; family Profunditerraquicolaceae; genus JBAZKC01. The sequence goes on along the minus strand of JBAZKC010000001.1, from coordinate 353,247 downwards.
TGCAGAGTAACTGGATAGGCAGGAGCCAGGGCGTGGAGATTTATTTTAAATTAAAGGAAGCTGATAAAACGATACCGGTTTTTACGACGCGGGTAGACACTATCTTCGGCGCCACCTACATTGTTTTAGCTCCGGAACATCCGCTGGTGAAGAAGATCGTAAAAGGTAAACCGCAGGAAAAAAGCGTGTTGGATTTTATAGATAAAGTTTCTCAAGAGAGCAAGGTTGTGCGCCAGGCGTCGGATGTGAAAAAGGAAGGTGTTTTTACGGGAGCTTACGCGGTAAATCCTGTTAATAACGAAGAAGTCCCGGTCTGGATAGCTGATTATGTGCTTATGGAATACGGCACAGGCGCGATCATGGCAGTACCCACGCATGACCAGAGGGATTTTTTATTCGCTAAAGAGCATAATTTATTGATGAGGATTGTAATTAAAGATCCAGAATTCAAGGCTCAAAATCCAAATGAAACAAGCCAAGCCTATGAAGGCGATGGGACGCAGGTTAATTCCGGGCAATTCAACGGCCTTCCTAATCAGGAAGCTAAAATAAAGATCGCCGAGTGGATGGAGAAAGAAGGGATCGGTAAGATCCAGACGCATTGGCGGCTGCGGGATTGGTTGATCTCCCGCCAGCGTTACTGGGGCACGCCCATCCCGATGATCTATTGCAAGAAATGCGGCACCGTCCCCGTGCCTTACGATGCCCTGCCGGTTAAACTTCCCGCTGACGCGCCGTTTACCGGAGAAGGCGGAAGCCCATTGGGCAAAGTAAAGGAATTCGTAGAGTGCTCTTGTCCTAAATGCCATGGCTCTGCCCGCCGGGAAACTGACACTATGGCTACATTTTTTGATTCCTCATGGTATTTTTTAAGATTTTGTTCGCCCAATTTTGACCAAGGGCCTTTTGATCGGCAGGAAGTCAAATACTGGATGCCGGTTGATCAATACATCGGCGGGATCGAACATGCTGTCCTGCATCTTTTGTATTCGCGTTTCTTCACTAAGTTTTTCCAGGATCTAGGTTATGTGGATTTCAACGAGCCGTTTACCAGGCTGCTTACGCAGGGGATGGTTTTAAAAGACGGTGAGGTGATGTCTAAGTCCCGCGGCAACATCGTTGACCCTGATTCCATTATCCAGAGATACGGCGCGGATACCTTGAGGTTGTTTATACTCTTTGCCGCTCCGCCGGAAACAGAGCTGGAGTGGGATGACCGCGGCATTGAGGGGGCGCATAAATTTTTAAACCGTGTCTGGCGCATCAGGGAAAACCTGAAAGAAAAAGCAGATCAGGATTTGATCAAAGTTATGCATCGTTTGATCAAACGTATTACCGAAGATGTGGAGAGTTTTAAATTCAATACCGCGATCGCCGCGATGATGGAATTTGTCAATGCGATATATCAATCCGCGGCAGATAGAGAAGTTTTTTCTAATCTTTTGATCATGCTTGGCCCCATTGCCCCGCATTTTTGTGAAGAGCTCTGGCAGTCTTTGGGGAACAAAGAGAGTATCCTTAAGGCATCCTGGCCGAAATATGACCCCGCGCTGTTAGTCGAGGAAAACGTCACTATCGTCGTGCAGGTTAACGGCAAGGTGCGGTCAAAAATAGATGTTCCCGCCGGTATCTCAGAAAGCGAGATCAAGAAGCTTGTTCTCGCCGATGAGAAATTAAAACCCTGGCTGCAAAATAAGCCTATCAAGAATTGTATCGTTGTTCCTAATAAGTTAGTCAACCTGGTAATATAATCATTAAGCGGGGGACACCCTCCCGATTAACTGAAAGGGTGTCCCCCGATTGGCAAGTTGGGTGTCCCTATTTTGTTAGATTGGGCCTCTTTTTACGTCAATTATAGTAGAAAGGGGCATTTTTTATGTTTAATCTTACGCGGGAAGAACGCCGGGTTGTTTTATTCCTGGCTGCCCTGGCGTTAGCAGGATTGGGTATAGATTTCTTAGCAAAACAATACTCTCCTGTTAGGGCCATCGCGCGATTTAGCCAGGATATCGGCAAGATCGACCTGAATTCAGCGGATAAGGACCTGTTGATGAGCATCCCGGGGATCGGAGAAAAATTAGCCAGGCGTATCATTGAATACAGGGAGAAGCAAACAAGTTTCACCAGCCTGGAAGAATTAAAGAATATAAAAGGTATCCCTGAATCCAAATGCGGGAAAATGAAGGATTATTTAACCATAAAATAAAGAAATATCCCTTAGCGTGTTTTACGCTCATTTTCTGCTTAGGGATAATCGCCGCCAGTAAAATAAGGATTTATCCGCCCCTGCTTTATTCTCTCGCGGCAATATCCCTGATAGCGGCCTGGGGATCATTTAAAAAAAGAATACTATTTGATATTTTTCTCTCTTGTCTTATTTTTTCCTTCGGAGCGGTTTTATTAAAGAACACTCAAGCCCTCCCCGGCTGTCATATCGCCAGATTAATCCCTTATAAAAGCGGGCCTTCTTTTTTAATAGGGGTCATCGACAATGAACCCTATTACCAGGCCAGCAGCACTTCTTTTATTTTAAAGGCGGAAAAGATAGGAATAAACGAAACCTGGCTTAAGGCCCGCGGCAAAGTTTTAGCCAAGGTTTTTGGAAAGAACAGGTTTTCCTACGGGGATAGATTGTTGCTGAGAGGCAAATTGTACCGGCCGTTTTCTTTCTCAGGAGGGTTTGATTACAGAGATTATTTAAAACGCCAGGGTATTTACTGCGTTTTGAGCGTGAAGAAGGGCGAAATGATCAAGCGGTTAGATAGGCATGCCGGTAACCCGTTAACCTTTCTGGGGTATATGGCCAGGAGCAATATGAAAGCGGCGTTTGATAAGAACTTGCCTTCTTTTTCAGCGAATATATTCAATGCCCTTATTTTAGGCGAAAGGCAAAACCTGCCCTTTTGGGTTAATGACGGGTTATTAAAATCCGGCACTATCCATATAATCGCTATCTCCGGTTTTAATATAGGCATCGTCGCTTTTATGGCCCTGCTCATACTAAAGATCATCAGGATCCCCAGAAAGCCGCGCTATATGCTTACTATTATTTTTTTATTTGTTTACTGCGTCTTAACCGGAGCAAATCCGCCGGTAGTCAGAGCGACGATCATGGCCATAGTTTTATTGTTTAGTTATTTCCTGAAGCGGGAAGTTGATATCTATAATTCCCTGTCCCTGGCCGCCTTGATCATATTGGCAATTAATCCCTGGCAGATTTTTGAGATCAGTTTTCAGTTATCGTTCTTGAGTATAATTTTTATTGTCTGGCTTACGCCAAAGATCACAGCCATATTCCCGCCAGGGTTATGTAAGATAAACTGGGCGCGGTTCTTAGCTCTTACGTTCTCTGTCTCGTTTGCCGCCTGGCTTGGCCTCCTGCCTTTAATCGCGTATTATTTTAAGATTATTACTCCCGTTGCTCTTATAGCGAATATGATTATCGTCCCTTATGCCTCAATCATCGTAGCTTCAGGATTTACTTTAATGCTCCTGGGCATATTAGCGCCTTCTTTAGCGCCTGTGTTTGCTGCCAGCTGTGAGTTGTCTATTTCATTATTATTTAAGATAAATTCCTTGTTGATCAGTATCCCCGGAGCGTATTTTAAATTATCCGGAGTATCTCCTGCCGCGGTCTTATTTTATTACATCCTGCTTTTATTGATCTTGAACCTTTTCCGTATCCGCTTTACAAGAGACTGCTCTTGAGGGCAGGGTTGACAAATCCCCATATATATGTTAAATTAAACTAACATGAAGCGAATAATCATAATAATAGTGTTTATTTCCTTAGGTTTATCCGTAAATCCAGCCTATCCTTACTGGATCTGGACTCCCAAGACAGGCAAATGGATAAACCCAAAGAGCATGCCCAAGCCTACCCCTAAGGAACAATTCGATTTCGCCAAGGCTTTTTACGACGAGAAGAAATACGAAGACGCCAAGCGTGAGTTTAAGAAGCTGCTGAAGAAATATCCCAGGTCCTTTGAGGCTTCGGAAAGCCAGTATTATCTTGGGCTTACAGAAGAGGCCCAGGGTAATTTATACGAGGCGTATCAGGCTTTTCAAAAGGTTATTGATAAATATCCTTTTTCAGAAAGGATCCAGGAGGTCATTGAACGTGAATACGGACTCGCCGAACGCTTTATGACGGGTGAAAAACGCAAGAGCATGGGTGTTACTTTGCCCGTGGAGAATCCGGCTATAGAGATATTTACCAAAGTGGTGGAGAATTCTTCTTTTGGGCCTCTGGCCTCTAAGGCCCAGTACAAATTGGGGCTGGTCTTAAAAAGCCTGATGAGGTACTATGAGGCGGAAGACGCTTTTAATAAAGTGATCTTAAACTATCCTGACAGCGAATGGGTGGAGGCGGCAAAGTTTCAGATCGCCTCTTGCAGGGCGGCTGTATCCAAGAGTTCTTCTTATGATCAGGGAGCGACACAGGAAGCCAAGCAGAAGTTTGAAGAGTTTGTAAAAGAGCATCCTGATGCAGTCCTTTCCCGGGACGCGGAGAAGAACATAAAGCAGTTAAGAGAAAAAGAGGCCGAAGGCAGCTATAATATCGGGCTGTTTTACGAAAAGCAGGAAGCGTATGGATCAGCTAAGATTTATTACAACGATACGATCAGTAATTATCCCGATAGTACATGGGCGGGCAAGGCCCTGGAGAGGTTGCGGTTAATGGAGGCTAAAAAATGAGGAACCTAAAGATAATTGCCTTTAGTTTGTGGTTTTCCGTCTGCGGCCTCGGGCTTACGGGATGCGGTTATACTACCCGTTCTATGATCTCGGATAATTTCAAGACCATATATGTAACGCCTTTTATTAATAAAGTAGATATCACCAATGAGGCATATACCCAGAACAAATACAGGATCTACAGGCCTATGATAGAAACAGATATCACTAGGTCTGTTACAAATAAATTTCTTTTTGACGGGAATTTAAGGCCCGTGAAAGAAGAATCGGCGGATGTGGTTTTAAAAGGGGAAATCACCGAATTCCGCAGGGATCCTTTAAGATATGATAGTAATGACGTGGTCGCCGAATACAGGATCAATTTAGTGGTCAATATCAGCCTCCAGGATAAAAAAGAAAATAAACTGCTCTGGCAGGAAAACAATTTTATAGGCGATACCACTTATTTTACCAGCGGGATCCAGGCGAAAACCGAAGACGCTGCCGTAAAAGATGCCCTGGATGATTTAGCGCGCAGGATCGTTGAGCGGGCAGTTGAAGTATGGTAGCTTAAAATGGTTTATCTATTCCTAGGCGAAGACTGCCTTTCTAAGGACGCGCAGTTAAAGGCGATACGAAAAGAATTCTTTAAGAAAGAAACCGAACAGTTCAACCTGGATATTTTATACGCCAGGGAATTAACTTTAAAAGACCTGCAAGAAAGATTATTCTACCTGCCTGTAAATAACCCCAAACGAATAATAGTCATAAAAGAGGCGCAGAACTTAAAAGAAGGCGTTAGGGATTATATTATTAAATATATAAAGGAACCGTATAAGCAGATAATCCTTGTTTTAGATATCACCCAGCCGGATAAGTCCAAAGAATTTATAGGCCATTTGCGTAGATATGTAAAGGCCTGCCATTTTAAAGAAACAAAACAACTGGATACATTCGCCTTAAGCCGCCAGATAGCCTTAAGCAAGCCCGACTACGCCCTTCGGGTACTGGATCAGCTTCTTAAAGCGGGAGAAAGGCCGGAACGGATTTTAGGGGGATTAAGGTATGCCTGGGAAAGGGATACGGCAAGCGCCCTTACCATGAAAAGAAAGTTACGATTACTGCTTAATTGCGATATTGATATCAAAACGGGTAAACTTAAACCCGTTTTCGCGTTAGAGAGGCTGGTAATAAATTTGTGCGGGGCTGCCCGTGAGAGAAATTGAATTAAAGGGCTCAAGGTACCCAGGCTATAGAAAATATCAGGTCCGTGAGAGTTTCTTTGCCAGCCGTGATTTTCTTCTGTCGGATGTGCAGGGATGGATAACTCTTTTTTTTGCCGCCTTATCGAGTTGAGAAAACACCTTTCCTAATAATGCTTTAGCTTCAGCGGTGTTCTTTGCGGATAATAATGACTGGAACTTTTTTATTGTTTTCTTGAGCTGCTGTTTTATTTTTAAATTCCGTAGGTGCTTTTTTTTGTCAGCACGGGTTTTCTTTACAGAGGTCCTGCGCCTGGGCATATTTTTCTCCTTTAATGAGCGCATAACTTACGGAAGCGCGAAGCGCAACGTAAGTTATATGCGCGAATTATCCCGAAGCGTGCGAAGAAGATTTTTGGCGCGAAGCGCCAGGAAATCTTCAAGCGCTTACGCAAGGGATAACCACAACGAGTAATTTTTATATCATAATTAACTAGTTATGTCAACAGACAAATCTGTTTATCTTCAAACCCACCGCAGCCTCGCTAAATCCGCCAGCGTAATTGGCCTGGCGACTTTGTGCTCCCGCATATTGGGGTTCATCCGGGATGTGATCATTGCCAGGCTATTCGGAGTCTATATTTACGCCCAGGCCTTTGTCATAGCGTTTAAAATCCCTAACCTATTCCGTGATCTGGTTGGCGAAGGAGCGACTAATGCCGCGCTTGTCCCGGTGTTCAGCCAATACGCGGTAACCCATTCGAAAGAGGAGTTTTGGGAGCTTATAAACGTCGTGCTTAATTTGCTGTTGGTCGTCCTTATGTCGATCACGCTCTTGGGGATAATATTATCTCCGGTTATCGTGCGGCTCATCGCGCCCGGCTTTACGGCCTCTCCGGAGAAATTAGAAGCCACGATCAGGTTAACTCGCATCATCTTTCCCTATATTTTATTAGTAAGCCTGGCGGCTTATTCTATGGGGATACTGAATTCCTTAAAACATTTTGCCGTTCCCGCTTTCGCGCCCTGCCTTTTAAATATCTCCATAATCGTATTCGCGCTTATTTTCGGGGAAGGGATAAAAGGCCTGGCTTTGGGGATCCTGGCAGGAGGGATCCTGCAATTGGCAGTTCAGGTCCCGGTGCTTTACAAGAAAGGCTTTAGGCTCAAGTTCCCCGCCAGATTCAACCATCCGGCAGCAAAAACTATCGGCGTATTGATGCTGCCGCGGATTTTAAGTTCTTCCATATACCAATTGAATAATTTTGTAGACACAATGTTCGGTTCTTTGGCCTGGATAGTGGGAGAAGGAGGGGTCGCCGTATTATATTTCTCCTATAGATTGATCCAGTTCCCTTTAGGCATCTTTAGCAACGCTCTTTCGCAGGCGATATTGCCCGCGTTTTCCACGCAGGCGCTGGAAGAAGGACACCAGGGGCTAAAGCATACGCTTTCCTGGGGCCTGCGTACATCATTTTTCGTTATGCTGCCTGCTTCCGTGGGATTTATGGTCCTGGCCTTGCCTATTGTTTCGCTATTATTCGGCGGCGGGAGGTTTGACACGAATTCCGCCAAACTCACCGCTAACGCGTTATTCTTTTATAGTATTGGTTTGTCCGCTTATGGGGCGACCAAGATATTGCAGTCTTGTTTTTTTGCTTTAAAAGACACCGTGACCCCCACAAAAATAGCGGCCATCGCTTTAATAATTAATACCGGCTTGAATTTCCTGTTTATGTTCCCCCTTAAGATCGGGGGATTGGCGCTGGCCACATCTTTATCCGGTATAAGCACATTTTTTATCCTGTTTTTTGTCTTAAAGAGAAAACTGGGGGATTTTGATACGAAAGAGATCCTGGGATCTTTTATGCGGATACTGGCAGCGAGTATCTGCATGGGCATAGCCTGTTATCTTGTTTCCCAGAACATCTTCCTGGGCGCCAATATATTGTATAAAGTAATTAATCTGGCATTAGCGCTTATTTCCGGAATCGTATCTTATATTGTTTTCTGTTTTATCTTTAAGGTAGTTGAGATGCGGCAATTGTGGCAGTGGTTAGCTAAGAAAGTGGCTACTCCCCTTAAGGATCAATTATAAAAATGGCGTGTGTCGATAAGCTAAAAGAGAGAATTGCTTCTATGCCGGATAGCCCGGGAGTCTATCTTATGAAAGACCAGGCAGGCAAGGTTATTTACATCGGTAAGGCAAAGTCATTAAGAAAACGATTAAGCAGTTATTTCTCCGGCGGCCTTTCCAGTAAGACCGTTGCTCTGATGTCTAATGTTTATGATATCGGATACAGGCCCACTCCCGCCGAAAGCCTAGCTTTATTGCTTGAGGCAAATTTAGTCCGTAAATATAAACCCAAATATAATATATCGCTTCGTGACGACAAAAGTTTTCCTATGGTTAAGATAACAAATGAAGAATTCCCCGCGATTTGTATCGTCAGGAGAAAAGAACCGGACGGCGCGCGTTACTTCGGCCCGTATACAAATTCCGGCCTTTTAAGAGAGGCTCTGAAAATTATCCGCAGGCATTTCCCGTATCGTTCCTGTAAACACCTTCCCAGGAAGGAATGCATATATTACAGGATAGGCCTATCTCCGGCTCCCTGCATCGGCAGGATAAATAAACAGGCATACGCTAAGACCACAAAAAATATATCCCTGATCTTAGAGGGGAAAACAGATTTCCTTATTAAAAAATTATCCCGCGAAATGGGCTTAAGATCTAAAAGGCGGGAATTTGAAGAAGCAGCCAAGCTTAGGGACCAGATAAGCGCCTTAGGCGCGATAGGCCGGGGCCAAACCGGTTTTTCCAGTCGGTTCGCGTTAGAAGACCTGAAAAACCTGCTGCGCTTACGCCTGCCCATTAAACGCATTGAAGCCTTTGATATATCTAATATATACGGCAAAGAAGCCACTGGTTCAATGGTCAGTTTCTATAGAGGCATGCCGGATAAAAATAATTACCGCCGCTTCCGGATAAAGACAGTCAGGGCGGTTAATGATTATAAAATGCTGAGCGAGGTAGTAGAGAGGCGTTATGCCAGGCTTATCCGGGAGAAATCTCCGCTGCCGGATTTAATCCTTATTGACGGCGGCAGGGGGCATCTTTTGACCGCGCAAAAAGCACTTAAGGGGTTGGGCGTGCGCGTACCTTTAGTAAGTATTGCTAAAGAACAAGAGAACATATATACTAAAGAAAGGGCGGAACCCATAAAATTAAGTTCGGACACCCCCGCGTTAAATTTGATCCGCAGGATCCGCGATGAAGCGCATAGGTTTGCGGTTTCCTATCACCATATATTAAGAAGGAAGAAGACTATAGGCAGATGACTCCTTTTGCCAGGAAGGTTTATAAAGCGGTATTAAGTATCCCCTTGGGCCAGGTGCGGACTTATAAGTGGGTGGCTCAAAAAGCAGGTAACCCCAGGGCGTTCCGCGCGGTGGGCACGATATTAAAAAATAATCCTTTGCCGTTCCTAGTTCCTTGCCACCGGGTAGTGAAAAGTGATAAAAAATCAGGCGGGTATGTCTTCGGCATCAAGCCGAAGAAATTGATCCTGGATCTGGAAAAGAGGTTTTCACTGTGTCTCACGAACAAAGAATAAGGACCGTTTTATTTTATTTAAGCCTGACTATATTCCTGCTCGGCCTGCCTTTTATTTTATCTTTCGCGCTGGGTTACAAATTCAATAAGCGGACATTCAAATTTACCAAAACCGGGCTGGTCGCTTTAAAAACACAGCCCCAGGGAGCAAGTATTTATCTAAACGGCAGATTATTAAATGATAAAACATCCGCCACTATTAATGAGCTCCTGCCGGGTAAATATAATATCAGGCTGGAATTGGAGAAATATTATCCCTGGTTTGGGGAGGTTGATGTAGAAGGCGGCAGGGTCACCCGCCTGGAGAAGATCATCTTTTTCCCTTTAAGGTCGAATATCAAACAGCTGAATAAAAACAAGATTTCCTCCTATTGGGTAGATAAGGAAAAAGAGAAGATCTATTACGTTAACCAGCAAGACAGTATTATTTACAGGTCGGATCTGGAGGGTGATAATTTTAAAGAGGTTGGCACTATACCCAAAGCCAGCATCCCGCTTAAGAAATGGAAGCCTTCCCCTGACCAGGAAAAATTATTGGGCTTTAGCCAGCACCAGATCGCGGTAATTTATTTAATTGCGCAAAACGGTTCATCACCCGCGGGTTATTCATTCATATTGAATTATCCTGACCGCAATATAGTTGATATATTCTGGCATTCCGACAGCTACCACCTTGTTTTAGTTACTGATAAGAATATAGGGGTATTGGAGGCAAGCCGTCAGGCCGCGCCGGTTAATCTGGTGAATTTGAATAAAGAAACGAATTCCGTATTTTATGATGATGCTAAAGACGCGCTTTATTTCCTGGATCCTCAAGAGGCCCCGGACGGGCAGGTTTACGACAACACCTATAAGCTGGAATTAAGCGTTAAAGCCTATCCATTCCAGGGCTTAATAAAACCAAGGCCAAATGAATAATATGCCGAGAATAAAAAGATATCTTGAGATCATCCCCGGAGGCATCTCCTGGGGGATAATCCTTTTCTTTATTTTGCTGGCCATTCTTAATCCCGTTGCCTGCGCGATACTGATAATTATTTTTGATTTCTACTGGATCATCCGCACGGGGTACTTAACTACGCTGTTAGTTATGGCTTACCGGAAACTGCACAAGCAAAAAGACAGGGATTGGCTAAGCGAATGCCAGAACTTAAGCGCTGTCGGCGATGGGGGAAGAAGCCTCAAGCGGCCTTGGCAAAAGCTGTATCATTTAATTATTTTTCCGGTATATAAAGAAGGCCAGGATATCCTGGCTGCTTCTTTAAACGCGTTAAAACAATCGCATTACCCGAAAGACAAAATAATCGTGGTGGTGGCGTTTGAGGAGCGCAATAAACAGTGCAGGGAGAATGCCTTGGCCCTGGAGGCAGAATTTAAGGGATCGTTCTTCGGGTATTTATCCACATTCCATCCTGACGGTATCCCGGGAGAAGGCCGCACAAAAGGCGCTAATGCCACCTGGGCGGCAAAAAAAGCAAAGCAATTCCTGGATACTAAAGTTATAGCCTATGAGAATGTAATTATTTCTTGTTTTGACGCGGATACCTGCGTAGACAGGCAATACTTTGGATGCCTTACGTATCATTTCTTGACCACTCCCAACCCTCATCAGGCCAGTTACCAGCCTATCCCCGTCTATAACAATAATATCTGGCAGGCGCCGTCTTTCGCGCGTATCGTGGAGATAAGCGCGTCTTTCTGCCAGTTGATCGAGAGCATGCGCTTGGAAAAATTTGTTACCTTTTCCAGCCACAGCATGAATTTTAAGACTTTGGTGGATATAGATTATTGGCCCGTAGATATGGTCTCAGATGACTCGTTAATCTACTGGAAGGCCTTTCTTTTTTATAATGGGGACTACCGCGTTATACCTTTGTATATCACGATTTCCATGGATGTGGCCTATTCCAGGAACTTTTTTAAGACGATAGTGATACAGTATAAACAGAAAAGAAGGTGGGCCTGGGGCGTTGAGAATTTTCCTTTTGTGCTCACCGGATTTTTAAATAATCAGAATATAGCCCTGACCAAAAAAATAAGACGGACATTTAACCTTTTAGAAAGCCATGTTACCTGGGCGGTCTGGGCGATTATCCTGGTTCTGGTAGGCCCTTTGCCGATATTGCTGGGAGGGACTTTCTTTAACCAGATGGCCATAGGTTATAATTTGCCCAAAATAACCGGGCTCCTGCTTAATTTCACATTGATCACCAGCTTAGCCTGGATAATCTTAAGCAGGACGATCCTGCCTCCCCGCCCGAAAAGCGTGAGCTGGACGAAGAATATAATAATGACCATAGAATGGGTAACTGTGCCGTTGATAATACTGGTCTTAGGCTCTACTCCCGCTTTAGACGCGCAGACAAGGTTGATGTTAGGCAGGTATATGGAATTTAATCCTACTGAAAAAGGCAATAAAATGGTATAATATGGAAAATAATGGCAAAAATCCTAGTTGACGGGGGGAGAAGATGTCTATAAAGAATTATTTAAAGTTGATGATTGAAAATAAGGCCTCGGACCTGTTCTACCGCGCCGGAGCGAATGTCCGCATGCGTGTCAACGGCAAAATTATCCCTGTAGACGAACGGATCATCAGCCTGGACGAAGTTAATGACGCGGTAAAAGAGCTGACTTCTAATGAACTGAGGACGCTTTTTCAGAAGAATCTCGACGTGGACTTCGGGATATACGTACCGGAGCTCGAGTCCCGTTTCCGCATAAGCATCTTTATGCAGCGCAACTGGCCGGCTTTAGTTGTCAGGTATATCCGCTCCGATGTCCATACTTTCGAAGAACTCAACCTGCCCGCCGAAGTATTAAAGAAGTTGTGCGCGGAGTCCCGGGGGTTGATCCTTTTGACCGGCAGCGTAGGCAGCGGGAAATCCACTACCATTGCCAGCATGCTGGAACATATCAATGTTACTTATAACAAACATATCTTGACCATAGAGGAGCCCATTGAGTTCACGTTTAAAGATAAGAAATCCATTATTAACCAGAGAGAGCTCGGCTTAGATGTCTCTTCATATGCCGCGGCATTGCGCGCGTTTACCTTACAGAGCCCGGATGTCATATTTATCGGCAATATCAGGGACTATGAAACTATGTCCGCCTGCCTTACCGTTGCTGAGACAGGGGTATTGGTCTTAAGCACTTTACATACGATAAACGCCGCCTTAAGCACGGAAAGGATCATTAATTTCTTCCCGCCGCATCAGCACGCCGAGATTTGCGCCCAATTATCTTCTTTGCTGAAAGGCGTAATATCCTTAAGACTGGTACCTCTAAAAGACGGCACTGGCCGTATACCTGCTTACGAAGTTATGCTGTTAACTCCTACCATAAGCCGGCTCATCAGGGAAAGGAAGACCTGGGAGATACCTCCTTATATAGAAGACGGCGGTATATTCGGCATGCAGTCTTTCAATCAATCCTTAATAGACTTAGTCCAGCAGGGCAAGATAACCGAAGAAGAAGCGGTAAAATTCTCGAATAATAGCGACGAGTTCAACCTGTCCTTAAAAGGGATAAAGAAAAGATAAAGGAGATAAAATGTTAGAAGAGGCAAGGGCACGATTATCGTCTGTATCAGGCATTCTCCAGCAGCTTAGAGGTTATCTTTGACGTAGGCAATAAAAGGAACCTTATTGACGATCTGTCGTCTCAGATGTCCGCTCCTGGATTCTGGGATGACGCGGGTAATTCAGCTAAAGTAGTAAAGCAGCTTAAGGCCTTAAAGTCGGTTGTTGAACCCTGGGAACTGGTCTACAAGAAATATCAGGAGCTGCAGGATCTCGCCGATATTCTTAATACCCAAGACAAAGAATTGATCTCCGATCTGGACAGGAATATAGAGGCCCTTTCAAAAGAGGTTGGGGAATTAGAATTCAGGGTCGTTCTGGGGGGCGAGTTTGATAAGAACAGCGCTATCTTAAGCATCAACGCCGGCGCGGGAGGCACTGAGTCTTGCGATTGGGCCCAGATGCTTTCGCGCATGTATACGCGTTTCGCGGAAAGCCGCGGGTATAAAGTAAAAACCATAGACCTGCTTGCCGGGGAAGAGGCGGGAATAAAAAATATCACCGTTTTGATCGAGGGGGAATACGCCTACGGGTATCTTAAATGTGAACGCGGGGTGCACAGGCTGGTGCGTATATCGCCTTTTGACTCCAACAAACGCAGGCATACCTCTTTTGCTTCAGTAGATGTAATTCCCGAAATAGAAGAAGACGTGGATATAAAACTGGAAGAAAAAGACCTGCGCATTGACGTATTCCGTTCTCAGGGCGCCGGCGGCCAAAGCGTGAATACCACGGATTCCGCAGTAAGGATCACGCATTTACCCACCGGTTTAGTCGCGCAATGCCAAAACGAACGCTCGCAACACCAGAACAAGCAGACCGCTTTAAAAATACTAAAGGCGCGTATCTACGAGTTAGAAGAAGAAAAGAAAGAGCAGGCACTGCTGAAACACGGCGCTCAAAAGAAAAAAATAGAATGGGGCAGCCAGATCCGCTCTTATATCCTGCACCCTTATAATATGGTAAAAGACCATCGCACCGGTTTTGAAACCGGTGATACCTCCAAGATTTTAGATGGCGGGCTTATAGAATTTATTGAGGCGTACTTAAAAAGTTCCTCATCCGTCCGCCCTGCCGGAGAGAATTAGAGATCCCAATATGTTAAAGTTTATTAAAAAGACTATTTTAAACAGTAAGCAAGGCCTGATCAAGAAAAGGTTTCCCGGTGTCAGTATTGTTTTACATCCGGATATGCCCAGCCCATCGATGAATAAAGTAGCGGGCTTAAGCCGGATAGTGGATCTGGTTAATCGCCGGGAAGCCGAAATCAGCAGCCTTCAGGACGCGCAATTACGCCAGAAGACAGAAGAGTTTAAGAAGCATATTTTAAAGAAGTCTGAAGAATACTCCCAGGAATTGCGGGAATTAGAAGAGTCGCTTGTTTTGGCAGCTATCCCGGAGGAAAGAGAGAGGATAAAAGGAAAAATAAGGGCCTCTAGAAACAAGATTTTTGAAGATATCCTGCCTGAGGCATTCGCGGTTGTCAGGGAAGCGTCTAAACGCGCCATCGGCCTAAGGCATTTTGATGTGCAGATAATCGGCGGTATCGTATTGCATGAAGGCAGGATCGCGGAAATGGCTACCGGCGAAGGCAAAACTTTAGTCGCGACACTTCCGGCGTATCTGAATGCCTTATTGGGCCGCGGCGTCCATATTGTTACGGTCAATGATTACCTGGCGCGCCGGGACCGCGAATGGATGGGGCCTATTTATGAATTTTTAGGCCTTACCGTAGGCACTATACAGCATGAAATGTCTGATGAGGAAAGAAAATCTGCCTATGCCTGCGATATTACCTACGGCACGAATAACGAATTCGGGTTTGATTACCTGCGCGATAATATGAAATATAGTTTGGAGGACCTGGTGCAGAGGCCGTTTTATTATGCTATCGTCGATGAAGTGGATTCCATATTAATTGACGAAGCACGCACCCCTTTGATCATTTCAGGGCCCGCTGAAGAGTCCACGGATAAGTATTACACTGCTAAAAAAATAGCGGATCAATTAAAAGGCAGGCGCGTCACAGAAAGAGATGAGATAGACGCCAAATATAAAGGGGTGGATCTATCTTTAGGGTTTGATTATATCGCCGATGAGAAAGCCCAGACCATCGCGCTTACCGATACCGGAGAAACAAAGGCAGCCGGGCTCTGGGGAGTAGAAAGTATGCATAATATAGAGACGATCGAATACCGGCACCACACTATTCAGGCCTTGCGGGCGAAAGAATTCTTCCAGCGTGATGTGGACTATGTCATAAAAGACGGCGAGGTCATTATCGTAGACGAATTTACCGGGCGTATGATGCCCGGCAGGCGCTGGTCAGACGGCCTGCACCAGGCGGTGGAATCCAAAGAGGGCATGAAAATAGAGCGCGAGAACCAAACCTTGGCAACCGTTACCTTCCAAAATTACTTTCGCATGTATGAAAAGTTAGCCGGTATGACAGGCACCGCATTTACTGAAGCTAATGAATTTAAAAGTATCTATCAGTTAGATGTCGTAGTCATCCCCACTAATAAGCCGCTGATCCGCGCGAATTCCCCTGACCGCATCTATAAGACGGAAAAAGAAAAGTTCGCCGCGGTAGTAGATGAAATAGCCGAGCTTTATAATATAGGCAAGCCCGTTTTAGTCGGTACTATTTCTATAGACAGATCTGAAAAACTCTCGGAGATGTTAAAGATGCGGGGGATAGCGCATCAGGTGCTTAATGCTAAATATCACGAGATGGAAGCGCAAATTGTCGCCCAGGCAGGCAGATACAAAGCTGTAACTATTGCTACAAATATGGCCGGCCGCGGAACTGATATCTTACTGGGAGGTAATCCCGAGTTCATGGCCAAGAATTTGATAAAACAGAAATTGAATCCGGAAGACCCCGGTTATCAGGAAGAATATAAAAAGCTTTTGGATAAATACAGGAAGGAAACCGCAATAGAGCATAAAAAAGTAGTAGAGGCGGGGGGCCTGCATGTTTTAGGTACTGAGCGTCATGAGGCGCGGCGTATTGATAACCAGTTGCGCGGCCGCAGCGGCCGGCAGGGTGATCCCGGGTCATCAAGATTTTATGTATCGCTGAAGGATGATTTAATGCGTTTGTTCGGTTCTGACAGGCTGGTGGGGGTTATGGATAAATTAGGCTTAGAAGAAGGCCAGGTGATAGAGCATTCCTGGGTTTCCGGGTCAATTGAGATGGCGCAGAGGCGCGTAGAACAGCGCAATTTTGAGATCAGAAAACAGCTTCTGGAATATGATAATGTAATGAATAAACAAAGGGAAATAATCTATACGCAGCGCCGGGAAGTGCTGGAAGGGGCTTCCGTGAAAGAAAATATTTTCGAGGCGGCCCGCGTAGTTATCGACGGGATAGTAGAAACATATTTTAGTGATAATGCCGGCGGCCAAGAGCCCGACAGAGAAGGCCTTAAACTGGCGCTTAAATTAAAATTTGGGTTGGATATAGATATTCCGCAAGGGCGGGATTTAAACAGTAATGAATTAAAAGAATCATTATGCCGGGCGGTTCTTTATGCCTATGAAGAAAAAGAGAAGTCCATGGGCCAGGACCTTACGCGCCATTTGGAACGCATGGTATACTTACAGATAATCGACAGCAAATGGAAAGACCATTTATACATAATGGATAATTTACGGGAAGGGATAGGGCTGCGCGCGTATGGCCAGCGCGACCCGCTGGTAGAATATAAGCGCGAGGCATTTGATATGTTCGGCCAGATGATTTCTACCATTGGAGATGAAGCGGTTGAAGCAGTATTCAGGTTACAGGCAGCCAAACCGGAAAGATTCAAAGGCGTATTCAGCCCCGGTTCCCAGCAGCTCGTGCATCCTGATGCCGCCAAATTTGAAAGCCTTAAAGAGCAGGCGCCGGAGGCGGTTAAACCCGTTCAGTCGTCCCACCCCAAAGTAGGCCGCAATGACCCTTGTCCCTGCGGGTCAGGGAAGAAATATAAGAAATGCTGCGGAAGGTAGCCCAATCCATAATTAGAAGCCAGAGGCCAATAGCAAAAGAACTATTCCTTTGTTTATTATCCGCAATCTTATTGATCCTGTCCTTTCCCCCTTTCAATCTTGAATTTCTTGCCTGGTTTGGGTTTGTGCCGGTATTTTTTGCGCTTAATAATAAATCCGGCAGGCAGGCGTTTTTATTATTTTTTGTTACCGGAGCAATCTTCTGGGCGGGTATTATTTATTGGCTCATACATGTTACCTTAGCCGGGACAATCGCGCTGGTTTTGTATTTGGCTCTGTATTTCGCGGTATTTGGCCTGGTTATCCGGCCGTCCACTAAGAAATCCACGCTTTACTCGTTAATATTTATTCCTTCCGTATGGGTTTTACTAGAATATATACGCGGCTTGCTTTTTACGGGGTTCCCTTGGGCGCTTTTAGGATATTCGCAATACCTTAATCTGCCTGTTATCCAGATAGCGGATATTACAGGTGCCTGGGGAGTATCATTTTTGGTGATGATGGTAAATGTGGCTGTGGTAGAGATGGTCTGGTCGCAGGCAAAAGGAGTAAGTTCGAAGCTAAAAAAAGTCTCCATTTTGCTGGTTTTATCTTTGTTTTTAGTTTTATCTTACGGTTATTTTCGTTTATCCCATTCCCCTGTAATAGATACCCGGAATTCTGTGCGGATTTCTGTCGTTCAGGGGAATATCCCGCAGGAATTAAAATGGTCGCCCGATGCTAAGGCGGGCATACTGGACGTATACGCGAAATTTACAGAACAAGCCGGTAAAGAAAAACCGGATTTAATCGTCTGGCCCGAAGCATCCAGTCCGGGAATATTCGGCGAAGATGATTTAATTCCTGGGGAAATCTTCGCTTTAGGCAGGAAAACAGGGGTCCCTCTGCTTATAGGAGTTGTGGCGGTGGAAAATGAAAGATATTTTAACAGCGCGTTATTGCTTGGGCCTTCAGGCGAAATATCCGGACGCTATAATAAACTGCATCTTGTTCCCTTCGGCGAGTATATACCGCTAAAGAAAGCCCTGCCTTTCTTAGAGACCGTTGTCCCTATCGGCGACATAACTCCGGGCAGGGACTATACAATATTTACTCTGCCTGATGTTTCTTGCCCTCTGCCGCTTAAGTTTTCTGTCTTGATTTGTTTTGAAGATCTGTTCCCGCAGATATCCAGAGAATTCATAAAAAGAGGAGCCGGCCTCTTAGTGAACATAACTAATGATGCCTGGTATAAAAGGACCAGCGCTTCAAGCCAGCATCTACAGGCGTCTGTGTTCAGGGCGGTGGAGAACCGCGTATTCTTAGTGCGTTGCGCCAATACCGGCATATCAGGGTTTATCGGCCCGGGCGGAAAGATCATTTCTAAAGTTAGCGATAAATCTGGCGGGGATATATTTGTAGGCGGTATTAATACGCGGGAGGTTGCTGTTTTAAATAAGCCCCTTACTATCTATACCCGCTATGGAGATTTTTTCCCCGCTATTTGTCTTTTATTCCTGTTGTATGGTATAATACAAACTTTTAAAAACAGGCGATAAGCCATTAGAAAATATTATAATTGGAAAGCGAGGTCTCTTGAAGGGTGAAGAAGACAGTATTATATTTACTGATTATCCTGCCGGTTTACTTATTAATAAGTATTTATTTCTTAGACAAACAGTATTTTCTCTCCCCCATAGAATATAAGAGGGGTATTATTATACGTAATGATTACTACGGAGACGGCTTCTTTGCCGCTAAGCGTAACGGCGGGAGAATGCATAGGGGCATAGACCTTCTGGCGGCAGTTGGCACTCCGGTTTTGGCCAGCCGTTCAGGAATAGTAGCTGCCGTAGAAGAGAACCGGGGTATGGGCAAATACGTTATTATAAAACATCCGGGCGGTATCATTACTATATACGGGCATCTTTCTAAAATATGCGTTAGCAAGAATCAATTCCTCAGGCAGGGCCAGATCATCGGGAATGTAGGTAAAACCGGCAATGCCAACCTTCGCGATATTCAACCGCACCTGCATTTTGAAGTAAAGAATAACGGCATCCCGCAAGATCCGTTAGGATACCTGGAGTAGTTTAGGGCATGTTTAACATTATCATATTAGGCATTACCAGTTTATTGACCGATATTTCCAGCGAGATGATCTATCCGCTCTTGCCGGTCTTTTTGGTAACTACCCTTGGCGCCAGCCCCGCTATACTGGGATTAATTGAAGGGATAGCTGAGAGCCTGGCAAGCATGCTTAAGGTGTTCTCGGGGTATTCTTCTGACAAGACAAAAACGAGAAAGCCCCTTACTATATTAGGATACGCCGGTTCGGCTTTTGGTAAAATATTTATATATATATCTACCGGCTGGGGGCATGTTTTTGCCGGACGTTTGATTGACCGGCTTGGCAAAGGCATACGTACAGCCCCCAGGGATGCCCTGATTATTGACAGCGCTAAAGAAGGGAAGCGGGGGGCAGCGTTTGGATTGCATAGGGCTATGGATAGCCTCGGGGCAAGTTTGGGGGTATTTATCTCCTATCTTTTAATTGTGCATTATAGGGGTAATATAAAAAGCGTATTTCTGTTTTCTTTAATACCGGCGTTCTTAGGCGTGTTATTCTTGTTTTTAGTAAAAGAAAAAAAGCGGGAGCTGAAACCGGGTGTTGAAAGGCCGAAATTTAAGTGGCACGCCCTGGATAAAAAGTTAAAACTGTTCCTTATTTTTACTTTTATCTTTACGCTGGGTAATTCTTCCAACCAATTTTTATTGTTGCGCGCCAAGAATATGGGCAGCCCTCTTGCCCTGGTTATTCTTTTTTACCTGGTTTATAACATCGTTTATTGTTTAGCTGCTTATCCGGCATCCCGCCTCTCGGATAAGATCGGCAGAAGGAATCTTCTGGTCTTTGGTTATTTATTTTATGGCCTGGTTTATCTGGGGTTTGCAGTAAACAATTCCCCGGGCATACTTTGGCTTTTATTCGGGATTTACGGGCTGTATATGGGATTTACAGACGGCGTAGAAAAGGCATTGGTAGCGGATATCGCGCCATCCCAGCTGCGCGCAACAACGATAGGGCTGCATGCCGCGCTTGTAGGCGTTGGTTTATTCCCGGCGTCTCTATTGGCGGGGATGCTTTGGCAATACTTTGGCCCGGCCGCGCCATTTTATTTCGGCGGCTTTATGGGGATACTCTCCAGCTTCGGGCTCTGGTTTATATTAAGAGGCATCTAACGCTTTTCTTTCGGCTCCATGTGTACGATAACGTCGCTAACTTCAGGGATGCCTTTTTTTATCGACTCTTCGATTTTATAGCTTATTTTATGCGCGTCGTCTATGTGCATGTCCGCGTTTACCTGCACGTGCATATCCACATGAATATCATCCAGCCTGCCGCGTGACCTTATCTTATGGCAGGTTTTTACCCCCTTGATCCCCAAAACAATATCCGTTATTCTCTTATCGTCTAATATGGCCGCGGTATCGCAGAGGACCGCGGAACTGCTTTTTAGTATGTCGTATCCGGTATGGGCGATAAATAAAGAAACAAGTATGGCGGTAATGGGGTCTAATATGGGGTAGCCTAATTTTATCACAATGAGGGCGGTTATGACTGAGAGCGAAATAAATATATCCGCCTTAGTGTGCATAGCATCCGATATAAGTATGTCGCTTTTTAAGGCCTTGCCTTGTTTATGTTCGTAGCGCATTACCCAAAGGTTAATCGCCAGTGTAGTGAGCATTACTACAAAGCTTCTGATATCAATATTGGGTATCGCGGGTTGTCGCAGGTGTTCTATGCCTTCTTTGGCGAGGTTAAAAGCGACAATAAATAGAAGGGCTGCTATGCCTAAGGAGAAAAGCGTCTCATATTTTTTGTGGCCATAGGGATGGTCTTTATCCGTAGGCTGGCAGGCGAAATGTATGCCGATTAAGCCCATTATATTGGAGGCGCCGTCGGCCAGCGAATGGAATCCATCGGCTGACATACTTTCGCAGCGGCTCAAGGCTCCATAAATAATTTTAGCCAAGGCCACCGCCCAATTCAGGATCAATATCAGTATTAGTATCTTCCTGATCCTTTTATAGTGTTCTCTATCAGTGGTATCCATAAAATAAATTATACCCCGTTTTTATTTATAGTTCAAATTATTTTAATGAACCCGCGGCTTACGGAATGACAGTGAGCGTAAGCCGTTTAGGCATATCTTACGAGACGGGAAACGCAGTAACCCCCCTGGCCTTAAAACCGGAGGATGGATGCTTGAGATTATACGGGAGAATGAAATGGTTGTAATAATCCCTGGAAGATGTATAATAAGCGCATAAACATAAATAAGAAATCAAGTGGTCTGGAGATAAATATATGTCTCTGGAGGCGATTTTGGATGGTCGGGCCGCCATCTGATTTTAATAATCAGGGGGCGGTTTTTGTTTTTAGGGGGGCTAATTAAATGAAAAGAATACTTCTGTTTATTTTGCCTATATTAATCTTAGTCGCGCTTGGATTTACTATATCGGGTATTATGCAGGCCCGTTTCACGGAAGAAAAGCTTATGGATGATTTAAAAAGGAAGGCCAGGTCCGTGGATGAGAGTTTGGAGTTATCCGCCAAGTACATCCTTATCAACAATGATTTAAAACAAGCTAACCGTTTAGTTGATAGTTTCCAGAAAAGAGAAAGGCTGCAGGGTTGCGTAATTTACGATAAGGACGGCCAAATATTAGCTATTACTGAACGATTTTCTGATTTTAAACATAGAGAAAGGCCATATCTTAAGGATATTCTGTCTTCAAAGAATCCGCGCGGGGTTTTGGAGAAATTTAAAGAATATTCCGTGTATAGTTACATTTTGCCTGTTTTAAATGATGATGAGAGTGTATTAGGCATGGTAGAGGTAATTTATGATACTTCTTATATGTTTGCTACTTTAACTGAATTATGGAGAAAAATAAGCGTTACTTCCATAGCGCTTATTTTATTAATAGTATTAACTGCCTTATTGATCCAGAGGCAGATTTTTATCATCCCTGTACGCAGATTGACTCAGTGGTTTACGCATTTTCAGAGAGGAGAAACTGACAAATTACGCCCGTTTGCAGAAAAAGGCGAATTTGGGAAACTTATCAGTGAAGTTGAGCAGGTTGCTTTAAGCATAAGGGTAGCTCGCAGGACCATATCAGATGAAGCGCATGCCCGGATGCAAAAAGAAGGTCTTTGGACTGAAGCCAAGCTTAAAGATCTTATCCACGCAAAGCTGGGAGATAATTCGTTATTCGTGGTTTCTAACAGAGAGCCTTATATGCATGTTTTTGATGATAGTTTAGGTAAGGCAGTGTGTATAAGGCCGGCAAGCGGGGTTGTTACCGCGATACATCCCATACTTTCTGCTTGCGGCGGGACCTGGATTGCTCATGGAAGCGGTAATTCCGACAAGAAATTCGTCAATTCTAAAGACAAGCTTGGGGTGCCGCCTGAGGATAACCGCTATATTCTTAAGAGAGTTTGGCTTACTAAAGAGGAGGAGCAAGGGTATTATTATGGTTTTTCTAATGAAGGGTTATGGCCCTTATGCCATAACACACATACACGTCCGGTCTTCAGAGAATCTGACTGGCGCATGTATAAAGAAGTAAACCAGAAGTTTGCTGATAGTGTTTTGGAAGAGTTGCCGGCTAGCAGCCCGTTTATATTTGTGCAGGATTATCATTTTACTCTTCTGCCAAAAATGATAAAAGATAAACGCCCGGATGCAAAAGTAGCCTTATTTTGGCACATACCCTGGCCTACGCCCGAGGCTTTTATGATTTGCCCTTATCAAAACGAAATTCTGGAGGGAATGCTGGGATGTGATTTGATCGGTTTCCATGTCCAGAATCATTGCAACAATTTTCTTGATACCGCCAACCGCCTGCTTGAGTCACGCGTGGACACTGAAAGATTCAGTGTTGTTCGTTCGGGGAAAGAGACGTTTATAAGGGCTTTCCCGATAAGTATTAACGCGCGCATAGGCGGCGGTTCGCTTAAGGTTAATCTGGTAAGGCAGATGGAAAGGCTGAAGAAAGAATTTGAGCTTGAGAATAAGATTGTTGCTATGGGTGTAGACAGGATTGATTATACTAAAGGCATAGTTGAAAGAATATTAGCGATAGATAGGTTTCTGGATAAATACCCCGCGTATAAAAAGAATTTTGTTTTTATTCAATTAGCCGCTCCGAGCCGCACGCATATTAAGCGTTATCATGATTTAATAGGAGAAATTGATGAATTGGTTGAGAAAATAAACTGGAAATATAGAGACGGGAACTGGAAACCAATAATTTATCTTAAGAAATATTTCTCGCAAGACGATATTCAGCCTTATTATAAGCTGGGTGATATTTGTATTGTTAGTTCGCTGCATGATGGGATGAATCTGGTGGCTAAAGAGTATGTGGCAGAGAAAGATGATTTATCGGGGTGTTTGATCTTAAGCCAGTTTACCGGGGCCGCGCGTGAACTCAGCGATGCTATTCTAATTAATCCTTATTCTATTGAAGATTTTGCTGATAGTATAAATCTGGCAATCCAGATGCCTAAAGAAGAGAAGCAGAGGCGCATGGAAAACATGCGCAAGGTGATAACCGAAAACAATATTTACCGCTGGGCAGGTAATATAATCACGGAATTAACGGCATTTAAAAAGGCTTAAGCATGGATTATTTATTCGCTCAATTTAATAACATAAAAGAACTATTGCGTAATAGATTTATTTTACTTCTGCTTGATTACGATGGGACGTTGGCCCCTATTGTAGATACCCCCAGGAAGGCAATTATCCCTAAGGGCGCAAAAGAATTATTACAGAAGTTATCCAGCAAGCCTTATTGCAAATTGGGTATTATCAGCGGCAGGTCTTTACAGGATTTAAAAAACATCGTGGGGATAGAGGGCATTATTTATGCCGGTAATCACGGTTTGGAAATTGAAAGCCCAAAGATGAAATTTGAAAGCCAGGTTTCAGCGAGATCAAAATCAATTATGCGGAATGTCGCCGAAGATATGCGGAAGCGGCTTTCAGGCATCAAGGGCGCCTTAATTGAAGATAAGGGCTTGACTTTGAGTATCCACTACCGGCTGGTTGACAAAGGGGATATGCCCGCGCTGGAGAAGGTTGTTTCCGAAGTCACTGGTCCTTATACGGCGCCTGGCAAGATAAAGGTTAATTCCGGTAAAAAAGTTTATGAGGTAAGACCTTCTGTTAAATGGGGCAAGGGCAGGGTGGTTTTGTGGCTTTTCGCAAGGCAGCAATTTATTTCCGGAGAAAAGAATGTCTTACCGGTTTATATCGGAGATGATATAACCGATGAAGATGCTTTTAGCGCCTTGAAAAATAAAGGGTTGACGGTGTTCGTGGGAAAGCCAGGTAGCTCTCAGGCCAATTACTACTTAAAGGATACAAAAGAAGTAACTAAATTTCTACGTTTAATATTGGATCTCATGCCCAGCTAATTATGTCAGGATTAATAAAAGCAAAAGAGCCTTTTAGGTTTTGCACCAGGTTACATTTATCGGAGCTGACCGGATTACGGGCCACCGCTTTAGGCCAGTTACTGGTTCTTGTTAAAGAAGTGCCTGGCTCCTGTATTTATCACCATACCCATAGATTCCTGCAACAGCACCAATTTCTTTCTCCTGAGCCTCCTAACGACTTCGCGTACTGGGTAACGGATATTCTCGGTGAAGATGAGCTTGGGGAGAGGTTGGCCAGCATTGATACCATGCAATACTCAAGCATCAGGGATTTGCGGGAGAAGATCGCTTCAAGTATTGAGAACTATCTGAAGGATAACCCGTTCGCTAAATTGAAATTTGCCAGGACCGGGGAAGAATTCCATTTTATCAAATCGGTCAGTTTTATACTGCCGACAAATTATATTGTTTATGATTTAAAAGAATTCACGGAAGTCTTAAAGAAAATAACCATAGATTCTATTTATTTCCATATTTTTGAGGCGCGCTTAAGGCTGGAAAAGCCGACTAATGACTTTTCATTTTGGATAGAGAACTCTTTAGACGATAAAGGGTTAGCGGATGAGATTTCCGGTTTTGATCCTTATACCCGCACCTTAGAGGATTTAAGAAATAAGATTATACAAATAGTTGGAAGAAGGATAACTGATTAAATGGCAAAAATAGAAGAATATGCCTCCTTAGTAGGACAGGCTGTTATTGATGATTTAAGCCTGCTCGGCGAGCGGTTAAAGGGTAAGGCTATCCAGCATATAAATTCTACTCCTGTAGGCGGCGGAGTCGCCGAGATATTAAACCGCATGGTCCCATTATTGAGAGAATTGGGGGTGGATACTAAATGGGATGTGATAAAGGGCGGGGAACAATTTTTTAATGTGACAAAGAAGTTCCACAACGCCTTGCACGGCAGGACGGAAGAGGTCACCCGGAGGGATTTTGAAATATTCATGGAAACGAGCCGGGAGAATATTGAAAATGTCAATATCTATGGGGATATAGTTTTTGTCCATGATCCGCAGCCGATAGCCCTGATAAAAAAGAAGGCCGCTAATAAATGGCTTTGGCGATGCCATGTTGACGTGTCTAATCCTAATGAAAGAGTTTGGGGATTCCTTATGGATTTTATCGTTCAATATGATTCGGCGGTATTCTCCGCCCCGGTTTTTTCCCGGAAATTGCCTATCAGGCAATTTCTGATTTCTCCTTCCATTGACCCCTTAAGCGATAAAAACAAAGAGTTGCCGCAGGAAACGGTTGATTCCGTATTGAGGAAATACGATATCAAGAAAGATAAACCGATCATCACGCAGGTATCGCGTTTTGACCGTTTGAAAGACCCGTTGGGTGTTATTGAAGCGTATTTGCAGGTAAAGAAATATATTGATTGCCAGCTGGTGTTAGCCGGCGGTACCGCAGAGGACGACCCGGAAGGATTCAAGGTTTTGAGCGAGGTTAAAGAAAAAGCTAAGAGCGACCCCGATATCCACATTTTATTATTAGCCCAAAACGATATAGAGGTCAATGCGTTGCAGAAGGCATCAGATGTAATTGTCCAAAAGTCTCTTAGGGAGGGTTTCGGTTTAACGGTTGCAGAGGCTTTATGGAAGGGCAAGCCTGTTGTGGCATCCAATGTCGGCGGTATCCCGTTGCAGATAAAGCATAAATATTCAGGTTTGCTTTGCCATTCAGTTGAAGGAGCCAGTTTTTCCATAAAGCAACTTTTAAGCAGCCCGGCGTACGCCAAGAAATTAGGAGAAAATGGGCGGGAGCATATAAAAAACAATTTTTTGATTACGCGCCATTTAAGAGATTATATGTTATTGTTTCTTTCCTTGTATCATCCTGAAGACATTGTTCATCTCTGTTGATTTATATTGATAAAAGAGAGGATTCCCAGGCCTTAAAACGGATAGGAAAATAAAGTTATGCATCCGGTTGAGTTATAAATGATTGTATGATAAAATAATACTATGCATAAGAAATCATTTTTTATCTTTTTATCTTCCATCCTGATGCTGGGGTATTATACAGCTGCTTTGCCGGCTCCTATTGACCCCATCAAGAAGAACGATCGTATCCTCATACTAGCGCCTCATCCCGACGATGAAACTATAGGCTGCGCGGGTATAATTCAACAGGCACTTTCTGCGGGAGCTAAAGTACAGGTTGCCTATCTTACAAACGGAGACCATAATCAATTCGCCTTTATTGTATATGAAAAAAGGCTGACTTTCAGAAAAGGCGAATTCATCCATATGGGTGAAGTGCGCAGGTCTGAGGCGGTAAAGGCTATGAAAACCTTAGGTTTAGATGAAGATAACCTTATTTTCCTGGGTTATCCTGATTTTGGAACATTTACCATATTTAACCAATATTGGCAGGCGTATAAAAAGCCGTTTAGAGACCGGATGACCCGTATTTCAAGCGTGCCTTATAAAAATAATCTTTCTTACGATGCCCCTTATACCGGGGAAAGCATACTGGATGATCTAAAGAATGTGCTTTTGAATTATAAGCCGAATAAAATATTTGTTTCTCATCCGGCGGATGTGAATGTGGATCATAAAACGCTCTATTTGTTTTTGCAAGTTGCCTTACGCGACCTAAATAAAGAAATCCCTAAGCCCCGGGTATATCCTTATCTTGTCCATTGCCTGGGTTGGCCGGCTCCGCGCCATTATCATCCGGAGTTAAATTTAGAGCCGCCAGAAAAATTTGCCGGCAGTCAGATTAATTGGGAGGAATCCGCGTTAACCCCGGAGCAGCTGGATAAGAAACATAAGGCTATTCTTTGTTACAAAAGCCAAACAGAATCCAGCGCCTTTTATTTATTGTCTTTTGTCCGCAAGAATGAATTATTCGGGGATTACCCCGAGATAAAGATCAAGGGCGCGGTATTTGAAGAAAAAAAGGCAGTCTCGCCTTTTGGCTTTTTAGGCATGTTTCGCAAGCAGGATAGCGGCGGCCCAGGTAATTTAGAAGGTCCGCCTAAAAGCAATGACCGGGTCAGTTATGCCGTTGTGGATAACTCTATTGTGATCCGCATTGAAAAAACAAAAGAGGCCCGCCGCCAGATCAATCTCATGCTTTATCTTTTCGGCTACAGTTACAAAACTCCGTTTGCCCATATGCCTAAAATAAAAATAATCGCCAAGTATGGCAAGTTCAGGGTATTCAACGGCAAGACAATGATCAACCCGCAAGGCATATCTCTGGAGGTAGGCCCTAATGCCCTGATCTTAAAAGTACCGCTTCAGATCTTGGGTTTCCCCGATTTTATCCTTACTTCCGTAAAGTCATACCGTAAGGCGCTGCCTATTGGGGTTTCAGGTTTTAGGAAGGTATATATTGAATAAAGCCTGCCTGCAGGCGGGCAGGCCTGCGTGACTGACCACTACACCTCGCGCTCATCGGAATTGCGCGAGTGTTGCCCTTGTGGGCAAGGAGAAGCTATGTTAGAGTTGAAACTATTCAAGATCAGCAAGCCCGATGATGTAAATATCATATTGGGGCAGAGCCATTTTATTAAAACCGTTGAGGATTTGCACGAAGCCTTGGTCAATAGCGTTCCGGGTATAAAATTCGCGCTTAGTTTTGTAGAGTCTTCCGGAGCCTGTAAAATAAGATGCGAGGGCAATGACCCGGAATTAAAGAAGATAGCTTCTGAGAATGCCCTTGAAATAGGGGCGGGGCACAGCTTTATTATCCTGATGAAGAATGCCTATCCTATTAATGTGTTGAACGCCATAAAAAACATCCCCGAAGTCTGCGCGATATATTGCGCCTCCGCTAATCCTGTACAGGTGATTATCGCCCAAGCGCAGGACGGCGCCAGGGGTATATTGGGGGTAATCGATGGCGCCAAGCCCCAGGGTATTGAGACGGACGCGGATATAGCCTGGCGGAAGGAATTCTTGCGCAAACTCAACTATAAGTTTTAATCTTGCATTTATGCGGCCTTTTGTTATAATTCAACTACAATAAAATAATGGACTCAAAAAGAATTCGTACAAGTATAGGCCGTTTTTTTGCGTGGCTGGCGTTAAATTTCTGTTCTTTGATGGTCAAGCTTATCCCGGTAAACTGCCTGTATGGGTTTGCCAGGGGCATAAGTTCTCTTGGTTATCGGTTCTCCGGTAAGCAGAGAAAGATCGCCCTGGAAAGCTTAACCATTGCCTTTGGCCAGGAAAAATCCCCCCAGGAGATAGAGGAGATTGCCAGAAATAGTTTTACTTTTATGGCAAAGGCAGCGATAGAACTCATGTTCCTTATGGATAAGCCCGGGCTTCTAAAGGAGCGCGTTAAGATAGAAGGCAAAGACAATTTAGATAGCGCTTTATCCCGGGGTAACGGCGTGATCTTAGTAAGCGCGCATTTTGGCAACTTTCCTTTGCTGATGGCAAGATTAGCCTTTTCCGGATATAAGATCGCGGGCATCATGCGCGCGATGCGGGATACCCGGGTAGAAAAATTCTTTATGGCTAAGCGCGACAGGCTTAATATAAAGACAATATATAGCCAGCCGAGGGATACCTGCGTTAATAAGACTATAGAAACGCTGCGGAATAATGAGCTGGTCTTTATACCCATTGACCAGAATTTTGGTACAGGCGGCGTATTTGTAGATTTCTTCGGCCGGAAAGCCGCTACTGCCACAGGGCCCGTGATCTTGGCAAAACGGACAAAAGCAGCGGTGCTTCCTTGTTTTATCATCAGGCAAAAAGACGACCATCATAAGATCATTTTTGAGCCGGAGTTAGATATAAAAGAAGGCAAGGATTTCCAGGAGACCATTGTTGTAAATATACAGAGATTAACCAGTATAATTGAATCTTACATCCGCAGGTATCCTGCGGAGTGGGGATGGATTCACCGTAGATGGAAGAGCAAGCCAAATTAGAAGGAGGTGTGTAATATGGCGGAAGAGATAAAGCAGGAAGAAAAGAAAGCAGAAACCAAGAAGGTGTTCTCTGTGATCTCCAAGGTTATTTTAGGTATTGTGCTCTTGGCGTTAGGCGCCTTGGCGATATTAAAATGGTGGCCGCAGTTGTTAACAATAGTAGAGGGCTGCCTGGGTTTGTTTTTGATCTTAGCGGGCATAATTACCTTAGCCATCGCTAAAGAATAGTTTTACAGAAGTTTTTAAGATAGCAGAGGTTGAAAACAAGGGGACGGTTTTGTTTTAACAAAACCGTCCCCAATTTTTTAAGATAACTTTACTATTGTTATGTTTTCGGATATAATAAATAAAATCATAACTTGTATACTTAGGTCTGTCTGGTCAAGAAGAAAGGAGATATTATGGAGGCGGTTTTAAAAAAGGAAATACTTATAAATAAGACATCCTGCCGCGTATTCGGCGTGGCAACATTTATAATTCTTACCAGCCTGGGCGCTTTTGTGCGTATACCTTTGCCATTTACGCCTGTGCCGTTAACGCTGCAGACCTTTTTTGTTTTACTCTCGGGTGTGTTCCTGGGAAGCAGGCTGGGCGCAGTGACCCAATTAAGTTATATTTTCTTAGGTGTGCTTGGCCTGCCGGTATTTACCGGGGCAGGAAGCGGGTTATCTTATTTATTCGGGCCTACGGGCGGCTATCTCTTTGGTTTTATCCTCGCCGCTTTCTTTTTGGGCAAATTTATGAAATACAGCCGGGATAATCTATTCGCGGCCTTCTCCATATTATTCATAGGAGCCCTGATTATTTTATCCAGCGGCATTATATGGCTTAGCTTTATCTTCAGGCAGTCCTTGATGAAATCATTATTTATGGGTTTTATCCCTTTCATACCTGGAGATTTATTAAAGGCGCTGGTTGCGGCTTTTATTTATGTGAAACTAAGATCCCGCTTAAAAGAGATTTTTTGACCGGGGGGGGTTGCGCAAGAAAAGGGAGGGCTAAATGAAAGTGAAAGAGATAATGACAAAGGATGTAGTCGGTATCAATCCCGATGTCGATGCCCAGGAAGCATTAGCCTTATTGTTCAGCAAAAAGATCAGCGGTTTGCCGGTAATTGACGCGCAAGGAAAGTTGATGGGGATGTTTACGGAGAAAGATATCCTCTCTTATATATTGCCCGGCTATATAGAAAAAGTAGGAAGGTTTGTTTATGAAGAGGATCCTAAGTCAGCCACTAAGAAATTTGCCGAGTTAAATAAAGTAAAGGTTTCCCAGTTGATGCGTAAGCTTGTAGTTACGACCACTGAAGACGCCACTTTATGCGAGGTAGCCAGGGTTATGCTTACTCAGAAGGCCCGCCGTATACCCGTTTTAGATAAGGCAGGCAGAATGTCAGGAATTGTCGCCCGCTGCGATATATTAAGGGCACTGGCAAAAGAAACAGCAGCGCCTTTAGAATAGTCAAACAGGAAACAATGTTTAGAAAATTCGCTATTCTTATCATAGGGTCAGCAGGCTTAGGGATCATAACTAAGCTCTCCGGTTTAAACTTCCAGCAATCGCTGGCCATATCAATCTTTACCGTTTCCATATTAGGGACATTATTCTTTTGGGACTTCCGCTTAGGCTTCGTTTTCTTAGGCACATCCGTATTGTTACTAACCCATACAATCGACTTAGAACACGTGATAAAATTCGCTTCTCTGGATGTTATTCTTTTCTTGGTCGGTATGATGGTGTTAGTCGGGCTATTAAAGGGGGCAGGTTTTTTTGCCTGGATAGTCCAGCTGATTTTAATGACAAAGAACATGACCGCTATTAAATTCATTGTGGTCATATCCGTTATTTCTGCGGTTCTTTCTTCGGTGACCTCTGAAGTTGTCTCCATTATTTTTATAGTCGCCGCGGTTTTAGAAATTTGCGATTACTTTGAGGTTGACGCGGTCCCCTTTATAATTATTTCCGTGCTTGCTACCAATATCGGCAGCGCTGCCACTGTATTAGGCAACCCCATAGGCATATTAATTGCCTCAAAGGCAGGCCTTACTTTCGAAGATTTTATTATGAAGGCATTTCCTTTGGCGGCGGTGTGTTTAGTTGTGGCGATATTCCTGGTTATCCTATGGTACAGGAAATCAATCAGGCAAATGGATGAACATATAAAATATCTGGGAGCCAACGATATACTGGTCAGGCTTATATCTGTTCCTCCGGAGAAGGAATTGAAATTAAGCCTGGTGATCTTCGGGCTGACCCTGTTTTTTATCGCGCTTCACCATCGCCTTGAGCTCCTTTTGAACCTGGAGCCCAATACGATATTATTTACCATGCCGCTTTTAGCAAGCGGATGTGTGATGATCTGGAAATGGAAGAAAGCCCGTGAGTATATTGAAAAGGATGTGGAGTGGTGGACGTTGTTGTTCTTCATGTTCCTTTTTGCCCAGGCAGGCGCCCTTAAATTTACCGGCACCACGGATGTTTTAGCCGCGAACTTAGCGGGCCTGGCGAAAAACAACATTTCGGTTTTAATCGGGGCAATCCTTTGGTTCTCAGCCATAGGTTCCAGTATCTTAGACAATGTGGTGCTGGTAGCGGCGTTTATCCCGGTTATTCAGAGCTTCCAAAACCTGGGCTTAAACTTATCACCTCTATGGTGGGCCTTGCTTTTTGGCGGCTGTTTTGGCGGGAACATTACCATTGTTGGTTCAACCGCTAATATCGTTGCCCTGGGGATTTTAGAAAAAGAAAAGAATATCCATATAACGTTCTTTCGTTGGTTCTGGGTGGGCCTTACGGTTGGAGTAGTCACGACTGTGGTGGTGTGGGCCGCTTTAATATTCCTGCCTTTTTATAGATGATCAGCTAATAAAGCGGGGATATGAACTTGACAAGATATTCCTTCCGTGATAAGCTGATTTTGTTTGAGGAGGTGGGGGATGAAAAATAGAAGAATCCTGATTTTATGTATCGCGGTTTTCTTAGTATTTATAAGCACGAATTTAGTTTTTAGCCAGGAGGGCCAGGATAATCCGGATACGCAATGGGTCTGGGGCGAGGTAAGCGCTCTGGACGCGCAGGCTAGAACGATCTTGGTCAAATACTTAGATTACGAGACAGACCAGGAAAAAGATATTAATGTCAGCATAGCTGACGCGACAACCTATGAAAATATCAAATCCTTAGATGAATTAAAGCTAAGCGACGCCGTAAGCATTGATTACGTAGTCAGCCCGGACGGTAAGAACATTGCCAAGAATATAAGCGTAGAGAAGATCGAGAATATGCAGGGTGCGCAGGAAGGCAGTATTACGGAACAAAAGGCAGCCGTGCCTGCCGAGTAATTGAGGCAGCCGGCGCTATAGTTACCAAAAATAATTAGGCGGGGTTAACTCCCTGCCTTTGTTTTTAAGCGGGGGCACAATTTATACTCCTTATGATTAAGAATATCAAACTAGTTATTTTTGATTTAGACGGCACTTTGGTTGACGCCTACCGGGCGATAATCAAAAGTTTTAATTTTACCATGCAAAAACTGGGTTATTCAGCTCAGGACAGCTTAACTATCCGCAGGGCAGTAGGCTGGGGAGACAGTAACCTTTTAGAGCCGTTTGTAAAATCTAAAGACCTTAAAAAAGCGCTTATTCTGTACCGTCGGCACCATAAAACAGCCTTAGTTAAATATTCTCGTTTATTGCCCGGGGCAGAGAAAGTATTACACTGCCTTAAGGGCAAAGGTTATAAACTTGCCGTGGCCAGTAACCGCCCTACGCAGTTCTCCTGGATCCTCATCCGCAGCCTGGGACTAAGAGGGTATTTTGACTATGTCCTTTGCGCGGATAAATTAAAATGCGGCAAGCCTTGTCCGGGCATCCTTAATAAGATCACGCGCAGGCTTATTATCAAACCAACCCAGGCTGTGTATGTGGGCGATATGGCCATAGACGCCCAAGCCGGCAGGCGCGCCGGGATCACCACCGTAATCGTCACCACCGGATCAAGCACCGTTATGGAAGCAAGGAAAGAAAAACCATACCGGATTATCTCCCGGATCGCGGAATTGTTAAATATGCTCTAAGGCCGGTTTTATCTTGACATATCCGGGATTTGGTAATATATTAAAAAACAGATGAAGAAGATTTTATGCCTGGTCGGTTATTCCTTATTAATCATCGGCTTATCCGGTTGTTCCAGCCTTAAGTCTATTATATGGCCTCCTGCCGCGGGTATAGCGGATTTAGCCCCTTATAGCGGAGCTAAAGCAAGAATAGCGGTAGCGGATTTTGATGTCAAGACAGCAAAGGCAAACGGAGCGATGGGCTCCGACTTACGCTCAATGCTGGTAACCGCCCTGGTTAAAAGCAATCGTTTCAACGTGGTTGAACGCCAGGCATTGAACGCGGATTTGATCATCACCGTAGCGGTTACAGAATTCGAACCTCAATTTTCGGGAGGCCGGGCGGGGATAGGCGGCGGCGGCGGAGCAAGCAGCGGCCGCCTGGGAGGATTATCGGGCTCTTCTTTGAATAAGGCGCACCTAAGCCTGGATATACGCATTGTAGAGGCATCTACTTCTGGGGTCTTGGCGGTAAACTCGGTTCAAGGCCAGGCACCGGATGTTTCCAGCAATGTTATGATGGGTTCTCTTGGTATTGGGACACTGGCTGGCGGATTATCTACTTACGCCAATACGCCCATGGAGAAAGCAATACGCGTATGTGTTATTGAGGCAGTGAAGTATATAGCTAAAACCACGCCCACAACTTACTACAAATATTAATTATGGGAAAACGTAAACGTAGAGGCAAACTCAACTGGCGTTCAAAACGGGCCAACAAAGGAAGAAAACCCTGCTTAGGATAAAGGCCGCATCATTAACTATTCAAGCGGAATAACCTTTATTGACGGCCTGAATGAGGGCCTATGCGCAGGAAAAAGATTGGCAAGGTTTAAGTATTGTTATGCCTATAAGTAAGTCAATCGTCAGGCCCCTGTTAGCTTAATCTAGTACAGGACGGCTTCCAACCTATCGGACAGGTAACCAATTCTTTTCTTCATAATAAACAAAAACTATGAAAGCCATTGCTTTGATTTCCGGAGGCTTAGATAGTACGTTAGCCGCAAAATTGATCAAGAATTTGGGCATAGAATTAGTCTGCCTGAATACAGTAAGCCCTTTTTGCCTTTGTAACCACCCATCCTCTACAGGCTGCCTTCACGGGGCAGCCCAGGTAGCTAAAGACCTGGGCTTGAAGTTAATCAGCGTTAACGTGTCAAAGGAGATCCTGGAGATCGTAAAGAAGCCCAGGCACGGGTATGGTTCAAATATGAACCCCTGCATTGACTGCCGTATACTTTTGTTTAAGAAAGCCAAGGACGCTATGCAGCAAGAGGGCGCGTCTTTTGTCATTACCGGAGAGGTGTTGGGCCAGCGGCCGATGTCCCAGAAATTAAACACAATGAGGCTTATTGAAAAGGAATCGGGCCTGGAAGGATTAGTGTTGCGCCCGTTATCGGCTAAGGTCTTGGAGCCGAGTATCCCGGAAAAACAAGGCTGGGTCATGAAAGATAAACTTCTTGCTATAAGCGGCAGAGGCAGGCGGGAGCAGATAGCTTTTGCCCGCGAATTAGGGGTTAACGATTATCCTTGTCCCAGCGGAGGCTGCCTTTTGACTGATCCGGAATTTAGCAAGCGTTTAAAAGAACTTATGCGCCATGATCAGCTGGATCTGGATAATGTCTGGCTGCTTAAGGTAGGCAGGCATTTCAGGCTGAGCGATAAAGTTAAGCTGGTGGTGGGAAGAAATGAAAAAGAAAATGAGCGGCTGCTGAATTTAGCCAGAGGGGATGATTATTTATTTTTCCCTAATGATAAATTGGCGGGCCCCACTTCCCTGGGAAGAGGTATTTTTAATGAAGAGTCGATCAGGCTCTCTTGCAGTATAACCAGCCGGTATTGCGACCTTAATAGCGCAGCCAACGCGGATATAATTTATAGAAAGGTCCCCGGAACAGAAGATAAGTTGTTGAATGTTTCGCCCATCGAAGAAAAAGAACTTATAGGCCTGCGTGTATAAGCTCCGCTACACTGTACTAAAAAAAGGCCGGGGCGAATATCTAAGAAGGTGCCGGTGAAAGAAGCCTTACTTTACGAGAAATTGGATAATGGGCTGGTCCATTGTTATCTCTGCAGCCATCACTGCCGTATCATTGATAAGGAGCTTGGCTTTTGCGGGGTAAGGCAGAATATCGGCGGACAGTTATACACGCGCGCTTATGGCAGGGTTATCGCCGCGCACGTTGACCCTATTGAGAAAAAACCGTTGTATCATTTTCTTCCGGGATCGTTCAGCTTTTCCATAGCTACCATCGGGTGTAATTTTCGCTGTGGATTCTGCCAGAATTGGGAAATTTCGCAGGCCGCATTTGGAGGCCAGAAACAGGTATTGTCCCCGGAGGAAGCTACCCCCGGAGAAGAATTATCTCCGGAAGATATAGTCAGTGCCGCGCTAAGGAATAAGTGTAAGAGCGTCTCTTATACTTATACTGAACCGACAATATTCTTTGAATACGCTTATGAGACCGCCAAATTAGCGCGGGAGAAAGGCCTCTATAATAATTTTGTTACTAATGGGTTCATGACTAAAGACTGCCTTAAACTGATAAGGCCGTACCTGGACGCGGCAAACGTGGACCTTAAATTTTTCAAAGATAGTTCTTACAAAAAGATCTGCGCAGGGAGTTTAGAGCCGGTATTAGATTCCATTAAGGCCATGAAGGAATACGGCATATGGGTGGAGATAACCACTCTGATTGTGCCGGGTGAGAATGATTCCGAAGAAGAATTAAGCGGCATTGCCCGGTTTATCGCCGGAGTTGATAAGAATATGCCCTGGCATGTCTCTCGGTTCCATCCGGATTATAAATTTACCGGCTATGAACCTACCCCTGAGTCGTCTCTTAAGAGAGCCCAGGATATAGGTAAAAAATACGGTCTTGCCTATATATACGCGGGCAATGTTTATGGCTTAGGGGATGATACATTCTGCCCTAGCTGCAGGAAGTTATTGATTAAGCGGGAGATTTTTAGTATTTTAGAGTATAATATAAAGCAAGGCAGATGTTCATTCTGTAATGTTCCCCTGCCGGGCGTCTACGAAACTTAAGAAAGAGGCCGGAAAAGATAACCTTATGGCAATGAGAATAATAAACCCGGATAAGTGTATCGTATTCTTTGATTTCGATAATACTATCTCGACATTCGATGTTTTTGATAGTATGCTTCCTTGCTTTTCCAGGGATGAGCTATGGGTAGAATTGGAGAAGAAATGGCAAGGCGGTAAGATCGGCTCTAGGGATTGCCTTGAAGGCCAGATAAGAGGAATGAACATAACCAAGGCCGCCCTGGATAAGTATCTGGCAGGTATTAAGCTGGATCCCTACTTTAAAAAGCTGGTCAAACTCTTAAGCTCCAGAAAGGTCAAGGCTATAGTTTTAAGCGATAACTTTGATTACATTCTCAGGCGCGTATTAAATTATAACCACGGGATCAGGAAACTGAAGATATATTCCAACAAATTACGTTTCGCTAAAGACAGGCTTATCCCGTATTTTCCTTTCCGGAGCAAGAACTGCCAGATCTGCGCTCATTGTAAAACAAAAAACCTCTTGGCAAACGTGGACAAAGAATCTATAATTATTTATATTGGAGACGGGCATTCAGATGTTTGCCCTTCCCAATACGCGGATATTGTATTTGCTAAAGCGGACCTATTGAAGCATTATAGAGATACTAAATCAACCTGCTTCGCGTATAAAAGTTTAAAAGACGTATATAATTATTTTAAAAGGAGCATAGGATGAGTAGTAAACAAATAGCCATCCGCCCTAAAATAGATAATCCGGTAAAGCAGGATGAGCTCCTGGAACTGGAAGCCAAATACTGCAGGCAAGCGGCGCGGCCTGATATTGGATGTGGGCGGATATTATAAAAACGTCTTTACCGTAGCTCCTTCACTATACATTACTGAAAAAGAGATAGACCTTGGTGTAGATCTATTTGAAGAAGCGCTTTCCAAAGCAACAAAAGAATCTTAATCAAGGTTTTTCCTGCCGTTTCTTATGCTGAATAAATCTATCCGCATACTTAATCTTGACGACAGCCTGACAAAACAACAAAAGGTCATTTCGCGGTATAAAGCCGAGATCATAGACCTGTCTGATCTTGGCCCTTTAGTAAGGTTGTGGATGGATAAGAAGGCGATGGATGAGGTCAGCCTCCGGATACAGGGTTCGGCAAGTAATTCTATAACATTTTTAGGCTCCGGAGATTTCCATCATATCAGCAATATCCTGGCCAGCCGGTTTAAAGAACCCTTTTGTTTGATCGTTTTTGATTCTCATCCGGATTGGGATATTCTGCCTCCGTCCCTTGGCTGCGGTTCCTGGGTAACGCGGACTTTAAGAAACAAGAATATTTTAAAATGCATCCTCCTGGGAATATCTTCCAGCGATATATCGAGCTGGCGGATACAAACCGGTAATCTAGGTTCCCTTAAGGACAACAGAGTAGAAATTTATCCTTATTCACACGGGCCATCTTCGGTTTTCCTGAAAAGGATCCCCCAGAATATCTCCATAGAGACAAAGAAAAGGTTTCTTTATGATGAAATTTACTGGGACCAGATCAAAGGCAAAGACTTAACGGGATTCTTTACGTCTATTCTAAAACGCCTCCCCGTAAAACAGGTTTATGTCTCAATAGATAAAGATTGCCTGAAGCAGGAGCATGCTTTAACCAATTGGGAAGAGGGGGGATTATCTTTGGACGAGCTTCTTTTAATGCTTAGGCTGATAAAAGATAATCTGGATATAATCGGGATGGATATAACCGGGGATTATTCTAAGATTTCCCTGGCAGGAAAATGTAAGGGGTTCTTTTCAAGATTAGACCATCCTAAAGAAATTAACGCGCAAGAATTCCCTGAATCTTTTATAACCGCTACAAACGAAGAAGCCAATCTTAAGATCTTAGAGCTTCTCATCTAAAATACCGCGTAGACCTCGCCGCAGTTAGCTATTTCTTATATTTCTCAAAAAATGCGATTGTTTTTTCCGCTACCTTATCTCTTTCCTGGTCGGCTATAATAATGTGGTAGGAATCTTCAAAAAGCACGATTTCCTTGTCTGGGGAAGCAATGTGATCGTATATATAGCGGGAATTTCTGGGGCTGGTTACATCATCATTTTTTGCCTGAAGGAGCTGAATGGGGGTATTTATTTTACCTAATACAGACATGACATATTTTGCCAACAGATGGTTTTGCTGCATACAGGATACGGGAATTACCGGGTATCCGTAAAGATGGGCTTTGCTATAATCAAATAACAGCGATTTCTTGTAGTAGCTTTCAATCCTGGACCTTAACCTCTCGTTCTTTATGCCATAGGGGTATCCTTCCTTAAGATAGAGCCAATATTTTAAAGGAGTCATATAGACCAAAGGGAGAATAACCCTTAATTTCGGCGTGCCCCATCCGTCAAAAAACAGGGTAGGGGAGAAGCAATTGACCGCCCTTATTTTTTCAGGGAACTCATAGGCAAGAAGCATTCCTAATAATGCCCCAAAGGATAAGCCTGCCACAAATATGTTGCGATAAGAGGATTCGTATTTCAGGTATTCTTTTTTTACGGAGGCGTATAATTCCTGCCAGCTTTTTCTCTTTAAGACAGAAATAGACCTATCATGTCCGTCCATTAGAGGGCAGGCCACGGAATAACCTTTTTCGTTTAAGCGCTGGGCTATGGAGCTCATTTCTTTAGCAGTGCCGGTAAGCCCGTGGATAAGGAAGCAGAGGTTGTTATCTCCCCCTAAGAAGAAACTTGAGTCAGGGATGACCGGGCCATTCTTATAGTCTTCTTTAAGTGAAAAGATGATCATAGTTTTTTTATCATTTCTACAATAGTAGCAATGTCCTTATTCTTCAAGAATGTGCTTGTGGTTAAAGAGATCTGTCTTTCTGCCAAATAGCGGCCGTTGGGACAGGCCTTATTTCCTATTATGCCGCTTAAATAATCATAATCCGTGATGGCGGAGACATAAATTTGAGATACCCCCAGCCCCGAGTTTATGAATGTGTTTAAAGCCTCGCGGCGCCTGGCAGGCTCATTAAAAAGCAGTGTTAAATAAGGATAAGTAGCCAGGTCTCCCGGGGCTTCTGTAATCAGCTTTATTCCTGGGATATCCTTCAGCCTTTCCATATAATCAAATGCCTTTTGCCTTTGTTTGTTTATTTCTTGGTCCAGGCGTGGTAAAACAGCCCGCCCTATTGATTCTCTTATCCGGGAAACTTTATGCACGGGAAAGTCAGCCGTAAAATATTCTGTTTGAGCTCTTAAGGGTTGGCCTTGCCAATTCCAGAAGATTTGAGGCAGCCTGAAAACAGTCCAGAAGAGCTGCGGCCTGTAGAAGAGCCAGTATCCGAATAATTCCAGTATCTTTATGCTTTCGGAAACAAGGTCATCATTTACTAAGCGTTCTATGGTAGCATTAATTATCGCGCAGTGTCCCTTTTCTTTGGCGGTTATAAGGCCCCCTTCATAAATAGTCAAACCTTTCCCGCGGCAGAGGCTAAAAAAAGAGAATTCTCCCAGCGTGCCTACCTTTTTGCCTTTATGCTCCGCTCCCAAGGACTGGGCGCAATCTTCTATGATAAATGCCCCGGCTTCCTTGGCCGCTTGCTGGATAGCTTCAAAATCCAGAGGTACCCCCCCTAAATGCACAGCTACAATGGCCAGGATATCGGGGTTCCTGGAACACAGATCACGCAGCTGCTGGTTATCGAAATTAAAATTATCCCTGTTTATATCACATACAATGGCGTTTAAACCAGCTCTTTTTATAGCCAGCGGAACAAGGGGGCATACAAAGGAGGGAATAACTACGGTTTTTCTGCGGGATATGGTTTTAAGGCTTTCTAATATAAGATAGAAAGCCGCGGTTCCGGAACAGGTTATCCGCGCGTAAGGCACATCAAGATAGCCTTTAAAATCGTCTTCCAGGGGGCCCTGCCGCGTTCTCCCTGTGATTAAGGGTAGGAAATCTTTGCTATAAAGGGGGAATCCTGCCGTAGGGGGGATT
Organism: Candidatus Omnitrophota bacterium; assembly: GCA_041651035.1. Classification (GTDB taxonomy): domain Bacteria; phylum Omnitrophota; class Gorgyraeia; order Gygaellales; family Profunditerraquicolaceae; genus JBAZKC01. Next base: position 312,634 of record JBAZKC010000001.1, on the reverse strand, counting down.
TCTTTAAACATATTCATTTTTATTTTATCTATTCTATGCTAAAATGTTCCAAAATTCAAGATGAAAAATATAACTCATAAGGTTGTAAATTCTGTTACCGATATAGGTAAGGACGATTGGGACTCGGTTTTTGGCGACATCCCCGAAGGATACCAGTTTTATAAGGCTATCGAAGAGTCTGGGCTGGAGGATTTCACCTTTTATTATATATCGCTGTATCAAGAGGATACCTGTCTTTTGATCGCGCCGTTATTTATCGCTGATTTTAACCTGGATATCGCGGTAAGCGGAGTTATGGAGAAAATAATACGGCTCATACGCAGGTTTAGCCCCGGTTTCCTGGTCCTTAAGACTTTATTTTGCGGTTCGCCTTTCAGAGAACACGGTATTTTGGGCATCAGGAAGGCCGTAGAAGATAAAGAGGGGCTTATTAATGAATTGATAAAGGTAGTGGATAAATTCTCCGCAGTTAAAGGCGCTTCTTTTATTATCTTTAAGGATTTTTTAGGAGGAGAGCCTTTGCTGCCGGCCTCCCTTGGTACGCGCGGGTTCTTTAAAGTGAAAAGCTTCCCTTCCGCGGTAACGGAATTGAATTTTAACTCCTTTGACGAATATTTGAGCAGCCTGGGGCATTCTACCAGAAAGAGCTTGCGCCGCAAACTCAAGAAGGCTTATTCTCAAGCGGATATTATGGTAAAAATAGTAGACCGGGCTGATGACTTAATCGACGATCTGCACAGGCTCTATGTGAATACCTACCATAACGGCGCGACAAAATTTGAGAAATTGACCAAGGAATTCTTTATTAATGCCGGCAGGGATCTTTACCCTCACGCCAAATTCTTCCTTTATTATGTCAATGGCAAACTGGGGGCTTTTAATCTCTGTTTTGTGTATAAAGATTTATTTATTGATAAATTCATCGGGTTCGATTATGATATATCAAACCAATACAGCCTGTATTTCGTGAGCTGGTGTTTTAATATAGAGTGGTGCATAAAGAATTCCATACGTTCTTACCAGAGTGGACAGACTGATTACTGCCCGAAGGCAAGGCTCGGTGGAAAGCTTATTCCCCTGTATGCCTATTTAAAACATAAAAATCCAGTAGTAAATTCCTTGTTTAAGTTGCTGGCGGTATTCTTAAGGCCGGAGAATTTTGACCAGGACATAAGGGACGCCGAGCATGTTTAAAAAAAACCTTACCCTCAAAATATTATTATTCCTTGTTTTCTCCGATTTTCTTGAGACTTTTACTCAATTCTGTTTTAAGAAAAGTTCCCTTTCGCAAAGCGGATTTTACATAAGGGAATTAGCGGATGTAGCGACTTTCTTAAAGGGGGTTTCCGCGTCCCCGTTTTTATGGATCGGGCTCTTATCGGTGCTGCTCACATTTATTATCTGGTCAGCGATTCTTTCTAAAATAGATCTAAGCGTAGCGGTCCCCATAGCCAGTTTTAGCTATATACTTGTCCCCCTGGTTTCCATAATTTTTCTGCATGAGAAAATAAACGCTTTAAAATGGGTAGGGATATCTTTTATATTGGCAGGAGTGGTATTTGTCTCGCTGAGCAGTAAAGAAAGAAAGGCTGTCCCATAATGAATCCGGACCTGATCTTTATTTTATTCCTGATAGCCCTTACCGGTATCTGCGATACGATAAATCAACTTTTCTTAAAATCCTCAATAGATTCTTTAAAGATCCCGCATACCGCCAATATCTTTAAAATATTACAGTTTATTATCAAGTTAATTAAGATTCCCCAGATTTGGATCGGCTTTCTGTTTACTGTAGTATCTTTATGCATCTGGCTTTTTGTTTTGTCAAAATCGGACCTGAATTTCGCCTTTTCCGCAGACAGCATGCACTATATCTTTATTGCCCTTGGCTCAGGGATTATCTTAAAAGAAAAAGTCGGGTTAATGCGCTGGGCAGGGACAATCTGTATTATTATGGGGATAATCCTGGTGAGCTTAGCCTGATCCGTTCCTAGAAATCTTCCCGCCTAAAAAAATCTTTGCTTAAAATTGATAAGATATCCCGGTAACCACAAAATAGGTATTTATGCCTTTATTCGGATGTTTTATGCCGGAATTAGAAAGGTGCCGGATGCGGCCTTCCAAGGTAAGGGCAATATCTTTCTGGAAGAAGTAATGCATGCCTACCCCGCCTTGCTCGATAAAATTGAACTGAGTGGATTGTTCTACCGTATGCTGCGTAATATAGTCTATGCCTAAGCCTACTTTGACATAGGGTTGCAATTTGGAGGTATCCGGCAGGACCCCCATTTTTAAAAAGAATGACATCCCTGTTTCTATATTGGCATCAGGCGAGGACACAAAAGAAATAAACGGCTCGATCTGGAATTGCAGTAACTGTCTTGGGTTAAAATTTAATTTTTGGGCCAGAGGCTTGAGATTGAAATCGAAATCAACCAGAAGAGGGTAGAGGTTGTAATTGTCTTTCGCGCGTAGCTTTCCCCATCCGAAACCAGTGAGGTATTCTATGCCTTCCAGGCATTTGGGCCCTGTTTCGTCCGCAAAACCCGAGCTTGCCATCAAGAAGCTCAGGCTAACTAAAACGACAAGAAAGCCTGCTTTTTTCATTTGATTGAATTATACATAAAGCATGTTAAAATGCAAGAAAAATTTCGCGTTATAAGATGCTTCGCAGATCGCCTATTTTGTGGTAAAATATAAACATAATGCAAAAATCAATTTCTCTTATAATCTTTATCGTTGCCTACCTGCTCTTCATATTTTTGCCCAAGAGAAGAACATATATCGCGGTCGTCTCGGCGGCCTTGCTTGTCCTTATCGGCGTGGTTTCTTTCAAAGAGGCATTATTTTCTATTAATTGGAATGTCATGGGTATATTTGTGGGGACATTAATAGTTGCCGATATTTTTATGGAAAGCCGTGTCCCGGCTTATATGGCCGAACTCATTGTGAACCGCGCCAAGAATACCGCCTGGTCAATATTGTTTATCTGCCTGTTGACAGGGTTTATTTCGGCGTTCGTAGAAAATGTGGCTACGGTATTAATTGTCGCTCCTATCGCCTTATCGCTGGCCAGGAAATTAAAGATCAGCCCGGTGAATATGATGATCGCTATCGCTGTATCCAGCAATCTTCAGGGCGCGGCCACTTTGATAGGCGATCCGCCTAGTATGCTTTTAGGCGGATTTGCCAAAATGAACTTCGGAGACTTCTTTTTCTATAAAGGCAGGCCGGGCATATTTTTCGCGGTGGAATTAGGCGCGGCAGTTTCCCTCCTGGTTTTATATTATATATTCAGGGGCCATAAAGAAAAAGTCTGCCTGGTCAGCGTGGAGAAAGTAAGATCATGGGTGCCGACGGGCCTGCTGGTTGCGTTAATTGTTTTATTAGCTGCGTCTTCATTCCTGGATACGGGGTTTTCTTATATGGCGGGCATAATTTGCATGGTGTTCGGCATTATTTCCATAATCTGGAAAAAGTTTATAGACCGCGCCTCCATTATAAAAGGCATAAGGTCCTTGGATTGGGAAACTACCTTTTTCCTTATGGGGATATTTATAATTGTAGGCAGCATTGCCATTACCGGCTGGCTTGATATAATCTCAAGCTTTCTTTCCGGGCTGGTGGGGCAAAACATATTCTTAGGGTATACTTTACTGGTTTTTATTTCAGTCTTTCTTTCCGCCTTTATTGATAATGTGCCGTTTTTGGCTGCTATGCTTCCGGTGGCTATTTCTATGTCGGATAAGCTGCACATAAATCCTTCCCTGTTTCTTTTCGGCCTGCTTATCGGAGCCAGCCTCGGCGGCAATATTACCCCTATAGGCGCCTCGGCAAACATCGTTGCCTGCGGCTTACTTAAGAAAGAGGGCTATGAAGTCAAATTTAAAGAGTTTGTGAAAATAGGCCTGCCGTTTACCCTTGCTGCGGTTAGCGCGGCTTATTTATTTGTCTGGTTTATCTGGGGCAAAAATTAGAAAATGAAGCGTTGTAAAATATTCGCCGCTGTTTTTGTAGTCTTATTTTTTACCGGTTGCGCTTTTGGCGCGGACGCAGAGAAAAGGCCGCAGGTAGTTTTAGAGCCTGGTTCTTTTAATTTCGGCAAGGTCAGCAAAAGCGAAGGCAGCAAAACCAAGGTTTTTAAATTATATAATAAAGGCAATGCGGATCTAATTATTACGAATATAAGGGTATCCTGCAGCTGTGTAACCGCTTCTTTAAAGGCAGGCAGAAATAGAAGCCCTTATTTCGGCATAGCCGGAGCCAACCCTGGCTGGCAGGCAGTCATTAAGCCGCAGGCGAGCGGTGAATTAGAGGTAGTGGCGGATTTGGTCCATCCTTCTATGGGGACCGGCAGGGTGATCAGGGATATTTTCGTAGCCAGCAACGACCCTGCCTATCCTGAGATCGCCTTAAGGACCGAGTTAGATATCATAGACTAAAAAATTATGGTTAAAGATCCGGTTTGCGGAATGGATGTAGATGAACGCGTGGCTATCAGGGTAAATGAGAACGGGAAGGATTATTTCTTCTGCAGTTCCCGCTGCAGGGATAAATTTATACATTCGCGGCAAGAAAGCATAACCGGAAGCACAGTTTGTTATCCTGCTGCCAAAGCATCATTTTTAAAGAATAAATTATTTGTTATAACCATCCTCACCGGTTCCATTATCCTTCTTTCTTATTTTATCCCCTTTCTTGCTTCTTTTCGCGGAATTTTCTTTCTTTATCTGAAGGCTGTATGGTGGGCAGTGGCTTTAGGTTTATTTTTAGGAGGCCTGATAGATTATTATGTGCCGCGGGAATATATATCAAAGATCCTCTCGCGCAAGAAGCCTTCCACGATATTCAACGCGGTATTCCTGGGATTCCTGATGAGCGCCTGCAGCCATGGCATACTTGCCTTATCCATGCAGCTGCATAAAAAAGGCGCTTCCAATCCGGCAGTGGTAAGTTTTCTTCTTGCCAGCCCCTGGGCAAATATTACTATAACTATAATGCTGATCGGTTTTTTTGGCCTGAAGGGGCTATTTATTATTATAGCCGCTATTATAATAGCGCTTAACACCGGGTTTATATTCATGTTCCTGGAAAAGCGAGGCCTTATTGAGAAGAATAAAAATATCGTGGAGGTCCCGGAAGGGTTTTCTATTCCGGCAGATATATCCAAACGCATAAAGCAATACAAATTTGGGCTAAGAGCCGTGCTTAGCGATCTTAAAGGCGTTATCAATGGCACTTTAGCGCTTGCCGATATGGTATTGTGGTGGATTATATTGGGTATGTTAATAGCGGGCTTGGCCGGGGCCTACATTCCGGTGCATTTTTTCCATAGGTTCATGGGCCCGACGCTGCTTGGCTTGATGGTAACCCTGGCTTTGGCTACGATCATAGAAGTCTGTTCTGAAGGTTCCTCGCCGCTGTCCTTTGAAATATACCGCCAGACCGGCGCCATGGGAAATAGTTTTGTGTTCCTGATGGCAGGCGTAGCTACGGATTATACCGAGATAGGGCTTTTGTGGAGCAATGTAGGAAAACGCACAGCTATGTGGCTTCCGGTTGTAACTGTGCCGCAGGTGGTTATATTGGGTTATATCGCCAATATGATATTCAGGTAACGGGCCGGGTTTTTCTTGACAAATGATACTTTTATGGTATCATTTAGCCGTAAAGGTTATTACCGGCAAGAAAAGAGGCCCGTATAACAAGGAGGTGGCATATGGGAATGTTTAGGCTGGCTGGGTTGTTGGCTATTATTCCCGCAACGGTGTTGTTGACTATCAGCTTCTTTGTATTGTTGGCGCTGCGTAAGGCAGAAGCTGCGGGGCTTAAGGCGTTCGGTTATGTTATTGCCGCGCTTCTCTGGGTTGGCGTATTGCTGGTCCTTTCAATGGGGTCCTACACCTTGTCTACGGGCCGTTGTCCGATGAAAGAAATGATGAAATGCCAAATGAAAGGCATGATGATGGATGGAAAGGCGCCTATGCCGATGATGCAGGGTAAGGCTGATGCTCCCATGATGAAACGGTGATAAGATAAAGAGTGTTTATGAAGATACTGGCAAGGCCGCCGGCTTAATTGCTGTTGGATTGAGGATCATGCCGGAGGCCCCGCCAGTAGTATTTACGCCCAGGAGGGAAGTAATGGCTGAGAATAGTATTTACGGCCTGAACATGTTTGGCCAGAGTGCCTGGCTGGATAATATCAACAGGTCTATGATTAAAACCGGGAAAATCAAAGAAATGATCGCGCTGGGCCTGCGCGGAATGACTTCAAATCCGACAATATTTGATAAGGCGATCAGTTCCAGTGTTGATTACGATGAAAAAATATTAGAATTATGCGGCGCGGGTAAATCAACTTTTGAGATCTATGATGATTTAACTGTTCAAGACGTCCAGGACGCCGCGGACATATTCTTACCCGTTTATAAAGAAACCAGCGGCTTAGATGGTTACGTAAGCCTGGAAATAGATCCCCGGCTTGCTTATAAGGCCAAAGAAACCATAAAAGAGGGCAGGAGGCTTTATCAAAAGGTAAATCGTCCTAATGTGATGTTAAAGGTCCCGGCGACCCCGCCCGGGTTTTCTGCCATAGAAGAACTCTTGAGCTTGGGAATAAACATCAACACCACGTTAATATTTTCTTTAGAGCAATACATTAATACAGCCTATGCCTATATAAGGGGTGCCAGGCGGCTTCTTAAAAATGAAGGCGATATAACTAAGCTTCATGGCGTAGCCAGCGTTTTTGTAAGCAGGATAGATACTGTTATAGACAATCTGCTGGAACAAAATAAACAGGCGTCTTGGGTATCTTTAAAAGGCAGGGCAGCCGTAAGCAACACAGGCTTAATTTATCAAAAATATTCAGAGATCTTTTCTTCCGAAGATTTTAAGCAGCTGCGGGAATCAGGTGCGCATCCGCAGAGAGTGCTTTGGGCTTCCACCGGCACAAAAAATCCCGGCTATAGCAATATAAAATACGTCTCAGAGCTTATCGCCAGGGATACGGTAAATACCATGCCTGAACAAACGCTTAACTCATTCTTAAGCCATGGTAAAGTAGAAGAGGCTTTAACTTCCGATGCGTCGGAAGCGCGAAAAAATATCTCTGCCCTAATGGATCTGGGTATTGATATAAATGTTGTCTGCGCGCAATTGCTTAAAGAAGGTGTCCTTGCGTTTGAGAGATCATTTGATTCTCTCCTGGGTTCTATAGAGAAAAAGAAAAATGTCGCCTGTAAAGGATAAAAAATGAGGGATGAGCTTACTATAAAGATCGCCGGAGAAGCGGGCCAGGGTACGCAGACCATAGGAATGGCTTTATGCAGGCTATTTAAGATGGCAGGATTGAATATTTTCTCCCACCAGGACGTTATGTCCAGGATAAGAGGAGGAAATAACTTTACGCAGGTGCGCGTCTCTAACAAACCGGCACATACTTTACGGAGTTTAAGCGATATTGTTGTAGCCTTAGACAAGAATAGCGTGGCGTTGCATAGGCAGAATATGGCTTCCGGAGGTTTACTCATCCTGGACAAAAAAGCGTTTAATATCAGTGATGAAGACAGCGTCTTTTTTGACGCCCCGTTTTATGATATGGCAAAAAATGTGGGCGGAAGCGAGTTGTTTATTAACTCGGCCGGCCTGGGGATACTGGCAGGCCTTACCGGCATCGAGTTTAATAATACAGCTGAAGTATTAACGAATACGCTTCTTGGCAAGAGCGAAGATATCATCAGCAAGAATATCGAGACAGCCAGGGCAGGATACGATTTTTCAAGAGCTAAGTTTAAACAGGGCGCCTTCGCGGTTAAAACAGGCACTTTTAAAGAAGGTCTTTTAATGAACGGGCACGACGCGGTTGCCTTAGGGGCGATCAGGGCAGGCTGCAAATTCTACTCGGGTTATCCTATGTCGCCCTCTACTTCCATTATGAATGTTGTAGCCGGATACGCAAAAGATTTTAATATTGTGGTTGAACAGGCGGAAGATGAGATCGCGGCGATAAATATGATCTTGGGCGCGTCTTTCGCGGGAGCCCGCTCCATGTGCGCGACTTCCGGAGGAGGATTCGCGCTTATGGTAGAGGGATTGAGCCTATCCGGAATGACTGAGACTCCGATCGTAGTAGTTGATGCCCAGAGGCCCGCGCCTGCCACGGGATTACCTACCAGGACTGAGCAGGCAGACCTGGATTATCTTATTCACTCCGGACACGGAGAATTTGCCAGAGTAGTTTTTTCTCCCGGCACCATAGAAGAGGCTTTTTATTTAACAGTAAAGGCATTTAACCTGGCTGAAAAATACCAGGTCCCGGTCTTGATCATGACTGACCAGCATCTGGCGGAGTCTTATCGCAATATCGGGATGTTTGATCTTAACCAGGCCAAGGCCGAGCGGTTTATTATTTCAAAAGAGGATTCTAAGAAAATAGCAGATTATAAAAGATACCGGCTTACCGCATCAGGGATATCCCCCCGCGCCATACCCTCCTGGATCGAGGATGTTATTTACGTTGACAGCGATGAGCATACAGAAGAAGGCCATATCACCGAGGACGCGGCAATACGCACAAAGATGGTGGAAAAAAGGTTTTATAAGAAAATGGCAGGCCTGTCAAAAGAGATACAAAAGCCTACTGCCCGTAATTTAAAAGGGGCTAAGGTTATTCTTATCGGGTTTGGGTCAACCTACGGCGTAATGAAAGAGGCCAGCGACACATTAAAAAATAAGAAAATAGGCTTCCTGCATCTTTCCCAGGTTTGGCCTTTTCCCGCCAAGGAGATTACGCGGCTGTTAAAGAACGCGAAGAAGACCATAACAGTTGAGAATAATGCCGCGGGGCAACTTGCCAGGCTTATACGCAGGGAGACCGGAATAAAAATTGACAGATCCATACTAAAGTTTGACGGCAGGCCTTTTAACTTGGATTTTCTTGTGGAGCGTATTAAGGCGGAGGCATAGCGTGTCAGAAATAAAAGATTTTATGAGTAATGACCAGATTAGCTGGTGCCCCGGATGCGGAGACTTTGGAATATTAAACGCGCTAAAGAAGGCGCTGGTTAAACTCGGTAAACAGCCTAAGGATATCGTGCTTGTCTCCGGTATTGGGCAGGCGGCAAAGTTACCGCATTATATAAAATGTAATTGTTTTAACGGCCTTCACGGAAGAGCGCTACCGCCGGCGGCAGGAGTAAAGATCGCCAATCACGCATTAACGGTCTTAGTTACTACCGGGGATGGAGATTGCTACGGAGAAGGCGGCAATCATTTCATACATAACATAAGGAGAAATCTCGATATAACTGTCATAGTCCATAATAATCAGATATACGGGCTCACCAAAGGACAAGCTTCACCTACAACAGACTCCGGAGAGGTGACGAAGGTTCAGGGCGCGGGGGTTATTCTGGAACCTCTCTATCCCTTACGAATGGCGCTCGCGTTGGGCGCTGGATTTATCGGCCGGGGGTATTCAGCGGATTCCGAACACCTTTCCTGGTTGATCTTGGAGGGTATAAAACACAAGGGGTTCAGCCTTATTGATGTATTGCAGCCCTGCGTTACGTTTAACAAAAAGAATACCTATGAGTGGTATTCCAAAAGGATATATAAAATTAATGAAGACCCGTCTTATAACCCCCGGGATATTGCCCTGGCTTTTCAAAAAACCTCTGAATGGGAAGATAAGATCCCTATTGGTATAATTTATCAAATCGAGAAAGAAACTTACGAGGATAAAAGCGGCGTTAATAAGAGGGGCCCTTTGGCAGAAGAGAATATAGAAAATATAGACATAAGCGCTGCCTTAAAAGATTTTGTATAATTTACATCTTGTGGTTACACCCCGGCTTATCGGATTGCCGGGTGTGCCCTTGTGGGCAAAAAAGGAGGCTGGGAATGGATAAATACAGATGTATGGTTTGCGGTTATATTTACGACCCTGCGGCGGGGGACGCGACACAAAATATTCCTCCGGGCACGCCGTTTGAGAAGCTGCCGGATAGCTGGGTTTGCCCTGAATGCGGCGTGGATAAAAGCCAGTTTGAAAAAATAAATTAAAAGGGGAAGAAGATGCCGAGAAAAATAACTTTTAAAGGGGATCCCCTGACATTGGTAGGAAGGCGCGTAAAAACAGGAATGCCGGCTCCTGATTTTAAGGTAGTTTCGCCGGATCTAAAAGAAGTAAGATTGTCTGATTTTTCCGGTTCAGGCAATAAATCAGAAAGCAGTATGCCGCTTTCTGAGGGAAAAGGGAAAATAAAGCTCATCATTTTTTTCCCTTCTTTAGATACCCCGGTTTGCGATTTGCAGGTAAAAGAATTCAATAAAAGAGCTGTGGGATTTTCTTCCGATGTCGTTGTCTTGGGGATAAGTAAAGACCTTCCTTTTGCCCAGAAGAGGTTTTGCCAGGAAAATGACATTAAGAATGTATTAACCCTTTCGGATTATAAATCTTCTTCTTTCGGAATAAATTACGGCGTCCTGGTAAAAGAAATTAACCTCCTGGCAAGGGGCGTGGTTATCATAGATAAAAACGATATAATAAGGTATTTTAGGACGGTAGAAGAATTAACTACGCCGCCGGATTATGAAGACGCCTTGAATAACCTGGCAGAAACCATAAAAGACCCCTCATTAACAGTAAAAGAAGAATTGCCTTCCCAATGCAAGCCCTGCGCAGGGGCTGTAGCGTCGTTACCCCGCGATACGGTGGAGAGATTACTCGCTAAATATCGCGGCTGGGAAGTAATTGAGGATAAAAAACTGGTTAAGGAATTAAAGTTCAGGGATTTTCAGGAAGCAAAATATTTCCTGGACCTGGTATCATTTATTGCCCAAGAACAAGGGCATCATCCGGTACTCACTTTGAACTATAATAAATTAAAGATTACTTTGACCACTCATGCCGCCGGCGGTTTAACGGAAAATGATTTTATTATGGCCGGGATAATTGATGAATTAGGAGCCGAAGATGGCAGATGAGTTAGAGCTGAATATTAAAGAAATAATCCAGAGGGGCCCTGATGTAAAAAGTTTCCGCTTCCGCGTTGAGGGAGGGGTTGATTTTAAAGCCGGCCAGTTCCTCCGCGCGCGTCTTTTAAAAGATAATGAGTCTAAGAGGTATCTTTCAATATCCAGTTCTCCTACGGAAAAGGGCTATATTGAGTTTACCAAGAGGATCACGCAGAGCGATTTTTCCAAAACATTAAATACTCTAAAGCCCGGGGATCGGCTAAACATACAATACCCCTTTGGCAAATTCACTCTGGATGACCCGTTGGCTAAAATAGCCTTTCTTTCCGGAGGTATCGGGATCACGCCTATAAGAAGCATCTCTAAATACGTAGTTGATAAGCAACTGGGTACAGATATGGTTTTGGTTTACGCCAACCGTTCCATCAGAGACATTATTTTTAAAGAAGACTTTGACCTGATGCAGGAACAATACTCCAAGCTAAAGGTCAGCCACGTCCTTTGCGAACCGGCGCCCGGGTTTAAATGCGCGGTAGGCCTGATCAACGCCCAGATTATTAAAAACGAAATTACTGATTACGCGCAAAGAAAATTCTATATCTGCGGCCCTCCTTTAATGGTAGTAGAAATGGAAAGGATCCTGACTGAGGAATTAGCCTTACCTAAAGGGAATATTATTACTGAACAGTTTCAAGGGTATTAGAAAAAAAGGAGGCGGGAAATGTCTATCCTTAAAATATTGCCGGATATTTACTCGGTAGGTGTCCTGGATTGGAATGTGCGCACATTCCACGGCCACACTTATTCCACGAGCCGGGGCACTACCTATAACGCGTATCTTATCCTGGATGACAAGGTTACCCTCATAGATACTGTCCTGGGTTCTTTTGCCGGTGAGTTAATAGATAATATAAGGCAGGTTATCCCCGTGGAGAAGATCGATTACATTATTGCCAACCACGTGGAAACAGACCATTCCGGAGCGTTGCCTGAGATCTTAAAGCTCGCGCCTAAAGCAAAGGTTTTTGGCACGCAGAAATGTAAAGAGGGGTTGTACAGGCATTATTACGGGAATTGGGATTTTCAGGCGGTAAAGACCGGAGATAAATTGAAATTGGGTAAGAAAACCCTGACTTTTATCGAAGCGCCCATGATCCATTGGCCGGATAGTATGTTTACGTATTGCCCTGAAGAAGAATTACTTCTGCCTAACGACGCGTTTGGCCAGCATTATGCTACAAGCCAAAGGTTTGATGATGAAGTAGACCCCTGCGCGCTTATGGATGAGGCGGCAAAATACTACGGTAATATCCTCTGGCCGTTAAGCTCGGTTATTTTAAGGAAAATTGAGGAGATCCTGAAGATGGATCTTCCTATAAAGATGATAGCTCCCAGCCATGGGGTTATCTGGCAAAGCGAGCCGATGAAAATAATCAATGCTTATATTTCCTGGGCAAAGAACGAAGTTAAGCCTAAAGCCGTAATTATGTATGAAACTATGTGGGGTGCTACGGCAAAGATGGCCAGAAAAATAGCCGAAGGAATAATCGACGCGGGGGTAGATGTAAAACTCTTTGACGTAGCGACTTCCGACCGCACCGAGATAATCAAAGAGATGCTGGATGCAGGAGGGTTTATGTTTGGTTCCTCAACCCACGATAATGGTATGCTTCCTAACTTTGCCGGTTTCCTGGAGTTTGTCAAAGGATTGAAGCCGAAAAACAGGCTGGGCTGCGTATTCGGTTCTTATGGCTGGGCTGGAGGCGCGGTAAAAGAAATAGAGGCCTTGCTTAAAGAGGCGGGCATAGGATCCGCGCTGCCGAGCCTATCCGCGCAATATGCCCCGGATGAATCTGAAATTAAGCATTGTGTTGAATTTGGGCGTGATTTTGCTAAAATAATAAAAGCCTGACTGCCGGTCAGGCAGGGAGGGAACTGATGTTGCCTATTGAGGCCTTAAAGTTAGCGTTATCCAAAGAAACAGAGGCAATAATATTGTATAATAAACTGAGCCTGGAATATCCCGGATTAAAGGATGTTTTCTCTTTTTTGGTTAATCAAGAAGAGAAGCACAGGCAGCTGCTTGAAAAGAGAATTTACGAAATGACCAAATAGGCGATGAAAAAAATAAGCGATGAAATAATGCGGTTTTTCCAGAACCAGGGTTGCGTGGTTGTCTCTACCGTTGACAAAGAGGGATCCGTGCATAATTCCTGTAAAGGAATAATCGAAATAGACAGCCGAGGTTCAGTTTATCTGCTGGACCTTTATAAAGCAAGGACGTATGAGAACTTAAAGCGTAATCCGCACATTAGTATCACCGCTATTGATGAACATAAATTTACCGGGTATTGCCTTAAAGGCAGGGTCAAGATAGTGCAGGAAGATAAGCTGCCGTCTAAGATTATCAAAGCCTGGGAAGACAGGATTAACAGCAGATTAACCAGCAGGTTATTAAAGAATATCCATGAAGAAAAAGGCCATCCCCGCCATCCCGAGGTCCTCCTGCCCGGGCCGGAATATATGATTGGCATGGAGATCGAGGAGATCGTGGATCTTACTCCGCAGCACCTAAAATAGAAAAGGAGATTGATATGGATAAAAATGTTACAGTATACAGCACCCCGAGCTGTCCATGGTGCTTGAGGGTCAAGCAATTTTTAAAAGAGGGCAATATAGCTTTTCAGGATCTTGATGTTGCCTCAAACCAGCAGGCCGCGCAAGAAATGATCAAAAAGTCAGGCCAGATGGGTGTGCCGGTATTGGATATTGACGGCGAGATTATCGTGGGGTTTGATAAAGAGAAGATAAAAGCAGTATTAGGGATATAGAAAAATGTTAGATTTAATTGTTATCGGCGCCGGGCCTGCCGGCATTACTGCCAGCGTATATGCCGCCCGCAAGAAAATGGATTTTTTGGTTATCAGCAAAGATATCGGAGGCCAGGCTGCTTGGAGCGGAGATATAGAAAATTATACGGGTTATCAGTTTATCTCCGGGCCGGAGTTAGCCTCTAAGTTTGAAGATCATATGCGGCAGTACGATATTACAGTCAAGGATAATGAGGAAGTCCGGGAAGTAAAAAAACTGGACGGTATAATTTCAGTGGCCAGCGATAAAAGCGCGTATGAGGCAAAGACCGTTATTGTCGCCTCAGGCAAGAAAACCAGGGAACTCAATGTCCCCGGAGAAAAAGAATTTAAGAACAAGGGGCTTACCTATTGCGCTACCTGTGACGCGCCTCTATTTTCCGGCAAAGACGTGGCGGTAGTCGGAGGAGGCAACTCCGGGTTGGATGCCGCTTTGCAACTGACGAAGATAGCCAGGCGTATCTATCTTGTCAACATTGCCCCGGAAATTACCGGAGATCCGGTTATGGAGGAGCAGGTTAGAAAGAGCAGTATCATAACAGTGTTAAACGACACGCGGGTCACCGGAGTAACGGGGGACAAATTTGTTACCGGGATCAGTATTAAAAGAAATAATAAAGAGGAAGCCCTGGCTGTAGGCGGCGTATTCGTTGAGATCGGCCTGATACCTAATTCCGGGTTTGTAAAAGGCGTAGAAAAGAATGAGCTTGGGGAGATCAAGGTAAATTGCCGCAATGAAACCAATGCCGGAGGTATTTTTGCCGCCGGAGACGTTACAGATGTTCCGGAAAAACAGATCATTATCGCCGCGGGTGAGGGCTCTAAGGCCTGCCTTAGCGCGTTTAGATACCTTCTCCAGCATAACTAAATATGAAAGCAAAACTTATTTACACGGCTGTATTAACATTAATGGTTTTAAGTATATTTTCTTCTCCCGGCTTCTGCGAGAAAATCAATGTGGACTTGTTCGTGATGAGCCAGTGCCCGCACGCAGCCCAGGTAGAGAATGTCTTTTATATGCTATCCCAGCGTTTAAAAGACAAAATGAAGCTTAACCTTTACTTTATTGCCAGCGAGGATATAAAAGGCAATATTCTTAGCCCGCAGGGGCCGGCTGAGGTAGAAGAGGATATGCGGCAGCTGGCTATCCTTAAATTCTTCCCGGATAAGTTCTGGACGTATATTAACAGCCGTAATACGGATTATACTAAGCCAGAGTGGAAGGCACACGCGTATATGGCGGATATAGATGCCCGGCAGTTAGAAAGCCTTATGGATACAAAAGGTAAAGATCTCCTGCGGGAAAATATTCAAAAAGCCGCTAGCCTCGGTGTTAATGCATCTCCTACGATATACATCAATGGCAAGAAGTATGAAGGCAGCCGCAGCTTCCCTTCGTTATTCCTAAAATTGGCTAAAGAGTCAGGCGATAAACAAGTTTCAGCCAGCTTACCCCGATGTTTTTCTGACACAGATTGTATGGGTTCTAATTCCGTAGGCATATGCCGGGACCCTGCGACAGCCGGCGCCAGGTGCGAGCCTCTCGATGTATATTTAAGAATAATAGATATAAAAGATAAGGCTTATGTGCATGACCAGGCCTATAACGCCATTAAGAGGTCCCTTCCCGGCCTTAAAGTTTCCTTCCTGGATTACCGGTCAGATGAAGCGAGGTCTATTATAGAAAAGGTATCCGCGCAGACCCTCCCTGTGTATTTAATATCTTCTTCTGTAGAAAAGATAAAGGACCTTAACCGGGCCTTTTCCCAGATTATTTCTGCCGGGCAGGATAAAATAAAACAAGGCGGCCGGGAATATTATCTTGTCAATAATACAAGAGACGCGGTCAGGTTCTATCTTAAGAGAGAAAGGAAGCCCCGGCATATGGATTTATTCGTAATGAGTAAGTGCCCTTTTGGGATAAAGGCGGAGCAGGTGATTTATCCTATAGCCAGAAAAGCAGGGATCAGCCTGGACATCCGCTACATCGCTAACTTCCGCCCGAATTCAGGCCCCGCTTCTGGTAAAAAGGCTTACGCGCTTTCTAGCCTGCACGGACAAACCGAGGTAGAAGAGGATATACGCCAGCTATGTGCCAGGAAATATTTCCCGCAGAAATATTTTGATTACATCCTGGATAGGAATAAAGATATCAGTAATCCTCACTGGGAGAAAGCAGCCGTTGCGATGCTGGGTAAAGACGCGGAAGCTGCAATAAAAAAATGCCAGAGCCAGGAAGGGGAAAAGTTGCTTGAAGAAGATATGGGCTTAGCGGAGGAGTTGCATATCAACGCCAGCCCCACAATACTCTGGGAGAATCAGCGTAGGTTTGTGAGCCTGGCGGAATTAAAGGCGGGGCTTAAAGAATTTAAGGGTATTGATATAGAGGCAAGCGGCTCCTGTAAATAAAAATACTTGACAATTTTTATTTTTATGTTAAACTCTACTATCATTATAGATATTATAGACAAGCGAGGATAAATGCGTATAACTTATAAAGGGGATTACGCCCTTAAGGCGGTTTTGGATCTGGCTTTAAACTACGAGGCGGGAGTGGTGCCTATACATGAGCTGGCAGAACGTATCGACGCGCCTGTAAAATTCCTGGAGCAAGTGCTCCTTGATTTAAAAAGGGGCGGATTCGTAGAGAGCAGGCGCGGTAAAATAGGCGGTTATGCTCTAGCCAGGCCCCCTTCTCAGATAGAGCTGGGCCAGGTTATACGGTTCATAGACGGGCCCATAGAGCCTATAGGGTGCGTTAACGAGGGGTACGCGAATTGCAAGGACCTATATAAGTGTTCTTTTAGAAAAGTATGGAAAGAAGTGGCTTCGGCGGTTTCGGGCATCGTAGACCATTTGACTTTTGAAGACCTGGCAAAACAGGCCCGCGGCAAGAAAGAAGCGTTAATATACCAGATTTAGCAGGTTTATTTTAGGGGAGGATTTGCATGAAGCTGGATGAGATAAAGATATCAAAGGCAATAATAGGGTCTTATAAAGATAAATTGATCAATGCCCTGGATACCGACGTAGCAATAGTAGGGGCGGGCCCGGCGGGAATGGCCTGCGCTTATTATTTAGCAAAAGCGGGTAAAAAGGTCGTCATCTTTGAAAGGAAATTATCCGTCGGCGGCGGGATGTGGGGCGGCGGGATAATGTTTAATGAAATTGTAGTGCAGGATAAAGCCAAAGGCATTCTTGATGAATTCGGCGTAAGGACAAGGCGTTATGAAAAAGGTTATTATCTGGCCGATTCTATAGAAACGGTGTCTGTGATCTGCGCTAGAACAGTAAAAGCCGGAGCCAGGATTTTTAACTTGATCAGCGCTGAAGACGTGATGGTGAGGGCAAAGCGCGTATGCGGGCTGGTATTGAACTGGACCGCGGTAGAAATGGCGAATTTGCATGTTGACCCGATAACTATGAGGGCGAAATTCGTAGTTGATGCTACCGGCCACAGCGCGGAGATCGCGCGTATAATAGAAAAGAAGTCCGGTATAAGGCTTAATACAAGAACAGGCAAGATCATGGGTGAGCAGTCAATGTGGGCGGACGCGGGCGAAGAGACCATTGTAAAGAATTCCAAAGAGGTCTGCAGCGGATTTTACGCCTGCGGTATGTGCGCGAATGCCATATTCGGGGGGCCGCGCATGGGGCCGATATTCGGAGGCATGCTTCTTTCCGGAGAAAAGGTAGCCAAGGAGTTGATTAAAAGGCTGTAATCTCAAGAGAAATTATAGTAATTAAAACAAGACAGTGTTATAATAAAGAGCATAATTAAATGCCGCGGATAGCTAAAGATATTACAGAGCTTATTGGAAACACCCCTTTGGTGCGTTTAAACAAGATTACGCGGGACTGCACTGCTGCGGTTGCGGCTAAATTAGAGTCTTTTAATCCCTGCTCTTCGATCAAAGACAGGATCGGCCTGAGCATGATCGAGCGGGCCAGGAAGGAAGGCAAGATCACCAAAGATACGGTGATCCTCGAGCCTACGTCGGGTAACACGGGGATTGCCTTAGCGTTTGTCTGCGCCGTCAAAGGATATAAATTAGTTTTAACCATGCCGGAAACAATGAGCGTTGAGCGGCGGCAGCTTTTGACAGCTTTTGGCGCTGAAATTATTTTAACCCCGGGAGCTGAAGGCATGTCCGGAGCAGTAAGGAAAGCGGAAGCGCTGGCTAAGAACGATAAGCGTTATTTTGTTCCCCAGCAGTTTGATAATCCGGCTAACCCTCAAGCCCACCGTTCTACTACCGCTAAAGAGATCTGGGAAGATACGGATGGCAAGGTTGATATCCTGGTTTCAGGGGTGGGGACCGGCGGTACGATCACCGGAGTAGCAGAGGCGATAAAGAAAAAAAACCCGCGTTTTTTAGCTGTCGCGGTTGAACCGAAAGATTCCCCGGTTCTATCCGGGGGCAAGCCCAGCCCGCATAAGATCCAGGGCATCGGAGCGGGATTTATCCCCAAGGTCTTAAACACCAGGATCATAGACGAGGTTATTCAGGTTTCTAACCAGGATGCTTTTGATACGGCCAGAAGGCTTGCTAAAGAAGAAGGGATCTTAGCGGGGATCTCTTCGGGTGCCGCGGTATTTGCCGCTTTAGAGTTAGCTAAAAGAAAGAAGAATGAAGGAAAGCTTATAGTCGTGATATTACCGGATACAGGTGAACGGTACTTAAGCACGGAATTGTTCGCCAAATAAAAGGAGCGTAAAATGAGAGAAAAAGTGGAACAGGCTTTGAATAAAGTGCGGCCCATGCTTGCGGCTGACGGAGGGAATGTGGACCTGGTGGATGTCAGCAAGGAAGGGGTAGTTAAATTAAAACTGACCGGCACCTGCGGCTGTTGTCCCATGAGCCAGATGACTTTAAAGATGGGAATTGAAAAAATATTGAAACAGGAAGTGCCGGAAATAAAAGAGGTTATCGCAATATAATCTAAGCGCACATGAAAACGATAAAAGAAATAAATGACAAGATAAAAAAAGGGGAAGTGGTTGTAGTTACCGCCGAAGAGGTCATCGAACTGGTGGAGAAAAAAGGCGCTAAGGCCGCAGCCAGAGAAGTGGATGTGGTTACTACCGGGACATTTGGCCCGATGTGTTCTTCAGGCGCCTATTTTAACATCGGCCATTCCAAGCCTAAAATAAAACTGGGCGGCGGGGCCTGTAAATTAAACGATGTCCCCTGCTATACCGGTTTTGCGGCAGTAGATATTTATCTGGGCGCGACTGCCATACCCGATGATGACCCGCGCAATCAAGTTTTTCCGGGCGAATTTAAATACGGCGGCGCTCACGTTATCCAGGAGATAGTGGCCGGGCGGGATATCCGCCTGGAGGCGACTTCCTATGGCACCGATTGCTATCCCCGCAAGAAATTGGAGACATTTATTAATATCAAAGATTTAAATGAAGCGGTATTATTCAACATCCGTAACTGCTATCAGAATTACAACGTGGCGGTGAATTTATCAGACAAGATGATCTATACCTACATGGGGGCGTTAAAACCAGATCTGGGAAACGCGAATTATTGTTCGGCAGGGCAGCTGTCCCCGCTTTTAAAAGACCCCTGCTATAAAACAATAGGCATCGGCACAAAGATATTCTTAGGCGGAGGAATAGGTTTTGTCGCCTGGCAGGGCACGCAGCATAATCCGGCCGTCCCCCGGAAGGATAACGGGATCCCCCAGGCACCGGCAGGAACGCTTGCCGTCATCGGTGATCTAAAACAAATGAAGCCGGAATGGCTTGTGGGCACGCGTATGCTTGGTTATGGGGTTAGTCTGAGCGTAGGCATCGGTGTCCCCATACCTATATTAGACGAAGATACGATCAAATACGCCGCCAGCCGCGACGAAGAGATCTATACTCAGATCGTAGATTACGGTATAAACTATCCCGAGGGCCTAGCAGGTTCCTTAGGCGAGGTAAATTACGCTCAATTAAAGTCCGGAAAGATCACGGTGCAGGGTAAGGCTGTGCCTACCGGTAATTTATCCAGTTATTCTAAGGCACGCGAAATAGCCGAGCAGCTGAAGTCCTGGATTAAAAAAGGCGATTTTCTTTTAACTGAGCCTGTAGCGCCTTTACCTGGCGCAGGATCAGGGTATGCTTTTAAGCCGTTAAAAGAAAGGCCGATCATATAGGGGCTGTCCTTAAAAAAAGGAGCAGGTTATGGTTTCCAAAAGGATCGTATTGCGTTTTCCGCATCGATTGGTTGATCAGCCGATCGTGTATAAATTGGTTAAAGACTACGACCTTAGATTCAACATTCTGAAGGCCTATGTTACTCCTCAGGAAGAAGGCCTTATGGTATTGGAATTATCCGGGAAGAAAGAGGGTTTTGACAAGGGCCTGGAATATTTAGCATCCTGCGGGGTAAAGGTCCAGCCTTTAAGCCAGGATGTCGTGCGCAATGAGGAAAAGTGCACTGACTGCGGAGTATGCGTCCCCATATGCCCTACCGGCGCTCTGGTAGTTGACCCACAGACGCGTAAAGTGCATTTCTACAATAATAAATGTATCGCCTGCGAACTCTGCGTTAAGATCTGCCCTACCCGCGCGATGGAAGTACATTTTTAGGAAATGGCACTGAAGCAAAAATTAGCCAGGCTGACCAAGATAATTTTAAGGTGCGATTCCTGCCTGATCGCTTTTTCAGGCGGGGTGGATAGCACCCTGCTCTTAAAAGTTGCCGCGCTGGTATTACCTAAGAACAAAATCCTTGCTGTTACCGCCTGCTCACCTACTTATCCCAGAGAAGAACTGCTGAATGCCTGTAGCATTGCCAAGCGTATCGGCATAAGGCATAAAGTGATCAGGACCCGGGAACTAAAAGACAAAGAATTTACTTCTAATCCGGTTAACCGCTGCTATTTCTGTAAAAAAGAGCTTTTCTTAAAGCTCAAAGACATTGCCTG
The DNA here is from genome assembly GCA_041651035.1 of Candidatus Omnitrophota bacterium. Lineage (GTDB taxonomy): Bacteria > Omnitrophota > Gorgyraeia > Gygaellales > Profunditerraquicolaceae > JBAZKC01. The sequence goes on along the minus strand of JBAZKC010000001.1, from coordinate 291,852 downwards.
GAGGTCTAAATTAAATTTTGTTTTGGACGCTAGCTCCGCGTCGGATAGATCAGATTTCCGGCCGGGCAGCATTGCCAAACAGGAGTTAAGAATACGCTCTCCGCTTGCCGAGGCAGGCTTTACCAAGGAAGATATCCGTAAATTAAGTAAGTCGCTTAGACTTAACACCTGGAATAAACCCAGCCTTGCCTGCCTTGCTTCCAGGATACCTTATGGCACAAAGATATCTCTTCCCTTATTAAAGCGCGTTAATCAGGCAGAAATATATTTAAGAAAAATAGGTTTTAGGCAGGTAAGGGCCAGGCACTACAACGGCCTCTGCCGTATAGAGGTTTTAAAAAGCGATATCAGGCGGCTGGTAAACAAACGCGAGCAGGTAATCGACAAATTAAAGAAAATAGGTTATAATTATATAACTTTAGATCTGGAAGGTTACCGTACCGGCAGTTTAAATGAGGTGATCAAAAAATGAAACGAGTATACTTAGATTACGCGGCAACCACGCCTTGCGACCCGGAGGTCCTCAAGGCAATGGAGCCGTATTTCTTTGAGAAATTCGGCAATGCCTCCAGTATACATAGTTATGGACAGGAAGCTAAGGCCGCGGTTGAAGACAGCCGCCAGATACTTGCTTCCAGCCTCGGGGCTAGCCCGGAAGAAATAGTTTTTACCTCCGGTGGCACAGAGTCAGACAGCTTCGCTCTTTTAGGGGTGGCGTATGCCCTGGAAAAAAAAGGCAGCCACATTATTACTACCGGCATCGAGCATCACGCGATAAGCGAGCCCGCTAAGTTCCTGGAGAAAAAAGGGTTTAATCTTACATATATACCTGTCGATAAATACGGCCTGGTCTCACCTGAAGACATAAAGAAGGCAATTACCGATAAGACCATATTAATTTCTGTAATGCACGCTAATAATGAGATCGGCACAATACAACCCATAGCTGAAATCGGCAGGATCGCCAAAGAAAAAGGCGTCTATTTCCATACGGATGCCGTGCAGACCGTAGGGCATATTCCTATTAATGTAGATGAGCTGAATGTTGATTTGCTGGCGCTCTCCGGGCATAAATTTTACGGGCCCAAAGGCGTAGGCGCCTTGTATATCAGAAAAGGCACGCGCGTAGAAACTTTCTTGCGCGGCGGCGATCAGGAAAGAGGCAGGCGCGCTTCAACCCATAATACGACAGGGATAGTCGGTTTAGGCAAGGCCATGGAGATCTGCAACCGGGAAATGGAAAGCGAAATAAAAACCTTAAGCGCTTTGCGTGACAGGTTGATCAAGGAAATTCCGGACAGGATCCCGGAGGTAAGGCTTAACGGCCATCCTGTAAACAGGCTGCCCAATAATGTTAACTTTTCTATAAGATATATTGAAGGTGAATCCATACTTTTAAGCCTGGATATGCTCGGTATAGCCTGTTCCACGGGCTCTGCCTGCACTTCCAGTTCGCTGGAACCGTCGCATGTCCTCTTGGCTATAGGCCTGGATCATGAAACCGCGCACGGTTCATTGCGCATAACCCTGGGCCGGTGGACAAAAACCGGCGACATCGATTATCTTTTGCGAGAACTTCCTCCGGTCGTAAAGAAATTACGCGCGATGAGCCCGCTTTATGAAGAAAAATAAACTGCCGAAATCCGGCATAGGCCCGTTCCAGGGAAAGTTTGAGGAGTATCTTAAAAAGAGAAATGAAAGAAAGAATACTTGATTTTTTGAAGAAAAAACAGGGATACCTTTCCGGAGATGAGATCAGCCAGCATCTCGGTATCAGCCGCCAGGGGTTATGGAAACATATCCAGGAACTTAAGGAGATGGGGTATGATTTTGCCGCTGTCCCGCATTTGGGATACCGGCTGGAATCATGCCCGGATGCCTTGCTTGATCTGGAAATAAGGTATCAATTGAATACGAAATTCATCGGCAGGCAGATACATTATTTTGAGTATCTCTCTTCAACTAATGACCTGGCTATGCAGTTAGGCATGCAAAACGCTCCTTCCGGCACGCTGGTCGTCGCGGAATCGCAGACAAAAGGCCGCGGCAGGTTAGGCAGAAGCTGGTTTTCACCGAAATACAAAGGTATTTATTTTTCTCTGCTGCTTAAGCCGGATATATTGCCGGAAGGTTCACCGGTCTTAACCATTATGCTTGCCGTAAGCATAGCTGAGGCAGTAAAGAATATATCAGGCTTAAACCCCCAGATCAAATGGCCCAATGACCTGTTCCTGGGCAATAAAAAGGTAGCCGGTATCCTTACGGAGATGAATGCCGAGGCGGATAAGATAAATTTTATAGTCATGGGAGTAGGCTTAAATGTAAATAACGACAAAAAGTCCCTGATAAGCGGGGCGACGTCATTAAAAGAACACGCGCGTGAAAAACTGAACCGCGTTTTACTGCTCCAGGAGATGCTGCGCAGGATCGAGCAGAACTATTCTCTCTGGGAATTAAAAGGCCCTGCTGTGATACTTGATAAATGGCGCCAGTATTCCCTTACACTGGGGAAAAGGGTAAAAGTGTACTGCCACAACAAACATATAGAAGGCTCTGCCGTGGATATTGATAAGGATGGGGGATTGTTGATAAGGAAAGATTCCGGCATATTGGCTAAGGTCATGGCCGGAGACGTAATACACTGCCGTTAAATGTAAACCATATCTAACATATTGGTTGACAGTTAAGCCGCGTGCTTTATAATTATCCTATGTTTAAAATAAAGCTATGCGGCCTTTTAATTATACTTACCTTTTTTCTGCCGCGTTCCTGTTTCTCAGGCGAAGATAAGCACGAAGACCTTATGACGCTGGTGATCACTAAGCAGAAGCAGCCGTCTTTAAATTCATATTCTTTACCGTTCCCGGAAATCCGCGCTTTTAATTATCAGTCAGCCTTAGAAGAATTAAGCAACCTGCCTTTAGACTTACAAAGCCGGTCTCTAAAAGGAGGGATACAGGCGGATTTCTCCCTGCGCGGCTCTACCTGGCAGCAGGTTTTGGTTTTACTTAACGGACAGAGGATCAATGACCCGCAGACCGGCCATTATAATTGCGATATCCCTTTTACCAAAGCCGACATAAAGAAAACAGAGGTAATGCCCGGGGCAGGTTCTTCTTTATTCGGCCCGGATGCTATCGGAGGGGCGGTGAATTTCGCGTTGGAGCAGCCTAAGGAGAATAAGATACTCCTGGAATCCGGCATGGGCAGCTTCCGCGACGGATACGGGCTATGCAGCGTAAGCGGCAAGTTGAATAACCTGGGATTAAGGTATTCTGTGGAGGACGCGCGGTCAAGAGGGCTTCGTTATGATACGGACTACAGTAAATTTACGACTTCTTTAGGCGCGTATCTGGAATTGCCCGGGGCAGCCTGGGAAAATAATTTCGGGTATCAAGATAAAGAGTACGGAGCATATGATTTTTATACTCCGGGCTTAGGGTATCCTTCCAGGGACGCTACCAAGACATATCTATTAAGTAGCAGCTTTTCCTTAGACCGGGATGGCTTATTGATCAAGCCGAGTTTTCTCTGGCGCAGGCATTTTGATAAATTCACGCTGGACAGTACGGGGGCGCGTTCAACTTCCGTTAACCAGCACCGTACGGATATGTTTACGCCCGGAGTTTACCTGCAAAAAGAACTCGGGGCATTAGGCAAAGCCGGTTTAGGCCTGGAGTGGGGCAGGGAGAAGATCAGTTCCACTAATTTAGGCAGGCATATCCGTGATCACGCCAGCGTATCTTTAGACGATAGTAAAGATTTCGGCTCCCGGTGGGGCACCGGTTTTTCTTTGCGCCTGGATGATTTCTCGGATTTTGGTAAAGTGTGCACCGGCTCTGCCAGCGCTAAATTCAAATTCATGGATCCCCTAGCGCTTAATTTCGGGATTTCCAGAAATATGCGCGTGCCTTCCTTTACAGAACTGTATTATAGCGATCCTACCACGCTGGGCAACTCCGGATTAACCGCGGAGAAGGCCTGGAATTACCAGGTTGGCCTGGAATATAATACAGAAGAGTTATTTTCGAGCCTGGCATTTTTCCTGCGCAGAGAAAGAGGCATGATTGATTGGGTTAAGTCTGACCCCAGCCAGCTTTGGCAGGCAAAAAACATTACCCGGGACAATGTCTTTGGCGTAGAATATTACCTGCGTAAGAAGATCAACGAGGTATTAAGCCTGGATGCTAACTACACTTATACGGATAAAAGCATGGATACGCAGGGCTATCTCTATAAATACGGCCCTAATTACGCCCGGCATTTAGTGAATACCGTTTTTAATATTCATTTTTCTTTCGGCAGGCAGGAGATAGGCTTTAGCTACAAGAAGAGGCCTGGCCGGCGCGGATGGCTGCTTATGAATGCCGGCTTAAACTATGGTTTAAACCGGCATTCCCGGATTTTCCTGAACGCTGCCAATATCCTGAATGTTGAGTATCAGGATATTGAAGGTATACCCCAGCCCGGCAGGTATGTTGAAGCGGGTTTGAGCCTGGAGTGGTAAAAATAATTATATGAAAAAAGCTATTGACAAATACTTAAATCTAATATATACTTCCTCCTAGTAAATAAGGGAGTAGAAATCTTTGGCCGTAAGGTAGAGAAAGACTCGCCTTGCGGTTTTTTTGTCCCCCCTTTGCCTTTAAGGCTGTTAATCAGCCTAAAATGGCTTCGGAGGAAGTAATTTCTGCCGTTATTTACTATAAAATCTAGTGGAAAGGAGGTTGGTAAGTAATGGCAAGAGGAAAAGTAAAGTGGTTCTCAAACCAAAAAGGTTATGGATTTATTACTCCTGAATCTGGCAGTGATGTGTTCGTGCATCATAGCGCGATACAGGGTGAAGGCTATAAGACTTTAGAGGAAGGCCAGGAAGTTGAATTCGAGATCGAAAAAGGCCCTAAAGGCGAACAAGCTACAAAAGTAGTTAAGTTATAACCTAGGAAAGAAGCAAAGGGGCCCGGCATTCTATGGCCGGGCCTTATTTTTTTTAACCAAGAGGGGGAAAAATGCATAAAGGAAAAATAAAGAAGTTAGTTCGTGAAAGAGGATTTGGTTTTATCAGCGACACAGACGGCAGCGAGGTATTTTTTCACCAGAGCAGCCTTATCGACCTTAAATTCGACGCTTTAAATGAAGAGCAGGAAGTTGAATTTGAGATTGAAAAGTCGCCAAAAGGCCCGCGCGCCATCAATGTAGGTGTTGTCAAGTCGTAAGTAACCCCTACCGCGCCGCTGCGCATACATATACAAGGTAAGAAAGCCTAAGATGAAAGTAGTGCTTATCGAACCGCGCTCATCAGAAGCAAATATCTACAGCAAGTTACCCATGCCTCTTTTGGGCCCGATATATCTGGGAACTATCCTAAGGAATAGAGGGCATCAAGTCGAAATATACCACGAGGATATTTGTCCTCCCGATTATTCAAAGTTAAAAGCTGATTATATCGGTATTTCCATTTTGACCTCAAGTGCCAGGCGGGGCTACGAGATAGCCAAAAAATTCCCCAAGGATAAGGTTATTATGGGGGGAGTCCACGCCACGCTTCTGCCTGAAGAGGCGATCCAGTTTGCCGGGCAGGTGGTTATCGGAGAGGCTGAAGAAGTCATCGCTGATGTTGTTGAGGGAAAGATAAAGGATGCTTTTGTCTACGGGAAACCGGTAGAGGACCTCGATTCATTGCCGTATCCCGATTTTTCTTTGATCAAAGGTTTCAGGGCACCTTCTTTAATTACGCCTATTTCTACTTCAAGAGGGTGCCCTTTTGATTGCAGTTTTTGCTCCGTAACCAAGATCTTCGGCCGCAAATACCGTTTCCGCAGCGCGGAAAATGTTATAGGGGAATTAAGGTCTGGGCGAAGCAGGCAGTTTTTCTTCTGTGACGATAACTTTACAGCTAACCCTGAACGCACCTATAAGCTGTTGAACCTTATGCTTAAGGATAAGATACGCAGCTGGTCATGCCAGGTCCGCTGCGACGCGACAAAAGATGCTAAACTGCTTAACCTGATGGCTGAAGCGGGATGCAGTGTGGTATGCGTGGGTTTTGAATCTATTAACCAGAAGACGCTGCAGGCATACCAAAAGAACCAGACCGTCGCTCAAATTATAGACGCTATCCGTTCTTTCCATAAGAAAAAGATCAAGGTCCACGGGATGTTTGTGTTAGGCGGAGAGGATGATAATATAAAGACAGTCTGGGATACCGTGAGATTCGCCATAAAAGAGAAGATCGATACGATGCAAATGAGCATATTGACTCCTTTCCCGGGCACAAAGGTCCACGAGTTCCTAGAGAAAGAAAAACGGATATTCAGCAAGGATTGGAGCCTTTATAACGGGCAGCATATTGTCTTTTTCCCCAAGCTGGTATCAGCCAGGGAGCTTCAATCGCACGTGATTATGGCTTATGCTAAGTTTTATTCGCTTTCCAGGTCCCTGGGCTTACTTTTAAAGTGGCGCTTCAGGAACGCGTTGTTTAATCTTATGGGGTATTCAATAATTAATAAATGGAAAGAACATAACAGCAATATGCATTGGTTGGTCCAGCCGTCCGCTTCACCAAAAACCTCCTAGAAACTCCTTTTATCCACAGGCACGATATATTTTTCTTTAGTTCAATAAATTCACTGCTATAATGGAAGCGAGGTTTTAAGTTATTTACTTATGATAATGAAAAAAGAACGCGTAGTTGTGGCCATGAGCGGCGGCGTAGATTCCTCGGTAGCTGCCGCTTTATTAAAAAAACAGGGTTATGAGGTCGTCGGGATAACTATGTGTTTTGGCCTCAGTGATACCGCGGGGAAAAGGCCGGCTTGCTGCGGGATCCAGGGGATAGAAGATGCCCGGAGAGTAGCGCATAAATTAGGCATCAAGCATTATGTCTTGAACATGCAAAAGATCCTTAAGGAGCGTGTCATTAAGGATTTCTGCGATGAATATGCCAGGGGCAGGACCCCTAACCCCTGCGTGCGCTGCAATCAATTTATAAAATTTGGCCTGCTTTTAAAAAAAGCGCTTGCCTTAGGCGCGGGATTCCTGGCTACCGGCCATTATGCCAGGATCGTTAAGGCAAGGCAGGGGTATCAACTTAAGAAAGCCAAAGATCTATTTAAGGACCAGTCTTATTTCTTATACCGGCTGGGCGCTAGCCAGCTTAAGCATATACTTTTTCCTTTGGGCGATTATACCAAGAAAGAAGTAAGGGAATTAGCCAGAGGATTCAACTTGCCTGTGGCGGATAAATTAGACAGCCAGGAGATATGCTTTTTGCCTAAAGGTGATTATCGGGAGTTTCTTAGCCAACAGATCAAACAGGGCATAAAACCCGGCCTGGTCGTAGATAAAGAAGGTAATATTTTAGGCCGGCATAAAGGTATCGCTTTTTATACTATCGGCCAGCGCGAGGGTTTAGGCATCGCCAGAGGCTATCCTTTGTATATAAATAAGATAGACTCACGGCAAAACCGGATAACTGCCGGTAAAAAAGAGGATGCCTCAGGAACGGTATTTTTAATAAATGAGCCGCATTTTATCCAGGAACCCTTAAAAAAGAAAGTTGTCCTTAGAGTAAAGATAAGGTATAATCATAAAGAAGATTTAGCAGATGCCATTCCCGTTAAAAATAAGCTAAAGATCAAATTCAGGAAACCGCAGTTCGCGATAACCCCCGGCCAATCGGCGGTGCTCTATAATAAAGGCATAGTTATCGGCGGAGGCATCATTGACGAGGTGTTAATTTAAAATGGCTAAGGGATTTAAAGAGTTAGAAGAAAAGATCAGGGCATTAAAGAAAAAGCGCGATGCTATTATCTTGGTCCATAATTACCAGCTTCCTGAAGTCCAGGATGTGGCGGATTTCCGGGGTGATTCCCTGGAATTAAGCAGGATGGCCGCGAAAACTGATGCCAAGGTGATTATTTTCTGCGGTGTGCATTTTATGGCTGAGACAGCTTCTATTCTCTGCCCTGAAAAGCGGGTGATCATGCCGGATATGTTAGCCGCCTGCCCCATGGCCAATATGATCACTGCCGAGGATCTAAAGAAATTAAAAAAAGAGCATCCCGGAGCGGTGGTGGTGGGTTACGTGAATACTTCCGCGGAGGTAAAAGCGGAATTAGACTATTGCTGCACTTCTACAAACGCTATAGCGGTGGTCAATGCCTTAAAAAACGAAAAAGAAATTATATTTGTGCCTGATAAATACCTTGCTGATTATGTATCCAGGCAGACCGGCAGAAAACTCATATCCTGGAAGGGCCATTGTCCCACGCACGTCAATATATTGCCCGAAGACGTAAAAAGAGAAAAGAAATTCCATCCTTTTGCCAAGGTCATGGCTCATCCGGAGTGCCTGCCGCAGGTTTCAGCTTTAGCTGACGCGGTGCTTTCTACGAGCCAGATGGTAAAATTTGCCAGGGAAACCGAGGCAAAAGAATTGATTGTAGCTACGGAAGTCGGCCTGATCTACCGCCTTAAAGAAGATAACCCCACTAAGGAATTTTATCCCGCTTCGGAACGGGCAGTATGCCCGAATATGAAACGCACTACCCAGGAAAAGATATTCTGGGCCCTGGAGGAGATGAAAGAAGAAGTGAAGGTCCCTGATAACATACGCCTGCAGGCTAAAAAGGCGATAGACAGGATGTTTGAGATAATCTGATGAATATCCCGGTAGTCTACGAGGATGATTGGCTGATGGTGTTAGATAAACCTTCAGGGCTTCTGGTGATACCTACGCCCAGGAACGAAAAACGCACGCTCACGAGCATCCTCAATGAAGATCTAGAAAGCAGGGGCGTATCTTACCGCCTGCATCCCTGCCACCGTCTTGATTGCGGGACTTCGGGTTTGATAATTTACGCCAAAGGCAAGTCCATCCAGAAGAAAATGATGGATGAGTTCAGGCAAAAGAAAATAAAGAAGGCCTACGTTGCTTTCGCGCAAGGGGTGCTGCCTCTTGATCAAGGCCAGATACAGGGTTCCATCGAAGGGCAGGCGGCAATAACTAAATATAAAGTCCTCCAAAGAAGAAAAGATTTTAGTATCGTAGAGGTCATGCCTTTGACCGGCCGCACCAATCAGATAAGGATACATCTTAAAACAATAGGCCACCCAATAGTTGGAGAGGAGAAATACGCCTTCCGCAAGGATTTTAAACTGCGCGCTAAAAGGCTTTGCCTGCACGCGCGGGATTTAGAATTCAGGCATCCTGTTACGGGAAAAACGATACGGCTGTCTAAGGCATTACCGGAAGACCTCAATAAATTCTTAGAGAACCACGGTTAAGCTATGAACAATATCTTTGATCCGGTTTTTATCTTTGGCGCTAAATATTCGCACGTGGCTGTAATTCTTATTACCTTTGCCTGGTTAATGGTCCAGCCCCGCCTGAGGCAAAAAGAAGTTTTGGCTGTTTTTTGCGCCTGTCTGCCGCTGGTTTTGCTTGTTTCTCTATTGGCCAGCCATATCTATTATAGCCCCCGGCCGTTTGTCCTGGGAGGTTTTAAGCCTTTAATTCCCCATGAAGCGAATAATGGTTTTCCTTCCCACCATGTTTTATTAGTTTCTGCTGTTTCAGCGGTAGTCTTTATCTTTAGCCGGCGCCTAGGCCTGCTGTTGTGGGCTTTAACGTTATTTGTAGGTTTTTCCCGGGTGTATGCCGGCGTGCATCACATAATTGATGCCATCGGCAGCGTATTAATTTCCATTATTATGACAGTTCTGGGTTTTTATTTTGTAAAATATCTAAGAAACCATAAATCAGAGGGGTCTTAAAATGAGTATAGTTGTTTTAGGGACAGTCGCTTTAGATACCGTAAAGACGCCTTTCGGCAAAAAGAAACATATGCTGGGAGGTTCGGCAGTGCATTTTGCCATGGCCGCGCGTTTATTTACCAGCGTTAATCTTGTGGCTATCATCGGCAAAGACTTCCCTCAGGAACACATCCGTTTCTTAAGGCAAAAGGGGATAAACCTGACTTCGCTTATTCAGGGTAAAGGCAAGACGTTCAGATGGGAAGGCGAATATAAGGGGGATTTAAATACCGCTTTTACTTTGAATACCGAATTAGGAGTGCTTTCTGTTTTTACTCCTTTTATTTCAGAGGAACAGAGGAAGATAAAGCATATATTCCTGGCTAATGTTGACCCCGATATACAGAGGCATCTCCTGGAAAAAATGCGTTCCCCGGCGCTGGTGGGTTTAGACAGCATGAATTATTGGATAAAGAATAAGCGTAGTTCGCTCCTGCGCCTGTTAAAGCGCGTAGATATTTATGTTGCTAATGACCAGGAAGCCAGGGATCTGTCCGGAGAACACAATCTTATAAAAGCGGCTAAATGCCTGCGCGCCCGCGGCCCCAGGATGGTCTTAATAAAGAAGGGCGAGCACGGTGTTTTGTTTTATGGCGATAAGTTCATATTTTCCCTGCCCGCTTATCCTACGGATAAGGTCATTGACCCTACGGGCGCAGGCGATACTTTCGCCGGCGGTTTCATGGGGTATTTAGCCAGGGCAGGAAAAATAAACGCGGTAAATATAAAGAAAGCGCTCGCCTACGGGACGATCGCCGCTTCTTTTAATATTGAGGGTTTTGGCCCTGCCAGGACCAGCAGGTTGAAATTAAAAGAAATAAAAGACAGGTTAGCGGAATTCAAGGGATATATTTTATTCTGACCGGAGAAATAAGGAGGAGTATCATGCTGGAAGAGAAGATTTTTAATGATTATAAAGAAGCTATGAAGAGCAAGGACGGGCTGAAGAGTTCCGTGTTGAGTTTCCTGCGCGCGGAATTTATGAACACAGCGCTGGCGAAAAAGAAAAATAACCTTGAGGACAGCGATGCCGTAGCGGTCATAAGAAAGCAGATAAAACAGCGTGAAGACTCCATCGAGCAGTTCAAGCAGGGGAACCGCCAGGACTTAGCGGACAAAGAAGCAGGAGAGCTTCAAATATTAAAGGCGTATCTGCCCCAGGAGCTCCCTCTTGAGGAAATAAAGAAAATAATTGATGAAGCTGTTATCGCCACTCAGGCATCAGGGATAAAAGATATGGGTAAAGTTATGAAAGAGGCGGGGTTAAAGATCGCCGGCAAAGCGGATGGGAGATTAGTCAGTGATTTAGTTAAACAGAAGCTCTCTTTGCCCGCCCCTTCTTCGTAAGAAATAAAGTTTTTTATTTGATTTTTAAAAACATTTTGTTACAATTATAGCTGTAAGGAGGTGAAAAGGCTAAATATCATCTCTTAAAAAACCGGAATAATCTTATAACAAAGGAGAATGTCATGAAGAAATATTTATTGATCGCCACGGTAATGTTTTTTGGCCTTTATATTTTAGGTTGCGGAAAGAAAGCAAATATGGAAGAGTCCCAGGATGCCCTTTCCATGGAAGCAATGAGTGTGATGAGCACCAATGTCCCGGCAGTGCCCGAAGCCAAGTCTCTTGAACCAAAGGCCCAAGACGCGCAAGTAACTGTTTCTGTCCCGGCCCCTAAGGCCAATCTTGAGCCAGTTCCGCCAGCCGGGCCTTATAAACCCACTCCCATTGAGATCCAGACAGCGCTTAAGAACGCGGGTTTATATAACGGCTCTATTGACGGAAAGATCGGCCCCGGAACCAAGAAGGCGGTTGAAGAATTCCAGAAGGACAACGGCCTTAAGGTAGACGGCAAAGTCGGCCCTAAAACCTGGTCGTTATTAAGCAAACATCTTACTGCTAAAGCAATTCCAGCTGCTCCGGCTAAAAGATAAAAGTACGCAGCCTTGAAAAACAGGCATTCTTGTTGTATACTTACTATAGGCCGATAAAGGTAAACCCCGGGAAACCGGGGGGCGCAAAGCCACAGACCTAAATCCCGGATAACAACAGGGACATGGTGGCTGGGTTACCGAAGTTAAAGGTAAAAGGGATGATGAGCCCAAAGACCTTTATCGGCTGTTTTTTATGTTAGTCCCAACATTTATTTGTTGGGATTTTTTATTTTAAGATGGTATAATAGCAACCATGATTAAATTTCCAGGAGATTTTCTCTGGGGCGCGGCCACTTCCTCCTATCAGGTAGAGGGCAATAATATAAATAGCGACTGGTGGGAATGGGAGAAGAGGGCTGGTTTAAAAGAATCATCCGGACAGGCCTGCCGCAGTTACGAGCTTTATAAAGAAGATTTTGATCTAGCCAAACTTCTCTGCCACAATGCCCACCGCTTATCCATCGAATGGAGCCGTATTGAGCCTAAGGAAGGCGAATTTTCCCAGAAAGAATTAGACCATTACCGGGACGTTATAATTTCTTTAAAAGAACGTAATATCGAGCCCATAGTTACTTTGTATCATTTCACCATTCCTCTGTGGTTCGCGCGGTCAGGGGGCTGGCTCAATAAGAAGGCAAGCGAGTATTTCTTGCGTTATGTGAATGTAGTCGTAGGCGCGTTATGCGATAAGGTGCGTTTCTGGGTAACTATAAATGAACCCATGGTGTATGTGTATCATGCCTATGTCCTTGGTTTCTGGCCGCCGCAGCAGAAGTCTTTCCGGAACGCCAGAATAGTAACAGACAGGCTTATGATATCGCATATAAAGGCCTATAGGTCCATACACGCGGCTTGCGCGCGAAAAGGGCTGCCTTCTCCTTTTGTCAGTATTGCCAAAAATATCCAGGAATTCCAGGCATGCAGGAGTAACCTGAAGAACAAACTCGCTGTTTATTTAAGGGATAGATTATACAACCTTGAATTTATAAGCAAACTGGCCAGCCATAGATCGCTTGATTTCATCGGCGTAAATTATTATAGCCGTTCCTTGATAGACGCCGGGGGCTGGCGCCTTAAAAACCTGCTGCTGGATACTTGCCAGGATGGCTGCAGCCGGCTTAAAAAGAATTCTTTAGGTTGGGATATATACCCGCCGGGCCTGCATAATTTACTCTTAGAGCTGAAAAGGTTTAACCTGCCCGTATTTATCCTGGAAAACGGCATCTGCACTGACGATGATTCCTTAAGATGGGATTTTATCCGCGAGCATTTAAAGAATATGCACCTGGCGATGGAAAAAGGCGTTAAGGTTTTAGGGTATATTTACTGGTCGTTGATAGATAATTATGAATGGGACAAGGGCTTTGGCCCCCGTTTTGGCCTTATCGAGGTAGATTACCATACCTATAAACGTTCTATAAGGGAAAGCGCCAGAAAATTCTCCGAGGTCTTAAGGACCGGAGCGCTTGATGAGAACTGTTAAAGATGGAACTAATAACCAGCGATCTAATATTAAAAGAGATACCCTTATTCGCTGATCTTTCTATAGAGGAACGCGATATTATAAGAGAAAGATCCAGTATCCTGGAATATAAGAAAGGCGGGATCATCTATAAAGAAGGTTCTCCGCCCAGCTCTTTTTACCTGCTTGTCTCAGGCAGGGTGGTAATATATACCGAGGATCAACATGGCAGCAGGAATATTTTAGAATACCTGCACCGGGGAAAGTACTTTGGGATCATTTCGCTTTTAACCAATGAAACGCATTCAGTAACCGCCGAGGCCTTAAATGACTGCCTGCTTTTAAGCATCAAGAAAGATGACTTTGATTTTATTTTAAAGAGCATCCCCCGGCTGTCTATTGATTTAAGCCAGACGTTATCCCGCAGGCTTAAGCGCAAAGATACGCACCATAAGACCATCTTTGAAAGCACGGTTGTCTCCGTGTTCAGTTCTTATTCCTCCGCGGGTAAAACCGTCTATGCCCTTAATCTTGCTTTAAGTATCCGGAAAGAAACCCATAAGTCGGTAATTATCCTGGATATCGTCCCTCAGGATAAAGCCCATAGCCTGCCGCAGAAATTAGAGATCGCCGCAGCCGGCGTTCTTGACTTGTCTTCCGCGGAGGCGGATAATCCGGGCGTAATAAAAGATCTTATCGTAAAGAGCAAGTTCGGCGTAGACCTGGCTTGTTTTCATTATACCCAGGAGGATGAATCTTGCGTAAGAAGATTACTGGGTATTTTAAGCCTGTTAGTCAATGATTACCACTACCTGATCCTGGACCTGCCTTCCCTGATGGACAGGCCTATTTTTAACATACTGAATCAGTCGGACCTTATACATATCTTAACCAGCCCCGAGCCAGTGGATTTAAAAAGGACGCATAATTTAATAGAGAGGCTTAAGACAGAATTTAATTTCAGCGGGGATAAGATAAAGATAGTTATCAATGAATATAAATTCTCCAAACTGACGCATGAAGAACAGGTCCAGATGCTGGACAAAAAAGTATTTGCTACTCTGCCTAGAATAGATTTTGGAGCTATTGACAGGCTTGTTTTGGATGAGCCGGACTCTGAATATGCCAGGGCGATAAAGAGGATTGTCCGGAATTTAACCGAGAGCCTTGTGGGTTTGGTATTAGGCGTGGGCGTAGGCTACGGGTTTTGCCATATCGGCGTATTAAAGGTGATCGAGGAAGAAAAGATCCCCATAGATATTATTGCCGGTTCCAGCGTCGGAGCACTTATCGCCAGCCTCTGGGCAAGCGGCAGGTCAAGCCAAGAGATACTGGAGATCACTAAAGAATTCAGGGAACCAAAACACATCTGGGGGCTTATAGACCTGACATTCCCCAAGTTGGGATTTATCAAAGGCATTAAACTGCGTAGGCTGTTGAAGAAATACCTGGGCAATAAAACTTTCTATGATACAAAAATGCCCTTGAAGATCATTGCCAGCGACGTTAAACATAAAGAATCAAAGGTGCTGGATAAGGGCCTATTGGTGGACGCGGTTATGGCAAGCTGTACTATGCCGGGGGTATTCTCGCCTTTTAAGTTCAAAGAAGAGATGCTCTTTGACGGCGGGATAATCAATCCACTGCCTACGGAAGCATTGTGGAAGGCGGGCATAAAAAAAATCATCGCGGTAAATGTCACGCCCTCCAGAGAAGACGTGCTCCGCCAATATGAGAAGATGAAAGAGAAGATCTCCACTCCTGTCCAGGAGGCCGCCGGAAAGAAAAGATGGTTTAACCTGGGCAGGCATTTTAAGGACAGTTTTCAGACGAATATACTGGATATAATATTCAGCAGTGTTGAGATACTGCAGTCTGAAGTGGCGCAAAAAGAAGGGCAGCTGGCGGATATTGTTTTACATCCGGATACCTCGGGGCTTTATTGGTTGGAATTGCATAAGGCCGAAGAATTCGCCAAAAGAGGAGAGGAAGAGGCGCGCCGGAACCTAAATAAAATTTGGCAGATCATAAATGAATAAGGAGGTAAGATGAATAATTTCAAAATATCCGTTGTTTTATTGGCAGCTGCTGTTTTATTAGGATGCGCGGCTACAAAAGAAGCCTGTAAAGGTATCTTGGGAGTTTCTACCAAGGTTTTAGAAGACGGCCGCTCTGGGGCTATAAAGAAAGAATTCAACTGCAACTTGGTTGCCTGCCACGATAAGATCAAGGCGATCTTAAAGAATAATGGTTCCTATATTTACAGGGATGATTTAAGTAAGAATATGCTGGCGTTGTATCTTTCTAATGAGGATACTGCTCCTGTAGGCATATTTTTAACCGAGAAAAACAAGGATATTACTCTTATAGAAGTCTCCAGCCCCAGTACTTACGGGAAAGAGAATATATCCAAGCTTGTTTTTAGCACATTAGCCCAAGAATTAAAAACGGAAACAGAGAAAGGAAAAACTGATGCCCTCCCAGCAGAAGCAATCAATAAATGATTTTATTAAAGAGTGCCACCGTATCGCCAAAGAAAAAGGCTGGTGGGAAGAAGAGCGTAACGAAGGAGAGTTGATCGCGCTTATGCATTCGGAATTATCCGAGGCATTAGAGGCTATGCGCAACCGCCACGCGGAGGCGGCTATCGCCGAAGAGCTGGCGGATTGTTGTATCCGTATATTTGATTATTGCGGCGCCAAGAACATAGATCTGGAAGGCGCCCTCCTTAAAAAAATAGAATACAATAAGACCCGGCCATACCGGCACGGCAAGAAGTTCTAATTAAGCGCGTCCCTATGAGTCAGGTAAATAAGAGAGACAGGTGGGGTTCCCGCCTGGGGATTATCATGGCTGTGGCAGGTTCTGCCATCGGATTGGGGAATTTCTTAAGGTTCCCTGCCAAGGCCGCTTCAAATGGCGGCGGGGCATTCATGATCCCCTATTTCGTGTCTTTGTTTTTGTTAGGGATACCCTTGATGTGGATCGAATGGACCTTAGGCCGTTACGGCGGAGGCTTCGGGCATGGGACCGCCCCCGGAATATTCCACAGCATCTGGAAGAAGAACCGTTTTATTAAATATTTCGGCATCATCGGCATATTCGGGCCGCTGGTTATTTTTATTTATTATACCTACATAGAATCATGGGCGCTGGCGTATAGTTTTTTCGCGCTCATAGGTAAATATAGTAAACTGGCGGACCAGGCTTCGATGCAGGCTTTCCTAAGCGGTTTTCAGGGGCTTAGCAAGAATCAGTATTTCCAGGGCATGGGCCTGGCATATTTGTTCTTCCTGGTCACGTTTTTTATTAATGTACGGGTCATATACTACGGGATAAAAGGCGGGATAGAGAAGCTTTGCAAATGGGCAATGCCGCTTTTATTTATCTTTGGCATGGTGTTAATGATAAGGGTTATGACCTTAGGTACGCCGGATATGGCCAGGCCTGATTGGAATATCTCTAACGGGTTTGGTTTCTTGTGGAATCCGGATTTTTCCGCCCTGAAGTCCGCCAAGGTCTGGCTGGAAGCGGCAGGCCAGATATTTTTTACTCTCAGTGTGGGCATCGGCGTGATCCTTACTTATGCCAGTTATTTATCAAAGGGGGATGACGTGGTGCTTTCCGGGCTAACCGCGGCCGGAACCAATGAAGCCGCTGAGATAATATTAGGCAGTAGCATTATTATTCCGGCGGCATTTGTTTTTTTCGGCCCCGTGGATATACAGTCTATCGCGCGCTCCGGGGTGTTTAATCTAGGGTTTGTGACCATGCCTCTGGTATTAAATAAACTTCCTCTGGCAGAGATGTTCGGATTCATCTGGTTTTTTCTATTATTTTTGGCAGGCGTGACTTCTTCAGTATCCCTGGCCCAGCCGGCAGTGGCGTTTTTGGAAGATGAGTTTAATATCGGCAGGAAGAAAGCGGTGTGGATATTCGGAATTATCGCGTTTATATTGTGCCAGCCGGTGGTATTCTTCTTAAAGAACGGCGTGGTAGATGAATTGGACTTTTGGGGAGGTACATTCTTCCTGGTATTATTTGCCACTATAGAAACCCTGCTCTTTGGCTGGATATTCGGCATGGAACCGGCCTGGGATGAAATACATAAGGGCGCGGATATGCGGGTTCCCAAGATTTATAAGTTCATCATTAAGTATATTACGCCGGTATTCTTATTTCTTATTTTAGGGATGTGGTTTTGGCAGGAGTGGCTGCCTATAATATTCATGAAGAACATCTCTTCAGGAAATAAGCCGTTTATCCTGGGGACGAGGCTGGGTTTGGTATTAATATTCCTGGTCCTGGCGGTCATGGTGAAGATCGCCTGGCGGAAGAAGAGAATAGGAACGGAGAAGACGCGATGAGATCAGGCGGATGGTTATTTTTGGTTGTTTCATGGGGGATAATTTTCGGACTTACCGCGTTTTGTTTCGTAAAGGTGTTTTCTAAGAAGGAGATAAAATGAAAAAGACAGCATTTCTTTATTGTTTTCTATCCGTGTTGTTTTTAAGTATAACCGGCTGTGTGTTTGTTTTAGGAGGCGCGGCAGGCGCGTTAGGCGCTTACGGGATAAGCAGGGACACGATACAGGCCGATACAGATAAGCCGTATGATATGCTCTGGAGTTCCACTTTGGCGGTAAGCAGGCAGCGCGGCACGATAATACAGGAAGATAATTTAAAAGGTTATATTGAGTTCCAGGCGGATTCAAGCCATGTATGGATTAAATTGATCAGGATGACCCAGGCCACTACCCGTATAAAGATCTCCGCCCGCAAGTACCATTTTCCCAACTTAGACTTAGCCCAACGTATATTTGTGCAAATAATGGAAGAGGCCAAATGAACTATTTAGCTAATTTTCTTACCGGCTTAAGCCTGGCCAGCGGTTTTGCCGCGGTCATCTTCTCTCTGGAGGGCCGCTTTGCCTCTGCCTGCTGGGCGATAATCCTATCTGTTATCTTTGATGGATTAGACGGCCAGGCAGCAAGGCGTAACCCCGTCCCCAGCGAATTTGGCAAACAGCTAGATTCATTGGCTGATGTCGTTTCTTTCGGTATCGCTCCGTCTGTATTAGCTTATATTTTTATCTGCCGGGGTTTTAGCCTCCTTGCGGTTGCTGTCTTATTTGTTTATCTGGTTTGCAGCGTAACGCGGCTGGCAAAATATAACATTATGCCCAAGGATAAATTAGCCGATTATTTTTACGGCCTGCCGACTACTGTCAGCGGAGGCATATTAGCCACAGTTATTTTAATAAGTATAAAATACACCCGGCTGCCATCGCCGTTTATATTCTTGCCGATAATTTTATGCCTGTCGTTCTTGATGGTTTCAAAAATAAGATACCCGGACTTAGACGCCTTAAAACAGATCTTAGGCAGAAAGGTATTATTCCTTTTTCCGGCTGCCTTGATCGCATTTGTTTTTATACCGGAAATAACCGTCTTCGCGCTATTTGTTAGCTATTTAATATTTTGTTCTTTCTTTTTGAAGAAATTTGTGTAAAATATATTAATCGATAATCAGCCGAGGTAGCTCAGTGGTAGAGCGCGGCCCTGAAAAGGCCGGCGTGGGGGGTCCGATTCCCTCCCTCGGCATAATAAGCGCATAACTTACGGAGGGCTCGCCGCTTTTGCGGCTTGCTCCGACGTAAGTTATATGCGCGAATTATCCCGCCGAGTATGCCAAAATTATCAGAGTTCCTTAAAGGGAACGAAGAAAATTTTGGCATATCTTACGAGGCGGGAATTTTCTTTTTTGGGGCCCTCTCACAGCCTGCGAAGAAAATTGTTGAGCGAAGCGAAAAGAATTTTCGAGCGCTTAGTCAAGAGATAGCAATAAACGAGGCAGCGCTCTCTTTGCTTAAAAAAAGAGCTTGACAAAAATAGTCGCATAGTGTATATTTAATAATGGTAACCATTTTCATTAAGCCTGCCTACCGGCAGGCAGGGAGTAATATTAAATATGTCAAGAGGCAATTGTCAAGGGCAGGGCTGGTGGCATGGTAAATTCAGGGGCTGCGGCTACAGGCTTACTATAGGCCGGGAAGCAATCCTGGATATCTTATCTAGATCAGAAGGCCACTTAAGCGCTGAAGATATTTACATGAAGGTTCATCCGAAATATCCTAATGTCGGCCTTACCACTATTTACAGGACATTAGACGTATTATCCAGCCTTGGGATGGTGTATAAGCTTGATTTCGGAGATGGGAGGGCCCGTTATGAATTGGCAGAAGGCCCCAAAGGAGCGCACCATCACCATCATTTGGTTTGCACCGATTGCAACAAGGTAGTTGATTATACAGACTTCATTGATGAAGAGGTTGAGCTTTTAAGGGAAACCGAGAAGGGTTTAGGGGCCAAATACAATTTCAAGATCACTAATCACGTTATCCAATTTTACGGTTTATGCGACAAATGTAGCGGTAAGAAATAACCGCTATATTTTTTTCTCTTGTAATGGAAATGGTTTTCAATAACAAAGGGAGGTGTGATATGCCGCGTTTTGATGGAACAGGCCCAAGGAGTGGCTCAAAAGGAGCAAGAGTCGGAAAAGGACAGGGTAAGGGAAGATCTTCTGGAAAAGGAATAGGGAAAAAGAAGGGTGGGGAAAAAGGAAACTGTCGGTAATGTTTATTTTAATTAAGAGAAAATCAAGCATGGGAGGAAAGTAAAATGCCGAATAAAGATGGAACAGGCCCTATAGGGCAAGGTGCGATGACAGGCGGTGGTAGAGGATATTGTGCGGTAGTAGTAAATGGCGCAGACGTTCGGCCGGGTAATAGCAGGGGTTCTTTTGGAAGAGGAGGGGGCCGTGGTTTTAGGAATTGTTTCAATGCGACCGGGCTTCCGGGTTGGATGAGGACTCAAAGAGGCATGCAGGCGTTTGGCGGTTTTGGCCGTATAGGATCAAAGGACGACGAATTAGCGATTCTTAAAGATCAGGCTGGTTATCTCAAAGATGAGCTTGATGCTGTACAGGCACGTGTTCAGGATTTAGAGGGTAAAAAAGAAGAGGAAAAATAGCTGTCACAAAGCTTTATTAAGGAAGGAGATTTAAATATGAGAGTCGGAGTCGTATTGGAAGATGAGAATGGTGTGCATGGCAATGTCTGCGCGCATTTCGGGCAGTGTAAGTTTTTCTTCTTGGCGGATATTGATAAAGATAAGAAGAAAATTACAGGCACCCGCATTGTACCGAATACTGCTGTGCATGGCGGAGGCGGGTGTGTCGCGGTTGATGAGATTCTAAAGTATAAGATAACCCATGTTATTGCCGGAGGTATGGGGATGGGCGCCCAGCAGAAATTCGCGCAAGCAGGAGTTCAGGTGTTTGGTTATTCTGGTAATGTGCAAAAAGCGCTGGATGATTTTATGAATAATACCTTGGGTGGTCTTGATGCGTGCAAGGATCATAAGGGTCATGGTGAAGGTGGCGCGTGTCATTAAGGAAGGGCAGGTTAAAAATGAAAATATGCATTACTTCAGAAGGTAAGGTTTTGGATTCTAAGGTTGATCCGCGCTTTGGCCGGTGCCAGAATTTCATTTTCTTTGATACCGATACTGGTAATTTTGAGGCACAGGAAAATACCAGCTTTCAGTTTCAAGGTGGGGCTGGTATTCAATCGGGCCAGCTTGTGGTATCCAAAGGCGTTAAAGTAGTCCTTACCGGAAACGTTGGGCCCAATGCGCATCAGGTTTTATCTGCCGCGGGAGTAAGCGTTTTTACCGGAGTTTCCGGGACAGTAAAAGAGGCGATAGAGGGTTATAAAAATGGGAAATATAAAGCGGTGGATGCTCCGAGCGTAAGTTCAAAATTCGGTATGCCGGGCAAGGATAATTAAGAAAGAGGAGGACGAGATGCCGTTTTTCGAACCATTAGAAAAGATGGAACCTAAGCACGTTGATTTGGAAAGAGCAAGAAAATCTCTGCGCGAAGAGCTTGAAGCAATCGATTTTTATCAGGAGCGGATTGACGCAACCGATGATGAGTCATTAAAGAAACTCCTTACGCACAATATGAATGAGGAAAAAGAGCATACAGCAATGCTTGTGGAGTGGATCAGGAAAAACGATCCGACGCAAGACAAGATGTTCAAGGAGCACGATTAGGAACAATAGGATTGGAAGAAGAGCTTTTAGCGAATCATAAACGCTATTTAGAGCGTAAAGCGTTATATAGCAGCCTTGGTTACGAAGTAGATAAAGAGCGGGCCTTCATCTTAGAGAAGGCCCAGCCTCTTTACGGTGATATACTTGAAGCCGGGACGGGCAAGGGCCATTTTACGCTTGAGCTGGCAAAGGCCGGTTATAGTTTTACTACCTTTGATATCTCGGAAACCGAACAGGTTTTCGCGAAGCTCAATCTGCGGTATTTTGGCTTAGACAAACAGGTTGATTTTCGCATTGAAAACGGCGAGTCCTTAAGCTTTAAAGATAAAAGCTTTGACATCATCTTTTTGATCAATACCCTGCACCATTTAATCAATCCCTATAAAGTTATCAATGAGTTCTTACGCGTGCTTTCTCTTGAAGGTAAGCTTATATTAAGCGACTTTACCAAAGAAGGATTAACGTTAATGGATAAAATCCATACTAGCGAAGGGAACAAGCATGAGGTTTGTAAAACCACGTTATCCGGTATAGAAAGGTATTTAGCAGGCAAGGATTTTATCATTAGCAAAGCAAGCAGCAAGTTTCAGGAAGTTTTGATTGCATGCCGTCAATTAATATGATTATTTCAATTGCCAGCGGAAAAGGCGGGACGGGAAAGACTACGGTTGCGGTTAATCTTGCGTTGTCGCTTAAGAATATCCAGTTTCTTGACTGCGATGTAGAAGAGCCAAATGCCCATCTCTTTCTTAAACCTCGTATAAAAGAGAAAGCTAAGGCATATATTTCCGTGCCGGAGGTTGATGAGGGAAAGTGTACCTATTGCGGCAGGTGCCGGGAAGTTTGCGCATATCATGCGATTGCCGTATTGCCGGGAAGCGAAGGCAAAAAGGGCAGTGTTTTAATTTTCCCGCATCTTTGCCACGGATGCGGCGCATGCAGTATTCTTTGCCCTCAAGGCGCGATAAAAGAAATCAATAAAGAAATCGGCATTATTGAGATCGGCGAAAAAGGAGATATGCGGTTTGTCCACGGCCGCTTAAATATCGGCGAAGCTATGTCGCCGCCTTTAATCCGGCAGGTAAAAAAGTATATTGATCCTACAAAGACGGTGATCATTGATGCTCCACCCGGAACGTCTTGCCCGGTGATTACGGCAGTTAAAGGAAGCGATTTTTGTGTTTTAGTCACAGAACCAACGCCTTTTGGGTTGAATGATCTTATTTTAACAGTTGAGGTATTGCGTAAATTACATATACCGTTTGGCGTGGTCATCAACCGCGCTGATATCGGGGATGGAAAAGTTGAGGATTATTGTAGTAAAGAGAATATCCCTGTTTTAATGCGGATTCCTTTTAGTAAAAAAATAGCGGTCAGCTATTCCGAAGGCATACCTATTGTAGAAAAAGATGTTTTTTACCAGGATAAATTTATTAACTTATACATCCATATCTGTGGAGTAATGAATGAAGCAAATAGCCGTAATTAGCGGAAAGGGCGGGACAGGCAAGACCGTTGTTACAGGGTCTCTCGCGGCTTTAGCCAAAAATAAGATTATGGTTGATTGCGATGTAGATGCGGCAGATCTGCATTTATTACTGCATCCTGATATTCGAGAGCGCCATGAGTTTAGAAGCGGGCAAACCGCGGTTATTGATAAGGGACTCTGCAAGAAATGCGGAAAGTGTATTTCAGTATGCAGGTTCGGGGCAATAAGAGCTGACTGTACGGTTGAGCGTTTTTCCTGCGAAGGATGCGTTCTCTGTAGTCATATATGTCCGTATGGAGCAATACGCATGGAAGAAAATATTGCGGGTGAATGGTTTGTTTCCGATACCAAATATGGCCTCTTTGTGCATGCAAAGCTTGGCATAGCAGAGGAAAATTCAGGTAAACTGGTAGCTAAAATAAAGCAGGTTGCAAAAGAATTAGCAGAGAAGCAAGCGCTAGATCATATAATTATTGACGGCCCTCCGGGGATAGGGTGTCCGGTTATCGCATCATTATCAGGGGTTGACTGCGCTTTAATTGTGACTGAACCGACGCTTTCAGGCTTGCATGACGCCCAGCGCGTAATAGGAGTGGCTAAGCATTTTAATATTCCCGTTAAGTTAGCAGTAAACAAATATGATTTAAACCCGGTAATGACTGAAAGGATTGAAACATTTTGCCGGGAGAATGATATACCTGTTATAGGAAAGATTCCTTTTGATAAGGCAGTTGTTAAGGCGTTGGTCGAAGGTAAAACTATTGTTGAATACGCGCAGTGCGCGGCAGGGGCCCAAGTAAGGAAGATTTGGGAGGCAATAAAATGAGAAAAACACATAAAGATGCTGCGGAAAGCCTTTCTGGTTATCCCAAAGAAATTGTAAGCTTAATTAACGATAAAAAATACTTCGGCAGGATGAATGACCCGGTAAGTTCCTCTTATTTAAAGGGGCCTTGCGGTGACACGATGGAATTTTATCTAGTGATTGATAAAGGTAAGATTACCAGGATTAAATATTATACCGAAGGATGTAATGCCACGCGGGCCTGCGCAACCATGGCGGCAAAGCTAGCAGAGGGAAAGGCCATAAAAGAGGCTCTTTCTATATCTGCGGGAGAAGTGATTGCAAGGCTTAAAGGCTTGCCCGAAGACCATCTGCACTGTTCAATACTCTCGGTAAGTACACTTTACCGGGCTATCGCGGATTACTTATTAAAGGCATAGATAATGCGCATTAAGATTATAGCTACAGGTTCAAGTAAATGGGAGCGGTTCACCCGTAGATGGGGAGTTTCATTTTTAATCGGCGAGGATGTGCTTTTTGATACCTTTGGCGACCCGGGCGTATTTTTATATAATCTGCGGAAGTTTAATATTGACGCGGCCAAGATCAGGCATATTTTTCTATCACACGATGACTGGGACCATATCGCGGGGTTATGGTATTTGCTGAATAACCGGAGAGATATTACGGTTTATATTTGCTCCGGCTCCAAGCAGGGTATAAAGAAAAGGATTGCCTCATTTGGGGTAAAGGTTATTGAGGTTGGAGAGGCCGTCTTGATAAAAGACAATATTTATTCTACCGGAGAACTTTACGGAGAATCGGAAGGCCGTAAGATATATGAGCAGTCCATAGTAATAAAGACGGACGGTGGATTAGCGGTAATATGTGGGTGCGCGCATCCCGGGGTAGTGGATATCGCCAGGTATGTTAAGGAGCGTTTTCAGGTGGATGTGCATACGCTTATCGGGGGTTTCCACTTGAAAAATAACACAGGCGAAATGAATAAACGTATTATAAAAAACCTGCAAGAGTTTGGTATACGTAGGATTGCGCCAATGCATTGTACAGGAAAGCGCGCGACAGAAATGATACACCAGGCGTTTGGACAAGATTTTATAAGAGCCAAGGAAGGAGATACTATACAGCTGTGAATAAGATAGTGATTATTGATGAAGAGCTTTGTATTGGTTGTGGGGCTTGTGTTTCGCTTTGCCCTAATAAAATATTGTATATTGATGAAAAAAGTGGAAAATGTAAGGTAGGTGACGAATCAAAATGCGACCGTCTGCGTGGGTGCGAGAAGATTTGTCCTGTTAACGCTTTAAAGGTTATTTAATATAGGAGGGCTAAAATGAGGATAGGGATCATTATTTCTATCAACGATGCAGAAACATGCTGGAACGCGCTTAGGTATGCTAATTTTGCCATTGGCCAGAAGGATGAGGCTAAAGTTTTCTTTATGGGCAAAGGCGTGGAATATCAGGCGATAAGCACGGAGAAATTTAATACAGCTGAACAGGCAAAGAAATTTATAGAATCGGGCGGCAAGATTTTTGCCTGCGGTACATGCATAAAGTCTCGAAATCAAGAAGGCACCGAGATGTGCCCGATAAATACGATGAAAGATATGTATGAAATCGTCAAAGAGAGCGATAAAGTTGTTACATTTTAGCACATCTTATAAGGTGGGACACCTACCACACGTATAAATCACATAACAATTTCGCATACCCCCCAAAAATACATTGCTTTTCTTCTATGTGAGTAGGATAATATTATTATTACAAAGGGGTATGAATGGGCTTAAAGTAGGTTTAATCCAAAGGCAACTCTCTAAAATGGGGGTTGCCTTTTTATTCGAAAGGAGTTTAAAAATATGGATGCCTTCCACTGCGTTATTAATAATATCAGCTTTTCGTTAAATATCATCGGCGCTTTAGTTACTATCTGGGGCATAGTTATTTCTTTGTTTAGTTTCTTGAAAAAAGAGATCTTTAATAGAAGCCAGACAATACAGCTTAATGAAGCTATCCGTCTTCAGCTGGGCAGTTATTTAGTTTTGGCTTTAGAGTTTTTTATTGCCGGAGACATTGTTAAAACAGTTATCACTCCTACTTGGCAAAGCTTAGGGATATTGGGGGCGATTGTAGTTATAAGGACGGTGTTAAGTTATTTTTTAACTAAGGATTTAAAAAAGATCTAAGCCGCAAGATCAAATGGGAGGCAGATATGAAAAAGAATAAAATAATTGGGCTGCTGTTGTTGGTTTTGGCGTTTTTCACAATCGTAGGTATAGCTATTAATAATAACACCTATTGGGCTGGCTATAATTACGTAACGATAATATTCTCTGTGCTAAGCGGCATTGTCCTGTTAAGACAGAAATAGCTAGAAAAACCCCGCACCCAGTTTAGTGGGCACGGGGTAATTTTTTATCGGGTTAATCGGAGTTACAGCCTGGTGACGTTTGTCGCCTGCTCTCCTTTAGGGCCTTGAGTGACCTCAAATTCAACTTCCTGGCCTTCCTCTAAGGTCTTATAACCGTCTCCTTTTACCGCGCTGTAATGCACGAATACGTCTTTGCCGTCCGTAGATGTGATGAATCCATAACCTTTTTGATTGCTGAACCACTTAACTTTGCCTTTTGCCATCTGTTACTTATTCACCTCCTCCACAATAAAAAAACCGTAAAGTTCATATTTAAATTCTGACTTTACGGTGTAATGAGCGCTTCCAAAATCTTTACTTCTCCTTGTTTTCCTTACGAAAAATAATATAGCATCTTTTTTGATTTTGTCAATTTCTTTTTTGTGGTATAATCATACAATTGTCGTGCCGATGTAGCTCAGTTGGTAGAGCAGGACTTTCGTAAAGTCAAGGTCGGTGGTTCAATTCCACTCATCGGCTCTTTTATTTTTATGTCTAAATTCACCGAGGTCTTAAAAAACCGTAATTTTTCCTTATTGTGGCTCGGCCAGATCATCTCGCAATTAGGCGACAGGCTTAATCAGATGGCTTTGATCTACTTTGTGTACCAGAGGGCTCCGGGTTCCACCTGGGAAGTCGCCAAGATCCTTTCTTTTACCATAATCCCCGTATTCCTGATCGGCCCTATTGCCGGGGTATATGTAGACAGATGGGACAGGCGCCGGACGATGTATGTCTGCGATTTCCTGAGGTCGGCTTTGGTATTGGCCATACCGCTATTTTTGTTTTACAGTAAGAGCCTGATCCCCATATACCTTATCATATTCGTGATGTTCTCTATAGGAAGATTCTTTGTGCCGGCAAAGTTATCCATTATCCCGGACCTGGTCCAGAAAAAAGACCTGTTAATGGCGAATTCCCTGGTAAATACTACCGGCATGATCGCGGCGATCGTAGGTTTTGGCGTAAGCGGCGTGCTGATAGAATGGCTGGGCGCTAAGAGCGGTTTTTATATGGATAGTTTAAGTTTTTTGATCTCCGGGGCGCTTATTTTCTTCATCATTAAGAAAGCAAGCTCGGTGATGAGTTTCAGGAAGGTAAGCCAGGAAATAGTGGAGGTTATCGGAAAATCCGTGATACAGGAGATCAAGGAAGGTTTCTTGTATTTTTTTCAAAAGAAAGATATAAGGTTTGCCGCCTGGATGATCTTCATATTGTGGTCGGCGTTGGGAGCGGTTTACGTAGTGCTGATCGTATTTGTGCAAAAGACCCTGCATTCAGCGACCAAGGACCTGGGGCTTTTGATCATGTTTTTGGGGCTAGGTTTATTCTCAGGTTCCCTTTTCTACGGGCGTTTTGGCCAAAAGTTATCACAATACAGGATAATATTTGTTTCCTTGGTGTTAAGCGGTATGATGCTGGTTGTTTTTGCTTTATGCCTCAGCCGTTATCCTAGTTTCGCGATCGCGGCAATGCTGTCTTTTTTCCTGGGCCTGGTGATTGCGCCTAACATGATCGCCACAAATACCATTATTCATAACGCAAGCGAAAACGGGATGATGGGCAAGATCTTCAGTTCCCTGGAGATAGTGATGCATTTAGGGTTTTTATTATTTATGTTTATAAGCAGCCTTTTGGCGGAGAGATTTTCGCACCTGGCGATCCTTGTCGTCGTAGGTTGTTTGATCAGCCTTTTAGGCCTCGTAAACCTGTTAAAGAAACATAAAATTCCATGGTTAAATTAGAGGAACATAAACACAGCACGGAAAATAAAAACATAGAGAAGGCGCCGTTGCCTTCCCATGTTTATATCCCCTTAAGCCAGCATTTGGGCAAAATTTGTAACGCCCTTCAGGTAAAAGCGGGGGATACCGTACTTACCGGACAAAAGATCGCGCAAGCCGTAGCACACGTCTATTCTCCTATACATGCTTCTGTATCGGGAAAAGTTACCTCCATCCAGGATTGGCCGCATCCGGTGCTGGGAAAATGCGCGGCAGTGATCATTGAAAGCGATGGTTTAGACAAAACCCAATTCCCGCCTCCCCGCCCCCAAAACGAAATAGATAATTTAAGCGCAGAACAAATAAGGAATATGATTTTTGAAGCCGGCATTGTGGGAATGGGCGGTGCCAGCTTCCCGGCGCACATCAAGCTGAATCCGCCTAAACCGGTGGATACCTTAATTATTAACGGAGCGGAATGCGAGCCCTATTTAACCGGCGACTCCCGGCTGATGATAGAAAAGACAAAGGAGGTCATAAAAGGTATCAACCTTATCGCGCGGTGCCTGGGAGTTAAAAATATATACATAGCCATAGAAGATAATAAACTGGAAGCGATAAAGCAGCTTAAGGCTCATGGCTTGGGGCTTGTAGTTAAAATATTAAAATCGGAGTATCCGCAAGGCGGAGAGAAGCAGCTTATAAAAAATATTTTAGGCAAAGAAGTGCCTTTTGGTAAACTTCCTTTTGACATAGGCGTAGTAGTGCATAACGTGGCTACGGTATACGCTATTTATGAAGCAGTTTATTTGAATAAGCCTTTGTATGAGCGCGTGGTAACTGTAACCGGCAGCATTTTATCTAACCCTAAGAATCTATTAGCGCGGATAGGCACGCCTATAAAAGAATTGATAGATTTGTGCGGCCCCTTAAAAGAGGAACCTTCCAAGATCATTATCGGCGGGCCGATGATGGGCATCGCCCAATATACAGATGAGGTGCCGGTTATAAAATCCACCACAGGGGTGCTCCTGCTTAATAAAAAAGAGGCTAAGGCCCAGGAAGAAGAAGTTTGTATACGCTGCGGCGCCTGCGTGAGGGCCTGCTCCATTGGGCTTATGCCGTGTTTGATAAACCTGGCTTCGGAAAAGAAGATGTGGGCAGAGGCTTTAAATTATAACGCGATGGACTGTATTGAGTGCGGTTTATGCAATTATGTGTGCCCGGCAAAAAGAAAGTTAACCCAGTCTGTAAAAAGAGCGAAATTAGAGGGGAATAAATGAAAGAGATGGTCCGTTATGGATTGATCTTATCATTGATATGTGCTGCGGCTAGCGCGTCGCTGGCAGCGATGAATTCAGTAACCAAGCCTAAGATCATTGCTCAGGCTAAAGCAGAAGAGGAAGCCAGCCTTAAAGAAGTATTGCCTCTTGCCGAGCGCTTTGAGCCGGTAAAATCCGGAGAGGATGTTGTTTATTATAAAGCCTACGCTAAAGACGGTAAATTTGCCGGGGCGGCTTTTAAGGCTTACGGCAAAGGCTATTCCAGCGTCGTTGAAACAATGACAGGCCTGCTTCCGGATGGTAGTATCAGCGCTATAAAAATAGTAAACCAGAATGAGACCCCCGGTTTAGGGGCTAATGTTATTGAGCCGTCTTTTACCGGTCAATTTTCCCATAAGAATATTCCGGCCCTACAAGATGTCCAGGCGATAACCGGGGCGACAATATCTTCAAAGGCAGTAATAGATTCGGTATCTAAAAGAGCCCAAGAGATAAAGGAATTGATAAAAAATGAGAAATAATCTTATAGTCAGTGCTTCTCCTCATTTGCATAAGAATGAGTCGGTAAGCAAGATCATGTGGATGGTGGTTATCAGCCTGATACCCGCGGGCATAGCCGGCGTGTTTATCTTTGGAGTTAGCGCGCTGTGGGTAATTGCTTTAGGGGTAATTTCCGCGGTAGCAACAGAAGTGATCTTGCAGGCATTAACCAAGAGAAAAATATCTATTTTAGATGGAAGCGCGGTTATAACCGGAATATTACTTGCTTATAATCTGCCGCCGCATGTCCCTTTCTGGATACCGGTCATCGGCTCAATTTTTTCCATTGCCATAGGCAAACAAATTTTCGGAGGCCTGGGCCAGAATATATTTAATCCCGCGTTAGTAGGAAGAGTTTTTCTTATGGCCTCCTGGCCAAAGTATATGACTACTTTTACCCAGCCCTTAAATTACGATGCCATAACTTCCGCCACGCCGCTGGCAGCGATCAGGGAAGGTAAAATACTGGAGCATATTTCCTATCTGGATCTATTTTTAGGTAAAAGGGGAGGCTGTATAGGAGAAGTATGCATCTTAGCGCTTCTTTTAGGAGCGTTGTTTCTTTTTTCCAGAGGATATATTTCCTGGCATATTCCTGTAACTTATATTGCTACGGTAGCAGCTTTTACATTTATATTCAGCCCGCAAGGTTTCTTTAAAGGGGACTGGTTATTCCATGTTTTATCAGGCGGGCTCATACTGGGGGCGTTTTTTATGGCCACGGATTATGTTACCAGTCCTTTAACTTATAAAGGCCAGGTTATATTTGGTTTCGGTTGCGGGATAATTACCGCGGTTATCCGCCTCTGGGGTGGTTATCCTGAAGGCGTATCCTATGCCATATTAATGATGAACGCTGCCGCGCCTATAATCGACCGTTTTACCAGGAGCCAGGTCTACGGAAGAAAATGAGAAAACTTTTTCAGGAATTCTTAAAAGGCATCATTAAAGAAAACCCTACTTTTATCCTGGTCCTGGGTCTATGCCCGACGCTGGCTGTCTCTGTTTCGCTGACAAACGGTATAGGTATGGGTATCGCGGCGACATTTGTGCTCTTGGGCTCGAATATGATAATCGCGATGATAAAGAATATTGTTCCTGACAGGATACGCATTCCTTGTTTTATCGTGGTCATCGCTACTTTTGTTACCACCGTAGAAATGGCCATGAAGGCATACAGCCCCGCGTTAGACCGCGCCTTGGGCATATACGTTCCTTTAATAGTGGTAAACTGCATGGTCTTAGGCAGGGCCGAGGCTTATGCCCGGAAGAACTCGGTATTGAATTCTCTGTTTGACGGCTTAGGCATGGGGGCGGGTTTTACTTTAGCCCTGATGTTGATATCGGGGATAAGAGAGATATTGGGATCGGGGAAAATATTTGGATTAAGCATAGCCAAAGGGTTTGAGCCGGTATTTGTTTTGGGCATGCCTTCCGGAGCGCTGCTGGTCATAGGGTTATTACTGGGATTCTTTAACATATTAAAGAACAGGAAATCAAAGATATGAACGCGGCTGAATTCTTAACTATATTTATTTCGGCGGTATTTATCTACAATGTTATACTCTCCCGTTTCTTGGGGCTGTGTTCTTTTATCGCTATTTCTAAAGAGACAAAGCCCGCGCTGGCAATGAGTTTAGCCGTGATGTTTGTTATTGTCATGTCTTCCATGATCACCTGGCTTATTTACAGGTTCCTGCTTATACCTTTTAATCTGGCTTACTTGCGGACCATATCCTTTATCCTGGTCATAGCTACATTTGTGCAATTGGTAGAAATGGCCATCAGGAAGATAAGCCCGCCTATGTACAGGTTCTTTGGGATATACCTGCCATTGATTACGGTAAACTGCGCGGTATTAGGCGTAGCAGTGCTGAACGCCGATATGTTTTTTGTTAACAACAAGGCGGTGCCGGGCAGTTTTTATTATTCCGTATTTCAGGGCATATGCGTGGGGTTAGGTTATACCCTCGCCATGCTTTTAATGTCAGGGATAAGAGAGAGGCTGGAATTATGCAATATTCCTAAGGCGGTAAAGGAGTTCCCGCTCGCCTTTGTTATCGCCTCAATTATGTCTTTAAGTTTTATGGGGTTCAACGGGTTCAAATTTTAATATGGAAATACTCATACCGGTTTTAACTTTGGCTGTTTTAGGGTTGCTATTTGGGATAGGATTAGCTGTCGCTTCCAAAAAGCTTGCCGTTAAGACAGATCCAAAATTAGACAAGATCATCGGCCTTCTTCCGGGTGCTAATTGCGGCGCCTGCGGAGGAGCGGGGTGTTTTGGTTTTGCCGAGTCTATACTTAGCGGAAAACTAAGTATAGATGCCTGCAGGGTCAGCGCGGAAGCGGTAAAAGAGCAGATCGCCGTACTCCTGGGTAAGAAATTAGACAAGCTGGAAAAGAGAGTCGCGGTCTTACACTGCCACGGAGGGAGCAAGCGCGCCAAAGACAAATTCAATTATGAAGGCATAAAGGATTGCGTGGCGGCAAATATGCTGCACGGCGGGCCCAAGGCCTGCGGTTATGGCTGTATCGGTTACGGGACGTGTGTAGGAGTATGCCCTTTTGGCGCGATCACCATGAGTAATGAAGGCTTGCCGGTAATAAACGCGGATAAATGCACGGCCTGCGGGAAATGTGTGGGGATATGCCCGAAGAGGCTCTTTACGCTGATCCCTGTAGTTAAGGCGTACGCGGTGCGCTGTAAATCCTTAGACTCCGGTAAGAAAGTGATGGATGCCTGCTCCGTAGGATGCATTACCTGCCGTAAGTGCGAGAAGGCCTGCCCTATTCAGGCGATCAAGATAGTAGACAATCTTCCGGTGATAGACTATAATATTTGTGATAATCGCGCGGAGTGTTTTAAGGCTTGCCCTGTAAACGCGATAGCCCAGAAAGTAGATAAAGTCTGGAAGAATAGGATAGATTAGTATGAATATAGCGATCTTTGCTTCAGGAAGAGGGACGAATTTCTCCGCGATCTTAAGGGCGGCAAGAAAAGGGAAGATCAAGGCGGAGATTAAACTTTTAGTCTGCGATAACCCAAAGGCAGGAGTTTTAAAAAAGGCAAAGCGCGCGGGCGTAAACACCGCGTTAATAAAAAAAGAAGATTTCCCTTTGAAAGAGAATTTTGAAGCAAAGATCATAGAGCGTTTGGAAGAGAATAAAATAGATTTAATTGTCCTGGCAGGTTTCATGCGGATATTAAGCCCGGCATTTGTCTCTAAATATAAGAATCGTATCTTAAATATCCATCCGGCGCTGCTTCCTTCTTTTAAGGGGGCAGAGGCGATAAAAGACGCCTTTGATTATGGCGCGAAAGTAACCGGTGTTACGGCGCATTTTGTAGATGAAGAGATGGACCACGGGCCGATAATTCTGCAGGCACCGGTCCGGATAGAGGCGGACGATACCTTAGAATCTCTTGAATCCAGGATCCATAAAATCGAGCACAAGCTTTATCCTGAAGCTATAAGTTTGTTTGTAGAGGGTAAATTAAAAGTAGAAGGCAGGATAGTGCGGATCGCTACTCAATAGGCCTTGCCCACAAAGCCGCGCGGTTTAGGACAATTCTATTATTTGTAACCAGGTTGTTTAATTCCAGGCCTGTAAAATTCTTAATATCATACGTTCTTATGGTGTAGGCAGCTATTTTTAATATTTCTTTGTCTATATCTATATCCTTACCTACTTCCGGCTTCTGAAATTTAAGCTTGATCCTGTGTTTTATCTGGAAAGCTATAAATTCCTCCATGGATATATCTTTATAATCCATATGTTTGCCTTCCATATCCCCCATTATCGTAGATGATACTTCTGATTGTTCAATAACGCGGTGCTGGTATTCTGTCCAGGAGATAAATTCATAAGAAACTTTCTTTAAGTCCTGGTAATAAGATATTTCTTTTGTCTCAAAGCCGTTCTTTATATCGGCAGTAACCAGGCATAAAAACTTTGGTTCGTTGCCTTCCTTAGAGCGTTCCATACTGAAGAGCACGCGGCGCAAGGCCTTCCAGACGTTGTTTATCTTATCCAATACAGCTTTATTATATTTATATTCCTGGGTTTTTTCGTTCTCCGGTATGCTTTTGATCATGTAATCCAGTTTAAGCAGGCCTTCTTTAAAGTCGACCTTGTTATCATCAATTATGAATTTCTCTAAATATTTTTCGGGTTTATCTGATTTGGCGAGCATGTCTTCAACCGGTAAATATACCCATAGCGTCGAGCCGGATAGCGTTACCTTGACGTCCATGCTGTATTCTTTTTTGCAGATATCCTGAATAGCCTTATCCAGGCCTTCTTTGATATAGGTGGGTGCGGTGGAAAGGGAGCATCCGGAGAATAGGAAAAGAATAACGGATAGGTTAAGAAGAAGGGCGCGTCTTACCGAACTCCTTGAATATGGTTTCGATCTCATCATAATTGAGCTCTTCTTTAACAACAAGTTCCTTCGCCAGGCGGTCAATAAGCGGTTCTTCTTTTTTCAATAATTGGGCAACCTCTTCTAGGGACACCTGCATTATTTCCTGCATGTCGTTATCTAAGCGGCTCTTCATTTCTTCGGATATCATGGGGCCGCTTCCCATGCGTCTATAAAAATCAAGGGCGTGAAAGTCCCCGATTATACCTGTTTTTCCCATGCCCATACGCCAAACCATATTGTGCGCTATGAACAACGCGTTGGCGAAATCTCCGCTTACGCCGGAGGTGGTAAAGCCAAGTTTTAATTTTTCCGCGGCATATGAGCCAAGAGATATCTTGATCTCGTTTAGAAGCTGTCTCTGGTCTTCGATAAGTATCTCTTCGCGTTCAGGTATCCAGGTCGCGCCACCCGTATGCCCGCGCGGGGTAATAGTTATTTTAAACACGTCCTTTGAGGGCACGAGCAGATAGGTAACAATGGCGTGGCCTGCTTCATGATAGGCGATCTGCCATTTTTCTTTTTCGCCAAGTTTGATCCTGCGCTTGACTCCCAGGGTGATCCTTTCCCGAGCGTCATCAATATCTTTCATGATCAGAGAGGTCCTATTGTTCCGGACAGCGATGAGAGCTGATTCCCTGACGATATTGTATATATCCGCGGGGCTGTTACCTACCGTAATGCGGGCGAGGCGGTCTATCTTTACGCTGGTTTCGTCGTATTTTACTTTATTAAGGTAATAAGCGAACAACTTCTCGCGGTCTTCGAGGCTGGGCTTATCCACGTGGATCTTACGATCGAACCTGCCCGGGCGCAACAGCGCGGCGTCTAGAAATTGTTCCGGCATATTTGTCGCCCCGATTATTACAATATTGAAATCTTTTTCTTTTAAGCCGTCCATTTCCACCAAAAGCTGATTTAGGGTGGTATTGGTTTCAGTCTGGCCTCCGAATCCGGAATCAGCGGATCTCTGCGCGCCTACGGCGTCTATTTCATCGATGAACACCAGGCAGCCGCCTTTTAATTCCGCCAGATACCGCGCTTGTTTAAAAAGATTACGGATCCTTCCGGCGCCTACGCCTACGAACATCTCTACGAATTCCGAACCGGACATGGATATAAAAGGGAGGCTTGATTCGGTGGCGATGGCTTTAGCCAGATAAGTTTTCCCGCAGCCGGGAGGCCCTAACATCAGGATACCTCTTAAGATCTTACCGCCGATGCGCTGCAATTCCGCGCGGTCCTTAACTAACTTTACCACTTCCAGTGCTTCTTGTTTTGCTTCATCCATACCGATCACATCATCCCACTTGATCCCGATCTCTGATCCGGAAATGGATTTCTTGGCTGTTTGAGTAAAGGAGGTAGAGCCTTTTTTATAAAACAGCCAGTACATCATAAAGACATAGACCGTTCCCTGGATAATGCCCATAACGCCCCAGATGAACATCTGTAAGGGCGCGGTAGCCAGCTGGGATTGGCGCAGGTATGATTCTGATTCTCTCCAGGCCTTCAGCCCGCTTATGATGACGATATTAAGCAGGACAAATATTGCCGCGGCAACAAGGGAGATGATTATCCTTATCCAGTATAATTTCCAGTAAAATTTAATATTCTTCCAGTTCATAGACAATAAAATAGCATATCAGGCCCGGCAAGTCAAATTCTTTCTTTGGTTTGTTAAAAACAGGGCCATTCCCGTTATTTCCATTGACTTACTAATATTTGTATGTATAATTAGAGGTCCAAAATAAAAATAATCAATATAAAGGAGAGCTGGCGATGGCAAAGATCAATAGGGTATTGGCCCGCGAGATATTGGATTCGCGAGGCAACCCCACGGTAGAAGTAGATTGTATATTGGATAACGATATTTTAGGCAGGGCTGCTGTTCCTTCAGGCGCCTCCACAGGGGAGAAAGAAGCCCTGGAATTAAGGGACGGCGATAAGAAAAGATATTTGGGCAAAGGGGTATTAAAGGCGGTTGGCAATGTTAATACCGTAATTGCTTCCAAGATAAAGGGTTTAGCTCCTGATTTCCAGGCTTTAGATAAGCTGCTTATCAAGCTGGATGGCACGGAGAATAAGTCCAGTCTCGGAGCCAATGCCATTCTTGGCGTATCTTTAGCTGTAGCCAAGGCTGCCAGCCTTTCCGAGAGACAGCCGCTGTATAGATTCTTAGGGGGCGATAAAGCCAATATTTTACCCGTGCCGCAGATGAATATTTTAAACGGCGGCATGCATGCCGATAATAATCTGGACATCCAGGAATTTATGATCATGCCCGTGGGCGCGCCGAGTTTTCATGAGGCCTTAAGGTATGCTACCGAGGTATTCCATAACTTAAAATCAATCCTGAAATCAAAGAAATTGGCAACTTCCGTCGGAGATGAAGGCGGGTTCGCGCCCAACTTATCTTCTAACCAGGAAGCGCTGGATTTAATAATGCAGGCGATAGATAAGGCCGGATACAAGGCCGGCAAAGACGTCTATATCGCCCTGGATTGCGCTGCCAGTTCTTTTTATGAGGGCGGCAAATATAAATTTGAAGGCTCCCAAAAGAATTCCGGAGACCTTATCGCCATATATAAGGGCTGGTTAAGCAAATATCCCATCCTGTCGATAGAAGACGGTCTCTGTGAGCATGATTGGACAGGCTGGCAGGAGATGACCAAAGAGCTGGGGGCCAAATTGCAGCTGGTAGGGGATGATATATTTGTAACTAACCCTGAGATCTTCAAAAAAGGGATTGAAGAAAAGATAGGAAATGCTATACTGATAAAAGTAAACCAGATCGGCTCTCTTTCGGAAACGCTGGAGACGATAAATATCGCCAAGAAGAATAAATACAAGGCGATCATTTCCCATCGTTCAGGCGAGACCGAAGATACGACTATCGCCCATTTGGCGGTAGCTGTAGGCTGCGGGCAGATCAAGACGGGTTCATTATCGCGCACAGACAGGATCTGTAAATATAACGAGCTCTTGAGGATCGAAGAGGAATTAGGGCAGAAGGCCGTTTACGCGGGAACTCTCTGGAAATAGTTAATGTTGCCGGTATTAAGAAAAGCATTCTGGATCTTTGGTATCGCGGTTTTCGTCCTGGTGGTATTCTTGCCGGGTTACACAAAGTTACAGGAATTAAGAGATAAGAACCGCGACTTAATAGGTAATATCAAAAGATTAAATATAGAAAACGCTCTTTTACAGCAGGAACTTATCCTCGTGGAAAATGACCCGGTGTATCAAGAAAAGATCGCCAGGGAAAAGATGGGTATAGTGCGCAAGGGCGAGATCCCCATTAGAATAGTTCCTGAGAGAAAAAGATAATTTGTAACAACGCCAAATTCTAGTATAATTATGCGTCAGGGGAATAAATGTTCTTTGTTAGTTGAAGGCAGCGAATAAACTATAATGAACGACAATAGCGGGGTGGAGCAGCCTGGTAGCTCGCAAGGCTCAATGGACACAAAGCTCAAAGCCGATATTGCGGAATCAGCAGTAACAACTGAACTTTTAAAAAGAGGCTTCAGGGTGTTACGGCCTGTCGGAGATCGACTTGCATATGATTTAGCAATCGATCTTCATGGCAGGCTTATTCGCATTCAGGTGAAGAGTGCTTGGTTTGATGCAAAGGCAAGATGTTATGTTGTTGATGCCCGTAGAACTAAGACTAATCGCCGGCGCATGTTAAGGATGCGTTACAATGCGGATGATTTTGATTTCGCGATAACTTACCTCGCTGATTTACGCGTATTTTACGTGATGCCTCTATCTGTTTTCTCCAACTACGAAAGTACAGTAACATTTGTAGAGACAGACAAGAGACAGCGTAAACCTAAATCAGCGAAGTATAGAGAGCGATGGGATTTGTTGTCCGATGGGCTCCTCGGCCGGAGACGGCTGAAGGATAGTCTGTCAAATTCGGTGGAACCCTCGAAGTAATTCAAGGTAATACCGAGCCAAGTCCGCCAGGAATTTATGGCGGGAAGGTGTAGAGACTATACGGCAGAAGTCCTAAAGATTAAGGACAAAGATATAGTCCAGACTACGAATTTGCCAAGTTTTGTGGCAAAGCAGCGAAAGCTGTAGTAGTAAGCATAACCTTGAGGTCGCAAGTTCAAATCTTGCCCCCGCAACATAAAGCCCGCCAGGATTTCTGGCGGGCCTTTTATTTAATATTCCTTGAAAGAACCTTGCAACCGTGGTAATTTAGAAAACTATGAAAGAGAATATTTGGGAATTTACGGATAATTCAGGCAGTTTCAAATCCTCCAACGCGCACAAAATAAAAACTCTTTTCTTTCCGCTGTGTAATGAGTCTTTGATGTCTTCTATTACTCCTGTCCTTGCCGGCGATATCAAGGCCGGACAGAATAGTTTCCTGCTTGCCCCGTCTTCCCGCGCCGATCTAGTCAACTCCAGAGCCTCCCGTAATTTTTGGATTTACTCCGTTAGTAGTAAAGATAATAAAGTATGGTCTGCCGCCGGAGCCTCTAAGGACCTAAAACAAATCCAGGCTGACCGGGTCAGCCTGAAAGCCGGCCTGCTCTGGCACAGTGTTTTAAGAGAGAACCGGCAGGTTGGCCTAAGCGCGGAAATCCGTTCTTTTATCCCGTCAAGCGGGGAGCCTGTAGAGATCATGCAGGTTAAACTCACCAATATTTCTTCCCGAAAAATAGAATTCATTCCTTACGCGGCCATACCTATATATGCCCGCTCAGCCAATAATCTGCGTGATCATCGCCACGTAACTTCTCTGCTGCAGCGGGTAAAGAAGCATAAATTAGGCCTGATCACTCAACCTACTTTAATATTTGATGAAGCCGGGCATCATCTCAATAAAAAGCTTTATTTTGTTTTAGGCTGGGATGAAGAATTCAAAGCTCCGCAGTATCTTTATCCTACGCAAGAGGAATTTTGCGGCGAGGGAGGAGATTTAGAAGCGCCTGCCTGCGTCTTAAATAATATTCTTCCCGGCGGGTCCGCTCATATTCAAGGTAAAGAAGTAATAGGAGGCTTGCGTTTTCATACTGTAAGCCTTAAGCCCGGGCAAGCGCATACCTATACTGTGCTTATGGGCATCGCGGAAAAAGAAGCCGAGATTCAAAAGATCGTTTCTAAATTTAAGACGTTAAAGAAAGTAGAAAAAGCCCTGGATGTAACCCGTGACTTCTGGCAGGAGAAGGGCAGCCAGGCCAGCCTTTCTACCGGTGATCCGGATTTTGATAATTGGTTCCGCTGGGTAAGTATCCAACCTACATTAAGAAGGATATTTGGCAATTCATTCCTGCCGGATTTTGATTATGGCCGGGGTGGAAGAGGTTGGAGGGATCTATGGCAGGATTGCTTAGGCCTGATTTTAAGCCAGCCTGAAGGGATGCGCGAATTATTGATCAATAATTTTGCCGGGGTGAGGATTGACGGCTCTAATGCTACTATTATCGGCAAAGGCCAGGGAGAATTTATCTCTGACCGTAATAATGTCAGCCGGGTGTGGATGGATCACGGGATATGGCCGCTGTTGACCCTGGATTCATATATTCATGAGACCGGGGATTCGGCTATTTTATTTGCTCAAGCCCCTTATTTTCGTAATCATGAGCTTTGGCGCGCGCGCAAATTAGACCATAGTTGGACTCCGGCTTATGGGAATAAGCTTAAAACTTCCTCGGGCAAGATCTACAATGGGTCAGTGTTAGAGCATCTCCTGGTGCAAGTCCTGGTACAGTTTTTTAACGTCGGCAGCCATAATCATGTCCGGCTGGAAGGCGCGGATTGGAATGACGGCCTGGATATGGCTAAGGAAAACGGCGAGAGCGTGGCTTTCAGCTGTATGTATGCCTGGAGCCTTAAATTATTAGCGGGGATATTGCGTAAAATAGATAAACGACAAATTGAGGTAGCGCAGGAATTAGCTGTTCTTTTTAATAAAATAAATTATAACAGTATCAAAGCCAAACAAGATACCTTAAACAGATATTTCGCGCAAACCGAATCCGTTGTTAAGGGCAATAAAATAAATATTGATACTCTGGGTTTGGCTGATGACCTGGAAATGAAATCCGCGTGGATGGCAAATCATATCCGCAGGACAGAATGGCAGAAACAGGGTTTCTTTAACGGCTATTATGATAATAAGAAAAGAAAAGTAGAAGGGGCTTTTGGTTCCGGAGTCAGGATGGTCTTGATCTCGCAGGTATTTCCGGTTATGAGCTCGGTGGCGGAAAGCTGGCAGGTTGGAGAGATCATTAAAAGCAGCCGGAAATATCTTTGGAATAAAGATATCAAAGGATTCCACTTGAATACGGATTTTAAGGATGAACAGCATGATTTCGGCCGCGCGTTCTCTTTTGTTTACGGGGATAAAGAAAACGGCGCGTTCTTTAACCATATGATCGTAATGTTCTGTTACGCGTTATATAAACGCGGATTTGTCAAAGACGGCTGGGGAGT
This sequence comes from Candidatus Omnitrophota bacterium, assembly GCA_041651035.1. Taxonomy (GTDB): domain Bacteria; phylum Omnitrophota; class Gorgyraeia; order Gygaellales; family Profunditerraquicolaceae; genus JBAZKC01. The sequence goes on along the minus strand of JBAZKC010000001.1, from coordinate 251,386 downwards.
CCTGAATTCAATATATAATATGGCAGTGGATACAAAAAAGAGCAGGATCTATCCTTGCCTTCCGGAATACTTTGATCTCGAGGGGAAAGGCATGTATTCTTATCTTACCGGCTCTGCCAGTTGGTTTGTGCTGACGGTTATTACCCAGGTATTCGGCATAAAGGGCGAATACGGTGATCTGGTTATTGAGCCGAAATTAAGCTGTGAGCAGTTTAAACGCGCGGCAACTATTACCGTTAACAGGATTTTCGCCCGGCGCCGCCTCCGGATCAATTTTATCAATCCTAAAAAGTTAGACTACGGAAAGTATAAGATAATAAAAGTAAGCCTCAATTCCAAACCCCTGCCTATAAAAGCGCCGCAGGCTGTTAGAATCAGCCGGAAAACCATCCTCAGCCTTCCCTCTAGCAAAATAAATACGCTTAATATCATTTTAGGTTAGGGACACCCAACTTGCCAAAGCTAAGGGTGTCCCTTTTTTGTTTGCTAAGGCAGGCGCTTTCTGGTATAATACTTTTCTCTGAATAGAAAAAAGGAGCTCTTATGATCGAACGTTATTGTCTTCCCGGAATGAATAAGATCTGGCAGGATGAATTCAAGTTCAATACCATGCTTGCCATAGAGATACTGGTTTTAGAGGCTCTCGCCAGGCAGAAGAAAATCCCGCAAGACGCCCTCCGCAGGATAAAGAAAAAAGCAAAATTCAATGTCGCGCAGATAAAAAAGATAGAAGAAAATACACAACATGATGTAGTAGCTTTTATTACCAATATCGCACATTATATTGGGCAGGACGCGAAATACCTGCATATGGGCCTTACATCATCTGATATTTTAGATACCACCCTTGGGGTGCAGTTAAGGGCGGCATCCGATATATTGGCCGCAGATCTAGATAGATTACTAAAAGCACTTTCCGCTAAGGCGAAAATATACAAAGATATGGTTTGTATCGGCCGCACCCACGGCGTGCACGCGGAACCCACTACCTTTGGTTTAAAATTAGCGCTTTGGTTTGATGAGACCAAACGCAATGCCTGCCGCCTATCTCAGGCAAAAGAAGCCGCGGCTGTAGGAAAGATATCCGGGGCAGTAGGGACGTGTTCTAATATCGAGCCGGAAGTAGAAACTTATGTTTGTAAAAAGCTCGGGTTAAAAGCCGCTAAAATATCCACGCAGGTAATACAAAGAGATGTATACGCCCAGTATTTAACCACATTAGCGATCATCGGGTCTTCTTTAGAAAAATTCGCCACAGAGATAAGGCATTTGCAGAGAACAGAGGTTTTAGAAGCGGAGGAGCCTTTTGGCAAGGGCCAGAAAGGGTCTTCCGCCATGCCGCACAAACGTAATCCCGTGATCTGCGAACGTGTCTGCGGTTTGAGCCGTATCCTGCGCGGTAACGCGCTGGCGGCAATGGAAAATATTACCCTATGGCATGAGCGCGATATAAGCCATTCTTCCGCCGAGCGGATAATTATACCGGATTCTACCATCCTTTTGGATTATATGCTGAATAAGTTTACCGAGGTGATTGAAGGCTTAAGCGTTTATCCGGGGAATATGCTGGCTAATTTGGTCCACACCCGCGGCCTGATCTTTTCGCAGCGCGCGCTCCTGGAATTGATGAATAAAGGGCTTAGCCGCCCCGCGGCTTATGATATGGTCCAGAGATGCGCCATGAAGTCCTGGAAAGAGAGGTCTGATTTTAAAGATATCCTCTCTAAAGATAAGGATGTCTCGCGCCATCTTAAGAAACAGGATCTGAATAAGATTTTTGATCTGGATTATTATCTGCGTAACGTAAACAAGATTTTTTCCCGCATTTTCCCGTCACGGTAAGAGCGGGATCCCGCGTACAATTTGAGAAGCCAATACACCTGTTAATTCCCTTTGCAAGATCCCTGAGCCTTAATGCTCAGGGAGCGGAAAAAAGCCGGCGTTTAGAGCAGGAAAGGAAATAACGATGGATGAGAGAGACCTTAAGAGTGAATTCTTCACAGAGGATCCCTGGCGTGTATTTAGGATAATGTCTGAATTTGTAGAGGGGTTTGAAGTCCTTTCTAAAATAGGCAAGGCAGTCTCCGTATTCGGGTCAAGCCGCACCAAGCCGGGCAGTAAGTATTATAAATTAGCCGAGAAGATCTCCTATCTTCTGGCGAAAGAAGGCTACGCTGTTATTACCGGCAGCGGGCCTGGTTTGATGGAGGCGGCTAATAAAGGCGCGAGGAAGGCTCAAGGCCAGTCCATCGGCTTAAATATACAAATACCTTCGCGCCAGAAACCCAACAAGTATGTGGACCTGCTTTTAGATTTTCGCTATTTCTTTGTCAGAAAGGTAATGTTTGTAAAATATGCCAAGGCCTTTGTTATCTTACCCGGAGGATATGGGACATTGGATGAATTTACCGAGGCCCTTAATCTTATCCAGACCGAAAGGATCTCCCGGTTCCCGGTAGTTGTATTTGGCTCGGAGTATTGGCAGGGAATGCTTGATTGGATCAAATATTCAGCCTTGAAAAACGGCAATATCAGCCAAAAAGATTTAGATATATTCACGGTTACGGACAGCCCTGAAGGGGTGGTAGCGGCGATCAGGAAGTTCTATAAATCCCGTTAGGGAGGGAGTTTTAATGAAGGGGTTAACTTATAAAAAATCCGGCGTAGATATCAAAGGGGCTGCCGCGTTTAAGAGCATGATAAAGCCCCTGGCCAGAAAATCTTTCCGCAAAGAAGTTTTAGGGGATATCGGAGGTTTTGGGAGTTTTTTCAGGTTCCCTGAAGGCAAATACAAAGACCCGGTTTTAGTTTCTTCCGCCGACGGTGTAGGGACAAAACTAAAGATCGCCATCTTGGCAAATAAGCACGACACCATAGGAATAGATGCCGTGGCCATGAATGTCAATGATATCCTTTGCGCGGGGGCGGAAACGTTTTTCTTTTTAGATTACATCGCTTTCAGTAAACTGGATGCTGATATTTTAGTCGATATAATAAAGGGTATAAATAACGGCTGTATGCAGGCAGGCTGCGCTTTGATCGGCGGAGAAACCGCTCAGATGGCCGGAATGTATAAAGATGGCGATTACGATGTGGCAGGTTTTTGCGTGGGGGCGGTTGAAAGAAATAAGATCATTAACGGCTCAAAGATAGAAGCAGGAGATGCGGTGATCGGGTTAGAATCAAGCGGCATCCACTCTAACGGTTATTCGCTGGTAAGAAAAGCGTTATCACCCGGTGAATTGAGGCGAATGAGCGATGAGCTGCTTAAGCCGACGCGTATCTATGTTAAGCCTGTGCTTTCTTTACTGGCGGACTCACGGACTAAGGGGCTTGCGGATTCTATCAAGGGTATTTCTCATATTACCGGCGGGGCATTCTACGATAAGATAGCGCGTATCCTGCCGGATAATGTGAATGTGAGGATACGTAAAAGTTCCTGGGCTGTGCCGAAAATATTCCGCCTCATCCAGAACAGGGGTAATATAGAAGATAGAGAAATGTACCATACTTTGAATATGGGTGTGGGTATGGTTTTAATAACGCGGCCCAAGTACGCCCAGGCCGTGATCTTAAAACTCGCCGGGCTTAAACTGAAATCCTGGATCATCGGCGAGGTTATAAAAGGTAAAAAAGAAGTAGAAATAATTTAAGAAGGCTGGAATGAGAATTTTAGTTATAGGTTCAGGCGGTAGAGAGCACGCCTTAGTCTGGAAGATCGCGCAATCCAAATTAGCGGATAAGATCTTCTGCGCGCCGGGAAACTGCGGGATCTCGGATTCAGCCGAATGTATCGATATAAAAGCCGATGACATCCCCGGATTATTGGATTTTGCCAGAAAAGAAAACATAGGGCTGACCGTAGTCGGCCCTGAAGTGCCCCTGTCTTTGGGTATTGTTGATGAGTTCGCAAAATATAAACTGAATATCTTTGGGCCGCGGAAAAAAGCGGCAGAGTTAGAGGCCAGCAAAGTCTTTGCCAAGACGATAATGGCCAAATATAACGTTCCTACCGCGCCTTTCAAGGTCTTTGATAATGCGTATGAAGCAAAGGAATATATCGGTAAGATCGGAGCTCCCTGTGTGATCAAGGCAGACGGCTTGGCCCAGGGTAAAGGTGTGGTCGTAGCCGGCAGCACGCAAGAGGCTCAAGAGGCGGTAACTTCGATAATGCAGGAAAGGGCTTTCGGCGATGCCGGTAATAAGATCATCGTTGAAGATTGCTTAAAAGGCCAGGAAGCGTCTATAATTGTAATTACCGACTCCAGAGAAGTTATCCCTTTAGCCTCCAGCCAGGACCATAAGCGTATATTTGATAATGACCAGGGCCCTAATACGGGCGGCATGGGAGCGTATTCGCCCGCGCCTGTGGTAACTCCAGAATTATTTAAAGAGATATTAGATAAGATAGTTTACAGGACGATAGACGGTTTAGCTCGAGAAGGCATAGAATATAGAGGTGTTTTATATGCCGGGATCATGCTGACCAGCGACGGGCCAAAAGCCCTGGAATTCAATGTGCGCTTTGGAGACCCGGAGACACAGGCGATATTACCGCGCTTGGAATCGGATTTGTTGGAAATAATGTTAGCCGCTACAGATGGAAAGTTGTCCCGCTATAAAAGCCTTAACTGGGACAGCCGCGCCTCTGTATGTACTGTCTGCGCGTCAAAGGGGTATCCCGGAGAATACGAAAAAGGAAAAGAGATATCCGGCTTAGATGATGCGGCCGGGCTTAAAGACGTAGTGGTATTCCACGCCGGGACAAAAAAACAGTCCGCTTGCGGCAAGGAGCGGGTTTTTACTAGCGGCGGCAGGGTATTGGGAGTAACCGGATTAGGCGGCACAATAAAAGAAGCGGTTGATAAGACCTATCAGGCGTTAGAGAAAATACATTTTGACGGCATGTATTATCGACGGGATATCGGCAAGAAAGCAATGGAGGCAAGATGAGCAATAACGCGATAAGCATAATCATGGGCAGCCAGTCGGATTTAGAGATAGTCAGTGAAGCAGTTAATATCCTTAAAGAATTTAAAGTTGGTTTTGAAATTAAAATTTTATCCGCGCACCGCACGCCCAGAGAACTATCCGCATACGTGGAAGCCGCGCCAAAAAGAGGCGTTAAGGTTTTTATTGCCGCCGCAGGCGGGGCAGCGGCATTAGCCGGGGTAGTTGCCTCTCATACCGCGTTGCCGGTTGTAGGTATCCCTATTGAAACAAAGAGCCTTAAGGGCCTGGATTCATTGCTATCTACAGTCCAGATGCCGGCGGGAATTCCGGTGGCGTGCATGGCTATCGGCAAAGCCGGAGCCAGGAACGCCGCGTTGTTTTCTCTGGAGATCCTGGGTATCAGGAATAAAAAGATATCTTTAAAGATGCGCAGATACAAGAAAGAAATGGCCGCAAAAGTAAAGAATACGCCGGTAGTTTTATGATCTCTACTAAAATAATCAAGGTAAGCCCTGAAAGGCCCGAACAGAGCCGCCTCAAAGAAGCTGCCGATGCCTTAAAGGACGGCAGGCTGGTGATCATTCCTACGGAAACAGTCTACGGTATAGCGGCTGATATGTCCAACAACAAAGCATTGGGCAGGTTATATAAAATAAAGAAGAGGCCGGAAAACAAGCCCTTTTCCCTGCATGTAGATAAAAAAGAAAGAATAGAAGAATTCGCCAGCGCTATCCCGGCTTCTGCCTACAGGCTTATAGATAAATTCTGGCCCGGGCCATTGACGCTTATACTTAAGTCCAAGAACAGCGGAGGCGCCTCCGGTATTGGCACTATCGGCCTGCGTATGCCGGATAATAAAGTTGCTTTGGAGATAATCGCGCAGGCAGGCGTGCCTATAATTTGTCCGTCGGCAAATATCTCCGGAAAGCCCGCTCCGGTAAATTTCTCGGAGGCGATAAAGGACTTAAACGGGCTGGTAGAACTTGCCATAGACGCAGGCAGCGCCAGGCTGGGGATCGAATCTTCCATTGTAGACTTGACTGTCCTGCCGCCTGAAGTTTTAAGAGAAGGGGCGGTAAAAAAAGAAGATATCCTGGCTATACTGCGGAAGAAAAACATTCTTTTTGTCTGCACGGGGAATTCCTGCCGTTCAGTAATGGCTGAAGCTGTTTTAAAAAAGATATTGAAAGAAAAAAACAGGGATGACGTTGAAGTTGTATCTGCCGGTATAATGATGATGGGGGGAACGGGCGCGACAGAGTCAACAAGGGAGATTTTAAGAAAAAGGGGGATGGATGTGTCCGGACATATTTCACAAAGAATAACCCCGGATATGGTCAAGAAAGCCGACATGATCCTGGTGATGGAACAGCTGCAGGAAAAAAGGATCTTAGAAATGTTCCCTGAAGTAAAATTTAAGCTTTTCTTATTAAAAGAATTTGCTAAAATAAGCGATAATAGCCTGGAGATAGACGATCCTATAGGTAAGCCCGTAGAGTTTTACGAAAAGACCTTTGAGGTAATTAAAGAATCCGTGGAAAGGATAAGCAGTATAATATGAAACGCATAGCCATAGCTTCTGATCACGCGGGATTCATGCTTAAAGAAAAATTAAAGCCTTACCTGAAAAATAAAGGCCTGAAGATAAAAGATCTAGGCACTTATTCAAAGGAGCGCTGTAATTATCCTGATTTCGCCTACGCCTTAGCTAAAGAAATATCCGGTGCCAGGGTGGAAAGAGGCATTCTTATTTGTAAGAGCGGTATAGGCAACTCTATCGTGGCAAACAGGCTGCCCGGAGTGCGCGCGGCGCTATGTTATAACATAAAGGCGGCCCGGCTTTCCCGCCAGCACAACGACAGCAATGTGCTGGTCTTGGGATCCGCTTTCGTAAACTCCGCGTTAGCCAGAAGGATCGCGGGAGTTTGGTTAAATACAAAATTCCAGGGCGGCAGGCACAAGGCGCGCCTGAACCGGATAAAAGATATTGAAAAAGAGATAAGGAGCCGAAAAAAGTGGAACACATAAAGAATATCGATCCGGAAATTTATAACGCGATAAAGAATGAAATAATAAGAGAAGAAGATAACCTGGAGTTAATCGCCTCCGAGAATTTTGCTTCTCTTGCCGTGCTTGAAGCGCAGGGTTCGGTCCTTACCAATAAATACGCTGAAGGGTATCCTCACCGCCGCTGGTATGGCGGATGCGAATACGTAGATGACGCCGAAACATTGGCTATCGAACGGGCAAAGAAATTGTTTGGGGCTGAACATGTCAATGTCCAGGCGCATTCCGGCAGTCAGGCGAATATGGCGGTTTATTTTTCCGCGTTGAAATTAGGCGATACGGTTTTAGCGATGGACCTGGCCTCAGGAGGGCATTTAACGCACGGCCACCCGCATAATTTCTCCGGCATGTTCTATAATGTTATCGGTTATGGCTTGGACCCAAAGACCGAAACATTGGATTATGATAATATTTTAAGCTTAGCGAAAAAACATAAGCCTAAAATGATCCTGGCAGGAGCCTCAGCGTATCCCAGGATACTTGACTTTAAGCAATTCCGTAAGATCTGCGATAAAGTAGGCGCGTATCTTTTTGTGGACATGGCGCACATTGCCGGGCTTGTCGCCGCGGGCGTCCATCCTTCGCCGGTGCCTTTCGCTGAATTTGTTACTTCTACCACTCATAAGACATTGCGCGGGCCGCGGGGCGGATTTATCATCTGTAAAGAAGAATTTGCCAGGAAAATAGACTCTATCATCTTTCCGGGTATACAGGGAGGCCCTTTAATGCATGTTATTGCCGCTAAGGCCATTGCTTTTCGTCAGGCAATGAGCCCGAAATTCAAAGTTTATCAGGAACAGGTAGTAAAAAATGCCCGGGAACTTGCTAAATCTTTGGCCGGGTATGGATTCCGTATAGTTTCCGGAGGCACTGACACGCATTTAATGCTGGTAGATCTATCCGGAAAAGGCATTACCGGAAGCGACGCGTCTTTGGTCTTAGGGCACGCTGGTATTACCGTGAATAAAAACCTCATTCCTTTTGACAAAAAAAGCGCCAATGTTGCCAGCGGCATACGCTTAGGCACTGCCGCGGTGACTACCCGCGGGATGAAAGAGCTCCAGATGCAGAAGATCGCCCGGTTTATAAACGATGCCATAGCCCTAAGTAACGATCTTGAGGCGCTCTCAAAAATCAAAAAAGAAGTATTGATCTTGACAAAGAAATTCCCCCTCTATCCGGAGCTATTCAAGAAAATATGAAAAAGAAAAATATATCCCGTAAGAATATACTAAAATCCCACTATGCGGGCCCGGGGCAGCCTTGTCTGCCGGGGAAATCTGTGGAACGCCCGAGTTGGGATGAATATTTTTTAGAGATGGCCAAGCTTGTTTCCCGGCGCTCAACCTGCCTGCGCAGATACGTAGGAGCTGTGGCGGTCCGCGATAAAAGGATTTTAGCCACCGGATATAACGGTGTGCCTTCTGGTTTAGCCCATTGTATTGATGCCGGCTGCATCCGCCAGAAATTAAATATCCCTTCAGGCCAGCGCCAGGAATTATGCAGGGGCCTGCACGCGGAGCAGAATGTAATAATCCAGGCGGTAATCCATGGAGTAGACTTAAAGGATTCCGTCCTTTATGTAACTAATCAACCCTGCGTAACCTGCACTAAAATGCTGATCAGCGCCGGAGTTAAAAAGGTGGTAATGCTGGAAGGCTATCCTGATGAATTAGCCCAGCGGATGCTTAAAGAGGCCGGGATAAAAATAATAAGAGCGAGGCTTAAGTGAAGTGCCCTTATTGCGGCTACAAAGAGGACAAGGTTGTGGATTCCCGCGCTACGGCTGAAGAGTCAGCGGTGCGCAGAAGGCGCGAATGCCTGAATTGCGGCAAACGTTTTACTACCTATGAATATATTGAAGAAGTATCTTTAATGGTGATAAAGAAAGACGGCCGGCGCGAGCCGTTTGACCGCAAGAAGATACTCTCCGGCATTATCAGGGCCTGCGAGAAGAGGCCTATTGGTATGGAGAAGATGGAAGAGATCATCACGCAGATAGAGCGCGCCGTGCAAAAGAAATCCGACCGCGAAGTCCATTCCTCACGCGTTGGAGAATTAGTTATGGAGAAATTAAAGGCCTTAGATGATGTGGCCTATGTCCGGTTTGCCTCCGTATACAGGCAATTCAAGGACGTCGGGCAATTTATGGTGGAATTAAAGGATATTTTAGGCAAAGAGAAACGCAAAACCCAGGCAAGGAAGAAATTTTAACCATGGTAGAGATGGAATTAAATAAGATCGTAATTGATGAAAAAAGGCATGACCAGCTTATTGTTTTAAAGGAAAAAGAAGGCACCAGGATACTGCCTATTGTTATAGGCCTTCCTGAGGCTTCGGCGATAAAATTAAAGATCAGCGGGTTTAGTCCTCCTCGGCCCTTGACTCACGACCTCTTGCATTCCGCCATAAAGGATTTAGAAGCTACTATCGATAAGATCATTATTGATAAATTAGAAGATAATACTTTCCATGCCAAGATAGTCCTAAAAACCGCATCCGGCTCCATAAAGATCATAGATGCCCGCCCTTCAGACAGCATTGCCCTTGCCGTAAGGGCGCATACGCCCATATTTGTCGAAGACGACATCATCAAACGGGCGGAGATATTTAATAAGGAAAAATAAATAAATGGGTTGCTTCAGGTTTAGTTTGGGAAATCAAGCTATATTAAGATTAGTTTATTCTTTCGCCAGGGCGAAGAAAATAAAGCTTTACCTGGTGGGAGGGATCTTGCGCGATTCCCTTTTAAACAGAGAAAAGGATAATCCGGATATTGATTTCTGTTTAAAAAGAGGGGCCATAAATTTCGGCAGGGATCTTTCTGGAGAGATCAAGGCCGGTTTTGTCGTTTTAGATAAAGAGCGCGGCGCCTGCCGCCTGGTTAAAAAAATAAAAGATAAGGTATGTACCCTGGATTTTACGGATTTCCGGGAGGAAACTTTAGAAGATGACCTTTTTCACCGCGACTTTACCATAAACTCTATGGCGCTGGAATTAGAAAGCTATCTTAAGTGTAATGATCCGGATAGCCTCTTGGTTGATCCTTATAAAGGAAGGCAAGACCTGAAAGCAAAGATAATAAAGGTAGCAAACAAAAAGGCATTCACCGAAGACCCTTTAAGGATATTGCGCATTTTTAGCTTTGCCTGCCTGCTGGGATTTAAAATAGATAAAACAACCCTGAAATTGGCGGAATCAGAAAAAAAGAAGCTGCGGGATGTTTCCAGCGAGCGTATCCGCGACGAGCTGTTTAAGATCTTTGAGAGCCCCCATGCCTTTGATTACCTGGCCATGATGGATAAATTAAGGATCTTAAAAATAATCTTTCCTGAAACCGAGAAGATGCGCGGAGTAAAACAGGGGAGGTATCATCATCTTGACGTCTGGAGGCACAGCTTAGAAGCAGTCAGGCAGCTGGAGGTTTTGGTTAAAGAAACCAAAAACAACAAAGAGATCCAGAATTACCTGAATGAATATATTTGCGGAGATAGAAAACGCGGGGCATTGATAAAATTAGCGCTGATCTTGCATGACATAGGCAAACCCGATACCCTGCGCCGCCAGAACGGCAGGGTCAGGTTCCACGGACATGAAAGGGTGGGTTTGGATATCAGTAAAAATATCGTAAGGCGGCTTAAGCTTTCCTGCGACGAGATATACTCTCTGCATAAGATGGTGCTATGGCATTTAAGGCCGGGGTATATGGCCGGCATTGAAGAACTCAGCCCCCGGGCGGTATTCAGGTATTTCCGCGACTCCGGCAGCGAAGCCGTAAGCACGCTTTTATTATCCGTCGCTGACCAGCGCGCCACTAAGGGGCCGTTGACTACCGAAGAATTACGCCTCCACCATGAAAAGATATCCCTGGGGCTTATTAAAGAATATTTTAAGAGGTCAAAAGAAAAGAAGCTGCCGCGGCTGATAAACGGGGATGACCTGATAAAGAAATTAAAATTAGAGCCCTCGCCTTTGATCGGCAGGATTTTATCCGAGATAGAAGAATTACAGGCGATAGGAAAGATTAAGAACAAGGCCGAAGCCTTAAAGGCAGCGGCTAAGATCATAAAGTAATAGGCGCGCTATGAATTATAAGAAAATTTATTTTACTTTTGTCTTTATCCTGGGGATGGCAGTAAGCTGCGGTTTCGCTTACGCGCAGGATACCCCTTCGTCTCTTCGTAAATTATTCATTTTTTATTCTCCAGGCTGTAATAAATGCGTGGAAGCAAAAAGCGACTTAGTGCCAAAAATAAACCAGGAGTTTGGCGGCTTGATCCAGATAGAGTACCGCGATATAACCAATATGGATAATTATAAATTCCTGTTGAGCTTGAGGGCGGAATATAAGGAAGCAGCAGAGATAGATCTGCCGGTTTTTTTCTTTGAAGGAAAATTCTTGAGCAATAAAAAAGAGATCGTGAGCACCCTTAAGTCCCTGATTAGCAGGGGGCCGTTAGTCAACGCTGTTAAAGAGGAGGCCCTGCCGGTAGTAGATCTAACCGCGCGTTTCAGGAGTTTTGCCCTTATTACTGTTATCGGAGCGGGTTTGATCGACGGGATCAATCCTTGCGCCTTTACCGTGATCGTTTTCTTTATTTCTTTTTTAGCCCTGCAGGGATACAGAAAGAAAGAGTTGATTGTTATCGGCCTTTCTTTTGTATCCGCCGTGTTCCTTACCTATCTTTTGGTCGGCTTAGGCATATTTAATTTTATTTATCAATTAAAAGGGTTCTGGGTATTGACTAAGGTATTAAATATTTCAATCGGGTTATTCAGTATTGTATTGGCGATACTGGCGGCCCATGATTTCCTGAAATTCAGGAAAGATAAAGACACTCAAGGGATGTTATTGCAGCTGCCGGAGTCAATTAAAAACAGGATACATTATGTTATTGGCATGCATTATAGAAAGACTAAACCGTCTAAGGCAGAAGGGCAGTCATTGCCAAAACATGTCTTTAGGTTAGGGATAACCGCTTTATTTACCGGATTTTTAGTATCTATCCTGGAGGCGATCTGCACAGGGCAGACTTATTTGCCCACCATAAGCTTTATTTTAAAGACAACTGAACTTAAATTGCAGGCTTTAGCCTATCTTTTGTTGTATAATCTTATGTTTATCACGCCTTTGCTGGTTATATTTCTCTTTGCTTTATTAGGGGTTACATCAGGGCAATTCTCCGCTTTCTTAAAGAAACACCTTTTAACTATAAAGATACTAATGGCAGTTTTGTTTTTTGGCTTAGGCGTATTCTTGATCTGGAAGGCTTGAGAAAAAAATCTAATAGGAGGGATGTAAAATGTTGTTCTTAAAATTAAGGATGTGGCTTTTAATGGCTGCCCTTTTTGCCATTATTTACGCGGTCATTGTTATGATCGGTTCGTACCTGGGAGTAACCAATTTCTACTTTTATCTTATATTGTCGTTAGTAATGATATTTATCCAGTATATGATCGGGCCAAAGATAGTAGAATGGACGATGCGGGTAAAATATGTCAAGAAAGAGGATTACCCTAAGCTTTATCAAATAGTAGAAGATCTGGCTAAAAGAGCGCAGATCCCTATGCCTAGAATAGGTATCGCGCAGATCCCTATCCCCAACGCTTTTGCTTTTGGCAGGTCTTTAAAAGACGGACGGGTTTGTGTCACAGAAGGGATCCTGCGGCTGCTAAACGAAGATGAATTAAGGGCTGTCCTGGGCCATGAGTTAAGCCATCTTAAGAACCGCGATGTCCTGACCATTACTCTCCTTTCGGTTATCCCGATGATCATGTATCGTATCGCCTGGCAGTTTTTATTTTATGGGCGCAGGCGTGATGAAAGAGGCGGCAATACCGTTCTTATAGGCTTAGCCGCGTTTTTATTTTATTTCATTACTAATTTGCTGGTGCTTTATGCCTCGCGTATCAGGGAATATTTCGCAGACAAAGGCTCTGTGCTATTGGGTAACCAGCCTTCCGCCCTGGCCTCAAGCCTGTATAAACTTGTTTATGGCTCCGCGCGTATGGATAAAGAGACCTTAAAAGAAACTGAAGGCCTAAAGGCGTTCTTTGTTAATGATCCTTCACGGGCATTAAAAGATATCAGAGAATTAAGCCAGCTTGACTTAGATAAGAGCGGGACCCTGGATATCCATGAATTAGAGCAGTTAAGGATAAAGAAAATACATTTGAGTTTTGGCGACAGGTTATTAGAAGCGTTAAGTACCCACCCCAATATGCTCAAGCGCATAAAACAGCTTTCTGAATACAAGGCTTAAGTTTTCTCGCAAAAACCAGGGGGACGGTTCTAAGAAATAGAACCGTCCCCCTGATTCTTTCTGCCCACCGTGAATATATTGACAGGAAAATAGATATAAGATATAATTATAACTCTATGGAACTAAATGAAATCCTACAACAGAGAAGGGATAAATTAGAGTCCCTTAAGAAGAAAAATATCCCTGCTTACGACAGGCCTGACCGGTCCCGTATGGATATCGGAGAAGTATTGGCTAAATTTCAGGAAGGCATGAAGGTTGTTGTCGCCGGCAGGGTCATGGCTAAGCGTTCTCACGGCAAAGTGCTGTTTTTGGATTTAAGAGACTCTACGGGAAGAATACAGCTTTATGTTAAGGCTGACATCTTAGGCCAAGAGGGCTTTCTTGTTTTTGACGACGTGGATATCGCCGATATTATAGAAATAAAAGGCGAGTTATTTAAGACCCATAGCGGTGAGCCTACGGTTAAGGCAGAAGGGTTTGCCGTGCTCGCAAAAGCCTTAAGGCCCTTGCCTGAGAAATGGCATGGCTTAAAAGACATAGAACTGCGTTACCGGCAGCGTTATTTAGATCTAGTCGCGAATGAAGAGGTAAAAAAAGTATTCTTGATGCGCTCCAGGATCATTAAAGCCATAAGGAGCTTCTTAGACGAGAAAGGATTCCTGGAGGTAGAGACCCCTATGATGCATCCGATCGCCGGTGGGGCGGCAGGCAGGCCTTTTAAGACGCATCATAATGAATATGATTTTGATCTGTATCTAAGGATCGCCCCGGAGCTGTATCTAAAAAGGCTTTTAGTCGCGGGGCTTGACCGCGTATACGAAATAAACCGTTCTTTCCGTAATGAAGGCGTATCTACAAGGCATAATCCTGAATTTACCATGCTTGAGGTTTACAAAGCTTATGCCGACTATGAAGATATGATGCAGCTTTCCCAGGACCTGATCGCTTACGTAGCTAAGGAGGTCTTGGGTAAGGAAGAGATCGTCTATCAGGGCAAGGCTATAAATTTAGCTCCTCCGTGGCAGAGGCGTTCTTTTTCTGAAATGGTTAAGGAGAAGTTTGATATCGACGCGGGCGATGAGGTAGCTGTCATGTTGAAGAAATTACAAATCAAGGGATTGGCAAAAGATAAGACCCGCCTTTCCCGTTCGCAGGTAAACAAGATAATCGAGGAAATACTGGAAGAAGATCTAAGTATAAGCCCGACATTTGTTACGGACTATTTTACGAATTTATCTCCGCTTGCCAAGGGCAAGAAAGACAACCCCCATATCTGCGAGAGGTTTGAGTTGTTCATAGCGGGGCTGGAGACCGGCAATGCCTATTCAGAGTTAAATGACCCTCTTGAACAAAGAAGACGTTTTGAAGAAGAGGTCAGGGAATTAAACCCCGGCGAAGGGAAGAATGTGGACGATGATTATTGTTTAGCCTTAGAACACGGTATGCCTCCTGCGGGCGGCTTAGGCATTGGCATAGATAGATTAGTGATGCTGCTTTTAGACCAACCGTCTATAAGAGATGTGATCCTGTTTCCGTTGTTACGGCCAGAAGATCAGGAACAGCCCCCTTCGGGGGAGAACCCCGGCATAAAATGAAAACAGAATTATTCATAAGCTGGCGGTATCTAATCACCAAGAGGAAAGAAAAATTCATCTCCCTGATCAGCGTTATTTCTATCATGGGAGTGGCCATAGGCATGACGGCCTTGATCGTGGTTATCGCCGTAATGACCGGTTTTGATAAAGACCTTCGCGATAAGATCGTGGGAAATTATTCGCATATTACCTTATCGGGTTATAAGCCGATAAGCAATGATGAATACGAGGCCTTAGCCAGGAAGATTTCTTCAAACCCGCGCGTCAAAGGCATAAGCCCTTATATTCAGGGCCAGTTATTGATCAAGGAAGGCAACAGGTTCCTGGCGGTAGGCTTAAAAGGCATAGAACCTTCCACAGAAACCGAAGTGACCAAGATAAAGCAATACGTTATCTCCGGAGATATCGACGGCTTAAAGAGCGACGGCGTCATCATCGGAAAAGAATTAGCCATATATCTGGGATTAGGGTTAAATTCCAATCTTACGGTTATATCGCCGTTAGGCAAGCAATATAATCTGAAAGTGACGGGCATCTTTAATTCCGGGATGTACGATTACGATATGAATCTTTTGTTCGTGCATTTAAAGAGCGCCCAGGAGATGCTGGGTTTATACGGCCAGATAAGCGCCGTAGCCATAAAGCTGGATAATCTGTATTTAGCGGATAAAGTAAAGCAGGAATTCTCGGCTGTTTTAGGCCTCAATTATAACTTAAAGACCTGGATGGAGGCAAATCAGAATTTCTTTGCCGCCCTGGAATTAGAGAAATTCACCATGTTTATCATTTTAACCTTGATAATATTGGTAGCGTCTTTTAATATCATAAGCACTCTGATAGTCATGGTCGTGGAAAAGACCAAGGATATAGGCATATTAAGGACCCTGGGTATGACTTCTTCGGACATAAGAAGGATCTTTACTTATGAAGGCCTGCTTATCGGGACACTGGGCGTTATCTTCGGCATATTCGGCGGTGTTACCCTGTGCGGCCTGCTTAAAAAATACCAATTCATAAAATTGCCCAAGGATGTATATTATATTGATAGATTGCCTGTGTCTATAGTGTTCTGGCCGGACATCGTCTTGATCACCGTGGCCGCTATGGCTATTGTCTTGATTTCTACTGTATACCCGGCAGCAAAGGCCAGCCAATTAAAACCAGTGGAGGCCTTAAGGTACGAGTAAGGACCTTTATGTTAGAGGCAAAGAATATCCGCAAGGTTTATAATAACGGCAAGAAATCCCTGGCAGTCCTAAAGGGCATAGATCTACGCATAGAGAAGGGCAGGTTTGTGGCTATCGTGGGGCCTTCAGGCGCGGGTAAGTCCACGCTGCTGCATATATTAGGCGGGCTGGATATGCCTACGGAAGGCAGGGTTATTTTTGAAGAGGAAGATATCTACCGGTTAAACGACGCCGAGATCTCCGCGGTAAGAAATAGAAAAATAGGCTTCGCGTTCCAATTTTACCATCTATTATCGGAGTTTACGGTTTTAGAGAATGTGCTTATGCCCGCGTTGATCAACCGCAAGCCGCGCTCCTCAAGCTGCAGTATGCGGGAAAACGCGTTGAGCCTTTTAGAAGAGGTGGGCTTAGGCCAAAGGACCACGCATTTCCCCAATCAGCTCTCGGGAGGGGAAAAGCAGAGAGTGTCCATTGTCCGCAGCCTGGTTAACCGCCCGAGCCTTCTTTTGTGCGATGAGCCGACGGGGAACCTTGATTCCAAGACCGGAGACGAAATAATTTCTTTGATCAGGAAAATAAACCTGGAAAACCAAATGACGGTTGTTTTAGTGACGCATAATATAGATTTAACAAAAACAGCGGATAAGGTATATTATTTAAGAGACGGCGTACTCGTGAATTAGGCATAGGGAGGAGGCGGCATGAAGATCTATATCAACGGTAAATTTTATGAGAAGAATAAAGCAAAGATCTCTGTGTTTGACCACGGGCTTTTATACGGCGACGGAGTTTTTGAGGGCATACGTTCTTATAATCGCCTGGTATTTAAGTTAAAAGAACATATTGACCGGCTTTTTGAATCAGCGCAGAGCATAATGTTGAAGATCCCTTTGACCAGGGGGCAGATGATCAAGGCGGTTGTCGCGGCTTTAAAAGCGAATAATCTTAAGGACGCTTATATCAGGCTGATAGTTACGCGCGGCGAAGGAGACCTGGGATTAGACCCGCGTAAATGCACGGGGGGTGCTACAGTTATAATCATCGCCGACAAAATAGCGCTGTATCCGGAAAAGTTATACAAGGAAGGATTAAGAATAATTACCGTGCCCACAATAAGGAACCTGCCTGAGGCGTTAAACCCTCAGATCAAATCATTGAATTATTTGAATAATATCTTAGCCAAGATTGAGGCGGGCAACGCCGGTTTTGATGAGGCAATAATGCTGGATTCTTTAGGCTATGTCGCCGAGTGCACCGGGGATAATATCTTTATTGTAAAACGCGACCATCTCTATACTCCTCCGCAGTGCATGGGGACATTAAGAGGCATTACCCGCGACGCGGTATTAGAGATCTCCCGGAACAATGGGATACCCGTGCACGAACATGTGATCACCCGCCATGAGGTGTATATTTCCGATGAGTGTTTCCTGACCGGGACAGCGGCGGAGATCATCCCCGTGGTTAATGTCGATGGCCGTGTTATCGGCACAGGCAAACCCGGTAAGCTCACCTTGGATATCATGAAGAAATTCAAGGAGCTGACAAAAGAAGAAGGAGTAAGATATTAATGTTATGCGATATCTGCGGTAAGAATCCGGCGACCGTGCATCTGACGGAAATCATAGACGAGCAAATGAATGAGCTGCACTTATGCGAAGAGTGCGCGCGCCAGAAGAACGCGCAGATGGAGCAGCAATTCGGATTAAGCGACCTCTTGGCCGGTATGACAGAATTTACCAAGCCCAATACTAAAGAAGCGGAGGCTTTGGTAGCCGTTAAATGCGCAAGCTGCGGCCTTACCTTCGCGGATTTTAAAAAGATAGGCCGGTTAGGATGCGGGGAATGCTATAATTCATTCAAGAAATACCTCGGGCCTTTGTTAAAAAGGATACACGGTTCAGGCCAGCATCTCGGTAAGTCTCCTTTTAAGGCTGTTAAGTCTCCGAAGAAAGAAGAAGGCCTGCGCGAGTTGCGCGCTAAGCTTCAGAATAAAATTGAGGCGGAGGCGTTTGAAGAGGCCGCCAAGATACGCGATCAGATAAAAGAGATGGAGAAGAATGGAACTGAGTGATCTTCTAAAACATACCAGTGAATGGCTTAAGAGCACAGGCCCTAATTCGGATATTGTGATTTCCAGCCGTATACGCCTGGCCAGGAATCTGGAGGGAATGGCTTTTCCGCACTGGGCGGATAAAAAACAGGGCGAGCAGGTTTTAACGACAGTTGAAGAGGCCGTCTCTAAGATCAACTACTTGAAACAGACAACCATATTCAGGCTGGCGGATCTGGATAGTATAGATAAGCAATTCCTGGTAGAAAGGCATCTTATGTCTTTGGAGCATGCCCAGAAAACAAATCATAAAGCGGTAGTGATAGATAATGAAGAGATCGTGTCTATAATGATAAATGAAGAGGACCATATCCGCATGCAGGTAATGCAGTCGGGGTTTAATCTCTTTGAAGCCTGGAATATTATCAACGAAATAGACGAGAGCATGAACAAAGAACTGCCTTTTGCCTTCAGCCAGGAGTGGGGGTATCTTACAGCCTGCCCTACGAATACAGGCACGGGTATGCGCGGTTCGGTAATGCTGCATCTGCCGGCGCTGGTAATGACCCATCAGATAGACCGCGTATTAGCCGCCATCGCGAAATTGAGTTTTGCCACGCGGGGGCTGTATGGTGAAGGCACGCAGGCAAGCGGTAACTTTTTCCAGATCTCCAATCAGGTTTCTTTAGGGCACAGTGAAGACGAGATCATTAACAGTATTAATGGGATCATCCGCCAGATCATAGAGCAGGAAAATCAGGCAAGGGAAGTGATGCTTTCTAAAAACAAGGCGGTCTTAGAAGACAGGATAAACCGCAGCCTGGGCATACTTAAGAGCGCCTATATCATATCCAGCCAGGAGACGATAGAACTGCTGTCTATGGTGAGGTTAGGAGTTGACCTGGGGGTACTTAAAGATATCAACCGGGCCGCGATCAATGAATTGTTTATTATCACGCAGCCCGCGCATTTGCAGAAGATAGAAAATAAGAAGCTTTCCGCGCAGGAGCGGGATGTAAAACGCGCTGATCTGATCAGGGATAGATTAAAAATATTATAACGGGAGGTAGTATGTTTAACAGGTTTACCGAGAGAGCAAGAAAAGTAATCATTTTAGCCAAAGAAGAAGCCAGGCGTTTTAATCATGATTATATCGGCACGGAACATATATTATTAGGGCTTATCCGCGAAGGCGAAGGCGTGGCCTCGGCGGTATTGGAAAAGATGGGTGTTTCTTTAGAGAACATACGCCTGGAGATCGAAAAGCTGGTCCAGCCCGGCCCGACCACCCAGATCATCGGAGATATACCTTTTACTCCGCGCGCCAAGAAAGCGCTGGAGCTGGCGGCTGAAGAGGCGCGTTCTTTAGGGCATAATTATATCGGCACCGAACATCTCCTACTGGGGCTTATCCGCGAAGGCGAAGGCATAGCTTCGCAGGTATTATTGAATTTAGGGATGGATTTAAATACAGTGAGGAGCGAAGTAATGGAGCTTCTGGGTTCTGCTTTACCCAGTTTTGGCCAGGGGGGACAACAGGCCAAGACCAAGACTCCGGCGCTGGATGCCTTTGGCCGTGATCTGACCGCGCTGGCAAAAGAAAATAAGCTTGATCCGGTAATCGACAGGCACCTGGAGATAGAACGGGTTATACAGGTATTAAGCCGGCGCACCAAAAATAATCCAGTATTATTAGGCGAGGCAGGCGTGGGTAAAACCGCCATAGTCGAAGGCATGGCGCAGTCAATTGTAGAGGGGAATATCCCGGAGGTGTTAAGGAATAAGCGTATTGTTGTCCTGGATCTGGCGTTAATGGTCGCCGGCACCAAATACCGCGGGCAGTTTGAAGAGAGGATCAAAGCGGTAATGGAAGAGATAAAACGTTCCCAGGATGTCATTATATTTATCGACGAGCTGCATACATTGGTAGGGGCGGGTGCCGCTGAAGGCGCTATAGACGCTTCCAATATCTTAAAACCCGCGCTTTCCCGCGGAGAAATGCAATGCATCGGAGCCACCACTATTGATGAATACAGAAAGTATATTGAGAAAGATGCCGCGTTAGAGAGAAGGTTCCAGACTATCATGGTTGAGCCTCCTACCGTAGATCAGACCGTGGAAATATTAAAGGGGCTGCGTGATAAGTATGAAGCGCATCACCGCGTAACGTTTCGCGACGATGCGCTTGAGGCGGCAGCAAAGTTATCCGACCGTTATATTTCAGGCAGGTTCCTGCCTGATAAGGCGATCGATTTAATGGATGAGGCAGGTTCCCGGGCGAGGCTGAATGTTCTGGTTGTGCCTCCGGATATAAAGAAATTGGAAGCAAAAGTAGAAGCGCTGCGCAAGGAAAAAGAGGCGTATATAAAAAGCCAGGATTTTGAGAAGGCGGCATCGTTAAGGGACCAGGAGAGGGGCGCGCGCCAGGAATTAGAGCAGTTAAACCGCGAATGGTCCCAGACCAAAGATAAGACACGGCCGGAAGTAACAGAAGAAGATATCGCCAAGATCGTCGCCCAGTGGACAGGCATACCCATAGTCAGGCTGGAAGAGAAAGAGGGCGAAAAATTATTAAAGATAGAAGAGGAACTATATAAGCATGTAATAGGGCAGGCCGAGCCTATTTCGGCGATCGCCCACGCGGTAAGGCGTTCGCGCGCCGGTATAAAAGACCCTAAGAGGCCCATTGGTTCATTTATATTCCTAGGCCCTACCGGAGTCGGCAAGACCCTTCTTGCGCGCGTGCTGGCTGAGTTCATGTTTGGCGACGAAGACGCGCTCGTACAGTTGGATATGTCAGAATATATGGAGAAATTCAACGTTTCCCGTTTAATAGGAGCTCCTCCGGGATACGTGGGCTATGAAGAGGGAGGACAGCTTACTGAAAAGGTGAGGCGCAGGCCTTACTCGGTTATACTATTAGATGAGATCGAGAAAGCGCATCCGGATGTATTTAACCTGCTCCTTCAGGTATTCGAAGACGGGCGGCTTACGGATAGCTTCGGCAGAAAAGTTGATTTCCGGAATACGATCATTATTATGACTTCCAATGTCGGAGCGGAATTGATCCGCAAGACCGGCTCTCTTGGTTTTAAAACCCAGAAGGAAGAGATCACTTACCAGGAGATGAAGGATAAATTGCTTGAGGAGGTAAAGAGGACCTTTAAACCGGAATTCTTAAACCGCATAGACGATATAATTGTTTTCCGGCAGCTGGTCAAAGAGGACCTACAGCGTATCATTGATATTGAGATCAGCCACGTAGCTGAAAGGCTGCGTGAGCAGAATATAGGCCTAGAGGTAAGCCTGGAGGCAAAGGATCTGCTTATCGAAAAAGGTTTTGATCCTGTCTTCGGCGCCAGGCCCTTAAAAAGGACGATACAGAGATTTTTGGAAGACCCGCTGGCATCCGAGATAATCTCAAAGAAATTCAAGAGCGGCTCTCTCGTGAAAGTCTCGCGTAAGAACGACGAGTTACTTTTCGAATCATGATAGATAATTTTTTCATAAATTTCGGCAGCAGGATCCTTTCCTTCTTGTATTTTTGCGGGGGGCTGGCTAATCTGACAGCCCAGACTCTTTATTTGACATTTACCCCCCCCTTAAAAAGAGACCATATTTTTGAACAGGCGAAAAAAGCTGGTTACGACAGCTTCCCTATAGTATCGCTGGTCGCCTTGTTTATCGGTTTTATTTTTGCCCTGCAGACCGCGTATTTTATGCAGCGCATAGGTTCCGAACTCTATATCGCCAGCATGGTCGCTCTTTCTGTTGTAAGAGAACTGGGGCCGGTTATTACCGCGCTGGTGGTGGCAGGCAGGGTAGGCGCTTCTATAACCGCGGAGTTAGGCTCGATGCAGGTTACCGAACAGATAGACGCGCTGGAGACCTTAGCCGTAAATCCCATAAAATATCTGGTTGTCCCCCGTTTTCTGGCCTTAAGCCTGATGCTGCCTTTATTGACAGTGTATGCCGACGCAATCGGCATATTCGGCAGTTATTTGATCTGTGTGTATAAACTGGGCATATCTTCCAGTATGTACCTGCACGTTACTTTTGATTCTTTATTTTATAAAGATCTTTTTACCGGTATTCTTAAGTCGGTATTCTTCGGCATGATCATTGCTCTGGTAAGCTGCCATGAAGGCTTTAACGTGGAAGGCGGGGCAGAGGGTGTCGGCCGCGCTACTACCCGTTCGGTGGTTACGGCATTCATCATGATCATCGTTGCCGACTGTTTCTTTACAGCGTTGTTTTATTTTATTTTCCCTTAAATAGGCATAACTTATGATAGAGATCTCAGGGATAAGCAAGAGTTTTAATAACCGCAGGGTCTTAGATGAACTAAGCCTTAAGATAAATACAGGCGAAACCTGTGTGGTAATAGGGCGCTCCGGCTGCGGGAAATCCGTCCTTTTAAAACACGTCATCGGCCTGCTTAAGCCCGATAAAGGAAAAATATTTATCAATGCCAAAGAAATCACGGGTTTTAACCGGGAAGACTTAAACGACCTGCGCATGCAGGTCGGGATGGTTTTTCAGGGAGGGGCTCTTTTTGATTCCCTGACTGTGGCGGAGAACGTGGGGTTTAGTTTTATCGAGCACGGCCACATCAGCCCTAAAGAATTATTGGAAAAAGCGGAAGAAGCATTGTGCCTGGTGGGTTTATGCGGTATCGGAAATTTAATGCCTTCTGAATTAAGCGGAGGCATGAAAAAACGCGTGGCTTTAGCCAGGGCGATATGCATAAACCCCAAGATAATACTTTATGATGAGCCCACGACCGGAGTTGACCCTATTACCGCCGACAATATAAATGAACTGATAAAAAGCCTGCATGATAAATTGAAGGTCACCTCTATCGTAGTAACTCACGATATGAAGAGCGCCTATAAAGTAGGAGACAGGATAGCTATGATGTATCAGGGTAAGATCATAGCGGAAGGCACGCCGGAAGAGATCCAGAATACCGAGCATCCTGTAGTGCGCCAATTCATAAACGGCTTAAGCCACGGGCCCATAACAGAGACCCTGGAGCAATTTAAGTAAATCAGATAATGGAGGCATAAAATGATATTCGGGAAAACAAAACTGGAATTAAAAGTAGGGGTTTTTGTCTTCGCGGGCTTGATGATCCTGGCCGTGTTTGTTTTATCTATAGGAGGTTTTAAGACCTGGACTTCAGGCTACGAGATCAAGTTTATGTTTAACTTCGTAAATGGCATAAAAATAGGAGCCCCGGTCAGGTTTTCAGGCGTTGACGTAGGCCAGATTAAGCGTATTAACCTGGTTAAGGATACCACCCAGCTAAAGCCTAGAGTCCAGGTGCTCTGCTGGGTAAAAAGCAGTGTTAAGATACCGGTTGATTCCACTATCTGGGTCAACACATTAGGCCTCTTAGGAGAGAAATATGTTGAGATCATGCCCGGCAATAAAAATGAATACCTGGCTGCTAATCAAAAATTAGCGGGGCAGGATCCCGTGCCTATGCATGAGGTAACGGTCTTAGCCAAGAAAATCGCCGACGGGTTAGACCAAGGCATCAACAGGATAAATAATAAGGAAGGCACCATCGGCAAGCTCCTTTATGATGATAAAATATATAACGAATTGGAAGCGCTGGTTATCGATATAAGGAAACATCCCTGGAAATTACTCATAAAGACAAAAGAGAATAGATAGTTATATGAAGACCAAGACAATATTCAGTTGTCAAAACTGCGGTTACCAGTCGCCTAAATGGCTGGGCAGGTGCCCTGATTGCAGCAGTTGGAATTCTCTGGTGGAAGAAGACTACGCCTTATCCGCTGCCAAGCCCAGAGAAAGGTCCGCGTTATATAAAGATGAACCAGTCTTATTAAAGGATGTCCAGGCCCAGGAGGAGAACCGCCTTAAAACCGGTATACTGGAATTAGACAGGGTATTAGGCGGAGGGATAGTAAGAGGGTCGGTGGTGTTGATCGGCGGGGACCCCGGGGTTGGTAAATCCACGGTGTCATTACAGATCTCTAATCAGCTGACCCGGCAGGGTAAAACTGTTCTTTATGTAAGCGGAGAGGAATCCATAGCCCAGACAAAATTAAGGGCCAGGCGTTTAGGGTCGCTGGAATCGGGCAATCTATACATAGTTAATCAGACAGACCTGTCTTTGATCATGGAATATATAAAAAAGATCGGCCCTGACGTGGTAATAGTTGATTCTATACAGGTCTGCTTTGAACCGTCTATCAGTTCTTCTCCCGGGAGTGTCAGCCAGGTAAGAGAATGCGCCGGTTTACTTACCCAGCTGGCTAAGACCAGCGGCACATCCATTTTTATCATCGGCCATGTGACTAAAGAAGGTACTCTTGCCGGGCCCAGGGTCTTAGAACATATTGTAGATACTGTGCTTTATTTTGAAGGAGACAGGTTCTCGGTATACAGGATCTTGCGGGCGGTGAAAAACAGATTCGGCTCTACTAATGAGATAGGCGTATTCGAAATGGGTTCGGCAGGGTTATCGGAGGTCAAGAATCCTTCGGAAATATTTTTGTCAGAAAGGCCCAAAGATGTTTCCGGCTCGGTGGTTGTTTCGATATTGGAAGGGTCCCGGCCGCTTTTAGTAGAAGTCCAGTCATTAGTAAGCAGGTCCAGTTTCGGCTATGCCAGCAGGCGCGCCCAGGGTTTTGATTACAACCGGCTGGTGTTATTAGTCGCTGTGCTGGAGAAACGCATCGGCTTATCGCTTGAGGCTGAAGACATCTTTGTAAATGCCGCCGGAGGGATAAAGATCGAAGACCCGGGAGCGGATCTGGGCGTGGCTGTTGCTGTCTCTTCAGCTTTTCGTGACCAGCGGGTTATGCCCGATACAGTGGTCTTAGGGGAAGTCGGATTGGCAGGCGAGATCAGGAGTATATCCCAGGCAGCTTTACGTATAAATGAAGCGGAAAAATTAGGATTTAAACACTGCATCTTGCCGAGGAACAATTACAAGAATTTAAACCTGGGCAAGAAAGCGATAGAGCTATCTCCTGTCTCGACATTAAAAGAGGCGTTGGATATAGTATTAAGCTTGCCTAACAGCAAGTAGGCCTGTCTTTCGGCAGGCGGAGGAGGTAATATATGAATTTATTTGTGGCGCGTATTTTATTTTTAATAGCTGGCTTAATAGTCGGTTACTATCGGGCACCGGAACCATACGGTTTCATAGGAGCTGCCGCGGGGGTTTTAGTCGCAGGTATAATCGTAATTATTGAGATCCATATGCGTAAGGCGTCGTTAAAAGGGCTTTCTAGTATTGTGTTCGGGCTCATATTAGGCCTGATTATGGCAAAATTAGTCGGTGACGCCTTTAGCCTGGTACCTATCTCGCAGGGCTCCCTTTCTCAAATAAGGCTGGCCCTCACCCTGGTTTTTTGTTATATCGGAATGTTGATAGGACTGCGCGGTAAAGATGAATTTAATGTTATTATTCCTTATGTAAAACTCCACAGGCAGGATACGTCTGAAAGTTCTGTTTTGCTGGATACAAGCGTGATCATCGACGGCCGGATCCTGGATATCTGTAAAACAAAGTTTTTAGCGGACAAGATGATCATTCCCAAGTTTGTGTTAAAAGAATTGCAACAGATCGCTGATTCGACCGATCCCATAAAGCGCCAGAGAGGCAGGCGCGGATTGGAAATGCTTCATAGCCTGCAGAAGGAATCGGGGCTGGATATATCGCTGCACGACGGAGATTTCCCGGAGACCTCGGAAGTGGACGCCAAGCTGGTAAAACTTGCCAAGTTATTGGAAGCAAAGATATTGACAGTTGATTTTAATTTAAACCGCGTAGCGACCATACAGGGCATACAAGTGCTTAATATAAATGAACTGGCAAATGCCTTAAGGCCCGTAGTTTTTCCGGGAGAAGAGATGCAGATAAAATTGATCAAAGAGGGCAAAGAGCATAACCAGGCAGTCGGATACTTAGACGACGGGACGATGGTGGTGATAGAAGAGGCGCGCCGGCTTATCGGGCAGGAAGTAAGGGTAGTAGTTACTTCAGTCCTGCAGACGCAAACGGGAAGAATGATTTTTACCAAGATAGAGCGATAGTATGTATGTAACGGCAATAGTCCTTTCGGCCGGCAGGGGTAAACGGTTCTTTCGTAGAATGTCCCGGTCTAAAAATCCCGGTGCCTTTAAGACATTAGTCGAGATCAACCGTAAGCCGGTTATAATATATTGCCTGGAAACGCTTAGCAGGCATCCTTTAGTAAAAGACATCATTATTGTAGCAAATACTGATAATTCCAGGTATATAATCAGAAAGATAAGCCAATACAGGATAGGCAAGGTTGCCGGCGTGGTTAAGGGCGGCTTACGGCGACAGGATTCAGTGCGTAACGGCCTTAAAGCTCTAAACAGTTGTTCCGATATGGTCCTGATACAGGACGCGGCCAGGCCTTTTATAGATAAGGGTTTGATATCCTCGGTAATAAAAGCGGCTAAAGAAAGTGGCGCGGCTATCGCGGGTGTTCCGGTAAAAAGCACCATAAAAACCGTAAGTAAATTTACGGTAGAAAAGACGCTTAATAGAGAAAACCTCTGGGAGATCCAGACACCGCAGGCATTCAAGAAAAACCTGATCTTAAAGGCGTATGAGAAGTTCGGGAATGTTACTGTAACGGATGATTCCATGCTGGTAGAGAAACTCGGTGCTACGGTAAGTGTAGTTTTAAGTTCTTACAGCAATATCAAAATTACTACGCCTGAAGACCTGGTATCAGCGGAAGCGATAGCTAAAGAATGGAATACAAAATAGGCATTGGTTACGATATCCACCCTTTAGTCGAAGGCCGCAAATTATTTATTGGCGGAGTCCTTATCCCTTATACCAAAGGTCTCCTGGGCCATTCTGACGGAGACGCGTTAATACACGCCGTATGCGACGCGTTGTTGGGCGCGATAGGAAAGGGCGATATCGGCGAGCATTTCCCCGATACAGACCCCAAATACCGCGGCATTTCCAGCCTGGAATTATTAAAAATAACCGCGGGCCTGCTAAAGGAACAAAATTACCAGGTTTCTAATATCGATACGGTGATAATCGCCCGGGAGCCGGCACTTTTACCTTTTAAAAAACAAATACAGAAAAGCATGTCCGGAGCCTTGAACATAGAAGAGGGCCGCGTGAACATAAAGGCCAAGACAAATCAGGGCTTAGGCGAGACCGGAGAGAAGAAAGCAATTGCTGTCTACGCCGTAGCTATACTAACCAGGGAGGGATAAAGATGTTATCCTGCGTCCTGCAAATATTATTGATATTGTTGGCAATATTGATCGCAAAGATTATCCTTATTATGATATTTTTCTATGGAGATATCAATGCCGCCCGGAAAAAAGACCCCGCCTCCAAGAGCTTGCTGGAAGTGCTCTTGCTTTACCAGGGCTTACACGCTTTGATAGCCTATCGAGTAGCGCATTCTTTCTATAAGCTGCGCCTGTTCTTTTTGGCGCGGTTGATAAGCCAGGTTTCCAGGTTTACAACCGGCATCGAAATACACCCGGGCGCTAAGATAGGAAAAAGGTTTTTTATCGATCACGGCATGGGAGTAGTGATTGGTGAGACTGTTATCATCGGCGATGATGTGCTCCTGTATCAAGGCGTAACCTTAGGAGGCACAGGGTTAGAAAAAGGCAAGCGCCATCCTACGGTCGGCAATAATGTGGTGATCGGGGCAGGGGCGAAAGTGCTGGGCAATATTACCATAGGCGATAATTCTTATATAGGCTCAAACGCCGTAGTAATTAAGGATGTCCCCGTGAATTCTACGGTTGTGGGCGTACCGGGGAGGATCACAAAGCAGGACGGCAAGAAAATCGATGTCAGCTTAGACCATGTCCATGTGCTTGACCCCATAGTGCAATCCTTAGAAGAGTTAGGGAAAAGAATCGAAAAGCTGGAAAATAAATAGCCCATCTTTAATGTCTCTTTATATATATAATTCTCTGACGCGAAAAAAAGAAGCATTTACATCTTTATCCGGCAGCCGGATAAAGATGTACGTCTGCGGCCCTACTGTTTATGACGAGCCTCATATCGGACACGCCAGGAGCGCCTATATATTTGACGTTATCCGGAGGTATCTTGTTTATAGAGGATACGAAGTAAAGTTTGTGCGCAATGTTACCGACGTAGACGATAAGATCATTAATAAGGCCAGGGAAGAATTCCCGGGCGAGGATTTAAATTCAAGCTTTAAGAAAGTAGCGGACAAATACCTTTCCTCTTACCATGAATCCTTAAAGATCCTGAATATAGGAGATGAGGGGATCATTGAGCCTAAGGCCAGCGAATACATCCCCAAAATGCTGGCTTTCATCCAGAAATTAATTGATAAGGGCACGGCTTATGTTTCCGGCGGCGATGTTTATTTTGATATCACTAAAGCAAGAAATTACGGTAAATTGTCAAACCAGGCGCTGGGCCAAATGGAATCCGGCGCGAGAGTTTCTCCTACCGAGAATAAAAGAAATCCTTTAGATTTCGCGCTCTGGAAATCCGCTAAAGAAAACGAGCCCTCCTGGGAGAGCCCCTGGGGCAAAGGCAGGCCCGGCTGGCACATCGAATGTTCCGTAATGAGTTCAGATATTTTAGGCGATGAGTTCGATATTCACGGCGGCGGGATAGACCTGATCTTTCCTCACCATGAGAACGAGATCGCTCAATCCGAAGGCGCAGGATGCAAATTCGCCAGATATTGGATACACCACGGACTACTTACCATCAACGGACAGAAAATGTCAAAGTCCCTGGGGAACTTTATCACCGTAAAAGACTTTCTGAATAAATATAAGAATGGGGATTTGTTAAAGCTGCTGTTTTTATCTACGCATTATTCCCATCCAGTTGATTATACCGATGGAAAAATCCAGGAGGCTAAGCAGGCTTACGAAAAGATTACTATTTTATTGGAAAAATTGAGTAATGTGAAGGTTTTACTTAAGATGCCAGATAATGATCTAGTAGTTGGTATAAAATATAAATTCATGGAAGCAATGGATGATGATTTCAATACTCCCCAGGCCTTGGCTTCCATTTTTGAATTAATCAGCGCTATGAATAAGAATATTTATACTGATAATTTTATTTGTCAAGCAAAGGGATTGTTACTTGAGTTGGGTGGAATACTAGGTTTACAATTGTATAAAATAGGAGTTAAATCTCTATCGGAAGAAGAGTTATCTTTAATTAATAGGCGTAATGATGCGAAGAGAGCCTGCAATTTTCCCGAAGCCGATAAGATACGTAAAGAATTAGAAGTAAAAGGTATTATCTTGGAAGATACTAAAGATGGGACAACTTGGCGTCGTAAATTATAATCTTAGCGGATAGCTTATAGTATAAAATTTTAGGGTTATTGCTGGAGCGTGCATTAGAAATTTCTTGGCACAGTGTTTTAAATTAGAGTCTGTGAGGAATTACGACGAGTTAGAGCACGCCTGCCCCGCGTAAGCCTACTGGCGGAAACGAGGAGTAAACTGAAACAGACGGCAAGAAATTTCAGCACGCGGAAGCAAAACCCTGAAATAAAGGAAGAGATGAAAGGTAAATTAATCACATTTGAGGGTTCTGAAGGCTGCGGTAAGAGCACGCAATCCAGGCTTCTCTATGAGTATTTAAAGAATAAGGGCCTGCCGGTAGTTTATCTGCGCGAGCCCGGAGGCACAGAGTTAGGAGAGAAGATCAGGAGTATCTTATTAGAGCCAAAGAATAATATCTCGCCGGTATGCGAGACCCTGCTGTATATGGCAGCCAGGGCGCAGATCGTCGATGAGATTATTAAACCGGAGTTATCTAAAGGCCGTATTGTTATCTGCGACAGGTTTCTGGATTCAACTATAGCCTATCAGGGGTACGGATTAGGCGTGGACATAGGCTTTATTAAAAACGTAGGAAAGTCCGCCGCTTACGGCATAAAACCGGACGCTACTATATTCTTAGACCTGCCTATTAAGGATGGCCTTAAGCATCGTGAGTCGACCAAAGACCGCATCGAGAAAAGATCGCTTCAATACCATTTCCGCGTAAGGAACGGGTACCTTAAATTAGCGTCTTTAGAGCCCAAAAGGATAAAGATCGTAAAGGTTGACGCGGATAAAAATAAAACACAGCTTAAAATAAGGGAAGTCATGGAAAAATATGTCCTTTAAAGATATCAAAGGCCAGGATAAACCGATCAGTATACTTAAGGGTTATATTGAGCAATCCCGTCTTGAAGGCGGCTATCTTTTTACCGGGCCCGAAGGCGTGGGTAAGAAACTGGCAGCTAAAACACTGGCAAAACAGGTAAATTGCCTGGAAGACGGCCTCGACGCTTGTGATAGATGCGCATCCTGCGTAAAGATAGAAAATAACCAGCATCCTGATGTGCGTATCATCGAGAGCGTTGAACCGGAGATCAAGATAGAAACTATACGCCAGCTTAAGGCGGATATAAGTTTAAGGCCATACGAAGGCAAGAGAAAAGCGTTTATTATCGACAACGCGCATAAGCTGACTGCTGAGGCCTCCGGGGCACTCTTAAAGATATTAGAAGAGCCTCCCAAAGGAAGTTTGATCATCTTAGTCAGCGATAAACCCGCGTTGTTATTTAAGACCATAATTTCCAGGTGCAAGGCCCTGAAGTTTTTTCCGTTAAATAGAGCAAAGCTCCAGGAGGTTCTTAAGGAAAATTATAGTCTTGATGCTGATACGGCGCACTTTTTAGCTTATTTTTCAGAGGGCAGGCTTGGCTGCGCCTTGAGGCTCAAAGGAACAGATATATTAAATGATAAAAACCGGGTTATCGATAAGCTTGTTCTTTCGCGCAAGCCTTACAGCCTGGAGAACCTGCCCATAGATGAGAGGCAGGATGTGCGCAATTACCTGAATGTATTGGCCGCCTGGTTTCGGGATATCTATTTTGTTAAGATAGGCATGCCCTATTCAGAGATCATCAACCTCGACCGTAAAGACGAATTATTAAACCTTATGAGCCGTTTTTCTTTTCTGGACCTAAACGAGATCCCGCGTTCCATATCAGATTCAATATTGTATTTAGAGCGTAATATCAATGTTAAATTATTACTATACGATTTAAGGAGCCTATTATGCAAGGAATGATTCTTGTCAGGTTAAGGGATTCGGGCCAGGTCCATTTCTACAACGCTAACAACCTGGATGTCAAAGAAGGGGATTATGTTATCGTAGAACACGACCGCGGCCTGGATTACGGGCAAATTGTTTCTCCCAAAGAGGGGTCTTCTCCTGATCAGGCGGCAAAAGAGCCGCTTAAGAAAGTATTGCGCGCCGCCAAAGAAAGCGACTTAAAACAAATAGAAGACAACAGGAGCAAGGCAAAGGAAGCGTTTAGCGCCTGTGTTAAGAAAATAGGGGAGCACAAGTTAGATATGAAGCTTGTGCAGGCAGAGTATTCTTTTGACCGCACCAAGATTGTATTTTATTTTACCGCTAACGGCAGGATCGATTTCAGGGACCTGGTGAAAGACTTAGCAAAGATATTCAAGGCGAGGATCGAATTAAGGCAGATAGGGGTAAGGGATGAAGCCAGGCTCTTCGGCGGATTTGGGCCCTGCGGAAGAGAACTTTGCTGCGCGAAATTCTTAAAAGACTTTGAACCGGTTACCATAAAAATGGCCAAGGAAGAGGGGCTGCCTTTAAACCCGCCCAAAATATCCGGCCTCTGCGGCAGGTTGATGTGCTGCCTTTCTTTTGAATATGAAACATATAAGCTTCTATCTAAGGGCCTACCCCGCGAAGGGGAGCGCGTGCACACTCCGAAGGGTAAAGGCAAAGTCATAAACATAAATGTTTTCAAGCGCACCGCCACTGTAGAATTAGAAGATGGCACGCAGGTGGAAATAAGCTATAAGGAAACGCAGAAATAACCCCGTAATATGGCTAATAAATTCTATATAACCACTCCTCTATACTATGTCAATGCCTCCCCGCATATAGGGCATTCCTATACGACCATTGCCGCCGACACATTATCTCGCCGCATGCGCAAATCTTTAGGTGAAGAAAATGTCTGGTTTCTTACCGGGACTGACGAGCATGGCCAAAAGATCCAAAGAGCGGCTGATGAGGCGAAATTAACCCCGCAGGCTTTCGCGGATAAGACTGTAAAGAGTTTTAAGGATCTCTGGAAGGCGCTGGATATTTCTTATAATGATTTTATCCGCACCACCGAAGAGCGGCATATCAAAACCGTGCAAACAGTCTTGGATATTCTCAATAAAAAAGGCGATATTTACGAAGATAATTACGAGGGGTTGTATTGTACGCCTTGCGAAACATTTTGGTTAGAGTCACAGGCGGTAGAAGGGAAGTGCCCGGATTGTAAGCGTCCTGTAGAAAAGATCAGTGAAGCCAATTATTTCTTTAAGTTATCCAATTATCAGGATTGGTTGATCGACTATATTAAGAAAAACCCATCTTTCATCCGTCCGCAGAACCGTTGCCATGAAGTTTTAAGCTTCCTGGCATTAAACAAATTAAATGACCTCTGTATTTCCCGCCCGAAAGAACGCTTAAGCTGGGGCATACCTGTGCCATTCGCCGGAGATCATGTAACCTATGTCTGGTTTGACGCGCTCATAAATTATATAAGCGCGGTTGGTGAATTTGATAAGGATGGAAAATATCATTCTAAATGGTGGCCCGCGGATTTACACTTGATGGCCAAGGATATCTTGAGGCAGCATACTGTTTATTGGCCTATTATGCTGCATGTTTTGGGGGTAGAACTTCCCAAGGCAATTTTCGCTCACGGCTGGTGGATGATCAATGAAAGCAAAATGTCTAAATCACGCGGGAATGCGGTTAATCCTTTAGAGATGGTAGAAAAATACGGCTTAGATGCCTACAGGTATTTCTTATTACGCGATGTGCCTTTTGGTTTGGATGGTAATTTTTCAGAAGAAGCGATCATTAAACGTTATAACAGTGATTTAGCTAATGACCTGGGAAATCTGGTCTATCGGACTTTGACTATGATCGAGAAATACTTTAAAGGCAGTATCCCGGAAGCGGATCTTAACGCGGTTAAGGATAATAAACAAGTAGAAGATATATTAGTTAAGATCGAGCAGTTGGATGTAACGGTTAGCGGGCAATTGGATAACCAGAACTTTAGCCTTGCCCTGGAAGCTATATGGGAACTGATAGGCATGGCAAACAAGCATATTGAAGTTACTAAGCCATGGAATCTGGCTAAAGATAACAAAGAAGGCGAACTCAAGGTATTTATCCGCCTATTGGTAGAAGTAATCAGGAAAGCCGCGGATGAATTAGAGGCGTTTATGCCCCGCACAGCCGGTTTGATCAAAGAACAGATTGGCGGCGATACGATAAGAAAAGGCGCTCCGCTATTCCCCCGAATTGAGACTAAAGAGGCGTAATTTTATGTTAGTCGATACACACTGTCATTTAGATTTCCCGGAATACGACCAGGATAGAGACGAAGTTATCAGCCGCGCGAAAGAGCAGGGTATATCTTATATTATTGACGTAGGCTCAAGCCTCAAGGGTTCAGAAAGGGCTGTGGAGCTGTCGCGAAAATACGCGTCAATATACGCCGCAGTCGGCGTCCATCCCCATGAAGCGGATGGTTTTACCCCGCAGATCGCGGGCGCTATAAGGGACCTGGCAGCTAAAGATAAAGTTGTCGCCATAGGCGAGATAGGCCTGGATTATTTCAAGCAATATTCCCAGATAGAGAACCAGATCCCCTTATTCCTGAATTTGCTGGCGCTGTCGAAAGAATCAGGCCTGCCGTTGGTCATTCATACGCGCGATGCCCAGGTGGATACATTAAGGATCTTAAAAGAGGCGATGCCGGTTAAGGCAGTAATACATTGTTTCTCCGGGGATAAAGCATTCTTAAGCGAGTGCCTTGATCTGGGCTTCCTGGTTTCTTTTGCCTGTAATGTGACTTATAAAAAGGCAGAAGGGCTAAGAGATGTGATCAAAGCCGCTCCGCTTAACAGATTATTGCTGGAGACAGACGCGCCCTATTTATCTCCGGAAGGCTCACGCGGCAAGAGGAATGAGCCGGCCAATGTTAGGCAGCTGGCGCAAGTAATAGCCGGGATTAAAGAGATCGGCGTAGATGAAGTGGAGCGTGTTACCACAGATACCGCAAGACAGTTTTTTAATATAAAATGAAGTCTCCTGTATCCGTCGTAAAATGTAATAGTTATGAATCCGCCCTGGTAGAGGAAGCCGTGAAAAAGGGAGTAGGCTTGATCGGGGGGATTCCCGCGTATATCAAGCCCGCAAGCAGGGTATTGGTAAAACCCAATCTCCTAATGGCTAAAGAGCCGGAATGCGGCATAGACACGCATCCTGAGGTCGTCCGCGCGGTAATAAAAATATTAAAAGAGATCAACTGCCAGATATTTGTCGGTGACGGCCCAAGCATATGGGACAAGCAGGCAGAGAATGTGGATAAAGTTTATGAAAGGTCAGGGATAAAGAGAGTATGCCAGCAGGAAAATGTTTCTTTGGTAGAATTTAATAAACGGCGCTGGCGCGGAAAATTTCCTTTAACCTCCTGGTTAGATGACTGCGATTACCTCCTGAATGTGCCTAAGCTTAAAACCCACGAACTTACTGTTTTGACCTGCGCGATAAAGAATCTTTTTGGCTTGGTTTCAGGGACATATAAAACAGAGTTGCATAAAAAATATTTTGATAAAGAAGATTTCGCCGGGATACTGGTAGATGTTTATCAGGAGGCAAAGCCGGCATTAACTATTGTAGACGGGATAACAGCTATGGAAGGGGACGGCCCGGCAACCGGCGGTAAATTGCGCAGCTTGAATTTACTGTTCGCAAGCCCCGACGCCGTATCTGTGGATAGCGTTGCGGCCTTGATCATGGGATTTAACCCCTTAGATATATTGACCACTAAAGAAGCGGCCAAGAGGGGGTTAGGTATAGCTGATACAAACTCTATTGAGATCCTCGGGGAGAAATTAGAAGAGTTAAGAATCGAGCCATTTTTATTACCCGTCACCTCATCCTTAAGAAAGAATATCCCGCGGCCGATTATTAACCTGGCCAAAAAACTTATTAAATATTATCCTTATGTCCAGCGTGATAATTGTATCAGGTGCGCTGCCTGTATAGAGGCCTGCCCTAATCAGGCAATAAGCATGAAAAATAAGCGGCCCATTTTTGATTATTCTAAATGTATTGCCTGTTTTTGCTGCCAGGAGGCTTGTCCCGCTTCAGCGATAAAGGTGAAGAAAAGCCCGCTGGCAAAAATACTCGGCTTTTAGGGACACCCAATCTGCTAAAGCTAAGCCTGCCTGCCGGCAGGCAGGGGTGTCCCCGGAGAAAAACAATGAATATAAAAACCATAGAATGGAAAAATAACTCTATAAAGATTATCGACCAGACAAGGCTGCCTTTGGAATTAAAGTATTTTTATATCAAGGATTTAAAAACCTTGTGGCGGGCGATAAAGATCTTACAGGTGCGCGGAGCCCCGGCATTAGGAGCGGCAGCAGGTTTAGGGGTATATCTTGGTATCAGGGACTTGAAGGCAGGCAATTTTACTAAATTTAATAAAGAACTAAATAAGGTAATTGCCTATCTGGCTTCTTCCCGTCCTACCGCAAGAAATCTTTTCTGGGGCTTAGAAAGGATGCGCAAGGCTGCCTTGATAAACCAGGATAAGCCCATATCTTTGATAAAGAAGATATTATTCAGTGAAGCCAGGAGCATAATCGAGGAAGACAAAGCAGCCTGCAGGAAAATAGGTTCTTACGGGGCAGGCTTGATAAAAAAGGGCCAGAGGATATTGACAATTTGTAACGCGGGGATATTAGCGACGATTGATTACGGCACCGCGTTAGGAGTTATTTATCGCGCCAAAGAACAAAGGAAGAATATAAAAGTATACGCCTGTGAAACCAGGCCATTATTACAGGGCGCGCGCCTTACTGCCTGGGAATTGCATAAGAAAGGTGTTGATGTAACTCTTATCTGCGACAATACGGCAGCTACATTAATGAAACAGGGGAAGATAGATAAGGTAATAGCGGGTGCTGACAGGATCGCTCCTAATGGCGATACCGCTAATAAGATCGGCACGTATAATTTAGCCATCCTAAGCCAGTATCATAAGATACCTTTTTATATCGCAGCGCCTGTTTCTACTTTTGATCTAAGGATAAAAAGCGGCAAAGATATACCCATTGAAGAACGGCCGGCTGAAGAGGTCACGGGATTATTTTTTAAGCGGGCTATCGCCCCGAGTAATATAAAGGTTTTTAATCCCGCGTTTGATGTGACCCCGCGTAATTTAATTACCGCGATTATCACGGATAAAGGCGTGATCCGGCCGCCTTATAAAAAGAATATTATAAAGATATTGGGCAAATA
This sequence comes from Candidatus Omnitrophota bacterium, assembly GCA_041651035.1. Lineage (GTDB taxonomy): Bacteria > Omnitrophota > Gorgyraeia > Gygaellales > Profunditerraquicolaceae > JBAZKC01. Next base: position 214,841 of record JBAZKC010000001.1, on the reverse strand, counting down.
GAAAATGCTGATAACTAAATTAGGCGAATTTGGCTTGATTAAAAGATTTAAGAAATTCATAAAGACCGATCCTTCGGTCATTAAGGCTTCAGGCGATGATTGCGCCGTAGTTTCTTTTGATAAAAAGAGATACCAGCTCCTTACCTGCGATATGATAGTCCAGGGAGTGGATTTTACCATTAAAGACGATCCGTATTTGATCGGCAGAAAGGCATTAGCTGTATCAGTCAGCGACATAGCCAGTTGCGGCGGCATGCCGCGTTATTGCCTGATATCGCTGGCAATGCGCAGGGATACTACTGTAAAATTTATAGACCGGCTTTTTAAAGGCATGCTTAGCGTTGCCAGGGATTACCATATCAATATTATAGGAGGAGATATCAGTTCCGCTGGGCAGCTTATTATAGATGTCAGTATGGCTGGCATTGTGGAGAAAGAGCGCCTGACCTTAAGAAGCGGCGCTAAGATAGGCGATGTAATATTTCTGACCGGGGCGCTTGGAGGCTCTATACAGGGGAAACATCTTAAGTTTAAGCCCAGATTAGAAGAAGCCAGGTTCTTGGCCAAGAATTTTAAGGTAAACTCAATGATCGATATCTCCGACGGGCTAGCCCAAGATTTAGGCCATATTTTAACGGAAAGTTCGGTGGGCGCGGTAATATATGAAGATTTGATCCCTTTAAGCAAACAGGCGCGCGGCCTTAATGACGCGCTCTATAGCGGCGAAGATTTTGAGCTGCTTTTTACCTTATCGCGCGAAGAAGCAAAAAAGATATTGCATAAAAGATCAGCTATCTTTAAACCGATCGGAGGAATCACAGACAGGAGATCCGGTTTAAGGCTGGTAGATAAGAAGAACAGGGAAAGGATCATCAAGCCCGAAGGGTTCAGGCATTTTTAATGACAATGATTTCTAAGTCTGTAAAAGACACGCTAGGCATCGGCAGGGCCATCGCAAAAAACCTGCAAAAAGGAGATGTTATCTGCCTATTCGGACAATTAGGCTCCGGCAAGACAGTCCTGGCCAAGGGTATTGCTGGAGGCTTAGGTATTGAGAAAAATAAAGTTATCAGCCCTTCGTTTGTATTGATACGCGAGCATAACAGCGGCAAGTTACCGGTATACCATTTTGATCTCTACAGGCTAAAGGACCCGAAAGATATAGCGGCCATAGGGTATGAAGAATACCTTTATGGCGACGGAGTTTCGATCATTGAGTGGGCCGATAGGCTGGGGTATCTTTTGCCGCGAGGATTCCTTAAGATAGAGTTGTCTTTTAAAGACAGCTCGCGAAGATCGCTTAAGTTTTCCGCATCCGGCAGGCGTTATAAAGAATTACTGGAGAGGATACATGAAGATATTAGGCATTGATACAACTACTAAGTTCTTATGTATAGGTATCTATGATGATGCCGGGATCCCCCGCGGGCCTAAGATATATGAATACAATTTGGAAGTATCAAGAGGGCTTTCTGTTTTACTGGCTCAAACCATAAAAAGGATCCTGGACGCGTTGCGATGGCGGGTTTCCGATATTGATTATTTTGCCTGTGGCCTGGGCCCGGGTTCTTTTACCGGCATACGCCTGGGCCTTGCTGCCATAAAAGGATTGAGTTGGCCGGTGAATAAACCTGTGATAGGGATACCGACTCTGGATATCTTAGCCAGGAACGCGGCGGGCGTAGACAAACTGGTTATCCCCGCTATCGATGCCAAAAGAAACCTTATCTACTGCTCTGTTTATAAGAATAAGGACGGGATGGCGCGCAGGCTAAAGCCCTATATGCTGCTTAGCCCGGAAGAATTCCTGAAGTGCGCTAAACCCGGCAGTATAATATTGGGCGACGCGGTCGGTTTGTATAAAGAAGATATCTTGAGGAATATAAAAGGAGCGGGTATTTTAGACAAGGATCATTGGTATCCGAAAGCCCGCCATATCATTGAGCTTTCGTTAGAGAGGATAAAGGAGAGGCAATTCGACAGCCCTCTTGATATAAAGCCGATCTATCTTTATCCCAAAGAATGCCAGATAAATAAGCGTAAAGTGTAAAGCGCGATATGAATAAAAACAGCCATATAGGATACAGGCCCACCTGGGCGGAGATCAAGTTAGGCAACCTTACTTACAATTTAAATCAGGTAAGAAAGAAACTGTCGGCTTCTACTAAGGTTATGGTCACTATCAAGGCAGATGCCTACGGGCATGGTTTAATTCCCATAGCCAGGAGGCTGGTGTCTGACGGGGTGGATTTCTTTGGCGTTGCCTCTATTGATGAAGGTATAAAATTAAGGAAAGCAGGGGTGTCCTTGCCTATTTTGATACTGGGGTTGGTGCTTAAAAACGATATCAAACCCGTATTTAGATATAAACTTACTCCCACTGTCTGTGACGAAGGGCTGGCTTTTAGTTTAAACAATAAAGCCCGGGCGCTGGGCAGGCCGGTAAACGTGCATATTAAGGTTGATACGGGTATGGGCAGGATCGGAGTTTTATCTGAAGACGCCGAGAAGCTGGTAGGGAAAGTCCATAAAATGAAATTTATAAATATCGAGGGAATATTCACGCATTTTGCCTTCGCGGATATGAATAAAGAGTTTACATCCTATCAGATAAACCTGTTTAAACATTTGATCCAAAGGTTAAACAGCTCCGGGATAAATATACCTTTGGTCCACGCGGCAAACAGCATAGCTCTTATTGACTACAAGGTCAGCCATTTTAACATGGCCAGGCCCGGGTTAGTGGTTTATGGGTTGTATCCTGCGAAAAGTTCAAAGATAAAATTAAAGCCGGTCTTAAGTTTAAAAACAAAGGTTGTATTTGTCAAGAAGGTGCCTGTCGGTTATGGTATAAGCTATGGGCATGACTACGTTACCAAGAGAGAGACAAGGATCGCGACTTTGCCTATAGGTTACGGCGATGGATATCCCCGTAACTTATCCGGCAGGGCGCCGGTTTTAATCGGCGGAAGGCGTTTTAAGATCTGCGGAAGGATCTGTATGGACCAGATCATGGTAGATGTGGGCAATTTTCCGGTTAAGGCCGGAGATGAGGTTGTGCTTATCGGTTCACAAGGCAGGAACAATATCACTACGGAAGAATTAGCGCGGCTTTCCGGAACTATTCCCTATGAATTTGTCTGCGGCTTAGGCAGCCGCATCCCCCGGATATACATTAATTAAGGCAGAGTGTCAATCAGGTGTAGGCCAAACAGCAGTGCTATAATATGGCTCAAAGAAGCTGCTAACATCGGAGGGAGTATTCCTCCTCTTCCCAAGGCGATACTTACCGCTTCCAGTATATAGTATAAGAATCCTACCATAATGGAAATACCTATGGAAGACAGCCCCGTAGCGCGCCTTCTCATTATTAATGAAAAAGGTATGCCCAGGAGAATAATGATCAGGCTGGTGAAGGGTGAAGTGAACCTTTGGTAAAGGTCCAGTTTAAGGCCGCGTATAACTGTAGAGGCCCCGCTTCTGGATAATTTCCATATATAGTCCTCAAGCTGGGCTATGGACATAAAGTCCGGGCGCTGCCTTTGATTTATAAAATCCTGCGGGGTTTCAGGTATGATCATTATTTCTTCTTCGGAATACTGGGGTTCCTGCAATATCTGTCCATTCTGGTCAAAGTTGTAGGTTATGCACCGGTAAAACTTCCATAGGCCATCAGTATAAACTCCTTTATTCGCCGCGATTTTCTTGCTTATATTTTGATGCTCGTCGTGTTCCAGTATGGTTATGCCTTCCATTGTGCTTGAGGCGGGATAAAATTTATTTATAAAGAAGAGCCTGTTCTTCAGGCCGTACATAGTAAGGTTAGTGATGGTTTCCTGTTCTTTTCCTTTAGCTCTTTTTGTGCCCTCTTCCATCTGGGATTTTATTCTTTGGGTCAATACCAGGGATCCCGGGACGATCTTATCGCCAACCCAGAATATAAACAAGCTGATCAGCATCCCGAATATAATTATCGTCTTGGTTATCTGGAATATGCTTAATCCCGCTGAGCGCATAGCGATGATCTCGTTATCCTGGTTTAGTTTTCCGAGCGTATATAACGTGCTGAGCAGGCAGGCAAAAGGCGCTACCTGAACAAACATAATAGGCAGGTACGACATATAGTATTGTATCAGGATATAGAAGCTGACCTGGTGTTTTAATACATCTTCTAAGTGGGATAATAGGTCGATAATAACATACATGAAGAGGAAGGTAAAAATACAGGAAAAGAAGATAGACAGTACGGATCTTAATATATAGCGGTCTAGGATGCGCATAGCTTGTGAGTTAAGATTATCCCGATCGCCCCAAAGATGATATTGGGGATCCACATGGCGATCCCAGGGGCAAGGTAGTTTTGTATTGCCAGGGCCTCGCAGCCGATAAAGAGAGGGTAATATATGACTATTACCAGTATGGCGATGCCGATGTTGATCGATTTTTCCCTCCGGCGGGTGATCATTGCCAGAGGCGCGCCCAGGAGTATGAACACCAGGCAGGAGAAAGCCAGGGTTATTTTTTCTTGTATCTCGGTGGCCAGCGGCGTAGTGTCAACCCCGTCTTTTTCCAGATTAGCAATCTCATTTCTTAGCTCCTGTATGTTCATATCTTTAGGTTTTTTCCCTATTTTATCTTTGTTCTGGGCCTGGGCCAGGTTTAAATTCATGAAGTAAGTCTTGAAATTCAATTTATAGAAATTAGTGGGGTTCTCCGGATCCGGCTCATCGCTTGTCCCGTCTATAAGCTTTAACTTGACGGTATTCTTCTCCGGTACGGCGATAAACTCTCCGGCTTTAGCAACGATAGTACGGGTGGGCTTGCCTTCTCCTTGAGGTTCATAGATGCGTACGTTGTTAAGCTTGTTTTTCTTCTGGTCTACGTGGTAGATAAACAAGATGTATTTCTGGAAAGAATTAATGAATACCCCTTCTTCAAACGCGGCAGTAGGATTTTTTATCCCCACCGCTACTATTGTTTTCCTATATTCGTAATGCGCGTAGGAAGCAGCCCGGTCGTTAAATATGACCAGCGCCAGGCTTAAGATCGTTCCCACCATAATAAGCGGCAGTATCAGGCTGAATAAATTTACCCCGCTTGCCCTTATAGCCACAATTTCATTATCGCTTGACAATCTCCCCAGTGATATGAGCACGGCGATCAATACGGAAATAGGCAGCGCGTAAGTAATCATATAGGGGGCCATAAGCAGGAATAGCTTTAAGACGCTATACAGGTCAACGCCCCGGTTAATTACCAGGTCGGCTATTCTTTTTAGGTTGCCTACCACGATCATTATGAAACTGAGCACGCCCAATGACAGCAATAGCGGCCCGATGAATTCTTTTAAGAAATAATTCCTCAGTATTTTCATAGGTTTAATTAGCCAGGGTCAGGATAAATACGATATTAGCTCCCGCGTCTTTTAATGCCCGCGCCGCTTCGGAAGAGGTTGCCCCCGTGGTCAACACGTCGTCAACTATGAGCAGGTTTTTGCCTTTTACGTCACCGGGCTTTTTTACCGAGAAGCTTCCTTTAACATTTAAGAAACGCTCATTTGTTTCCAGTCCTGTTTGCGTCTTGGTCGGCCGATGGCGCAGAAGTGCTCCAACCAGCAGGTCTTTTCTGAACTCTTTGGCGATATACTTACTTAAGACTTCAGCCTGGTTGAATTCTCTCTCGCGTAATTTAGTCTTATGTAAAGGGATGGGAACGATGAAATCCAAACAATCCATAGGCAGGTTATATTCTCTGATAAATTCAGCCATTAAGCCGCTCAAAGGAGAACCGAGATAATCTTTATTTTTATATTTAAACTCATGGATCAATTCTTTGGTTACTCCCGTGTAGACGCAAGGGCTGAATGCCCGGTCAAAATGCAATTTTTTCTTAACGCAGCGCGGGCAGATATTTTTGCTAAAGCTTGTTTTTTCCAGGCGCCTGCCGCAGCTGTGACAGAAAGGAGGCAGGTTCCTTTTGATGCCGTCCCAGCAGCCCCCGCAGATAAAATCCCCGGCTGGCCTGTCCCGGAGGAGCTTATCCTGAGAGTAGTGTATGACCGAAGCACCGGCCGCTGACGCGTCAAGTTTCTTATCGCAGGCCAGACATTTCTTAGGGTATATAATGTCTATGAGGCCGTTTATAAGACGACGGATCATAGGCATATGATAACAATTAAATCAGGATTTGTCAAAATAAATGAGGCCGCGCTAATCTGGTTGACATAAGTTGTTTAAAATAGTAAAATAAATCCACTATGGAAGAGAATAATTTAAAAGAGCTGAAAAAAGGATTATTGGCCCTTCTTAAGAAGGATGCCTTAAAAAAAGGGCAATTCATTTTGTCCTCCGGCAAGACCAGCGATTATTATCTTGACGGACGTATAATCACCTTGACCCCTGAGGGCGTTTATCTTGTGGCAAGTATCATCCTGGAATTGATAAAAGGAAGCAAGATTGACGCTGTCGGAGGGCCTACTCTGGGCGCTGACCCTATCGTGGGAGCTGTTGCCTGCCTCAGCCATATTAACCGTATTCCGATAAAGACGTTTATCGTGCGCAAGAGCAGTAAAGAACACGGTACGATGCGTCAAATTGAAGGCCCCGCGTTAAAAAAAGGGGATAGGGTGGCCTTGGTTGATGATGTGGCTACAACAGGCAAAGCTTTGATCGAAGCAAAACAGGCTTTAGAAAAACAAGGCGTTATAATCGAGCGGTCAATAGTGATCGTAGACAGGCAGGAAGGCGCCGGAGAAAACCTAGCAAAGGCCGGCTTAACGCTGGAATCCATATTTTCCCGTTTGGATATTATTGGATAAAGGTATCCTTAGTGGAAGCAAAAAGAATAATTGTGGTAGGCGGCGGCCCTGCCGGCATGATGGCGGCGATCAGGGCCGGCCAATTACAGCAAGACGTAATTCTCCTAGAAAAGAATCCCATCCTGGGTAAGAAACTTATTTTGAGCGGCAAAGGCCGCTGCAATCTTACTAATCTCTGCGATCTGGAATCATTCCTGGAAAGGTTTTCCCATAACGGCCAATTCTTAAGAGACGCATTCAAGAAATTCTTTAACCGTGATTTAATGAAGTTTTTTGAAGACAGGGGCCTTGAGCTTAAAATAGAAAGGCAGTTGAGAGTATTTCCTGTGACTGATCAGTCAAACAGCATCCTGGAGGTGTTAAAAAAGGGGTTGCAGGGGATAAAAATCCTTTATAAGTCTTCAGTAAAAGATATAGCGGTACAGGATGGCAGGGTAAAGGGGGTTATGCTCTCCGGCGGAGAATTCTTATCCGCGGATAAAGTTATTTTAGCTACCGGGGGCATATCTTATAGTTTTACCGGTTCTACCGGAGAAGGCCTGGAGATAGCCCGTAAGTTAGGGCATTCTGTAGTGAAGTTAAGGCCCGGCTTGGTCCCTTTAGATACCAGGCAAAAATATCCTGAGCGTTTAGAAGGGCTGTCTTTAAAAAATATACGCCTTAAGTTTGCCTCTTTACCGGTTAAACGCGGCCAGAAGCAAATTGTTACTGAGATCGGGGAGTTATTATTTACAGCTTCCGGTATTTCAGGGCCCCTGGTCCTGACTAAAAGCTGTCAGATCGTAGATTGGCTTATCCAGGATAAGCATGTTTATGTGGAGATAGATTTAAAACCCGCGCTGTCTAGGGAACAGCTGGATGCCAGGCTGCTAAGAGAGTTCGGGTTGAATCCCAAAAAGAGCTTTAAGAATACGCTTAAAAGTTTATTGCCGCTAAGGCTGATAGATTGTTTCATAGACATAGCTAATATCGCTCCTGATAGAAAAGTAAGCCAGGTTACAAAGCTTGAGCGTGAGAAAATAGTGTCTCTTTTAAAGGGCCTGCGTTTGGATATTATTAAGCCCAGGCCGATAGAGGAAGCTATGGTTACCTGCGGCGGCGTTTCTTTAAAAGACATAAACCCGCGCACTATGGAATCGCGGCTTATGCCTGGGCTGTATTTTGCCGGAGAGATCATAGATGTAGACGCGGATACAGGCGGGTTTAATCTGCAGGCGGCGTTTTCTACGGGTTATCTGGCCGGAGAGAGCGCGGCATCAAATTAGGCGAAGCTACTACAATGGGTATGAGACAAATATATTTAGCCTCCGGATCTAAAGCTAGAAAGAAACTTCTGGAAATACTGGGATTGCGTTTTAAGGTTTTGCCCGTCAGGATAAAAGAACAGAGGAAACCTGGAAGCTTGTCTTACGCAAAGATGGTTAAAGGCAACGCTATCCGTAAGGCGCGGCAGGCTGCCTGTAAAGTCAGCCAAGGCATTATTATCGCCGCGGATACCATTGTGGTGCAGGATAAAAAGATATTCGGTAAACCCGGGGATTTAAAACATGCCAGGGCTATGTTAAAGAAGTTGTCCAGCAAGCCGCAGTGGCTCTATACCGGTATCGCCGTAATTGATAAGGATAAAAACAGGGCCTTAGTTGATTATGAAAAGACCAAGGTTTATATGGATAAATTGTCCGATAAAGAAATAGACGGTTATTTTAACCGCGTTTCGCCTTTGGATAAAGCGGGCAGTTTTGATATCCAGGGCCAGGGAGCTCTTTTTATCAGGAGGATCGAAGGCTGTTTTTATAACGTCGTGGGATTGCCCTTGAGAAAGCTTTATCTTATGCTTAAGGAGTTGGACGTAAAATTATTTCTTTTCTTTCTAACTGCTACCTGTTGCCTGCTATCTACTGTTTTTCTCTCTGGTTGTTCTACTGAATACAATATTGTTACCGGCCAGCAAGAGACGTTCTATTACAGTACTGATAAAGAGGTGCAGATAGGCCAGGCTATCGCGCGGCAGGTAGAAAAGGAATATAAGCCGGCTGTCGATCCTCTTATGCAGAAACGCGTGGAGGACATTGGTAAGAAAATAGCCGCTGTCTGTGACAGGAAAGAAATAGTTTATCATTTTATGGTGCTGGATGAAGATGAAGTAAACGCCGTGTCTCTGCCCGGAGGTTTTATTTATGTAAACAGGGGCTTGGTGGAAAAGGCGGCTGATGATAACGAGTTAGCAGGTGTCCTGGCCCATGAAGTTGGCCATATTGTCGCCCGCCACAGCATCAAGAAACTTCAGGCGATAGAAGGGTATTCTGTATTAAGGATACTGGTTGCCGTAACATCTGCATCCTCGGGAACGGGCGTTGCCGCGGACACCGCCTTTACCGAATTATTACTAGGGTATTCCCGGGAAGATGAATTGCTTGCCGACCAGTTAAGTGTGCGGTATTTAAAAGCAGCCGGATACGACCCCCGCGGTATGATTAACTTCCTGACTAAGCTGCAGGATATAAACAGGCGCAGGCCCTTGATGCCAAGGTCATATTATAAAACCCACCCCTACGTCCCGGACAGGATAAGGGTAGTAAAGCAGGAGTTGGGCGAGGGCATAGGTTTTAAGGATTATATAAATATTGAACAAACCCCCCATAAATCCCCCTAGGCATATCAGAGGGAAAACAAGGGGACGGTTCTGTTAAAACAGAACCGTCCCCTTTATTTTATAAAAATTATTTGACAAGCGGAATAAATCTGTTAAAATTGTTATGAACATATGTTCATAACAATACTTAAGGTAAAATGAGGCCAAAAAAGACAAGGTGGGTAAAATGCGTTCCGGGTGAGCGGTGTTTTAAGCCGTTATGCAAACCTCTGAATAAATTAGAAGTGGTTTGTTTAACTCTGGATGAATTCGAGGCTGTGCGCCTTGCCTGTCTTGAAGGGTTAAAGCAAGTTGAAGCCGCAAAGATCATGAAGATTTCACGGCCGACATTTTCAAGGATTTTAACCTCTGCCCAAAACAAGGTTGCCGATGGTTTAGTAAACATTAAGGCGATCAGGATCGAGGGCGGTTGTTGCAAAATTGGAGGAAGGAGCAAGTAATGAAAGACTGGAAAAAGTTTATTTATATAGTAGCGGCATTTTTAGCATGTTTTTATCTACCGGTAGAAAACTTACGATTCAGTAACGCAATATTTGAGGCGTTGGCTCTTGTAAAATGGTACGCGCGGGAGCATGTGCTTTTATGCCTTGTCCCGGCATTTTTTATCGCAGGGGCGATATCGGTTTTTGTTAGTCAAGCGTCTGTCCTGAGGTATTTTGGAGCTAAAGCGAATAAATTTCTTTCCTACAGCGTTGCTTCAGTATCCGGGGCCATCTTGGCGGTTTGTTCGTGTACGGTTTTACCTTTGTTCTCCGGTATATATAAAAGAGGCGCTGGCCTTGGTCCTGCAATCGCGTTTCTTTATTCCGGACCTGCCATAAATGTTTTAGCTATCATTCTGACAGCGCGTATCCTTGGCTGGCAGTTAGGGCTGGCAAGGGCAATCGGTGCTGTGATATTCAGCGTAGTTATTGGCCTATTAATGCATTTGATATTCTTAAAAGAAGAGAGGGCGCGTCATGCAAACGGAGATTTTAATGTAGGCGAAGTAAAAGAAACCCGCTCTTTAGGTAAAACGGTTCTTTATTTCGCTTCGATGGTAGTGTTCCTCGTATTTGCTAACTGGGGCAAGCCGCTTGAAGGTGATCATGGGATTTGGTCAATAATTTATCAGTATAAGTGGTGGATTGCAGGATTATCTCTTGTGAGCTTAGTTGTCATGCTTTTGAAGTGGTTCAAGAAGAATGAATTAAAGGAGTGGACTCATGCGACATGGGGTTTTGCTCTTCAAATTCTTCCACTTCTTTTGGGTGGGGTACTTGTATCAGGGTTCCTTTTAGGAAGGGTAGGCCACGAAGGAGTGATCCCGTCGCGTTTTGTCGCAGCGCTTGTCGGCGGTAATTCATTATGGGCAAATTTCTTTTCATCTATTGTCGCGGCATTTATGTATTTTGCCACGCTTACAGAGGTTCCTATTTTACAAGGATTGATTGGATCTGGTATGGGCAAAGGACCCGCTTTGGCGTTACTTTTAGCTGGGCCTGCCTTGAGCTTGCCAAGCATGCTTGTTTTACGAAGCATTATAGGAACTAAGAAAACCGCAGTATATGTGGCTTTGGTTGTGGTTATGGCAACTATAAGCGGAATGATTTTCGGATTCATAGTTAAATAAGATCGGAGTACAGTATGAAAAGAAAAACAAGCGATATAAAGAAGATTGTTAGAGAGGGTTATGCCAAGGCGGTTACGCAGAATACTTCCTGTTGTTCTACAAATTCTTGTTGTGGAGGCAGAGACCAGGCGAAAACTATAAGCAAGGTAGTTGGCTATAGCGATGCGGAAATGAACGCTGTTCCTGAAGGCGCGAATTTGGGTTTTGGGTGCGGCAATCCGGTTGCCATAGCTTCGCTTAAAGAAGGAGAGGTTGTGCTTGATTTGGGAAGCGGTGCGGGGTTTGATGCTTTTCTCGCTTCTCCTAAAGTCGGGAAGACCGGCCGCGTTATTGGCGTTGATATGACGCCGGAGATGATTGAAAAAGCCCAAGCGATTGCCCTAAAAGGCAATTATACGAATGTAGAATTCAGATTTGGAGAGATCGAAAAGTTACCGGTGGATAATAGCTCGGTAGATGTAATTATATCAAATTGCGTTATTAATCTTTCGCCTGATAAAGAACAGGTATTTAAGGAAGCTTTTAGAGTATTAAAACTTGGCGGCAGACTGATGGTTTCAGATTTAGTGCTTGTCAAAGATTTGCCGGATGCGATTAAAGAGTCGGTTGAGGCATATGTGGGTTGCCTTGCCGGAGCCATTAAGAAAGAGGAATATTTAAAGTTTATTAAAATGGCGGGTTTTCAAAATGTAAAGGTAGTCAGCCATTCTGATTATCCTGTGGACGCTATGTTTGAGAATCTTAAGGGTGTTGAGGGTGCGGTAGCCAGCATAAAAGTTTCTGCCGTAAAAAGATAAAATAACGGAGGAGAAAATGAGAATCGAGATTTTAGGGGCAGGTTGTCCAAAATGCAAACAGCTAGCTGCTAATGCAGAAGCTGCAGTAAAAGAGCTCAATATAGTAGCTGAGATTTCCAAAGTGACAGATATAGGCAAAATTACTGATTATGGTGTGATGATGACTCCGGCATTGGCGGTTGACGGCAATGTTGTATCGGTTGGTAAGGTGTTAAGTAAGGATGAAATAAGAGATATTTTGGTCAACCAAGGAGGTAAAGCTGAAAAGAATACTTCTCATTCTTCTGGTTGTTGTACTGGCTAGTATTAGCACAGATTCTTCTTTTGCCGCGGAAGAGCTATTAAACAGCAAGGTCAGGGCGTATTATTTTCACGGAACATTTCGCTGTACTACCTGTCATAAACTGGAGCAGTATTCAAGAGAAGCGATAGAAGCTAATTTCAAAGATGCGCTTGCGTCCGGAAAGCTGGAGTTTAAAGTTATTAATGTGGAAGACAAAGGCAACCAACATTATACAAAGGATTACCAGCTTTACACAAAGTCACTTATTTTATCATTGATCAAGGATGGTAAAGAAACAAAATGGATAAATCTTGATAAGATTTGGGAGTATGTTGGCAATAAGCAGAGATTTATTGATTATGTAAAGAGCGGGGTTGCTGATTTATTGAAGGAAGCTCAATGACAGAGATATGGATAGGTTTTGCGTCAGCATTGTGGCTGGGGATTCTGACATCCATTAGCCCGTGCCCTTTGGCCAGCAACGTGGCTGCCGTTTCCTTTTTGTCAAAGAAAATTACCCATCCGGCGCTTGTGTTTGTTTCAGGATTAGCGTATACGCTAGGGCGGATGGTTTCTTATGCAATTTTAGGATGGATTATAATCAGTTCTCTTTTAAGCGTTCCTCAGGTTGCGCAGTTCTTACAGAAATATATGAGCAAAGCTTTGGGCCCGCTGTTAATTTTTACTGGGCTCATATTACTTGAGATAATTACTATTCGTTTGCCGGGACTCTCGCTTTCACAAAAGCATCATAATAAGCTTGCAGAATCCGGCGCGCCAGGTGCTTTTTTGCTTGGTTTTATTTTTGCTCTGGCGTTTTGCCCAATTTCGGCAGCGTTATTCTTTGGGAGCCTTATTCCTTTAGCGATTAACAGTAAAAGTGGTATTGTCCTGCCATTTATTTACGGAATTGGCACCGGGCTACCGGTTCTTGTATTTGCTGTTGCCATCGCTTTGGGCGTGACATCCTTTAGCCATTGGTTTCATAGGATCAGGCGGCTTGAATACTATACTCGAAAGATTACCGGGATTATTTTTGTTCTGGCGGGTGTATATTACGTAGGTATTTATATTTTAACGCTTTTCTAAAAAGAATCTTATAAATAAAGACATAATTTCCTGAGGAGGCGTATATGGAGAAAACCGTCCGCGAAGAAAGAAATCTGGGCTTTTTTGAAAAATACCTGACATTGTGGGTTTTTATATGTATCGCTTCAGGCATTATCCTTGGTAAAATTGCTCCGCAGGCGGCCAAGTTCCTTGATAGTATGTCTGTTAATATAAACGGAGCTCCGGTTATTTCCATACCGATAGCAATCTGCTTGTTTTTTATGATGTATCCCATCATGGTCAAGATAGATTTTACCGAAGTGATTAAGGCGGGCAAATCTCCTAAGCCGGTTGGTCTTACCCTTTTTGTGAATTGGGCGATCAAACCTTTTACGATGTACGCCATCGCGTATCTATTCCTGGGCGTTTTGTTTAAAGGCTTGATTGGGAATAACGCGATTGATTTTGTTAAATTACCTCCGGGTGCCGATTGGTCTCTGGGGTCTATCCATGGAGCAGGAACTGTAGTTATGCACGAAGGGATGAGGATGCTTTCGGTCCCGTTGTGGCGGAGTTATTTTGCCGGTTGTATCCTGCTTGGTATCGCTCCTTGCACAGCCATGGTTTTAGTGTGGGGATTTTTATCAAAAGGCAATGACGGCCATACTCTGGTTATGGTAGCCATTAATTCCTTATCCATGTTGTTTCTCTACGGGATATTAGGCGGTTTTCTTTTAGGGATAGGGAAGATGCCGGTCCCCTGGCAGGCGCTGCTTTTATCTATAGCCGTTTATGTGGCTTTGCCGCTTGTCGCGGGATATTTCTCGCGGGAATTGGTAATATCAAGAAAAGGCGAGGAATGGTTTAGGCGTAAGTTTCTTCATCTTCTGACTCCGGTTTCGATCATCGCGCTGCTTTTTACGCTCGTGCTTTTGTTTTCTTTTAAAGGAGAGATGATCCTCTCGCGGCCGCAGACGATCCTCTGGATCGCCATTCCGCTTTTTATCCAGACCTGTTTAATTTTCGGGGTCACTTATTGGCTGGCAAAGAAATTGAATTTTAGTTATGAAGACGCGGCACCATCTGCCATGATCGGGGCGAGTAACCATTTTGAAGTCGCCATCGCCACAGCCACTATTGTTTTCGGGCTTTCCTCGGGAGCTGCTTTAGCGACAGTAGTCGGGGTTTTGATAGAAGTTCCGGTGATGCTGATGCTGGTAAGGTTTTGTTTAAATACCCGGGCCTGGTTCAAGCATGAAGCGGCTTAAAATAATAATACTAGAAATAAAGTTCCAGCCTGAATGCGCTATATAAACCGTCTTTGATCACGACCTTACCCAGGCTGTCTGGGCGGTATTTCAGGGAACGGTTAAACATGCCTCCTATTGAAACGGAGGCATTGACATTTTTGTTAGGCTTATACCTGAGGCCGCCGCCTGCGTGTATTTCATTATATTCAAGCCTGACATTCTTGTGATCGTCTTGAGTAACTACAAATTCATATCCGGACATATCCCCTTCTCCGAAAACCGTAAGTTTTTCGGTCATGGCGTAAGAAATTTCCGGCCCCTTTGGTATAATGTTAAAAGTCCATTTATCATTTGGTTTATAAATAAATCCTACTATCGGCAGGACCTCGTCTTCGTAACCCGGCCATACCGCCGCCCCACAGATAAAAGTCCACTTTTCGTTCGGCTGATGTATCAGAAAATAGCGTTGAAGCAGGCTGAAAGCCGAAGAACGGAAATTCCAGTTATCAGTGGATATTGTTGGAGCAAGGGCTAGAGTAAAATAAGTTTTATCGACTCCAAAGAAAGGCAGGGTGGTTTCTACGCCAAAGGACGTAGAAGTTAAATAGGCCGGAAGCTGGACAGCAGTGCTGTTTTTTACCCCTATATACTCGGTGCTTACGCCAAACTGGACCGGAAGCTTCCCAAAGGCCTTGAGCTCATAGCTATATTCCGCTCCCGAATCAGTTATTGCTACGCTGCCTGATTGCGAACTTGCTCCCCGCGAAGGTACATACCGCATGTAATAATCTATTTCGTTAGGGAAATATTCTTCCGGCATTGACACTGTTCTTCTTAATCTTTGCCGGTAATCATCGGCTGAAGGGTCGAATTCTTCCTGCGCTGCTTCTATTGCCTGATCCTGGGCCTGGGCTTTTAGGGATAGGGCTTTTGTATCGTCCGCGTAAGCGTTTAAAGAAACAAACAGGCTGACAAAAAAGAACGGCAAAAACGAGGATTTTAGTTTCCCGTATCCTTTTGTAAGCATATTCTATTTCTCTTTTTTTTGAAGAACGCCAAAGCCAATTTAGTGCGGAAGGAGGGAGTTGAACCCTCAAGGGTTACCCCACACGCTTCTGAGACGTGCGCGTATGCCATTCCGCCACTTCCGCAATATTGAAATTCAGTATAACCTACCGCTATAATTCTGTCAATCCCATTATAAGGAGGCCGCGGCGATTATAAAAGAATTGCGGCTTAGGGCCTTTATTGTTATAATATAATTCTTTAAGAGGGAGAGGCATATGTTTTGGCAGTCTTTTAAGATCACCAGCGTGGCAGTGGCCCAGAGTTTCCTCTTGGCAGCTATAGGCTATTTCCTGGTTAAGAAGAATATTTTAAAAACCGAGGGATTAAATGCCTTAAGCCGCCTGGTAATAGAGGTTACTTTGCCGTTGCTGATATTTTGTCAGCTTATCAGCGATTTTAAATTCAGTCTCTATCCGGATTGGTGGATTTTTCCTTTGTTAAGCATGGCTATAACCGCCATAGGCCTGCTATTAGCGCTTTTGTTCTCGGGATTTATTAAGGGCCCTCAACATAAACTGCAATTCTTGAGCCTGGTTACGTTCCAGAATTCAGGATATTTGCCTCTGGTTTTATCAGCATCGCTCCTGCCGCAGGAAAAGATGGGGGCAATGTTCATATATTTGTTTTTGTTCCTTTCAGGATTTAATGTGGTGATGTTTTCGTTGGGAGTACATATAATCAACTTCCATAAGAATAAGAAATTTGAGCTGGGAAGTTTGTTCAGCCCGCCGGTAGTAGCTACGATAATAAGCCTTTTGTTTGTTGCCTCCGGGTTGAATCACTTTGTTGCGGCGCAGTTCTTGAAGCCGCTGCGGATGATAGGCGACTGCACCCTGCCTTTGGCTATGTTTGTAGTAGGAGGCAGCCTTGCTGAAATACACATTGCCCGAGTCAGTAAAAAGGCTATTTTTCTGATGAGCATGTTGAAATTGGTAGTTCTGCCGGCTGTAGGTATTTTCTTGATTATAAAATTCCAATTGCCTGAATTGATCGGCCTGTTGATCGTAATGCAATTAGCCATGCCGCCGGCTACCTTACTATCGGTAATAACCCGCCACTATAATAAAGAAGACCTGCTTATCAGCCAGGGGATATTGATCGGCCATATCATAAGCATATTTACGATACCCGTGTTTTTAAGTTTATATTTTATGAGAAATATGCTAAGATGACTAAGATTATCGCTGCCAACAGGAAAGCCGGTAGAGACTATGATATCTTAGAGACTATGGAAGCCGGCATAGAATTAAAAGGCAGTGAGGTAAAATCAGTCAGGGCCGGCAATGTAAGCCTAAACGATAGCTTTGCCCGTGTCGAGGGTAATGAAGTTATATTATACAATACGCACATAAGCCCTTACGCAGAGGCAAGTTACCTGAATGTTGAATCTACCAGGAGCAGGAAGCTGCTCTTGCATAGAAACCAGATAAGGAAGATGGCCGGCCGGCTCGTGCAAAAAGGGCACACGCTGGTTCCTTTAAAACTATATTTTAATGACCGTGGTTTTGTCAAGGTAGAGCTCGCTATTTGTAAGGGCAAAAAGACCCACGATAGAAGAGAAGATGTAAAACGCCGCGAAACTGATTTGGCTATACGCAGAATGATGAAGAATAGGAGATAACTGTTATTGTCCCGCCTCGTAAGATATGCCAGAATTTTCCTCATTCTTTTTAAGGAACTCGGATAATTTTGGCATACTCGGCGGGACGATTTTCCGATAAGTAATAGACAGAAAATCGGGGGTGAAATGGGTTCGACTTAGGTTAGTCGGATAAGAACAGCATGCCGCGGACGCATGGTTAGCCGCGTTAATAATCCGTGCACAATATAAACGCAAGCGTAAACAACCGTTTAGCGGGAACAATGGCCGTAAGGCCGGCGTTCATTCCAGCCTTCGGGCTTAATTAAGTCCGAAGCCTCTATCTGTCCTTGCTCATAGGATAGAATAGAGCACTAATGAGCTGGCTGTCCATTTTGCCCTAGGATGGATGGCAAGACAATTAGGGTTGCAGCTTATTCAATCTTGTCTGTCGGAGTGGTAAGCCAAAGCATAAATGACAGTCTAAGCATGTAGCGGTTTTTATCGGATTACTTAAGGACGGCGGTTCAATTCCGCCCACCTCCACTTAATGAGCCCACAGCTTACGGAACGTAAGCTGTATGAGCCGGAGCAATATGGTAAACAGCGCGACAAGCGCCACCCCGAGCGCAAGTACAAAACAGTGAGTACGGCACCACCACTAAAACATCCAAAGGACTACGGTATTAAATGTTAAATACTATTTTCAAAAAATTTAAGTTTTGGGCCGTAGCCTTGCTTCCTGTTTTTTATTTCCTGACTATATTTGGCTGCGCTACTGTTCCTGCAAAGATGGCGTTGCCCTCTTATAATATAAACGGCATGGCTTATTTTCCTTTGTTCTCTTATGCCGAACTAAAAAATATAGATTGGAAATATGATACATTTACCCGGGTAGTCTCGTTAAGCAAGGGCTCGCATAGGATAAGCATGAGAGTCGGCGACAATCTCGTCTTGATAGACGGAGTTCCCCGGTATATCAGTAATCCGGCGGATATTTATCAGGGCACAGTAGTAGCGCCTTATAAATTTAAAGAACAGGTTTTAGACAGCTTGTTTAAAGAGGTTTATCCTACGGGCAGGCCCGCTTTATCTTCCTTAAAGATCAGAAGAGTAGTGGTTGATGCCGGCCACGGCGGAAATGATCCCGGCGCGATTGGCCGGACAACGGGGCTAAGAGAAAAAGACGTTAATTTAGACATAGCTAAAAGGTTGAGTAACCTGCTGCGCGGCGAAGGAGTAGAAGTAGTTATGACCCGCGCTAGCGACAGGTTTATCCCTCTTCCCAGGCGGGTAGAAATAACCAATGATTCCGGGGCAGATTTTTTCCTGAGCCTACATTCTAACGCCAACCGCGTAAGGAGCTTGAGCGGTTTTGAGGTGTATTATGTTTCTCCCAGCGTAAGCGATTCTAAGCGCGCTTTCGCCTCTGCCGGTAACGCGCCGTTGAATTTAAATAATGCCTGTTTTGACAGCCAGTCTTTAAACCTGAAAGCGATACTCTGGGACATGATCTATACTTCCGGCCGCGCCGAATCAATAGAGTTAGCCCAGTCCATATGCCGGGCCGCTTCCAGTAATTTGAATGCCCGTGTTTTAGGGGTTAAAGGCGCGCGTTACGAAGTATTAAGGAACGCGCGTATACCGGCGGTATTGGTGGAAGTCGGTTTTTTGTCAAATTATAATGAAGAACGTATGTTGAAGAACAGTTATTACCGCCAGAGGATAGCAGAGAGCATAATGGAAGGGATACGTGATTATGCCGACGACCTGGTTATAGTGGAGGCCGCTAACAAATGAAGCCGATAGGGGTATTTGATTCAGGGGTCGGGGGGCTTACGGTGGTCAAAGAATTGATCCATCAGCTCCCTTATGAAAATATAGTTTATTTCGGAGATACCGCCCGCGTGCCTTACGGTATAAAATCAAAAGAGACGGTGATCCGTTTTTCCATAGAGAATATCTTATTTTTGCTTAAACAGGATGTAAAGCTTATATGCGTTGCCTGTAATACCGTATCAAGTTTTGCCCTGCCGGTCATAAAGAGCCACTTCAGGATTCCTATTATAGGCGTGCTTGGCCCGGGAGTAAGAGAAGCGGTTTACGCTACGCAAAATAAACGCATCGGCGTTATCGGCACGAAAGGCACCATAAAGAGCCTTGCCTATGAAAAAGAAATAAAACAACTTGATCCTGGAATTAAGGTTACCGCGGTTGCCTGCCCGCTGTTTGTGCCTTTTGTCGAGGAGGGCTGGCTTAAGGGGAATGTGGTCATGGATGTGGCCCGGGAGTATCTTAAGCCGTTAAAACGCGCGGGCGTAGATACCGTGATCTTAGGCTGCACGCACTATCCTTTGCTTAAGCCGGTCATTAAAGAGGTGATGGGTGAAAATGTCATATTAATAGATTCCGCCAAGCAGGTGGCCATGGAAGTAAAAAAGATCCTGTCCGCGGAGAATATCTTAAACAGCAGGCGCAAGGCAAAACAGGAATTTTATGTCAGTGATAACCCTGAATGGTTCAGCGACTTAGCGCAGAGGTTCTTAGGCAGGACGGTAAAAGGGGTAAAAAAGGTTAAATAAATATGTATACTGTAAGAGTGGAAGGTAATTTCAGTTCCGCGCATAACTTAAGAGGCTATAAAGGGAAATGCGAAAGCCTGCACGGCCATAACTGGAAGATAGAGGTGGTGGCCTCAAAGGATAAATTAGACGGTGCCGGCATGGTCTTAGATTTTCATTATCTAAAAGCTAGATTGAATCGCCTGCTCAAAAAACTGGATCACGCGTATTTAAATAACATTGCTTACTTTAAAAAGGTTAATCCCACTTCAGAAAATATTGCCAAATATATTTATGATAACCTGAAGCTGCCTGTCCCCAGCCTCAAGTCAGTAACGGTTTGGGAAAATAACGCCAGCTGCGCTACTTATGAAGAATGAAAAGTGCCATTGTTCTTTTATCCGGCGGTTTGGATTCCGCTGCCAGCCTTTATATAGCCAAGAAAAGAGGTTTTAAGTGTTTCTGCCTTATTTTTGATTACGGCCAGCGTCATCGCAGAGAAATAGAATCGGCAAAGAAAATTGCTTCTGCCGCGAATTGCCCCTGGCAGGTCATAAAGATAGGCTTACCCTGGAAAGGATCGGCCCTTTTAGGAAATAAAACAACTATTTCTGAACAAGCGGGTAAACGGGTAAACGGGATCCCCGCGACTTATGTCCCCGGACGTAATATAATCTTTTTAAGTTTTGCTTTGTCTTACGCTGAGGCAAAAAACGCGAGCGCTATCTTTATCGGCGCCCACAGCCAGGATTACCCGGGGTATCCTGATTGCCGGCCGGCATTCTTTGAGGCGTTTAATAAAATAATTTCTTGCGGCACAAAGGCCGGGGTTGAAAAAAGAAAGATCAAGATTGAAACCCCTTTGTTGCGTAATAATAAAGCCCAAAATATCAGGATAGGCAGCGCTTTAGGCGTTCCGTTTGAGTTGACCTGGTCTTGTTACCGGGGAGGGCGCCGTCCTTGCGGAAAATGCGACAGTTGCCACTTCCGCGCCAAAGGTTTTAAAGAAGCCGGGCTAGAGGATCCGTTGGTTAAAAGGAATAATAAAAATGAAAGGTAAGATCGCCGAGATTTTTGATAGTGTCCAGGGGGAAGGCCTTTATCTTGGCGAAAAGCAGATCTTTGTGCGCTTCTTTGGCTGTAACCTTAGCTGCAAATTCTGCGATACTAAATTAAATTGTTTTACGGAATACTCTCCGGAACAATTGTTTGAAAAGATAAGGCTGTATCAGAACGGTTTCCACTCCGTGTCATTTACAGGCGGAGAGCCTCTTATGCAGAAAGATTATTTAAAAGAGGTATTAAAATTGACTTCCGCGCATGGCTATAAGAACTATCTGGAAACAAACGGGACCTTAGCGGAGGAACTGGCGGAAGTGATAGATTATTTAGACATTGTAGCTATGGATTTAAAGCTGCCGACTTCTACGGGCATGGGTGAACTCTGGAGTTCGCATCAAAGGTTTTTAAAGACCGCTTCGCGAAAAGAAGTTTTCTTAAAAGCCATAATCTGCGGATCTACGCAAGAGCAGGACCTGCGCAAGGCGCTTGCCTTGGTAAAAGAGGTCAATAAGGCCGCGATTTTAGTCTTACAGCCTAATAGCTATGAAGATAACGGTTCATTGACGGAAAAATTAAGAAGTTTTAAAGATATCTGTGTTAAGGAAGAGGTGCTTACCTGTGTAATTTCGCAGATACACAAGATTGCGGGGATAAAATGAAAAGTAAAAAGCATTGCGCGTATGAAGGGTTGCAGAAAAACATCCGGGGCCTAAAAACCCCTAAGATCGAAGTATGGAAGAATCAGTATCCAGACAAATTGTATACCGTTTGTCTGGATGTGCCGGAATTTACCTGTATCTGCCCTAAGACAGGCCTGCCTGATTTTGCCGTGATAAAGATTGAGTATTCTCCGGATAAATATTGTATTGAATTGAAGTCTTTTAAGATGTATACGATTTTCTACCGCGATGCCGGGATATTCCATGAACACTTAATAAATAAAATGCTGGAAGATTTCATCGGCGCCTGTGATCCTCGCTGGATTAAGGTCACGGGGGAATTTAATCCCCGCGGCGGGATAAAAACTACAGTTGTAAGGGAGCATAGAAGAGAAGAAAAATGAAAACCATAGTCGCTGGAAAGATCAAGAATACTGTAGCGGGCTTATGCGTAAAGGCAAATTGCGTATTAGGAAAAGGTGTCCTGGCCCAGTTAAAAGGCGCGTATAAAAAAGAGAAAAATACCAGGGCAAGGCGCATATTAGAGGCAATACTTAAGAATGCCGTTATCGCTAAAAAAGAAAAATTAGCTATTTGTCAGGATACCGGGATGCCCGTAGTATTTTTAGAAATCGGGCAAGGGGTAAGGATCGCGGGCGATTTGAAAAGCGCCGTAAATAGGGGCGTTGAGTCAGGGTATAAAAAAGGGTACTTAAGGAATTCTATAATCCGTCAGCCGTTATCCAGGGGCAATTCAGGATATTCTCCCGCGGTGATACACATGGATATAGTACGGGGAGATAAATTAAAAATAACAGTCCTGCCAAAAGGCTTTGGCTGCGAGAATAAATCTCAACTTAAAATGTTTAATCCGACTGCCGGCATCGTGGATATTAAAAAATTTATTATTGACGCGGTAAGATCAGCAGGGCCTGATGCCTGTCCGCCTTATGTTGTAGGTGTGGGGATCGGCGGGACAGCGGAGTATGCTTGTTTTTTAGCTAAGAAGGCGTTGCTTAAGAAAGCTGTTGGACGCGGCAAGCCTGCCGGTAAGATTGCTAAATTAGGGCAGGAATTACTAAGTGAAATAAATAAGCTTAATATCGGGCCGATGGGGTTAGGCGGTAAGAATACTGCTTTAAGTTTGAACATAGAAACTTATCCTACACATATTGCCGGTCTTCCCGTGGCAGTAAATATAAGCTGTCATGCTTTACGCCTGGCAGAAGCGACGCTATAAATATGAAAAAAATATCCGCGCCATTAAATTATCAAGAAATTAAAGACCTGAAAGCGGGTGATGAGGTTTTGTTGAGCGGAATAATTTATACCGGCCGCGATCAGGCCCATAAACGGATGTCTGAGGCTAAAAAGCCGCCGTTAGATATAAAAGGGCAGGTAATTTATTACTGCGGCCCGGCAGGAACGCCAAAAGGAATGGTTATCGGCTCCTGCGGCCCGACGACAAGTTCACGTATGGACGCGTTCACTCCGAAACTGCTTAAGGCGGGGCTAAAGGGAATGATCGGCAAGGGCGGGCGTTCAAAAGAAGTGACGGCGGCCATTAAAAGATATAAAGCGGTATATTTTTTGGCTTACGCCGGATGCGGCGCACTGATTACGAAATATATTAAACGCGTAACTCCGGTTGCCTATAAAGATCTGGGCCCGGAAGCCATAGTGAAACTGGAAGTAAAGGATTTTCCCCTAATTGTTGCCATTGATAAAAACGGAAGGAGTATTTATGGTAAGAAATGACGGCAGAGGCGCCGATAAATTACGCAAAGTTAAAATAACCCGCGATTATTTAAAATTCCCCGAAGGCTCCTGCCTTATTGAATTAGGGAATACCAAAGTCATATGCACGGCATCCGTAGAGGAGAGTGTCCCCCCGTTTTTAAAAGGCTCCGGCACAGGCTGGGTTACTGCTGAATATGGCATGCTTCCCCGTTCCTGCGGCTCACGCATTCCCCGCGGAAAGGATTCCGGCCGGACCTATGAAATACAGCGGCTGGTAGGCAGGTCGCTGCGCACGGTGGTTGATATGAGAAATCTTGGTGAGCGCACTATTTGGCTTGACTGCGATGTGATCCAGGGCGACGGCGGCACCCGCACAGCGTCCATTACCGGCAGCTTTGTCGCTTTGGCAGATGCTTTGAATAAAATAAAGAAAAATGGTTTGATCAACAGGAATCTGCTGAAGGATTTTGTTGCCGCTACCAGCGTAGGCATATTAAGCGGCACTCCCATACTTGATTTATGCTATGAAGAAGATTCCAAAGCTGAAGTGGATATGAATGTGGTTATGACCGGAAGCGGTGAATTCATTGAGATCCAGGGGACCGGAGAGAGAAAATCATTCACCAAGGAACAGATGGATGTGTTGATGGACCTGGGTAAGAAAGGCATTAAGGATTTGATCGATATCCAAAAGACCCTCATCAAAGACATCTTTTAATTATGGAATTAGTAGTTGCAACCAAGAATAGAAAAAAGCTGGAAGAGATAAAAGAGATCCTGAAGGGCCTGGACTTTAAGATAACTTCTTTGGCGGATTGTCCCAGAAAGCCGCGTATAATCGAAAACGGCAAGACCTTTAAAGATAATGCCGTAAAGAAAGCGGTTAAGACTGCCGCTGTTACGAAGAAATTAACGCTGGGAGAGGATTCAGGCCTTTGCGTGCGCGCCTTAGGCGGCAAGCCTGGTGTTTATTCTTCGCGTTTCTCAGGCAGAGACAAAAGCGACATAAAGAATAATCTAAAGCTGCTTAGACTGTTAAAAGATATCCCGTTTAGTAAAAGAAACGCGTATTATTCATGCGCGGTGGCTTTGGCCGATAAAGATGGATTGATAGGAGTAGTAGAAGGAAAGTGTTCCGGTATTATCGGGTTTGAATTAAAGGGGAATTCGGGCTTCGGGTACGATCCTCTTTTTATCATACCCAAGTATAAAAAAACATTTGCGCAATTAGGAGAGAAAATAAAGCACGGAATGAGCCATCGCTACCGTGCTTTAGAAAAAGCCAAGAAAACTCTCCTGAAATATATTAAACGCTAAAAGTCATCAAACGGGGCGTGGCTCAGTTTGGCTAGAGCGCTTGCTTTGGGAGCAAGAGGTCACAGGTTCAAATCCTGTCGCCCCGACCATATATAAGCGGTATTCTTACGCAAGAAAAACGTTGACAAACAGTCCGCAGGGTGTAAGAATAAATACAAATTTGGATATAGGTTAAGGGAAATCCGTGAAAGCGGATGCGGTCCCGCCGCTGTAACCGGGGACGAAAGTCATAATCAGCCACTGCCCGTAAATTTTCGGGCGGGAAGGCCTGATGAGTAGAGTGATCCGGGAGCCAGAAGACCTGCCTATATCAGGTCCTCGCGGAAGGGTTAAAGCTTAAAACAGGGTGCAGCCCCGAAGTAGCTCTAAAAAGAGCGCTACTTGCGGGGTTTTTTATTGTAGCCAAGATCATGAAGATCATACTTATCAGGCATGGATTAACCGACGATAACCTAAGAAAAATATATTGTGGTTTTCGGAACCCCGAGTTGAATAAAACAGGCCTGGCGCAGGCGGAAAAAATAAGAGCAAAGCTGAAAGGGCTTAAAATAGATAAGGTATTTTGTTCAGACCTTAAAAGAAGCTGCCAAACCGCCGGAATAATCTTTGGTAATAGAAAATGCGGAATTTCTAAAAACGCTAATTTGAGAGAAATGCATTTCGGCAAATGGGAAGGGCTTAATTACCGGCAGGTTTCCGTAAAATACCCGCGTCTTTACAAAAAATGGCTCAAAGATCCTTTTAGCGCAGATATCCCCCTGGGTGAGAAAATGAACCATTTTATAAGCCGCGTAAAGAAAGAATTAAATGCAATCATCAATAAAGAGGAAAATAAGACCGTGGCCATAGTCAGCCACCTTGGAGTAATGCGGGCTATTTTAAATAACTGCCTGGGAGCCAAAAAAGAGGATTTCTGGGGATTTAAGATTGAGCCTAAGGCAGTATATATAATTGAACATAACGGCTTCTCAAAACCACAAGTATATAAATTATAAAATGGGCGAAATTACTTTTATTTCAGGCGGTTCAAGGAGCGGCAAAAGTTCCTACGCCGTAAAATTAGCTAAAGAGAAAACTAAAAAGGTCCTTTTTATAGCTACTGCTGCCGCTTTAGACAAAGAAATGCGCCTGCGGATAAAGCTGCATAAGAAAAGCAGGCCCGCGCGTTGGAAAACAATTGAAGAGCCGGAAAACCTGTCTTTGCTTGCTAAGGATTTATCCGGCGCCTTTGATCTGGTGATCATTGATTGCCTGACACTGTTCATATCCAATCTTTTATTAAAAGGCCATAGTGATAAATATATAGAGAAAGAAGTTAATTCCGCGCTAAAGATATTTAAGAAGCGGGATTTTGATACTATATTGGTAACTAATGAAGTCGGCTGGGGCATAGTCCCGGAGAATCCTTTAGCCAGGAGGTTCAGGGATTTAGCAGGCAGGGTAAATCAAAACGCCGCAGGCATATCTGATAAGGCTTTTCTTATGATATCGGGCATACCGTTGAGGATAAAATGACTAAAATAAAAGAAACAGCTGCCAGGATAAAATTGATTGACCGTGAGCTTATGAAAATAACTCAAGGCAGGCTGGATAATCTTACTAAGCCGCAAGGCAGCCTGGGGAGATTAGAGGAATTAGCCAGGATCGTCGCGGGTATAACCGGCAAAGAAATGCCCCGGCTAGACAATAAGGTTATTTTTACTCTTGCCGCGGATCACGGTGTTACGGCGGAGAAGGTTAGCCTTTTTCCTAAAGAGGTCACCGCTCAAATGGTGCATAACTTTCTGACGGGTGGAGCGGGAATAAATGTCCTGGCCAGGCATGCGGGTATAAAGGTAGTGGTTGTGGATATGGGAGTGGCGACAAAAATTCCCTCTAAAAGAAAGCCTGCCCGCGGATTAAAAAGTAAGCAATCAGAGGCTATGGTTTTTATAGATAAGAAAATCGCCTTAGGGACCAGGAATATGTCCAAAGGCCCGGCGATGAGCAGGGAAGAAGCGGTCAAGTCTATTGAAACAGGGATAGAAGTATTTGAGGTTGAATACAAGAACGGCATAGATATTATCGGCACCGGGGATATGGGTATCGGTAATACTACAGCCGCAAGTGCTGTTACCGCGGCTATAACCGGAATGCCGGTTAAAAATGTAACCGGAAGAGGCACGGGTTTAGACGACAGCGCGCTTCTTAACAAGATAGAAATTATTAAAGAGTCGCTTCGTATAAATAAGCCTGACCCTAAAGACGCGCTGGATGTGCTTTCTAAGGTAGGAGGATTTGAGATCGGAGGTTTAGCCGGTACAATTATTGCCGCCGCCTCCAGGAGAGTCCCGGTAGTAATTGACGGATTTATCTCCGGTTCAGCCGCGCTGCTGGCTTATCAAATAGAGCCAAAGGTAAAAGAATATATGATAGCGGCGCATTGTTCGGTAGAAAAAGGCCATAAGGTTATTTTTGAACATATCGGCCTTAATCCGTTTCTGGATCTAGGTATGCGTTTAGGAGAGGGCACCGGCGCTGCCTTGGGGATATCTATAATAGAGGCCGCGGTAAAAATATTGACCCAAATGGCTACTTTTAAAGACGCGGGTGTCTCAACAAAAGAAGAATAAGAAAGGAATACCGTAAAGTGAAATTATTTTTCATTGCCCTGCAATTCTTAACTATCCTGCCTGTTAAAATAAAAGCGAATATAAAACCTGAAGATTTTGGGAGATCGCTTGCGTTTTTTCCCGTTGTCGGTATGTTGCTGGGACTTTTTTCCTGCTCGGCCCTGTTTCTTTTTTCTTTCCTGCCGCATATGGCAGCTGTTGCTATTGTTTTAACAGTATCAGTTATTTCTACCGGCGCGATACACCTGGATGGTTTTGCCGACACCTGCGACGGCCTATGCGGTTCTAAAACCAAAGACAGGGCTTTAGAAATTATGCGTGATAGCCACGCCGGCGCCATGGGTGTGATCGGGATCGTTACCCTATTAATATTAAAATTCGCGTTTTTATTCAGCCTGCCGAGAGAAGATCTCTGGAAATTCCTGATCTTAGCGCCTATATTTTCCAGATGGGTTCAAGTTTTAGCCTGTTTTACATCTGACTATGCCAGGCAGGAAGGGAAGGCAAAATATTTTGTGGAATTTTCCGGGAAAAGAGAAATATTTATAGCCACACTATTTACGCTGGCAGCGTTTTTCTTACTCATGCGCGTAGAAGGGCTTATTTTATGCCTTGCCGCTGCGCTGCCGGTTTATTTATCCATAAATTTCATAAATAAAAAGATAGACGGGATGACCGGGGATACGATCGGAGCTGTCAGCGAGCTCGCCGAGGTATTTGTGCTCTTTTTCGGTTTGATCATCGCGGGAATAAATATATGGTAGATAAAAAAGCGTTGCAGATCTGCGGTACAGGCTCAGGCGTAGGCAAGAGCGTAATAGTCAGCGCTTTATGCAGGATTTTTCTGGAGGATGGTTACAAGGTCTGCCCTTTTAAAGCCCAGAACATGGCCTTGAATTCGTTTGTCACCAAAGGCGGCGGTGAAATAGGTAGGGCGCAGGCAGTCCAGGCCCAGGCCTGCCGCATAGAGCCAACCGTAGATATGAATCCTATATTGATCAAGCCCACTCATGATACAAAAGCGCAGATAATTTTAAGAGGCAGGCCGCTAAAGAATATGTCGGCAATTGAATACGTGCGTTATAAGAAAAAAGCAAAGAAAATAGTCTTGGGGTCTTATCAACGCCTGGCAGATAAATATGATCTGGTTGTTATCGAGGGGGCGGGTTCTCCGGCGGAGGTAAACCTTAAAGCGCATGATATAGTAAAT
The DNA here is from genome assembly GCA_041651035.1 of Candidatus Omnitrophota bacterium. GTDB lineage: Bacteria > Omnitrophota > Gorgyraeia > Gygaellales > Profunditerraquicolaceae > JBAZKC01. The sequence goes on along the minus strand of JBAZKC010000001.1, from coordinate 186,571 downwards.
ATGCGCATGGCTAAAGCTGCCGGAGCACCGGTGATCTTAGTCGGAGATATTGATAAAGGCGGGGTCCTTGCCTGGATCGTGGGCACACTTGAGTTGTTGACAAAAGAAGAAAGAAAAATGATCAAGGGTATTATTATTAATAAATTCAGAGGGGATAAGAGATTATTGAAAGGCGCATTGAGTTTTTTAGAGAAAAAAACAGGCATAAGAATTTTAGGCGTAATACCGTACTTTCATCCCTCCGGACCAAAAGGAATAAGGATCCCGGAAGAAGATTCTGTACCTCTTGATGAGCGCAGGCCAGAGGCAAGAAAACCCGTGGCCGGCCTGATAGATATTGCCGTGATCAGCCTGCCGCACATGTCTAATTTTACCGACTTTGACGCGTTAGAAAATGAGCCGGATGTCCGGCTGCGCTATTGTATTGCCAAACACGAACTGGGCAATCCCGATTTGATAATTATTCCCGGGACAAAGAATACCATTGAAGATTTGAATTACTTAAAGAAAACCGGTTTAGCAGAAAAAATAGTGTCGGTTATTAAAAACCATCCGTCAACCCATCTTATCGGGATCTGTGGCGGATATCAGATCTTGGGGCAGAGGATCCGCGACCAGCATAAAACAGAATCCAGAAAAAAAGAGATCGCCGGGTTAGGGCTCTTGCCTATAGTTACCAATTTTAAAGAAGAGAAGATACTGTCTCAAGTAAGGGCGAGGGATATTAATTCCGGATTAGAAGTCAGTGGTTATGAGATCCATCACGGCAGGACACAAATATTAAAAGGATGCCGGCCTGTTTTCCAGATTATCAAACGGCAAGGCAAGAAAATAAATAATTTTGACGGGGCGTCTGTTGAAAGCGGCAGGATCTGGGGTACGTATATCCATGGCGTGTTTGACGAGGATGGTTTTAGAGGCGATTTCTTAAGCAGGTTGAGATTAGAAAAAGGCTGGCCCCGCCGGATCAAGACGGCTAAATTTGATGTAGATAAAGAATTTGATAAGCTCGCCCGGCTGGTAAGAGATAATATTGATATGGGCTTATTGTATAAGATCGTAAGCCGCCAACCTTTAGCTAAAAGAGGCGTTGTATGAAAGTTATAAGCCTATGGAGTGCTGGTAAAGATAGTTGTTTTGCCTGTTATAAAGCTATTGGTTCGGGCCACGATGTTTTAGCGCTGATTAATTTTACGCAAACAAACGGCAGAGAATCATTATCCCACGGCCTTTCCAGTGATGCTATTCTAAAACAGGCAAAGCTTACCGGTATTCCCGTAGTGCAAAAGGCAATGCCCAAAGAAGGTTACCGTGATGAATTCAAAAGGCTGATCAGTGAGTGGAAGGATAAAAAAGGTATCCAGGGTATTGTCTTCGGTGATATATATCTACAGGAACATAAAGACTGGATTGATGGAGTTTGCCGGGAATTAAACGTAGAAGCGATCATGCCTTTATGGGGCAGGGATACCAGAGAGTTGGCCGCGGAGATCATTGATTCAGGTTTCAAAACCATAGTGGTCTCAACCAGGGCCGAGTTTTTAGGCGAGGAATGGCTGGGCTGTAAAATAGATAAAAGATTTATTGAAGAGATCGGCCCGGAGATCGATCCTTGCGGAGAAAAGGGGGAATTCCACACCTTTGTTTATAGCGGCCCTATTTTTAAAGAACCGGTAAAGTTTAGGACCGGTGGAAAGATACTAAAAGATAACCATTGGTTTCTGGAGATTATTCCTGATTAAATGAAGAAACTGTTGTTTATTGCCTGTGTTTTGGTATTCTGGTGCCAAGGGCCTCTTTATTCACAAGACTATCCCCAGAGGATAATTTCTTTAAGCCCCTATCTTACGGAAGAGATTTATCTCCTGGGCGCGCAGGATAGATTAATAGGCTGCACAGTATACTGCCAGAGGCCTCCGGAAGCGCGGAATAAGGAAAAAGTAGGGACGGTAACCGACGCAAATTTAGAAAAAATCGTCAGCCTTAAGCCCGATCTGGTGTTAACAGCATCTTTAACGAACCCGAAGACAAAAGAGAAATTAAGGAATTTAGGGATAAGGGTAGTTGATTTTACTTCTGTCAGCAGTTTTTCCCAGATCTGCGGGCAATTTCTGGAATTAGGCAGGATCATCGGGAAAGAGAAGCAAGCAGAAGAGATAGTCCGTCAGGCCGCAGACGATGTGGAGCTTATTAAGAAAAGTGTTAAGGGCCTGCCGAGGCCCAAGGTTTTCGTGCAAATAGGAGCAAAGCCTTTATACACCGTAACAAATAGTTCTTTCGTCAATGATTTTATTCAATTCGCCGGAGGGATAAATATTTCCCAGGACGCGAAAATAGAGCTCTATAGCCGCGAGGAAGTGGTAAGACAGGATCCGGACGTAATTATTATCGCGACCATGGGCATAACCGGCCAGGATGAAAAGGCTGCCTGGCAGAGATATAAGACTATAAGCGCGGTAAGAAACGGCCGGATCCACATTATTGATTCTTATATGCTCTGCATTCCTACCCCGGTAAACTTTACGAGGACTCTAAAAGAATTAGTTACAATATTACACCCTGAAAAATGAATAAAAAAATACTTTACTGGATCGTCTGGATGTTAGGTTTGGGAGCGGCCCTTTTAGTGATCAGCGTTTTCTCTTTATGCGCTGGTTCAGTAGGCATGCCTATTAAGAAAATAATCTCTTTGATCCTTGAAGGCAAGAGTTCTGCTGAATACAGCATCCTATTGGATATCCGCCTGCCGCGGATTATTCTAGGATTTGCGATAGGTGGGGCGTTAAGCCTTGCCGGGGTCATTCTTCAGGGGATGTTCCGCAACCCCCTGGTTGAACCATACACGCTGGGTATTTCCGGCGGAGCAGCCTTAGGCGTGTGCTTAAATATTGTTTTAAGATTACACAGGTTCTGGGGTGTTTTAACCCTGCCTCTTTTTGGTTTTCTGGGGGCGATAGTGGTTATCTCGTTGATCTATTTCTTGAATATAAGAAAAGGCATACTAAAAATGCAGGGGCTCCTTTTAACCGGCGTGATGCTGAGTTTTATCTCTTCGTCTATAATTATGCTGCTTATGGCTGTTTCGCGCACCGAAGACCTGCAAGGTATTATATTCTGGATCATGGGTTCCCTGGAAGAGCCTAACTGGCTGCTTATAAAGGTAGCCGTAATTGTTTCTGTCCTAGGGCTGATTGTTTCCTATTTTTTCAGCTTAAGCCTTAATGCCCTTTCTCTGGGCGAAGAGGAGGCACGGCATCTGGGCGTAAACACAGAAAAGGCCAAGCGGCTGCTTTTTATATTAGCGTCGGTACTCACAGGTTTAAGTGTTTCTGTCTGCGGTGTCATCGGCTTTGTAGGTTTGATCGTTCCCCATTTCGTGAGGTCATTTGTAGGAAGCGACAACCGCATTCTCTTAGGCAGTTCTTTTCTTGCCGGCGCCTGTTTCCTGATATTATGCGATACTTTAGCCAGGACAATTATCGCGCCTTTAGAATTGCCTGTGGGAGTGATCACCGGAATACTGGGAGGCAGTGTTTTTGTTTATGTCCTCGCCAAGAAAACAGTAAGTTAACCGTGGAAAATTCAATGTTACAGATAAGAGACCTAACTTGTGGCTATGATTCAAGATTCCTTCTTCAGGATATTAATTTCAAAGTAGCAGCTGGAGAGTTTATAGGAATAGTAGGTCCCAATGGTTCAGGTAAGACAACCCTGCTTCGGGCGATAAGCGGTGTGCTTAAACTAAAGAAAGGCGTAATCCTTTTTGAGGGGAAAGATATACCGCGGATCAACCAAAAAGAACTGGCCCGTAAAATGGCTGTAGTATCTCAAAATCCCCCTGTAAACTCTCTGACAACAGAAGAATTCGTCCTTTTGGGAAGAATACCCCATTTTCAAAGATTACAATTTTTAGAGAGCAAGCAGGACTTAGAGATTGCCGAAAGAGCGATGGCCTTAACCGGTACCTTGAAGTTAAGGGGGCGGCCCGTAGAAGAAATAAGCGGCGGGGAAAAACAATTAGTCCTTATCGCGCGCGCTCTCTGCCAGGAACCCCGGCTGCTTCTTTTAGATGAGCCCACCGCGCATCTGGACATAACTCATCAAGTGGCGGTACTGGATCTTATAAAAAAATTAAATAAAGAATTCGGGCTTACGGTGATCACGGTTTTGCACGATTTGAATTTAGCCGGCGAGTATTGCGATAAATTGATCCTGCTTAATAACGGCAGGATACATAAGGTCGGGGCTCCCGGAGATGTCCTGACTTATCAGGTCATTGAGGATGTTTATAAAACGGTTGTTCTGGTAAAGGAAAATCCGATATCCAGGAGGCCATATATATTCCTGGTCCCGCAGGAGGGAAGAAAATGAAAAACGGCTTGATCCATATTTATACCGGAGACGGCAAAGGCAAAACTACCACCGCAGTAGGCCTTGCCTGCAGGGCAAGGGCGCATGATTTAAAAGTCTGCTACATCTATTTTCATAAAGACCCTGAAAAATGGGGATATGGAGAACATAAGTCTTTAAAGAAGCTGGGGGTGGATATATTCGGTTTTGCCGAAAAACATCCGCATTTTTATAAAGATGTAACTAAGAGCCAGGTGCGGGTGGAATGCCTAAAAGGCCTGGAGTTTATTAAAAAAGCCTATAAAAAAAACAGATACGATCTGCTCATACTGGATGAAATACTTGTTTCGCTGCGCGAGGGATTCCTGGTAGAAAAAGAGGTTTTGAGTATCTTAAGTTCTAAGCCGAAGGATTTGGAATTAGTATTAACAGGAAGAGGACCGGTGAAAAAGATAATCGGGAAAGCAAGCCTGGTAAGCCATATAAAGAAGATAAAGCACCCTTACGATTCAGGTATACGGGCAAGAAAAGGGGTCGAGTATTAAGCCAAATATTCTTCAATTCGCGTCCGCAAGCCCAATCTTTCTAGTTTTCTTTATTTATAATTTGTGGTAGAATCTACAGTGCGCTGCGGGATCTGTTTTGCGGCGATAGAAGGCTTTTTACGCAAGTAGTTTTTACAGGATTTACATGCGCCTGTAGCTCAAATGGATAGAGCATCTGCCTTCAGTAGGAGCCTCTATGCGGAAACTAAAACGCATAGAGAGGATGTGGCTATATGCAAGAAAATCCTCATGCGTAAGCACGGATAACTTGCAGGCAACCGTTTTAACGCAGGTAGTCTTAACGCCCAAAATAATATGGAAAGGAGGTGAATGTTGCATCATACGAAAGTCAAGGCTGATATCGGGGTAGCAAAGGTTATCGCTGACTTAGTTCAGAGGGGATATGTTCCATGCATCCCGCTGTCGGAACACCAGCCTTATGACATTGTAGCTATTTTGAAGGACGGCAAAGCGGTTAAATTACAAGTGAAATACACCACGTTACTTAGTAATGGAATAATCGAAGTTAAGTTTAGGACGAGTTGGGCAGATAAACACGGTACACATATACATGCCTATAAAGAACGAGACTTTGATTATTATGCAATCTATTGTCCGAATAAGGAAACAGTTTTGTACGTCCCGAATTCTACTGATTGTCCTAAGGCTATACGTTTCAATAAGCCAGGCAATAATCAGACTAAGTATGTTAAATGGGCAGATGATTATCGCGATATATAACGAGAGTCCTCAGAGACTATACGCCACACACCTGAAATGGTGAAGACATAGTCCAGACCGCAACATTTTGGCCGAAGAAATTCGGTGCGGTATGCTAAGCAGACGGTTGGCCGTTCGATTCGGCCCAGGCGCACCATAATTAAACTATGAAACTACGGATAAAAATACTGTTGACAGTAACCATAGCTTATATAGTCCTTTTTATCTCGGCTTATGTATTCGTGGCATTTAAGGGTAAATCTATTATCATCAAGCAGCTTGAGGGTTTAACCCATAAGAAAGTAAGCGCGGGCCAGTTTAAACTCATGCTGCCTTTTACTCTGGATATAAAAGATTTAAACGTCGAAGGACTGGCAAAAGTAGACGAAATATCTATTACGCCCAGCATACCTTATTTTCTGATGGGCAATATCGCTTTTAACGATATCAGCGTTATAAACCCCAAAATCACTTATAATAGAGTTCCTCCTCCTCAGGCAGTAGTATCATCCACCGCGGAAGCGCCTGTTAAGGCAGCCGCTGTCCCTGAGATTAAGGCAAAGGTTGAGCCTAAAAAGAAGCGCCCTTTACGCCTGGTCCTTAAGCATGTTACCGTCAAAGACGGCAACATAGATTTTATTGACTATACGGTGAAGGCGGATGGCATCAAGATAACGATCAAAGACATAAATTTCAAGTTGACCAAACTCTACACGTTCCCTTTTCCGGCGATCACGAATTTTGAATTGAAAGGCAGGATCCCCTGGCAGGAAGGCGAAGAAGAAGGCAAAATAAGCGTGGAGGGATGGCTTAATTACTACAAGAAAGATATACAGGCGGCGATCAAGATCGAAGATATAGACGGGATTTATCTCTCTCCTTATTATTCAAGTTGGGTGGATCTAGAGAAAGCCCGCATCGAGAAAGCAAGCCTTAGTTTTACCAGCAACATCCAGGGTTTAAATAACAGCGTAACTGCTGAATGCCATTTAGAATTGACCGATATCGTCCGCAAGCCTCGTCCGGCAGAAGTATCCGAGGGAAAAGAGGAGAAAGTTACCAGTGTGGTCCTGGATACTTTCAAGGCCTTGGATCAGGGAAAGGTAGTATTGGATTTTGCTATAAAGACAAGAATGGACAGGCCTGAACTCGGCATCAGCAATATACAAACGGCTTTTGCGGATAAAATTGCCAAAGTACGGGACTCCAACAGCCTTAAAACAGAGGATGTTTTAGTATTGCCTCTTAAGATTCTTGAAAGCACTGTAAAAGGCGCGACTGATATCTCCAGGGCTGTAATTGACGGGACATTCGCTATAGGCAAGGCACTTAAGGACGCGGCAGAGGATTCATTTAGGAAGTAATTGGAATAAAATAGTAGGATCTGGTGGCTGTAGCTCAACTGGTTAGAGCACTAGACTGTGGCTCTAGAGGTCGCGGGTTCGAGCCCCGTCAGCCACCCTTGAAATTTTTTGCTTTACAAAAAATTTCACTCCGAAGCGTGCGCAGTAGATTTCAGTAGCGAAGCGGATGAAATCTACAAGCGTTTACGCAAGGAGTAATAGTAAAGAAATCCAACTGGCGCTTTGAACGCGGAGCAAGAAGATTACAAGCGTTTACGCAAGGAGTAATTAATTAGTACAATCAGAAAAGGAGGGGACGTTGCTATTTTTCATTAACCGCCAAAAATAGAAACGTCCCTTATTTATTTTGAGATCTGGTTGGTCTCAGTAGAAATTGGCAGATGTTTTGGGGATTAGTTTAGATGAATTAGTGGGAAGGATATAACATTAGGCCATTAGGAATAAATCCTAAAAAGTTGCATTTTAAAATAGGCCTGTTGAATCCAAATAAAATATGGAAACAAAATTCTTAAATAAAAACTTACACAAAGCAAGCCAAGAAAAGAAAGACGAGTTTTATACTCAGCTTGGCGATATTGAAAATGAACTGAAATATTATAAAGAGCAATTCCGCGGCAAAGTAGTTTTTTGCAACTGCGATGATCCCAGAGAAAGTAATTTCGTCAAATATTTTAGTATGAATTTTGAACATTTGGGGCTAAAAAAATTGATAGCCACACATTATAAAGAAGCAAATTTATTTTCCCAAGAACCACCTTATAAATTAGAATACACAGGCGATAAAAATGGTAATCGCACGCCTGATCCAAGTGAGTTTATAACTGAGATGATAGGAACGGGCGATTTTCGTAGTGTGGAGTGTATTGAACTACTTAAAGAAGCGGATATTGTTGTGACTAATCCACCATTTTCGCTGTTTCGTGAATATGTTGCACAGCTCGTGAAGTACAAAAAAGGGTTTTTGATTATAGGCAATACAAATTCACTAACCTATAAAGAGATTTTTAAGTTAATTAAGGACAACAAACTGCGTACTGGCTACACGAATTTTAATGTAGGGATGTTTTTTATTGTACCAGACGATTGGGAGCATTTTCATCATATTGATGAAAATGGCAAGAAAATTGTGCGTGTGTCAACTTCGTGTTGGTTTACAAATCTTGTAGTTGAGAAGCATAAACAAGATATCACTCTTTATAAAAAATATTCACGTAAAGAATATCCAAAGTACTACAATTATGATGCAATTAACGTAGACAAATATACCGACATACCTTGCGACTATGATGGTGCGATTGGTGTACCAGTTACTTTCCTTGATAAATATAATCCGAACCAATTTGAGGTTATTGGTTTAGGTATATCTAATTCAGGGATGGAGATTGGAGTTAAACCGTATAAGGAGGAACATAAAAAATACAGAAAAGAAGTTCAAAAAAGAGGTGCAGTTGATGGCGATTTATATATGATTACAAATGGAATTGTCGATGTTCCTTACGCTCGAGTTATTATAAAAAACAAGAAGGTGAAAAAATAATATGAAAATTGAACTACACAAAATTAAAATTCGTAGAGTGATGGCGGGCTACAAAGATAGCGCCGAAGAAGGCGTGGTGGCTTATGATGGTAAACTTGATATTCGTCCAAAATATCAGCGTGAATTTGTGTACAAGGAAAAGCAACGTAATGCCGTAATCGAAACTATCAAAAACAGCTTTCCGCTGAATGTGATGTATTGGATGATCAGAGAAGATGGTGGCTACGAAATGCTGGACGGCCAGCAGCGCACTATTAGTATAGGGCAATATGTTTATGGCGATTTTTCGCTGAACGACCGCTTTTTTCATAATCTAACCAAAGAGGAACAAGATAAAATTTTGGATTATGAACTAATGATTTATTTCTGCGAAGGTGCGGATAAGGAACGGCTAGACTGGTTTAGGATTATTAACACTTACGGAGAGAAGGTTAACGACCAGGAAATCCGTAACGCAGTTTATACCGGGCCGTGGTTGAGCGACGCGAAATTAAAATTCAGTAAATCAAATTGTGCGGCGTATTTGTTAGCAAACGACGGCGGACAATTAGTTAGTGGTTCACCAATTCGACAGGAGTATTTAGAAACTGTGCTTTCGTGGATTAACAAAGGCAAAATAGAAGATTATATGGCCAAGCATCAGCATAACAAAAATGCTGAAGAATTGTGGCAGTACTTTCAAGATGTGATTGAATGGGTGCGAAAGACTTTTACAAATTATCGCCGAGAAATGAGTAGTGTGCAATGGGGAGAGCTGTATAGCGAGTTCAAAGAGAAGAGACTGAATTCTAATAAATTGGAAACTGAAATCAAAGAGTTAATGCTGGATGATGAAGTAACAAGCAAAACCGGAATTTATCCGTATGTTTTAACCCGAAATGAGAAATTCTTGAATATTAGAGCATTTACAGATAAACAAAAAAGAGAAGCATACGAAAGGCAAAAAGGTAAATGCGTAAAATGCAAGAAACACTTTGAGATAGAAGAAATGGAAGCTGATCATATAAAACCCTGGCATGAAGGTGGAAAGACTGTTGCAAAGAATTGCCAAATGTTGTGCAAACAAGATAACCGAACCAAATCTGGAAAATAAACTAATCAAGAATGGTTTCGGTGACGTTCCCCGGGGTGACAGGCTAGGCGTTTATAATTAGTTACAGATAAATAGATTGTGATTCAATTTTTTATAAGGGGTGTCTCTTTTGGGAATGTCCTCATAATCTTAAGGATTTTAATTCTAGGCCGATTGAATCAATGATGTTTAAGCTGTTTGGATAAGCACATGGTAAAAAAATATGATTGGGATTTTATCGAAGTTGATACTAAATATTCTACTCACTGTTTCCATACTTATCCAGCAATGATGGTTCCTCATGTTGCAGATCAACTAATAAAGAAATACGGTATTAATAAATCTACTCTTTTCGACCCTTATTGTGGTACGGGAACATCTCTAGTTGAGGCAAATATTAATGGTCTTAACGCATTAGGTACTGATATAAATCCACTTGCAAGGTTGATTGCAACGGCAAAAACTAACTCGATCAAAACTAAAACTTTAAATTCACATATAAAAGAATTTTACTCTTATCTTTTCCCATTTCGTTTTGGTTTTAAAAAACGTAATTTTGTGGTACCCGCTAAATTCCCTAATATTACTTTTTGGTTTTCAAAGTCCGTGATTGTCGACCTATCGATTCTGAAAGAATATATTGATAAAATTCCGTATGCGTCGGTAAGTAATTTTTTTAAAGTCGCATTTAGTCAAACAATAAGAGAATGCTCACGTACAAGGAAAAATGAGTTCAAGCTATACAGAATGGATACAAAGCAACTTAGACATTTTAAGCCAGACGTCTTTACAACCTTTGAAAAAATAGTAGCCAAAAACAGGGAAGGACTTTTAAAATTTTGTGATGAAAAAAAGAATGGCGCGACAAGTAAAATACATGATTTTAACACAGTAAAACAAGATCCTAATCAAATCATAAAGCAGAAGGTAGGGATTGTGATTACATCTCCTCCATATGGAGATTCGCAAACAACTGTTGCGTATGGACAATTCTCTAGATTAGCTAATCAATGGTTAGGATTTCAAGATGCAAATAAGCTTGATTATGAATTAATGGGAGGCAAAAGAGCTAAAAAGATAAAAGAATTTAAATGCAAAATTTTAAATAAGGATTTAATAAAAATTGGGAAAATAGATAAAAATAGAGCTTTGGATGTGTCAGCATTTTACGAAGATTATGAAAAGTCAATTGCGAATGTTTCAAAGATTATAAGGAAAAAAGGTTATGCTTGCTATGTTGTAAGCAATAGATGCGTCAAAGGAGTTACGTTACAAACACATCAAATCACAAGAGAATTCTTTAAAGATAATGGATTTAAACATATTGAAACATTTGAGAGAAAAATATCAAACAAAAGGTTACCAAGAAAGAATAGCCCTTCAGGGGTGTCAGGGGAAAAAAGAAATTTGATGAATATCGAATATATAGTTGTAATGCAAAAAATTAATCCATGATACCTTTTACAGATGAACAAAAAACGGCTATAAAAGCCAATGAGCAAAATTTAAGAATAATCGCCTGCGCAGGTTCGGGAAAGACAAGTACTATTGCTGGAAAGGTGACATTTTTATTAAATCCCAAGAATGGCTTAAAAATAGAACCGAAAAACATCATTGCGTTTACATATACTGATAGAGCAGCGGCAGAATTAAAAAATAAAATCTTGAATTTTCTTAAAGAAAATCCTGATCTGAATGAGTTAAGAGGTATTGCAGACATGTATATTGGCACAATTCACGGTTGGTGTCTTAACGCCTTGCAAAACAATGAGTACAAATTCCAAAATTTCTCTGTTTTAGATGAGATAAAATTGCGTCTATTCGTAGATAAAAATTATTATCACATCGGTATGACCGACATTACTAAAATAAATGATAGAAACTTCAGCATGAGAAAGTTTGTTGATACAGGAAGATTCATTCAAATAATGAATATTATCAGAGAGTCAGATTGTAATCGTAAATTACCTGAAAATATTTCAAAAGCAAAAGAGAAATATGAAAAAGTTTTAAGAGATAACTGCTATTTTGATTTCACTATGATAATGACAGAAGCCTTAAATAGTTTACATGAGAAAAAGGGGTTGTATAACAAGATAAAGCAAGACTTAAAGTACCTGATCGTAGATGAATATCAAGATGTTAATCCAATCCAAGAAGAATTAATAAAGCAACTTTACCTAACAAGCAAACCAATCGTTACCGTTGTAGGTGATGACGATCAAAATATTTATCAGTGGAGAGGTAGTAATAATCGATATATAAAAGATTTTCTAAAAAACTATAGACCTGCCAAAGAAGTGATTTTAAATGAAAATTTTAGAAGTTCCAAGGGAATTACAAGTCTTGCAGAAACTCTTATCTTTAAAAATAATCGAATCCCCAAGAAAATGATCTCGGCCGAAAAGCAAAATTTCATTAAAAAAGAAGACATACTATACAATGAGTTTGTAAATATTGAAGAAGAAAATAATTTTATTGCGGATATGATAAAGAAATTGCTCGGAGTATCATTTAAAGAAGAAGGAGAAGAGAAGCGTGGGCTTGATTACTCCGATTTTGCTATCCTTCTGCGAACATGGAATAAATCCTATAGGATTGTTGAAATTCTTGATAAATATAATATTCCTTATATTACAGCAGGTGTTAACGAATTATTTGAAGTTAACGAAGCAAAAGCAGCAGTGGGCATTTTTCAGTATTTAAATCATTCTATAAAAAAAGAAGAACTAATCAAGCTTTGGCAAGATATACCTAAAAATAAAATTAAATTTGAAAATCTTAATATCGCTATAAAAAATTTAACAAGAAAATTCCCCGAGAATCACATAGATAAAAAAAGAAAACCGATTTGGGCATATAGTTTGCAAGATGTTTACTGGAGTTTTATTGAAATTGCCAAAATAAATGAAGAAACATTTGAGGATCCTCTTAGAGGAGAAATAATAATGTTTAACCTTGGCAAATTTAGCCAAGTAATAAATGATTTTGAATCGATAAATTTCAATAGCTCTCTACCAGAAATCCACTTAAAATATTTTTTAGATTTCATAACATATGCAGCAAACGACTATTACCCAGAAGGATGGTTAAATAATCCATATAAGACTCCACGAGCAGTTCAAATAATGACTATTCATCAAGCAAAGGGGCTTGAATTTCCTGTTGTATTTATACCAGGACTAAATAAAAATTATCTCCCAACAAAAAAACATGGTGGATTGAGTGAATGGCATTTCTTAGATAGAACGTTAATTAAAAACCAGGATCGATATGAAGGAAATATTGAAGATGAGCGTAGATTATTCTATGTAGCAATCACAAGAGCTCAAAAATATTTGTTTATTTCAAGAGCGCCTGATCAAAATAATCAGCTATATAGAAAACCTTCTATATTTGTTTCTGAGATTTCAGCTTCAAATGTAATTGTTACAAATATCCCAGATTTTAAAACAAAAACTAAACTTGAACCAAAACCCAAACAGAGCATAGTCACTATATCTCTAAACTTTAGTATTTTGAAAGATTTCTTTGAATGTCCATACCGTTTCAAACTCGTTTCCATGTATGGTTTTTGTTATCCTTTGGACCAACGAATGGGATTCGGAAAATCATTACATAATAGTCTAATGGAAATTCATAAAAGAAGCATGTTAGGCGAGGTTCTTAGCTTACCACTTGTAAGGGATATTGCAAAGCAACAATCCTATTTTCCTTATTTAGGCAAGTCCTCAATATTGCTTGAAATGAAAGAATTAGTTGAGAATAAGGTGGTTCAATATTTTGATAATAATAAAAAATCGTTAAAAGAAGTTGAATTTGTAGAACAAGATATTCAACTGCATCTTGATGATGGTATTTTTGTCAGCGGGAGAATCGATTTGATAAAAAAGAAGAATTACGAAGGTAAATATGAAACTACTATTATAGAATTTAAGTCAAGTGATGATGTGCAGAAGAGGCAAATTACCATCGATCAACTTAATTTATATGCCATGGGTCATAAGGAGCTTACAGGACAAGAAGCCGATTACATCCAGATATATGATTTAGAAACTAATACTCAGAAACCCCCAATACCATTAAGCGAAAGCCATCTTGAAATGATGGAGAAAAAGATAAAAGAAAGTGCTGATACTATTAGAAAACAATCATTTATAAGAACAAAAAACAGAGAAGTTTGTAAGGATTGTTTTCAGTATCGTTTATGTTCTTACGGTAGCAAGCATAGCACAGGTTGAAATTGGGCGTGCCGTATTAATTCTGAGTAAAGGGTTAGATTTATTCCCCTCCCCTAAAAATTTCGCCAGCTTTTTGAAAAGATAGCGCAAGGCGGGGCGCGGGGAGGGGGCTACGGATAAATAAGTAAAGGTTTCTTCTAATCTTGAAAAATAGAAACGTCCCAATATTTACGCTTGTTTTTATTGTGATAAAAGCAGTGACGTAAAAGAATTAGCATAAGTATGAAAGAATAATTATTAGAAGATACAACTTGTAAGTATCGCAAGCTTATCGAAAACCAACTTACATCTCATAGGGGGCCGAGGGAATGAGAATAGTAAAGCTAAATGTTAAATATTTTAGACATATGGAGAATGTTAGTATAGAATTTGGTGACTATTTAACAGTAATATCTGGTTTAAATGGCACAGGTAAGTCAAGCATTCTTGGTTTAGTTGGCCACTTGTTTAGTTTTAGAGAAAAAGGATCAGAAGTTAAATATAAACACAAAACTTTGGATAATAAACCATATGAAGCTGAGTATTCAGAAATATTTAAATTCTGCCCAACTCATGAATTTGATAAGAACTATGAATATGAAGCCGAATTAGATGATGAAGGAGAGGTCCTTAATAAACAAGCCAAGTCAAGGTATGTAAAATCGGAAAAAAGGTTTAGGATTGATGTTGGTATCCGTGCAAAAGAGGGAGAAGGAAAAATTGATTATCCCGTAATTTATCTTGGCTTAAGACGATTGTTTCCTCTAGCCCAAGAAAAAGAAGGAGATATTTTAATTGAAGAGTCTGGATTAGGTACCCAAGACATCCATTTTTATAAGAACGAATCAAGCGAAATTTTTGTTTCTTTGGAAAAAAATGTTTCTCCACAGCATGCTAAGACGCCCAATAAAGATTTCTTTGCAACAGAAACTGATAGCTATGGCACTCTAGGTAACTCAGCTGGGCAAGATAATTTAGGGCAAATCTTAACTGCGATTATGTCTTTCAAGAAACTAGAACCGAATCGGGGAATTTTGTTAATCGATGAGTTGGATACCACTATGTTTGCGGGTTCTCAAATAAATCTTATAAAAAGATTATACAAATACGCGAGAACTTACAGTCTCCAAATAGTTTTTACTACGCATTCATTGGAAATTATAAATTTCCTATTAAACAAGAATTATGAAGGAGTAAAAGTAAATTTCCTTGAAATAAGAAATAGAAAAGTTGTCAATAAGCTTAACCCAGAATTCCATTATATAAAGAGTAGAATAATGATTGAAACTAAGGAAAAACATTCAGTTGAGAAAATCAATCTTTTATGTGAAGACCCAGTTGGAGCATTATGGTGTAGAAGCTTGCTAAATGCTACATCGTTAAAGAGCATTATTGATGTTTATGGAGCTACTCTTTCTAATGGGGCTTTAGCTGACTTGGCATCAAAAAGATTATCATGTCTGAAAAGATTTATATTTGTTTTGGATGGAGATTCTAGGACAAATGCTCGGTTTGCAAGGTTAAAAAATGTAGTGTTTCTGCCAGAGGATAAGTGTCCTGAAAGCATTTTTTATACCTTTTTAGCAACATTGCCTGAAGATGATTCCTTTTGGGGAGGAGAGATGGCATTCTATAAGGATACTTGTTTTAACGGTTTTGTTAATGTGACAGAAAGTGGTGGGCACAAAAGATGGTTTCAGGATAAAAAAGATAACTTTGGAAGTGGATGCTCGAAATTACTTAATAGATGGAAAAGAGGGAATGCCCAAGAAGCCCAGCTTTTCATCGATGACCTGAATAAAGCCATTAGTAATTCAAGTTAATCTAAAAAATTCTTAACTATTTAAGGAAGTTTCTATTTTTTTCCCTCCCCCTAAAAATTTCGCCAGTTTTTTGAAAAGATAGCGCTAGGCGGGGCGCGGGGTGGGGGCCGCGCCCCGCCCAAGCAGTTTTTGAAGCGCTGGACGCGAGATGTGGGAGCGCCCCCCAGGGCGCGGTGCATTTAAGCTGTTTCCTTAGAGACGCGGTTCCACCAAGTGTTTCTTGCCAAAATTAGTTGTCATTTAGGTTGTCATTTAGGTTGTCGAAGATTGTCTTGACAAAATACTAAATATATTGTATGCTTTAATACAGAGAGTTGTATGAATATATACAAGTTATTGTATGGAATATAGAATAGATAAACAAGGCCTATTGGATAGAATCAGGGCTTGGGATACCTTTCTCAAGAGGAAGGTGCATTTGATTGCCTGTGGCGGAACCGCTTTGACGCTTTTAGGCGTGAAACCATCTACTAAGGATATAGACTTAATAGTGCCAAATTTAGATGAATATGAATATTTAGTAAGTACTTTAAAACAGCTTGGATATAAATCGGCAAGCGGCTGGGGGTGGGAGAGGGGAGATGGCTTCATATTCGATTTATTCAGAGGTAAAGCAGTACATACTACAGAATTGTTAGAGTCGCCACTGGGAAAAGGAAATCATATTTTTGTAAAAGAGTTTGATAGAATTTATTTGGGAGTTTTAAATTATTATGACATTGTTATAAGTAAGCTATTCAGAGCTACAGCGATAGATATAGATGATTGCCTTGTTTTAGTAAGGGATAAAAATAAAGACATAGATTTTAAGCAGTTAGAGAAGCGTTTTAAAGAAACAGCATCTTTTGATGTTTCAGAAGACAAAGTGAATAAGAATTTTGAGCATTTCTTAAAGATTCTAAAGAAAGAAGGCCTGATCAATGAAAAATGACGATCTTCTCAAAAGAGTTAATGCGTTAGGTTTTCCGCTTTTTGGCGTCGAAGAAGATAAGGATGCTAATTTAACTTTGGCGGACATGGTGAGATCTCGTGATCTTCGCCTTTGGGAAGGGTTTCCGGTAGTATTAGCAAACAGCGCAGAGAAGGGATTATTTAGCTATGACAAAGTTAATTGGTACTTAAAAAAGCCCTTCGATAAACCGTATTTATTTTCACTTATGGAAATATCATTAGCACTTTATAAATTCTTTAATCTAAAGTTTTCTTGGGCCGATAAATTATATTATTCCCTTTCCGTAGCGAGAAGAAGAAAAGTGATGGTATTCCTCGAGAAGCTTAAATCTAATGGAGAGCTTAACGTTGCCGGAAGCGAATTGTCTGCTCAGAGATTGAAGACTGTATTCAATAATTACTTTAACCAGGCCCGGAATAAATTAAATGAATTACTTTCGGTAAAAGACGAATTGAGCCTTGAATATTCATTATCGCAGGTTTTTTCTCCTAAACAAAAAGAACTATTTCTAAAGAAGCTTAAGCGGGAAAAATTGACCAAAACCGAGAAAGAATATTTTTCAAGAGCGGTAAAAAAGAAGGTTTTGGCTTTAGCCAATCCAGAGTTGCATCGTTTGTCTCAGAAACTGCTAGATTAATTTCCGCCCCCTAAAAATTGCGGCAGTTTTTCTGAAAATATAGTACTAAGCAGGGGGCGGGGGGCGTCGGTGTGGCCTTGTGGTTACACCCCGGCTTATCGGATTGCCGGGTGTGCCCTTGTGGGCAAGGAGGATTGCTATGTCTAAGATCTTGATCGTGGATGATAATGAAAAAGAACTTGAGCTGTATAAGGATATTTTATTGAGCCAGGGATTTGAGGTATTGACCGCCGCTAACGGTGATGATGGTTTAAAACTTGCCATTGAAAATATCCCTGATTTGATACTTCTTGATGTGATGATGCCAAAGAAAGACGGCGGCAGGGTGTCCGAGGAGTTATTAGAAAATAATAAGACCAAAGATATACCGGTAATATACCTCACCAGTATAATCACTGAAGAAGAGGTTAAGGCGCAGCACGGAAAAGTCTCCGGCAGGCTTATTATCTCCAAATCGTCCAGCCGGGCAGAGCTTATGCAAAGAATAAAAGAAGTCCTCTATGGCGGCGCCAAATAGCGCGGCAATGGATGAGATAGCGCAGAAAATATGAGAGTACAAACAAAAATAATATTTTTACTCTTTTCGATCGTTGTAGTGTTTGTTTCTTCCGTCCTTTTACAGAGGGCGTTTGAGAAGCAAAGGCTGATCACATTATTCTCTAATGAAGAAAAGCAGATCCATCTGGTTTTTGAAAAAATAATTGAACTCAAAGGGAGCACGCTGGATGCCTTAGCCTACGATTATACTCATTGGGATGAGATGGCTAATTTCGCTTCCAGCGGAGATAAAAAATGGGCCGCGGAAAATATCGATACCGCTTTACCCGCATACCACGCGAATGCGATATGGATATACGGCCTGGACAGTTCCTTTATCTACTCCGTAAATGATCTTGAAGTCCCCGGCTTTAAAGAGCTGCCTTTACCTAAGCTTAAAATAAGCAGCCTTTTTGCTAACGGGCCATTCTGTCATTTTTATATCAATACCCCAAAAGGTATTCTTGAGATCCGCGGCGCCGGCATTTACCCCAGCAACGATATGGAGAGAAAGACTCCCGGCCGAGGCTATCTTCTGGCCGGACGCCTCTGGGATAAGAGTTATATCGATGAAATCGCCAAGTTATGCGGATGCAATATAGCCGTAAGCGCGTTTTCAGAAAAGAGAGAAGCCCCCATTGTTTCAAATCCGGAAAAAGGAACAATCACATTCAGCCAGGTTCTTATGGGCCCGGACGCAAAGCCGGCGTTTAAAGTAACCGGCTGGAAGGAGTCCCGGCTCATTAAGGATTTTAACCTCGGTTATAAAACCTTTTTCTTTATAATGACAGGGTTTATGGGGATATTTCTAATTATTTTCATAATTTTACTGACCAGGTGGGTCAAGACCCCGCTTCAGTTAATATCCGGCGCTTTAAAAAACGAGAATACTGAATGCGCGGCTACCTTGGAAAAAGATAAAACCGAATTCGGAGATATCATCCGCGTAATCAGCCGGTTTTTTGAACAGAAGCATGAACTTGAGAAAGCAAAGCTTCAGGCAGATGCCGCTAATCGCGCGAAATCTGATTTCCTGGCTAACATGTCCCATGAATTAAGGACGCCGCTTAATGCCATAATTGGTTTTGCCGAGGTCCTGCAGGATCAATTTTTTGGCCAGTTAAATGAAAAGCAGAAGAAATACGCGGATAACATTCATAGCAGCGGCAGGCATCTTTTAGGACTGATCAATGATATATTGGATCTTTCCAAAGTAGAAGCCGGGAAAATGGAGCTTGAGCCGGAGAACCTGTCTTTAAAAAAAGATATCCTTGAGCCGTCGCTTACCCTGCTTCAGGAGAAATCTCTTAAGCACAGGATAAATTTGTCTTTAGATGTTGAACCTCAGGCAGATATTAACATAGCAGCGGATCCAAAGAAGCTTAAGCAGATAATGTTTAATCTTTTAAGCAACGCCGTGAAGTTTACTCCGGACGGAGGCGAAGTTAAAGTAAACGCGAAACTAACCAAAGGCGTCGCTTTGGTTGCGCTGGAAGCAGGCGGGCCGGAAACAGGGGATTTTGTAGAGATCTCCGTAAAAGACAGTGGTATTGGGATAAAGCCCGAAGACCTTTCAAAACTCTTTCAAACCTTTAGCCAGATCGAATCCATCTATACTAAGACTGTTGAAGGCACAGGTTTAGGCCTTGCCTTAACCAAGAAACTAGTTGAGCTGCACGGAGGGAAGATCCGGGTAGAGAGTGAATTCGGCAAGGGTTCTAAGTTTATATTTACAATACCCGTTAAAGCATAACGCCATGGCCAAAAAAATACTCATTATGGATGATAGCGAGCAGAACCGGTTATTGATGTCGGATATCCTGCAATACCGCGGATATGAAATCCTGGAGGCAGAGGATGGAGAAAAGGGTATAAGCATGGCGCGCGAGCTTAAACCGGATCTGATCCTTTTAGATATGCAGATGCCCGGGACAGATGGATTTGCCGCGGTAAAAATGCTTAAAAGCGACCCCCTGACTAAAGATATAAAGGTGATCGTGGTAACGAGCCTGGCTATGAAAGGCGATAAAGAGAAGATCATTGCCCTGGGTGTAGACGATTATGTCGCAAAACCGATAGATACCAGGCAATTCCCTGTTTTGGTGGAAAAATATATCGGTCCGGCTTGACGGAAATTATATTTTAAGATCAGTCCTTGTTTTTCTTGGAAAAGGTAAGCTTCCTTACGCTAAGGTATGTAATAGTGAATACTCCCGCCTCAATAACTACTGTGGCAGCTGCCGCGCCAACATAAGAAAACGAATTTATTAAAATAACTATTAAAGGTATGCCTATCATTGCCATACTCACGTGGATCCGCGAGAAAATATCCGTCTTTCCGCAGACCAGCAGAAACTGCACCCGGAAGGCATTGGAAGTTATAAAGAACACCGAAATGATTAAAAGCCTTAAAGACAGCACTGTTTCTGTGTAAGCTGCCCCGCAGGCAAGCTTTACTATTCCATCCGCGAAAATAAAGATCAGGGGAAGGCATATTAAAGAAATAATGGTGGTGATCTGCTGCAGGTGTTGCATGATCTTAAGCGCCTTAGGCTTATTCCTCTGGAATATTTTGCTTAAACGCGGGAAGATCGCCTGCGAGAATGAATTAAGGGGGAATGTCTGGCAGGCGTTGGCGATCTTTTCCGCTATAGAATATAATCCGGTGGTACTGTTATTGGTAAAAAGCCCGAGCATAAAGACGCGCGTAGTGGTATAGGCGTTTATCGCCGCGGTAGAAATAAAAATGTCCCAGCCCGCCGTAAGCTGCTGTTGGAAATTCTTATACCTCTGTAGCTGAAACGATACGCGGAATCTCCTCAAGACCAGGTATTGCCCCAGGAAGCCTGTGGTTAAGAGTACGCCGGAGTTTATGAGCGGGACCATAAGGTAATCCTGAGGCCCTTTTACAAAAGAAAAAATAAAAATAGCG
Source organism: Candidatus Omnitrophota bacterium (assembly GCA_041651035.1). GTDB lineage: Bacteria > Omnitrophota > Gorgyraeia > Gygaellales > Profunditerraquicolaceae > JBAZKC01. The sequence goes on along the minus strand of JBAZKC010000001.1, from coordinate 165,882 downwards.
ATGAGAACCCCGCCGATACTATTTAAGTTGCTGATATAGTTCATTTTTTCCTTGCCCTGAAAAAACCACAAAGGGAAGATAGTGCTTCCTACAACCGTACCAAAGCTGAGTATATATACCATCCAGTCATTCCTGAACCTGGGGATAAAATAAACAATACTGCCGATTATCAGCAAACTTAAGGCTGCCAGGGCAAGCTTTACCATCATAACCGAAGAGAATACCGTACAGACTTTAGAGTGTTCGCCGCGGCAGAGGGAGATTTCTTTAGTCGCGGATACATTGAATCCATAATCAGTAAGGATCACGAAATACTGCACGAAGGCCTGCGCAAAGGCGATCAAGCCGAATTTATCCGGCCCGAGCACGCGGAAGAGATAAGGCACGATTATGATCGGCAGAAGATAGGTTATGGCCTGCAGCGCCGAAAGGAAGGCGACATTCTTCATTACCACCTTGCGCTCGTGAGGTTGTACCATCTTGTAGGTTTTTTGGATCAGTTTGACCAAATAGCGCATGTATTTACTCTATATTGTTTTTCCTAAGAAGTCAAGTAATGAGGTATTTTCTAAGCCGCGGAAATATTCTAGTATAATTTTTGTTTTATAATGATATAATTTTATCATGATGAAATTTCCGCTTGATTTCCTATGGGGGGCAGCGACATCCGCCTATCAGGTTGAAGGGGGCAATGCCAATAGTGATTGGTGGCAATGGGAAAAGGAAAAAGGAAAAGAAAGGTCCGGGTCAGCCTGTTGCCATTATGAATTGTATAAGCGGGATTTTGACTTAGCTAAGGGCCTGCATCATAATGCCCACCGTTTTTCTATCGAATGGAGCCGCATCGAACCCCGGGAGGGGAAATTCTCCCGCAAGGAACTTAAACATTACCTTGATGTTGTTCTCGCGTTAAAAAAGCGCAATATTGAGCCGATAGTGACCCTGCATCATTTTTCCAATCCAGCTTGGTTTGCCAGATCAGGGGGCTGGGTAAACCCCCGCTCATCTTCCCGCTTCCTGCGTTATTGCGAATTTGTAATTCCTCCTCTGGCAAAACATGTCCGCTATTGGATCACGATAAACGAGCCCACAGTATATATATCCCATGCCTATATTTTAGGCGTCTGGCCTCCCCAGGCAAAGTCATACCTGAAAGCAACGGCAGTGGAAGAAAACCTGGCTTTAGCCCACGTTAAAGCCTACCGCCTGATACATAAGATCTATAAAGAATCGGGCCTGGCAAAGCCCGCGGTAAGTATCGCCCAGAATGTTATGACTTTCATCCCCCGCAATAGGGATTTAAAAAACCGGCTCTCCGCTTATTTGAGAGACAGGGTGTATAATCTGGGGTTCCTGGAAAGGATAATGCGGCATAACATAATGAGCAAGGCCATGGATTTCATAGGAATAAATTATTACTCGCGGCAGGTAGTAGACCTGAAGAAATTCGGGCTCCTTAACCTGGCAACGGATACCCGCGATGAAAAGTACAGCCGCGGCGGGAAGAATTCACTCGGCTGGGATATTTACCCCCGCGGGATCTATGAGGTGCTGATGGAACTTAAGAAATATCACCTGCCTGTAATGATAACCGAAAACGGGATATGCACTTTTGATGATGATCAACGCTGGAAATACATATATGACCATTTAAGAAATATCCACCATGCCATGAGAAAAGGCGTCCCTGTAACGGGGTATCTTTACTGGTCGCTTCTGGATAATTTCGAGTGGGACAAGGGTTTTGCCCCCAGGTTCGGGCTTATAGGTATTGATTATGAGACGTATAAGAGGACTGTCAGAAAGAGCGCGCGCAAATTTGGCCGAGTATGCAAAACCTGTATTCTTCCTGTAGGATATAATAATTTAAAGAAATAACGAAATAACAGAAGGAGAATAAAATGTCAAGAGTTCTTAAGGCCGGGGTATTATTCTGTTTTCTGACAACGCAGGCTTTCGCTCAAACGTTTCCATTGCAATCTCTGGAAAAGATATTCGCGCCGCAGGATAAGATAATAGTCTATGTCGCCAGGAAGATAATCACCATGGAAGATAATAAACCGTTAGCTACAGCGGTTGCGGTTGACGGAGACCAGATTGTTGCTGTTGGCAGCCTTGACGAAGTCAAAAAAGCTCTTAAGGGGAAAAATTATAGGATCGATAACCGTTTTTCCGGCAAGATCATTATGCCGGGGTTGATCGATCCGCACCTTCACCTTTGGTTGTTTGCCCTGGCTGCGCCGATGCACTTTATTACTCCTGACGATTGGAATCTGCCTTGGGCAAAGATAAAAGGCGTTACCGGGCGCGATGCCTACTTAAAAAAGCTGCGTGAAACCGAGAGGGCGATGAAAAATAAAGAAGAATGGCTTTTTACCTGGGGTTACCATCAATACTTCCACGGCCAGCTCTCGCGTAAGGATCTTGATGACATCTCTTTGAGCCGGCCAATTGTTGTTTGGCACCGTTCCGTACATGAATTCTATTTTAATACCGCCGCGATCAATGCCTTAAAAATTACAGACCAGATGCTTAAGGGGCATGGCCATGCCAGCGAGCAAGTGGATCTTAAAAATGGCCATTTTTGGGAAGCCGGGATAGGGCTCATAGTAAAACCGCTTTATCCTCACATGGCTTCACCGCTTCGTTTTTTCCGCGGGTTGGAAATGTGTAAGCAATATGTCAGCGCCAGCGGATTGACCACTACCGCGGATCCCGGGATAATGCTGCCCGGTTCAGCTTTTGAATTGATGAGGTTAGTGTTTGATAACGCTTGGACGCCTTTCAGGAATTTATTGATACCCAGCGGCCAGGTGTTGTATGAGAAATATGGCCCGGCAAAAGCGCTTGAGGAGACGGAAAAGATCTGTAAAAAGGGCGGGCACCGCGTTTATTATCTGCCCAAACAAATTAAATTTTATTGTGACGGAGCTGCTTTTTCCCAGGATATGCAGTTGAAAGAGGGTTATCTTGATGGCCATAAAGGCCAATGGATCCAGACACCGCAGGAACTCCAGGATAGCTCCAGATTATACTGGGATGCCGGTTACCAGATCCGTATCCATGTTAACGGTGACCTGGGTAATGAGGTAACCATCGGTATCCTCAAGAAGTTGATGAAAGAATATCCGCGCAAAGACCATCGTTTCTCGATCGAACACTACTGTGTATCTGAGCCCGAACAAGCTGCGCGGCTTAGCAAGCTTGGCGGCATTGTCAGCGCCAATCCTTATTTTGTTTATGTCCTTGCCGATAGATATTCAGAAGTCGGCCTGGGCCCAAAGCGGGCGCAATACATGGTCCGCTGTAATTCATTGCTGAAAAATAACATTCCTTTATCTTTGCATTCTGATACGCCAATGGCGCCAGCCAGGCCACTCACTCTTGCCTGGTGCGCGGTAAATCGTTTGACTATGTCTGGCAAGGTTGCCGGACCCGAGGAAAGGATAAGCGCTAAAGATGCGCTTAAAGCCATCACTATCAATGCTGCTTATGCCTTGCAGAAAGAAAAAGAGATCGGTAGCATAGCAGTGGGCAAGCTTGCTGATTTTACTATTCTTGAACAGGATCCCTTGGCAGTTGACCCTGAGCAATTAAAGGATATCCCTGTCTGGGGGAATGTCTTTGAGGGCAAGATCTATAAGAATGAATTTAAAGGTAAGGTCTCGATGTATTCGGAAAATGACATAACAAAGCTGGAAAGCGACCCGGCTAATTTTAGCGCGGGAAGCGGCCATGATGATGACGTCTGCGCCGCAAATCAGATCTTGCAACAGGTTGCAAGAGAGCAGGATTAGTTTTTGCTGGAAAGGAGGTATTAAATGCAGAAGATAAAGATCATAGTCCTCGCAGTTATTCTCCTCTTTGGATTTTGCTTGGTCAGAGATTTTCTTATCAAGTCGTTAGTCGGTACCATAGCAACCAGCGTTACCGGCGCCCCCACTAATGTAGGCGGACTTTCGTTGAGCATAATAAGGCAATCGGTTAAAATATCCAACCTTAAGATGTATAATCCAAAGGGTTTCCCTAAGGATGTTCTGGTGGACATTCCCAGGATGGGAGCTACCTGTAATATTGGAGCGTTCATAACCGGCAAGATCCACCTTAGACAGCTGAATTTAGAAATCAAAGAGATAGGCCTGGTTAAGAATAAAGAGGGTAAACTGAATGTTGATTCCCTGAAAATATCCGCGGAAAAATCCGGCGGGAAAGAGAAAAAGCCCGCCAAAGAGTTATCCATGCGCATAGACATTGTAACCTTAGGGATGGGTAGGGTAGTAAGCAAGGATTACAGCGTTGAAGGCCAGCCTGTTGTTAAGGTGTATGACATTAATTTAAAGAAGTCTTATAAGAATATCACCAGCGCCCATCAGCTTACCGCCTTGATCATATCAGAGCCGTTAAAGGCAGCGGGTGTCCGGGGGCTTAAAATGTATGGAGTTTCCATGCTTACCGGTGTGGCGGCTTTGCCGGTAGCTGCCGCATTGACCTTTGGCGGTAAAGATTACGCTCAAGCTTCTTTTAAGGTAACGCCGGATAGGGCATATGATGCGGGTTTAGAGGTGCTTAAGCAGATGGGGACAGTAAGAAACGAGGACAAGGCCGGCGGCACTATAAACGCTGAAGTTAATGGCGCGAAGGTAACCTTTAAGCTTAAGAAAATCAATGATACAACTACCGAGATCACTGTTTCCGCGCGCAAATATATGTTTCCCGAGCCTGAGATCGCTGGAGGGGTTTTGTATCAGGTGCTCGATAAACTGCAATAAAATCTTGTTATTTTAAAAAGTCTATGTTAAACTAAATTTCAATACCGTGTTTAAATCCAAGACAATAGTGGCAATAATTACAACGGCTGTAAAGGCGTAGCTTAATGAATTTGTTCCTAAAACTACTTTTAAACTTTCTTAAGCAGCTCTTATAAATTTTAGGGGTTGCTTATTTTTTTGACAAACCCTGCCTATATTTTAATCACCGATAAGGGGCCAGCATGCCTAAAGAAACAGGTTTTGACAGCGAAAAATATTTAAGCCAGCAGAAATCCGCCATTCTTGAAAGGGTTAGTAAGTTCCGCAATAAATTATACCTGGAATTCGGCGGGAAATTGATTTACGATTATCATGCCGCGCGGGTCCTGCCCGGGTTTGATCCCAATATCAAGATACGGCTCCTGTCAGAGTTAAGCAGTAAAGCCGATATCATCCTCTGTATTTTTGCCGGAGACATTGAACGCCGCAAGGTCCGGGCGGATTTTGGTATTACCTATGATGCCGATGTGCTTAAATTGATCGATGACCTTAAGGATCGGGGCATCAGGGTGACGGCGGTAGTGATAACCCGTTTTGCCAATCAGCCGGCAGCAAGGATCTTTAAGAATAAACTTGAACGCCAGGGTATAAAGGTTTATACCCACGCTTTTACCAACGGATACCCGAATGACGTGGATATGATCGTAAGTAAAGAGGGTTATGGCGCGAATTCCTACATAGAGACCCATAATAAACTGGTAATTGTCACCGGCCCCGGGCCGGGAAGCGGGAAACTGGCAACCTGTCTTTCACAGCTTTATCATGATTACCATAAAGGGATTGAATCCGGATATGCGAAGTTCGAAACGTTCCCGATTTGGAATATCCCGCTTAAACATCCCGTGAATATTGCCTATGAGGCAGCCACGGCAGATATCAAGGATTTTAATATGGTTGACCCTTTTCATCTTGAAGCCTATGGCCAGACCGCGATAAATTATAACCGCGACGTGGAGGTTTTTCCGGTATTGCGCAGGATCCTGGAGCGTATCACGGGGTCAGAGGCGATGTACAAGTCGCCTACGGACATGGGCGTAAACCGCGCAGGATTCGGTATTATTGATGATGAGGTTGTGCAGGAGGCTGCCCGGCAGGAAATTATCTCTCGATATTTTCGTTACGCCTGCGAATATATCATGGGGCTGGTGGATAAGGATACGGTGGAAAGGACCGCGCTTTTGATGGAAGAGGTAGGCGTAAAACCTGAAGACCGGAAAGTAGTTGAGCCGGCCCGGCAGGCTGCTAAGAAAGCTCAGGAGGAAAAAGGCAAAGGCAACGAAGGTATTTTTTGCGGCGCGGCCATTGAGCTTAAGAGCGGTAGAATCATTGTGGGGAAGAATTCTCCCCTGATGCACGCGGCATCAAGCCTGGTCCTTAATGCCGCCAAGGACTTAGCTGAGATCCCCGACCGGATACATATACTTTCTCCTAACGTCATTGAGTCCATCTCAAATTTTAAGAAAAATATTTTAAACGAAAAGACTCTCAGCTTGGATTTGGAAGAGACGCTGATCAGCCTTAGCATCAGCGCGGCTCATAACCCATCGGCCCAATCAGCCATGGAGAAATTAAAAGAGCTTGCGGGCTGCGATGTCCATATTACGCATATTCCTACCCCCGGAGATGCCGCGGGGTTGCGCCGGTTAGGCGTGAATTTAACCAGTGAACCGAATCTTTCAACAAAGAGTTTTCTTGAGGGGTTATAGTAAATATGTGGAGGTTCTATTATGAGCGGGATATTCGGGGTTAGCTCCAGAAGCGATTGCGCGCAAACATTATTTTACGGTACGGATTATCATACGCACCTGGGAACAGAGTACGGCGGCCTGGCAATACTGGGGAATGATTTTAGCCGCCATATACATAATATTTCACAGAGCCAGTTTAAGGCAAAGTTCTATGAAGATTATAAACATATGCGGGGCAATAAAGGTATAGGAGCCATAAGTGACTCAGACGAGCAGCCTATATACCTGAATTCTAAATTCGGGCCGTTTTGTATCGTCACCATGGGCTTAATCGAGAACAAAGAAGAATTAGTGCGGGATTTATTAGATCAAGGGGTGTCTTTCACCGAAATGACCAGGGGGGCGGTTAATTCCACCGAGTTAATCGCGAAATTGATAAACCAGGGGCAGAATATTATAGACGGGATTGAAAAGATGTTTGAGGCAATAGAAGGGTCCTGCTCGCTTCTGCTGCTTAATAAGGACGGGCTTTACGCGGCGCGGGACAGATGGGGATATACTCCGCTGGTCTTAGGTAAAAAAGATGATTCTTGGGCGGTAACATCAGAGACAAACGCGTTCTTGAACCTTGGGTTCGCGATAGAAAAGTATCTTTTGCCTGGCGAAATAATATTGCTTAATGAGGATGGTTTAGCGCAGCGTAAGCCCGGCGGTTCAAAGAGCCAGATCTGCACATTCTTGTGGATCTATACCGGTTTTCCTGCCTCAAGTTACGAAGGGATAAATGTGGAGGTAGTAAGAGAAAGATGCGGCAGGTTCCTGGCTAAACATGATAAAGATATTGCGGTAGACTTAGTTTCGGGCGTGCCTGATTCAGGGATCGCCCATGCTATAGGATACGCCATAGAATCTAAGAAGCCGTATAAACGCCCTTTGGTCAAATACACTCCCGGTTACGGCAGAAGCTACACTCCGCCTTCGCAGGAGATGCGCGATTTAATCGCTACCATGAAATTAATACCGATCAGAGAAATAATTGAAGGCAACAGGATCGTTATCTGTGAAGATTCCATAGTCAGAGGCACCCAACTGAAGAATTTTACGGTGAAGAAATTATGGGACTGCGGGGCAAAAGAGGTGCACGTGCGGCCTGCCTGCCCTCCGCTTATGTATCCCTGCAAGTTTTGTCTTTCCACGCGAAGTACCAATGAGCTTGCGGCCCGCCGCGCGATAAGGGCTTTAGAGGGTTCAGACATTGAAGACATGTCGGAATACATTGACCACACTACCGATAAATATAAAAAGATGGTAGACTGGATCGCCAGGGACCTGAGCCTGACTACTTTAAGATACCAGACCATAGATGATATGGTAGAGGCGATCGGTTTGCCGAAAGAGAAGCTTTGCCTGTATTGCTGGACAGGTAAATGCCCACAGCCGGGTTGCCCGGAAAAAAAGGCTTTGCAGGAGAAGAAGGTTTTAAAAACAGGGATTTAGCTGCTAGAGGAGAATTTCGCTATGCCCAGGAGAAAAGATATTAAAAAAATTTTAATCATAGGTTCCGGCCCTATCATTATCGGCCAAGCCTGCGAATTTGATTATTCCGGTACGCAGGCCTGCAAAGCCCTGCGTGAAGAAGGTTATCAGGTTGTGTTGGTTAACTCAAACCCCGCGACTATTATGACTGATCCCGGAATGGCAGACCGTACCTATATCGAGCCGTTGACAGTAGAAAGCCTGACTAAAATTATTGCCAGAGAAAAACCGGACGCGCTTCTGCCTAATTTAGGCGGCCAGACGGGCTTGAATTTATCTTCCGCTTTACATAAGGCGGGAGTGTTGGATAAATACAAAGTAAAGATCATCGGGGTCAAAGCAGACGCGATCGAGCGCGGAGAGGACCGCGAAGCATTCAAGGATACCATGAAAAAGCTCGGTATACCCGTGCCGCGTTCAAAGGTCTGCCTTTCTGAAGATGAGGCGTTAAAAGTAGCTCAAGGATTGGGTTATCCGGTAGTAATACGGCCGGCATATACGCTGGGCGGAACCGGAGGAGGCATTGCTTATAATAACGAGGACCTGCGCACCTTGACCCGGCGCGGCTTAAACGCCAGCCTCATACACCAAGTGTTGATCGAAGAGGCGGTTATCGGCTGGGAAGAACTGGAGCTTGAGGTAGTACGCGATGAAAAAAATCAGAAGATCACGGTTTGTTTTATAGAAAATATTGATGCCATGGGCGTGCATACAGGAGATAGTTTCTGCGTTGCGCCCATGCTTACCGTTCCTCTGCCGCTGCAGAAAAGGATGCAGGAACTTTCTTATAAGATAGTAGAGGCGATCGGAGTGGTGGGAGGCACTAATATCCAGTTTGCGCATAACCTTAAAGATGACCGCCTTGTTGCCATAGAAATTAATCCGCGCACCTCCCGTTCCTCAGCGCTTGCTTCCAAGGCCACCGGTTTTCCCATTGCCAGGATCTCTACTAAATTAGCCGCGGGGCTTACGCTTGATGAGATACCTTACTGGAGGAAAGGGACACTGGAAAAATACGAGCCGCAGGGAGAATACATAGTTATCAAATTTGCCCGTTGGACATTTGAGAAATTCCGGCAGGCAAAAGATATCCTGGGTACCCAGATGAAGGCGGTCGGTGAGGTGATGAGCATAGCCAAGACCTTTAAAGAGGCATTCCAGAAGTCTATCCGTTCCCTGGAGACCGGCAGATATGGTTTAGGTTTCGCTAAAGATTTTCACGATTTGCCGCTTGAGGAGTTAAAATTGCGGCTGGCTTTTCCATCCAGCGAACGCGTCTTTCTTATGTATGAGGCGCTGCGTAAAGGCATGAGCACAGAAGAGCTCTATAACCTTACTTATATAGGCAGATGGTTTATCAAAGAAATGAAAGAGATGGTAGAGTTTGAAGAGGAGATGCTTAAGTGCGGTTGGCAGAAGCTCTCTGATGATAATTTAAGAAAAGCCAAAGAATGGGGCTTCAGCGATAAATATCTGGCAAAAATATTTAAAGTAAAAGAACCTGATGTGCGCGTCCGCAGGAAAAAAGCAGTGGGTAATGCCCGCTTTGAGCCTGTACCGGTAAGCGGTGTAAAGAATGCCGCTTATTATTATTCCACATATGCTCCCGGCAAAGACCTCGTGCCGGATTCCCATAAAAAGAAAGTCCTTATATTAGGAGGCGGGCCTAACCGTATCGGGCAGGGTATCGAGTTTGATTATACCTGCGTGCACGCGGCATTCGCCTTGCGCGATGAGGGTTATGAATCAATCATGATCAACTGTAACCCCGAAACGGTATCTACCGATTATGATACCTCGGATAAACTTTATTTTGAGCCTTTAACAGTTGAAGATGTGCTGACGATCTGGGAAAAAGAAAAGCCGCAAGGAGCGATCGTGCAATTTGGCGGGCAGACCCCGCTTAATATCGCAGCAGAGCTTGAGCAAAACGGAATAAAAATACTGGGTACAAGTACAAAAAGCATTGCCTTTGCCGAAGACCGGGAGCTCTTCAGGCAGAAGATGATCGAGCTGGGAATACGCCAGACAGAGGGTGCTACGGCGTTTTCCCTGGAGGAGGCGGTTGCGATCGCAAAACGTATCGGCTATCCGGTCATGGTCAGGCCATCGTTTGTTTTAGGCGGACGCGGCATGGAAGTAATTTATGATGAAGAAATGCTGGTTAAGTATGCAAAAGAAGCTATACAGGTAAGCCCGGAATACCCCATGTTGATAGACCGGTTCCTGGATAATGCCGTTGAATGCGAAGTGGACGCGCTTTCCGACGGGAATGAAACCTTTGTAGCGGCGGTAATGGAGCATATTGAGCATGCCGGCATCCACTCCGGAGATTCTGCCTGCACTATCCCCCCACGCACCTTAAAGCCAGAGCATTTAAAAACTATTGACGAATGGACGAAGAAAATTGCCAGGGAATTAAAGGTCGCAGGCCTGATTAATATCCAGTTTGCTATTTGCGAGGAGCAAGTTTATATACTGGAAGCAAATCCGCGCGCTTCGCGTACTGTGCCGCTGGTTTCTAAAACCATCGGCATACCGCTGGCGCGTATTGCCACGTTGCTTATGCTTGGCAAGAAATTAAGCGACTTCCCGGAACTTATCCACCGCAGGCTTCCTTATGTTTCAGTAAAAGAAGCGGTATTTCCTTTTAATATGTTTCCCGAAGTTGACCCTGTGCTGGGGCCGGAGATGCGCGCCACAGGAGAGGTAATGGGGATCGACCAGGATTTCGGATTGGCTTTTTTCAAGGCCGAAGAATCAGCAGGGGGAAGGCTGCCGTTAGAAGGCAGTGTGTTAGTGACGGTAACAGACAGGGACAAGCCGGAACTATTTCCTATCGCGGCTAAATTATCGCAGATGGGGTTTAAAATCCTGGCCACGGAGAATACGCACCTGTTCCTGAAAGAAAAAGGGATAATTTCCGTTTTAGTAAAGAAGGTGCATGAAGGCAGGCCCAATATTTGCGATGCAATTAAGAATAAAGAGATAAACTTGATCATGAATACCCCTATCGGTAGGATGAGTGTTTATGACGATAGTTACATCCGTATGCTCGCTATCCAGTATAAAATCCCCTATGTAACAACAATGTCTGCTGCCCGGGCAACCGTAGACGGGATTGAAGCCATGAAGAAAAGGCAGAGTGAGCCAAAGTCGCTTCAGGAATACCACAAGATGTTAAAGGCGGCTGAGGCGCAAAAAGCAAAAGTCTAAGCTATCACAGCCTGGTTCTGAATCCTTCCATAAAATCCTAAGATCACCAGCAACGGTATGATAGTAGGATAATTCTTGCCACTTTCGGAATTTTTATTTATAATAGTTGATAATATTAACTTCTTGCGCTACCCGCTTTTTTAAGAAACACTATCTTTTTATTAAAGGAGTTGTCATTCGTGAATAATAAAGAACTTCAAGACAAGTTGAATCGGGCATATGTGATGGAAGAGGAAATGGCTGGCGTACTCATCGACCTTTGCAACCTCGAGTCTTTACCTGACGGACTTCCTGAAGAGGCGCGAAAGCGCATAAAAGGTATTCTCCTCGGCATCAAGGAAGATACTCTTCGGCATAAAAAAATAGTGTCAGAAATAAAAGAGAATTTAGGAAATCATGGATAAGAAGATATTAATAGCAAGATTACGGCAGCTTCAGGCCTCAGATATAAACGCCCTGGCGATATATTCGGAATTAGCGGAATCAGTCAAAGATGATAGCCAGCGTAAGGTGTTTTCGGGTATAGCTGATGACGAGAGACGTCACGTCGCTTTGGGTAAGGAAATGTTATCATTATTGGAGAAATAAGGTTGGATAAGAAGAAGCGGACGATAGAATGGAACAAAATTTTTGAAATCTTGCTTGTTTTCCTGGTAATACCGACTCTTATTTTTTATCTGATAAGCCTGCGCTGGCCGGATTTCTTAAATTACGCTTACTATTTTATTGTATGGCTGTTTGTGTTTCAGTCCGGATTGTCATATACGTATTCACTTAGTGCTTTCAGGCGCAAAATATTCAGAGAATTACCTACCGCAAAGCATGCCATTATACCTAAAACCACATTTATCGTCACCGCGTACCTCCCCAATGAATTAGAGGTAATTGAGGATACACTTTTAAATATTTTAGAGCATATCCAGCGTCCGCAGGACGGGATAGAGCTGATCTTGGTTTACAATACTCCGCGTATGGAGGGGATAGAGCCGCGTTTAAGAGAACTTGCGTATAAATGGCCGGAGCTCATACTGGCAAATGCTTATGATTCAAGGAGTAAGAGCGAGAATCTAAACTACGCCCTTGAGATCGCCTCCGGCGAGATGATCGTATTGCTGGACGCCGATCATCTGGTGGCCCCGGATTGCCTGAAGCGTGCCTGGCGTTGGCTGGATGAAGGTTATAATGTAGTGCAAGGCAGGTGCAAGATCCGTAACGGCAGGAGAAGCCCGGTGTCCGCATTGGTTGAGGTGGAGTTTGAGGTTATTTACGGCATCAGCCATTACGCTAAGTCCAAACTTTTTGATTCTACTCTATTCGGAGGCACAAACGGCTACTGGCGTAGTGCCCTTATCAAGAAATTAAAGTTTAATCCCGAGAGGCTTACCGAAGATATTGACACGACCCTGCGCGCCATACTGCAGGGAAATCATATTGTCCATGACCGCAGCATAATCTCTACAGAGCTGGCCCCTGAGACGCTGACAGGGCTCTGGTTCCAGAGGAAGCGTTGGGCGCAGGGCTGGTTCCAGTGTTCGCTGAAATATCAGATGGCCATCTTAGAGAGTAAATTCCTTAATATCTTCCAGAAGTTCATGTGGACGACACTCTTGATGTGGCGCGTGATTTACGACATCTTAAGCCATTTACTTTTTCCCATAGTGTTTGCGTTCTGGCTTATAAAGGGCAGGATAGAGCTGCCGATGAACAGCTTTATCTGGTTTGCCTTATTTTTTGTGATGCTCAGCGGGCCATTTGAAGCCCTGGTTGCCTACAAAAATGCATCTCTCCCCAGAGCCCGCGTCTGGCAGTACCTTTACTACGCATTTTTCGCTTTCGGGTATACATTATTCAAAAATATGATACAGGTGGTTGCTATCAGGGATGAGCTTTTAGGCAAGAGGGAGTGGGTAGTTTCGCAGAGGAAAAATGAAAAGTAGGAATATACACGTCTTATTCGCGTTATTTATCAGCGCTTGTTTTGTTACCAGCGCTTTCGGAGAGTATTCTTTTAACGATGAATTGAGTAAGGCGCGCCGCCTCGTGGAACAAAAGTCATATAATGAGGCGCTTAAGATATACGCGAACATTAGCGGAGAATTACGTAAAGATCCGGGATTGATGATAGAGTGGGCGCGTGTATATACTTACGCCGATAACCATGAAGAGGCAATAAGGCTTTTTGAGGAGGTGCGTTCGGCCCATCCGGAACGTTCTGCTGGTATACTAAGAGAGCTGGCTGATCAGTATAAGTGGAGTGGTAGGGTTTCTCAGGCAATGAAAGTATACAAAGAGGCCATTACGTTGAAAGCCGAGGATTTAGAAGCGTATCTGGGGTTGGCCGAAGCGTTTTTCTGGAATGGACAAAGAAGCGAATCACTAGAAATATATGATGAGATTCTTAAGCGCTGGCCGGATAATACGGATGCGCTTCTCGGCAAGGCTAATGTTTTGAGTTTCCAGGATAAACTTGAGGAATCGAATGCCTTGTATCAAAAAGTCCTTGGTAAGGATCCTCATAATCTTACCGCGCTTAATAATCAGGCCAGGGTTTTAGTATGGCAGGGGTATCATCGTAAGGGCATTAGCCGGTATGAGGAGATATTGAAATATTACCCAAATAATCCGGATGCGATTGAGGGTATGGCTTTTGCCTTGCATTGGCTTGGCGATGACGTAGGGGCGGTTGAGAGAATTAAAGAGCTTCTTAAACTTGAGCCTAACCGGAAAGAGGCGCAGGATTTATATTATCAGATTAAGAATGCTCAATATCCCTTTGCCAGGACGCACGGCCGCTTTACGAATGACAGCACGCCTCAAACAGTCCTTACCGAAGGGCTGCGTTCGGGATTACGTTTAAATTATTCCACTTCCATTGACGGAATATACGAGCATCAGGTTTTGCGTAAGAAAGGCTCTGCCGTGCCTACTATAACCGCGGAGCGCGGGGGAGTGGGTTTAGGAAAAAGTTTCGGGGATACCTATGAATTCCACTCATTTTTGTACGGGACACATTTTACTAAGGTTGATTTTAATCCATTTACCACCAATACCTGGTTTACGTTTAAGCCGGATGACTATTGGCGTTTTGACCTTGGTTATGACCGGGAAACCTTTGAGGACAATGATGCGCTTTTCTACAAAGTTATTACCAATAGCCCGTCAATTTCTATAGATTTCAGGCCCGATCGTTTCTGGTTTTTCAATGTAAAATATAAACGGAGCTATTTTAGTGATGATAACCGGCAGAATCAGATTTTTGGCACAACCGAGTATCGCCTTTCGCAGAAGCCCTATATCAAGCTTTATTACAATTACTATTATTCAAGTTGGGCTGAACCGGAGTTAAGCCACGGCTATTTTAACCCCCGTTCGCTTCGTTCTCATTCGTTGGGGGTGTACACCGGTTTAGACCTTACCAAGAAATTATTCATTGAAGCCAAGGCTTCCGGTGGCTATGAATTTCAACGTAAACCCGATAACCTGCATAAAAAATCAGACCATCCTACATGTTATACCGCGGCAAGCCTTAACTACCGCCTCACGGATAGTTGGCTTATTTCGGCCTCCGGAGATTTCTTTACTACCTGGCCGGATCATGGGCAGCGTTCGTACCAGAAAAGAAGCGCTTACTTAAGCATTACGTATAACTTTGGGGCCAGCCCTGTCGGCTTGCGCGATGCAACCAGGCCATATCGTACGACCGGAGCTAATTAGCGTATTTGCTTTTTACCAGTGAGGTTTTCTCGCTATACAGGGGGCTTCTAAAAATCCCAATACTTCCAACAACGGTATAATAGTCTTATATCCCAGGTTCTAAAAAGGCTTGGGATTTTTACTGTAACGGGTATAATATAGGCAAATGCGTAAAAATACAAAATTTATTGAGCTTAAAGAAATTTTTACTGCTCTACATGGCCCGCGCGGCTGTATGTGGGATAAGCAGCAGACGCATAAGAGCATTATCCCCGGCCTGCGCGAGGAAGTAAGGGAATTTGTCGCCGAGGTAGAAAAAGGGGATTTTTCCCATATGCGGGAGGAATTAGGTGATATATTACTGCATGTGATGTTTCAGGCGCAGATCGCCGGGGAGGCAGGTAAGTTTGATATAGAAGATGTTATTGACGGATTGATAAAAAAGCTTAAGAGGCGGCATCCGCATGTATTCGGCAATGTAAAAGTAAATTCACAGCGCCAGATTATTATGAATTGGAATAAGATCAAACTTTCGGAGAAAAAATTAAAGAAGAAGTAGAGTTCTTTCTTAATTGATACTGGATAAACCAGTAAATTCTTGCAAAGGAGCTAAGGCAATGAGCCTCAAAAAAATATTATTAAGCGAAGAAGATATGCCCCGGCAATGGTATAACCTGGCAGCGGATTTACCGAACCCGCTTCAGCCGCCTCTTGGCCCGGACGGCCAACCCATTAAACCGGAAATGCTGGCCGCGGTATTTCCTATGAATCTGATTGAACAGGAAGTCTCACGCCAGCGTTGGATTGATATACCCGAAGAGATCTTAGAGATCCTTTACCGCTGGAGGCCGACTCCTTTACGCAGGGCCGTATATTTAGAAAGATACCTTGATACTCCCGCGCGTATTTATTATAAGGATGAAAGCGTCAGCCCCGCCGGAAGCCACAAGCCCAATACCGCGGTTGTCCAGGCTTGGTATAATAAACAATTCGGTATCAAGAAATTAACCACAGAAACAGGCGCCGGCCAATGGGGGAGCGCTTTGGCATTTGCCTGTAATTTACTGGGTATTGAATGTAAGGTCTATATGGTCAGGATCAGTTTTGACCAGAAGCCGTTACGCAAACTTATGATGCAGATCTGGGGCGCTAAATGTATAGCCAGCCCCAGTAATGAAACAGAATCCGGTCGGAGGATCCTTAAAGAGATGCCCGGTACTCCGGGCAGCCTGGGGATAGCTATCAGCGAGGCAGTGGAAGAAGCGGTTGGAGATAAAAGCGGCAAGACCCGTTATTCGCTGGGAAGCGTATTAAATCATGTTCTTTTGCATCAGACGATAATCGGCCTGGAGGCAAAGAAGCAGTTAAAGATCGCCGGCGAGAAAGCCCCTGATGTTGTTATCGGCTGCGTAGGCGGAGGAAGTAACTTCGCGGGTATAGCATTTCCTTTTGCTTGTGATAAGATCAACGGCGCTAAAATCCAGATCATACCTACTGAACCTACTGCCTGCCCAACCTTGACCCGCGGCCCGTTTTCCTATGATTTCGGAGACGTGGCAGGGCTTACTCCGCTATTGGCAATGCATACCTTAGGCCATAGATTTGTTCCTCCGCCTATTCACGCGGGGGGTTTGCGTTACCACGGAATGGCGCCTTTAGTAAGCCAGGCTACAGTTGAAGGCCTGTTTACGCCCCGGGCATACAATCAGATACAGTGTTATGAATCCGGGATCATCTGGACTAAGACAGAAGGGGCAATACCAGCTCCGGAAACAAACCATGCCATTGCCTGCGTAATTGAAGAAGCCAAAAAAGCCAGAGAAGAAGGAAAGGAAAAGGTAATTCTTTTTAGCTACAGCGGCCATGGACTGATGGACCTGGCAGGTTATGAGAAATTTCTTAAAGGCGAGCTCACCGATTATTCTTTACCTGATGATGACCTGCAAAGATCTTTAGAGGTCATTAAAGATAAGCCTAAGCCTTCTCATAAGAAAACAGGGAAGTGGTGATATAAAAAGTTTAGCTTATGAAAAGCAAAGTATATCTCATCCCGGTAAAGGACACAGACAATATACCAACTATCGCTAAAAAAGTTAAGATCTTATGCGAAGAAAGCAAGGTTTTGGCTTTTGTCTCTAAGGATGATTCAGTAGCGGTAAAGATGCATTTTGGGGAAGAGGGAAATACAGGTTTTGTAAAACCGGAATATGTTAAGGTGGCCTGTGATGCCATATTAGACAAAGGTGCTAAGGTATCCCTCGCAGAAACCAATACTCTTTATAGGGGCAGGCGTACAAACTCCAGGGATCATCTGGCAATCGCGGCTGAGCATGGTTTCACCAAAAAAATAATAGGGGTAGATGTTGTTATTCCCGATGATTCTAAAAAAGAGAATATCGCAGATGTTTCGATCAACCAAAAATTTATCAAAACTGCCAAATTAGCGCGTTTCTTTGTAGAGGCGGCCGCGATTGTAGCTATAAGCCATTTTAAAGGGCATCTTATGACCGGCTTCGGAGGCGCCTTGAAAAATCTGGGGATGGGTTGCGCCAGCAGGGAAGGCAAGCTTATGCAGCATTCAGATATTTCGCCTGTTGTCTACGAACAAAAATGTATCGGTTGCGGAGAGTGCGAAAAGGCATGCCCTGTAAAAGCAATAAGCCTTAAGAATAATAAAGCCTTTATTGACAGTTTAAAATGCATCGGCTGCGCGACCTGTATTGCTGTCTGTCCATCCGTGGCGATAGATGTAAATTGGGAGGCAGGGGGGAGCGCGATGCCTGAAAAAATGATTGAGTATACATTTGCGGTTATGAAAGGCAAAAAAGATAAGTCAGCTTTTTTAAATTTTGCTATTAAGATCACCAAGGAATGCGACTGCCTGGCAAAGGATGACCCGCGAGTTTCTCCTGATATAGGAATATTGGCTTCTTCTGATCCTGTAAGCATTGATAAAGCAAGTTTAGATCTGGTTGTTAAGGCCTGCGGCAGGGATATATTTAAAGAATTACATCCTCACCGCGATGGCAGCAGGCAGCTTAGTTATGCCCATGAGCTTGGTTTGGGTAAGCTTGATTACGAGTTGGTAACTTTATAGTAATTTAGCAAGAAAGGGAGAAATTCTATAATGAGATCGCATACAGAGTATTTATGGTTTAATACGAAGAACAGGCAGGAGTTTATAAATATAACTCCGCAGGTTGAAGAGGCGCTTAAGAAAAGCGGTATCAAAGAAGGCCTTTGCCTGGTTAATACGATGCACATAACCAGTTCGGTATTTATTAACGATGATGAATCTGGATTGCATAGTGATTTTAGCAGTTGGCTGGAAAAACTTGCTCCTTACGGCAAAGACAAATATCAACATAACCTTGGCGGCGAGGATAATGGGGACGCGCATTTAAAAAGGACAATAATGGGCAGGGAAGTTATAGCGGCAATTACAGGCGGTAAGCTCGATTTTGGGCCCTGGGAGCAGATATTTTATGGGGAATTTGACGGCAGGCGTAAGAAACGGGTTTTAATAAAAATTATAGGCGAGTAAATAAATAAAACTGTTTTTAGTTTTTGTATTATATAATATGTAGAGATATACTCAAATTTATGCGTAATCGCAGGATAGCATTTTTAGTATTAATGTTGTTTTTTCTATGGGCAGAAGGGTGTATGAAAGAGCCGGTTAAGAAACCAGAAATAATACCGATTTTTAATGCCCGCTCCGGAAAAGTCGAGCAAATGGAGAGAATATACCGTAGCGGAGAGGAGTGGAAGAAGATATTAACTCCAGAGCAATTCAAAGTAACAAGATTAAAAGACACGGAGAGGCCTTTTAGCCGGCAGTGCCCTATTCCCAAAAAGGGGGAGAGCGGAATTTATCAGTGTGTAGGCTGCGGTACAGATCTTTTTAGATATGAGGCTAAATTTGAATCGGGCACGGGATGGCCGAGTTTCTGGGAGCCGGTTTCAGAGTTAAACATACGCCTTCTAGAGGATAATAGTTCAGGTATAATAAGGACAGAGGTGCTTTGCGCCCGTTGTGACGCGCACTTAGGCCATGTCTTTGAAGACGGGCCCCCGCCTACCGGAAAACGTTATTGTATTAATACCATAGCGCTGAAATTAGCTACAGATAATCCGCAGGTAAGAACCGAAAAAGCAATTTTTGCCGCGGGATGCTTCTGGGGAGTAGAGGCGGCGTTCCGGCAGTTGATCGGTAAAGGAGTTATCTCAACGCGCGCAGGCTATACCGGAGGCAGTTTAAGGAATCCTACCTATGAAGATGTCTCTTCGCATAAAACAGGCCACGCCGAGGCAGTAGAAGTAGAATACGATCCGCAAAGAATCTCATATACGCAATTGCTTGATGTTTTCTGGAGCATCCATGACCCCACGACCCCGGGCCGCCAGGGCCCTGATGTTGGCTCGCAATACCGCTCGGCTATTTTTTACCGTACTCCCGAGCAGGGAAAGTCAGCAAAAGAATCTAAAGATAAAATTACAAAAACAGGCAAGTTCAGCGGTAAAATTGTAACTGAAATTACTGCGGCAGGGGAGTTTTATCCGGCAGAGGATTACCACCAGGGTTATTTTGAGAAAAAAGGCATAAGGCCAACCTGTCATATTAAGCTTTAATAAGAGGAGGTAAAAATGGCGGTTAAAAAGATAGGTGAAAAATACCGTTGCAGCGTATGCGGAAATGAGGTAGTGGTAACAAAAGTAGGCGGGGGAGAACTGGTTTGCTGCAAGAAACCCATGGAGAAGATCGAGGGGTAATATGAATATCCATAAGCAAAAGAATAAGCTACGGTCAACAGCCGTTTTTGTCTCGCTTGTTTTTTCTGTTGTAATTTTCTTCCTTGTGTTAGGCGCCGGGATTATTTCTGATTCTATAGCCCTTCTGCTGGATGCCTCCACGGGGTTTATCATGGTATTTATGGGTTTTATACTCCGTTTGAGCATTAAAAAGATAGAAATGCCTCCTGACCGGTTTTTTAATTTTGGTTATGAAAAATTTGAGCCTTTTACCGCTGTAATTCAGGGTACAGGGATAATATTTTCCTGTATTATCGCTTCCTATTTTGCCATTCAAGATATCATTCACGCGGAAAACATCACGCGATACGATATACCCATGTATGTATCTTTTCTTTCCGGATCAATCGCGATGTTTACCGCGTTATATTTAAGGAGAGTTTCGCTGAAGACAAGTTCAAATATGTTAAAGGTTTCCAGCTTCCATTGGTTTATGGATAGTCTGTTTTCTTTTGCCATGTGTTTAGGATTCCTCTTTGGTTTTTATATGCACAAGCTGGGGTACGTCCGTATTACTCCTTATGTTGACCCGGGAATGGCGCTTGTTTTGGCAACAGTCTTTATATGGACCCCGCTAAAGTTGATAAAGCATAATTTTAGAGAGTTACTTGATGCTGTGCCGGTAAATGAGATCCGCAGTGAAATAGAAAAAATAGTAGAAAAGCATAAGGCCAGGGCTTTTGGGATCCATAGTATCCGGATGAGGAAGGCGGGAGATAGGGTATTCCTTGATGTCTGCTTTGAGATACACGGTCACACAACGCTGGCGCAGGCGCAGGCCTTCGTGGAAGGTTTTGAAAAAGACATCGCGTCGCAATTCCCCAAGTATGATATTATTGTGTATTTTTACCCGGCAGCGATCACCAGCGCGTGAAAATATAGAAAGGCAGGCCGTATCATGAAACCACTGAAACCCAAAGTAGCGATAATAGGGGCGGGCAACGTAGGAAGCACATTTGCTTTCGCCTTAATGCTAAGCGGGTTGGCGCGCGAGATAGCGTTGATAGACAACAACGAAAAGAAATCCTTCGGAGAGTGCATGGATTTAAACCACGGCCTCTCTTTTACGAAGCCGGCCAAGATATACTCTTCAGGGTATGAAGGATGTAAAGACGCGGATATCGTCGTAATAACCGCGGGAGCCGCGCAGAAGCCGGGAGAGACAAGGCTTGCCTTGATCCAGGATAACGTGAGGATATTCAAAGAGATCATACCGGATATATTAAAACATGTTTTAGACCCCATCCTTTTAGTAGTGACAAATCCGGTGGACATATTAACGTATGTAACTTTTAAGATCTCCGGCCTTCCGGCAAATAGGGTCATCGGGTCAGGAACGGTCCTGGATACTTCCAGATTCAGGTATTTGATAAGCGAGCATTGCAGTATAGACCCAAGAAATGTCCATGCCTACATCATAGGAGAGCACGGGGACAGCGAACTTCCGGTCTGGAGCCTTGCCGATATAGGCGGGATGCCTCTGGCGCAATATTGTTCTATCTGCGGCAGAAAAGGATGTGATTCAGGAAATGAATTGGGCAGGATATTTGACGAGGTAAAGAATGCCGCTTACAAGATCATAGAGGCAAAAGGCGCTACTTATTATGCCATTGCCTTGTCTTTGGTGAAAATTACCGAGGCTATATTAAGAGATGAAAACTCGGTCCTGCCTGTATCTACTCTGATTAACGACTATTACGGGGTCAGGGGGATATGTTTAAGTGTCCCGTCTATTGTAAACGGTTACGGTGTGAAAAGCTATCTCAAGCTTACGCTTTCTTCCGAAGAGCAAAACGCATTTAAGAGTTCAGCAGCCACATTAAAAGATATTATAAATACAATAAAACTTTAGGAATAAGAATACAATTGAAAGGAGGCAGGATATGTTTAAACAACTTGTCCAGACAAAGGATGACACTCTTGCTTTAGTATTGAGGTTGGCGCTGGGTATTGTCTTCTTTCCGCATGGAGCGCAGAAAGTATTGGGTTGGTTTGGCGGATATGGATTTAAACCTACGTTAGCTGCTTTTACGGAGCAAATGCATATCCCTTTTATATTCGCGCTGCTTGCGATTGCCGCGGAATTTCTCGGCTCTATAGCCTTGATCGTAGGTTTTCTTACCCGTTTAGCCGCCTTTGGAATAGCGGTTGTTATGCTGGTATCCATATACATGATCCACTGGCAGAACGGATTCTTTATGAATTGGTCCGGGGCGCAGAAGGGGGAGGGATTTGAATATCACCTTTTAGCCATTGCTATAGCTGTAGTATTAATGATCAAAGGCGCCGGGTCGTTTTCAATAGACAAGAGAATATGTAAAAAATAGGCAGGACTGGATAGGGGCGTTGCTCAAGCTATCTTTTTTATGTAGGCGATGACTTCTTTTGTGGTATCATCCGGAGTCGATGCACCCGCGGTAATTCCTGTTGTTTTTGCTCCTTTAAACCACGCAGGCTTTATATTTCTTTTTGACTGAACCCAATAGCTTCTGTTATTCAGCGATTTTGAAATCTCCCAGAGCCTTTTAGTATTAGCGCTGGTTTTTGATCCGACAATGATCATTACGTCATTCTCTAAAGGCATGCGTTTTGCCTCTTGTTGTTTTATCCGGGTGGGCTGGCAGATGGTATTAAAGAATCTTAATTCTTTGATACGCGGCGTTAAGGCCGCGGTGATTTTAACAACTTTTTCCAGGTTTTGAGTTGACTGCACTACGATACAAGCTTTTTTGATCTTCTTAAGCTTATCCCAGGGGATATTGTTTGCGTCTTCAATGACTATCGCGCGGCTTTTCAGCTGGCCGATAATACCCAGCACCTCGGCATGTTTCTTATCGCCGATCACTATGATCGCGTAGCCTTTGTTTTCGGCGTTATGAACTATTTTGTGGATTTCTTTAACCATGGGACAGGTGGCATCGACGATCTTGTAACCGAGTTTGCCTGCCTTGCCGACGATATTAAGGCCGGCGCCATGGGCGCGGATCAAAAATATCTTATTTTTACCATAGCTGAGTTTCTCACACTTCTTTATCCCCGCATTTTTTAGCTTCCCGGCCACATCCTCATTATGGACAATGTTGCCAAGCATATACACGTTTTTATTTTTGGCAAGTGTTTTATAGGCAATGTCAATGGCCCTTTTTACGCCAAAACAGAAGCCCGCGGATTTAGCCAGGTTTGTTTTCATCGGTATTTATCTTAGTTCAAGCATCTCTTTGGAATAATCAATAATAGCGGATTTATAAGGCAGGCGCATTTTAGAGCGGGCAGCCAGATAATCTGCTTTCTTTGTCAAAGCGTTAATTTCCCTTTCGGCATATTCCAGCGCCCCTGAGGCAGAAACGATCCTTTGCGTAATTAATAAATCGTTTTTATCAATTTTATTTTTGGCGAATATCCTCTTAATAGTCAGCTTGTCTTTTTCCGATGATTTATTATAAGCATACCAGATAAGAATTGTTTTTTTGGCTTCCTTAAGGTCTGTGAGGCCGGATTTTCCGGTATTGCGCTCTTTGCCGAACAGGCCTAAACAATCATCTTTTATCTGAAAGGCCCGGCCCAAATATATCCCTAAATTAAAAAGTATATCTATTTGTTTCTTTTCTGCTCCTGCCAGCAGCGCGCCCATGGATAAAGGAGAGGCAAAGGTATAATTGGCGGTTTTCAAGTCGTATATTTTATAGATATCAGCCTTGGTGACCGTATCTATATTTCTCGCCCCGTATAAAAGTTCGACGAATTCCCCGCTGCCGGTATAAAGGGCCGCCTGAATAAGTTTTCTTAAGGATGCTTCTTTTCGCAGCCAGGGTTCTTTTATCGACAAAAATGCTTCCAGGGCCAGGGCATACATTACATCTCCGATAACGATAGTCAGGTCCTCGCCCGTAAATTTTATATTCTTATATTTTACCAGGTATTTATTCAGCATTTCATGCATGGAAGGCTGGCCTCTTCTGGTGGCGGATCTATCTATTATGTCATCATGGACAAGCAAGAAGTCATGCAGGAGTTCTAGGGATATCGCGCTCCTGTATAATCCTCTAGCCGGTTTCCTGGTAAAACCAAGGTAGCCTGCGACAAATAAGGTGGGCCTGACTCTTTTGCCTTTGCGGGAGAGGAAATTCTTGATACTATCGTATAAGACAGGCGAGATATTGCTTAAAGAATATGTTTTGTCTACGTCGCGGATATAACAGGCAAGCTCCCGCTCAATTCTGTTCTTTATTCTTGAAATCATGATATAATCGTAACATATACCTATTCTTAACGCAAATACAAATATGGTCAGGAATATTATCCGTGCGCTAAGGCTGCCTTTTCTTTCCGCCAGTATTATTCCCTTTGTATTCGGGTCTTTAATTGTAAGAAGCAGTTTTAATGTTTTCGCTTTTATTTACGGCTTTTTAGCGGTGCTAGCTACGCATCTAAGCGCTAACCTGATCAATGATTACGCGGATTCAAAGAGCGGCGCGGATTGGCAGGATAGGAATTTTTATAAATTCTTCGGCGGCTCAAAACTGATCCAGGAAAACATCCTGACGGATAAATTCTATCTTTTAGCCGCATTAGCCTTGGCGCTTATCGCCGGTATTTGCGTTATTTTGCTTTCTTTGGCCTTGCGTAACTTTTTAGCCGTCTGGGTTTACGCGGCGATAATTACTTTAAGCTGGTCGTATTCGGAAAAACCGCTGCAGTTTTCTTATCATGGATGGGGTGAGTTATTTATCTTTATACTTTTTGGCCCGGCGCTGGTAATGGGAGGGTATTTTATTCAAACCGGGATCTTTCCCGACCTTAAAAGTTTTATGCTCGCTTTGCCTTTCGGGTTCTTGACTACCGCCGTTCTTTTTGCTAACGAGGTCCCTGATTTCTTAGATGATCAGAAGGCGGGTAAATTTACCTGGGTAAGTATTTCCGGGCCGTCTCGCGCGTTCTTATTTTATTATTTATTGATAGGCCTGGCATTTTTGTCTATCTTATTAAATGTCATTTTAGGGTTCCTGGGCGTATGGGCGCTGTTTTCTTTTGTGTGTATTATTCCCGCGCATAAAGCAGCGGTTATCTTAAAGGAATATCCGTTTGATAAGGCGCGTTTAATTGAGTCATCTAAGTTAGCCATAGCGGCGCAGTCTTTTGCCAGCTTGATTTTAATTGCCGGGGTGATACTGTGACTAATATCTTAATTATAGGAGGAGGGTTTGCGGGGATAAGTGCCGCAAGCAGGCTTTCTAGATCAGACCTGGATTTGGATATTGTCCTCATAGATAAAAAAGAGGCCGTTGATTTCCTGCCGATGCTGCCTGATTGTATAGGCAGGGAGATTGATCCGGAATTTTTATCTTTTAAGATAGAAAATATAGCCAAAAAGCTGGGGTTCAAATTTATCCGCGGTGAGGTGGCCTCAATTGATCTAGACAGGCGGCAGGTTTTGACTAAAGAACAGGCCTTAACTTACGATTATCTGGTTATTGCCAGCGGTTGTGAGACTAATTTTTACGGTAATGAGAGCATCAGGCAGAATTCCTTAACTTTAGATAGCGCCTATGACGCTAAGAGGATAGTTGATACCTTAAGGTATCATGAATTTGATAATTTTATCATCGGCGGCGGCGGTTATACCGGTATTGAAATAGCCGCGAGCCTAAGAGTTTATTTAGGCAAGATTAAAAGGGCCAGCGGGATAATTATTGTGGAGCGGGCGGGCGCGATTTTAGGTTCTTTGCCGGAATGGATGAGAAATTACGTATCGGCTAATTTAAGATGCTTAAACGTGGAAATCTGCCCAAACAGCGCGATTGACAGGATTGATGGCCGCAGCGTCTATCTTTTGGGAGGCAGGACTTTTAATAATGCCTTGGTGATCTGGGCCGCGGGTGTAAAAACAGCGGGTTTTATCCAGGATTTAAGATCAGGGAAAAATCCGCAGGGCAGGATCAAGGTTGACGAATACTTGCGGATAAATGATAATTGTTTCGCGGCAGGAGACGCGGCATTCTTTACCCATAAAGAAAGCTCTTTAAGAATGGCAGTGCAATTTGCCATTACGCAAGGCGAATGCGCCGCTCTTAATATAATAAAAAGCATAAAAGGCAGAAGCCTGAAGAGATTCATGCCTCGAGATTTAGGCTACATCATACCTATGGCTAATAACCGGTCTTGCGGCATGGTACTGGGGGTAAACTTAAAAGGAGCGCTGCCTACGGCGTTACATTTTATAATGTGTATTTATCGTTCTTACGGGATGAAGAATAAATTCGGTATAATAAGAACCCTTTTTAAGGATATAGGCGGGAAGAAATGAATAAGTTTTTATATGATAATAAGGCAAGTCAGTGATCCGGCTGTTTAGTGTTTTGGCGATAAGTGTTGTTTTTATGGGATGCGCGCATGCTCCTTGTCATCGGGCTGCTTCGGTTACGGGGAAGCCGGTTAGTGTGCCGATACTCTTGTATCATCATATCGCCCGGCTTCCGGATGGCGCCAGCCGTTCACAGCAACGCTGGACGCTTTCGCCGGAGAAATTTGACAAACAAATGCAATGGCTTGCCTCCCAGGGGTTCCATCCGGTCACCATGGAGCAATTAATAGCGCATCTTAAGCACGGCCTGCCGTTGCCTGCTAAGCCAATAGTCCTTTCGTTCGATGATGGATGGAAGGATCAATATTACGCGGCCCTTCCGATACTAAAAAGATACAATTTTTCCGCCACCTTCTTTATTATTACCGATTCCGTAGGGCATTCTGCTTATATGAATTGGCAGCAGTTACGGGAAATGTCCGCCTCCGGTATGGATATCCAGCCGCATTCAAGTTCTCATCAGAAGCTTCCACTTCTACCGCGGGAACTTGCTTTAAAGGAGATTATTGATTCAAAAAAAGCCCTGGAGAGCCACTTGAATAAACCAGCGTTGGTCTTTGCTTATCCTTTTGGCACTTATAGCCGTGAAGTGATCTCTATGGCTAAGGCCGCGGGATTCGAAGGAGCGGTAACTGTAAACGGTTTAAATGGCGGGTATATTTTTCGCAATGATGAATCCTATACGTTACCCCGTTATGCCGTTGAAGGTGATGATAAACTTAAGAATATCGCCAGAGCCTGCGGCAGCAGTAAGCCTGCACCTGCAAACCTTTTTGTTTCCCTCCTGCAAGACCCTCCGGTGCTTTCCAGCAGGAAAGAAATTAACAAGTTGATCCATTTTGCCAGGCAGGCCGGCGTCAATACGCTCTTTGTGCAGGTCTATCGCCAGAATAAGGCATGGTTTCCGTCGGAAATAGCAGACTCTTCCTCGTATAAAGAATGCCTTAAGAGTATGTCCGAAGACCCTTTCGCTCTGCTTATCAGAAAGGCGCACCGGCAGGGAATACAGGTCCACGCCTGGGTTAACCTTTTAAGCCTGGCAGAGAACCAGGATGCGGCGTTCCTTAAGAAATACGGGCCCGATATATTAACCAGAAACTTAAAAAGCAAAGAAAAGCTTACGGATTATTTAATTGACGAACAGTATTTTCTTGAGCCGGGAGATCCGCGGGTGAGAGAGGATTTGTTGAAAATAGTCGGCGAGATACTGCGCGCGTATCCTGATTTAGACGGCATCCAATTTGATTATATCCGTTATCCCGATATGGAGCCTCATTATGGATATACGGAAAATAATATTAAACGGTTTAAGAAAACAACCGGATTTAAAGTTATTAATGAAGATGGGCAGGACTGGAAAGATTGGAAACGCGGACAGGTAACGGAATTATTGGCTGCTCTGGTTAAAACGGCGCGGTCTATCCGGCCGGGCATCCAGGTTTCGGCAACCGGATGTATGCCGTATTCGCGCGCTTACTATGAGGCTTATCAGGATTGGCCGTCATGGATTTCCCGCGGGCTGGTTGATTTTGTGACGGTCATGAATTATTCTCCCGAACCCGATGAATTTAAGCGTTGGATCGCTTTAGCTAAGGAAAAGACCCCGGATCTATCCAAGCTTAAGATCGGTATCGGGGCTTACAAACTCGTCAAGGCGCCTGAAATATTTAACCGTGAATTCCAGGATGTAGAAGAGTCCGGAGGGTCGTGTGTTATTTTTCATTACGGAAGTTTAGTGGAAAACCCCGGGCTCAAAAAGATCCTGTTTAAGAAAAGGCCTTCTTATAATTAACTTGACAAATAGGAAGGCGCGTGTTTTAATTAAGTCAGATTTTGCAGGGAATTCGGTGAGAATCCGTAACTGTACCCGCAACTGTGTGCCGGCGTTTAAAGACGGCCGGCAAGTCAGAACACGAAGGCCTCCGGGAATAGAGGTGCTGAAAATAGTCTTAGCAAGAAAGATTATTTGACCCAGTCTCTATTAAGGAGGTTGGGTTTTTGTATATATACAGGTCCTGTTCGCAGGATAAAAGGGAAGCTTGTAAAAGCAAGCGCGGTCCCGCCGCTGTAACCGGGGACGAAAGCCGTAACTAGCCACTATCGTGAGTTCTTTAGATGGGAAGGCTTGGTGAGTAGGCCGATCCGGAAGCCAGAAGACCTGCCTGTGTATTCGTCCCCTCGAAAGAAGGATTAAGTTAAACAGGGCGCAATCCTTAGGTTCTTGAAAAAGAGGGCTTAGGGATTTTTTGTTTTGTATGGTTTGTTATGTTAGGAAGAAAGGAGGTGCCAAAGGGATATTTTAGAGTTACCTGATAAACCGGAAATGGTTTATTGTTATGATTAGTTGATAATTTATTTTCCGTATAGGCAAAGGAAGTGAAGGTGTATGATCCCTTCCGCTGCCCCGCAACGGTAATATAATTACAGTAGATAGTATGTAGTAGATAGTATGTAGGGTTGAAACTTTTAAATTTAGACCCTGATTCCTATCTACTAATCCCTAATTACTGCTTTTATGAGCCCGGACGATTGCCTATTACGGGGAAGCCTGCCTTCGCTAAAGCTTCGGCAGGTAAATATTCTCGCGGGAGGAGAAGAGATGAAAAAGAAGATGAGAAGTCTTATTGTTTTGGCGATTCTGTTGGTATCTAGCCAGGTTTGGGCCCAGGAACAGGAAGATAGTGTGGTTAAATACGATCTGGGTAATGTAATTGTCTCCGCTACAAAAACAGAGATTTATCAGGCTGAAATAGGGAGCTCAACTACCGTTATTACGGCTGAGGATATCGCAAAAACCGGCAAACGCAGCGTTCAAGAAGTTTTGCGTGATGTTCCCGGGCTTACCGTTATGCAAAGCGGCGCGCAGGGAGGCCAGACGTCTGTTTATTTGCGAGGCGCAGGGTCAGGGCAGACCCTGGTAATGATCGATGGAGTTGAGATGAACGATCCGATTGAAGCCGGCAGGTCATTTAATTTTGCGGATTTGACTACTGATAATATTGAACGCATTGAAGTGGTACGGGGGCCGCAGTCAACTCTTTACGGTTCCGATGCTATGGCTGGCGTAATCAATATTATTACCAAGAAGGGCAAGGGTAAGCCCAAGGTTGAAGGTTATTTTGAAGGTGGCGCGCATAATACTTTCAGGGAAAGTCTGTCCTCCAGCGGAAAAACCGATAAATTTAATTATTCCTTATCCGCTTCACGTCTTGATTCCGGCGGAATCTCGGCGGCAACAGGAGGTTCAGAAAAAGACCCGTATCATAATACCTCTATTTCTTCCAGGGTAGGATATAAGGTTTTGGATAGCGCCGAGTTAAGTTTAACTGCCAATTATACAGATTCCGTAGCTTCCATTGATTATGCCGCCAATAAGGATGTTTCCAATCATACTAGCTGGTCAAAAGACCTTGCTACTAAGTTTACATTTGACCAATCCATAAATTCCTGGTGGACGCATGCCCTGTCTTTTTCTTACCATGATATACGCAGAAAAGATAAAAAAGAATGGGATCCGGTTTATGAGGATAGTATTAATGACTGGTATAAGGGCAGTAATAAAAAAATTGAGTGGCAGCATAATTTTTCTCCCGTAAAATGGAATATGCTGACTGCAGGCCTTGAGTACGAAAACGAAGCAGGTTCATCTTATTACTATGTCAATCCTGATCCTTGGGGTTCTTCAGTTAAACAAGACAGAAAAAGCGTGGATAACTGGGGGTATTATTTACAGGATCAATTAAAAGCATGGGATAAGCTCTTTATTACCCCTGGAATAAGGATTGACGACCATGATATATTCGGAAGCGAGACTACGTATAAGATATCTACAGCCTATATTATTTCGCAAACAGCTACGCGGTTAAAAGCGAACTGGGGCACTGGCTTTAAAGCTCCTACTCTCTATCAGCTTTATTCAGGTTATGGAAATCTTGATCTTAAGCCGGAGGAAAGCAATAGTTATGATTTTGGTTTTGAGCAGGATTTCTTTAAGGACAAGTTATCTTTTGACCTGACGTATTTCCATAATGATTTCAAGAATATGATTACCTGGACCGATATGGGTTCATATATTTATAAATATATGAACGTAGATAAAGCTACGGCCAAGGGTTTTGAAATCGGAGCAAAGTTCAGACCACTGGGAAACCTTACCCTCGGGGCCAATTTTACTTATACCGATACGGAAGATA
Organism: Candidatus Omnitrophota bacterium; assembly: GCA_041651035.1. Taxonomy (GTDB): domain Bacteria; phylum Omnitrophota; class Gorgyraeia; order Gygaellales; family Profunditerraquicolaceae; genus JBAZKC01. The sequence goes on along the minus strand of JBAZKC010000001.1, from coordinate 135,575 downwards.
AAGAAACCGGCCTTACCTTAGCAAGGCGTCCAAAAAGACAGGCTAGTTTCTCTGCCGATTGGGGTTTTCTGCCTAACGCTAATCTAAATTTAGGCCTTAATTATGTAGGCAAACGTAGGGATTCAGATTACAATAGCGTAACTGATAAAGCTTATACCGTTGTCCGTCTGGCCGCCTCTTACGATATAACCAAGAATTTCCAGGTTTTTGGCAGAATCGAGAATTTATTCGATAAACAATATCAGGAAGTCTCTGGTTATGAGACATTGGGACGTTCAGTTTATGCTGGCATAAAGGGTAGCTTCTAAAAGCAGGAGGAAAAATGTTTAATTTATTTCTAAAGGGCGGCCCGTTGATGTGGCCGATCGCGGCAGGCTCAGTCATAGGCTTTACAATAGTCATATTTAAATTCTGGGGTTTCCGTCAGTTGAAGTTAAATGCTTTTGAGTTTGTCCAGGATATTCTTAGGGATTTAAAGGCAGGTAAGGTAAATAACGCGCTGGAATTATGCAATAAATATAACCATAATCCTTTGGCAGCGGTATTTAAGATAGGCATAGAAAGACGTAATCTTCCCCTAGGCAGATTAGAGAAGATCCTGGAACAGGCAGGAAATAATCAGGTCCAAAAAATGGAAAAGTATTTGGGAGTCCTGGTTTCCATAATCGGCATTGAGCCGTTATTGGGGTTCTTAGGCACCATTACCGGCCTGATCCGCGCTTTTATGTCCTGGGAAAAAGCGGGTGCTGATATTACAGTAAATGCCTTGGCAGGCGGGATCTACGAAGCCATGATCACCACTGCTGCCGGATTAATAGTTGCCATTCCGCTCTATCTTTGTTATAACTATTTTATCAGCCGTATAAAAATTACCGCAAACGACTTTACTAATCACTGTATTCAGCTGCTGGAAGTAATTGCCGAGACAAAGGAAGAGCCTTCTAAATGAAGATAACCCCCCGAAGAGGATATATGCTGAGCCTGGAATCCGTGGTGATGACCGATATAGTATTAAATATGTTCATTTTCTTTTTTATTTCCTTTAGCCTGCTTTATACCTTTGCCAGGCATACGGGGATAAAAGTAACTTTGCCCGCGGCAAAAATAACCGCCTCCCAGGAAGATAATATTATTGTTTCTATAAGCCCGGAGAATGAAATTTTTCTGGATAACAGAAAAATGGGTATTGATGAGTTAAGGGGCGCATTAAAGGAAAGATTGGCTGCCAGCCGGAAGAAAAATGTTATCTTAAGATCCGATGAGAAAGTTAGCCTCGGCTTAGCGGTAAAAGTCATGGATATCGCCAAACAGGCGCAGGCAGAGGGAGTAGTTATTTCTACCCAGACAAAAGAAAATGTTAGGTGATAGTGTATTAAGGGCAGCTTTCTTAATTTCTTTTTCCGGCCACTGTCTCTTCCTAGGAGCTACAGGGTTTGCTTGGCGCCTGCCTGTTCAGGAGAAAAAGCCGAAAGAGATCACGGTTATATTTGAGACAGAGAAGCCGGCGCTTTTGCCGAAAATTGATACGCTGGGCCCGGAGAAAAAACTTAAAGAGGTAAAAGAAGAATTAGAGCAACGGGAATTTAAACAGCAATCCCGGGTTAGAGATGCCTTAGAACAGGTTACCTCGGAGGAAAAGGTCAAGGTAACTAAACCTTTTGACGCGGCAATGCTTCGTTACCAGGATGTGGTAAAGCAGAGAATAGAAGAAGCCAGAAGATATCCTGCCTGGGCGAAGAAACAGGGGATAGAGGGAATAACGCGTCTTTATTTTACCGTTTTATCCAACGGCCTAAGCAGGGATATAACTATAATCCGTTCGTCAGGTTCAGGTATTCTTGATGAAGAAGCGGTTGCTACCGTAAAAAGAGCCAGCCCTTTTCCTTCTGTCCCGGGAAATATAGGCAGTTCATCTGTGGGTATGGAAGTAGCGATCGTGTTTTCCTTAAATAAAAAGGAGGTCAGGTAAATGGCGCAGGCTAAATTACGCGTAGAGCTTCTGGATCTTTCAGAAAATGCCTTGTCTATAATATACGCGGCGTGCCGGCAGTGTTATTCGGCGGATTTTGCCGGGCAGGTATTTACGGAAGAAGGGAAAGATCCGAAGAAGCAGGAAGATTTTGTAAAGCAGGTTGTTTCTTCAGGCCACGAAAGCCCTCTTGAACATGTAAAATTTACTTTTGCCATAGAGGGGGTGTCCAGGGCGCTGACGCATCAATTAGTCAGGCACAGGATCGCTTCGTATTCACAGCAGAGCCAGCGCTACGTTAAAGAATCGGACTTCGATTATGTTATCCCGCCGTCAATAGAATCAAATGAAGAGATGAAAAAAGAATATATTAATACCATGCGGAAGATACAGGAAAGTTATAACAGCCTTTTGGAATATTTTGAGAAAAAAGGCAAAAAAGGCGAAAGCGCTAATCAGGACGCGCGTTTTGTCCTGCCGCAGGCGGCGGAAACCAAGATAGTAGTTACCATGAACTGCCGGGAATTGATGCATTTTTTTAAAGAGCGTTGCTGCAGCCGGGCGCAATGGGAGATCAGGCGGCTTGCCGAAGAGATATTGAAGATATGCAAACAGAAGCTGCCTGCTGTTTTTAATAATTCCGGGGCAAAATGCGTTACCTTGGGGTATTGCCCGGAAGGCGTAAAATTTACTTGCAAAAAATATCCATTAAAGGAAGAAGTGTTAAAAAGAAAAAGTACTTATTGAAATTTCTTGATAATCCCCGCATTCATCTTTATAATACATACTGGTAAACGGCGAGTTTAAGTTTAGATGTATTTTAAAGAATAGAGTAAAAATAGGAAAAGGGAGCAGTAAAAATGAAGAAGATAGTTCTTTTAAGGCACGGTGAAAGTACCTGGAATAAGGAGAATAGATTTACGGGTTGGACGGATGTTGATCTGTCTGACAAGGGGAGGGAGGAAGCAAAAAGGGCGGGGCAGGTATTGAAGAAGGAAGGTTTTATTTTTGATATAGCCTATACTTCGGTATTAAAGAGGGCGATCAGGACTTTATGGCTGGCGCTGGAAGAAATGGATTTGATGTGGATACCGGTAGAAAATTCCTGGAGGTTGAACGAAAGGCATTATGGTTCCTTGCAGGGGCTTAATAAATCTGAAACGGCCGCCAAATACGGAGAGGATCAGGTTTTGATCTGGAGAAGGAGTTATGATATCCGTCCCCCGGCTTTAGAAGAGGCTGACCCCAGGTATCCCGGACAGGACCCCCGTTATAAAGATCTGGATAAAAAAGATATTCCCCACACCGAATGTTTAAAAGATACCGTAGCCAGGTTTCTCCCTGTTTGGCATGGGACGATTGCTCCTGCGGTCAAAGCAGGTAAGAGAGTTATTATCGCAGCCCATGGCAATAGTTTAAGGGCGCTGGTTAAATATCTTGATAATGTCTCTGACGAGGAAATCGTAAAACTGAATATTCCTACCGGCATCCCTCTTGTTTATGAACTTAGCGATGAATTAAAGCCGGTCAGGAACTATTATCTGGGAGATCCTGAAGATATTAAGAAAGCAATGGAAAAGGTCGCCAACCAGGGGAAAGCAAAATAGATTTATAGCAGGATCAGCCCGCAAGGGCTGATTTTTTTCTTGACAATATATGCAAAGAGCATATAATCATATGCAAAAGCATATATTAATATGCATACTGCATACAGTAATTAAAGATGAAGCTATTAAGCAAGAATAAGCTCAAACTGCTCAAATTCTTTTACGAACACCCCTCTAATCAATTTTATATCCAGGAGATAGGCCGCAAGCTGGGGAAAAAGCCAGGAGTATTCCAGAGGGCTTTGAATAATCTTTATAAGGATGGTTTGCTTTTAAGCGAATACAAGGCCAACGCCAGGTTCTTTAGTATCAATAAGAGCAGTCCCATATATAATGAATTGAAAAGCATAGTATCTAAGTCGTCGGCTATTTGCGCGGCGCTGGTTTTTTTATGCGCCGGGATCCTGCAGGCGCAGGATAAGCCGCTTACGCTTGAGGATACCATACTTGTCGCTTTTAAGAATAATAAAGATATTCAGATACAGGAGCAGGAACTTATGGTTGCCCGGGCGGATATCCTGGGAGCAAAAAGCGAATTCCTGCCGCAGCTTGATGTAAGCTCCGGCTATACCCGTAACGGAGCGGTTGCCCCCGCGCTGTCTACCGGCAAAAAGGACCCGGGTGTATTTACCGGATATAAGAACGATAATACGCTGGGCGCAGCCTTAAGCCAGGTGATCTATGACGGCGGTTTTAATATCGCTAATTTAAAACAGGCAAGGCTCGGCCTTAAGGCGGCTGAAGAGACTCTGCGCGCCAAGAAACTGGATATTGAATTTGAATCCAGGCGCCTTTATTACGGCCTAATGCTTGCCTATGAAACAGAGAGGATTGCGCAGGAGCTTACGGATAATGCCCAGGACCACTACGAAGATGTAAAGAACAGATACGCTCAAGGGCTATCATCGAAGTTCGATCTTCTGCAATCAAGCGTCCAGGTTTCCTTGACCATCCCCGAACTGGTAAAATCCAAGAATGCGGTTGAGCTTATTAAGACAGAACTAAAAAAGCTGCTTGCTTATAAACAACAGGCGCCTTTAGAGATAGCGGATAAGCAGCTTAGCTATCGGTTAATAGATGTCAAAGAAGATGATTTTCTAAAGCAGGCCTATCTTAACAGGCCGGAAATGGCTTTAAAAACTTTAGGCATTGATATCGATAAATGGTCCATCCAGATGGCAAAATCAGGATGGCGTCCGCAGATCAACGCCAGCGGCGGTTATGACTTCCGTTCAAATAGCTGGGGGGATATGATCAATAAAAGGCATAATAACTGGAGTTTAGGGTTGAAATTTTCCATAGCAGTGTTTGACGGGTTTTCTACCAAAGCCAAGGTGGACGCGGCTAAAGCCCGCTATGCTCAAGCGGTCTTGACCAAGGAAAACCTGGTTGACCAGATCGCCGTGGATGTGCGGCAGTCCTGCCTTGACCTAAAACAGGCGGAGGCGATAATCAATTCTCAAAAAGACAATGTGGGCCAGGCAAAAGAAGCTTTGCGTATAGCCAATGTCAGTTACGATAACGGCGAGGCCAAGAACCTTGATGTTCTGGACGCGCAGGTATCGTTGGGGCAGATAGAAACAAATCTTTCACAAGGTATTTATGATTATCTTATGGCCCGCGCTGAACTGGACAGGACCCTGGGAAACAGCTTTTTAGGGCCTAACTCCGGCAGCGAGAGTATACCTAAAGGCAATCAGGGAGGAATTAATGAAGAAAAAAAATAAGCTGGTAGTATTTATAATTATTATTGTCCTGGCCTGCGCCGCGGCTGCGGCATATTTCTGGGAGGAGCGTAATAATAAACACGGGGTCATTAAAGTATCCGGGAATATAGAGGGTGATGATGTGCGCCTTTCTTTCCGTGTGCAGGGCCAGATCATCGAGCTTCTTAGTGACGAAGGCGAAGTAGTCAAGACAGGAGGCCCTGTAGCCAGGCTTAATACCGACGAGTTAACCAGGATACGCGATAATGCCGCAGGAGCATTGAGAGCCGCGGAATACCAGTATGCTCTGGATAAACTTGATTATGAACGCGCGGAAAATCTTTTTAAGGCCGGAGCGATATCCATGCAGCAGCGCGATGCGGCCAAAACCTTAGCTGACGCGGATAAGGCAAATGTAGAGGCGCTTAGCGCTTCTTTTGAACTGGCCAAGACAAGGTTAGGTTTCGCCGAACTCGTTTCTCCGCTTAACGGATTTGTGCTGGTTAAGAGCGCTCTGCAGGGTGAGGTTGTGCAGATCGGAGCGCCGGTGTTTACCGTTATTGATCTAAACAGTTTGTGGGTTACTGCCTATATAAACGAAACTGATCTTGCAAAAGTAAAACTTAATCAAGGCGCCTATGTGGTTACTGACACCTATCCCGGCAAGAAATATAAAGGCAGGGTATCTTTTGTTTCCAGCGAAGCGGAATTTACGCCTAAGACTATTCAGACTACAGAGGAAAGAGTTAAACTTGTTTACAGGATAAAAGTCAGGGTGGATAATTCCAGCCTTGAGCTTAAGCCCGGTATGCCGGCAGACGCTTATATAATAGAATAATATGGTAACTATAAAGGCCCGCGCTCTCACCAGAAAATTCGGAGATAATACCGCGGTGAACGGCCTTGATCTTGAAATAGAAGAAGGCGAGATATTCGGCCTTGTCGGCCCTGACGGCGCGGGCAAGAGCACGACCATGCGCCTTTTAACCGGCATACTCGATCCTACTTCCGGAGAAGGCTGGGTTTATGATAAACATATCGTAAAAGAAGGCGAGGCCCTTAAAGAAAATATCGCTTATATGTCTCAGCGTTTCGGCCTCTACGAAGAGCTCACCGTTCTGGAGAATATCAATTTCTACGCCGACGTTTTCTGCATTTCCAAAGAAAACCGCAAAGCTGTAATTGAGAAATTGCTTGGGTTTTCCGGCCTCCTGCCTTTTAAACAGCGCCTTGCCGGTAAATTATCCGGCGGGATGAAACAAAAACTTGGGCTTTCCTGCGCGCTGGTGCATACCCCAAAAGTCCTGTTCCTTGATGAGCCGACCAATGGAGTCGATCCTGTTTCCCGCAGGGATTTCTGGAAGATATTGTATGATCTATTAAGAGAAAAAGTGACGATCCTTTATTCAACTTCTTACCTTGACGAAGCGGAGCGCTGCCGCCGGGTAGGCCTTATACATAAAGGCAGGCTGCTTCGCTGCGACACGCCGGATAATATCAAAAAAGAAAGCAATGTAAATACGCTGGAGCAGGCTTTTATCAAAATCGTCAATGACTATGAGTCCGAGCATGGAAAACAATGAGTTTGCCGTAACGGTCCGGGATCTGGAAAAGAAATTTGGAGACTTTACCGCGGTAAATCATATTAATTTTGAAGTTAAGCAGGGGGAGATCTTCGGATTTCTGGGCCCCAATGGCGCGGGTAAATCCACGACCATCAGGATGCTCTGCGGTATTTATACGCCTACTTCAGGCAGCGGCAGGGTGGGGGGATACGATATCATTAAAGAGCAGTTTAAAATAAAGGAGCATATAGGCTATATGTCCCAGAAGTTCTCGCTTTATGATGATCTTACCGTGGAAGAGAATATAAATTTTTACAGCAGGATCTATAGTATTCCCGAGAGCGAAAGAGAAAAGCGCAAAGATGAAACCATAAAGCTGGCGGGGATAGAAGATTTCAGGAGGAGCCTTACCAGTACGCTTTCCGGAGGCTGGAAACAGCGCCTGGCCCTGGGGTGCGCCATAATCCATCAGCCCAGGATAATTTTTCTGGATGAACCGACTTCGGGGGTTGACCCGATAACCCGGACGAATTTCTGGAATATTATCAAAGAGATGGCTTCCCAGGGCAGGACGATCTTTGTGACTACGCATTATATGGACGAAGCGGAAAACTGTAATCGCCTGGTGATGATCTATCACGGTACGATGATCGCCATGGGTTCTCCGGAAGAAATGAAGACCAAGGTCATGAAGCAGGAGATACTGGAGATTGTTATGCCGCACGCAGAACAATGGCTGGAAGAAATAGCTAAACTTGAGTCTATCAAAGAGACAGCTCTTTTTGGGATCAATATCCATGCCGTCGTATATGACGCGCAGAAAGCCGCGCTGGATTTAAAAAGTCTTTTTGACAGCCGGGGATTAAGCGGTTATTCCATAAATAAGATCAAGGCTTCGCTTGAGGACGTATTTGTTTCTTTAATAGAGGATTATGACTCTCAGCATAAAGATAAATGAACATTAAAAGAGTTTTAGCCATATCCAACAAAGAATTCATTCAGATCAGGCGCGACCCGCGTTCACTGGGCCTGGCGTTAGTGATCCCTATATTGCTGCTTTTGATATTTGGCTATGGATTATCCCTGGATATTGACAGGGTGCAGACTGTGGTATGGAATCAGGATGCCTCATCGCGGCTTTCGCGGGATTTTCTGCTTAATTTTAAAAATTCCAAATATTTTAAGATAGTCAAATATACGGATAATTACCGGAATATACAGCGCATGCTTGATAACGGTAAGGCAATGATGGCTTTAGTTATCCCTAAAGACTTCTCGCATTATATTGAATCCGGCAAAACAGCTCCGTTACAGTTACTGGTTGACGGCAGCGATTCTAATACCGCTACTATCGCTATGGGTTATGTTCGTTCGGTGACCGCAAACTATAACCTGCAATTATTGACAGAGACGCTTTCCAGAGGCGGCTTTAAGCCATCCAGGTCAGTAGAACTGCGCTCAAGGATCTGGTTTAATATGGGGTTAAACAGCAGATGGTATATTGTTCCAGGAGTAATAGCTATGATCATAATGATCATAGCTGCGCTGCTTACCTCTATATGTATAGCCAAGGAATGGGAGAGAGGCACTATGGAGCAGCTTATCTCTACTCCCGTAAAATCACAGGAGCTTATCATCGGGAAATTCATCCCTTATTTTGTGATCGGCTTTATCGATCTCTTCGTAGGAGTAATTATGGCCAGGTTTTTATTCGGTGTACCTTTTAGAGGCAGTTATGTTTTGCTGATATTTTTAAGTGCCTTGTTCCTGACGGGCGCTCTCTCTCAGGGTATCTTGATTTCTACCGTTGCCCGGACACAGTTGATGGCAAGCCAGCTGGCCACTTTAACTACTTTTATACCGACAATGCTTCTTTCGGGATTCATTTATCCTATATTTAATATGCCGCAGGTAGTCCAGGCGGTTACATATCTTATCCCCGCGCGTTATTATATAGTTATATTGCGGGGGATATTCTTAAAGGGTAACGGCTTGGGCGTGATGTGGAATGAAGCAGTTTTTCTATTATTGTTCGCGTTTATTATGTTCGGCCTGGCAATAAAAAAATTCAGGAAGAAGGTATTCTAAGATGTTCGAGAGAATAAAGGCTGTGCTGATCAAAGAATTCAAGCAGGTATTGCGCGACCCGCGGATGAAAACCGTTATTCTGGTTTCTCCGATATTGCAGATAATCATCTTTGGGTATGCCGCTAATAAGGATATTGATTTCATACCTACTGCTATTTACGATCAGGATAATACTAAGGAAAGCCGTGAACTTCTGCGCAGGTTTACTTATTCTAAATATTTTGTCCCCAAATACTACATCTATAGTGAAAATGAAGAGAACCGCGTCCTGGATAAGGGCTTAGTGAGTGCGGTGTTACGCATTGACCGCGGGTTTGGCCGGGATATTAAAGCGGGTAAAGACGCCAACGCGCAGCTTGCGCTTGACGGCTCAGATTCAAATACCGCGATGATCATCGCGGGCTACGCCAATACGATCATGAGCAAATTTCAGTATGACCTGCTTAAAAGCGATGCCGCTGCTTTGGGAATAGAATCGGGCGTTCCAAATGTTGATTTGAGGGACCGCGCCTGGTTTAACGAAAACCTTATTTCCCGTAATTATTACCTTCCCGGGGTAATCGCCTCTATTGTGACGATTATGTCGCTTCTTTTGACGGCTATGGCTATTGTCAGGGAAAAGGAAATTGGTACTATGGAGCAGCTTATTGTCAGCCCCTTACGGCCGATTGAACTCATCTTTGGCAAACTCCTGCCGTTTGGTGTGATCGCGCTTATCCAATGCAGTTTAATCACAACGGTGGGCGTATTCTGGTTCCATATCCCGTTTAGGGGCAGTTTGTTGTTGCTTGCGCTGGCTACCTGCGTATATTTATTCACCACTTTAGGCGCGGGGCTTTTTATTTCTACCATAGCTTCAACACAGCAAGAAGCCATGATGTCGGTTTTTTTGTTTTATATGCCGACATTCCTGCTTTCCGGATTCGCCTATCCGATAGCCAATATGCCTCAGCTTATCCAGTGGTTTACATTCATCAACCCCATGCGGTATTTTCTGGTTATTATCAGGGGGATATTTTTAAAAGGCGTAGGCATGGAGGTATTATGGATCCAATTCCTGCCGCTTTTAGTCATGGGGTTTATAGCAATAACTATGAGTACGCTCAGATTCAGGAAAAAAATAGTTTAGGGGTTATTTATGGATAACGAAAGAAAAATAAACATATTTATCATGGTGCTGCTTTCATTCCTGTTTTTATTTGCCAACATTTACGCGGTAAGAAAGATTATGCGTTATGGCGCGCAAATATACCTCTATGATAAATTGCTTGTTGCTTATCAGGTAGGAGCGGAGAAGGGGCTTGAGGATGAATTAAAGAGGGTGTTCTCTGATGATAAGCCCAGTTTTGGACTAAGAGAAGCCGGTGATTTCAAGAAGGAATTGGCGGGTATAAAAGACCCGGAAAAATTCCTGAGCAATATCGTTGAAGAGAAGAAGAGCCAGATAACCATTTTAAGGCGCCTGCGCAGCTTAAGTTTTGTGTTTATTATGATTATTTTCTTAGCCAGGATAATGCTGTTTCTTCGCCGCAGATCCCGTTCCAGGACTTCTTTTTAGGGGACAGATCTCGCCTGCCTGCCGGCAGGCAGGCTTTAGCTGAAGAAACGTCCCCCGATTGGGTCAAGAAGCGTCCCTGATTTTATTCTTGATTCCAGCTGGAGGAAGTGGTAGCATATAACCATAATAAAATAGTCCCGAGTTTAAAGGTGGGTCTGGACTAAAAATAACGAGAAACCTTTGTTAGCTGAGCTTATCAGTTGATGAAGGTTTTTTACTTTTTATATGGCCTTTGGGTTTTAATGATGGATATCCCGGGAAAACAATTCTTTTTATTTGATCCGCTTTCCTTATTCTTCCTTTTTGTGATCTGCGTTATTTCTCTGCCATCTGCTGTTTACTCTATTGGTTACTTTTCGCCGAAGGGTAATCCTCCCGCGGCAGAAGATAGCCACTATCCGCCTGCCAAAATAATACTTGCCTGGTTTTTATTGTTTGTCTTTGTATTGTCCATGGCGTTGGTAGTTACTACAAACAATGTCCTGGCTTTCCTGGTGTTCTGGGAGATCATGTCTCTGGTTTCCTATTTTCTGGTGGTATTTGATACAAAACACGAGAAATCCATAAACGCGGGCATGATTTATATCGTAATGACGCACATCGGCACTGCTTTCTTAACAGCCGCGTTCCTGATCATGTATAGATACTCGGGTTCTTTTGATTATCTGGCGATAAAGAATGCCTGCCAAACCATGCCCCTGGGAACTAAAAACACCGTATTTTTATTGCTCTTGACCGGATTCGGGACTAAAGCCGGCGTCGTGCCTTTGCATATCTGGTTGCCCTACGCCCATCCACAGGCGCCGAGCCATATTTCCAGTATTATGTCGGGCGTAATGATCAAAACTGCCATTTACGGAATAATCCGGTTTGTGATCTTTATTCTCGGCGTAAATTCTTCCTGGTGGGGAGTTTTAATCCTGATCCTTGCGGTGATTTCTTGCCTGGTAGGAGTAATTTATGCGCTTATGGAACATGATATCAAAAGGCTGCTCGCGTATCACAGCGTAGAAAATATTGGAATAATTTTGTTAGGGGTAGGGCTGGCAATGTTTTTTATCAGCCTGAAGTTGCCTTATTTAGCCGTTTTTTCTTTGATCGCCGGTTTGTATCATTTAATAAATCACGCCATTTTTAAAGGACTCCTGTTTTTGTGCGCCGGCAGCGTATATAAGGCCACCGGGACCCGCGATATGGAAAAGTTAGGGGGGTTGATTAAGAAAATGCCGCAGACAGCGGTGTATTTTTTATTAGGCGCGATGGCGATTTCTGCTCTTCCGCCCCTTAATGGTTTTGTAAGCGAATGGTTGACTTTACAGGCGTTCTTTTTGGGAGCTCTTAACGTAACAGGAGGGGTTAAGCTTTTTCTGGGGATATGCGCGGCAATGCTGGCTTTAACCAGCGGCTTGGCCGCTGCCTGTTTTGTAAAGGCCTTCGGAATAACCTTCCTGGCTCAGCCTCGAAGCCATTATGCCAAAGACGCAAAAGAAGTTTCTTTATCCATGAAAGCAGGCATGTTTTTCTTGTCGTTTTTGACCGTTATTTTCGGATTGGCCGCCGTAAGAATCGTAAAATTATTGGCAAAAGTCGCAGGTGCGGCTGCGGGGTTAGATATCAGTAAGATGAATTTTTCTGTCAATAACTTTACCTTAAGCCCGCAGACAGGAAAAGGTATTTATCTTTCTATGCCTTTGCTGGGGTTAATTTTGGTCCTGTTGGGGCTGTCGGGTTTTATGATATATAAGTTATTCAGCAGGAGAAAGGCGGTAATATATAAGACCTGGGACTGTGGTTACTATAAAACAGGCCCGCGTAACGAATACACCGCGACGGCTTTTTCAAAACCATTCAGGATCGCCTTTAGTTTCTTCTTGCTGCCTTACCGCCGGACGCAAAAGGTAAGAGAATCGTTTTACCATGTCAAATCTTTTACCTATGAGACGCATACGACAAAGGTATTTAAGAAATATATTTATGATCCTATGCTTGCTTTGGTTTTTAAGACAGCGAAGTCTATGAGAAGGATCCAGCCGGGCAGTATCCATCTGTATCTGGGGTATATTTTTGTTACGGTGTTATTATTGATAATATTTATGCGTAATTTTTAAGAAAATGAAGATCGTATTGTTTATTTCACAATTGATTTTATTTATCGGGTTAGCCCCGCTTTTAAGCGGCCTGATCACCAGGATAAAGAATAATATCAGGATGCGTAAAGGCCAGAGTGTTTTTCAGCCTTATTATAATTTAGCTAAGTTTTTTTCAAAAGGAGAAGTAGTCTCAGATACTGCCTCCTGGATATTCAGGGTAACCCCTTTTGTGGTATTTTCTTCTTCACTGGCCGCTGCTTTATTTATCCCGGTATTCATTTTCTCCAGTCCCGCGCTCCACATCGGTGATTTCCTGGTTTTGATATTTATTTTTGCCTTAGGCCGTTTCTTCCTGGCGCTTGCGGCGCTAGACACTGGAAGCGCTTTTGGTGGGATGGGCTCATCCAGAGAAATGTTTATCTCAAGCCTGGTTGAGCCGGCGCTTTGTTTGGCAATATTCTCGTTGTCTTTAGAATTCGGCTCTACGGATATTACGGCTTTTAGCGGCATGCATCCGGTATCGGTTTCTTCCTTTGCCGCCTCAGCAACATTATTCCTTGTTACTCTAGCGGAAACTTCCCGTGTGCCGGTGGATAACCAGGAAACGCATCTTGAGTTGACCATGGTGCATGAGGCGATGGTTTTGGAGTATTCAGGCAGGTCACTTGCTATTATAGAAGCGGCTTCCTATATAAAACAGATGGTTTTATTCTTTTTGATCGCGCAGGTAATCTTTCCTATCGGCTTGCCGGCTATCAGCGGTCCGGTACAATCGGCTCTCTGGGTTTTATGGTATTTAATCAGAATAATCATTATAGCAGCCGCGGTGGCCCTGGTAGAAGTAACGGTAGCAAAGATGCGGTTATTCCGGGTAGCCGATTTCCTGGGTTTTGCTTTTATATTAGGAGTTATCGCGGTAGTATGCGCGGTACTGGGAGTTTAATATGAGAGAGGTGATCCTATTTGGAGTTTTAATCACGACATACCTTATGGTTATCGCCAAAAGGGTGCCGGCGCTGATACGCAGTTTCCGTTACCAGTCGTTTTTTATTTTTCTGGCAACCTTATTTACCGGATTTGCGGAAAAGCAGGTGGATCTATGTTTTATCGCCCTGCTCATTTTGCTTCTAAAAGTTTTAATAATACCCCGTGTTTTAAGCCAGGTAGCCAAAAAGATAAGCGTAGACCAGGGCCTTGGCCTTTTTGTCAACGCGCAGCTTTCACTACTCGTAGCATTCATACTTACTTATCTCTCATGGATCTTCTCCGGGGCTTTAGGTTTTAGCCGTGATTACAGATTGGCCGCCATTACAGTAGCTTTTTCCGTGATTCTTATCGGAGCCTTTCTCATGGTATCGCGTATGAAGGCTTTTACCCAGGTAACCGGGCTTTTGGTAATGGAAAACGGGGTATTTTTGTTTGCTTCGTTTGTTTCAGGAGGCATGCCGTTTTTTGTAGAGATCGCCATATTTCTGGATGTATTCGTCAGTGTAATCATTATGGGTTTGTTTGTCTACAGGATTAACAAGCTCTTTACGCATATTGACGTAAATAAGCTTTCGCGTTTGAAAGGATAATTTTATGCAGATATTCGTTATCTTGAGTATCCCTGTTTTACTCGCATTAGCCGCGCTGTTTATTAAGAAACAGAAGGTTTATGGGGTAGCCAATAGTCTGGGGTACCTGGTTGTGCTGTCCGAGGCTATTCTGCTTTTTAGGAATATAGTATTATCAGGAAGCCTTAAACTATGCGGTAATTTTATATATCTGGATGTCTTAAGCGTTTTTTTTATTTTTGTTATTTCCGTAGTAGCCTTTGCCGCCGCGCTTTATTCTATCGGCTACATCAATAAGGATATCCATAAAGGAATGGTATCCGAAAAGAAGGCGAAAGTTTATTATGTTCTTTTTAATCTATTCTGTTTTTCTATGCTATTTGTCCCCGCGCTTAATAATTTAGGCATGCTTTGGGCGGCTATTGAAATGACTACGCTTATTTCTGCATTCCTGGTAGGGTTTTATAATTCCAAGGAATCAGTCGAGGCCGCCTGGAAATATATTATTATTTGCTCAGCGGGTATAATCCTGGCACTTTTAGGGACGATCCTTTTTTCCTACGCTTTTTCAATTTCCGGCTTGTCTAAGAGTTTGAATTGGTCAGATATGGTTCCTGTCGCGCACATATTGGATAAAAATATCCTGAAAATCGCCTTTATCTTTGTCCTTGTCGGATACGGGACAAAGGCAGGCCTTGCGCCGATGCACACCTGGTTACCCGATGCCCACAGTCAGGCAGTCGCTCCGATAAGTGCGTTGCTTTCCGGCGTCTTGTTAAAGACGGCTATCTACGCCATTTTAAGGTTTGGCATTATCGTAATCAAGGGCGTGGGTTTCGCGTATTTTGCGCATTTGATGACCTTGCTGGGTTTAGTTTCTTTGGTTATATCCTGCGGATTTATCCTGGTCCAAAAAGATTTAAAACGCCTTCTTGCCTACAGCAGCATTGAACACGTCGGAATAATTGTCATCGGTTTTGGCCTGGGTTCGCCTTTGGCCATTGCCGGGGCGGCCATGCATGTCCTTAATCACGCTGTGGCTAAGTCGATTATGTTCTTCGGGGCGGGTAATATTGTCAGCGCATATAAGAAACATAATATGAACGCTATCAGGGGAGTAATTGAGGCAATGCCGTTTACGGGCGTTATGGTATTGATGGGGGTATTTGCGCTTACAGGGTTTGTGCCGTTTGCCATATTCGTAAGCGAGATATTGATCGTTATTTCCGCGTTCACTAACGGTTCATACTTAACAGCCGCCCTGTTATTATTATTTCTGTCGGTTATTTTCGGGGCATTCATTTATCATTTCGGAAAGATGCTTTTTGGTAACCTTCCCAAGGCTATGGCTATAACAGGGGAGCCGTTAAGCGGGAAACTGGCATTTTTATTCTTGTTTTCTCTCACCTTGGCTTTAGGGATCGTATTTCCGTTTATAAAAAAGGATATATTATGGATAGCTCAGAAGTTATTGCCGGTATAAAAAATAAAATTCCCGGTTTTAACGCGCTTTCGGTTTCGCGGGATTACCCTGATGAAATAACCATTAAGGTAAGGGCGCAGGATTTCAAAGACACCTGTCTTTTACTGCATAAAATACTTCCTTCTTCGGTAATGATGCTGTTTGCCTGTGATGAACGCGGGGATTCGGCTAAGTTCGTAATCAATTCCGTATTCTTGAATTTGAAAAAAAGCCAGTGGATCATTGTCAGTATGGATATTCCGCAGGATGATCCTTGTTTTGATTCGCTGGCTAAAAGCGTATATTCAGCCAGCCTTTTCGAGCGAGAGATACGGGAGATGTTCGGTATTGAGCCTAAAGGTAATCCCGATCTAAGGCGGCTGCGCCTGCATGATGAAGTTTGCCCGCCGGATAATTTTCCTTTGCGCAAGGATTTTCAGAAAATGGATCCCGGGCAGTTAAGCGAATATAAGTTTGATAGGGTTGAAGGAGTGGGAGTATTTGAAGTCCCTGTTGGCCCGGTGCATGCCGGTATTATCGGGCCCGGGCATTTCCGCTTTAGCGTCGCCGGAGAGCCGATAATAAATTTAGAGATCCGCTTAGGTTTTACCCATAGAGGGGTAGAAAAGATATTTGAAGGCAAGCCTTGCCGTAACGCGGTAAGGCTATCAGAATGCGTGTCAGGAGATTCAAGTTTCGCGCACAGCCTGGCGTTTACTCAGGCAGCAGAGAAGATCTTCGGAGTATCGGTTCCCGCGCAAGCCGCTTATTTAAGAGCTATCTTTCTTGAGCTGGAACGCATGTATAATCATGTAAACGATATCGGCGGCATCGCCCTTGACGTAGGGTTTAGTTTTCCGGCCGCCTACGCCTCTATTATTAAGGAAAGTATGCTCCAGTTAAACGATAAGCTTACCGGGAGCAGGTACCTTAAAAATGTTAATACAGTAGGAGGAGTTTTAACAGGCATAGATGAAACTAAGAAACAAATGCTTTTGAGGTCTCTTAAGAGCCTAAAGAAGGACTTTAGCGAATTAACCAAGATACTCTATTCCAGTGTTTCTTTTATGGATAGGGTAGATACTACAGGCCTGTTGCGTAGGAAAACAGCTGAAGACCTGGGAGCAGTCGGACTTTCCGCCCGTGCCTGCGGCATTCCTATGGACTTAAGAAAATATTTTTCCGGGGTGTACAAGGAAGCTGGATTCAAAATGGCCTTACAAGAATCAGGAGATGTTTTAGCGAGGCTGCGGATCAGGGTCCTGGAATTTGAAGAATCCTGCCGTTTAATTGAAGAGTTCGCGCGCAAGCTTAATAAGGACGGAGAAATTACTTCTGAATTAAAGCCAAGAGGAGGAAGTGCTCTGGGTTACTCGGAAGGATGGAGGGGTCCTGTTTTATATTGGCTTAAGACAGATCCCACGGGGCAGATCAGGCGGTGTAAAGTTGTAGACCCTTCTTTTTTTAATTGGCAGGGGTTATCTTACGCTGTATTAGGAAACATAATCCCGGATTTTCCGCTTTGCAATAAGAGTTTTGATCTGTCGTATTCAGGCAATGACCTATAAAATATGATACATATATTAAGGAATAGGATATTAAAAGGCGTTGTAACCAGGCATATTGAGCCGGGATTATCCCGCCAGATAGAATCAGCCGGACCGGAATTGAAGCTTTTGATCCGGAAAAGATTCGGCAGGTCTTTGCATATACGCCAGCTAGATTCCGGTTCTTGCGGAGCCTGTGAATCGGAGATCGCCGCGGCGAATAACCCTATTTACGATCTAGGGCGGTTCGGGATAAATTTCGTTGCTTCTCCGCGCCACGCAGACGCGCTTTTGGTTACCGGCCCCGTATCTAAGAATATGTGCCTGGCGTTAAAAAAGACTTACGAATCCATGCCTGAGCCCAAATTTGTTATTACCGCCGGAGACTGTGCGTTAAATGGCGGGATTTTTAAAGATTCTTATTATGTCGAAGGCGCGGTAGGAAATATATTACCGGTGGTATTACATATTCCGGGGTGCCCGCCAAGCCCGCTGGTAATCATACAATCATTGCTATCATTTCTACAAAAAGGAGCGTAATAAATGAATAAGTTCATTTTTACTTATTGTGAAATAAATCACAAAAAATCCTTGACAAAAATATAGCTGACGTTATAATTAAAATATATTGTGAAAAAAATAACAATATGATCACAAACAAAAACTGCATTATAAGGCTATCCCGGTATAAAAACGCGCTTTATCGCTTGAAAGACTTAGGATTTGTAAAAGTTTTCTCGGATAATCTCGCCGATGCCATTGATGTAACATCTTCCCAGGTCAGGAAAGATTTTTCTATTTTCGGCCTTTCCGGCAATAAGAGAGGCGGTTATAAAATAGAAGAATTACTGGACAAGATGAATAACATCCTCGGCAAGAACGAGGTGCAAAAGGTTATTCTGGCTGGCAAAGGAAAACTGGGTACCGCTTTAATAAAATACAAAGGTTTTGAAAAAGAAGGCATTAGGATCGTCGCTTGTTTTGATAATGATCCGGCTAAATTGAATCCTGAGGCGGATATCCCTGTTTTGGCACTGGAGGACATTAAGGAGTTTATTAAAAAGCAGAACATTAAGGTTGGTATTATCGCTGTGCCGGAAGCAGGAGCTCAGTCGGTAGCGGATGAAATGATCTCCGGAGGCATAAAGGGTATATTGAATTTTGCCCCTATAAAGTTAAAAGAGAAAGAAGGCTGCGTTATAAATAATGTAAATCTTGAGATAGAGCTGGAGAATCTTATTTATTTCGTTAATATCATCGAAAAGACTAAAGTAACAAAAAATTGAAGCTAAATAAAATGATTAAGGTTGAAGATAAAAAAGAAGAATTTTTAGGGTTAGGACAGGACAAAACAAAGTTAGATATAATTATTTCCAGGTATCAAGGCAAGCCGGGAAGCATCTTGGGGATATTAGAAGAAGCCCAGAAATTAAATCAGCATAAATATCTTACTCAAAGCACCTTAGAGTATATTGCCCAAGAAACCAACATAGCTTTATCCAGGATTTATAATATTATTACTTTTTATGCCTTCTTTAACCTTAAGCCGCAAGGAGAGCATTCGATTATTGTCTGCCGCGGGACAGCCTGCCATACGCGCGGTTCAAAAAACCTGCTGGATTTTTTGATTAATTTATTTGGCTTTAAGGAAGATGATTTCAGCCAAGACGGCAAACCATCTCTGACAACAAAGGATAATAAATTCACGATTAAAACCGTTGCCTGTTTTGGCCAGTGCGCGCTGGCCCCGGTAGTTGAGGTGGATGGGAATATTTATAGCCACATGACTAAGGAGAAAATGCGTAAGATTGTTAAAGGTATTTCTCCGCGCAGGAGCAGGAAATGAAAATCAAAAACGCCGAAGATTTAAGGATAATCAGAGAAAAAGGCCTGGCGAAAATATTGCCGAATAAGCCACGTATCGCAGTAGGGATGGGGACCTGCGGTATTGGTAATGGCGCAGAGGAGGTATTTCAGGCATTTCGCGCCGCTCTGGATAAAAGAAAAGTTCCGGCCTTACTTACTAAAGTAGGCTGTTTTGGTTTTTGCGCCCAAGAGCCGTTAGTTAACATTTCCTTACCCGGCAAACCCCTGGTTATTTTAAACTCGGTTTTACCTAAAGACGTAGAATCTATAGTTAAAGAGTTGAGTAGTAATAATATTAATCCCAGGAGAGCGTTATGCAAAATTGAGTCCTGGGATCATATTACCGGACAGGTTTCTTACGGTAAAGGATTCAAGCAGATATCCGATTGGGACAAGATCCCATTCTTTAAGTGGCAGAAAAAAATTGTTTTAAGGGACTGCGGTTTGATTAACCCTGAAGATATAGAGGAATATATTGCCGTAGGTGGATACCAGTCCTTGTTAAGTGTTCTAAGAGATCTTAAACCGGAAGCTGTGATCGCGGAAGTAAAAAAATCAAAGTTAAGGGGCAGGGGAGGGGCAGGTTTTCCCACCGGGATAAAATGGGAATTGATGCGTAAGGAAAATTCAAGCGAAAAATACATTATTTGTAATGCTGATGAAGGAGACCCTGGCGCGTATATGAACCGTAATGAAGGCGAAAGCGACCCGCACATGCTTTTAGAAGGAATGATTATCGGCGCATATGCGATGGGAGCTTCTTCCGGGATCATTTATGTGCGCGCAGAATACCCTTTGGCAGTCGAGCGGATAAAAAAAGCAATTGTTGATGCCCGGGATTACGGGCTTTTGGGCGAGAATATATTTGATAGCGGGTTTTCTTTTAACCTGCAGTTAGTAGAAGGTGCCGGCGCATTTGTTTGCGGAGAAGAAACGGCTTTAATTTCTTCTCTTGCTGGCCGTTCGGGGAGGCCTACTCCCCGTCCGCCATTTCCCGCGCAAAAAGGGTATCTGGATAAGCCCACTAATATTAATAATGTCGAAACCTGGAGCAATATCCCGGTTGTTATTGCCAAGGGGGCGGATTGGTTTACGCAGACAGGAACCCAGAATAGTTCCGGAACTAAAGTTTTCTCTCTCGTGGGCAAGATAAAAAATACCGGATTGGTGGAATTGCCCCTGGGAGCAACTTTACAGACACTTATTTATAATATCGGCGCAGGAACCGGCACAAATAAAAAGATTAAGGCCTTACAGAGCGGCGGGCCTTCCGGAGGATGCATCCCCCCGTCATTATTTAATACCCCGATTGATTATGAAAATCTGGCTTCTTTGGGCGCGATCATGGGATCCGGCGGCATGGTAGTAATGGATGATGATAATTGCATGGTTGATGTGGCGCGTTATTTTACTGAATTTACAACCAGCGAATCCTGCGGTAAATGTACTCCTTGCCGGGAAGGGTTAAACCAAAGCTTAAACATCCTGACTAATATCACAAAAGGTAAGGCTACTCAGAAAGATTTAGAGGATTTAGAGGATTTAGGGGCTACAATTAAAGATACCGCCCTTTGCGGATTAGGTCAAACCGGGCCAAATCCTGTGCTTACTACGCTTAGATATTTTAAGCCTGAATATGAGGAGCATATCCAACAGCAGCGTTGTGACGGCGGGATATGTTCAGAACTTTTTATCTCCCCTTGTGAGAATAGCTGCCCATTGCATATGAATATCCCCGGTTTTCTGGAATTATTTAAAGAAGACAGATTAACCGAGGCGTTTGAGTGTATTATCCGGGATAACCCTTTTCCATCTTCCACTGGCAGGATCTGTCATTTTCATTGTAAAATGCGCTGCCGCAGGGAGGATATTGATTATCCGGTTTCGCAGGGAGAAATCCACAGGTATATTGCCGATAGTATATATAAAGGTAAGCAGGAAGCAAAAATTATCCAGGGCCTGTTTAAGGAAAGATTACCAAAAACCGGCAAGAAGATTTCTATAATCGGCGCGGGGCCCAGCGGATTAACTGCGGGTTTTTATCTTAGCCGTCTCGGCCACGATGTTGTCATATATGAAGCTAATCCCGAGCCGGGGGGAGTTTTACGCTATGGTATCCCGGAATACCGGCTGCCAAAGTCAGTATTAAAGAAAGAAATTTCTTTTGTGCAGAAGATGGGGGCGAAGATTTTATGTAACAAAAGAATCAGCGCGCGCAATTTACAAAGCAAGATCAAAGAGTCGGATGCCGTATTTCTGGCAACCGGGGCTTATAAGAGTATGGGTTTAGGCATTCCGGGAGAAAATCTTAAAGGGGTATTATCAGGCATTTTATTCCTGGAAGATGTAGCAGTTGGTAAAAAGCCGCCTATTGGGAAAAAGGTGGTAATAATCGGCGCGGGTAATGTCGCGGTTGATGCCGCGCGTACAGCTTTAAGGTTAGGTAGTGACGTAACTATTGTTTATCGCAGAGAGAAAGAAGATATGCCGGCAAATAAAGATGAGATCAAGGGGGCGGAATTAGAGGGTGTTAAATTTATATTTTTAGCCGGCCCCAAAGCCATAAAGGCAGATGCCCGCGGCAAGGTCAATGGAATAAGCGCGACGATAATGGCTTTAGGGGATTATGATCTCTCCGGAAGAAGAAAGCCGGTTGCCACTGATGAAGTCTTTCAGATCCCCTGTGATACTGTAATTCTGGCAATCGGAGAAAGAGTAGATGCGGAGTTTATTAAGGAGTGCGGCATTCTAATTAATCAGGATGGGACAGTTAAAGCAGGGAGGTTTAATTTAAAGACCAGTTTGGATAAAGTTTATGCCGGAGGGGATTTAGTTATGGGGCCGGGGACTGCGGTTGAGGCAATGTCTGATGGTAAAAAAGCTGCCAGGGCAATTGACCTGGCCTTAAGTAAAGAAGACAGGTTCCCGAGGCTCTTACGTAAATTTTCATATAAATCCCAGGTTCCCTTAGGGGTAAAGGCATCTAAAAAAGAGGAGAGCGGGAAACTGGAAATAAAAAAGAGGCAGAATAATTTTAGAGAGGTTTCTTTGGGGTTATCTTTAAAGCAGGCCTGCGCTGAAGCAAATAGATGTTTGAGGTGCGATATCAAAGAAGGTAATTAGATGGAAGAAAGAAAAATATCTTTAAAAATTGACGGCAAGGCTTATGAATGCGAAGCTTCTTTGACCATTTTGGAAGCTTGCGTAAAAGCCGGAATTAATATCCCCACGCTGTGTTATTTAAAAGATATTAACCAGGAGGCTGCCTGTTCAATTTGCTTAGTGGAGGTAAAAAAAGCCAAGACCTTATTGCGTTCATGCGTTACTTCTGTAAGCCAGGGGATGGAGATTTTTACCAATACCCCCCGCGTAAGGAATGCCAGAAGATTAAATTTAGAATTACTTTTAGCCGGGCATCCTAAGGATTGCCTTTGTTGTGACAGGAGCCAGACCTGCGAATTAAGAAAACTGGCTTCTGATATGGGAATAAAGGAAGTGCGCTTTCCCAAGGCAACAAAAATAGAGCTGCCCCTGGATACTACCTCCGTCTCACTTATTCGAGATCCTAATAAATGTATTTTATGCGGCCGTTGTGTTGCTGTTTGTTCTGCTATCCAGACTGTTAAGGCGATTGATTTCTCCGGACGCGGAAAGGCCAGTAAGGTAACCACATTTTTTGATTCTGGCCTGGCAAATAGCGTATGCGTTAACTGCGGCCAATGCCTTTTAGTTTGCCCTACGGGCGCGATCACTGAAAAAAATTCTACAGAAGATGTATGGCAGGCGTTATCTGACCCGAAGAAATTTGTAGTTGTCCAGGTTGCCCCTGCGGTAAGGGCGGCAATCGGCGAAGAATTCGGCATGCCGGCAGGCAGCCTGGTTACGGCTAAATTAGCCCAAAGTTTACGCAAATTAGGTTTTACAAAAGTTTTTGATACGCAATTTTCCGCTGACCTGACGATTATGGAAGAAGGTTATGAACTGATTGACAGGATAAAAAATAAAGGGCTGCTTCCTATGATAACTTCCTGTTCTCCGGGATGGATAAAATTTGCCGAGCATTTTTTTCCGGAGGCATTGGGCCACGTCTCCAGCTGCAAATCCCCTCAGCAGATGTTCGGGGCAATTGCCAAGACTTATTATGCCGAGAAGTGCCATCTTGACCCCAGGAATATAGTTGTTGTTTCGATCATGCCCTGCACCGCTAAGAAGTTTGAGGCAAGGCGCCCTGAGATGAAAAGCGCATTTGGTTATTGGAAAGACAAATTGAAGCTTAAAGATGATGAAATATTTTACGACGTGGATTATGTTTTGACTACCCGGGAAGCAAGTTCTATGATTAAAGAGGCGGGGATTGATTTTGTAAACTTAGCAGGTGAAGATTTTGATGAGCCTTTAGGCATCTCTACAGGAGCTGCGGTAATCTTCGGAGCAAGCGGAGGGGTAATGGAGGCGGCATTAAGGACAGCTTATGAAGTGCTTACAGGCAAAAAGCTCCAGAAGCTGGATTTTATGGAATTAAGGGGGCTAAACGGCATTAAGGTTGCCGAGGTAGATATTGACGGATTAAAACTTAAGGTGGCTGTAGCTAATAGTTTAAGCAATGCGCGTACGTTATTAGAGGAGGTTAAAGCAGGCCATTCACCTTACGCCTTCATTGAGATTATGACTTGTCCCGGAGGATGCCTGGGAGGCGCAGGCCAGCCGATTCCTACGGATAACCAAATCAGGTTAAAGAGGATGGAAGCAATTTACCGGGAGGATAAAAATAAACCTCTTAGAAAGTCGCATGAAAATCCGGCAGTGCAGGCTTTATACAAAGAGTTTTTAGACCGGCCCTTAGGTGAGAAATCTCATCATTTATTGCATACGCAATATACTCAAAGAGAAGAAGCCCGTTAATAAGATTTCTCTTGTTTTTTAGATGAGATATGGTAAAATTTCTACGCTGATTTTGGAGTTTCTTGCCTTTAGTCCCTTCTAAGAAAGACAAAGTAAGAACTTAAAGATCATATATAGAAATAAAATAATCTTAAGCCATGGAACATAAGAAACTTAATCCGGAATTGATCAGCCTTGTAGAACAATGGAAAGGCAAAGAAGGCAATTTAATCATGATCCTGCATGAGATCCAGAATCATCATGGTTATGTGCCGCGGGAGTTGTCATTGGAATTATCCAAGATGTTAGATGTCCCGCTGGCCAGGATCTATGAGGTAATTACTTTTTATAATTTCTTTAAGTTGGTTCCTCCTGGTAAGCATCGCATTGCCTTGTGCATGGGGACAGCCTGTTATTTACGGGGGGCGGCGGCAATCCTGGATGAAATAAAAAATATTTTAGGCGTCAAAGAAGGCCGGACTACCAAGGACGGTCTTTTTCATCTGGATGTGGTCAGGTGCCTGGGTTGTTGCGGTTTAGCCCCTGTCGTGATGATTGATAATAAAGTATACGGTAAGGTAAAAAAGGATGAGATTGCCGATATCTTATCCAAATATATTAAAGAGGAATAACTGATTATGAATAAGTTAACCCCGGGCGATTTAGAAAAGATGAATAAGGCCTCAACTGATAAGCCCAAAGATTGGATTAAGGTGGGCATGGGTAGTTGCGGGATTGCCGCCGGAGCCGAAGATGTTTTCAATTTTTTTGTTGAGGAAGTAAAAAAGAGGAACCTGCAGATCCAGATCAAGAAATGCGGCTGCGCAGGCTCCTGTTATGCCGAGCCGCTGGTGGAGGTAAGTGTTGTAGGCCTGCCTTCAGTAGTCTATGGCACAGTGAATAAAGAGGTAGCCATAAAGATACTGGAAAAGCATGTTATCTCCAAGATGCTGGTCAATGATTGTATTTTTGAGGTATTAGTTTAAAGAAGAGGAAAAAACTAATTTATGTATACTAAGGTTATTTTAGTAAAAGATACGGATTTAAAGAGGCAGGATAAGACGCGCGAGTTTTACACCCGCCTATTGGATTATCTTCGGGAAGGCAATCTGCATTCGCAGATTCAAGTAGTCAGGGTAGCTGATATCGGCGTATATGACAAGGGATTAGTGATTAAGATCCTGCCGGATAAGATCACCTATGTTAATGTCCAGGACGCGGATATTAAAAGAATAATTGATACTACTTTAGGCCAGGGTAAAGTTATTGAGGATCTGGTTTTTAGGTCCAAGGCCAAGCAGCTCAGGATTGTTTTGCGTAATTGCGGTAATATTGACCCGGAGAGTATTGAAGAATATATTGCCTGCGGCGGATATTTGGCTTTAAAGAAAGTCCTTGGTGATTTGGGCCAGCAAAAATTAATTGAAGAAATAAAGGTTAGCGGTATCCGGGGAAGAGGAGGCGCGGGATATCCAACCTGGATGAAATGGAATTTTGCCCGCGAGGTCGCCTCTACCGATAAATTTGTCATCTGTAACGCCGATGAAGGCGACCCCGGCGCTTATATGGACAGAAGCGTTTTAGAGGGTGACCCGCATTCTGTTATTGAAGGTTTAATCATCGCTGCTTTTGCTATCGGGGCTTCCAAGGGATATTTCTATATCCGCGCGGAATACCCTCTGGCAGTTGAAAGGATTAATAAAGCAATCAAGCAGGCCTATGATTATGGATTATTGGGAAAGAATATTTTAGGTAGTTCTTTTAATTTAGATTTAGATATAAGGTTAGGTGCCGGGGCTTTTGTTTGCGGAGAAGAAACCGCGTTAATCTCTTCTATTGAGGGTAGGAGAGGAACCCCCCACCCGCGTCCGCCGTATCCTTCGGTAAAAGGATTATGGGGAAAACCCACGGTCATTAATAATGTTGAGACCTTAGCCAATATACCGGTGATTGTTTCAAAAGGTGGCAAGTGGTTTGCCCAGATTGGCACGCAAACTTCAAAGGGAACAAAGGTTTTTGCGGTAACCGGAAAAGTTAAAAATTCAGGATTAGTTGAGATCGCCATGGGCGCGACTTTGAGAGAAATTGTAATGGATATCTGCGGCGGGACATTATCCGGCAAGCCGATAAAGGCAGTACAGACTGGGGGTCCAAGCGGAGGAGTAATCCCCGAATCGCTTTTAGACACCCCGGTTGATTATGAAAATCTGCAAAAGTTAGGTTCGATCATGGGCTCAGGCGGGATGATTGTTATGGATGACGATGATTGTATGGTGGATATCCCTAAATTTTATCTGGGCTTTTGCGTGGAAGAATCCTGCGGGAAATGCGCGCCTTGCCGTATCGGCGGTTTTCAGATGCTTAATTATCTAACAAAGATTTCTGAAGGAAGAGGTGGGCCTGAGGATTTGGGGCAATTAAGGAGAATATCCCAGGCTATGCAGAAAGCATCTTTGTGCGGGTTGGGCCAGACTGCTTCAAATCCGGTACTTTCTACTTTAAAATACTTTGAACCTGAGTATAATGAGCATATTTTAAATAAGAGATGCCCGGCGGGCAAATGCAGCAGTCTAGTGACTTATAATATAATGGCAGATAAATGTAAGCGCTGCGGATTGTGTATGATTAACTGCCCGGTCCAGGCGATAAGCGGGGACAAGGAATCAGGTTATAGTATTGTTTCGGAGAAATGTATAAAGTGCGGACGTTGTTTTGATGTCTGTAAATTTAAAGCAATTCTTAAAAAATAAATATGACAAAAATAGTGAAAGCAAAAATCAATGGTATTTTATTAAGGGTAGAAGCCGGAACTACCATTTTAGAAGCAGCTAAAAGAGTGCAGATAAAAATCCCTACTCTTTGTAAGCATCCTGATTTGCCTGCTTCGGCAGCCTGCGGAATTTGCATTGTTAAAAATAAGGGTTCGCATAAGATGTTGCGTTCCTGTTGTACTCCGCTTGAAGAAGGTATGGATATTACAACGCATGACCCGGAGATTGTCGAGATCAGAAGGACGGTGATTGAACTAATCCTGTCAAATCATCCTAATGATTGCCTTAAATGCGCCAGAAATAACGAATGCGAACTGCAGAAGTTAACCGCAGATTTCGGAATTAAAGAAGAATCATTTCCGCAGTTTTTAAGGGATCTGCCGATAGATAGGTCTACAAAGGCTGTTGATTTGGACCCGAAAAAATGTATTCTCTGCGGACGGTGCGTGCATGTTTGCCAGGAGGCGCAGGATGTATGGGCGTTGTCATTTCTGGAAAGAGGGATGAAAACCCGCATTTCTCCTGCCGGGGATATACAGCTGGCGGATTCTCCCTGCGTGCGTTGCGGCCAGTGTTCAGCGCATTGTCCTACCGGGGCTTTTGTCGAGCATGATCATACTGCCCAGGCCTGGAAGGCATTGCAGGACCCGGATAAATATTGCGTGGTGCAGATTGCCCCGGCGGTCAGGGTTTCAATAGGCGAAGCCTTTGGTTATGTGGGCAAAAATTTTACTAAAAAACTTTATGCCTTATTAAGGCGTTTAGGGTTCCACGCGGTTTTTGATACTTCATTTGCTGCGGATGTTACGATTATGGAAGAGGCCAGTGAATTTGAAGAAAGGCTCTTACATGGAAACAGGCCGCTTCCCTTAATTACTACGTGTTGTCCTTCCTGGGTGGATTTTATGGAAAAATTCTATCCGGATATGATTGAACATTTTTCTTCCTGTAAATCTCCGCATGAAATATTGGGAGTTTTGTCTAAGACTTACTATGCCCAGAAGAATAAGATTGACCCTGCTAAGATTTTTATGGTTTCAATCATGCCCTGCACCGCTAAGAAGTATG
Source organism: Candidatus Omnitrophota bacterium (assembly GCA_041651035.1). GTDB lineage: Bacteria > Omnitrophota > Gorgyraeia > Gygaellales > Profunditerraquicolaceae > JBAZKC01. Next base: position 107,841 of record JBAZKC010000001.1, on the reverse strand, counting down.
AGATTACCCGCAATGACGAAATGTTTGCTTCCGGTTATCAGGACATTGATACCGTTCTTTGTACCAGGGAGTTGGTGCGTATGATTAAACAGGCGGGTATAGATTTTAATAGTCTTCCCGATGAGGAATGCGATAGTATCTTAGGAGAATATGCCGGAGCAGGAGTAATTTTTGGTTCTACCGGAGGCGTAATGGAGGCGGCATTAAGGACGGCGCATTATTTTGTTACCGGGGAAGAATTAAAGAACGTAGAATTTGAGAATGTGCGCGGCTTAAAAGGGGTTAAAGAGACTGAGATTGGAATTAAAGGGAAAAAACTCAAGATTGCCATTGCCCATGGATTAGGCAATGTGGAGTATATTTTAAATAAGGTTAGAGAAGCCAAAAGCAGCGGTAAGGAGATGCCGTATCATTTTATTGAAGTTATGGCTTGCCCCGGCGGCTGCGTTGGAGGCGGCGGCCAGCCTTATATGGTTACAGATGAGTTGAGAATTAAAAGGGCGCAGGCACTGTATCAGGATGATGACCAGAAACAGATTCGCTGCAGCCATCAGAATCCGTATGTAAAAAGATTGTATAAGGAATTTTTAGGCAAGCCTTTGGGTGAGAAGTCGGAAAAACTTCTGCATGCGCATTATAAGGCCAGGCCGATTTACGCCAAATAATTGCAAATGCTCGCCGCTGGACTTTAGCGGACTGTCGATACTTTAGTGGTGGGTAATATAATTTAGCATCCTGCGGTAAGGATTAAAAGATCTAAGCCTAAGGGAGGTAAGAAATGAATTCCAACCTTTCTCTAGGATTTATTCAACAGCGGGTTGGAATTTTTTGTGTACGTATTTAGGCAAGGTGCTTATTAGCGCGGGGCATCGGGAGGTAATATGGAAAAGCGTTTAGGTTTCGTAGGAATTATTATTCATAATCGTAAGAAAGCGGCACCGCTCATAAACAATATCCTTACCGAATTTTCCGGATTAATTATCGGACGTATGGGCATCCCGCATGTTAAGAAAGAGTTAAGTGTTATTGTTTTGATCGTGGATACTACTACTGATGAATTGGGCTCATTAACCGGTAAGCTCGGTAAAATTGCCGGAGTTTCAGTAAAATCGGGTTTAAGTAAATCCGAATAAATAAGATCAGAAGCTGGTTATAAAATGATTTATATAGACCAAGAGAAAATAAATAATTTATTAAGTGATGCGGCAAAATTTGATAGCCGCCTGCTGGATAGGATCCTGGATAAGGCCAGAAAGCTTAACCGTTTGACTTTAAGTGAAGGCGCCGCCTTGCTTATGGTTACGGATCCGGAATATATCCAAAAGATATTTGCCGCGGCAAATTTTGTTAAAGACGCCATATACGGAAGAAGGGTGGTGCTTTTTGCCCCGCTTTATGTCAGCAGTTTTTGCGTAAACGGCTGCCTGTATTGCGCTTTCCGCTCGGATAACCCGGTAACAAAAAGGCGCCGGCTCAGTATGGATGAAATACGCCAGCAGACACAGTGGCTGCTTAAGCGCGGCCATAAACGTATGCTTATACTTGGAGGAGAAGAAGCTGGCGACGTAGATTATTATACCCAGGCAGTGGGAGTTATCTATGATACTCATGTTGGAGCCCATACGATAAAGCGCGTAAATGTCAATTGCGCTCCGCTTAAGGTAGATGAATATAGAAAACTTAAAAACTCCGGTATCGGCACTTATCAGTTATTCCAGGAGACATACCATGAGCCGACATACCGCCTGATGCATCCGGCTGGGCCTAAGAGCGATCCGGATGACCGCATAGATGCTATCGACCGCGCCTACGAGGCCGGAATAGACGATATCGGTATGGGTGTTCTTTACGGCCTGTATGATTATAAATTTGAGACGCTGGGATTGCTTTCTCATGTTGAGCATCTTGAGGGGCGCTTCGGGGTCGGGCCCCATACTATTTCCGTACCCAGGATTGAACCTGCCGGAGGGACGGGTTTTAAGGTTCCGCATCCGGTATCAGATGACGAATTTAGAAAGGTAGTAGCGGTCCTGCGCCTGGCAGTGCCGTATACAGGAATGATACTTTCTACGCGGGAGGCAGCGGATCTACGGGATGAACTTTGCGGTTTCGGTATATCGCAGATAAGCGCTGAGTCAAGGACATCTCCCGGCGGGTATTCTTCTTCTGATAATAACGCCGATACCAATGTCCAATTCTGTATCGGCGACCAGCGCAGCCTTGAAGAAGTAATTGGAGCTTTGATCGGGCAGGGATATATCCCCAGTTTCTGCGCGGCCTGTTACAGAAAAGAGCGCACCGGAGAAGCCTTTATGAATTTGGCAAAGCCGGGCTTGATAAAACATAAATGCAGTTTTAACGCCCTGGTTACCTTAAAAGAATATCTTGACGATTTTGCTTCAGCCGGCGTCAGGAAAGCCGGTTATGATCTGATAATAAAAGAGCGGGCCAGCTTAGGCGCTGTCGCGCAGTCTGAATTAAGCGTATTTTTTGAGGCGATAGATAAAGGTGCTAGGGATTCTTATGTTTAGCTCAGCCGCAACATTAGAAGGTATCTTAGATAAAATTTACAGTGATCCGCAGGATAGTCTTGAGGAGATAAAACACTTTCTCCTGCTACAGGATAAAGATGATATAGAATGCCTGTTTTTGTTTGCCGATAAAGTAAGGGAAAAATTTGTAGGCAGAGGCATTTTTTTAAGAGGTATAGTTGAGTTTTCCAATTATTGCGGTAACAGTTGTTTTTATTGCGGCTTAAATAATCAAAACGCTAAAGCCGGCCGTTACAGAATGCCTGCTGATGAAATACTCAGCGCTGTCGCCTGCTTAAGCTCGATGAATGTCAAGACGGTAGTTTTACAGTCGGGGGAGGATGATGAACTGGAGCCTATCTGGCTGGCAGGGCTTATAAAAGAGATAAAGGCGCGCTTTGACCTGGCGGTTACTCTTTCCGTAGGTGAGAAATCTTTATATGAATACAAATTATGGCGAGAGGCCGGGGCAGACAGGTATCTTCTAAAAATAGAAACTACTGATTGCGATATCTATTCTCAGGCGCATTCCGGCAGGCAGTTAGCGACTCGCCTTAAATGCCTGGATAATCTTTTCTCTCTCGGATATCAGGTCGGTTCAGGCATACTTGTCGGTTTGAGGGGACAGACCATTGATTCTCTAGCCAGGGATATTCTATTCTTGCAGAAAAATAATTTTGATATGATCGGGATAGGGCCGTTTATACCGCATCCTTGCACGGGTTTTGCAAATGAGGCAGCCGGGGATGTGCAGCTAACACTAAAGGTGCTCGCCTTAACGCGCATAATTACTAAAGACGCGCATATGCCGGCAACGACGGCATTAGGCAGCGCGGGCGCGGATTACAGGATAGAAGGGCTTAAATCCGGAGCCAACGTCCTTATGCCTAATTTTACTCCCGCGCGCTATAAAAGCCTGTATGAAATATACCCTGGTAAAGCCTGCATAAGCGAAACGTCGGAAAAATGCGTTTTATGTATGAGCGAAAAAGCGGGATTGGCCGGGCGTTTTATAGATTATTCCATAGGCCATTCAATTAAAAAACATCGTTTGTCAAATTAAGGAGGAGAGAAATGGACAAGACACCTTTAAGCAACAGGATGCATATAGGTATTTTCGGCAGGAGGAATACCGGCAAATCTACTTTGATAAACGCTATAACCGGACAAGATATAGCTATTGTTTCAGATCTTCCGGGGACTACTACGGATCCGGTCTATAAAGCGATGGAAATACACGATATAGGACCTGTTGTGGTTATAGACACCGGAGGTATTGACGATTCCGGAAAAGTCGGGGATATGAGAGTTAAAAAGGCATATAAGATCCTCAATAAGGCGGATGTAGCTCTTCTGCTGGTGGAAAGGTCGGGGTGCTTAGGAGACTACGAGCTTAATTTTATAAAAGAGACCAAGGCCAGGGGTATACCTTTATTAGTTGTGGTCAATAAGACGGATGAAGGCAGTGTTGATGCTGGCCTTTTAGAGGGCCTGTCGTCTAAAAAAATAAATTACGTATGCGTAAGCGCGCTTAAGGGTTCAGGTGTCGTTGAATTACGCAAGAAAATAGTTGAGCTCTCGCCGGATGATTACGAGAGGAAAACCATACTTAAGGATATGCTGTTGCCCGGGGATCTGGTGCTGATGGTAGCGCCGTTAGATATGGAAGCCCCCAAGGGCCGCCTTAAGCTTCCGCAGGTCCAGGCTATCAGGGATATTCTTGATAATGACTGTTCTGTGATGATGGTAAAAGAAGAAGGGTTGGGGAAAACTCTCGGCAGCCTGAAATCTCATCCGCAGCTTATAATTACGGAATCGCAGATACTGGATAAAGTAGGAAAAACAGTTCCTAAGGATATTCCCCTTACCACGTTTTCCGTATTATACGCCAGATATAAAGGGGATTTGGATGTTTTGGTGGAGGGGGCTTCTCACATAGATAAATTAAAGCCGGGAGCAAAGGTTTTAATTTCCGAAGCCTGTACCCATCATCCTGTAGGCGATGATATAGGCAGGGTTGTTATCCCAGAGTGGATAAAATCAAGATTCCCCGGGGTTATCGTTGAGTATGTATCTGGTTACGATTTTCCTGCCGACTTAAGCAGCTATGCCTTAGTTATCCACTGCGGAGGATGCATGCTTAACAGGAGAGAAATGATGAGCAGGATAGCTTACGCGCAGGCAGCGGGAGTCCCGATTACGAATTATGGAATGTTCCTTGCCCATATGAATGGCATGCTTGAGAAAGTCATAGCGCCGTTCGGGCAAGAGGCCTGTGTTTAAGGGGCAAAGAGGGAAGTTATGAAAATTATAGAAAAAATTATCACCTTTCTGGGGATAGTGTTCTTGATTATAGCTGTTTTATCCTTTGCGCTTTTTTGGATGATAAAAAATATCAAGGCTAAGGATTTAATTGAGCGCAGGATAGAAAGGGATTTAGGGATAAATGTTACAATAGAGAAACTGGAATTATCTCCGCTTCTGACCTTTGTTAAGGCAGAAGGGATAACCATACATAATCCCGAAGGATTTAACGAAGATGAGCTTGCTTATATAGCTTCGCTTAGCCTTATCTGGGACCCCTTGGAGATGGTGTTGAGCAAAAAGCCGAATATTTATCTGGTAGCTTTGGACCTGGAGCGGTTAAATGTCGTAAAAAACCAGCAGGGCAGGATAAATATTAAAGAATTGATCCCGATCAAGGAAGAGGAAGCCCCTTCCGAAGATAAAACATCCCCGTATCTTAATACGCTGATATTGAGTATCAAAGAGGTGAATTATACAAACTATGCCGCCGCCGTTAAGCAAACACACAAATATACCATCAATATGAAGAATCAGCTTTTTATTGACCTTAAAGATGGCGATGAGTTAATGAGGTTGGTAATTTATAAAGCAATACAAAACACGGATATCGGCAGGTTGGTCAATTTGACTGTCAGGCCGATCGTTTCTAATGTTACCGACACGGTAGATGCCGCATTGGGCACGGCAAAAGCCGGAGCAAAAGGCGCTTTAGAGATCGCCTGGCTGCCTTTTAAACTGCTCTTTAATAAATAAAAGGAAAGGAGTATTTATGAAGATCTCTATTTGGGTCATGCTGATAGCTGTATTTATCCTTATCCCCGTTTACGCTCATTCTGAAGGTTATATGGATAGTAAGAAACTGCAGGGGATATCTTATACGCAAGAAGATAACAGTTCAACCACATCCCAGGATACAACCAAAGCTGAAAGTAAAGCCAAGGTTAATACCAGCCAGGAAGATCAAAGCCAGGGTAAAATAAAAGCGCAGAATATCTGCATAGGGGAAGATTGCCGCAGTAAATGGCCGAGCCTTAAGTGCGCTAATTATGACGGGCGCCCTGCCGGAGAAACAGGGGATGTTTTTTGCGGCCAGATGGATAAGACCTGTGTAGCTGTTTCTATCGGCACGGGACAAAGTTTCTTCGGAGAATGCTCTGTTCCCGCAAGCACAACCCATAAATGCCGTTGCTGCTGGGTTGAGTGAAGAAAATGCCCAAAAAAACAAACCTGGATAGAAAGATGAAACAGCGGGTGGGGAGCCTTAAAAACGGGTGTAAGGATACCGGCGAGGGCTTAGAAAAAGAGAGGATCATAGGGTCTATAATACAGGGTTCCGCGGTAGCTACTTTTGTTGTTGATCTAGGGCATAAAATTGTTTCCTGGAATGCGGCATGCGAGGAGCTTACCGGCATAAAGTCAAAAGGCTTAATAGGTACCAGTGATCATTGGAAGGCTTTTTATAAAGATCGGCGTCCCTGCCTGGCGGACTTAGTTATCGATAATAAAACCAGGGGGTTGGATAAACTTTACGCGGTCTACGCGAAGTCTGTTCTTGTGCCTGACGGCTTACGCGCTGAAGGCTGGCATCATAATTTAGGAGGCAAGAGCAGGTATATAATATTTGATGCCGCCCCTATTTACGGGCCTGCCGGCAGGATGATCGCCGCTATAGAGACGATCCAGGACCTTACTGAGCTTAAGGCTACAGAAGAGGCATTGCGGCAAGACGAAATAAAATTACGCGCTATCTTTGATCAATCTTTTCAATTTATCGGACTATTGACAATTGACGGCATCCTGATCGAGGTGAATAGGTCGGCTTTGGAATTGAACGATATTAAGGCATCCAGCGTCTTGGGCAAGCCATTCTGGGAAACTCCCTGGTGGACGCATTCTCCGGAGCTGCAGGATAAACTTCGTCAGGCAGTAAAGAGCGTGGCTAGAGGGGGATTTGTCCGTTTTGAAGCAACGCATCCTGCCAAAGACGGGACCCTGCATTTTGTGGATTTTTCGCTCAAACCGGTTAAGGACGGATCTGGAAAAGTCATTTTCCTGATCCCCGAAGGCCGCGATATCACCGAGCGCAAACAAGCAGAGGCGGAAATTAAAAAGGCGTATGACAGTTTAAAAGAGGCTCAATCCCGGCTTATCCAGGCGGAGAAAATGGAAACGGTGGGAAGGTTAGCAAGCGGGGTAGCTCATGAAGTAAAGAATCCGTTAGCAATAATATCCCAGGGGATCGATTGTCTTTCCCGTGATGTCGAATCCCATAGTAAAAATGTTTCTTTGACTTTAAGCTATATGAGAGGCGCGGTCCATAGCGCCGACAGAGTTATAAAAGGACTGCTGGATTTTGCCGCCTTATCGACAGTAGAGTTTGAGCCCGTAAATCTTAATTCAGCTATAGAACAGGCAGTATTGCTGGTAAATAATTCTCTCGGGCAGAATAAGATCGAATTAATTGAAGACCTTGATAAGAACACGCCGCCTGTTAATCTGGATAAGAATAAGATTGAGCAGGTATTTGTAAATCTGCTCATGAATGCTATAGATGCCATGCCTGCCGGAGGCCGGTTAAAGATAGTGGCCTATGCCAAGAAGCTGACCGGGGTTGATATCGGCGCGGGTAATAACAAGGAAGATGTTTTTAAACCGGGTAGAAAAGCAGTTATTGTTAAGATCGAAGATACAGGGTGCGGGATACTCGAAGGCATTTTACCTAAGGTATACGAACCCTTTTTTACCACAAAACGCGCAAAAGGGGGGACAGGGCTGGGGCTTTTTATTGTCAAGGCTATAATGGATCTACACAAAGGAATAATAAGAATAGAGAATAAACAAGATAAAAACGGAGTAAGAGTGGTTTTGATATTTAAGCTATAGAAAGAGAGAGGTGGAGATATGGCTAAGAAGAGGATATTAATTGTTGACGATGAAGCAGATTTTACGCATTTAGTAAAAATAAATCTCGAGGCAGCTGGCAGCTATGAAGTAAGGACAGAGAATGAGGGGTTAAATGTCCTTGCCGCCGTCAAGGAATTTAAACCTAACTTGATCTTACTGGATATCGTTATGCCGGATATGGATGGCGGAGATGTAGCTTTCCAGCTTAATGATGATGAGTCTACCAGGGATATTCCTATAGTTTTTCTAACCGCGATCGCCACGAAAGAGGATGTAGAAAAAGGCAAAGGGCTTATTAACGGATACCATTTTCTGGCTAAGCCGGTAACCACGGAGGAACTTATCAGATGTATCGAGAAAATAGTTATTTGATCCCTAAGGGCAAGGTGAGAGCGGGAGGGTAAGAGCTCGAAGTATTTTTTTCTTGACAAATGATACTCTTGTGGTATCATTATAACCAAGAATAAGGAGAGTAGAATGAAACTGATTACCAGGGATACGGACTACGCCGTAAGGGCGCTGGCATCTATTGCTTCGTCTAAGAAAGCAGTGGTTTCTGCCGGAGAATTAGCCGGAAAATTAAGGATTCCCCGGCCGTTCCTGCGCAAGATACTGCAGGCGCTGAATAAAAAAGGTATCATCAAATCAATTAAAGGCAAAAGCGGCGGATTCAGCCTGGCGGCGGATCCTAAAAAGATTTATTTATTGGAACTAATGGAAGTTTTTCAGGGAAAATTTAGGCTTAACGAATGCCTTTTAAAACGAAGGCCTTGCCCAAACCGGCTTACCTGCCCGTTAAGGAAGAAGATCAGTAATATTGAACGCTATGTTGTATCTGAATTAAAGAGCCTTACCCTGGCTTCTTTGTTAAAGGAGGATTAAAATGTTTTGTTACCAGTGTGAACAGACAGCCGGCGGAAGCGGCTGCACAAAGATCGGCGTCTGCGGCAAGAGCGCGGATATTCAAAGCCTGCAAGATCTATTATTATTTGGTTTAAAGGGTATAGCTGCCTACGCGTTCCATGCTAGGGAACTCGGCGCCAGGGATGAGGTGGTAGACGCCTTCATGCATGAGGCATTGTTTAAGACCATAACCAACGTAAGCTTTAATACCGAACAATATATAGAGATGGTTTTAAAATGCGGCGGGATGAATTTAAGAATAATGGAACTCCTGGATAAGGCGCACACGCAGAGATTCGGTAATCCCGCGCCTGTGCTGGTTGATACAGGAACGCGTAAGGGCCCGGGTATCTTAGTGACCGGCCATGACTTACTGGACCTTTATGAGCTGCTTAAACAGACCGAGGGCACGGGAGTAAATATTTATACTCATTCGGAGATGCTTCCCGCGCATGGCTATCCAGAATTAAAAAAATTTAAACATCTCGCGGGTAATTACGGCGGCGCCTGGCAGGAACAAAAAAAAGAATTTAACGAATTCAGCGGAGCGATCTTAGCTACCACTAACTGCGTATTGATCCCGCCGGAGAATACCTATTTGGGCCGTTTATTTACCATAGGTATAACCGGAGTAGAAGGTGCTTTGCACTTAAATAATAGGGATTTTTCCGCGTTAATTACTAAAGCGAAATCTTTGCCGCCGCTTCCCGATAAGCCCGGTAAGGCGGTCATGACCGGTTTTCACCACACGGCGATCTTAAGTATTGCCGATAAGATCATAGGAGCGGTAAAGGCAGGCAAGATCCGGCGTTTTTTCTTGATCGGAGGATGCGATGGGGCAAAGCCGGGGCGTAACTATTACTCTGAATTAGCTAAAAATGTGCCTGGAGATTGCCTTATCCTTACGCTTGCCTGCGGTAAATACCGTTTTAATAAGCTGGATTTCGGTGAAATTGACGGCATCCCGCGGTTAATAGATATCGGCCAATGCAACAATGCCTATTCGGCCATACAACTGGTATCCGCGTTATCTAAGGCGTTTAACTGCGGCATAAACGAGCTCCCGCTTTCTATAATCCTTTCCTGGTTTGAACAGAAGGCGGTGGCGATACTGCTTACCTTATTATACCTGAATATCCAGGGGATACGCGTCGGCCCGACCGCCCCGGCATTTATTTCGCCGAACGTGCTGAAGCTTATACAGGAAAGATTCGGATTAAAATTAATCACTACGCCAGAGAATGACTTAGCGGAGATATTTAAATAAACCAGCCCGCTATCCCGCGGCTCCGTTTCCAGCCAAATCGCTTCCCAAAATAAAAAAATATTGACAAATAAGCATGGATGTGGTATGTTTTGTATAGAAAGTAATACTTTTCATACCAGTCATACCAAGATAAATATATGCTAAGGCAATTATAAAGGAAGAGAGGATAAAAATGAGCAAATTCCCTAAGTTTTTCGGTAAGATACCGGTAGGCACAAAAGGCCAGATCGTTATTCCCGCGGAAGCCAGGAAGATGATGAATATTAAGCCGGGAGACAGCGTGATAGCCATCTCCGGCCCACCTAACCATGAGAGGATAATCAGTATTATACCCGAAGACGAATTTAGCAAGGTTTTAGAGCTTTTTGAGAAACACGTAACGAATTTAAAGAGAGAGATTTCCAAAGGCAAATAAGATAAAAACATGAGTAATGCCAGGAACATTTTTGTTAAAACCACCCGCGTCTTATCAGCGCTGCTGTTAGTTTTGTTAATTTCTCCCCGCGCCTTCTTTGCTTCCGATAGGGGTTTTAATAAACCCGGAGACAGCCTGAGGCAGGCAGAAATAGAGAAGACGCTTTTTATCGCCAGCGGTGTCCAGAGTAAGGTATTAAGGATCGGACTGGTTGATTGCATACTGTATTCATTAAAGAATAACAAAGACATATTGATAAAGAAGATAGAGCCGAAACTAAGAAAAGATGATATAGAGATAGCCAGGGCGGCTTTTGAGCCTACCCTAACGTCTGAATTCAACATCCATGATGAAACTGAAATAGCGTCAAGTATTTTACAAGGAGCGGATAAATTTAATTCCCAGGACACAACCTTTAATATCGGAGTGTCCGGAAAGCTGACTACAGGTACCAAGTATAATGTTGAGTTCCTGAATGAGCGGTATAAGAGTGATTCATCGTATCAAATTTATAATCCTTATTATGCAACCGAACCGAAGGTTACAATTACCCAGCCGTTATTCAGGAGTTTCGGGGCCGCGGTAAATACGGCCGATATAATGGTTGCCAGAAACAACCAAAAGGCGTCGGAAGAAGGCTTTATAAATACGGTTATGGATATTGTCAGTAAAGCTAAGACCGCCTACTATAATTATATATTTTATCTGGAGAAGTATTCAATAGATAGGCTTTCGCATGAGCGGGCAAGGGATCTGGTAGAAATAAACAAAGCCAGGTATGCCAAGGGTCTGATTAGTTCGGTTGATTTATTAGAAACCGAAGCCGCCGCAGCCCAGAGAGAAAAAGCCGTGCTTTCCGCTGAAGCGTCGCTTAAAAAGGCGGAGGATGATTTGAAACTTGTAATCGGGCTGGTGGATGACCCGGAAGTTTGGAACGCGCAAATAGAGTTGATAGATAAGCCTGAATTTATCCGGCGGGAAGTGGATTTGCTCAAGAGCCTCAAGGACGCTTTTCAATACAGGCCGGACTATAAAGCCGGAAAAATCAATTTGGAAAGCCATGATATTAAGATTATGGCTGAGAAAAACACCCTCTTGCCTATAATTGACTTAGTGGGCAGCCTTGGCTTAAACGGATTAGGCCAAGATTATCAGTCGGCGCTTGGAAAATCCAATTCAAATTATCAGGACTGGAGTGCCGGAGTTAAGGTGAGCATACCCTGGGGCGGCGCTGAGAGGGCAAAATATGACCAGCGTAAGCTTGAAAAAGCCCAGGCATTATTAGCTTTTAAGCAACTGGAGCAGAATATCATTCTGGAGGTCAGAGATAAGGTTAGGCTTACGAAAACCCAGTACCGCCAGGTTGAAGTAGCTAAGCTTTCCAGGGAAAAAGAGATCCAGAACTACGAGGCGCAAAAGGAACGTTACGCGACAGGGCATGTTTCAACGCACGATATACTGGATTATCAGGATAAATTATCTCAATCAGAGCTTGATTACGTGCAGGCGTTAATTGATTATAATATCGCCCTTATAAACTTAGATAAGTCAGCCGGGCTTACTCTGGCTAAAAACGACGTGAAAATTGAGGAGTAGAAAAATGTCCAAGAAAACAATTTCTTCTTTAGGTGGAATCCTGATATTTATTGCTGTCTTTGTTCTTTCAGGATGCCAGCCTAAAAAAGAGGCCGTAGTTGAAAAAGAAACCATCCCCGTTAAGATAATACGGGTAGAACTTCAAGGCATAAAGAATACCCTTGATTACGCCGGAGACATCAAAGCCCTGGATGAGGCTAAGGTTTATCCTAAAGTTAACGGAAAGATCATTGAAAAAGTCTTAGACGAAGGCAGCAGCGTAAAGAAAGGCGATGTGATAGTTTATGTTGACAGGGATGAAGTTGGCTTTAAATTTGAAAAGGCCCCCGTAGAAAGCCCGCTTACCGGCACTATAGGCCGGGTTTATGTGGATATAGGAACAAACGTGACGATCCAGGACCCCGTAGCTTTAGTCGTGAATATGGATAAGGTGCGCGTTGACTTAGATATTCCGGAAGAATATCTGCCGAAAGTCAATCTTGGGCAATCCGCTGAAATGAGCCTTCAGGCTTATCCGGATGAAAAATTCACCGGCACTGTTTCAAAAGTCAGCCCGGTATTGGACCTTGAAACGCGCACTGCCCCGATAGAAATAACCATCTCCAACAGCGACCATCGTTTGAAATCCGGTATGTTCGTTCAGGTGCAGTTGGTTCTGGAAGAGCATGAAAACGCCGTGGTAATCCCCAAAGAAGCGATCATGGGTAAAGAGCCGCAGGCGTATGTGTATATTATCAGAGACAATATTGCCTGCCAGAAAAGCATTAAAACAGGCGTCCGGCAAGGAGCGTATTGTGAAGTTGTTGACGGCCTGAAGGATGGCGATATGGTAGTGGTAATGGGCCAGCAGCAGCTATATGAAGGAGCTTTGGTATTGATAGGGCAGTAAAAATAATAAATTATTCTAAGAAAGGGTAAAACATGAATCTACCAGAATTCGGCGTTAAAAGGCCGTTTACGAATTTAATGATTTTCTCAGCGGTGCTCATTTTGGCATTCTATAGCCTTAGCCGTTTAAGCATAGATTCAATGCCTGAAATAGAAGCTCCGTCTATTTCTGTAGTCTCTACTTATTCCGGTGCCAGCCCTGAAGACGTAGAAATAAAGGTAACCGAGCCTTTGGAAAATCAGCTATCCACTACTCCCGGTTTAGAGAAGATCACTTCGCGTTCAATGGAAGGTATATCGGTAATCGCGCTTAAATTCAAATGGAATTCAAACCTTGATGAGGCTTCCAATGATATCCGCGACCGGATTGACCTGGCCAAGAAAAACCTTCCCGATATCCCGGATGAAATGGATAATCCGTATCTTTTCAAGTTTAATACTTCAAATATGCCGGTTCTTTTTGTGGGAATTACCGCCGTTGAGAGTTATCCCGGCTTATACGATCTAATTGATAAGAAAGTAGTGGACCCTTTACAGCAGATCGCCGGAGTGGGCACAGTTCAGCTTATTGGAGGCCTGCAGCGGCAGATCAATATCTGGATAGACAGGTACAGACTTGAAGGATATGGGTTTTCCATTCTGGATATAAAAGAGGCTTTAAAAAAAGAGAACGTATCTCAACCAGCCGGTAATATAAAATCCGGCCTTACTGATTATCTCCTGCGTATCCCCGGAGAGTTTGCCACTCCCGATGAAATAAAATTGGTTATACTGGGCAAGCGCAAGGGCAATCTTATTTATCTTAAGGATGTAGCCAGGATTGAAGATGGCTACAAAGAAATGACCGAATTTGTCCGGATAAGCCGAAAAGACGGACTTCTGATGATGATCCAGAAGCAAAGCGGCAGCAATACGGTTGAAGTTGCCGCGCGCATTAAAGATAAGCTAAAGCAGCTGGAAAAAACATTGCCCCATGATGTAAAGATCACCGTTATAATGGATGGCTCAAAAGATATTATTGATTCACTGAACACATTAAAAAACACAATTTGGCAAAGCGGCGTTTTGGTAATTTTGGTAGTTTGGTTCTTCTTAAGGCGGTTCCTGCCGAGCTTGGTCATTGCTTTTACTATTCCTTTTTCAATATTAATAGCCTTTATCTATTTGTTCATAAGCGGAAAGACCATAAATACTATCAGCCTTTCTTCTTTGATCATCGCTATAGGCATGGTTGTGGATAACGCTATAGTAGTTGTGGATAACGTATCCCGGCATCTTGATAGAGGGCAAAAGCCGAGGGAAGCGGCTATTTTCGGGACATCGGAGATGTTTTTGTCCATCGCCGCGTCTTCCCTTACTACTATAGTTGTTTTTCTCCCTATGCTTTTTACTACAGGAGTTATAAGCATTATCTTCGGAGATCTGGCAATGGTTGTAACGGTCACGCTTATAGCTTCTCTTTTTACTGCCGCGACTTTCAGCCCGATGCTTTGTTCCAAGTGGCTTAAGGTCGATAATGGCGGCAATAAAAGAAATAAGTTTTTCGGGAGGTTTTATCAAATTTCCGAAAACTGGTTTAAATCCTGGGAAGAGTTGTACGCAAAGAGTTTAGCCTGGTGCCTGCGCCATAAGAAAATCGTGATATTGGGATTTATAGGGATATTTGCCATAAGCTTATTTTGGGCAAAGTTCATCGGCACTGAATTTATCCCCGAACAAGACAGCGGATATGTCCGTCCCAACGTTAGTCTGCCGATAGGAACGCGGGTTGAAGAGACCGATAAAGTAGCAATCCGGATAGAAGATATCTTAAAGCGCGATGTCCCCGAGGAAAGGTTTCTTTATGTGCGGTTTGGCCAGAGTACAGGTTTAGGCGCGGTAATGGGGCATTCTACTGGAAGCCATATTATAGGAGGGGGCGCTAAGCTGCTGCCAAAGACGGAAAGAAAACGTTCTTCCAAAGAAATAGCGCAGATCGTCAGGAACAAGATCAAGCAGATCCCCGGCGTCGTAAAGACAGACATTTCAACAAGCAGCCCCGTAAACATACTTACTATGATCACCGGTTCAACAAGCAAGCAGATCCAGGTTGAAATTATAGGGCATTCTTTTGAAGCTACCGATGGCGTTGCTAATAAATTGAAAGAAGCCATGGAGAAGATCCCCGGCGCCGTAGATGTAACGATTTCCCGGGAAATAAACCGCCCCGAAATAAGGATTGAGGTAAACCGCGAGAAAGCGGCGGCATTGGGAATTGATATGAGCACAATTGCCGACAGCGTCAAGGCCTTTGTGGATGGAATAGCAGCCACAAAATATCGCGAGAAAGGCGAGACATATGATATATATGTGCGCTTGGAAGAAAAATTCCGGGCAAATCCGGAAGATGTAAAGAACCTGTCAATTGTTTCCCCTGATAGCGGAAAACAGGTGAAATTAAGCAGTATCGCGCGGGTCTATGAAACAAGCGGCCCGCTTGAGATTGAACGTAAGAACAGGGAAAGGGTGGCCAGGGTAGAATGCAATACTTATAAACGGCCGATGGGTAAAGTTACCGAGGATATCAAGAATGAATTGCGTAAAATGACCATACCTTCTGATGTTACGATAGAATTCGGAGGTTCAATTGAAGAGCAGTCCAAGGCTTTCAGCGATTTAATGCTTTTGCTTATTTTAGGCGCTGTTTTGGTCTATATGGTTATGGTAGCGCAGTTTGAGTCTTTGATAGACCCTTTTATTATTATGTTCGCTATTCCTTTTACCTTTACCGGCGTAATCCTGGGATTCATATTAACCGGCGCTACGTTGAATATTTATAGTTTCTTAGGCATTGTCATGTTGATGGGGGTCGTGGTAAACAATGCCATTGTTTTGGTAAGCTATATAAATATATTGCGGGCAAGAGGCCTTTCTATGCTTGAAGCGGTTACTATAGGAGGGAAGGAAAGATTAAGGCCGGTGCTTATGACTACCATTACTACTTTGGTAGGTTTATTGCCTATGGCTATATCTACAGGCGAAGGATCGGAGATGTGGCAGCCTTTAGGTATTACCATGGTCAGCGGCTTGACGCTTTCTACTTTCGTCACCATGTTATTCGTGCCAACGTTATATGCGGTATTTGAGGAGAGAATAAAGAAAAATAATTCTAACGGAGCTTAATTATGAAAAAAATGATTCTGGTTTCTTATAATGAAGCGATTGAAGAAGAAGTAGGGCAGGCTATGAAAAAAAGCGCCTTGAAGAATTACACCAAAATCAACGGGGCTTTTGGCCGCGGCGAGGCTTCGGGAACACACCTGGGAGATGATATCTGGCCCGGCAGGAATAATATTATTTTGATAGCAGCTGATGAGGCGCAAGAGGGACAATTCCTTCTTTGCGTGCGGGAACTGCGTAATAAACTTGGCAAAGAAGGAATTAAGGCTTTTGTCTGGGGTTTGGAGGAAATTACATAAGCAGGATGCCGGATTTTCCGGGGCGTATAAATCAAATGAACATGATAGAAGTAAATAATCTTACTAAAAATTTTGGGGATTTCTGCGCGGTAGACCGGGTGTCATTTTCGGTGCCGGAAGGTATGATTTTTGCTTTTCTCGGCCCCAACGGAGCGGGAAAGTCCACTACTATTAAAATGCTCACAACCATCCTGTCTCCGAGCGCAGGCAGTATGAAAGTAGGCGGGTTTGACGCGCTTACCGAGAAGGATGAAGTCAGAAGTTCCATAGGGGTTATATTCCAGGATCATACTTTAGACGATGACTTAACCGCGTATGAAAACCTTTATTACCACGCGGTCCTTTATAAAATCCCCGGAGCAGAAAGAAAAATCAGGATTGAGAAACTTCTGGATAATGTAGGCCTGCTTGACAGAAAGCGCGATCTAGTAAAAAACTTTTCCGGGGGGATGAAAAGAAGGGTTGAGATTGCCAGGGGATTGTTACACCATCCAAAGATTTTGTTTCTTGATGAACCTACGCTGGGCCTGGATATCCAGACAAGGAATTTCTTCTGGGCGCATATAAATAAAATAAATAAGGAGGAGGGTGTTACCATATTCTTTACTACGCATAACCTTGATGAAGCGGAGAAGGCTGCTACACGCATCGCGATCATTGATAGGGGCAAGATATTGATTGAAGAATCTTCCGAAGAAATCAAGAGGAAGTCGGAAGCGGATTCCCTGGAGAAAGCGTTCCTTAAATTAACCGGCTATGATATCAGGGAACAACCCGCCGACCGCGTAGCTATAATGAGGAAAAGGTTTAAAAGATGAATAGCGCGCTAATGGTCATGTGGGAAAGGCAGATTAAGGAGTATCTCAGGAATAAACAAAGAATGGCCGGTACCCTTGCCCAGCCGATATTATTCTTGGTTACTCTTGGTTTCGGCCTGAGCCCGACATTTAAACAAGCTGGTGATGGTAATTACATACAATATTTAACTCCCGGCATAGTGGGAATGACGATTTTATTTAGTTCCGTAATGAACGGGATGTCTTTGATCTGGGATAAACAATTTGGTTTCTTAAAAGAGACCCTGGTAGCCCCGGTATCAAGAACGAGCCTGTTGTTCGGCAGATGCCTGGGGGGTGCCACCATAAGCACATTCCAGGGGTTAATTGTAATTGCTGTTGGTTGCCTGATGGGTTTTAGGATCTTTAACTGGGCGTTATTTGCGCCGGCGGTTATACTTATGTTCCTGATGGCGCTTTTGTTCAGTCTTTTAGGCACGAGCCTTGCTTCAAAATTTGACGATATGCAGTCTTTTCCAACCATAATGAACCTTTTAGTTATGCCGATGTTTTTTTTATCCGGCGCGTTATTTCCCATCAAGAATTTCCCGGGGATTATCAGAGTACTGGCAAGAGCTAATCCGGTCACTTATTGCATAGACTTGTTAAAGTATGCTTTTGGGGGGAAGGCGGAATTTGTCTTGCTGCTGGATATTTTGGTTTTGGCTGTGGGGATCGCCGCCTTAGGCATGATAGGGACGTATCTTTTTAATAGGCTGGAAACGTGATCCTTTTCTTTAAATAATTTGGAATAAATGTCTGATTTTAACGTCTAATATATGAAAAGCCAGATGGATGAAGATTTAGTTTATGTAGAGCAATTTCTTGGCGGGGAAGAAAAAGGGTTTGAGATATTGGTCAGGAAATACCAGGACAGGGCCTTGAATATCGTTTATTCGCTTATCGGGCAAGACAAAGAGAGTGAAGATATCGCGCAGGAGGCATTTTTGAAAGTTTACCATAGCTTAAGTTCTTTTAAACAGCGCTGCCGGTTTTCGACCTGGCTTTACCGTATTGTCGTAAATACCGCTTATGATTTCCTGCGCAAAAGAAAGAATTTTATCAACGATGAGGGGGCTCTTGCCAAAAGCGCTGCTGCTTATGGATGCCCTCAGGAAGCCTTGCTGGCTAAAGAAAGGGTAGCGATTGTCCAGAAGGCCTTGGGCAGTATTCCTGTTAAATACCGGGCCGCAGTAGTTCTTAAAGATATAGAAGGCTTGAGTTATCTGGAAATATCCAGAGTGTTGTGTTGCAGTATCGGTACGGTAGAATCAAGAATTTATCGCGCCAGGCAGTTTCTTAAAGGGGAACTGTTAAAACTAGGAGAGGGACAGATATGAAGAGTTGCGCTAAGATAAAAAGATTATTATCCGGGTATCTTGATAATGAGATAGACAGCGCTGCCGATGCCGCTTTGGTTAAGGAACATTTGGATAGCTGCTCTTTTTGCAAGAAGGAACTATCGGAACTTAGCCGGGTTAAGAAGCTTATTCTGGAAAAGGAACGTAAG
The DNA here is from genome assembly GCA_041651035.1 of Candidatus Omnitrophota bacterium. GTDB lineage: Bacteria > Omnitrophota > Gorgyraeia > Gygaellales > Profunditerraquicolaceae > JBAZKC01. The sequence goes on along the minus strand of JBAZKC010000001.1, from coordinate 89,226 downwards.
TTCCTGCCGCAGGATTATCTGGTTTATCGTTTGAAGGAAGAGATTGCCGATGAGCGGCTCGCGGAAGAAAAGCTCTCCTGGTTTACCGGCATAGGTAATCTTTCGCGCAGGCTTATTCCTGTCCCTGTTGCCGCGGTCGCATTATCAATAATATTGCTGATTTTAAGTTCCAGCCAGACTGTAGACAAATATTCACTAGAGGAGCATATATTAAGCGGGACTCAAACGACAACAGAGATCGCTTTAGGGTTGATATTGGGAGCGGGAGTCTAGAAAATAAGTGAAGAAGGAGGTGATCACATGAATAAGAACACGGTGTATTTGGCAGTATTCGGTGTTTTGTGTGTTTTAGCAGGAGTATTGGTTGGGGCAGGAGTAGCTAATAAGAGAGGCCTGCCATGTCTTGGCCTGGGAAGGCCGAGGTTCGCGGAAAAGGCGGAACGTTTTATGGGGTATGGCCCAAGGCAGCACGGAGAGAGGGCAGGCCGCGGCAGTCTCATTGATATGCTATCGGTCAAGCTGGATCTTAACGGAGAACAGAGAGCAAAAGTTGCTGAAATATTAGAGAAAGCACGGCAGGATATCGAAGAGGTGGGCAAGAGTATTCGTGGCACTATGGCCGAGATTAAAAACAAAGGCGACAACCAGATCATGAGTATTCTTACTCCTCAGCAGCAGGAGAAGTTCAAGGCGTTGTTGAGTGAATTCAAGAAAGGTTGTGGTGGGTCCAGGGGTCCGGAAGGGAGACGCGGTCCGGAGAAAGGGTATGGTCCGGGTCCAGGCGAAGAAGTTCCTCTGCCTTAAGAGTAATGAGTATCATATATTAGTTTAACCAGGTGGAAAGATGCGTATCTCTCCACCTGGTTGTATATAAAATTATCTCAGGTCAGAAAATGAATTATCAAAAAAGGCTTAATATAATTATGCTTAGGTATTTTAAGGTATATTTCATAATCCCACTTTTCGTATTTATTGCTTATAATCCCGCGATAGCCGAAGAAACCCTTACCTGGCAGGAGTGTATTAAGGAAGCGGCAAAAAACCATCCTGATCTGATCGCTGCCCAAGAGGAAGTGAAACAATCCGAAGCTGCTAAAAAGATTACTGCTAGTACGCTTTATCCTCAAGTTGACGCTGACCTGACCGCCTCAACAGGCAGGACGGATTCTAGCGGCTCCAGCGCGGGCAGCTCAGTTGCTGATTCTTATGGTTATGGCTTAACCGGCACGCAGCTTATATTTGACGGCACGAAAACAATAAGCAATGTCAAGGCCGCGGCAGAGAATATAAATGCCTCAAAGCAGAATTTCAAGTATACTTCGGCTACGGTAAGGTATAGGTTGCGTAGCGCCTACATCAGTTTGTTGAAGGTTCAGGAATTACTCAAGATCACGCAGCAGATATATGATATCAGGAGAAGTAATCTTGAATTGATCACCTTAAGATATGAATCAGGCCTGGAACATAAGGGCGCTTTGTTAACGGCCGAGGCGGATTTAGCTGACGCGCAATACCAGATACTTCAAGCTCAAAGAAGCGTTGAAGTTAGCCAGCGGCAGCTTATAAAGGAGATGGGCCGGATAAAATTCTCTCCGATGACAGTAAAAGGAGATTTTAAGGTGAGCGATACCGCAAAAGCGAAACCGGATTTTGAAACCATAGCCAAGAATAACCCGTCATTACAGCAGATTATTGCCCAGGCAAATGCGGCACAATTTAGTTTAAAAGCAGCCTACGCGGATTTTTATCCTACGCTTTCAGGAGCGGCAGGAGCTAATAAGGCCGGTACACATTGGTCACCGGAGGGTGATCAATGGAACTTGGGGCTTACGTTATCCTTGCCTATATTTGAAGGAGGGCTAAGGTCAGCGCAGGTCTCCCAAGCTAAGGCCTACTTAAACCAGCTTAAGGAAAATGAAAGAAGCACCAGAGACAGTATCGTCCTGACATTAGAGCAGAAATGGGCTGATCTCCAGGATACGATTGCCAATGTGGATGTGCAATATAAAACCCTGATCGCTACAGAAGAGCGTTCCAGGATCGCCCAGGCGGAATATTCCATAGGCTTTATCACTTTTGATAATTGGACTATTATTGAGGATAATTTAGTGAAACAGAAGAACACGTATTTAAATGCCCGGGCGAATGCGCTACTGGCTGAGGCAGGCTGGATCCAGGCGAAAGGAGAAACGTTAGAATATGACTAAAAAAATAAAGTTCCTTTTTGTTATTATATTGATATTGGCGGCTGTTTCTATTTTAGTTATGATAAAAATAAAGGGAGGCCAAGGTACTTCGGAAGTGCTAAGCGAGATCGGCCTTGCGAAGGGGCCTATATGGGAGGTTATTTCAGCTACTGGTACAGTTTACCCCAAGAACCGCCTTGAAATAATGCCTCCGGTCAACGGCCGCGTGGAAAGTATTCTGGTTAAAGAGGGTGATAACGTGAAAACCGGGCAGACTTTAGCCTGGATGAGTTCTACGGAAAGGGCAGCACTCCTTGATTCAGCAAGCGGCAAAGGAGAAGAACAGTTAAAATACTGGAAGGAAGTTTATAAGCCCATAGCGTTATTGGCCCCGATCAACGGAGAAGTTATCGTGGCTACTACGCAGCCAGGCCAAACTGTTACCACATCCAGCGCGGTAGTAGTACTTTCCGATAAACTTATTGTGCGGGCTCAGGTTGATGAGACAGATATAGGCAAGGTCAAACTTAATCAAAACGCGGTGATCAGTCTTGACGCGTATCCGGATATAAAAGTTAACGCCATTGTTGAGCATATATATTACGAGTCAGAGACTGTAAATAATGTAACTATATATAAAGTTGACCTCCTTCCTGATAAGATACCCGAATTCTTCCGCTCAGGGATGAACGCGACAGTGGATTTCAAGGTTAAGGGCAAGGAAGACGCTTTACTTGTGCCGGTTAGCGCGGTGCGTAAAGAAAATAACGAAAGCTATGTTTTGGTAAAACAGGAAGGCAGCCAGAATCCGCTCAAGCGCGTTATTGAAGTGGGGATCACGGATGACAAGAATTACGAAGTTCTCTCAGGCATAACAGCTTCGGATAAATTGCTCATTACAACCACTAAATACGTCCTGCCTTCAAGCAGCACAGGCAGCAATCCATTTCTACCTAAGATGCCCAGCGCGAAAAAAAATAAGGACAGCGGTCCGCTATAAAAATGATTGAGGCGAAAAACTTATATAAAACTTATCAGATGGGCGATGTTAAGGTGGAGGCTTTACGTGACGTGTCGCTTAAGATCTCCTCCGGAGAGTTTGTCGCTATTATGGGCGCTTCCGGTTCGGGGAAGTCTACGCTGATGCATGTGCTGGGGCTTTTAGACCGCCCGGATTCAGGAAAGTATTCTTTGGGAGGCGAAGATGTAACAGGGCTTACAGATAAGGAGCTGGCTTTAGTCAGGAACCAGTTGGTTGGTTTTGTCTTTCAGCAGTTCCATTTACTGCCGAAGATGACAGCCTTGGAGAATGCTGAACTTCCTTTAGTTTATGCCGGTAAAAAGCATTTAAAAGAAAGGGCCGCAAAAGAGCTGGAAGAAGTTGGTTTAAAAGACAGGATGTTCCATCGCCCGAATGAAATGTCCGGAGGCCAGCAACAAAGGGTGGCAATTGCCAGAAGCCTGGTTAATGATCCACCGGTAATCTTTGCCGACGAGCCTACCGGGAACCTTGATTCAAAAAGTAAAGAAGAGATAATTTCCATATTAAAAGAGCTTAACAGAAAAGGGAAAACCATTGTTGTTGTTACTCATGAAAATGAGATCGCGGCGCATGCCAAGCGGATCATTACTATGCGCGACGGCCAGGTTATTTCCGATAAGACTGTTTCCGGTGAGATAAAAATGTCCGGAGCCGGTATTCAGGAAGATATGGTAAAGAATATTTTATCAAGGTCGGCAAGCGCGGCTAAAGGGGGTATGGAATTCCTGGATTATCTGAAGCAAGCGGTTTCGGCGATGTTATCGCATAAGACGCGCGCGTTTTTATCCATCCTTGGCATACTTATCGGCGTGGCCGCGGTTATCGCGATGCTGGCAATCGGCCAGGGTTCCAAAGAATCTATTGAGAAGCAGTTGGCTTCGTTAGGTTCTAACCTTCTTATCGTCAGTCCCGGCGCCCAGAGATCCGGTGGGGTAGCTCTGCAGTCCGGGACAACTACGCGCCTGACTCTTCAGGATGTAGAAGAGATTAAGAAACTTAATGATTCTGTGAGCAGGGTAAGCCCGTCGGTTTCGGAGAGAGGGCAAATAGTTTACGGGAACAACAACTGGAATACCAAGATCGAAGGGGTAGGAGTTGAATATGCGCAGTTGCGTTCGGCTGTGCCGACAATCGGCAGGTTTTTTACCGAGGAAGAGGTAAGATTGAGAGACAAAGTAGCCCTGCTTGGTATCACCGTAGTGAAGGAGCTATTTGGAGCATCTAATCCTATTGGTGAAACCATAAAGATAAACCTAGTTAATTTTAAAGTCATCGGTATTTTACCGGCAAAGGGTTCAAGCGGGCCGCAGGATCAGGACGACATAGTGCTTATTCCCATAAATACTGCTATGTACAGGGTACTCGGTAAGCAATATGTAGATTCTATTTATGTGGAGGCAAGGGGGCCGGATACGATCGATGCAGCTGAAGAATCAATCAGCAAAATTATTATAAAACAGCATCGGTTGATTACCGACGACCAAAAGGATTCATTCCGCATCCGCAATATGTCCGATATCAAGAAAACCCTTCAATCTACTACCGAGACAATGTCTCTTTTGCTCGGGGCGATTGCCGCTATTTCGCTCTTAGTGGGAGGCATAGGCATTATGAATATCATGCTTGTATCGGTAACTGAGCGTACGCGTGAAATAGGCCTGCGTAAAGCCATAGGTGCCAATAATAAAGATATTATGGTGCAATTCCTTATTGAGGCGGTATTAATGTCGCTCATCGGCGGCCTGGCCGGCGTTATGCTTGGCAGCGGCGCGGCTGTATTGGTAACTCTTATAGCCGGTTGGTCAGTCAGGATTTATTTGTCTTCAGTAATTCTAGCCACTGTATTTTCCTTAATAGTCGGGGTAGTATTTGGCCTTTGGCCTGCCCAAAAGGCCTCCCAGCTTGATCCCATTGAGGCGTTAAGGTATGAATAATCAAAAAGGAGCGGAAGATGGATAAAAGAACTGTTCTTAGGAAGTCTTGGCTGGCATTGTGTTTTAGCTTGATTTTATTTACGCAGTCAACAAATGCTTTTGCCCGCCCGGGCACGGGTGGGCCGGATGGTCCTCGCAGGGGCCCGGAGAATATTGAACTAAGGCAGGAAAGATATCGTTATCACGACGGCAGGTTCTACAGGCCAATATTCTTTGGTTTATTCGAGATCCTTGTTGACGTTCCTCCTGTAGGGGCTATCGTTACGGTTCTTCCTGCCGGGTACAGGACTATTATAATCGGAGGCGTTAGTTACTATTATTATGATAATATCTATTATACAGTTTGTCCTTCAGGATATATTGTTGTCTCGGCTCCTGTAGTAAGCACTGGTGCTGTAGTCGTATCTCCTGCTGTTAGTGTTACGCAGCCACAGAAAATATCCGGAGAAACAGTAATAATCAATGTCCCTAATTCAAACGGCAGCTATACTGCTGTTACGCTGGTTAAACAGAAAGATGGTTATACAGGGCCGCAAGGCGAATATTATCCCGGGCATCCGACCGTTGAACAATTAAGGGTTTTATATGGAAAATAATCGTCGAATCTTTTGTTTATTACCTATATTACTTTTATTTATTTGTTTAGTGTTGTCCGGCTGCGGCAGCGGTTTAGAGCTTAACAGCGATTGGCGCCTCCGCCAGATAGCTATAGACGGAAAATATACGGACTGGGCGGGCACGGGGTCATATTACAACGAGAAAGAAAAGGTGCTTATTAATTTGCTTAATGATAATGATTATTTATATATTTGCCTGATTACCAGGAACCGGGGAATAGAAACCAAAATAATGGAATCGGGTTTTACGGCCTGGTTTGATCCAGGGGCCGGAAAAAATAAAGTATTCGGAATACGTTTCCCCGCTGGTTTAAAAAGAATGGGAATGTCCATAGAAGATAAAAAAAGGGACGCGAGCCTGGATTGGCGGGATCAGGAAGATAAAAGCGGTTTAATAGACAGAGAAAAAGAAAGATGGAGGGACAAGGATTTTAATAAACGCCTCCAGACCCTTGAAGGGTTGCAGGGAAAGTTGGAGATTATAAGCGGTCCGGCTGAGCCTAAGGATAAATATAAACATCGCAGGCCGCCCTCGGGAGAAGCCGGTAAAGAAGGGCATGCCCTGGAGAAGAGAGAAGGCCCTCCGGGGAGCTTCTTTAATGACGGCAGGCCTATGAAGGAGTTATCTCTGGAAGAAGCTGAAAAACTTGGCATTGAGGCGAAAGTAGGGCAGGAAAATGATTATTTTGTTTATGAGCTTAAAGTTCCACTTACAAAGTCAATGAAACATCCGTATGCTATAGAAACAAAGGCGGGTAAACAGATAGGTTTAGGATTAGAAATATCAATGTCTGGTATGGATATAGCGGGTAAAGATGGCGGCCGCGCTGCTCCAGGCGGGCTGATGGGGCTGGATATATCTCCGGAAGAAGGTTTTCAGTTATGGGCAACGGTAACATTATCTCCGGCGCATTAAAAAACACCCGCGTCAATTGTTCTTGAGATTCAAATTCGGGATGATACAATAAGCATAAAAGCAGGGGTCAATATGCGCAAAGAAAAAATACTGGCCATAGAAGATGATAAGCATATCTCTAAATTAATAAAATATAATTTGGAGAAGTCCGGCTATGATTGCTCTATAGCCGGCGACGGCGAAGAAGCGCTGGACATGTTAAGCAAGGAAAGCGCGGATTTAATCATCTTAGACATCATGCTTCCTAAAATAGACGGTTTTGAGGTCTGCCGTTTAATAAAACAGGACAGCAGGCTTAAAAATATCCCTATTCTGATGCTTACTGCCAAAGGCGAAGAGGTGGACAGGATAGTCGGCTTAGAGCTTGGCGCGGATGATTACGTAGTGAAACCATTCAGCCCGCGCGAACTGATGCTGCGCGTAAAAGCAATTTTAAGGAGAGGTAAAACCGAAGGCGCCTCAGAAGGTATTATTAAGCGGGGCGCGCTGGCGATAGACGTGCCAAAACACAAGGTTACGGTAAATAACAAAGAAGTAGAGCTTACTCCCATGGAATTTAAACTCCTGGTTACTCTTATAGAGAGAAACGGCCGTATCCAGTCGCGTGACCAGTTGCTTTCTGATGTATGGGATGTCCATTCCGATGTATTCACCCGCACTGTTGATACCCATATCAAACGCCTCAGGGAAAAACTTGGTAAGATGGGGCGTTTGATTGAGACGGTTAGAGGATTAGGTTATAGATGCAAGGAGGAAGATGAGGATTAAACTACACTGGAAACTGGCTTTTGTTTTTTGCTTTATCCTTATTTTAGCCGTTTCAACCGGATACTTTTATCTGGTTACCCACCTTAAGCCCTACGTTGAAGACAGCGCCGTAAATAATATCAAGCATCAGCTTTCCTTAAGTAAAGACTTTTTAGAGGTATCGTTAAGAGACCCCGTTGATTTTCAGCAGTTTGCGGTAAAAATGGGTAAAACACTGGACTTGCGCGCGACTATTATCGGCCTGGATGGGAAAATATTGGGCGATACGGATTTAACTAGAGAGCAGCTGCTTACTGTTGAGAATCACGCCAACAGGCCTGAAATCAAAGAAGCCATAGTCAAGGGTTTGGGTATAAGCAAGCGTTTTAGTTACACCGTTAAGAAAGATATGCTTTATATGGCGCTTCCTTTCGGTAAAGATAAATCAGGAGGCCTATTACGGTTTTCTGTCCCGCTGCGTGATATAGATCTGCTTGAGGCAGGGATGCGCAGGGTGGTGGGGGCGAGCGCTCTAGTCATTTTACTGCTAAGTCTTGGCTTAACTGTCCTGGTGTCTGTATCCGTATCGCGTCCGCTTAGCCAGATGTCCTCAATTGCCAAAGCCATGGCGCAAGGAGATTTTTCCAGGAAAGTATCCATTCGTGCACGGGATGAGATTGGCGAGCTTGCCCGGGCGTTAAACACTATGTCGGAGGAGATAAAAGACAAGATTGAGAATATAAATTCTGAACGGGCAAAACTGGATCTGGTTTTATCAAGCATGTTTGAAGGAGTCATTGTCATTGATGAGAAGGAGAGGATCATCTTAATGAATCCTTCTTTAAGGAAATTCTTTCTTTTGGATTCAAGCCCCGAAGGAAAGAAACCGCTTGAGGTCATTAGGAACAGCGCCATAGGGGAAATGGTGGATAGGATCTTGAAAGGAAAGCAGCATCTTGCGACCGAAGAAATTGCTGTCAATACGCCAGAGGAAAAGATCCTTAAAGTAAACGGCGTGCCGATCATGCGTAACAATAAACTTGAAGGGGCGATATTGGTCTTCCATGATATTACCGAATTAAGGCGCCTTGAGAAGATAAGGCAGGATTTTGTCGCCAATGTATCCCATGAATTACGTACTCCCATATCCAGCATTAAGGGTTACGCTGAAACTCTTTTAGAAGGCGCTCTTGAGGATAAGGATAACGCCAAAGAATTCATAAATATTATTTATCAGGATTCAAACCGCCTCAGCCAGTTGATCAATGATCTCCTGGATTTGTCCAAAATAGAATCCGGGAAATTAAAGATGTCTTTTGTAGCGCTTGAGCCTGCTGCGTTTATAAAACGGGTTGCAGCAGTTATAGAGAGTCAGGCTAAGGCGAAGTCAATCACGTTAAAGTTAAACATACCTTCAGGGCTTCCTAAGATCAAGGCGGATGAAGCGCGGCTTCTTCAGGTAATGATCAATCTCCTGGATAATGCCATAAAATATACTACTGAAGGAGGCCTGGTAACTGTATCTGTTAAGGCAGCCGGCAGCGCCTTGCAGATTGATGTTACGGATACCGGGATAGGCATTTCAGAACAGGATCTTCCCCGCATATTTGAACGATTCTACCGCGTAGACAAAGCCCGCTCCCGCGAGCTCGGCGGTACAGGCCTTGGATTGTCCATTGTCAAACACATCGTTTCTTCCCACGAAGGCCAGGTCTGGGTTAAATCAGAACTCGGCCTTGGTTCGACCTTTAGTTTTACCATCCCCCTAGCGTAATAATTCCCGACCGGATAAGATAAAAAGGACGGTTCTGTCTTAACAGAGCCGTCCTTTTGTTTTTAATCAATAATAAAAAGTTCACGGAAAGTTCACCTTACCTTAATGATCTTGTAACATTAATTTTGTAAACTTCTAATGTAAGTAAAATGAAGAAAAAAACTATGTACAAGATTATGAAAAATTTCATAAGGAAGATATCGGGTTATATCAAGACCATTATCAATGATGAGTCGAAGGTCATGGATGAGTTTTACCAACAGTTTGCTTAGAGGCAGATGATGACTGATAAGGAAGCAGTAAAAAAACAAAAAAGAATAATGGTCGTTGAAGACGACAAGAGCATTAACAGGCTCATTTCCTACAACCTTTCTAAGAATGGTTTTAGTTCGGAATCCGTTTATGATGGGTTTACGGCGCAAGATAGGCTCGCCAAGGAGGTTTTCGATATAGTGGTCCTTGATATTATGCTCCCGGGCGTTGACGGATTCCATATTTGTAAATCCATTAAGGAAAATCGGGCTGCTTTTAAGACGTTTGTGGTCATCCTAACTGCCAAGGCCGAGTCCCAGGATAAAATCTACGGCAATCTCGTAGGGGCGGATCAGTATATTACCAAACCTTTTAACGTGAGGGGTTTAATGGAGACCATTAAGGAATTAGCCGTGATACGGGATAAGGATTATATTGTGCAAACCCCCGGAGGAGGGGGCATACGCAGGCCTATTTAAGAAAGGGGGGTAAAAATTAATAAAGCGCAGCCAGTAATTAATAAGGTAGAGATGATTCGTAACTATAACAAAGAAGGAGGTAGGGAATGAAAAAGTGTTTAGCCGTAACTGTGCTGTTGGGTTTTATGGCAGCATGTTCAGGGACAGCTCTATTGTATGCTGGAGAGGTTGATATATTACTTCAGAAATTAGTGGAAAAAGGAGTATTAACCGGCGCGGAAGCACAGCAGGTGAAGATTGAAACACAGGAGCAGGTGAAAAAAGAGGTTGCTACGGGTAAATCCGCCTCTTTACCGGCCTGGGTTCAGAATATCAAGCTCAAAGGAGACCTGCGTCTAAGGTATCAATACCAGCATGAAAACGCGAGTAATGATTACGCCAAAGATACGCAAGTCGGCCGCGTCCGCGCGCGCCTTGGCCTGGAAAGCAAGATAAATGAAAAGCTTTTAGCAGGCATCGGGATAGCGACAAGCAGCAACGGAGATCCGCGTTCCACCAATGTCACTTTTGGTAAAGAAGACAGCGGGATGTCGTCTAAAATGGGGATCAGGCTTGATTACGCCTATGCCAAATACACGCCATTGCCTTCGTTGGAATTTGTCGGCGGTAAAATGCTTTTAAACGACGCGCTTTGGGAGCCGACTGATTTGATCTGGGATACTGATATAACTCCGGAAGGCGGCGTGGTAAAGATAAATAAGGCCATTGGGCCTGACACGCAATTCTTCATGAACACAGGCGCCTTAATTGAAGAGGACGATGATAACGTCTCCAACAATCCCATTATGGGTTATATGGCCCAGCCAGGCGTCACTTATAAGATTAATGATGATCTTGGGGTAAAGGGGGCCTTTACCTTCTATTCATTTAACACCAAAAATAACGCTTATCCGAATGCGGCCTGGTATAAAAGCAATACTAACAGCAAATCCGGAGCAAATTGGACGTATAATTTTCAGATGATCAGCCCTGCTTTGGAATTCAGCATAAAGGAGCCTTTTAAGGCAGCCGGATTGAATGTTGAAAAGTTAAAGTTCTTCGGCGAATATGTGAATAACCTCGCTGCCGAGAATGATAATACAGGTTTTTCTCTGGGATTCCAATTTGGGCATGATAAAGTTGAGAAATGGGGAGATTGGCAATTCAGGTATATCTACGCTATGCTTGAGAAGGATTCTGTGCCGGATGTATTGCCTGATTCTGACCGTTACGGCGGTAAAACAGGCATGAGAAGCCATGAAGGCGCTTTAACCTTCGGCTTAGCCAAGAATACGTCTTTTGGTGTGGATGTATACCGTTCATGGAATATCCTGGGAACATCGGCAAAGGCCCCGGAGACTTTGGTGCAGGTTGACTGGAATATGAAGTTTTGACCATTAATTAATAATGGCCTCGCCCGGCGTTTTCCGGGCGGGGCTTGAATATTGGCGTAGTAATAAAATAATAAGGAGAGATAAAATGAAAAGATTGGGAATGTTGGCGCTGATAGGAATATTAGGTTTAGGCCTAGCTATTCCATGTTATGCGGAAAAGGTTGTTTTGGCTGGTTCTACGACCGTGCTTCCTATAGCCCAGAAGACCGCCGAGGTCTTTATGGATAATAATCCGAGCGCGGATATATCCGTGCGCGGAGGCGGCTCAAGCGTAGGCATTGCCGCCCTTATTGACGGGACTTGCGATATAGCCGACGCGTCCCGGCCGATAAAAGATACGGAAATACAAAAGGCAGCCGTAAACGGAAGGGATCCTGTTGCCCATATCGTGGCTATGGACGGTATTGCGGTAGTGGTAAATAAGTCCAATTCAATATTCAAGCTTTCTAAGAAGCAGGCCCGGGATATTTTTACCGGGAAAATCTCTGATTGGTCTCAATTAGGGGGTAGCCCCGGCAAGATAGTGGTTGTTTCCCGCGATACTTCCAGCGGAACTTTTGAGGCTTTTGGGGAATTGGTTATGAAGGGGGAAAAAGTTATGCCTGGAGCTTTGATGCAAGCTTCAAATCAGGCTGTTGCCCAAATCATAGCCCAGACTCCGCAGGCAATTGGTTATGTGGGGTTAGGTTTTATGTCAGGAGAGCTTAAGCCTATTGAAATTGACGGGGTTATGCCTTCAAGGGATACGGTTCTTTCAGGGGAATATCCTGTAACTCGTCCGCTCTTTATGTATTCCAATGGCAAGCCCCAAGGGATTACAAAAGAGTACCTTGATTTTGTAAAAAGTAAGAAAGGCCAGGAGTTAGTAGAGACTCAAGGTTATGTCGGGTTAAAATAAAAACGTTTACTCATTACCTGACAACGCGGCAGGCTTAATAAGCCTGCCGCACCTCCTTTAAGAAAGGATGCTATGCCCCGTATAAAAGAAAAATTATACAGATGGATATTTACTATGCTTGCTTTTTCTTCATTGGTATTCTTGGTGGGCATAGTTTTTGTCCTTTTTAAAGAGAGCCTGCCCATATTCTCAAAAATAAGCGTTAAGGATTTTCTCTTTGGCAAGTTATGGTATCCCACTTATAGCCCCCCGGAATTTGGTATACTTCCTTTGATTTTAGCTTCGGCCTGGGTGACTGTAGGGTCAATATTTGTTTGTGTGCCTTTAGGCGTAGGCAGCGCGCTTTATTTGAATGAACTGGCAGGTTTCCGGCAAAGGCAATTTTTAAAGCCGCTTATTGAGCTTCTGGCCAGTATCCCCTCGGTTGTCTACGGGTTTTTCGGTATGGTTATAGTTACCCCTTTTATTCAGAAGATATTAAATCTTCCTACCGGGATGACCGCTTTAAACGCAAGCCTGATACTCGGTATAATGGCGACCCCTACTGTTTGTAGTATTGCCGAAGATGCTTTAAGTTATGTACCGCGCTCTTTCCGGGAGGCCTCTTTTGCCGTGGGAGCAAACAGGTGGCAGACTTTGACTCAAGTGGTAATACCGGCGGCAGGCTCCGGGATTTCCACGGCTGTAATTTTAGGAATGAGCCGGGCGATAGGGGAAACTATGACTGTCTTAATGGTTGCCGGAGGCGCGGCAGTAATACCGCACTCATTCTTAGAGCCGGTACGTCCGATGACAGCGGCAATTGCGGCGGAAATGGGAGAAGCGCCCATGGGAGGCTTGCATTATCACGCCTTGTTTGCTATCGCGCTTATTCTATTTCTGATTACGTTTGTTTTTAATATTATTGCTGAAATTGTATCGAGCAAGTTCCGGATAAAGCTGGGGCTAAGCGGATGAAAGCAAAGATTATCCAGAATACAGGGTTCTTTTTTCTGTTCCTTTGCATGTTTATTACTCTTTTCTTCCTGGGAATAATTATTTATTTTATATTTACCAGGGGGATACAGGTAATTTCCTGGGATTTCCTTACCCAGGCGCCGCGTAATGCCATGACAGAAGGAGGGATCGCCCCGGTCATCGTAGGCACATTTTATTTAATCTTAGGTTCAATGCTTTTTGCGGTGCCCTTAGGCCTTGCCTGCGCTATATACCTGTGCGAATATTCTCCTAAAACTATCGCGGTCAATATTATCCGTATCAGCATCAATAATCTTGCCGGAGTTCCTTCGGTTGTTTTCGGCCTTTTTGGTTTGGCGGTGTTTGTCAAATTCTTCGGTTTCGGAGTTTCCATACTTTCAGGCAGCCTTACTCTGGGGATCTTAGCACTTCCTCTGGTTATCTCGGCTTCACAGGAAGCCCTTATAGCCGTTCCACATTCAATACGCGAAGCCTCTTTTTCCTTAGGGGCGAGCAAATGGCAGACGATAAAGAGAATTGTTTTACCGACAGCCTTACCCGGCATACTTACCGGGGTTATATTAAGTATCGGCAGGGTAGCCGGGGAAACCGCTCCGATCCTTTTTACCGCCGCCGCCTTTTATAAACGTGGTTACCCAAACAGCATTTTCAGTGAAGTTATGGCATTGCCTTATCATATATACGCCCTTATGACTGAAGGAGCCCATCCGGCAAAGCAGAAGGCGATTGCTTATGGCTCAAGCCTCATTCTTTTAGCTATGGTTTTAATCATTTCAGGAATAGCTATTTTTATCCGGCAAAGACAGAGAGGAACTCATGGATAGCGAGATAAAGATCAAGTCAGAAAGTGTAGATTTCTTTTACGGCAAGGCCCAGGCATTAAAAAATATAAACCTGGACGTCTATAAGAATCAGGTTACGGCGATCATTGGGCCGTCAGGATGCGGCAAATCCACGTTCATAAGGCTATTAAACCGCATGAATGAGTTAGTGCCTAACACTACGCTTAGTGGTAAGATATATTTAGACGGCAGGGATATTCTTGATCCTTCTGTTGATGCCGTTGAAATTAGAAGGCAGGTGGGGATGGTTTTTCAGAAGCCCAATCCTTTTCCCAAGAGCATTTTTGATAATATCAGCTACGGCCTTAAGGTAAACGGGATCAAGGACAGGCCATTTATTGAAGAAAAAGTAGAGTGGTCATTGAAGAAAGCCGCACTATGGCCGGAAGTAAAGGACAGGCTTGGCGACAGCGCCTTAAAGCTTTCCGGCGGCCAACAGCAGAGATTATGCATTGCCAGGAGTCTGGCGATTGAATCTAAGGTGATTTTGTTTGATGAGCCCTGCGCGAGCCTTGACCCCATATCTACCGCTAAAATAGAAGAGCTTATCGCGGAGCTGAAGAGAGAATACACAATTGTAATCGTTACGCATAATATGCAGCAGGCAGCCAGGGTTTCAGATCATACGGCATTCTTTTTGATGGGGGAGCTTATTGAATTTGGCAAGACGCAGGATATATTTACTAAGCCCAGTGATCCAAAGACCGAGGCTTATATTACCGGGAGGTTCGGATAATGATAAAGAAGAAAAAAGTCCTTTTTGTTTGTATTGAAAATAGCTGCCGAAGCCAGATCGCGGAGGGTTTCGCAAAATATATAGGCACGGATGTGTTAGAGGCTTATAGTGCCGGCTCAAAGCCTTCGCAAGAAGTAGATCCGGGCGCGATAGAAGTTATGCGTGAAATTGGCATTGATATCTCTGGGCAGAAATCAAAAGGATTCAGCGAGCTCCCCATCAATAAATTTGATTATGTAATTACCCTGGGGTGTGAGGATATATGCCCTTTTGCGCCCGCGGATAAACATATCCAGTGGAATATAGAAGACCCTAAGGGTAAAAATATAGATTTCTTCAGAAGGGTCAGGGACGAGATAAAAAACAAAGTAACCAGTTTTATAAAGGAAGAGGCCTAAAGTGGAAAGACATTTAGATCAAGAATTAACTGATTTAAAGAAGCAGCTGCTTAAGATGGGAACATTATCTGAAACAGCGATTTTTGAGTCAGTAGAGGCACTTAAAGAACTTAACTTAGAAAGAGCAACGAAAGTAGTTAGAGATGACAAAGCTATCGATGAGTTGGAGAACGCGATTGACGAGCAGTGCCTTGATTTATTAGCTCTTAGGCAGCCCTTGGCATCCGACCTGCGTTTTATCACTATGTCCATGAAGATTTCCACGGATTTAGAAAGAATCGCGGATTTGGCGGTAGATATAGGCCAGCGGGTTCTTGAGCTTACGGGCAAGCCCATGCTTAAGCCGTTAGTAGATATCCCAAAATTAACTGATCTTGCTCAAAAGATGGTAAAATGCGCGATAGATTCTTTTGTGAATAAGGACGCTGATTTAGCGGGAAAAGTTATTTTGCTTGATAAAGAAGCAGACAGGCTGCGTAATTTAGTCCAAAAAGAATTGATCCAGGACTATATGAGTAAAGACCCATCTACGGCGTCGCGTGCCGTACCGCTTCTTTTGATCGCCCGTCACCTTGAGCGTATCTGCGATCATGCCACCAATATCGCAGAAGACGTTATTTATATGGTAAATGCCAAGGTTGTTAAACACCATCCTGAAAAGTCAGCATGATTTTTTACCCGTAATCTTCTTGACAAAATTCCGCTATTTATGGTATAAATAGAAGTCATTTCTATTTATACCATGCCCATCAATAACTATCTATCGATATTAAAAGAAAGCCGCCTTAAGATAACTCCCCGCAGAAAAGCGGTTATAAAGCTTTTCTTGGACAAGGGC
Source organism: Candidatus Omnitrophota bacterium (assembly GCA_041651035.1). Classification (GTDB taxonomy): domain Bacteria; phylum Omnitrophota; class Gorgyraeia; order Gygaellales; family Profunditerraquicolaceae; genus JBAZKC01. The sequence continues at coordinate 73,216 of JBAZKC010000001.1, read as the reverse complement.
AGGTACCTGGGGCCTTATGAAATAAGGGATATGCTTAAGAAAATATCTCTTAAGGCGGGCCTGCCGTCTGTTTACAGGATCCTGCAAGAATTGGAAAAAGCGGGGATTTTAGTAAAAGTTGAGCATAAGAACCGGCAGCTTTATTACAGCTTGTGTAAGAATCCGCATGAAGACCACCATCATTTTATCTGCAGGAAATGTAATAAGGTTGAAGAGGTAAAGTTTTGTAATTTCCAAGAGATCTCCAGGTTCATAGAAAAGAAATTAAAAGGGCATGTTGAGCGGCACTCCTTGCATATAGAAGGATTATGTTCAGTATGCAGGTAAATACACGATAGGCAAAAACCATGCGTAAGGGTTCCTTGAGGGTTTTCTTAATAGTATTATTTTTGCTGATTGGCCCATACAGCATCAATAGCGTGAAAGCGACTGAGGCAGACAGGATAAAAATCGTCAGTTCATTCTATCCGGTGTATATAACAGCCAGGAATATTACGAAAGATGTGCCTGGGGTATTGGTCCAGAATCTTACCCCGCCGTTTACCGGTTGTTTGCATGATTATACACTCACTGCCAACGACATGAAAAAACTTGCTGACGCGCGGATTTTTGCGGCTAACGGAGCGGGGATGGAATCTTTTCTAGAAAAAGTTATAGCGCAGTATCCGGATTTAAAGGTAATTCAGCTGTCAGAAGGCATACCTTTAATCAAAGGTAAGGGGAATGAAGGCGGCAATCCACATGTGTGGGTTAGTGTGTCTAACGCGATAATACAGGCAGGAAACTTTGGCAAGGCTATGGCAGGATTTGATCCTGACCATAAAGAACTCTACGAAAAGAATACCAGTATCTATATAGCAAAGCTTGAAGCATTGCGGCAGAAGATGCATTTGGAGCTGGCTCCGTATAAAGGCAAGCCGGTTATTACTTTTCATGAGGCATTTCCTTATTTTGCCCGGGAATTCGGGCTGAATATTGTGGCTGTAGTAGAAAGAGAACCGGGAAGCGAGCCCAGCGCGAAAGAACTCGCGGAAACCATAGATCTTATAAAGAAAAACGAGATCCCGGCGTTATTCAGCGAACCGCAATATCCGTCTGGAGCGGCCCGTGCTATTGCCAAAGAAACTGGCGCTAAAATATATGTGCTTGACCCCGCTGTAACCGGGCCGGATGATTGTGAGGCGTATATCAATATAATGGAAAACAATCTGGTTGTTTTAAAGAAGGCATTTGAAAATGATTTAAAAGCCTGCCTGCCGGCAGGCAGGGAGAGTTATTTTGCGTAATACCTGTAAGCACTGCTGCACGAAGATTGATAATTTGAAAGTAAAATTAGGCGGAAATACTATACTCGATAATGTCAATGTGCATGTGAATTGCGGGGAAGTAGTCGGGATAGTGGGGCCGAACGGTGCCGGTAAGACCACTTTATTACGCACGATCCTCGGAGAGGTCCCTTATCAAGGCAGAATAGCATTTCAAATAAGCGGCAGCGTCTCTAAAAAGCCTAAGATCGGTTATGTCCCCCAAAAACTGCAATTTGACTTTAGCTCTCCCATAAGCGTAGCAGACCTCGTGGTTTCGGCAATAAGTTTTTATCCTGTATGGATGGGAATTAACAGGGATCTATTAGAAAGAGTGAAGAGTATTTTATCTTTGTTCGCGGCGGAACATTTGCTTAAAAGAAGGATCGGAGAACTCTCGGGAGGGGAATTGCAGCGCGTACTGCTTGCTATTGCCATGACCCCGGGACCCGCGTTATTGCTTTTGGATGAACCGGGCAGCGGAGTAGATGTTAAAGGGCTTTCTCTTTTTTATCAGCTTGTAGACGATCTAAGGAATAAACATGATATTGCGGTGATATTGGTTACGCATGATTTAGCGGGGGTATCTTCTTACGTTGACCGGCTTATACTTCTTGACCGTTCTGTAATCGCAGAAGGGAATCCCGAAGCAGTCCTTTCAAACGAAAAGTTAGTAAAAACATTCGGCCCCAGCTTATGGAATGTTTCTCTTTTGCCGAATCTAAAATCTTCAAAAGCCGGTAAAAATGATCATGATTAATTTCTGGTATAGATTAGTAGACATGTTTCCGTTTGCTTGGACGCACTATGTTTTCATGAAGAACGCGCTTTTAGCCGTATTGCTTATCACGCCGTGTTTCGCGCTTTTAGGGACAATGGTAGTAAACAAACGCATGGCTTTCTTTACCGATGTATTAGGCCATTCCGCGTTTACGGGAATAGCGATAGGCGTGCTATTAGGAATTCAGGACCCAACACTGCCGATGATCGCCGTAGCGGTGGCTTTAGCAGTTGCCATAAATCTATTAAAAGATACGACCCGCGCTTCTGTAGATACTGTTTTAGGGGTGCTTTTCGCTTTTATCGTTGCTTTAGGGATTGTTATTTTAAGCAGGCAGGGAGGGTTTGCTAAATATACAAGTTATTTGATCGGAGATATCCTCGCGGTCAGCCCGCGGCAAATAGCCTGTTTTTTAGTAATAGCCATAGTTGTCCTGGTCTATTGGTACGCGGCAGGCAACGCCATGATACTTACCAGCGTTAATTCGTCTCTGGCGCGCAGCCGCGCGGTAAATGTTTTTCTCATAGAGACAAGTTTTACTATACTTTTGGCGTTAGTAGTAATGATATCAATACGATTAGCGGGGATCTTGATCATAAACTCGCTGTTGGTTTTGCCTGCTGCGGCAAGCCGTAACTTTGCGCGTAATATCCATTCATATACTCAAGGAGCAGTAATTATAAGCGTATTTTCCGGTGTTACAGGGCTGATCGTATCGTATTATTGGGGTACAGCTTCCGGAGCCACAATCGTTCTTTTCGCGGCAGGTTGTTATGGCGTCTCGGCATTATTAGGAAGGCGGTTGAATAGGTGATAAATCTAGGGGACAGTTCTGTTTTGATAGAACCGTCCCCATGTTTTTACTTGACATGTAATTTATTATATGCTACTTTTCTGACATTCGTAACACAAAGGAGCAATTATGCCTAAACTTGTCCGGTTCGGTGTATCTCTGGAGAGAGATTTATTAGAGAAATTTGACCGGCTTACGAAAGCAAAGAATTACACTTCTCGTTCTGAGGCCTTCAGGGATTTGATCCGCCAGGAACTTGTGCAGAAACAATGGCGAGAAGGCGGCGAGATCGCCGGCGCGATCACGCTTATATACGATCACCATAAAAGATGCCTGGTGAATAAACTTATGGACATTCAGCATGATTTTGGGAAAGGGATTATTTCCGTTCAACATATCCATCTGGATCATAATAATTGCCTTGAGATCATCGCGGTTAAAGGCTCCCCGAAAGAGGCGCAGGCCTTGGCAGATAGCTTAAAATCAATAAAAGGAGTCAAGCACGCAGCCCTGTGTATGTCTACAACGGGGCGGGATATTAAATAAAAGGAGTAAAGATGCCACGTAGAATTCTTCTTTTAACTTTCGTAGTTTTCGTTTTTATTATTAGTAAGGCCCCGGTTGCCGCCCAAGAAGCAGCTGTAGCCCAGGAAGAGTGGTATCCGCCTTCCGTAGGCCCGCTTACCACCTGGACTGCGCCTTTATGCAGTAAGGGAGAATTTGTCATTCAGCCGTTTGTCTTTTATAACAAGACAAGAGGGACTTTTAATTCAGAGGGGCATTATGATTCTCTGCCTGGAGGCGAAAAGAAGAGCCAGTATCAGCAGCAATTGTTCATGCAATACGGCCTTACTGACAGGTTGGAAATAGACGGCCAGGTAGTTTATCAGGAGAACTATATTAAAACTTCAGATGGAAAAGCGCATGATTCCGGTTTTGGGGACAGCTATCTTTTCTTGAGATACTGCGCTGTTGATGAGGGTAAATGGATGCCGAATATAACCGGTATGCTGCAACTTCTAATGCCTACCGGTAAATACCAGCACCTGGATCCGGATAAATTAGGGACTGATTCAATGGGTTCAGGATCCTGGGACCCTGGTTTGGGTGTGCTGATGACAAAAAGGGCTAAGCCGTTCATTTTTCATGCTGATGCCGTATATAGTTTTCCGCAACGAACAGTAATTGACGATGTTGCTACGCGTTACGCCAATTACTTGAATTACGACGTGGGAGTGGAATATTTCCTGCCCAAAGGGTTTAATCTTTTGCTGGAAATGAATGGTTTCCTGCAGGGTGATACAAAAGAGGGCAGCGACAAGATACCTTCTTCAAATGTTAATTATATTACTATTGTCCCCGGTGTTGGCTGGTCCTGCGATAAGGTCCAGTTGCTTTTGGCTTATCAGAGGGTAGTAGCAGGAACTAACACAGACGCAAACGATTCTGTGGTCCTAACCGGTGTTTATACGTTTTAGAAAGGGAAAAACATGCACATACCAGATGGATATTTAGGGCCGGCGACATGCGGGTTTTTCTATGCCGTGATGCTGCCGATATGGACAGCAGCTTCAAGGATAGTTAAGAAAACCCTTAACTTGCGGCAGGTGCCGATGTTAGCGATAGGCGCGGCATTCAGTTTCCTGATCATGATGTTTAATGTTCCCATACCCGGAGGTTCAACGGGCCATGCCGTAGGCGGCGTGCTCGTGGCGATACTCCTTGGCCCCTGGGCAGCTTGTATAGCTATAACCGTTGCCTTAGTGGTGCAGGCATTATTATTTGGTGACGGAGGCATTACCGCGATAGGGGCTAATTGTTTTAATATGGCTTTCGTATTGCCTTTTGCGGGGTATTATGTCTATAAGGCAATTAGTTATAGGGCGCCTATAGATTCCAACAGGAGGGTGTTCGCGGCTGGCATTGCAGGATATATAGGTATTAATATGGCGGCCCTTTTGGCGGGAGTTGAGTTTGGGCTGCAGCCATTATTACATCATACGGCAAATGGGCAGGCTCTTTACTGCCCCTATGGGTTAAAGGTAGCGATAATGGCAATGGCAGGAGAGCATATTTTGATATTCGGCTGGGTTGAAGCCGTGGTTACCGCGTTAGTTATTAAATATTTACTAAAAACATCTCCGGAACTCCTTAAAGAAGGGAGGAGGTAACCATGAAGACTACTACAAAATTATGGCTTGGGATCGTGGGTTTGGTTGTGCTTTCTCCTTTAGGCCTCCTGCTGCCTGAACATTTCAAAGCGGGTGATGCCTGGGGCGAATGGGGGGTGGATACTTTTAAAGAATTAGTTGGATACGTTCCGCGGGGGCTTCAGAAATTATCTAGCCTCTGGAGCGCGCCTATCCCTGATTACGCTTTTAAGGGATGGGAAGAAAAAGGGTTGGGTAGTTTAAGCCTTGCCTATATAGCTTCAGCGGCAATCGGTATCATTGTTATTGTTTGTCTGGCCCTTCTGATCGGTAAATTCTTAAGCAGGAAAGGCCAATCTTAAAAACATAAGGGGACATTCAGTTGGTCAAAACAAAGAAAACCATCATTTTAACCGGCGGCGCCGGTTTTATCGGAAGCTGTTTCCTGTGGAAGCTGAACCAGGAAGGTATCAGTGATATAATTATCGTTGATAATCTTGACGCAAGCGGCAAATGGAAGAATCTTGCCGGCAAGCAGTTCATTGATTATATCCAAAAAGATGATTTTCTGGAGATTCTTGAATCAGGCAAGCTTCCGCGCATAAATGCTATTGTTCATCTGGGAGCCTGCAGCTCTACTATTGTAAACGACGCCGCGTATCTTTTAAAGAATAACTACGAATATTCCAAACGTCTTGCTGTCTGGGCGCAGGCCCATGGCGCAAGGTTCATTTATGCCTCCTCCGCGGCTACTTACGGAGATGGCAGCAATGGTTATGATGATGACGAAAACAAGCTTTTGTATCTTAAGCCCCTTAATATCTACGGGTATTCAAAACACCTGTTTGACCTCTGGATGTTAACCAGCGGTTTTTTAAATAAAGCCGTTGGCCTTAAGTTCTTTAATGTGTTTGGCCCTAATGAATATCATAAAGAAGAGATGATGAGTATTATCTGTAAGAATTTTCCCGCAATAAGCAAAGATGATCCTATCAGGCTGTTTAAATCATACAGGCAGGATTACAAAGACGGCGGGCAGAAGAGGGATTTTATTTACGTAAAGGACGCGGTGGAAGTGATGTATTATTTATTTAGCCATTCGGATAAAACCGGTATTTTTAATTTAGGTACCGGTTCGGCGCGCGCATGGAACGATCTGGCAAAAGCGGTATTCTCCGCTTTAGGAAAGCCTCCTCAGATAGAGTACATTGATATGCCGGAGGCGATACGGGAGAAATACCAATACTTTACCGAGGCGAAAATGGAAAAATTGAGAAAAATCGGCTATGGCCATCCATTCCGTTCGCTGGAAGATTCAATTCGTGATTACGCAGGGTATCTTAAGGACGGCGCTTATTTGTAAAATTTACCATTGACAATTACATAATCTTGTGTTAAGCTTTACATGTTACAGGGATGTAATAAATAGACGTTGAGGTCTTCTGGGTAAGAAATTACTCGGAAGACCTTTTTTGCCTAGAGAGGCACACCGGCCTATCCGATAAGGCCGGGTGTAATCATCTATCAGGACTAAGGCGTCCTTTATCCAACGATTGGATAGGGGGCGCCTTATTGTTTTTTAAGGAGATAAGATGGAGTTTGAGGGGTTAATTAAAAAGTTTTCACCCACGGTAAAAAGAATCGCCTATAAGCTAAACGGGCGTTACAGGTCATTTAACCATGATGATCTGTATCAAGAGGCGTTTTTGCATCTCTGGACTAATTTTAATTCCGGGAAATTGGCAGATAAATCAGATAGTTATATCCTGCAGGGTTGTTATTTTCATTTAAAGAATTACATCCGCAAGGTCAACGAAAAAACCGATATAATAAGCTTGGATATGCCGGTTGGCGAAGAGAAGGATGATAATGCCTTGGAAGAAATATTGTATTTAGGATTTGGGTCTCAGGAAGACTGCCGTGATTTCTTGCACGTGAAATTCCTGGCCGAGGCTATCCAGGGTAACGGCTTTAACCCGCGAGAAAAAAGAATACTCATGTTCCTTAAGGAAGGCCTGACTACCAGAGATATAGGTAAGAGGATCGGGCTTTCGCATGTCAGCGTGGTTAAGGCGGTAAAGATGATCCGCAAAAAAGCCAAAGAACATTTTGATCGGGAATAAAAAAAGGTTACCAGTTACATCTTTTTATTACTTGTAGTATTGTAAGACACGCATAGAGGCGTAAAATAAACTAAGGCGTTCCCTAAAGGAGCGCCTTTTTGTTGCAGAAAGCAACACACCGGCCTATCCGATAAGGCCGGGTGTATGGAAGTAGAAGCGGCACACCCAGCAGACAGATAAGCCGGGGGTGTTAAATAAACGAAAGGAGAAAAAAATGTTACAAAGGCTTAAGTTTCTCTTGTTGGTTGTTGCAGTATTAACATTTTCTGGTTTTTCCACCGCATTTGCTACGCCTTCAACTCTTATCTGGGCGCCATCTACCGATGTAAAACCGCTTGGGATATTTCATCTGGATGCGGATAATTATACTCCTGTAGAAAGCAGGGATCGTAATGGCAATAAGTTATTTGTTTTACAAGATTATGGTTTAATGACCGGGTTATTGTCAGATAACTCTGAAAAGAACTTATTGGGTAAGCTTTGGTCTCCTTTGGGCAAGATTTTAGCTGAAACAGGGTTTGACTATAAAAAAGGCCTTGGGCCAACTTTAGATAAGTGGCCGGTATATTTCCATTTTAAGGTTGGGGTGCCGGAGGGCGCATATTTTAAGAATATGCCCGCGTTTGCCATTGGTGCTTACGATATGGGCTATAAACATAATTATACCAATAATAATGTTTGGTATTTAAGGGGCGCTAAGACAATTAATATAGGTAAGCTTAATTTAGGGAGAGTGTCAGCCGGATATTTTAATGGTAATGCCAAGCTATTGCGCGATAAGAACGGTGATCGTGATAATGCGGGGGCTATGATTGCCTGGGAGAGGGTTATGTCGGAAATTAGCGATAGGCTTTGGGTATGCGTGGATTATCAGGGCACACAGTCCTCCTATGGAGCTTTGAACTACGGTTTTGCCTGGAAGTTTAACAATAATTTTTCCGTTATTTTAGGTTATGACGTATATAACAACCCCAATTTAAAGAATACCGTGACATTCCAACTGGATGTTGATTTCTAGAAGATAAATTCTGGACATTAATCGGAGGCGGATTATGAAAAAAAGATTAAATAGATGGCTTACCGGTACTAAGATAGCGGCAATTGTTGCAGCGGGTTTGTTTGCTTCTATGGTATTTTCTTCTTTGTCCTTTGCTGCTGACCCTTCAGGAGCAGAGACCCTTGCGCAGAATCCGCAGTCTCCGGTTGATTACGTGTGGGTATTAGTTTGCGGATTCCTTGTTTTTTTTATGCAGGCAGGATTTGCTATGGTTGAGGCAGGGTTTTGCCGTGCTAAAAATGCAACTAACCTGATGGCCAAGAATACCATTGATTTTGTTATGGCCTCTTTGGTTTTTATGGCCATTGGTTTTGCTTTTATGATGGGCAATGATTATAATGGTTTGATCGGTACAACAGGTTGGTTTTTACATGGGGCAAATTATGATGTAGGTAAATATTTAATGTTTTTTTGGCAGTTGGTTTTTGCAGGAACAGCAGCAACGATTGTTTCCGGGGCGGTTGCGGAAAGATTGAAATTCAAGGCGTATTTTCTATATAGCCTTGCAGTAGCGGCAGTAATCTATCCTATATATGGGCATTGGGTTTGGGGGGGCGGGTGGCTCTCTAAGCTGCCTTTCGGTATAGGCCACGTTGATTTTGCCGGTTCCGGAGTTGTGCATACAATAGGAGGTTTTGTCGGTTTGGCAGGAGCTATTGTCCTTGGCCCCAGGTTCGGAAAATTCGGTAAAGACGGGAAAGCAAAAGCTATCCCCGGGCATAGCATAACTCTTGCGGCGTTGGGGACATTTATACTGTGGTTTGGGTGGTTTGGTTTTAACCCCGGCTCAACTTTTTCGGCGCATCAATTAAGGATTGCCGTTATTGCAGTGAATACGAACCTGGCAGCAGCAGCAGGAGCAGCCGTTGCTATTCTTTTGGTATTTATGAAGACAAAGAAATGGGATGTGGGCATGATGTTAAACGGCTGCCTCGCTGGTTTAGTTGCGATTACCGCGCCTTGCGCTTGGGTAGAGGCATGGGCGGCAGTAGTTATTGGCGCGATAGCAGGCGCTTTAGTAGTTATAAGCGTGTATTTTTGGGAAGCAAGAGGAGTGGATGATCCTGTAGGCGCAGTGAGCGTGCATGCTGTAAACGGGGTATGGGGTCTTATCAGTGTAGGTTTATTTGCCGACGGAACATATGGGCTCAGCACAACAGCCGCGCCATTAGTTAGAGGATTGTTTTACGGCGGAGGTTACGGACAGCTAACCGCTCAATTCATCGGCGCGGCAGTTTGCGTAGCTTGGGCTTTTGGCCTCGGGTTTATCGCGTTTAAGCTGATGGATAAATGTTTTGGTATCAGGGTTTCTCCTGAAGAAGAGCTCAAGGGCCTGGATATACCGGAACACGGAACGCCGGCTTACCCGAATTTTTATACTACTAACCAGAGTTAATTTATTAATTTTGCCGCTCCGCTTATAAAAAAGCGGAGCGGCAGGGAGGCTTAAAGATGAAAAAAATAGAAGCGGTTATCCGGGTAGAAAAGTTAGAAGCGGTTACAGGAGCCTTAGAGGCGTTGGGCTGTCCAGGCATGATGATTACGCATATTGAAGGCCATGGCCGCCAAAAAGGAATTACCGAGCAATTCCGCGGAAGGGAGTATAAGGTTAATTTCTTGCCTAAAATAAAGATTGAAGCCGTGGTAAAAGATCCGGACCTTGATAAAACCATTAAGGCTATAAGGGAGGCTGCTTTCACCGGAGAGATCGGAGACGGCAAGATTTTTATTTCTAACGTAGAAGATGTTGTGCGCATACGCACAGGAGAGCAGGGTAATATAGCTATATAGTCCATATGGTAGATAATGAATTAATTAGAAAAATATTGCGAATAAAAGAAGAAAGGGGCTATACTCTGTATGATTTATCCAAAAAACTTGACATTCAGGTTACTACCATAGAAAGATGGTTGCAGACAAGGCGAATAAATAAGATTTACGCGCAGTTAGTTAAGGATAAGCTTAACATAGATTAAGAATTTGAAAGGAAAGTGGGCGATTTTTTTTGTTTTAGTTTTACACAATTGGTTAATCAGGCTTATTTTAATTAAAAACACCCGGCCTTATCGGATAGGCCGGTGTAGCTCTCTAGCTAAGGAGGATGAGAAATGATTAATGCGGGAGATACGGCGTGGGTTTTAATGTCATCAGCCCTCGTATTGCTGATGACGCCGGCGTTAGCGTTTTTTTACGGCGGCATGGTCAGGCGTAAGAATGTTTTAAGCGTTCTTATGCAGTGTTTCATTATTATGTGTGTTTTAAGCCTGCACTGGGTATTGATCGGTTACAGCATATCTTTTGCTCCTGGTAAAGGGTTTTGGGGAGGGTTTGCCTGGGCAGGGTTACGTGGCGTAGGTTTAGAGCCTTACGCGGATTACGCAGGCACGATCCCGCATCAGGCGTTTATGATATTTCAGGCGATGTTCGCGATCATTACGCCCGCGCTTATTATCGGCGCTTTTGCCGAGAGGATGAAATTCTCGGCGTTTTTGGTTTTTACTCTTCTCTGGGCAACATTTGTTTACGGGCCCTTAGCGCATTGGGTCTGGGGTATGGGAGGATGGCTGCGGAATATGGGCGCGCTTGATTTTGCCGGCGGGACAGTGGTGCATATTAATGCCGGGATCGCGGCGTTAGTTACGGCAATAATTCTTGGGAAGAGGTCTAATCTGGATAAGAATATCCCTGCTCCGCATAATATGCCCTTTATAGTTTTAGGGACTGGCCTGTTATGGTTTGGCTGGTTTGGGTTTAATGCCGGAAGCGCTTTAGCCGCCAATGGCCTGGCAGTAAATGCTTTTGTGGTGACTAATACTGCCGCCGCAGCCGCAGGCTTAAGCTGGGCTTTAATTGAATGGATCCGTAACGGTAAACCGACGATCTTCGGCGCTTGTTCCGGAGCAGTAGCCGGCCTGGTCGCGATCACGCCCGCGGCAGGTTTTGTCAGCGTGCTTCCTGCTATAGCCATCGGTTTATTAGTAAGCGTATTTTGTTTTATCGCGGTTACCGTAATTAAGCCTAAATTCGGCTACGATGATTCCCTGGATGCATTCGGCGTGCATTGCGTAGGAGGTATATGGGGCGCCTTAGCTACCGGTTTATTTGCTTCTAAGGCAGTGAATGCCGCCGGAGCGGATGGCCTGTTTTTTGGTAATCCCAAACAGTTTTTAGTGCAGCTTCTGGCGGTCGTGGTAACGATCGTCTATACAGGAATAGCTACTTTTATTATCTATAAGCTGGTAGATTTATTTATTGGTATGAGAGTTGATGAGAAAGAAGAGGCTATGGGTCTGGATCTTACGCAACATCGTGAAAGAGCGTATACTGTCTTAGAGTAAGAGTAGTTAGCATATAGTAGGTAGCATTTAGGGAAAGATTAAAAAGCGAGGGAAAATATGAAACTAATTATAGCGATAATACAGCCGCACAGATTAGAAGAGGTAAAAGAGGAGTTGTATAAGGAAGAAGTTAATTTGATAACCGTAAGCGAAGTCTTAGGCCACGGCCGCCAGAAAGGCGTTACGGAAGTTTACCGGGGGGCAAAGGAAACGGGGAACCTGCTGCGCAAGATCCGCCTTGAGATCGCGGTAAATGATAACTATGTTGAGCCGACTATAAAAGCCATAATCAAGGGTGCTAAAACAGGCGAAACCGGCGACGGGAAGATATTCGTTCTGGATTTAAAGGATTGTGTCCGGATCCGGACCGAAGAGCGCGGAACGATAGCTATAGGTTAAAAAGTAGTTACCAAAACGATAGTTTATTTACTTGTATATATAACTGTCTATTTTAAGCAGGAATAGAAAGAACAGGGGCGTTCTTTTTAGAAAGAATGTCCCTGTTCTTTTTTAAAGGAATATGTTATAATAAACAATCAAATTACAGTAGGAGGTATAATATGAGTATAAGGCAAAAAGTATTATTTAAGATTAAAAGTGTTGAGTTGGACAAGGTCAGCGCGCCTAAAAAGGTTTCTTCCTATTTTGGAGAGAATACATTTAGTATAGAAACAATGCAGAAACATGTTTCTAAAGATACATTTGAGGCGTTTAAGACCTGGATGGCTGAGGGCAAAACCATAAGTATCGAACAGGCGAATGAAATTGCCAATGCCATGAAAGAATGGGCGATCGCCAAGGGCGCGACTTACTATACCCATTGGTTCCAGCCAATGACCGGGCTTACCGCGGAGAAGCATGATAGTTTTATTTCTATAACCGGCCCCGGCAAAGTAATCGAAAAATTTTCAGGAAATAAATTAATTCAAGGTGAGCCTGATGCCTCAAGTTTCCCTTCAGGCGGGATCCGCGCCACATTCGAGGCCCGCGGTTATACTGCCTGGGATCCCTCAAGCCCCGCGTTTATCATTGAGAGTAAGCTTGGCAAAACCCTTTGTATCCCCACCATATTTATTTCTTATCATGGCGAGGCGCTGGATAAGAAATTGCCGCTTTTGCGTTCGGACGAAGCATTGAACAAAGCGGCTCTGGGGTTATTAAAACTCTTTGGCCATAAGGATGTTAAAAAGATATTCTCTACCTGCGGCCCTGAACAGGAATATTTCCTGATCGATAAGAATTATTATAACCTGCGCCAGGATTTAGTTATGACCGGAAGGACTTTAGTTGGCGCTGCTTCACCCAAGGGCCAACAGCTGGAAGACCAGTATTTCGGGACAATTAAAGAGCGCGTGGTTAATTTTATGTTTGAAGTAGCCGAAGAGGCGTATAAATTAGGCATACCTTTAATGACCCGCCACAATGAGGTTGCCCCGCATCAGTATGAATTCGCCCCTATTTTTGAAGAGTCTAATATTGCCGCTGACCATAATCAGCTGCTGATGGAATTAATGAAGAAAATCGCTTTAAGGCACGATATGGTTTGCCTTTTACATGAAAAACCGTTTGCTGGAATAAACGGAAGCGGCAAGCATTTGAACTGGTCTCTGGCGGATGATAAAGGCAATAACCTGCTTAACCCTGGCCAGACTCCGGAAGATAATCTGCAATTTTTAGCGGTCTTGGCTGCTGTTTTGCGCGCGGTGTATTTACACGCCGATCTTTTACGCGCGTCTGTTGCCATGGCCGGTAATGAACATCGTTTGGGCGCTAACGAAGCTCCGCCGGCAATTATCAGCGTATTTTTAGGGGCGCAGCTGACTGAAATTCTGAACATGATCGAAAAGGGAGTTAAATCCAAGGTTTCTAAGAGCGATATTATTGATTTAGGAATTGGCCGCCTGCCTAAATTCAACAAAGATACTACCGATAGGAACCGTACTTCGCCATTTGCTTTCACGGGTGCCAAGTTTGAATTCCGCGCTGTTGGTTCATCCCAAAATATTTCCACGCCTATCGCCATAATTAATACGATAATAGCCGAAAGCCTGGATTATGTAGCGGATAAGATCAAAAAAGCCTCCAGCGGTAAGGATTTTAATGTCGTAGTACTTAAGGTAATTTCGGAGATTGCCAAAGAAACAAAGGATATCCGTTTTGAAGGGAACAATTATGCCGAAGAGTGGATCAAAGAAGCAAAGAAGCGTTCGCTTCCTAACGTAGCTTCAACTTATGAAGCCCTGGAAGCTTTGACAAAAGAAAAGAACATTTCGCTTTTTGAGAAGTACAAGGTCTTTTCAAAAGAGGAGCTTATCGCGCGATATCATATATGGATCCACATGTATAACCTGACCTTAGAGATTGAGGCAAATGCCTTAAAAGAAATGGTTAATGCTTCGGTGGTTCCAGCCGGGTATGAATATGAAAAACTTCTTGCGGCTACATTGCACGAATTGGTTAATCTCAAGAAATCAGCGGGCCTGGCCCTTGATGCGGCGGCTTTAAAGGACAAAAAAGAACATCTTTCTGAGATAGTTTTAAAGATATATTATGTTAGGCGCAATACCCTGGAAATGGACAAGTGCCTGGAGAAGGCGCAAAAAGCGAGTGATGAAAAACGCGCTGAGATTTATTTCAAAGAATTAAAGCCTTTAATGGAACACATAAGAAAGCACGTTGATCAGCTTGAATGCGTAGTTTCCGACGATGCTTGGGACCTGCCCAAGTACAGGGAGATGCTGTTTATAAAGTAAGCTTAAGCACACCGTAGTGCTTTAATTCCATGCAGAACATAGGCGTTCATGATGGCTGCTTTTTAGCCGGAGTGAACGCCTTTTTGTTAATTTTTAGTGACTATTTTTTAAGCAAAATATGATTACAATAGTTATTGCTGATAATGAGCTGAAGATTAAAGAAGCGCTGAAAGAGATGCTGGCGAAAGAGGGCTATATTCTTCCCGAGGCAGCCTCTGGAGGCGATGTTATAAGATTAGTGAAGAAAGACTGCATAAGGGATCTGGCTTTTATTAAGGACAAGGTTATCACTTTTGAGAACTCCTTGTTTAATGAAAAAAAGGGCGTATTATACAAATCCGTTGTTGAGGCAATTGAAAAGCCTTTGATTGAACAGGCGTTGAAACGTACGGAGGGCAATCAACTTAAGGCCGCGCGGATCCTCGGTTTAAATCGTAATACGCTTCGTTCAAAAATAAGAAAATTAGAAATTAATGTGGAAAAATGGAAAACAACATAATCAGAAATAATCATTTGCCTCCAGCTCAAGGGTTGTATGATCCCCGTTTTGAGCATGATTCCTGCGGAGTGGGTTTTATTTGCAATGTTTTGGGTATAGAATCCCATGATATTGTCATAAGCGGCCTGGAAATTCTTAAGCGCCTGGCGCATCGGGGTGCTACCGGAGCGGATCCTAAGACAGGAGATGGGGCAGGCATATTGATCCAGATGCCGCATGAATTCATCGCTAAAGTCTCCGGAGAAAATAAGATCAGCTTGCCGAAAGAAGGAAAATACGGAGTAGGCCTGGTTTTCCTGCCTCAGGCCGGGTCAGAGCGTAAATTTTGTAAAGACGCGTTTGCCAAGATCATCAAGCAGGAAAAAGAAGAACTGCTTGGCTGGAGGAGCGTGCCGGTGGATAACGCGGATATAGGCAAGGCTGCCCAAGAAACTGAGCCGGTGATCGAACAGGTTTTTATCGGGTCTAAATTAGCAGGGCTGGACCTGGAAAGAAAGCTCTATTTGATCCGTAAGCGGGTGGAAAATATAATACGCTCTTCAAAATTAAAACAGAAATCGTTCTTTTATATTACCAATATATCCAGCCATACCCTTTCCTATAAAGGCCTGCTTATGCCCCAACAGGTGGAGAGGTTCTTTCCGGATCTGCTGGATAAGGATATGAAAAGTTGTCTGGCGCTCATACATTCGCGCTACTCTACAAATACCTTTCCGACCTGGGATTTATCTCAGCCTTTTAGATTCCTGGCGCATAACGGAGAGATCAATACATTACGCGGCAACATCAATTGGATGGCGGCAAGAGAAGGGCTGCTTAGAAATAAAGCCTTTGGCGATTTAAAAAAGATTTTCCCCGTGATTGTCCCTGGAGGGAGTGATTCAGCTACTATCGATAATGTTTTTGAATTGCTGTATCTATCCGGCAGATCCCTGCCGCAGGCAATGATGATGCTTATCCCCGGCGCCTGGGAAGAAAACCATTTACTTGATGAGAAGATCAGGTCATTTTACCGCTTTAATACTTGTTCCATGGAACCCTGGGACGGCCCGGCAGCAATGGCTTTTACCGATGGCGTAAAGATCGGAGCGCTCCTGGATAGAAATGGCTTGCGCCCAGCCCGGTATTTAGTGACCAAGGATAATTTGGTAATTATGGCTTCGGAAGCCGGGGTTTTAGATGTAAGCCCGGATAATATCGCTTATTCCGGAAGGCTTGAGCCTGGCAAGATGTTTTTTATTGATACCCAGGCCGGCCGGATAATTGATGATACCCAGGTCAAGAAAGAAGTATCCCAGGGAAAGCCGTATACTTCCTGGCTCAAAGAAAATATTTTAGAGCTGGATAAACTTCCTAAGATAAAGGTAAAAGAATATAAGACAGACACAATCAAGCTTTTGAATAATTTTGGCTACAGCCGCGAAGACCTTAAATTTATACTCAAACCCATGGCGCAAGACGCCCAGGAGCCGGTTGGCTCAATGGGCAATGATACTCCGCAGGCGGTGCTATCAAGCCGGCCGCAATTGCTCTTTAGTTATTTTAAGCAGCTTTTTGCCCAGGTAACTAATCCGGCGATCGACCCTATTCGCGAAGAACTGGTTATGAGCCTGCATACGTATCTGGGCCCGGAGAAGAATATCCTGGATGAAACAGCCGCGCATTGCCATAAGTTATTCGTCAGGAATCCTATTCTTACAAATGAAGAGCTGGAGATAATCCGTAAGATAAAAAAAGCCGGTTTTAAAACTAAGACCATATCATTACTATTTGAAGCTGATAAGAAATATTCTTTAAGAAAAGCGATCGAAAGGATACGTAAAGAAGCTGTTGGAGCCTTAAAAGATAAGTATACCTTTATAATATTATCTGATAAGGGAATAGATAAGGGCCATGCGGCCATACCCAGCCTTTTAGCTACAGCAGCCGTGCATCATTATTTGGTCCGTAAGGCTAAGCGTACACAGATCAGCTTAATTATAGAGAGCGCTGAGCCGCGCGAAGTGCATCATTTCGCGCTATTGTTCGGCTATGGCGCTGACTGCGTCAATCCTTATTTAGGATATAAAGCAGTTGAAAGGCTCGCGGATGATAAAGAGCTTACAATAGATAAGGAAAGCGCGGTAAAACATTACATCAAGGCCATTAATAAAGGGATCTTAAAAATACTTTCTAAAATGGGGATATCTACTTTACAGAGTTATCGCGGCGCGCAGATATTTGAAGCCCTGGGATTAGATAATGATGTAATTGAGGAATATTTTACCGGAACAGTTTCACGCCTTGGCGGAGCAGGCTTAGAGGTCATAGCCAAAGAGACGTTAATGCGCCATAAAGCCGCGTTCAGCGGAATTACCCAAAATCCCCAACTCTTATCTTCAGGCGGCCTGTATCAGTGGAAACGCGACGGAGAATTCCATCTTTGGAATCCGGAGAGTATTGCCGCCTTGCAGGATGCCGCCCGCAATAACGATGCCAAGCGTTATATTGAGTTCTCGCGATTAATTAATGATCAGTCCAGGCAACCAACCACCATAAGAAGCATCCTTAAGTTCAAGAATCCCACGCCTGTTCCTATTGAAGAAGTTGAGCCGGCTGAAGAGATCATCAGGCGTTTTGCTACCGGGGCGATGAGTTTTGGTTCAATCTCCCGCGCCACCCATGAAACAATCGCTATTGCCATGAACCGGTTGGGAGGCAGATCCAATACCGGAGAAGGCGGGGAAGACCCCAGCCGTTTTAATCCGTTACCCAACGGAGAATCAAAAAGAAGCGCCATCAAACAAGTTGCTTCAGGCCGTTTCGGCGTAACTACGAATTATCTGGTAAACGCAGATGAGATACAGATCAAGATAGCCCAGGGCGCTAAACCCGGAGAAGGCGGGCAATTGCCGGGGCATAAGGTAAGCGTAACCATAGCCAAGACGCGCTACACTACGCCCGGGGTTACCTTAATTTCTCCCCCTCCCCACCACGATATTTATTCAATTGAAGATCTGGCCCAACTTATTTTTGATCTAAAAAATACTAATCCGTCCGCGCGTATAAGCGTAAAGTTAGTTTCTGAAATTGGCGTAGGGACTATTGCCGCCGGTGTAGCCAAGGGCCACGCGGACATGATCTTAATTTCAGGCGGAGATGGAGGGACAGGCGCGTCTCCTTTAAGTTCAATTAAGCACGCGGGTTTACCTTGGGAATTGGGGATTTCTGAGGCCAATCAGACCCTGGTGTTAAATGATCTGCGCAGCCGGGTGCGGCTTCAGGCAGATGGGCAGATGCGCACCGGACGGGACGTAGCTATAGCCGCGTTATTGGGAGCGGAGGAATTTGGGTTTTGCACGGCGGTATTGATAGTTTTAGGCTGCGTAATGTTAAGGCACTGTAACCTGAATAACTGTTCGGTAGGGATCGCCACGCAGGATGAAATGCTTGAGAAAAAGTTTCAGGGCAAACCCGAATATATTGAGAATTATTTCCGTTTTGTCGCGCAGGAACTGCGCCAGATCATGAGTTCGCTTGGCATCAGGAAAATAGATGAGATGATCGGCCGCGCTGATTTGCTTGAGTTGAATTCAGATATACTGCCCTGGAAAGCAAAAGGCATAGATCTCTCGCGGATACTCTATAAGCCCAATGTCCGGGAATCTATCGGCAGGCATTGCGTAATTAAACAGGACCACGGTATTGATGATATATTGGACCGTAAGCTTATAGAATTAGCCAGGCCGGCCTTAGAGAAGAAAGAAGAAATCAGGCAAGAACTTCCTATTAAGAATGTCAACCGGGCTACCGGCGCTATGCTCAGCGGCCAAATCTGCAAAACTTACGGAGAAGAAGGGTTGCCGGAAGATTCAATCTATTTTAAATTTAAAGGCGTGGCTGGCCAAAGTTTCGGCGCCTGGCTTGCTAAGGGCGTAACTTTTGAACTTGAAGGTTTGAGTAATGATTATATCGGTAAGGGTATTTCCGGAGGAAAAATCATAGTCTATCCGGATAAGAAAGCGGATTACAGACCGGAAGATAATATTATTATCGGTAATACTACTTTTTACGGCGCGATCAGCGGAGAAGCTTATATACGGGGGGTGGCGGGGGAGAGATTTTGTATCAGGAATTCCGGGCTTCTGGCGGTAGTTGAAGGCGTGGGAGACCATGCCTGTGAATATATGACCGGGGGCCGGGTAGCGGTAATAGGGGCGACCGGAAGGAATTTCGGGGCGGGTATGTCCGGAGGGATCGCCTATGTCTACGATAAAGAGGGTACTTTTAAAAATAAATGTAATATGGGTATGGTAGAACTGGATTCACCGGATAAGCAGGATATCGAAACAATCAAGAACCTCCTTTTGAATCATCATAAATATACTGCCAGCGCTTTAGCCAAGATGATCCTGGATAATTTAAAACAGGAAATTAAGCATTTTATAAAAGTGATGCCCTTGGAATACAAACGCATATTAGAAGAAAAGAAATTAGTGAAAAAGTTAGATTTAGAGGAATATTCAGATGGGTGATATTAAAGGTTTCCTGAAAATTAAACGCAAGAAGGGCCAGGCTCGCCCGGTTTGCGAGCGCGTAAAAGATTTCGCGCAGGTAACGGTCCTGCCTAAGAAAGAACACTCCCAGGAGCAGGCTTCGCGCTGTATGGATTGCGGAACGCCTTTTTGCCATTGGGGCTGCCCGGTAGGAAATTATATACCGGAATGGAACGACGCGGTATTCAACAAACATTGGGAAAAGGCGTTTGGGTTGTTATCCGCGACAAATAATCTTCCTGAGGTTACCGGAAGGATCTGCCCGGCGATTTGCGAATATGCCTGTGTTTTAGGGATAAATGATGACCCGGTAACTATCCGCGATAATGAATTGGCAATTACTGAATATGGCTTTAAGCACGGGATAATTAAACCCTATCCACCCAAGAAACGCACCGGTAAGAAGATCGCCGTGGTCGGCTCAGGCCCCGCGGGCCTTGCCTGCGCGGACCAGCTTAACAAGGCAGGCCATAATGTAACTGTCTTTGAGCGCGATGATAAGATCGGAGGAATATTGCGCTACGGCATACCGGATTTTAAATTAGAAAAAAATATTTTAGATAGGAGGATAAATTTACTTAAAAAAGAAGGTATAGAATTTAAGGTTTCGGTAAGCGTAGGCTTGGATTATCCGGTAGAAGAATTAAAGAAAGGCTTTGATGCTTTAGTTTTGGCTTGCGGTTCACGTACCCCCCGCGACCTGGATATCGAAGGAAGGGATTTATCCGGCGTATATTTTGCCATGGATTACCTTATACAGTCTAATAAGCGGGTGGCTGGTGAAAAGATTGCCGCTGATAAATTAATTGATGCCAGGGGCAAGAGAGTTGTAGTTATCGGTGGGGGAGATACAGGTGCGGATTGTATGGGCGTAGCCCATAGGCAAGGCGCGCTTTGTGTTTCTCAGATTGAAATTATGCCCAGGCCCGAAGAATGCCGCACCCGGGATTATCCCTGGCCAAAATATCCGCTTATTCTTAAGACATCAACCAGCCATGAAGAGGGAGGAGAGCGCGACTGGTCTATTCTTACCAAGAAATTTATTGGCGAGTCCGGGAAGTTAAAGAAAATACTCTGTGTCAGGGCAGAGTTCAAGAAAGACGCTAAAGGCTGCCCGGCTATGCGGGAGATCAGGGGGAGTGAGTTTGAAATTGAGGCAGACCTGGTTATTTTGGCTTTAGGGTTTCTTCATCCTGAGAAAAAAGGCTTATTAGAAAAGTTCAATTTGGAATTAGACAGCAGGGGGAATGTAAAAACCAATAATGAATATCTTACTTCTGTAAATAAGGTATTCGCGGCCGGAGATATGCATAGAGGGCAATCTCTGGTTGTCTGGGCCATATCCGAAGGCCGCAGCGCGGCATACCATATTGATAAATACCTTATGGGGGAATCCAGCTTGCCGGTAATATAACAAACTATAAAATCCTTGACAAAGGATACCTTTATATTATTATTAATACATTAAAACACGGTATCCCTTTAGAGCCCTTACAAAGAAGTAAGGAAACTTAAAGTAACAGGATATCAGGATATAAAGCAAAAGACAAAGACGTCTCTTGAGCTTAAGGGGCGTATTTTTTTAAAAAGCTACAATGCCTAATATTGAGGCAGAATATGATTAAAGCTTAACAGGGAGGACCTAGAAAATGATTCAGCAGCCAAAAGCAAATGATGTTTTAGGAACAGTAAACAGGGGCAATCCCGCGGAATCCGGTTTATGCACGCTTTGCCTGGTAAGTTGTACGGGTAAATGCGAAACATGGTTATCTTCTTTAAGAGGGAGAAAAGTACTTTATCCCAGAGAATATAGTTTCTCTACAGCTGGAAGCGGCAATACCTCGCATTTAGGAGTTTGTTATAATTCGTTACGTATAAATGGTTACAATTACGGCGCCACTGGCTTGCCTAAGGGGTTATCCAATTCCGAAGACGAATGCATTTTCCCTAATGTAAGCCTGGAAACTGAATTCGGCCAGCAAGTAAAGACAAAGTCCAGGATCCCGGTCATGACCGGAGCCCTAGGTTCAACTTTTGTTGCTGCCAAATATTGGGAATCTTTTGCTGTGGGCGCGGCGTTGGTGGGATTTCCTATAGTTGTTGGAGAAAACGTTGTCGGCATTGATCAGAAAGCGGAGCTTAAAGACGGGAAAATCATCAAGGCCCCGGAATTAGACCGCAGAATTGAGACATATTTACGTTATTACGACGGATACGGAGCAATTATAGTCCAGATGAATGTTGAGGATACGCGTAATGGCGTAGCAGAATACGTCATTGGTAAATATGGTGACAAAGTAATTATTGAATTAAAATGGGGCCAGGGTGCCAAGGACATCGGTGGTGAAATACAAGTTACCAGCCTTGAATACGCGATCTTCCTTAAAAAGAGAGGCTACGTTGTTGACCCGGATCCCACGCTTCCCGGGGTACAGGAAGCTTTTAAACATGGAGCGATTAAGTCATTTGCCAGGCACAGCCGTTTAGGCTATACCAGCCTTTCTTCAGGCAAGGCCGTAGAGGATAACTTTATCCAGGCGGTAAAGCATCTGCGCAAGATCGGTTACAAGCGCATTTCCCTTAAGACGGGTTCTTATGGTATGGAAGCATTGGCTATGTCCATCAAGCTTGCTACCGACACAAAACTTGATCTTCTCACTATCGATGGCTCAGGCGGCGGAACCGGGATGAGCCCCTGGAATATGATGGAGACCTGGGGGGTTCCTTCTTTGTTCCTGCATGCCAAGGCCTATGAATACGCCCAGATACTTACCAAGAAAGGCAAGAAGGTAGTGGATATGGCTTTTGCCGGAGGCTTGGCAAGAGAGGATCATATTTTTAAAGCATTGGCTTTGGGCGCGCCGTACACCAAATTAGTTTGCATGGGCCGTGCCTTAATGATACCGGGTTTCCTGGGTTCAAACATTGAAGGCGCTTTAAACGCTTCAGCAAAAGACAGGGTGCATGGGAATTGGGATAAATTGCCTAATTCCGTGTCTGAATTCGGGGCCATGCCTGAAGAGATCTTCGCCGGTTACTACGATGTCCAGAAAAAAGTCGGCAAGGACGAGATAAAGAATATCCCATTCGGGGCGATCGCTGTATGGACGCTAGCGGATAAATTAGTCGCCGGTATACAGCAATTAATGGCGGGAGCCAGGAGATTCTCCTTAAAGGCCATCAGCCGCGACGATATCTTTTCAGCTAACCGTGAGACTGAAAAAGAAACAGGCGTACCGTTTATTACGGATAGGGATGACGATAAGGCAAAGAAGATCCTGAAATCTTAAAGGTCTTCTCTGTAGGAATGCGTTATAAGCGCCCCGGGTTTTTCGGGGCGCTTTTGTATTCTCATATATAGGTAATAGCCACCGTATCTAATGAATCTGCCGTTCTTCTCGCTCAAGGTCGCTTTTGCCCTAACGGGCCTGCCAGAGTTCTTTCGCATTCTCGGCGGCTGCTGAACTCTTAGCATTTGCTCTAGCAAATGCTACTCAAACAGCATCGTCGTCCCGAGATTGTCAGCCTGTCGGCTGACCTCGGGATTCCCTCAAATGCTATAAGCTCCTCTGGCTAAAAGCTCCATTCGCTCGAATAATCGTCAGGTTCATTAGCTAGACAGCTATATTTCTAGCAATAAAGCAGCTTTCGCGGCTTTGCTGGAGCGTGCATGAGAAAATTTTCGGCACAGCGCCTTAAAAGTAGTGCACAAGGGATTACGCCGAGCTGAAGCCGAGTAATCTGCTCTTAAAAGCGTAAGTCGCGAGCGTAAGCGAGGTGTAAACCGCAGTGCACGGAGAAAATTTTCAGCACGCGGAAGCGAAGCCGGAAAAATGGTTAATATTATTGCGAAAGATAGCGCTAGGAATAGTTAAAGACTCTACATATATAGGCCTATATTTTGATGGCGCTTTTTGTTTGACAGTATATAAAAATGTGTTATACTACTTTAGGGCAAGGGAGCCCTTAGAAATAAAAACAACGGCGTTTAGGAGGCCGAGGTGTCGGTACTAAACGCTGATTTTATATATAGAGTAAAGCTATGGCAAAGTACATATTTGTAACCGGTGGCGTGATATCAAGCTTAGGTAAGGGGATTACCTCCGCTTCCATAGGCAGGATCCTGGAATCGCGGGGGTTAAAAGTCACCCTGATGAAGCTTGATCCTTATATTAATGTAGACCCCGGTACAATGAATCCCTATCAGCACGGCGAGGTTTATGTCACCGAGGATGGGGCAGAGACAGACCTGGATTTAGGGCACTACGAAAGATTTGTCTCGGCTCAGATGACCAAGTTCAATAATGTTACTACCGGCCAGGTATATAATACGGTAATCTCCAAAGAGAGGCACGGAGATTATTTAGGCAAAACCATCCAGGTAATTCCCCATATAACTAACGAAATAAAAGACAGGATAAAGAAAGTCGCCAGCGTATCCGGAGCCGATATCGTTATTGTTGAAGTCGGCGGGACAGTAGGCGATATCGAAAGCCTGCCGTTTTTAGAAGCAGCCAGGCAATTCAGTTTAGACGCGGGCAAGGACAATGTTATATATATCCACCTTACCCTTGTTCCTTATATAAAGTGCGCGGATGAAATAAAAACAAAGCCGACGCAGCACAGCGTCGGGACATTGCGCGAGATCGGCATACAGCCGGATATATTGATCTGCCGCACGGAAAAAGCGTTGTCTAATGAATTAAAAGATAAGATATCCTTATTTTGCAATGTGCGCAAAGAAGCGGTTATAGAAGCCAGGGATGTAGGTTCAATTTATGAGATACCCCTGCTTTTTAAAAATCAGATCTTGGATGAAATAATCTTAAGCCATTTTAAATTGATATGTAAATTCTCGGATCTAAAAGAGTGGGAAAAGAATGTAGTAGAAAGAGCGGTTGATCCTAAGAACAAGGTAACTATAGTATTGGTGGGTAAATATATTGCCTTACAGGACGCTTATAAATCTATTTATGAGTCTTTGATCCACGCGGGAATATATAACGATGCCAGAGTAGAAATCAGGAAGGTAGATTCCGAAGATATCCAAAAGGAAGGGCCGGAAAAGTTTCTTAAAGATGTCTCAGGGGTCCTTGTCCCGGGCGGGTTTGGTTATAGGGGTATTGAAGGCAAGATTAAGGCTATACAATTTGCCAGGAAAAATAAGATCCCCTTCCTGGGACTGTGCCTGGGTATGCAATGCGCTGTCATTGAATTCAGCCGGAATGCCTGCGGCTTAAAAAATGCCAATTCTACGGAATTCAACCCCAAGACCAAATACCCGGTGATCAGCTTATTGGCGGAGCAGGAGAAGGTTAAGGATATGGGAGGCACTATGCGCCTGGGCGCCTATCCTTGCAAAATTAAAAAAGATTCCCTGGCTTTTAAGGTATACGGAAAAACCCTGATTCAGGAACGCCACCGGCACAGGTATGAATTCAATAATAAGTATAAGAAATTATTAGAGAACAAGGGCTTGGAATTTTGCGGCATATATCCTAAGCGGGGGTTGATAGAGATCGTTGAATTAAAAGGCCACCCTTATTTTATCGCGGTGCAGTTTCATCCGGAATTCAAATCTAAACCTGATAAGCCGGCTCCTTTATTCAGGGAGTTTATCAAAGCGGCGTTAAAATTCCAGAATTCCCCCGAACCGACGCATAAATAACCGCGAAGCGGGATCCCTCCGAGGATATCCAATGGCTGTGGCGGTAAAAGGTATAAATAAAAAATGAAAGCGTTGCTTGTTTTAGAGGATGGAACGGTGTTTATTGGCGAATCTTTCGGCGCCAGAGGAGAAAGATTCGGAGAAGTGGTCTTTAATACCAGCATGACCGGCTACCAGGAGATCATTACAGATCCTTCCTACAAGGGCCAGATTGTTGCCATGACTTATCCGTTGATAGGCAATTACGGTGTCAACGCGCAAGACGTGGAATCCTGCAAACCTTTCTTGGAGGGTTTCGTCGTAAAAGAATGCAGCAAGATCGCCAGCAATTGGCGTAAAGAGAAATCCTTAAGCGAGTATCTTAAAGAAAATAACATTCTGGGTATAGAAGGTATAGACACGCGCAGGCTTACTTTGCATATAAGGCAGGCAGGGGCAATGAAGGCAGCCTTGTCTACAGAAGACCTGGATGAAAAAAACCTGGTCAGAAAGGCCAAGGATTCGCCCGGTCTTATCGGCGTGGATCTGGTTAAGGAAGTCGCCAGCCGCCGCCAGTATATCTGGAATAAAGCAGGGCAAGGCAAATATAAGGTAGTTGTCCTTGATTGCGGGGTAAAATTTAATATTTTAAGGGAACTACTAAGAAATAAATGCCAGCCTATAGTTATGCCCGCTGATACAGAAGCCGCAGAGATACTGAAGATGAAACCGGACGGGCTATTGCTCTCTAACGGCCCCGGAGACCCGGCGGCTGTAAGTTATGTTATTGAAACTACCAGAAAATTGATGGGAAAACTGCCGATATTTGGTATCTGCCTGGGGCAGCAAATATTAGGCCTTGCTCTCGGAGGCAAAACTTATAAGCTTAAATTTGGCCATCACGGCGCGAATCATCCGGTCAAAGATCTAAGGACGGGCAAGGTTTCTATAACGGTTCAGAATCATGGTTTCTGCGTAGATTTAGATTCTTTAAATAAAAAGGAAGTAGAGATGACCCATATAAATTTAAATGATCAGACCTTAGAAGGGATGCGGCATAAAAAACTGCCCATATTCTCCGTGCAATTCCATCCGGAAGCTTCGGCAGGGCCTCATGATGCCGCGTATCTATTCGGGGAATTTGTAGACCTGATGAAAGGTTCAAAGCGTAGAGCTAAAACATATGCCTAAGAGAACAGATATAAAAAAAATATTAATCATCGGCTCAGGGCCGATCATCATCAGCCAGGCTTGTGAATTCGATTATTCCGGCACCCAGGCTTGTAAGGTTTTGGCGCAGGAAGGCTATAAGGTAGTTTTGGTGAATTCAAACCCCGCCACTATTATGACTGACCCGGATATGGCCTATAGGACATATATTGAACCTATTACCGTAGAATCAATAACCAAGATCATCGCCAGAGAGAAACCGGATGCGCTCTTGCCTACTTTAGGCGGCCAGACTGCTTTAAACGCGGCAGTGGAATTATCGGAAAAAGGCGTATTAAAGAAATATAAAGTAGAGACCATAGGAGCCGATGTAAAGGCGATTAAAAAAGGAGAAGACAGGCAGTTATTCAAAGAAGCGATGAAAAAGATCGGCTTGGACCTGCCTAAGAGCGGAAGGGCGTATAACTTAAAAGAAGCCTGCGATGTCGTTAGGGATATAGGGTTTCCGGTAATTATCAGGCCAAGCTTTACCTTGGGAGGTACCGGTGGCAGCGTAGCTTATAATATAGAAGAATTTAATGTATTAGCTAAACGGGGCCTGGAGTCAAGTATCATAGGCGAGGTCCTTATTGAAGAATCCGTTATGGGATGGAAGGAATTCGAGTTAGAGGTAATGCGGGATTTAAAAGATAACGTAGTAATTATTTGTTCTATTGAGAATTTTGACCCGATGGGCGTCCATACTGGAGACAGCATAACCGTAGCACCCATTCAAACGCTTACCGATAAAGAATACCAGAAGATGCGGGACGCGGCTATCGCCTGTATCAGGGAGATCGGCGTGGAAACTGGAGGTTCTAATATCCAGTTTGCCGTCCATCCTCAGACAGGAAGAATGGTTGTTATTGAGATGAACCCCCGCGTCTCCAGAAGTTCCGCGTTAGCCTCTAAAGCGACCGGTTTTCCTATAGCCAAGATCGCGGCAAAACTGGCGGTGGGATATACTTTAGATGAGATATCCAACGACATCACCAAGAAAACACCCGCTTGTTTTGAGCCGGCTATTGATTACTGTGTGGTAAAGATCCCCCGGTTTACTTTTGAAAAATTTCCTTCTACCGACCCTACTTTAACCGTTTCTATGAAATCCGTGGGAGAAGTCATGTCTATCGGCCGGACATTTAAAGAGGCGCTGCAAAAAGGCCTGCGCTCCTTAGAGATCGGATTAAGCGGCTTAGAAGACTTAAAACATAAGCCTTCCGTAGATGAGTTAAAGGATAACTTAAGGATCCCTAATGCCTCAAGGATCCTGTATATTAAACATGCTCTTCAGCAAGGATGGGGGATAAAAGAGATCAATCAATTGAGCCAGATTGACCCCTGGTTCTTGGAAAATAT
The DNA here is from genome assembly GCA_041651035.1 of Candidatus Omnitrophota bacterium. Lineage (GTDB taxonomy): Bacteria > Omnitrophota > Gorgyraeia > Gygaellales > Profunditerraquicolaceae > JBAZKC01. The sequence goes on along the minus strand of JBAZKC010000001.1, from coordinate 45,668 downwards.
CCGGCAGATCGTGGAATTGGAAAAAGATATAATCTCGGGGTTAAGATTAAACCAGGAAGCAAGTTCGGTTGGCCTGCTCAGAAAAGCAAAAGAGTTTGGTTTTTCAGACCTGCAGCTGGCCCGTTTATTGCATCAGACCGAAGGGGCGGTAAGAAAATGGCGGCAGGGATTAGGGATAGAGCCGGCCTATAAACTTGTAGATACTTGCGCGGCGGAATTTGAGGCATTTACTCCGTACTATTATTCGACTTATGAGTCTTAAAATTATGGAGGAGGCATGTTAAGAGCAGAGATCAGTATTACTTTAAAGAGGACCGTAGCCGACCCCCAGGGTTTGACTATCAGGCACGCCTTAGAATCGTTAGGCTATAAAGGCTTGGCAGATGTCCGTGCCGGCAAACTAGTTGTCCTTAAACTAAATTCCCAGAATAAGAAGAAGGCCCAACAAGAAGTTGAACAAATGTGTAAAAAGCTGTTGGCTAATCCCATAATAGAAGAATATCGTTTTAAGATAACCGAGGAATAAATGAAATTTGGAGTAGTAGTTTTTCCGGGTTCTAATTGTGACAAGGATTGTTTTTACGTAATAAAAGACGTCCTGAAGCAGCCCGTTAAGTATATATGGCATCAAGATACCGAACTCAAAAGGCTTGATTGCGTAATATTGCCGGGGGGGTTTAGCTACGGAGATTACCTAAGGACAGGCGCTATAGCCAGGTTTTCTCCGGTGATGAAGTCTGTCGCTGCTTTTGCCGCCAAGGGCGGGACCGTAATAGGGATTTGCAATGGATTCCAGATACTTCTGGAAGCAGGGCTATTGCCCGGAGTTATGTTAAGGAACGCCGGACTGCATTTTATCTGCAGGCATATTTATATAAAGGCACAGAATACCCGCACCAGATTTACGAACTTATACCGAGAAGGCCAAGTATTAAATATCCCCATCGCGCATAACGAAGGCAATTATTATATTGACTCCGACGGGTTAAAAGAACTGAAAGACAATGATCAGGTAGCATTCCGTTATTGCTCCGCCGCGGGAGTGGTTGACGGTTCAGCTAATCCCAATGGAGCGTTGGATAATATCGCGGGAATTATAAACAAGAAAGGTAATGTCTTGGGTATGATGCCGCATCCTGAACGCAGTTCTGAAACGGACCTTGGTTTGCGTGATGGCTATTTCATATTTGAGTCAATAGTTAAATGGCTGGAGGTCAAAAGATAACGATGAAACCAGGCGCATACCGCTCGCTCGGTTTAAGCGACCAGGAATACCGGCATATTTTAAAGATCTTAAAGCGTAAGCCTTCGGATACGGAGCTGGCGATGTTTTCAGTGGAATGGTCTGAGCATTGCGGATACCCGCGTTCCCGTAAATGGCTGAAAATCCTGCCTAAGACAGGTAAATACAAGACATTAATAGGAGAAGACGCGGGAGGCATTATCGTCGATGGTTTAGCCATAATATTTAAAATGGAGAGCCATAATCATCCCTCTCAGGTTGAGCCTAAGCAAGGCGCTGCTACGGGAGTAGGCGGTATTATAAGGGATATATTCACTGCCGGAGCCAGGCCAATCGCATTGTTGGATTCTCTGCGTTTCGGCCCGCTTACTCAAACGTATAATAAGTATATCTTTAGGGGAGTTATAGAAGGTATCCAGTTCTATGGGAATTGCGTGGGGGTGCCTACTGTCGGAGGAGAGATCTATTTTGATAAGAGCTACACCGGTAATTGCCTGGTTAACGCGATGTGTATCGGCATAGCCAAACAGACTGAACTGGTCCGGGCGCGCGCAGTTGGCCTGGGGAATTCGATCATGTATGTAGGTTCAAGCACGGGGCGGGACGGGATAGGCGGATGCAGCATACTGGCTTCGCATGAATTTAAAGAAGGCGAAGAAAAAAGGCCTACAGTCCAGATAGGCGATCCATTTACCGAGAAGTGTTTGATAGAGGCTACGCTGGAGGCCATCAATACAGGCTATGTCGCGGGGATCAAAGATATGGGAGCTGCCGGACTTACCTGTTGCACGAGCGAAATGGCATCAGCGGGCAATTCAGGCATGGATGTGGAATTGCAGGCAGTGCCCAGGCGCGAAGAGAATATGGAGCCCTGGGAATTAATGATGTCTGAATCCCAGGAGAGGATGCTTGTTTGCGTAAAGAAAGGCAAGGAAGAACAGGTAAAGAAAATATTCCTGAAGTGGGGGCTTTGCGCCTCTGTTATTGGGAAAGTCACTAATGATAAATCAGTAACCATCAGGGATAACGGCAAGATAGTAGCCCGCATAAAAGCGCATTCTTTAACCAGGGCCCCGGTATACGACATGCCTTATAAAAAGCCCGCGCATTTAAAAGAGGCAACTAAGTTCGCGCTTAAGAATATCCCTGAGCCCAAGGATTATAATAAGGCGTTGTTAAAACTCTTGGCAGTTCCGTCTATTGCTAATAAGGCCTGGGTATATGAACAATACGACCATATGGTGCAGGTTAATACCATAGTATTACCTGGTTCGGATGCCGCGGTGTTGAGGTTAAAAGGAACTGATAAGGCTATAGCTGCTACTACCGATTGTAATAGCCGCTATTGTTTTCTTGATCCCTATAAAGGCGCGCAGATCGCTATAGCAGAAGCAGCCAGGAATCTTGTTTGTTCAGGGGCTCGTCCGGCAGCAGTTACGGATTGCCTTAATTTTGGTAATCCCGAAAAACCGGAAAGTTTCTGGTATTTTAAGAATTGCATAGAAGGGATACGGGATGCCTGCAAGTCATTTAATGTAGCGGTAGTAAGCGGTAACGTTTCTCTCTATAATGAAAGCCCGCAATCTAGCATTAATCCTACTCCTACCATAGGCATGATCGGTATTGTTAATCATGTGGATAGAGTTTGCACTCAGAATTTTAAACAGTCCGGAGATATGGTCATACTTTTAGGCCGCTCTAAAGAAGAATTAGGGGCAAGCGAGTACCTGGCAGAGGCGCATAATATGATAAAAGGCAGCGTGCCTCATATAGACCTGAAGTTAGAGCAGGCTGTCCAAAAGGCAGCTCTGGAAGCGATAGAGAAGGGCTTGGTTAATTCGGCCCATGATTGTTCTGAAGGCGGGCTGGCTGTAGCCCTGGCTGAATGCTGTATTTCAAATAAGAATAAAATTATTGGAGCCAATATTGATAATTTGGATTATAATATCAGGTCAGATGCTTTATTTTTTGGCGAGTCCCAGTCAAGGATCATTATTTCTTGCGATAAAGCTTCTGTGGAAAAGATCAGGAAGATAGCTTTGAAATTTAAAGCCCCTTTTCGCGTTATCGGCAAGACCGGAGGGCAGGTTTTAAGGATTTTAAACGGGGCGAAAGAATTGATTTGTCTGCCCTTGGAAGATTTATATGAAGAGTGGGGCGGGTCGTTAAAGAGGAAGATTGAGGGATAGCCATGCTATCCCTCCTCATAATCTACCCTAAAATTCTCTTGCGATAATTTTAGGGCATTCGGCGGGATTTCGCTGAATAAAAGCTTAAGGTGCTCAAATGTGCGGAATATTCGGGATATATCCACATAAGGACGCGGCAAACCTTGCTTGTTTAGGCCTTTACGCTCTTCAGCATAGAGGAGAGGAATCAAGCGGGATAATCACGCGCAACGGCAAGAAGGTATATTTGCATAAAGCGTTAGGTTTAGTAAGTGATTGTTTTGATGAAAAAATAATCCGTTCCTTACGCGGTGAAATGGCAATAGGCCATGTGCGTTATTCTACTACCGGCTCAAGCAACATCAAGAATACCCAGCCTTTTTACGTAAAATCAAAAATCGGCGATATCGCTATCGCGCATAACGGCAATCTTACCAACACATCAAGCCTCCATAAAGAATTAGAAAATAAAGGCGCTTTGTTCCAGACTACCATGGATTCGGAGATCATCGCCCATCTGTTGGCGCACAGCCAGAAGAATGATGTTAAGGAAGCGATAACCTGGTCGCTCTCTAAATTAGAAGGGGCTTATTCTTTAGTATTGATGCTCAATGATATTTTAATCGGGGCAAGGGATACTTTTGGCTGGAGGCCGTTGTGTTTAGGCCAACTAGACGGCGCGCATGTATTAGCCAGTGAAACTTGCGCCTTGGATCTGATCGGCGCTAAATATATAAGAGATATTCAGCCGGGGGAGACCGTATTTATCTATAAAGACAGGATAGAATCTGTCATGTCCCCTAAAGAGACGGCGCGCGCGTTCTGTATCTTTGAATACGTATATTTTGCCAGGCCGGACAGCAATATCTTTGAGCATAACGTCTATACTACGCGTAAAAGGCTGGGGGCGCAATTAGCAGCTGAATTTCCCGCTGAGGCAGACCTGGTAATGCCTATCCCCGATTCAGGCACATACGCGGCTTTAGGGTTTTCTGAAGCTTCAAAGATTCCTTTTGAATACGGAATGATCCGCAACCATTATATCGGCAGGACGTTTATCCAGCCGACTCAAGACCTGCGCGATTTCCGGGTGAGGGTAAAACTTAATCCCTTAAGAGAAGTATTAAACGGCAAGAAAGTCATTATAGTGGAAGATTCCATTGTGCGTGGTACGACCAGCAGGATGCGCGTGAAAACTTTGCGCCAGGCAGGGGCGAAAGTGATACATATGCGGGTAAGCTGCCCGCCGCTTAGATTCCCCTGTTTTTACGGGATCGATTTTCCTACCGAGAAAGAACTTGTTGCCTCAAAGCATGATATTGCCTGGGTCCGCGATTTTATCGGTGCGGACAGCCTAGAATACTTAAGCCTTGAAGGGATGCTGAAATCCATGCCTCTTCCCAAAGAAAATTTTTGTACCGCCTGTTACACGGGAAAGTACCCAATTAAGCCTGCCTGCCATTTTTCCAAGAATATATTGGAGAAATAAATATTCATCCAAATAGCGTTGCCTTCCGGTAAATTATCTGTTAAAATAAGTAATCCTAAAAGGAGGAATCATGCGTAGGAATTGGTTATTCATATTAGCCGCGTTTATATTTACGGCGTCTGCGTTTGCCGCCAAAGATAAGAATTCCATCCAGATCAAAGGCTCAGATACCATGGTTAATTTAGGCCAGGCCTGGGCTGAAAAATATATGCAGGATAACCCTGGTAGTTTTGTGGCAGTTACAGGCGGAGGTTCGGGCACCGGGTTCTCCAGCCTTATAAGCGGAACCTGCGATATTGCCATGAGTTCAAGGAACATTAAAGAAAGAGAAATTGCCCTGGCTAAACAGAAAGGCGTAAATCCGAATGAAATAAAAGTGGGATTGGATGGGCTGGCGGTTGTGGTTAGTCCGCGTAATCCTGTAAGCAAGCTTACCATTGAGCAGTTAGCGGGGATTTTCACCGGCAGGATCTCTAACTGGGAAGAGGTAGGAGGCAAGGATGAAAAGATTGTCATACTATCCCGGGAAGTCAATTCAGGCACACATGTTTATTTTAAAGAGCACGTGTTAAGAAAGAATGACCCTGATTCAAAAGAAGAGTTTGCTGCCGGGGCCTTGATGCTTTCATCTTCCCAGGCAATTGCCGATGAAGTAGCTAATAATACGGCGGCTATCGGTTATTATGGGATGGGTTATGTCTGCGCCAGGCAAAAAGCTATTCTGGTAGCCAAAGACAAGAATTCAGAATATATCGCGCCCCTTATTGAAAATGTAAGAAGCGGCAAGTATCCTATATCCCGTCCACTGTTCCTTTATACAAACGGGCAGCCGCAAGGGTTAATAAGTAAATTCGCAGATTTTACGCTTTCCAAGGAAGGCCAGGATGTGGTTTTGGCAACCGATTTTGTTCCGGTAAAATGACCTGTGAAATTTCACCGCAATAAGAAAAATCAGGGGCTCAATGCGTAAATTCAAAGAGTTTATTATTGAGAAACTTATACTTATCTGCGGCCTAGCTTCAATATTATTCGTCGCGCTTATTTTCTTATTTCTGCTTAAGGAGGGGCTTGCGGTATTTAAAACCGTAAGCCCCTTTAAGTTTCTTTTTGGGAAAAGCTGGTATCCAATTTCAGAACCGCCGCAATTGGGGATACTCCCCTTGATACTTGGGTCGCTCTTGGTTACCGCGGGGGCGGCAATTATTTCTATTCCTATAGGCGTAGGTTGCGCGATTTACATTGCCGAAATAGCTCCCTTGAAAGTCAAGGAAGTCCTTAAGGCGGGGATAGAATTATTGGCAGCAATCCCGAGCGTTGTCTTGGGGTTTATCGGAATGGTGACCCTAGTGCCCTTAGTAAAAAGTATTTTTCATTTGCCGACGGGGTTAACTGCTTTATCCGGTTCAATAATGCTGGCGTTTATGGCTATGCCGACAATAGTCTCAATCGCAGAAGACGCGCTTTATTCAGTGCCTAAGAATTACAAAGAAGGGGCCTTCGCTTTAGGGGCAACGCATTGGCAGACGATATGGCGCGTAATGCTTCCGGCGGCTTCCAGCGGTATACTTGCGGCGGTTATGCTCGGGATCGGCAGGGTAATCGGAGAGACCATGGCGGTAATGATGATCACCGGTAACGCCGCAGCAATGCCGCAGAGTATCCTGGCGCCGGTCAGGACCTTAACTGCTACCATCGCCGCTGAAATGGGTGAAGCAGTGGTAGGAAGTGAGCATTATTTCGCATTATTTGCTATCGGCGTAGTCTTGTTTATCATGAGTTTCGCGATCAATGTAACCGCGGATCTGTTCCTGCATAAAAGGCAATGATGAGGAATCCTTACCGCACGCAGAATATCGCTTTTTTCTTTTTATTCCTGGCGACGCTTTTAATAGTAGTCCCTGTAGGATTAATCGTTGTTATTATTATCCAGAAAGGGCTGCCTGCGATCAACTGGCAGTTTCTCTCCGATATACCGCGGCAGGGGATGCGCAGCGGAGGGATTTTCCCGGCAATCGTAGGGACTTTGTATCTTGTAACAGGCGCGATCGTTTTTGCCTTGCCGATAGGGCTGCTGGCAGCTGTATATTTAAGCGAGTATTCCAGGGACAACGCGCTCAACCGTATTATAAAATTAGCGATTGTGAATCTGGCGGGCGTCTCCTCAGTAGTTTACGGGCTCTTTGGGTTAGCGTTGTTTGTTGTGTTTTTTAAGCTGGGAGCGTCCATTATTTCTGGTTCGCTTACACTGGGGATTATGATTTTGCCGTTGATCATTACCGCTTCGCGCGAGGCGCTGGAAAGCGTCCCGCATTCATTCCGCGAGGTAAGTTTATCCTTGGGTGCCAGCAAATGGCAGACCATAAGGCATATTGTTTTACCAAACGCTATCCCCGGGATATTAACCGGGACTATTTTAGGCCTGGGCCGCGCGGCGGGAGAGACGGCCCCGATTTTGTTTACGGTAGCGGCGTTTTATCTTCCTCAGCTTCCGAAATCCGCGCTTGATCAGGCAATGGCCCTGCCGTACCATCTTTACGTTATTTCAACGCAGGTGCCTAATGTGGATGAGAAGGTAAGGTATGGGACCGCCTTGGTATTGTTAACGCTCGTCTTAGTCATGAATTTAGTCGCGATAATCATACGTTATAAATTCAGGAAGAGAAAGAAATGGTAATATTCGGCATAAAAAATCTTAATATCTGGTTTGGTTTAATACAGGCGTTAAAAAACGTGAGCATGGATATCCAGTCCAATGAGATATTAAGCGTTATCGGGCCGTCAAACAGCGGCAAAACGACTTTCTTAAGGATGCTTAACCGCTTAAATGATCTTATGCCTAATTTCAGGATGGGCGGGGAGGTTAAGCTTGATAAGAAAAATATTAAAGAAATAGATGTGGAGCTGTTACGGAAAATGGTGGGTATGGTATTCGCGCTGCCCCTTCCTTTGCCGTTATCTATATTTGATAATGTGGCTTACGGAATAAGGATGCACGGAGCAAGAAATACGAAATTATTAAAAGAGAGAGTGGAAAGCGTCTTAAGAGAGGCCTATCTTTGGGAAGAGGTAAAAGACCGGTTAAGCTCGTCTGCTTTTAAATTATCCGGAGGCCAGCAGCAGCGTTTATGCATAGCCAGGACGCTGGCGGTTGAGCCGGAAGTGATCTTATTTGATGAGCCCTGTTCGGGCCTTGATCCTATCTCTACTGCCAAAATAGAAGACGCTATGATCAAGCTTAAACAAAAATATACTATAGTCCTGGTTACTAATAACGTAAAGCAGGCCGCCAGGGTCGGTGACAGGACGGCTTTCTTCTTGGGCGGGGAACTCATTGAGCTGGATAAGACAGATAAGATCTTTACGGCTCCCGATGACAGCCGCACAGATGATTATATCAGGGGGAAGTTCGGATAATGTCAAAGATAATAACGAAAGGATTGGATCTTTGGTATAGTGATTTTCACGCTTTAAAAGGCATAAATTCATCTTTTAGCGCTAATAGGATTACCGCTATAATCGGGCCTTCGGGATGCGGTAAATCAACCATGCTGCGGGTTTTTAACCGTATGAACGATCTGATTGAGGGTGTGCGCACAAAAGGCGAAGTTTTGATTGGTAAAGCCAATATTCTTGATCCCCGTACAGACCTGGTATCCTTGCGCAGGAACGTAGGCATGGTATTCCAGCGGCCTAACCCGTTCCCGTTGTCTATCTACGAGAATATCATTTTCGGAGAAAAGATCCATTCCAACGGGAGAGCCCGGAATAAATTAGACGGGATAGTTGAGAAAAGCCTGAAAAGCGTTCTTTTATGGGATGAGTTAAAGAATAAACTACATAGCCCTGCTTTGAGGTTATCTTTAGAGCAGAGGCAGAGATTATGCATCGCCAGGCTTATCGCGGTTAAGCCGGATATATTATTGATGGATGAACCGTGCTCTGCGTTAGACCCGCAGGCTACCGCCAGGATTGAAGAATTGATGCGTGAGCTTAAGAATAATTATACTATAATAATAGTCACTCATAATATGCAGCAGGCGGCGCGTGTTTCGGATGACACGGGTTTCATGCTTTTGGGAGAATTAATAGAATTCGGAGGAACGCAGGAAATATTTACCGCTCCAGGTGATAAGCGGACGGAAGATTATATTACCGGAAGGTATGGATAACCCAGGAGTAATAGAGAGAAAGATCGGAGGTTGGAATGGAAAGGCATTTTGACGAAGAACTGAAAGGCTTGCATAAGGATATCCTTAAGATGGCAGTTATGGCCCAGGAGGCGATATTTAAGTCTATTGAGGCGTTAAAAACCCGGAATAAACTCCAGGCTGAAGAAGTTATTAATAACGACGACCGAGTTGATAAGCTGGAATTAGAAATTGATGAAAAATGCATTGATTTGATCGCCAGGCATCAACCTATGGCGGGGGATTTAAGGTTTATCGCTACCGGCATGAAGATAAACGCCGAACTTGAGCGTATTGCGGATCTGGCGGTAGATATATCGCAGCGCGTCCTGGAGTTGATAGATAAGCCGGTACTTAAGCCTTTGATAGATATTCCCAAGTTGTCTATTGTCGCGCAGGATATGGTTCGCGATGCAATAAACGCGTTTGTAGAAAAAGACGTGGAGCTTGCCAAAAAGGTGGTTCTTTCTGATCCTCAGGCCGATAAATTGCGCAATATGGTCCAGGAAGAATTGATCAATGATTACATGGCAAAAGACCCAGGTTCCGCGCCGCGCGCTGTGCTGTTATTATTGATCGCCCGTCATCTTGAGCGTATCTGTGATCATACTACCAATATCGCAGAAGACGTCATTTATATGGTCGGAGGCAAGGTAGTAAAACACCATCCTGAAGAGCTAAGTTAAGATCTGGGGGACGGTTCTGTCCTAAGGACAGAACCGTCCCCTGTCTTTGTTAAACTTATTGACAAATCCATATAAGATGGTATAATAAAACGTAAATCTAGAAAGATTAGGAAATCTTAAGCCGTAAAGGGAAGATAACTAACCTTTACGGCTTTTTAATTTTGTACATTCATTTTTAAATGAATGTACAAAATTATACCGATGTTTTCTCACAAGGAGCAGCTATTAAAAAAATAAAATCTTCACCTAAGGGTAGAAAGTGCAGGTTTCCGCATTGCAAACATATCTTAAGTATCTACAATCACGAAGCTTACTGCCATATTCATCTTGGCCAAGTCGATGAAAGGCAGAGGTTAAAAGCAGCCTAAACATTATGCCGCATAGAATAACTAATACAAATAATTTATCTCAAGGGGTTGAACCATCTGACAAGAGTTTTTACGGGTTAGGTATCGCGCCTAAGATCCTGGATATTCTTGAACGCATGAAATTCAAGGTCCCGACCCCGATCCAGATGAAGGCGATCCCTATGGCAATTCAAGGCAAGGATCTTATCGGTATCGCGCAGACAGGAACCGGTAAAACCCACGCCTTTGCTATTCCTATGGTGCAGCTACTGGCGCAGAAAGAGGGTACAGGTTGGATCCTGGCTCCTACGCGGGAATTGGCTATTCAGATCGATGAGGCTTTTCAGAATATCGCGCATGCTTTTGGTATGAAGACAGCTTGCCTTATCGGAGGAGCTTCCATGCAAGACCAGGTACACGCGCTTCGTAAAGATCCCCGTATAGTCATTGCTACTCCCGGCAGGCTTATTGATCATATGGGTAGATGGAATGTCTTGCCTGATGAGGTAGTAATGCTGGTGCTTGATGAGGCGGACCGCATGTTTGATATGGGTTTTGCCCCGCAGATAGAGAGGATCCTGCGTTTTCTGCCCAAAGAGAGGCAGACTATGCTTTTCTCCGCGACTATCCCCAAAGAGGTTATGGATATAGCCGCCAAACACATGAAACTGCCTGTTTGTGTTGAGATAGCCCCTTCCGGGACCACCTCGGAGTGCATTACCCAGGAAGTATTTATTGTTAAAAAAGATGCTAAGCCGCGGCTTCTTAGTAAGTTGCTCGCGCAATACCATGGGCCTGTCCTTTTATTCTCCCGTACTAAGCACAACGCAAGAAAGATCACCAGGTCCGTTAGTGATATGGGCTATAGGGCAGCGGAGATACATTCTAACCGTTCTCTAAGCCAGCGCCGTGAAGCCCTGGAAGGTTTTAAATCAGGTAAATACAGAGTGCTGGTTGCTACTGATATTGCCGCCAGGGGTATTGATGTTATCGGGGTTGAACTGGTTATTAATTATGACCTTCCTGATGACGCGCAAAACTACGTGCATCGTATCGGCCGTACAGGCAGGGCAGGCCATAAGGGGCACGCAGTTTCTTTTGCAATGCCTGACCAGGGCCGTGATGTGCGGGATATTGAGAAACTTATTAAGGCTTCATTACCTATTTCAAAGCACCCGGATTTCTCCCAGGAACATTTTGTTCAATCTTCGCATCAGCCTTCACATCAATCTTCGCGTCAATCTTCGGATAGGCAGGCAAAAGGCAAGTATAGGCAGGGGCGCGGCAGATACCACAGGCCCTGATTTAGGTATTCTTAATAAAGGTGCGTTTTAGAGAGTCTTTGAGCCTGCCTCTGCGGTTTTCTCTGATAATAACGTTTGCGAGGATGCGCGGGGAGGCGATTAGGACAAGAAGCATTTCTTTAAAAGTGAAGAACTTTGTTATGAAAATATTCTTCCAGAGTATTTTCATAAATCGTGAAGGGGTATAAAAAGAGAATTTTATTCTTCTGCCTATTTTTTTCAAGGCGGCATGGCTGTAGGTGTCCGAATATAGTTCTCCTCTGTCGGTAACATGATAACCCGGGGAATTCAGCGCTAACTCCCTTAGGGGCGAGAACTTCTCGATCCTTAATTTATTGCAGGCGATGGAATCAACTCCTATTTCCTTGGCGAATTGCCCGATATACAACATCTCTTCTTCAGTTTCCCCTATATTGCCGTAAATAAAATAACCGTTATAGAAGATAGGATATTTCTTAAGGACCTCAAACGATTTTCGTATGGTCTCTTGATTAAATCCTTTGCTAAGCTGTGTCAGTATCCAGTCATGGGGCGATTCGATCCCGATCAATAGCGCCTTAAATTCCACCTTAACCATTTTCTCCAGCAGTACCGGATACTTGGCGATATCCAGCCGGGCTTGCGCGATGAAGCGTTTTTTTATCTTTCGTTTGATCAGTAAATCACAGATTTCTTCCGCCCTCTTGGGGTCAACGAACAGGTTGTCGTCGCTGAAGAGTATCACTCCCGCTTTTAAACCCTGGATCTCATCAACTACAGAGTTTACGCTGCGGGCGGCATACTCTCTTTTTTGCCCTAACGGGTTTAAACTGAACGTGCAGAATTTACAGTTAAAGGGGCAGCCCCGCGCGCTCAATACTGAATCAAAGGTTATGCCCGCCAGGCTTACGCCGTTTACAGCAAGTGAGTATTCATTACGCCTTAAGGAACGGTCAGGCGCAGCGAGGCTGTCTACATCGGGAAGGGGCCGGTTGGGATTATGTATTATTTGTCCGTCTTGCCTATAAGAGATACCGCGGATATCTTTAAGCGGCAGGCCCTTTAGTATCTCTTTCATTGTTTCTTCGCCTTCGCCTCTGGCTATGATATTTATGGCAGGGCATGCCTTAAAGAGTTCATTTACTTTTTCCGTAGCTGTATAGCCCCCTACAACCAGAGGGATGTGAGCCGGCATGCGGTTGAGAAGCTGGCAGATTTCTTCGATTTGCCGGTCCCAGCCGATACCCACACAGATAATATCGACCTGTCCGGATATAAAATCCAGAAGCTTATTTATGTCGGATAGGTCTTTTTCGTAGCGCAGATCCAAGAGAGTGATCTTATTGACCAGGCCCTTAGCACTCGTTGCCACATATTCAAGGCCTGTGGGAGGGAAAAGCATCATTGTGCTTGTGGCGCTGCTTTCGATATAAGGATTGAGGAATAAAACGTGATTATACTTAATTTTAATCTCCTTTATTATAGTGTTGCTTATAATAACTTTACCATTAAATGGCATCTTAAGCAATAAATAAAGGCGGGAAAATACTTGATATAGTAATATATAGTATTTATAATTGCCTTGTAGGAGAACTCTTATAAGGTGTTTATTCGCGAATAAAATACGAAATGGACAAAAAGAAATTAGCTGTTATACATATTGTCAAAAAAGAATTAAACTTAAGTGATGCTGAATACAGAGATACCCTTCAGCGGATAGCAGGAGTAAGCAGCGCCAAGGAGCTGGATGATGAAAAGTTCAGGAAGCTGATGAACTTCTTTGTACGCAGCAAATATTATCAGGTTAATCCCTTTGGCTTGACCATCAGGCAGAAGTTATATATCGAATATCTTGCTAGAGAGGCCGGCTGGGAAGAGGGGCATCTTAACAATTTTATACACAAATATTACCATAAGCCCGACATTAGTAAGCTTACCAAGAAAGAAGCTGTAAAGGTAATTGAATCTTTAAAAGGCGTTAATCAGCATAAAGAATAAGCTGTCCACAAAATCTCCATTGAAAAACAGGCTTTTTAGCGGTAGAATACAGTCATTCCTTTCTTTAGGATGGAGGCTATGCGGGAGGGCGATATGCAGGCAGAAGGGCTGAAAGGTAAATTAGTGCTCTTTAAATTCTCCGAAGAAATAAAAGCGGATCTCCCTCTTTTTCAAATTTATAAAGATGAAGCATGGGCTGTTGTAACCGGAATAGATGACGTGGGGATATGGATAGAGAATCCCGCTTATGAACTCGGGATCTGGTGGGACGATCAAGGCGGATTGATCCCGCCCAATAAACAGGTAAAAGAAAAAGTAAAGGCAGACATACTTATCGCCTGGCGTTATATAAAGGCGCTGATGACCGTTGACGATGAGCGTTTCCAGAGGGTAAAAAACGACCGGTTGCCCGGTTTTAAGGTTTATAAATAGAAAGGAGGCGGGTATGGCCAAGTTTTTGATGCTGGGGAAGTATTCAGTAGAAGCAATAAAGGGGATAACAGCTGAACGCACGAATAAAGTAATAGGTACCATCGAGAGGTCAGGCGGCAAGATCAATTTCATGTACGCGTTATTAGGAGCTTATGATCTGGCTTTTATGGTTGATTTTCCCGGGATCCAGGAAGTAATGAAGTCTTCGATCGAACTTACAAAATCCACGGATATCGCCTTTACTACCTTTCCGGCGATAATAGTAGAAGACTTCGATAAGATTACGGGCTAGTCGAGAAAGGGGATCAGAAATAGATGTCTAATCGTCGTGTGGTTATAACCGGTTTGGGCGTAGCCGCGCCCAATGGGATCGGAAAAGAGGAATTCTGGAAGGCCAATATTGAAGGCAGGTCAGGGGTGGGCAAGATAACCTCTTTTGACGTGTCTAACTTTGAATCCAAGATCTGCGGACAAATAAAAGACCTGGAGAACTCAAATTATATTCCTAAAGAAGAAGTAAGGAAGATAGACAGGTTCGTGCATCTGGGTTTAATTTCTGCCAAGGCGGCTTTAGACGACAGCAGGCTGGATCCGGGTAAAGAAGACAAGGACAGGATCGGCGTAATTATTGGCTCTGGCCTGGGAGGGCTTCTTTTCCATGAAGAGCAAATCATGGCTGCATACGATAAAGGTACCCGTAGGATTAACGCCAGAAGCGTTCCCAGGATCAGCCCGAATGCTGTGGCAAGCCATATCGCTATTCAACATGGACTTATGGGCCCTAATATGGTTATATCCAACGCCTGCGCTTCAGGTACATTCGCGATCGGCGAGGCATTCAGGCTTATCCAGAGTAACGATATGGATGTATGTCTCTCCGGAGGCGCGGAAGCCCCGCTTACTGAATTTACCTTTGGCGCTTATTCCGTGTTAAGGGTCCTCTCCAGAAATAATGATTTTCCTCAAGAGGCCAGCCGGCCTTTTGATAAAAAAAGGGATGGATTTGTCCTTGGCGAAGGTTCAGCAGTACTTATATTAGAAGAGCTTACGCATGCCTTAAAAAGGAATGCCCATATCTATGCTGAGATCGCCGGTTATGGCAGTAATTCCGGAGCCTACCATATAGTTATGCCTGAGCCGCAAGGCCGTGACGCGGCAAAAGCAATGCGCAAGGTTTTACAGGATGCCCAGGCAAAACCCGAAGATGTGGATTATATCAATGCCCACGGCACAGCTACCACATTAAATGATAAGGCTGAGACCAGCGCAATAAAAGAAGTATTCGGCAGCCATGCTTATAAGATTCCGGTATCTTCAACTAAATCAATGATCGGTCACAGCATTGGCGCCGCGGGCGCGATAGAAGCGTTGGTCTGCGCGCTGGTCATAGAAAACAACCTGATCCCACCGACAATCAATTATAAATATCCGGATCCCGATTGTGATTTAGATTATGTGCCTAACCAGGCAAGGAAGGCCAAGGTAGATGTTGTTTTGACAAATTCTTTTGGATTCGGCAATTGTAATGGATGTCTGATCTTAAAACGTTACTCTGATTGATAATAGTAAAAAGGAGCGTTACTAATGAGGTTTAAGATTTACTATCATCATACTGATTGCGGAGGAGTAGTTTATTACGCCAATTACCTGAAATTCCTGGAGGAGGCGCGCACTGAATTCCTGGCGGAGAAAGGGATTTCAGTGCAGGAACTCGCCAGGCAGGACGCGCTGTTTGTAGTAGCCCGTCAGGAAATAGACTATAAATTACCCGCTTTTTACGCGGATACTCTTGAGGTAGATACGCACGTCAGCGCGGTTGGCGGGGCACGCGTTGAATTTGATTACGAGATACGGAATCAAAATAATCAGATCGTTTCCAAGGCAAAAACCACCCTGGTTTTTGTGGATAAGAGCCTTAGACCAAAGGTCATCCCCGAAGAAATCCGCAAGCTTATATTATCGTAGGTAGGCCCCTTGACTTTCTTAGGTTTTGTGTTAATATAATGCCTTTATTCGTATTGGACCATGGTTAACTTTATAGATCAGCTGTTTTATAAAAGGAGGGTTTAAATGGCAGGTTTTGATTTGTTATTGTTGGCTCCGGCCGGTTCAATCCTTGCTCTCGGTTTTGCTTTCTACCTGGCTATGAGCATCATGAAAATGGACGAAGGCTCGGATAAGATGAAAGAGATCGCCGAAGCGGTGAGGATCGGCGCGCGGGCTTACCTGAAAAGGCAGTATACGGGAGTAGCCTTATTTTTCATCGTAATGTTTTTTATACTTTTAGTCCTGGCTTTTAAAGGCTATCTGGTTATGTTTGTGCCTTTTGCTTTCCTGACCGGCGGTTTTTTCTCCGGCCTTTCCGGTTTTATCGGGATGAGCATAGCTACCCAATCTTCTAATCGCACCGCGGCAGCTGCCATGAAAAGCCTTAATTCCGGCCTTCGGGTAGCATTTTCCAGCGGCGCGGTCATGGGTTTGACTGTCGTCGGGCTTGGCCTATTAGATTTAAGTATTTGGTATTATTTCCTGAATTGGTATTACGCCGGGCATGCTACTCCTCACGGAATTGATAAGATCGCGGCGATTACTTCTACTATGCTTTGCTTTGGTATGGGCGCGAGCTCCATGGCTCTTTTTGCCAGGGTCGGCGGCGGGATCTTTACCAAAGCTGCTGATGTTGGGGCAGATTTAGTCGGTAAGGTAGAAGCGGGAATTCCTGAGGATGATCCGAGAAATCCTGCAGTCATCGCGGACAACGTCGGTGATAATGTCGGTGACGTAGCAGGTATGGGAGCTGACCTGTATGAGTCTTATGTCGGTTCAATCGTAGCAACTTCAGCTTTAGGCGTGGCCGCTGGTTTAGGGGTTGCGGGCGTAACCGTTCCCTTAGTTATGGCCGCGGTAGGCGTGGTCGCTTCTATCATCGGGACATTTTTCGTAAAAAGCGGGGAACAGGCTTCTCAGAAAGTATTGCTTCTTGCTTTACGTAAAGGTGTCTTTACCAGTTCTATCTTGGTTGCGATAATTTCATTCTTTTTGATTAAATATACTTTAGGCGTTGAACATCTGGGAGTTTACTGGGCAGTGCTTTCCGGGTTACTGGCAGGCGTATTGATCGGTTTGATTACCGAATACTATACTTCCAGCGGTTTTAAGCCTACCCGTGGGATTGCCGATGCTTCAATTACCGGGCCGGCCACAGTGATTATTGAAGGTATGGCTGTAGGGATGATGTCTACCGGTTTGCCGGTTATCATTGTTTGTATAGCTATCCTGGCCAGCTATTTTCTTGCCGGCGGAGCCCAGAATTTTAATGCCGGGCTTTACGGGATAGCGATTTCTGCCGTAGGTATGCTTTCTACTTTAGGTATTACTCTGGCTACTGACGCTTACGGGCCGGTAGCGGATAATGCCGGAGGGAATGCGGAAATGTCCCATTTACCTGCGGAAGTAAGAAAAAGAACCGATGCTTTAGATGCTCTAGGAAATACTACAGCCGCGACCGGTAAAGGTTTTGCTATCGGTTCAGCTGCTTTGACCGCGCTGGCTTTGATCGCCGCGTATAAAGATCAGGTGCTGATAATTTCCGGTAAGGATATGGTTTTAAGCCTGATGAATCCCAATGTTTTGGTGGGGTTATTTATCGGCGGTATGCTTCCGTTCTTTTTCTGCTCGTTGACCATGCGCGCGGTGGGAAGAGCGGCTGGTAAGATCGTAGTTGAGGTTAGGAGGCAGTTTAAAGAAATAACCGGTTTGATGGAAGGCAAGGCCAAGCCGGATTACGCCAGATGTGTAAGTATTGCTACCGCGGCAGCCCAGAAAGAAATGATCTTTCCGTCCCTTTTGGCGATTGCCGCTCCTATTGCCGTGGGAATTCTTGTGGGTATTGAAGCGGAAGCGGGTTTATTGTGCGGGGCAACGGTTACAGGATTTGTTCTGGCAGTCATGATGGCTAATTCCGGTGGAGCCTGGGATAACGCCAAGAAGTATATAGAGGAAGGCCATCATGGCGGCAAAGGTTCACTGGCTCATAAGGCTACAGTTACCGGAGATACCGTAGGAGATCCCTTCAAAGATACTTCGGGGCCATCCTTGAATATCTTGATCAAACTAATGTCCATGGTCTCTATTGTTTTTGCCTCCTTTATCATCTCTAACAGTTTCTTCAAATAATCTTAGGGACACCCAACTTGCTAAAGCTAAGGGTGTCCCTTTTTTTAAGCTTTTGATTTCTTATGGGGACACTCTCCTGATTGGCAGGAAGGGTGTCCCTAATTATTTGTTTTGACTTACAAGGTTTAATGGTATAATAATTCCATTATGGATGACTTGGAATTTGTCCAGAGGTGCGTCAAAGGAGACAAGGCAGCCTGGGATGAATTCTTAAGTAAATATTCCCGCCTGATATATAACTATATCCACAATGTTTTTAATGTAAAAGGTTACGCTTCCGCGCAAGACCACATCAACGATGTATTCCAGGAAATCTTCTGCTCTCTACTCAAGGATAATTCTAAGAAATTAAGAAGTTTTAAAGCAATAAACGGATGCAGCCTTGCCAGTTGGTTAAGGCAGGTTACCATTAACTTTACGATAGACTATATCCGTAAGATGAAACCCGCCGTTTATCTCGATAGCCAAGAACCGGATGACGATCTTAACCTGAAAAATCTGCTTGTAGACGGCGCTGAGCCTGTTCCTGATATGCTTAGTTATGAAGAAAAGCTTGGGAGTTTAACAGACTGTATTGAAAGATTAGACAGCGATGATAAATACTTCTTAGAACTGCATATGAAGAGGGGGATAAGGCTTGAGGAATTAAAAGATCATCTCAAGCTTTCACGCGGCGCCATAGATATGCAAAAATCACGCCTTATTAATAAATTAAAAGAGTGCTTTAAAAGTAAAGGTTTTTTGTTAGATTTCTGATACTGGTACGTCTATTATATTGGGGAGAGTATACATATGCAGGATAGATTCGAGAGCCTGGTTAAGCTGGTCTATAAGAAATGGAAGTCAGGATTAGGCAAGGTTGAGGGGGTGCATCCTGATGAAGAGGCTATTGCCTGTTTCCTGGAAGGCCGCCTGTCTAAGGAAGAGAATGACCATCTTAAAGCTCATTTGCTAAGTTGTGATGATTGCGCTCAGTCTGTGGTTCTTGGCTTAGGGATGAAAACAGTAGATAAAAAAGAGGTACCTGGCGAATTACTTGACAAGATCAAGGGTTCGCTCTTTACCGCTGAATGCGGAGCTCCTATTTTAGAGATACTCTTAAGGGCTAAAGGAAAGTTGCTGGAGATATTGAATACTACCGGAGACGTCCTGGTGGGCCGGGAGTTAGTGCCCGCTCCTCTTTTACGCGGCCGCTTGATAAAAGATTTTAAAGAGGGAGTGACTATTCTAAAAGACCTTCAGAATATAAAAGTAGAGGCTAAGATAGAGAATAAAGGGGAGGGCGCTTTTATTCTCATGGTTGTGGTTAAAGAAAAACAGACCCAGAATATAGTTAAAGATCTAAGAGTCACTCTTCTTAAAGATGACCTGGAATTGGAATCCTACCTTACTGATACAGGTTCAGTTACCTTCGGCCACATCCTGTTGGGTAATTACAGGATTGAGGTATCTGTTTTTGAGAATAAGCTTGCCTCGATATTGTTGGATATAAGTAACTAATCAGATTATATAATGCAGGAAGCCGGTACCCTGGTCTTAGAAATATTAAAGCAGGGACAGACGCTCAAAATGAGTGTTTTTGAGCGTCTGGAACTTGCTTCGAC
Source organism: Candidatus Omnitrophota bacterium (assembly GCA_041651035.1). GTDB lineage: Bacteria > Omnitrophota > Gorgyraeia > Gygaellales > Profunditerraquicolaceae > JBAZKC01. Next base: position 26,055 of record JBAZKC010000001.1, on the reverse strand, counting down.
ATTACGGCATTATAGCCAGTGCGCTGTTTCATCCGCGGAAATAGATAAATTATGCCAGGAAATTTCCTTTATATTAAATAAGGCAGGTAAAAATAGCGCTTATGACAAGGAACTGATCAAGGGTTTGATCAAATCCGGCCGGCTGCTCTGGGATCACCTGCTTACCCCGTCAGTTAAGGAAAAATTAAAATCCTCTCAAATCTCCAGCCTGATACTTTCTACGGATGAAGAGTTAATTAACATTCCCTGGGAACTCCTCTATGATGGAAGGAGCTTCTTATGCCTTGCTTTTAATATAGGCAGGGTGATCAGGACCAGGGAGCCGGTAAGCCGGCCCCGGTACCGTAGTTTCGCCGGTGTTCTTAAAATGCTGATAATGGTCAATCCCACCAATGATTTAAAATCCGCTTACTTAGAAGGCGTAAATATCAAAAATCAATTTGACCGCAAAAGCAATAATGTGCATATCGATTTTAAATCCACGTATATCGATAAGATGTATGTAAAGAAAAACCTCTGCGATTACGATATCGTGCACTTTGCCGGGCACTGTGAATATGAGGCGGATAACCCCGATAATAGCGGCTGGGTCCTAAGCGACTCTAAGTTTACTATCCAGGATATCCTTGCCATGGGTTCAGCCGTTTCTTTACCCGCCTTAATATTCTCTAACGCCTGTCATTCCGCTGTAAACACCGCAAAACCGATGGAAGCGGATTACCAGGAGAACAATTACAGCCTGGCGTCAGCATTCCTGTTTTCCGGTGTCCGTCATTATATCGGGGCGATACGCAAGATAGAAGACCCGGTCAGCCTGTCTTTTTCAAAAGAATTCTACGCGCAGTTGATTTCCGGCAAGTCTATGGGCGAGAGTATCAGATTGGGCCGCCTTAAGTTAATTAGTGAATACGGTATAATGCCTATGCATTGGGCAAGTTATCTTCTTTACGGAGACCCCAATTTTATATTATTCCGGCCAAAAGTAAAGCCGAAGAGCGATAAGCCGAGAATAAATATTTCTTTGCATAGGAAACGGCTGGCCTGGTTCTTTGCGGCAGTAGTGTTTGTATCTGTCTGTATCTGCCTGTATATTTGGCTGCCTACTATAAACCCTAATACCTATCGTTTATTCCTGGAATCCCAGAGGTCATTCCGGGGAGGCCAGAATCAAAGAGTCATTTCGCAATCCGGCCGCATAATAAAGAATGAACCTTCATTCCTGGCAATTTATCCTTTGCTGGCAGATACCTATCAGAGGTTAGGAGATAAAGATAATGCCCTGAAATATTATTTTGATTACGCGTTCTTCAGCGAGAAAAGGCGTGATAAAAAGAATTTAAGTTCTGCTTATATCGGCATTGGCTGGATCTATCATCTATACGGAGAATACGCCAAGGCCTTTGAGTTCTATAATAAATCAATAGCTTTAAGCAAGGGGAATAAGGATAGGTTAAACGAGGCTATTGCCTTAAGGAAGCTGGCGGTTTGGTATATGGATAAGGGAGAAGATGATAAAGCCCTTGAGCTGCTTACTAAGAGTTCAGAAATTAACCGGGAAAGGCAATACTCATACAAGCACAGGTATAATCTGGCATGTGATTATTTTAATCTCGGGCTTTTGTTCCTGAATAAAGATGATCTTGCTACCGCTAAGGAATTCTACGATAAGAGTTTCAGGTTATTCAACAGGCTTAAGCTGGCCCGTGAATTAAGCGATTACTATTTTAATGTCGGCGAGGTCTATTCTTATCAGAAAGAATACCAGAAAGCGCTGGATTTTTATTTTCAGGGGTTAAAGATAGATCAAAAACAGGGTAATATGCCTAATATAGCCTCGGATTATAATATGATCGGTGAATTATATGTAGAAATAGATAATTTTACCGAAGCGGAGAAATATTTTTACCAGGCCCTTTCAGTTTGTAAAGATATAGACGCGCCTTTAGAATCAGCTGCTGCTTATAATAATCTAGGTTCTCTATATAAGAGGAAAGGGCAAAAGAACAAAGCCAGGGAGTATCTCCGGCAGGCGCAAGAGATATATACCCGGATAGATACTCCGGATTACCAAAGAGTAAAGCAGGAGCTTTTGAGTTTGGATTGAACCCAAAACTAGGGGACGGTTCTATCTTTGACAGAACCGTCCCCATTATTTAGCCCGTTTCTCTGACCGTAATTGCCAGCCTGTTTTATCTAATTGCCTAACCCTTATTTTAAACCACGAGACTAATATCTTCTTTAAGAATTCTTGTTAGATTATTTTGCCTCCTGCGTCTATTAAAGTAGAAAGGGAGGTGCGGGATGAAAAAGATTGGTGTTGTTGGGTTATTAAGTTTTTGGATTTTAGGATCTTTGATTCTGGCAGTAGCTGAAGAAATATCCTGGCAAGATATAGGAGAAGGCAATGCCGATATAAGAACAGTATTGGTCCAGCCCGATAATCCCCGTGTTATTTATATCGGTTCTGGCAACGGGGTTCTTAAGACCGAGGACGCCGGCAAGAGTTGGAGAAATATTTTATTAATTAAGGGACAGAGCAAAGCGGTAAATTCTTTATTATTCAGCGCCGCGAATAAAAAAACTATATATGCTGCTACCGCTAACGGGCTATTTTATAGTATTAATGAAGGCAATAGATGGAGCAGGATTTTCCAGGGCAAGAGCTATTTAGAGAGAGAATGTACCGCGCTGGCGGTTTTTCCCGGGCATATATTTTTAGGCACAAAGGCGGGGCTATTTACCAGTAAAGATAACGGCCGGTCCTGGTGTAAAGAAGCGGGCAAGCTCGGCAATAGCCAGATATTAGCTATTGCTTATAATATCAGCGAGTCGGATTCTATTTATGCTGCTTGCCTGGATGGCATATTTAAAACGCAGGATGCCGGCAAACACTGGGAAAGAATATTTGTTGCGCATCCTACGGAAGATGGCGGTGATGAAGATCGGCCAGGCGAAGACCGGGATGGAGAAGAACAATTTTCAGATATAAGATATATAAGCATAGACCCGAATAATTTAAATTATCTTTATATTGCTTCTAAGAAAGGAGTTCACAAGAGCCAGGATAAGGGCAAGTCCTGGGGCCCGATGTCTGATTACGGTTTGCTTAATAGAGATGTAAAATTATTATTGATTTCTTCTGATTCGATTATTTACGCGGCCGCAAAATCCGGCATTTTTACGTATAGGAACAGCCGTTGGCAGGAATTATCATTAGGCCTGGTTGCTCAGGATGTCAGGTACCTTGATTTAGATAAGCAGGGTAATATTTACGCTGCCTGCGATAAAGGGTTGTTTAAGGCGGATATCAGCCATTTCAGCGGAGATAAGCAGAAAGATATTATCACGGCAGCGGCGTATTATAAAGATGAGCCTGGAATTAATGAAGTTCAGGAGGCGGCAATTAAGTATGCGGAGGTTGAGCCGGATAAGATCAAACAGTGGAGAAAAAAGGCCCAGATGAAAGCGATCTTACCCAAACTGACAGTGGGTTTAGATAATTCCAGGAATACCAACTATGAAATATATACAAGCGCGACCACGCATTATGTATATGAGGGGCCGGAAGATATGTCCAGCGGTTGGGACATAGCGTTAAGTTGGGATTTAAGCGAGCTCATCTGGAACGAGGACCAGACTTCCATTGATGTCCGTTCGCGGCTGATGGTCGAGCTGCGCGGCGATATTCTGGATGAGGTAACTAAGCTGTATTTTGAGCGTCGGCGGGTGAAGTTGGAGCTGGATAATTTATCAATTGAAGACAAAAGAAAAAGATTGGAGAAAGAGTTGAGGCTGGAAGAACTTACCGCTTCTCTTGATGCTCTCACCGGAGGCTATTTTTCCCGGTGTGGAAAATAATTTCGGGATTAAAATTCCTTGCATTTGGCACCTATTTATGATATTTTATGACTTCACCTGCCAATATTTATTAATCTTTTTAACCCAAGAGCTAATATGAGCATAGTACATTTTACCGACAGCAATTTTAAGAAGGAAGTCTTGGAATCCCGTCTTCCGGTTTTGGTTGATTTCTGGGCAAGTTGGTGCCTGCCGTGCAAGATGATCTCGCCTATTATAGAAGAGATGGCCAGTGAATATAAAGATAAAATAAAGATCGGCAAGATTGATATTGACTCTAACGCCAAAATCGCCACCGACTACGGGATCATGTCCATACCCGCTTTGCTCTTTTTTAAAGACGGCAAAGTTATGGATCAGATCGTAGGCGCTTTAAGTAAGGCGGACCTAAGGAAGAAGATAGCAGAGTATCTTTAAGTGAAAAAGATATTTATAGCGGCCACCAAGCAGAACGACGGCAAAACGACAGTATCGCTGGGCTTGATCTGCAGCCTTAAGGATAGGTTTAAGAAGGTGGCTTTTATAAAGCCTATCGGCCAGCGTTATCTGGAAGAAGACGGCGTTAAGATCGATGAAGACTCTGTTTTAATTGAAAAGGTTGTTACCGAGCATCGTGTAAAACGCGGGTTAAAAGATATGAGCCCTGTGGCTGTAGAAAAGGGCTTTACCGAAAAATACATAAACTCGCCGAATAAGAAAGCAATCACCGCTAAGATCAAGGAAGCGTTCAGGCATGTATCTAAAGGCACGGACCTGGTGATCATTGAGGGTACGGGCCATGCCGGAGTGGGCTCTGTTTTTGATCATTCCAACGCTGCCGTGGCAAGGCTGCTTGGCTCAAAGGCTATAATTGTTTCTTCGGGAGGTATCGGCAGGCCGATAGATGAAATAGCTTTAAATAAGGCGCTCTTTGAGAGGGAAGGGGTTAAGGTATTAGGCGTAATAATCAATAAGGTCATGCCGGATAAATTTGATAAAATAAACCGCCTGGTAAGAAAAGGCCTGGAAAGAAAAAAGATCAATGTTTTAGGCGTTATACCTTATAACCCGATGCTTGCCCAGCCTACCATAGAGCAGATCCTGGAAGAAACTGATTTTGAAGTTTTATGCGGCAGGGATTCTTTAGAGCATACTGTATCTCAGGTTATCGTGGGCGCCATGGAGCCGCACGATGCCATAAATTATATAGTTAATGACAGCCTGATGATCACTCCCGGAGACAGGGAGGATATAATCGTGAGTGTCTTAGGGTGCCTTAGAGAAGGCAGCGAAAAGAAGCTTAAGGTCGCAGGTATTATTTTATCCGGAGGCATTACGCCGGATAAGCCGATCATGGATTTATTAGGGAAGGCTCAAATACCGGTGTTATTGGCCAAGGCTGACACCTACGGCGTGGCAACGCGCGTCTATGATTTGACTGTAAAGATCAGGCCCCAGGATACCGATAAGATCAACGCGGTCATAAAATTAATCAAAGATAACGTGGATCTGGATAAAATATCAAGAGGGATGTAATATATGGATACGATCACAAAGATACGCGGTAAAGCGGGCAGTAAATTAAAGACTATTGTCTTACCTGAATATGATGATGCCCGTGTAGCGGAAGCAGCCCGGCTTATTGAAAAAGAAGGCATAGCTAAAGTAGTGCTTTTGACCAGGGATAAAATTGACCCTAAGGAAAAAAGCAGGTACATTGATGAATTTTATCAAATGCACAAAATTAAGATCCCCGCTATGGATGATGTGAAGGCATTATTTAATGACACTCTTTATTACGGGGCCATGATGGCCAGGGAAGGCAAAGTGGACGGCTTAGTGGCCGGGGCAAGCCATACTACGGCTGATATAGCCAGGGCATGCATCCGTTGTATAGGCGTAGAAGAACGTATAAGCATAGTTGCCAGTTGTTTTATTATGGTTGTGCCCAATTGCCCTTATGGAGAAAACGGTACTTTTATTTTTGCTGATTGCGGAATAATCCCGGATCCGAATTCCAGGCAGACTGCCTGTATTGCTTTAGCTTCCGCGGAATTGATAACCAAGGTTTTGGATTTCACCCCTCGTATCGCCTTGCTTAGTTATTCTACTAAAGGTTCAGCCAAGGGCAGGGAGATTGAAAAGATATCCGAGGCATTGGCATTACTTAAAGGGATGGCTCCAGGACTGCTTGTGGATGGTGAGTTACAAGTGGATGCTGCTGTTGTGCCAGCGGTAGCCAGGATAAAATACCCCGGCAGCCCGTTAGGCGGGAAAGCCAATGTTTTGATATTCCCCAGCCTTGAGGCCGGCAATATAAGTTATAAGCTTGTGCAATGGTTAGGTAACGCGCGCGCGTTAGGCCCTTTATTCCTGGGTTTGAATAAACCGGCAAGCGACCTTTCCCGCGGGTGTTCTGTTGAAGATGTTATGGATTGCGTGGCAGTAACAGCGACAAGGGCGCAATAATTATATGAGAATACTGGTTATAAATTGCGGCAGTTCTTCCATAAAATATGAGCTCTTTGAAATGCCCGGGGAGCGGAGGGTGCAAAAGGGTATAATCGCCCATATCGGCGAAACCGGGTCAAAGGTTAAGGAGCATTACTCCGGATTAAAAATAATCCTTAAAGGAGTAAATTCCGTAGCAGCAGTAGGCCATAGAGTTGTGCACGGCGCGGAGAAATTCCGGCAGCCCGTGTTAATTAATGATTCGGTGATTAAAAGCATAAAGCAGTGTTGCGCGATCGCTCCTTTACATAACCCCGCGAATTTAACAGGCATATTGGCATGTAAAAAGTTGCTGCCGGGTACAAAGCAGGTCGCGGTGTTTGATACGGCGTTTCATCAAACCCTGCCGGAGTACGCCTATATTTACGGACTTCCTTATGAATATTACAAAAAGTTTGGCATCAGGAAATATGGTTTTCACGGCACCAGCCATGAATACGTGGCTTATGAAGCAGCCCGGATCTTAAAGAAACCCCTGAGTAAATTGAAGATAATTACCTGTCATTTGGGTAACGGCTGCAGTATTACCGCGGTAGATAAGGGTAGATCAGTTGATACCAGTATGGGATTTACGCCGCTTGAGGGCCTGGTTATGGGGACGCGCTGCGGAGACATCGATCCCGCTTTAGTTACCTTTATTATGCGTAAGAAACGCTTAGATATTAATTCCCTGGATCGATTGCTGAATAAAGCCAGTGGCTTAAAAGGTATCTCCGGCATAAGCAATGATATGAGGGAACTAGATGACAGCGCGGGTAAAGGGAATAAGCGCTGCCAGCTGGCCATAGATATCTTTGTTTACCGCATAAAGAAATATATCGGCGCTTATACCGCTGTTATGGGCGGCCTTGACGCGATAGCATTTACTGCCGGCATCGGCGAGAATCAGAAAAAGATCAGGGAAATGGTTTGCCGGGGTTCATTTACGCATTTAAATAAGAAACCCAGGATATTAGTTATTCCTACGGATGAAGAGTTGATGATCGCCCGTCAGGCATTTGCTTTAATTAAAAAAACTATATGAGCAAAGCAGTTATGATCATCTCTCAAGATAATTTCCGGGACGAAGAGCTTTTAGAATCCAAAGCTGCCCTGGAAAAAGCCGGCATTGAAGTCAAGGTTGCTTCGGTCAGCCTTAATATAGCAAAGGGCTCCAGAGGCGCGGAAGTTAAGCCGGATATCACATTCAGCAGTATAAATATAAAAGATTTTGACGCCGTAATATTCGTAGGCGGGGCGGGGGCAATCCGCTATTGGGATGATCCTTTGGCCCATAAGCTGGTTAAAGACGCCATTAATTCCAACCGGATCGTGGGAGCGATTTGTATAGGCCCTGTGACATTGGCCAAAGCGGGGATACTCGCGGGAAAACGGGCGACTGTTTTTCCTTCTGGAATAGAGCAGCTTAAGGCCGCCGGAGCGATATATACGGCGGGAAAAGTAGAAAAGGACGGCAATATCATTACTGCTTCAGGCCCGGATGCGGCTGAAGCATTCGGAGAAGAGATCGCGAAAGCGTTGAATAAATAGGAGAACAATAATATGTTAAGGACGGTTTTAAAATCCAAAATACATCGGGCGCGCGTTACAGAGGCCAACCTTTATTATGAAGGCAGTATAACTATTGATGCCGGCCTGATGAAAGCGGCGGATATCATAGAAGGTGAAAAAGTAGAGGTATTCAATGTTAATAACGGCAGCCGGCTGGAAACGTACGCTATCAGCGACGATTCCGGGACAGGCGTGATCTGTTTGAATGGTCCTGCCGCCAGAGGCTCCTGCGTGGGCGATGAAGTGATCATTGTATCCTATGTATCTGCCGACGATAAAGAAGCCAAGGCTATAAAACCAAAACTGATAAAAGTCGATGGACGTAACCGCATTAAAGATTAGGCTGTTAGGCGATACCGTGCTGAGAAAGAAGGCCTCTCCGGTAAAGGAAATAACTCAAGGCCATAGGGATATCCTATCCCAAATGGCAAGATTAATGTATAGTTCTTCCGGCATAGGATTAGCTGCTCCTCAAGTAGGTATTAGCGATTCCATGATAGTTGTTGACGCGGGTTCCGGCCTCTATAAGCTTATAAACCCGGTTATTGTAAAGAAAGAAGGCTGTCAGGTTTTGGAAGAAGGCTGCCTTAGCCTGCCTGGGGTGTGCGTAAAGGTAAAACGTGCCAGGAAGATCAAGGTTTCGGCTTGCGATGAATTTGCCAAGCCGATTACGATAGAAGCCAGCGATTTATTAGCCTGTGTATTCCAGCACGAGATAGATCATCTTAAGGGCAAGCTTATCCTAGACTATGCTTCCTTGCTAAAGAAACTAAAAATAACTAAACAGATAGAAAAATTAAAGAAGAAAATAGAGAACATAAAAGATAATGGAAGGGGCGGTTTAAGAAGGGGAGGGCGGAATGAAGGCTTGTCCGAACCAGGAACAAAATCTTATAAATTGTAATTGCAGTTATACTCCGTGCCAGCGTAAAGGCATATGTTGCGAATGCGTTTCTTATCACCGAAAGAACGGCCAGATTCCCGCCTGTTTTTTCCCCTCCGACGTAGAAAAAACTTACGACCGCTCAATCAAGAATTTTATAAAGACAAGTGAATAAGCTCCCTTCCTGGTTCCGGCAGGATATTCCTGATGGCGAGGTTATGAATTTCAGGCGCCTGCTTTCCGGATTTAATGTGCATACTGTCTGCCGGGAAGCCAAGTGCCCTAACATCACCGGTTGTTTTAAGAATAAACAAGCTACTTTTATGATCTTAGGAGACGCCTGTACCAGGAATTGCAAGTTCTGTGGGGTGTCTAAGTCAGAAGGCGCCGGCCTTATTGTTGATAAGGATGAGCCTTTAAGGATCAGCCGGGTTGTAGAGGCGTTGGGCTTAAAATACGCGGTAATTACTTCTGTCAGCCGCGATGACCTTCCTGACGGCGGGGCAGGTATGTTTGCTAAAACCATAGAGTTGATCCACGGAATAAATAAAGATATAAAAATAGAGGTATTAATACCGGATTTTTGTGGTAAAATAACATCTTTACGGCGCCTGTTAGGCGCAAGGCCCGAGGTAGTGGCTCATAACATTGAGACCGTAAGAAGGCTGTATAGCGGATTAAGGCCGTTGGCGGATTATCGGCTTTCTCTGAGCGTATTGAGTAAGATCAAGGAATTAAACCCGGCGGTAATAACTAAATCATCGATAATGTTAGGCCTGGGTGAGAGAGAGCCAGAGGTCTTAGAGGTTATGAAGGATTTAAGAAAACATGGCTGTGATATTCTGACTTTAGGCCAGTATCTGGCTCCATCCTCCGGGCATTATCCCGTAAGAGAATTCATAAGTATTGAGCAGTTCGGGAAATACCGGGATATCGGGCTAGGCTGTGGGTTTAAATCGGTATTATCGGGCCCGCTTGTCCGCAGTTCTTATAAAGCAGAAGAAGTTTTTAGGGAGCTTATTTATGCATGATCTGATTATTATCGGAGCAGGGCCGGCCGGGTTAACCGCTGCCTTATACGCGGGCAGGTCCCGCCTGAAAACCGTTGTTTTGGAAAAGATGGGAGTAGGAGGCAGAATATTGCTTACTGAAACCATTGAGAATTATCCGGGTTTCCCCGGGGGAATATCCACGCAGGAATTAGTCAACCGTATGGAAGAGCAGGCCAGGGCTTTAGATGTTGAGTTTGAAACAGAAGAAGCATTGGAATTGGACTGTAGAGCAAAAACGGTTAAGGCGGGGTCAAAAATATATACCGCTAAATCCATTATTATCGCCACAGGCGCGCGTCCGCGGAAACTCGGCGTTCCGGGAGAGGATAAATTAACAGGCAGGGGCGTCTCTTATTGCGCTACCTGCGACGGGCCGTTGTATAAAGAAAAAAATGTGATCGTGGTAGGCGGAGGTAATGCCGTAGCAGAGGAAGCGATCTATTTAACGCGTTTTGCCAAGAGGGTGGATATAATACACAGGAGGAACGACTTACGCGCTTCAGCGATCCTGCAGGAGAGGCTGAAAGAAAACAAAAAAATACATTTTATTTTAAGCAGCGTGGTTACGGAAATAACCGGATCCGGAAAAATAGAATCAGTAAAGATAAAAGATGTCAATACTTCCGAACAGCGGAGTGTTTCCTGCGACGGTATGTTCATTTATATCGGCTATGAACCGGAAACAGTTTTTATCAAAAATAAAGTAGGGCTGGATGAAGCCGGATTTATAATCACGGACCAAAACTTAGCGACATCCGCGGAAGGCGTATTTGCCTGCGGGGACTGCCGCAGGAAAAGCTTATATCAGGTAGTTACGGCCTGCGGCGATGGCGCGATAGCCAGCGATTCCGCGTACAAATATATAGCTCAAGAAAGGTAAATAGCATGAGCGGTTTTCCTACCAATAATAAGAAATTAAAGGATTGGGTAAATAAAATGGCCCGTCTCTGCGGGCCTGAAAATATTGTCTGGATAGACGGCTCGGATGAACAGAAGCGGCTCCTGGAAAAAGAGGCTATGTCTACAGATGAGGTCATACAGTTAAATCAGGAAAAACTCCCCGGATGTTTTCTGCATCGCACCGCCATAGATGATGTTGCCCGCACAGAGCATCTTACGTTTATCTGCACAAAAAGAAAACATGACGCTGGCCCCACCAATAACTGGATGTCTCCGCAGCTGGCTTATAGAAAAGCCAGGGCTATCTTTAAAGGCGCGATGCGCTCAAGGACCATGTACGTTATTCCTTTTTCTATGGGCCCTGTAGGTTCTCCGTTTGCCAAGATTGGAGTAGAATTGACTGATTCCCGTTATGTGGCCCTAAATATGCTTATTATGACCAGGGTAGGGGAGCCTGTTTTAAGGCAATTGGAAAAAGATGATATGTTCACAAAATGCCTTCATTCCAAAGCGCAATTGGATATTAATAAGAGGCTTATATTGCATTTTCCGGAAGACAACACTATTTGGAGCGTTGGTTCCGGCTACGGCGGTAATGTGCTTTTGGGGAAAAAATGCCTTTCCCTGCGTATCGCCAGTTTTATCGCCAGAAAAGAGCATTGGCTGGCAGAGCATATGTTGGTCATGGGCATAGAAGAGCCAAACGGCCATGTTGAATATATCGCCGCGGCATTTCCCAGCGCCTGCGGGAAAACAAACCTGGCGATGTTAATTCCGCCTGAAGGCCTTAAGGCAAAGGGGTATCGTATCTGGACAGTAGGGGACGATATCGCCTGGATGCGCGTTGATAGCGACGGATCGCTTTGGGCGATCAATCCGGAAATAGGTTTCTTCGGGGTCGCCCCGGGAACAAGTTCCCGGACAAATCCCAGCATGACAGAAACAATCAGAAAGGATACCATATACACTAACGTTCTCTTGAAACCGGACAGAACAGTTTGGTGGGAAGGCGCAGACGGGCCGGTACCTCAAGAAGGTATTGATTGGCAGGGCCGTCCCTGGAAGCCGGCTATGGTGGATGCTCATGGCAAGCCTGTATTAGCGGCGCATCCTAACAGCCGTTTTACCGTTCCCATTGTTAATTGCCCTTCCGCGTCATTTAGATTAGAGCAGCATCACGGTGTCCCCATATCAGCAATTATTTTCGGCGGCCGCAGGCAGCATTTAGCGCCGCTTGTGTATGAATCTTTTAGCTGGCAGCATGGCGTATTTATCGGAGCGACCATGGCTTCTGAACGTACTGCCGCGCAATCCGGGAAAATAGGAGAAGTACGCAGGGACCCTATGGCAATGCTTCCTTTTTGCGGCTATAATATGGCAAATTATTTCCGGCACTGGCTGGGGACCGGGAAAAAAATGGCCAAGCCGCCCAAAATTTTTCATGTTAATTGGTTCAGGACCGACGCGAAAGGAAAATTCTTATGGCCGGGTTACGGAGAAAACCTTAGGATCTTAGAATGGGTACTGGACCGTTGTAATAATAAGGTGGGCGCGGTAAAGACGCCTATAGGGTATCTGCCCCGTTCAACTGATATTGATATGACTGGATTGCGGCTATCCGAAGGAGCGTTAGAAAAGCTGCTGGAGATAAATAAAGAAGATTGGGTTAATGAATTAAAAGGAATAAAGGAATTCTTCGGGAAGTTTAAAAAGGACCTCCCTGATGAATTGTGGCAGGAATACACAGCTCTTCTTAACCGTTTAAAATCCCATGAGTGAAGGCGTTCTTTTATCCTCGGATCTTAAAGGCTTAAAACTTTACAAGCGTGGAAAAGTCAGGGATGTCTATGACTTAGGGGATCGTCTTTTGATCGTTTCTACTGACAGGATTTCTTGTTTCGATGTGATCCTGTCCGGAGGCATACCATATAAAGGCAGGGTATTAACAGGCCTTTCTTGTTTCTGGTTTGACTTTATCCGGGATATCATTCCCAATCATTTTCTAACCTGCGACATAAATAAGTACCCCGCGGAATTAAAAGAGTATAAAAATGCCCTCGCGGGCCGTTCCATGCTGGTCTTGAAAACAAAATCCCTTCCCGTGGAATGCGTGGTAAGGGGTTATCTATCTGGTTCAGGATGGAAGGAATATAAGGAAAAAGGGTCCATCTGCGGCATAAAACTGCCGTCAGGGCTTCAGGAGTCGGATAAATTACCGGAGGTTTTATTTACGCCTTCCACCAAAGAAGATAAAGGCCACGATATCAATATTACGCTTGAATCCGCGGAGAATATGCTGGGCAAGAAGGTAACTGATAAATTGGCCGAGGCCTCTATAAAGATCTATAAGAAGGCAAGCGATTACGCGTTAAGCCGCGGCATAATCATCGCCGATACAAAATTCGAATTCGGAATATATAATGACGGTATTATTTTAATTGACGAAGCGCTCACCCCTGATTCATCGCGTTTCTGGCCGAAAGACGGATATGCCCCTGGCAGGCCTCAGCCCAGCTTTGACAAGCAATTCGTCAGGGATTATCTGGAGACCCTGGATTGGGATAAAACTCCTCCCGCGCCCAAACTGCCGGAAGAGATCGTTCTAAAAACCAGCCAAAAATATTTAGAAGCGTATGCCCGGCTTACGGGCAGGGACCTCAACTAAATAAATGCGCATATTTAAAAAGATATTATCTATTTTCCTAAGAGTCGGCATAAGCGTTATCTTGCTGGTTATTGTATTGCGGTTTAATAAAATAGACACGCATAGCCTGATGCAGGACATAAGGAGAGCGGATAAGTTCATGCTGGCTTTGGCGTTCGGCATTTTCTTATTTAACTATATATTAAGCCTCCTGCGCTGGGAGATGCTGCTTAAGGCGTTTAAGGTCCATTTGCCTTTAAAAAGAGTGATCACCTCTTTTGCCGGAGGCACATTCTTTAATTTGTTCCTTCCTTCTACCATAGGAGGGGACTTTCTGCGCAGTATCGACCTTGCCGCGCATACAAAAAAGCCTAAAGAAATCATCGCTACGGTTTTCTTAGACAGGTTAAGCGGGTATATAGGCCTGGTGATCCTGGTGTTATTTTCCATGATAATAGGCTGGCCGCTTATACATGATAAGAAAAACATTTTATTTGCCATAGCAGTGATAACTGCCATACTCAGCACCCTCTTATTCATTTTGTTCAATAAATTCATCTATTCTAAAATAAGCAGATTACTTAGTTCTTCCGGATCAGGAAAGATCAGGGAATTATTAAAGGACCTGCATGAGGAGATACATCATTTTAAGCACCATAAAAAAGTTATAGTGAATAGCCTGATCCTTTCTTTGTTTATACAGGCTACCGGCCCCGTGGCTTTCTTCGTCATTGCTTTATCACTGGGAATAAAAGTAAGCCCTGTTTATTTCTTTATATTCCTTCCCGTCATCGGTGCTATTACATTACTGCCTGTTTCCATAGGAGGGCTGGGTTTAAGGGAAATGACTACCGTTATATTCTTTTCCCAGGTGGGCATAAGCCAGAACCTAACCGTGGCTATGTCGCTTTTAAATACTTCCTTTATATTTGTTTGTGGAGCCTTAGGAGGCCTTATTTATGTCTTTACAGTACATCATAGACGGATACAACATCATAAATCATTCCCTATTCATACAGCACGCCTTTAAGAAAACAGATCCTGCCGCCGATTGCTCTATAAAGGACCCCGGGGCCGCGCTTTCGGAATTTATCAGGGCAAACAGGCTTTGCGGAAGCCAGAAAAATAAGGTCACCTTGGTTTTCGACGGATATCCTGATTCATCGAGCCGCGTATCAGGCGAATCAGATATTAATATCGTATTCTCCAGGGAGGAAACAGCGGATGAGTGGATAAAAAAGATAGTCGAAGGTGCCGTTAATCCTAAAAATATAGTTGTGGTTTCTAATGATAGGGAGATAGTGTTTTCTGTTAAGTCCTCTGGCGCTAAGGTATCAAACATACAGGATTTTATAAGCCGGGGGGAAAAGCCGGCCAATCCGCGGAGGAAAGAACCTGTTAAGGTAGAGCTCAATTATAGCCAGATACATAAAATAAACCAGGAATTAAGGCAGTTATGGCTGAAATAAAACCCAGAGACAGAAGCCAGAATAGTGATTTTATAAAATTTCTAGGCACCGCGGGCGCGCGCTTTGTGATGATAAAGCAACTGCGTTCTTCCGGAGGCATATGGATCTCTTCTAAAGGTATGAATTTATTGGTAGATCCCGGCCCCGGAAGCATCGTGCGCTGTTCAACAAGCAGGCCCAAGCTGGACCCTTCTAAGTTGGATGGTATAATTCTTACCCATTGCCATCTTGATCATTCCGGAGATATTAATGTGATGATCGAAGCTATGACCGGCGGCGGGTTTAAGAAAAGAGGCTTGGTCTTCTGCTCTAAAGACGCCATAGGCCAAGACGCGGTGATCTTAAAATATGTCAGGGTTTTACCTGAGAGGATTGAGGTATTAGAAGGAAATAAAACCTACCGGATAGGAAAATTCGCCTTCCGGACGTCAATGAGGCATGTCCATACCGTGGAGACCTACGGTTTAAAATTTAAAATGAAGGATACAAACGTGGCTATCCTGGCGGATACCAGGTATTTCAAGGGGCTGGCGGATTCCTACAATAAAACCGATTTATTAATTATGTGTGTGGCTTTCCTTAAGCCCCTGGCCGGTATAGACCACTTAAGCCTTATTGATGCCGAGGCTTTGATCAGGGAGATAAAACCCAAGAAGGTAATACTGACGCATTTTGGCATGACCATGCTTAAGGCAAAGCCGCATATACAGGCGCAAAAATTAACTAAGAGCCTGGGTATTGAAGTAATAGCCGCCTACGACGGAATGGCCGTAAATTTCTGATCAGGTAAAATCTGCTGGTCAAAGCAGGTTTTCTCTTGACTTAACTCGTTAATTATGATAAAGTTTAAAAAATCGTACCGCCAAACCAAAGGAGGTGCAGGATGAGTAGTTGGCAAATAGTTTTACTGGAACCGGCCAGGGTTGTGCTTAGCCAAATCGGTCAATTCTTGGTAAGTATTCTGTTAGTGCTGGCCATACTTATCGTAGGTTGGCTCATTTCCAAACTTATCAAGGCGATAGTCACAAAGGGCCTAAGGATCCTGAAGCTTGATGAGCTCTCCGTTAACATCGAATTGGACAAATTGCTTGAAAAAGGTGGTATTAATTACTCTCTTTCCGAGTTGATCGGTATAATCTGCTATTGGCTGGCGCTTTTAGTTACTGTTATGGTCGCCATCAATGCTGTGGGTTTAACGGTTGCCGCGGATTTATTAAGGCAGGTAATCGCTTATATACCTAATGTCATTGCCGCTATATTTATTTTGATATTAGGCATGTTTATCGCCACTTTATTAAAGAATATTGTTCAAACTGCAGCTAGTAACGCGGGTTTATCGCAAGGCAAGATCTTAAGTAAGATCGTAGAGGTTATAATAAGCCTCTTTGCTGTGTTTGTAGCCTTGGAGCAGCTTAAGATCGGTATACAGATAACAGAGTTGACATTGAGTATAGCGTTAGCTTCTATCGGCCTGGGCTTTGCTTTGGCTTTTGGCTTGGGTTGTAAAGACGCCGCCGGGAAGTTTGTCAATGAGTTAATAGAAAAATTGAAGTCAAAGAAATAGCACTTGCTGTATAAGTTCCGATTAAACCCCGCGCTTTGAATTTAAAGTGCGGGGTTTAATTTTATAGGCAGAAATGAAAAAAATATCCTTAGCGCAACTGAAGGCAAATCATAAAGGCAGGATCTTAGAGATCTCAGGCGGCACAAACCTTAAGAGCAGGCTGATGAATCTGGGTGTGTATAAAGGCAAAGAGATCACCAAGCTTAGCCATCTCGGTTTAAGGGGCCCGGTGGTGATCAAATCAGGCAGAAGTATTTTAGCCTTAGGCCATGGCGTGGCGGCAAAAGTCATAATAGAGGCAGAATGATCAAGAAAGTTTATTTAATAGGCAATCCTAATGTCGGTAAAAGCGTAGTCTTTTCCCGCCTTACCGGTATACAGGTAATTTCTTCAAATTATCCCGGTACAACAGTAGAAATATCCAGGGGGTACTTAAGCTTAGGCGAGGAAAGAATAGAGGTTATAGACCTGCCCGGGGCTTATTCATTAGATCCGACTTCCCGCGCGGAAGAAGTAGCGGTATCTTTATTAAAAGAAGGCCCCAGGAATGAAATGGCGGTTATTAATATACTGGATTCCACTAACCTGGAAAGAAATTTACTCCTGACTTTACAGCTTATTGAAGAAGGATATCCGGTGGTCGTCTGTTTGAATATGTGCGATGATGCCAGCCATAGAGGGGTCCATATTGATACCGTAAAGTTAGAAGAGCTTTTAAGGGTACCGGTTGTCCCAACTTGCGCGGTAACCGGCACAGGCGTTAAATTGTTGATCGAGCGGATAAAAGAAACAACTTCTGTTGTAAGGGGCAGGCTCGCGCATGAAGAGCGCTGGATGGAAATAGGCAAAATTGTTGAGCAAGTACAGCGCCTGGAGCACAGGCATCATACCTTAAGAGAGTCCCTGGAAGACGCGTCTGTCAGGCCGCTGACCGGTTTCTTGATCGCGGCAGGAGTTATCTACGCGTCGTTTAAGATCGTGCGTTTTGTGGGCGAGCTGATCATCAGCAGGATAACAGACCCCGTTTTTATCAATCTATACCAGCCGCTGTTGGAGAAACTGACTTTTCATTGGCAAGAAAAGGGATTCTGGTTCCATTTGCTTATTGGCGATTTAATCAACGGCAAGATAGATTTTAAACAGTCTTTAGGCGTGTTGACTACGGCTCCGTATATTGAATTCGGTATGGTGCTGCCATACGTCGTGTCATTTTATTTTATCTTAAGCCTCCTGGAAGATATAGGATATTTGCCCCGCCTGGCGATATTGCTGGATAACGTTTTGCACCGGCTGGGCCTGCATGGTTACGCGATCATCCCTGTGCTTTTAGGTTTCGGCTGCAATGTCCCCGGTATTTTAGCTACCAGGGTCTTAGAATCCAAGCGCGAAAGATTTATCGCCTCAACTATTATTTCCATAGGCGTGCCGTGCGTGCCTTTGCAGGCAATGATTTTTGGTTTATTAGGTAAATTCGGCGGATTTTATGTAAGCGGAGTGTATCTGGTTTTATTTTCTTTGGTTGTAATATTAGGATTGATCTTAAACCGCGCCTTAACAGGATATAGCCCTGAATTTCTGCTGGAGATCCCTCCTTATAGGTTTCCGCCGCTGCACATGTTAGGGCATAAGTTGTATTCCCGTATCAAAGGTTTCCTGATAGAGGCGGTACCGGTGGTCCTTATCGGCGTTATGGCGATAAATATCCTGTTATACCTTAAGGTATTTGATATAGTAACCGGCGTATTTGCTCCGATAGTTAACGGTTTATTCGGTTTGCCCAAAGAAGCAGTAGTTGCTTTAGTGATAGGCTTCTTAAGAAAGGATGTTGCCGTAGGCATGCTGATGCCCTTGGGGCTTTCCGCCAAACAATTATTTATCGCGGCAACCTTATTAGCAGTGTCGTTTCCCTGTGTAGCCACTTTTATAGTCTTATGGAAAGAATTGGGTTTCAAAAGCCTGATTAAATCTACTTCTATCATGATAGGCATAAGCCTTATTGTGGGCGCGGTGCTTAATTTCGTAATATTACGTTAAGATAAACGGAAAGTTACACCCGGCCTTATCGGATAGGCCGGTGTGCCCCTCTGGGCAAGGAGGATAAAAGATGGCAAAATCAATTAAAGGGACAAAGACAGAACAGAATCTTTTGAAATCATTCGCCGGAGAATCGCAGGCAAGGAATAGGTACACCTATTTTGCCAGCGTGGCCAGAAAAGAGGGCTATGAGCAGATAGCCAATATTTTTATTGAAACCGCCGAGAACGAAAAAGAGCATGCTAAGGTTTTCTTTAAGTATCTTGAAGGCGGAGACGTGGAGATCACCGCCGCCTATCCGGCAGGTTCGATAAAGGATACAAAGAGCAACCTGGAAGCAGCGGCTTCCGGAGAAAATTTAGAATGGACGGTCTTGTATCAGGATTTCGCCGAGGTCGCCAAAGCTGAAGGGTTCGCGGATGTCGCGCGCTCTTTTGAACAGGTAGCCAGGGTTGAGCGTTTCCATGAATCAAGATACAGAAAATTGATCAAGAATCTTACGGACGGAGAAGTCTTTAAAAAGAAGGCGCCGGTAAAATGGCATTGCATTAATTGCGGTTATGTGTTTGAGGGCATTGAGGCTCCCGCGGAATGCCCGGCCTGCAAGCATCCTCAGGCATTTTATGAAGTCCTGGCTGGGAATTATTAAGCAAGATAATCCAGGCAACCTTATGAATTTAATTGATTTTGGATTTCAGAATTCAAACCTCTTCCAGCATATGCCGCTTTTTGACGAAATTTCCTATACCGGGCATAATGAGGAAAAAGTCCGCCAATATAAAGCTATCCGCGAAGGCCAGGCCTGTAATGTCCTGGCATTAAATTTTATCCGCGATGATGAAAAGATCCTCTGGGAGGCGATAGAGGATTTCTTAAAACGCAGCATAGTCAACGCTATCCCCGGAGTCCGCGGCGGCTATATTTTTGACCTCCTGACTATTGATATACACAAGGAAATAAAAACATTCAAGCACGCCGAACTTTCTACCGTCATTATGAATACAGCCGTTAAATTAGCCCCCGGGGAAATTAAGATGATCAAATATTCTTCCGTTTACGCGCTCATGCATAAAACGATTGCCGGAGACTGGGGGAAGATAACTTTTAAAACTACTGTGGATGTATTCAAGGACAAGCCGGATTATTTAGATATCCTTATCAAGCAGATTTTAAAGGATTTTGTATTTCCGCATGATCCAGTTGTTCTTTTATTAAACGATATCAGCCAGAATCCCATCTTTGACCTTCAGAATGAAACGCAGCAGGCAAGAATAAAGAAAGTTATAGCCAGTCTTATCCCCAATTCCATAGAATTTATCCCCGAAGTATATATTCAAGATAAGAATGGGGCAAGAGAACTTCTTTCCGGGTCCAAGTTGGATAATTAAAGTTTCTTATGAAAAAGAAGGGCAGGAAAAAGGCAAGGGTTAAATTCGTCCGCAAGGGAAGATTTTATGCCTATATCGTGGAATGCGCGGATAAGACTTATTATGCCGGATATACGCCTGACTTAGAGAATCGCGTAAAATTGCACAACCAGGGTAAAGGTGCCAAGTATACCCGGGACAGAAGGCCGGTAAAATTAGTGTGGTGCAAGGAGTATAGATATTTCAAGAATGCTTTCTTGGAAGAAAAAAGGATAAAGGCGCTGACCAGGGAGCAGAAAGAGGAGTTAGTGGCGGAAGGATAGGCGGATAGATTAAAATGAGATGGAATGTTTTACTATTTTTTTGTTCTATTATTGTCGCCTTATTTCTGGGGGAGTTTGCTGTAAGGGTGCTGCATCTTGCTCCCAGTTTATTTTCTTTGAGCGTTGATTCCAGAAAAAGCGGTTACAAAAGCTCATCTAATCCGATTTTGGGGTATGAATTAAAAGCCAATTACCGCGATAACAACCCCAGCCTTCATTTTGGCAATTTTCCAGAGACGAATTCGCACGGCCAGAGAGATATTGAGCGGGCTTATTTAAAACCTCGCGGTGTCAGAAGGATTATACTATTAGGCGATTCTATTGTTGCCGGGCACGGAGTTTGGGGACTTGATGATACCATTTCCCGGCAATTGGAACGGTCTTTGCCTGCTTTAGCTCATATTGAAGTCTTGAATTTGGGGGTAGGCGGGTACCAGACTTTGGCGGAGTCGGAATTGCTCAGGGCCAAAGGCGTAAAATATTCTCCGGATCTGGTAATTCTTGTTTTTGAAGATAATGATTTTGATCCAGAAAATAGTGATATTGCTTATTATGACCCGCAGATCTCCGGTATAGAGAAGATGCTTTTTAAGAAATCCTGCCTTTTTCGTTTTGTGGTGTTAAAGCTTGATATATGCAAGCTTAGATTTCGTACGGACTTGAATTACCGCAAAAAACTCCATAGAGAAACATTGCGCGATTCTGTAGGATCAGGCATCGCGCGCATGAAAACGATCGCGCGGAAATATGGATTTGAAATGTTTGTGGTGATATGGCCGAGATTTTCTGATTCTTCGCCTCTAAGGGCGGCGATTAAGGATTTCTGCCCTATGCCGGGGCAATATGAAAGGCTGCTAAAAATTGAGGCAATTTGCAGGAAATACAATTTAGATTCATACCGATTAGCTGATTTCTTCATTAAAGATTACCAGGAGATGACATCCGCCGCATTGCCCAAAAGCAAGCCTCTTTCTTTAAAAGAAATATATACCGTTGGGGATGGCTGTCATCCGAATGTATATGGCTCAGGCGTAACTGCCAGAGCGATCCGGGAGATTCTTTACAGGCGCAAATTCCTGAGTAATTCTTAAGGCAAGGCTATATAACTAAGAAGAGGGTCAGAGTGGATATTTTAGGTATTTCCTGTTTTTATCATGATAGCGCGGCTTGCCTGCTGCGCGATGGTAAGATCATCGGGGCCGCGCAGGAGGAGAGTTTTAGCCGTAAAAAACATGATCTTAGTTTTCCTTTGCATGCTGTCAATTGGTGTTTAAAAGAAGGCAAGACCAGCAGCAAGGGCCTCGATTATGTGGTTTTCTATGATAAGCCATTTATTAAGTTTGAGCGCATTCTCGAAACCGCGCTTACCTATGCCCCTTCAGGGATAAAACAATTTATCCAGGCCATACCTTCATGGCTTAAGCAGAAATTATGGATCCCTGAAATTATTAAAGATCAGCTTGGGTATCAGGGGAAAATCCTCTTTTGCGGCCATCATGAATCTCATGCCGCCAGCGCTTTTTATCCTTCGCCATTTAAGGAAGCGGCGTTTCTTACTATAGATGGTGTTGGCGAATGGGAAACAGCAGCCTTTGGTATAGGCAAAGGTAACAATTTAGAACCGCGATATTATCTGAGATTTCCGCATTCACTGGGACTCCTTTATTCAGCGTTTACTTATTACACCGGATTTAAAGTTAATTCAGGCGAATATAAATTGATGGGGCTTGCTCCTTATGGCCAGCCGCGCTATGCAGATCTGATTCTTAAGAATTTAGTGGATATTAAAGATGACGGTTCTTTCAGGATAAATATGGAATTTTTTGGTTTTTGCAATGGGTTACGTATGACCAATGGTAAGTTTGACCGTTTATTTGGCGGAGCGCCTCGTAAACCAGAGACCAGGATTACGCGGAAAGAGATGGATTTAGCCGCTTCTATCCAAAAAGTTACTGAAGATATTATGTTGAAGATGTCCAGGCATATCTATAAGACTACCGGACAAAAAAATCTCTGTCTGGCAGGAGGCGTAGCTCTTAATTGTGTAAGCAACGGCCGTATTTTACGCGAAGGGCCGTTTGAGAATATATGGGTTCAACCGGCAAGCGGAGACGCTGGCGGGGCTTTGGGCGCGGCGTTATTGATTTGGCATAAACATCTTGGGAATAACCGGTCCTCCGGTGGCATCACGGATTCTCCGCAGGCTTCTTTTTTAGGGCCCGCCTACGATGATGAAGAGATTGGCGATTTCCTGAAAGGCAAAAACATCCCATTTAAGAAACTTAATTTGTTAGAGCTGCCGAAATCTGTTGCCAGGCTTATTGAGGAAGGAAATATCATTGGCTGGTTTCAGGGAAGAATGGAATTTGGGCCGCGCGCTTTAGGTTCCAGGAGCATTATTGCTGACGCGAGGAATAAAGAGATGCAAGCCAAGATGAATCTTAAGATCAAATATCGCGAGTCCTTTCGCCCTTTTGCCCCTGCGGTGCTTCAAGAAGAAGCTGCGCAATGGTTTGAGTTGGATAGAGAAAGCCCGTATATGCTTTTTACTGCTCCCATAAAAAAAGATAAGAGGCTGGATGTGGATATCGCGCTTAAGGCAGCCAATGGATTAGATAAGCTTAAAGTTGAGCGTTCGTTAATTCCAGCAGTAACTCATGTTGATTATTCAGCCAGGGTACAGACTGTTAAGAGGGATGATCAACCTCTCTATTATGATACGATAAATGAGTTCTTTAAAGAAACGGGCTGCCCTGTTATTATAAATACCTCATTTAATGTGCGGGGAGAGCCTTTGGTCTCTACCCCGGAAGACGCATTTTCCTGTTTTATGCGCACAGAGATGGATTATTTAGTCATGGGAAGTTACCTTTTGGATAAGCGGCTTCAGAAAAGCGTTGAAAAAGACGAAGGTTGGAAAAAACATTTTGAATTAGACTAAGATAATGGATAAAATAAAAACAGATAAGAATATTTTAAGGAACTTTGGCCTGATCATGGCGCTATGTTTTGCCGGGATTACGTTGATTCTTTTTCTTAGGGATAAACACTCCCTGATCCTGACAGGGGTAGTTTCCTTATTCTTTCTTTTGCTTACGCTATGCGCCCCGGCCTTGCTAAAGTATTTTTATATCCCATGG
This sequence comes from Candidatus Omnitrophota bacterium, assembly GCA_041651035.1. Lineage (GTDB taxonomy): Bacteria > Omnitrophota > Gorgyraeia > Gygaellales > Profunditerraquicolaceae > JBAZKC01. The sequence goes on along the minus strand of JBAZKC010000001.1, from coordinate 2,780 downwards.
ATGAAGCTGGCCTTTGTTTTAAGTTGGCTTAATACGAGGCTGTTATTATGTTTTATTTTTTATTTTATTTTCTCACCCATTGGCTTGATCATGCGTTTATTCAGGGTGGATCTTTTAGAAAGAAAGTTCGATCGTTCCCGCGGCTCGTATTGGAAGCCCAAAGAAAATAAGCAATTTCTACCGGCTGATTACGAGAGGCAATTTTAACAAAAGGAAGCCAAGATGTCAAAATTGGCTATTTTTAAAGAATTATGGCTTTTTCTTAAAGCAAGGAAGAAATGGTGGCTTGCGCCTATCATTATCATATTTTTATTATTGGGCGCGCTTATGTTTTTTACGCAATCTTCAACACTGACGCCATTTATTTATACTATTTTCTAAAAATTAGTAAATTATGAAAAACAAAATTATTGAGATTCCGTCAAAAGGCGAGATTGCCATTTATCGAACCAAAGATAAAAAAATCCAGCTTGAGGTTAAGTTGGAGCAGGAAACTGTTTGGCTGTCACAAGAGCAAATAGCAAAACTTTTTAAAACAGAGCGGAGTGTTATTACTAAGCACCTAGGTAATATATTCCGTTCTGGTGAATTGGACGGAAAAAGCAATGTGCATTTTTTGCACATTGCTTTTTCAGATAAGCCGGTAAAATTCTATAACCTTGATGCGGTAATTTCGCTTGGCTATAGGGTTAATTCTATTCGAGCTACCCAGTTTCGTATTTGGGCTACCAATATCTTAAAGCGGCATCTAATTGACGGGTACACTTTAAATGAAAAGCGCTTAAAAGAACAAGCTCGAAAACTTCAGGCATTACAACGGGCAGTAAAACTTATCGGCAGTATGAAAGACCGTAAACAGCTTGAATACAAAGAAGCTATGGGCCTGCTTGAGGTTATCAACGATTATAACTACGCTCTTGGGCTTTTAGATGACTATGACTATAAGCGGCTTAAGATAAGTAAAACTTCAAGAGAAGAGAAATTTGTTTTAAGCTACCAACTCGCAATAGAAGCTGTAAATAAGCTTAAAGAAAGAATCGGCAGTTCAAATCTTTTCGGTACAGAGCGCGATAAATCGTTTAAGAGTTCGGTATCTTCAATCTATCAGACGTTTGACGGAAAAGATTTATACCCAAGCGTTGAAGAGAAGGCAGCTAACCTTCTTTATTTTATTGTCAAAAATCACTCATTTGTTGACGGCAACAAGCGGATTGCAGCTTCAATATTTCTATGGTTTTTAGAGAAAAATAGTCTCTTGTATAAAGAAGATGGCTCAAAGCGCATTGCCGATAATGCCCTGGTTGCCTTGACGTTAATGACTGCTGAAAGCAAGCCCAGTGAACGCGATATTATAGTAATGCTGGTTGTGAATCTAATAAATAGGAACAATTAGAGTGAATAAATTAATATTTGCTAAAACCTTCGGTTGTTCATTGGTGTAAGTGACGCGAGATGATTTTGGTGATAATAAAAATAGATTCTAAAAGGTGAAACAATGATTATTTCTCGTTACATGACATTTAAACGGTTTGTTGATGTTTGTAGGAAAGGTTTATTCCTTCCTCCAGCAAATTATTATCTCAAAAATGATCCATGGGAAGGATTGACAATATTTCATTGGCGGCAGATTGCTGAACAGATCGCTACACAAAATTTAAATGTCTTCAATCGTAAGCAAATAGAAATGGGCAATGAAACGATTACTGATGTTGATATTATTGAGCCAACTCCGATCATGGGAAGAGGCAAAATTAATGACGCTTTAACACATGTTTTCTTGAGTTGTTGGTATAATTCAACAGAAGAATCAATGGCGATGTGGAAACTGTATTCCCAAGATACTTGCGGTGTATGCATAGAGACTGATATTGATAAATTAAAAGCTATGTTTGAAAAATTGTGGCAAGCTCACAACAGGAAATTATTTATTATGGCGCGTAATGTAACCTATATAAATCCAAAGGAAAACCCTCCTAGCGAAGTCGAACAATCAACTTTTGAGTTTTCTGATCCAAATGGACAAAACATATCTAATCCTTCTCACTGCTTTGCGTTAGGAGGATTGTCACTTAAGCATTCTGCATTATCATTTGAGAAAGAATTTCGTGTTATTTGTGATAGTTTCATGTTGGGAAATTCAAGTTTATTACGCGGACGAAAACCTAATAAGGGTATTCGCGTTCAATTAACAAAGGATTTTATTCGGCGTGTTGTTGTTTGTCCTGGCATGAAAAATAGCAGGAAGAATAAAGTCGCCGATGTCTTAAAAGATAGAGACATCTATTGTCCAGTTGAGCGGTCTGCGTTTGATTTTGAGTCATTCCAGTGGAGTGTGAAATAACAGGGCGTCCTGTTTTAGTTTCTTAGCAGATGAATGTACGTGATATCTTAGATTTAAAAGAGGTAAAAATATGAAGATTAAGAAAGTTGCACCGGCCTCAAAACGGCGGCAAAATCTCGCGCAGGAAGGGTTACCCCGAATTTCAAATCTTGCTCGAAAATCTCTCGCGGCAGGAAGCAAAGTATGAGAATAGCTATGAATAGCAAGGAAACGTCGAATTCTAAACGGCCGTCGATTTCTCGCTTGGAAGACAGCTCGAAATCTTTGGGCCAGAATTCGACATGTCATCCAAAGGTCTTTATCAAGACCTTTGGATGGCCGTTGTCTACCTTATAGACACAGCATGGCGGATTTGGCGGAGGCGTTGATAGGTGCAGATTGATTAAGAAGTTATGCAAAAAAATTGAATTGGTTAAGGTAAAAACAGAATTCACTTATG